>NZ_LLZN01000045.1 GCF_001509795.1 Streptomyces sp. NRRL WC-3605 | reverse complement strand
GGGCGAGGGCGGGCGTGGTCGTGCAGGGCGGGGGCCGGGGGCGAGGGCGGGCGTGGTGTGCGGGGCGCGGGCGGGGGCCTTCAGGGCGTACGCGGGCGCGGGGCGGTGGCGGGCGGTGCCGCTCAGGGGTGGGTGGAGTGGTCCGCCGTCGTGGGCAGGGGGGAGGCGGCCGCGGCCCGCGCGATGTTGCGGGCCATGCCGCCGAACACGATCGCGTGGAAGGGCGATACGCTCCACCAGTACGCGTGGCCGAGCAGCCCGCGCGGGTGGAACAGGGCGCGCTGGCGGTAGCGGGTGCGGCCGTCCGGGCCGGTGAGCGCGCGCATCTCCAGCCAGGCCAGCCCCGGCAGCCGCATCTCCGCGCGCAGCCGCAGCAGCCGGCCCGGCTCGATCTCCTCGACGCGCCAGAAGTCCAGCGAGTCGCCGACCCGCAGCCGCGACGCGTCCCGCCGCCCCCGGCGCAGCCCCACCCCGCCGACCAGGCGGTCCAGCCAGCCGCGCACCGCCCAGGCGAGCGGGAACGAGTACCAGCCGTTCTCTCCGCCGATGCCTTCGACGACCCGCCACAGCGCCTCGGGCGAGGCGTGCACGATGAGTTCGCGGTGGTCGGTGTAGAGGCTGCCGCCCGCCCAGTCGGGGTCGGTGGGCAGCGGGTCGCTGGACGCGCCGGGCACCGACGCCGACGACCACCGGGTCGTCACCCGCGCGTCGCGCACCTGCCGCAGCGCGAGCCGTACCGCCTCGTCGAAGCCGATCGGATGCCCCGGCGGATCGGGCACGTACCGGGCGATGTCGTGCTCGCGGCACACCACCTCGTGCCGCAGCGACTCGGTCAGCGGCCGGGCGATGGAGGACGGCACCGGTGTCACCAGGCCCACCCAGTGGCTGGACAGCCCCGGGGTGAGGACCGGCACCGGCAGGATGACCCGGCGGGGCAGCCCGGCCACCTGCGCGTACCGGACCATCATCTCCCGGTACGTCAGCACGTCCGGGCCGCCGATGTCGAAGGTCCGGTTCACGTCCGGCGGCATCAGCGCGCTGCCGATGAGGGCGCGCAGGACGTCCCGCACGGCCACCGGCTGGATACGGGTGTGCACCCAGCTCGGCGTGACCATCACGGGCAGCCGTTCGGTGAGGTAGCGCAGCATCTCGAAGGAGGCGGAGCCCGAGCCGATGATGACGGCCGCCCGCAGCACGGTGGCCGGCACCGGGGAGTCCAGCAGGATGCGCCCGACCTCGGCCCGCGAGCGCAGATGCGGGGAGAGCTCGTGCTCGGGCACACCGGCCGGGGTGAGGCCGCCCAGGTAGACGATCCGCCGGACGCCCGCGGCCCGCGCCTGCTCGGCGAAGGTCCGCGCCGCCCTGCGGTCGGTCTCCTCGAAGTCCTTGCCGGTGCCCAGCGCGTGCACCAGGTAGTAGGCGACGTCGACGCCCTCCATGGCGCGGGCCACGGACGCGGCGTCGGTGACGTCGCCGCGCACCACCTCCGCGTCCGGGGCCCACGGGTGGTCGCGCAGCCGTTCCGGTGAGCGTGCCAGGCAGCGCACCTGGTGCCCGGCGCCGAGCAGTTCGGGCACCAGGCGCCCGCCGATGTATCCCGTGGCGCCCGTCACCAGGCACCGCACTCCCTCTCGCACCGCGTCGCGTTCCATGCCGTCGGTCGTCCTCACCTGTCGGGGCCTTCATGAGGACTTCCCCGCCGGGGACCGTCCGGGATGCGGGCGCGGCACGGCACACCCCCGGACGGGCGAACGAGCCGGAGGCGGGCGAAGTCGTGGACATGCCCGCGGCCGCCCGGGGCAGACGGTGTGTACCGGGCAGGAGAGGACGATCCGGCCCGCGCTCGACGATGTGGGAGACGGTGTGGAGGTGGCTGCCGCCATGGGTGCGAAGGTGTTGGAGCGGTTTCCGGCGGGATCTCCGCGCGGATCGTGGCCGGCGGAGGAGTACGCGGCCGAGCGCCGCGCCGAGGGCGAACCCGCGACGGTGGTCATGGACCTGAAGTCGGACGCCTTCCTCGTCGTGGTCCCCGCGGGCGACGACGACTGATCCCTCCCGGCGGAGGGGCCGCCGAGGGTGCTCCTGGCCGACCCGCTCCGCCCGCGCGGGGCGAGCAGGTCGGCGGCAAGGTGCCGGGCGCGGTCGCCGAGCGGGTGGTCCAGGGTGGTCATGACGAATTCTCGCGGCAGAATCCCGCGGGGTGTCGATCCGGGCGCGTGCCGTTCGTGTAGACGGTGAGAACCGCTACGACGCCGCAGGAGGCCGCCGTGAAGTACTACCTGCTCAATGTGATGCAACCGGTCGGGGAGCCGCCCGCCCCGGAGGTCCTCGCCGAGATCGGGAAGAAGCTCGACGCCCTCAACCGGGACCTGCGCGAGGCGGGGGCCTGGGTGTTCGCCGGGGGACTGTACGGCCCGGAGTCCTCCACGGTGCTGCGCCCCAGCGACGGCGACGTCCTCGTCACCGACGGGCCGTACGCCGAGGGCAAGGAGATGCTCGGCGGCATCAGCCTCATCAAGGCACCCGACCTGGACGCAGCCCTGGAGTGGGGCCGCAGGCTGGCCCTGGCCACCACCCTGCCCATCGAGGTCCGGCCGTTCGAGGACGAGGCCGGGGACTGATGACCGCACCGGACGTCGAGACCGTCTTCCGTGCGGAGTACGGCCGCGCGGTCGCGGTCCTCGTCCGCCTCCTCGGCGACATCGACCTCGCCGAGGAGGCCGTCCAGGACGCCTTCACCACCGCCCTGGAGCGGTGGCCGCGCACCGGTTTGCCGCCGAGTCCGGCGGGCTGGATCATCACCACCGCCCGCAACCGCGCGATCGACCGGCTGCGCCGCGAGGCGACGCGGGACGGACGGCACGCGCAGGCGGCCCTGCTGCACGCCCCCGACGCACCGCCCGAGGAGGGCCCCGTGCGCGACGAACGGCTCCGTCTGATCTTCACCTGCTGCCATCCCGCCCTCGCCATGCCCGCCCGGGTCGCGCTCACCCTGCGCCTGCTCGGCGGGCTCACCACCGCGCAGATCGCCCGCGCCTTCCTCGTGCCCGAACCGACGATGGCCCAGCGGCTGGTGCGGGCCAAGGCGAAGATCCGCGACGCCGGCATCCCCTACCGGGTGCCGCGCGACGCCGACCTGCCCGACCGTCTCGCCGCGGTGCTCGCGGTCGTCTACCTGATCTTCAACCAGGGCTTCGAGGGGGAGTCCGGGCTGTGCGAGGAGGCCGTGCGCCTCGGACGGCTGCTGGCCGAACTCATGCCGGACGAGCCCGAGGTCACCGGACTGCTGGGCCTGATGCTCCTCGTCGAGTCCCGCAGGGCAGCCCGCCGGGGCGAGGACGGCACGCTCGTTCCGCTCCTCGAACAGGACCGCCGCCTCTGGGACCGCTCCCTGGTCGCCGAGGGCCAGACGCTGGTGCGACGGTGCCTGCGGCGCGGCCGGCCGGGCCCGTACCAGATCCAGGCCGCCATCCAGGCCGTGCACAGCGACTCGCCCGGCCCCGCGCACACGGACTGGGGGCAGATCCTGCGGCTCTACGACCAGCTGATGGCCGTCGCGCCGAGCGCCGTCGTGGCCCTGAACCGTGCCGTCGCGGTCGCCGAGACCGAGGGCCCGGCACCTGCTCTCGCCCTGGTGGACTCCCTCGAACCCGACCTCGACGGCTACCGCGTCCTGCACGCCGTCCGCGCCGACCTGTTGCGCCGCCTGGGCCGGACCGCTGAGGCCGTCCTCGCCTACGAGCGAGCCGTCGAGCTGTCCGAGAGCCCGGCCGAGCGCGCCCACCTCTCCCGACGGCGCCGGGAGATCGCGCCGGAACGCTGACCTCCGGGGAGGCCGTGCGGCCCGACCTGCCTTTCCCACGGCCGAGTTGACTGGTCTACACCCTTGACTGGTACAGACCAAAGCGGTTGAGTGTGTCCCCACACCCCCCACCACGGCCGCCCCCACGCCGTGGCCGACCTCGTCGGCGCGTGCGCACAAGGCCCTTGATTTGTCATGCCCTTGTCCGGGTGCGGCCGTGCTCTCCGCAAAGGAGCTGATCACGTGCTGAAGCGCCGTCTGGCCGCACTCGTCTCCTCGCTCGCCCTGGGCAGCACCGCCCTGCTGCTCCAGCCGGCGCAGAGTGCCTCCGCCGCCGGATTCGTCGTCAGCGAGGCCCAGTTCAACCAGATGTTCCCGGGCCGGAACTCGTTCTACACCTACAGCGGCCTGGTCGCGGCGCTGAGCGCCTACCCCGGCTTCGCGAACACCGGCAGCGACACGGTCAAGAAGCAGGAGGCCGCCGCCTTCCTCGCCAACGTCAACCACGAGACCGGCGGACTCGTCCACATCGTCGAGCAGAACACCGCCAACTACCCCCACTACTGCGACCGCGGCCAGTCCTACGGCTGCCCGGCGGGCCAGGACGCCTACTACGGGCGCGGCCCCATCCAGCTGTCCTGGAACTTCAACTACAAGGCCGCCGGCGACGCCCTCGGCATCGACCTGCTCAACAACCCCTGGCGCGTGCAGAACGAGGCGGCCGTCGCCTGGAAGACCGGCCTGTGGTACTGGAACACCCAGAGCGGCCCCGGCTCCATGACCCCCCACAACGCCATGATCAACCAGGCGGGCTTCGGTCAGACCATCCGTTCCATCAACGGCTCCCTCGAATGCGACGGGAAGAACCCCGCGCAGGTCCAGAGCCGCGTCGACGCCTACCAGCGCTTCACCCGTATCCTCGGCGTCTCACCCGGCGGCAACCTGTACTGCTGACCGCCCTCCCGGGCCCCACGGCGTGTGCGACACTCCGCCGATGACCACCGGAACGATCACCGCGCACGCCGCGGGCACCTGGGACCTCGGCGACCTGTCCGTCAACCGCCTCGGCTTCGGCGCGATGCGGCTGACGGGCAGCGCCGCCTTCCACCACGGCGTCCCCAGCCGGAGGGACCGCTCCATCGCCGTCCTGCGCGCCGCGGTCGAGCTCGGGGTGAACCACATCGACACGGCCGCCTTCTACTTCTCCGCGCTGCGCTCCGCCAACGAACTCATCAACACCGCGCTGTCGCCGTACGCCGACGACCTCGTCATCGCCACGAAGGTCGGCCCCCACCGCGAGTACGACGGCGAGTGGGGCACCGCCGCCCGCCCCGACCAGCTGCGCGGCCAGGTCGAGGAGAACCTCCGCCAGCTCGGCCGCGACCACCTGGACCTCGTGTACCTGCGCCGTATGGGGCAGGACTCCATCGCCGAGCACTTCGGCGCCCTGGCCGAACTGCGCGAGGCCGGGCTCGTCCGCCACCTCGGCGTCTCCGCCGTCCAGCCGCACCACCTCGCCGAGGCCCGGGCCATCGCCCCCGTGGTCGCCGTCCAGAACCGCTACGCCCTCGACCGGCCATACCCGGACGCCGACGAACTGCTGCGCCTGTGCGGCGAGGCCGGAATCGCGTTCGTGCCCTTCTACGCGGTGGCGGGGGACGCCGGGGAGCACGGCGCGACCGACGCGCACGACGCGGAGGTCCTGGCCGTCGCGCGGGCGCACGACGTCACCCCGGCCCAGATCCGTATCGCCTGGACCCTGAGCCAGGGCCCGCACGTCCTGGCCATCCCCGGCACCGGCAACCCGGACCACCTGCGAGAGAACGTGGCGGCGGGCGCGGTGCGTCTGACGGAGGAGGAGCTTAGGCGGCTGAACGCGGTCCGCGGGCAGGGGAGTTGAGGCCCGTGCGGTTCCGGCGCGGGGGCAGGCCGCGCCGGTGGGCCGTCGGCGGCGGATGCGCCGGTAGTCCGTCGGCGGCGGGTGTGCCCTTTCCGGGCGTGCCCGCCTCCCTGTCCGGCGCCCGCGCGGGCCCCTCGTCCGCGCCCGTCGGCATGCCCTCCCCCAGGACTGGCGTCACCCACGTTTTACGTATAACCTCTCCCGCTAACCACCCGTCCCGGAAGGCCCCGATGTCCCATCTCGCCCTGGTCACCCTCGTCGTCGACGACTACGACGAGGCGATCCGTTTCTACACCGACGCCCTCGGGTTCCGGCTCGTCGAGGACGCCCCGAGGCCCGACGGGTCGCGCTGGGTCGTCGTGGCGCCGGACGGGCAGGGCAGCGGACTGCTGCTGGCCCGCGCCAAGGGGGACGGGCAGCGGGCGCGCGTCGGGGACCAGACCGGCGGACGGGTCGGGTTCTTCCTGCACACCGACGACTTCGCCCGCGACCACGCCCGTATGCGCGCGGCCGGCGTGACCTTCCTGGAGGAGCCCCGCCACGAGCCGTACGGTTCCGTCGCCGTCTTCCAGGACCTGTACGGCAACCGCTGGGACCTGCTCCAGCCCGCCGGCTGACCCGCCCCCTCCCGTCGCACCCCGCCCGATTCGAGAAAGACCGCACCATGACCGCTACGCGCGTAGACGCCGATGTGATCCGCCGCCTTCCGAAGGCCGTCCTGCACGACCACCTCGACGGCGGACTGCGCCCCGCCACCGTGGTGGAACTCGCGGCGGAGATCGGGCACACCCTCCCCACCACCGATCCCGACGAGCTCGCCGCCTGGTACTTCGAGGCCGCCAACTCCGGCGACCTGGTTCGCTACATAGCCACCTTCGAGCACACCCTCGCCGTGATGCAGACCCGCGAGGGCCTGCTGCGCACGGCCGAGGAGTACGTCCTCGACCTCGCCGCCGACGGCGTCGTCTACGGCGAGGTGCGCTACGCCCCCGAGCTGAACACCCGGGGCGACCTGACCATGGCCGAGGTCGTGGAGACCGTCCAGGAGGGCCTGGCCGCCGGGATGGCCAAGGCGGCGGCCGCCGGGACGCCCGTGCGGGTCGGCACGCTGCTGTGCGGCATGCGGATGTTCGACCGGGTGCGCGAGGCCGCCGACCTGGCCGTCGCCTTCCGGGACGCCGGTGTCGTCGGCTTCGACATCGCCGGGGCCGAGGACGGCTTCCCGGCCGCCGACCACCTCGACGCCTTCCAGCACCTGCGCCGCGAGAGCGTGCCCTTCACCATCCACGCCGGCGAGGCGCACGGTCTGCCGAGCATCCACCAGGCCGTGCAGGTCTGCGGCGCCCAGCGCATCGGCCACGGCGTGCGGATCACCGAGGACATCGTCGACGGCAAGCTCGGCCGGCTGGCCGGCTGGGTGCGGGACCGCAGGATCGCCCTGGAGATGTGCCCCACGTCCAATCTCCAGACCGGTGCCGCCACGTCGATCGCCGGGCACCCGATCACCGCGCTGAAGGACCTCGGCTTCCGGGTCACCCTCAACACCGACAACCGGCTCGTGTCCGGCACGACGATGACCCGCGAGATGACGCTGCTGGTCGAGGAGGCCGGCTGGACGGTCGAGGACCTGCGCACGGTCACGGTGAACGCCGTCAAGAGCGCGTTCATCCCGTTCGACGAGCGCAAGGCCCTCCTGGAGGACGTCGTCCTGCCGGGCTACGCGCTCTGAAGGAGCCCGCGGACGTAGGCGGCCTGTCCGACGTGCTGGAGATCGTCGGACAGAACGCTGACCAGGCGGACCCCCAGCGTGACCGGCGGGTCCCAGTGCTCGTCCACGACCCGTTCCAGGTCCCCCGCGGTCAGCGTCCGCAGCGCGCCCAGGGACTGCTCGTGCACGGCGTCGTAGTAGCCGGTCAGCAGGTCGCCCGAGGAGACCTGGACCTTGGCGACCTTCGCCGGGGTGTGCCCGTAGCCGGTGTCGTGGCGCGGCAGGTCGAGCCCGAACCTGCGGTGCCAGTCCTGTGCCAGCCACACCTGTTCGAGCCCGAAGGCGTCGGCGATGTGGTCGTCCTGGATCCGGGTGAGATGCCAGATCAGCCAGGCGACGGAGTTGGCGTCGGGGGAGGGCCGGGCACCGAGATCGTCGGGGCCGAGACCCTCGACGGCCGCGTGGACCTCTTCGCGGATACGGCCGTAGCCCTCGATGAGGATGTCCTTCGCATGCATGGCTCCACCATCGCGCATGTCCGCGTCAGGCGCCCTCGGTCTCCAGCAACCCCATCAGCGCCCGGGCGGCCGGACTGGTGGCCTGCTCCGGCGGCAGCAGCGCGACCGTCCGGTACACCGTCTCGCCCGCGCCCTTGACCGGCAGGGCCGTGAGGGACGGGCGCTTGTGCCGGAAGTGGCGCGGCACGACGGCGATGCCCAGGTTCTCGTCGACCAGGTCCAGCAGCCCGTGCACGTCGTTGACCTCCAGGGCGACCGTCCGGCGCACCCCCGCCGCGGCGAACACGCTGTCGGTGGCCCGGCGCGGCCCCCAGTCCGGGTGGAAGTCGACGAACACCTCGCCGCCGAGGTCCTCGGGGGTGACCGCGGCGCCGGTCAGAGCGAGCGGATGGCTCGGATGGCACAGCACCGTCATGGGCTCGCTGGTCAGCGGCACGGTCCGCAGCTGGTCGGTCTCCTCCTGGGCGGTCCGCACGGCGAAGGCGAGGTCGAGGCGCCCGGCCGCGACCTCCTCCGCGAGCGCGCCGGAGCCCGCCTGCCGCAGGCAGATCTCCACGTCCGGGTGCTCGCTCCGGAAGGCCGCGAGCAGCCCCGCCACATTCACTCCGGCGACGCACTGCTCGGAGCCGAGCGCGAGCATCCCGCGCAGCACGCCCTGCACGGCCGCCACCGCCTCGTGCGCGGCCCGCACCTGCGCCAGGATGCGCTCTGCCTCGCACAGCAGCGCCCGCCCGGCCGGGGTGAGCGTCACCCGGCGGGTCGTCCGCACGAACAGCGGCGTCTGCAGTTCCCGCTCCAGGGCCCGGATGGAGGCCGACAGGCCGGACTGGGACACCATGAGGCGTTCGGCCGCGCGGGTGAAATGCTGGTCCTCGGCGACCGCCACGAAGTGCTGGAGATGGCGCAGTTCCATGATTGAGCAGCTTAGTCGTTGAATCCCATCTGATTTACCTGTTGGACCACTGCCCGCAGGTCGCGACAGCATGGACGGCGACCGGAACGGCGTCGCACGCGCGCCGCCTCCCCGTGTGCTCACCCCTCTGGAGTCGCGTTGTACACCGCACACCCCGACCGCTACGCGGACATGCCCTACCGGCGCACCGGACGCAGCGGCCTCAAGCTCCCGGCGCTGTCGCTCGGCCTCTGGCACAACTTCGGGCCCGACCGCCCCGCCGAGACCCAGCGCGCCATCCTGCGCCGCGCCTTCGACCTGGGCGTCACCCACTTCGACCTGGCCAACAACTACGGCCCGCCGCCCGGCGCCGCCGAGACCGCGTTCGGCGAGGCGCTGAAGGCGGACCTCGCGCCCTACCGGGACGAGCTGATCATCTCGACCAAGGCCGGCTATCTGATGTGGCCCGGCCCGTACGGCGAGTGGGGTTCGCGCAAGTACCTGCTGTCCTCGCTGGACCAGAGCCTGAAGCGGATGGGCCTGGAGTACGTCGACATCTTCTACTCGCACCGCCCCGACCCGGAGACTCCGCTGGAGGAGACGATGGGCGCGCTGCACTCGGCGGTGCAGCAGGGCAAGGCGCTGTACGTCGGCATCTCCAACTACTCGGCGGAGCAGACCCGCGACGCCGCCCGCATCCTGGGCGAGCTGGGCACGCCCCTCCTCATCCACCAGCCGCGCTACTCGATGCTCGACCGGCGCCCCGAGGACGAGGGCCTGCTCGACGCGCTCGACGAGCTCCAGGTCGGCTCCATCGTCTTCTCCCCGCTGGAGCAGGGCCTGCTGACCGGCCGCTACCTCGACGGCATCCCCGAGGGGTCGCGCGCGGCGAGCGACAGTCCGTTCCTGAACTCCGACGCCATCACCGAGGACCTGGTCGCCCGGCTGCGCGCGCTGAACGAGATCGCCGCGTCCCGCGGCCAGACGCTGGCGCAGCTGGCCCTGGCCTGGGTGCTGCGCGGCGGCCGGGTCACCTCGGCGCTGGTCGGCGCGAGCAGCGCCCGCCAGATCGAGGACAGCGTCGCCGCGACCCGCAACCTGGACTTCGACGCGGAGGAACTGGCCCGCATCGACGAGGCGATCAAGGGCTGACCCGTACGGGAGGGA
This sequence comes from Streptomyces sp. NRRL WC-3605, assembly GCF_001509795.1. Classification (GTDB taxonomy): domain Bacteria; phylum Actinomycetota; class Actinomycetes; order Streptomycetales; family Streptomycetaceae; genus Streptomyces; species Streptomyces viridochromogenes. The sequence goes on along the minus strand of NZ_LLZN01000045.1, from coordinate 349,201 downwards.
GGCTCAGGGGCCGATCCGCTCGGTGAGGCGGACGGTGACCGTGTCTCCCTCCTCCTTCCCGATGGCCCTGCGCACCTCGGCCTTCACGGGAAGCTTGTGGGTGCCGTCCCCGAGCGCCATGAACGAACTGCGGAAGGGGTGCCCGTCGACGGTCCCGCGGACCTTGACCAGTCCGCGGGTGCCGAAGAAGGCGGCGGACCGTGGCCAGACCACATAGGTCCACCCGCCTTCGGCGGGGCTCTTCCGCAGGACGGCGGTGAACTCGGCGTCCAATGGCGTGTGCGTGCTCATGGCGTCCTCCGGGGCGCGGCGGTCTTCCGGGACCGGGGCGGTCCTCCCGCCTCCGCAGGGACAGACCCCCGCGCCCCGTCGAACTCATCGCCCGGACCCGACCAGGGCCCCGTCTCGTTTCGGCCAACACCCGCCGTGAATATGCCAGGAGACTGGCCGGAAAGTCATGGTGACAGTGTTTCAGTAGTGAACATACTCGACAGCGAGGGTGCTTCACATGGGGCGACGGCGCGCTCACACACCGCTCACGCGCCGCACGGGAAGCGAGGTCCGCCGACAGGCGAACACGGGCACCACGGGGGAGGTCACGTGCACGACGAGTTCCTTTGCCACGTCACCGCGTACGGCGTCTGCGACGGACGGCGGATCGGTGTACCTCTCGGGACCTACCGTGCCCCCACCCTGGCCCTCGCCCTGTGGTGGCTGCGGGACCGGGCGTCCTGGATGGCCGAGCGATTAGACCCGCGACCGGAGTCCGAGCACATCCCGCCCGGTGCGCTCGTCCCGGTCGCCGACACCGTGCCCGACGTCCCCGCCGTGCTGCGCGCCTGGTGCGGTGACGTGGACCAACAAGAGCTGATCGCCGATGAGTTGGCGGCGGGCCGACTCGTGCGGATCGCCTTGAGCGACGACACCACCGAGTACGAACTCCTCGCCGAGTCGGTGGACGCGCTGCGCATGCAGCGCACCGTCCCGGCCCTGATCGTGCCCGTCGGCTAGAAGCCCGCTCCGATGCCCCGGTCGGAAGGCGATCAGGCGCGGATGCGGACAGATCGATAGAATTCAGGCATGGCGGAGCGTTCGATCGCACCGACTGCCCCCGTACTGGTCCTGGAGACCGAGGCGGGCTTCACGGTGATGACTCCGGGGCGCGACTACCACGTGGGGCGCGACCCTCTCAGCGACATCGTCATCGACGACTCGCGTGTCTCCTGGCACCACGCCGTGCTGCGGCCCGAGGCCGACCACTGGACCCTCGCCGACGAGAACAGCACCAACGGCACCTACACCGACGGGCAGCGCGTCGACCACTGGGACGTCGGCCCCGGCACCGTCATCCGCTTCGGCAACCCCGCCGACGGACCCCGTGCCGTCCTGCTCGACCGCCCCACCCCGGCCGCCGCCAGGCCCGAGCGCCCCTCGGCCGTGTCCATGCCCAGCCACACCGGCACCTTCCGGCAGCCCACCAACGTCCGGCCGCTGCCCACCCGCACCATCCGCGTCGGCCGCGCCACCGACAACGACCTCGTCGTCGACGACCTGATCGTCTCCCGCCACCACGCCGAGCTGCGCGCCCTGCCCGACGGGACCTACGAGATCACCGACCTGGGCAGCCACAACGGCACCTACCTCAACGGCAGTCCGGTCACCCGCGCCCCGATCGCCGAGGGCGACATCGTCGGCATCGGCCACTCCGCCTTCTGCCTGGTCGGCGACCAGCTGCAGGAGTACGTCGACACCGGTGAGGTGTCCCTGGAGGTGCAGGACCTCGCCGTCGCCGTCGACCACGGCCGCAAAACCCTGCTCGACCACGTCTCCTTCCCGGTGGGGGAGAAGTGCCTGCTCGCCGTCGTCGGCCCGAGCGGCGCCGGGAAGTCCACCCTCCTGAACGCCCTCACCGGGCAGCGCCCCGCCGACCACGGCACGGTCCTCTACGACGGCCGCGACCTCTACCACGACTACGCCGAGCTGCGTCAGCGCATCGGCCTGGTCCCGCAGGACGACATCCTGCACGGGCAGCTGACCGTCCGCAGCGCCCTGTCCTACGCCGCCGAACTGCGCTTCCCGCAGGACACCGCGAAGGCCGAACGCCGGGCGCGGGTCGACGAGGTCATCCACGAACTGGGCCTGGAACAGCGCGCCAAGCAGCCCGTGCACAGCCTGTCCGGCGGCCAGCGCAAGCGCGTCAGCGTCGCCCTGGAACTGCTGACCAAGCCGTCGCTGCTCTTCCTCGACGAGCCGACCAGCGGACTCGACCCCGGCATGGACCGCTCCGTGATGCACATGCTGCGCGGCCTCGCCGACGACGGCCGCACCGTCATCGTCGTCACCCACAGCGTCCTCAGCCTCGACGTCTGCGACCGGCTCCTCGTCCTCGCCCCCGGCGGGCGCATCGCCTACTACGGGCCTCCCGAGGAGGCGCTGGCCTACTTCGGCTTCGACCAGTGGCCGGAGGCCTTCGAGGCGTTCGAACGCGACCAGGAGCGGGACTGGGCCGGCGACTACCGGACCTCGCCCCAGCACCGGCGCTATATCACCGACGCCACCGGGCAGCCGCGGCAGGACCGCACCGACCCCGTCGTCATCAGCCGGCCGCCGAGACCCCGCAGCCGCGGCGCCCAGCTGCGCACCCTGATCCGCCGCTACGCCGCCGCGCTCAGCGCCGACCGCACCTTCCTCATCATCATGATCGCCCTGCCCTTCGTGATGGGGGTGATGGCACGCGCCCTGGCCGGCAGCAAGCTGACCCAGGAGACGGCGATGAACGCGCTGCTCATCCTGTGCGTCGGCGGCGTCCTGACCGGTGCGGCGAACGCCGTGCGCGAACTCGTCAAGGAACGGGTCATCTACCAGCGGGAACGGGCCGTCGGACTGTCCAGATCGGCGTACCTGATGTCCAAGGTGGTGGTCCTCGGGACGATCACCGTCCTCCAGGCCGTCGTCCTCACCCTGGTCGCCCTGCTCGGCGTCGACCTCAACGCGCCGCGCGGCGAAGGCGTGCTGCTGCCGCCCCTGGTCGAGATCACCGTGGCCGTCGCCCTGCTCGCGTTCACCGCGATGATGCTCGGGCTCGTCGTCTCCGCGATGGTGCGCAAGGAGGAGGTGACGATGCCGCTGCTGGTGCTGCTCGCCATCGTGCAGGTCGTCTTCTGCGGAGCCCTGCTGCAACTGCACGGCGTCCCCGGTCTGGAGCAGCTGTCCTGGCTGGTGCCCTCGCGCTGGGCGCTCGGCGCCATGGCCGGCACCGTCGAACTGTCGAAGATCGTGCCCGGCGACCTGACCGGCGACCCGCTGTTCGAACACTCGGCGGCGATCTGGCTGTTCAACATCGGCATGCTCGTGGTGCTCTCGCTGATCTTCGGCTTCCTCGTCTCCCGGCTGCTGCGTCGGCGTGAACCCGTCGTGATGCGGAAGTAGGCACCGATGGCGACTCCCGGATTCCGGCCCACCCACGTCGTCCCCCAGCACGGCATGCCCGCGTGGGAGACCCCCGACCCCGATCGGCCCACCGTGGCCCTCGATCCGCTGCTGCCCGTCCAGCTCACCGAACGCCGGGGCGACTGGGGGCACGTCCTGTGCGCGAACGGCTGGTCCGCCTGGGTCGACGCCCGCGGTCTCGTCGCCGTCCCCCCGGACCCGCCCACCGCCGGTGCGGGCCCGCTCGCCCGCACCGCCGACCCGCGCCCGCTGCTCGCCAGGGTCGAACGGGCGCTGGGCGGGTACCGCTCCGCCGTCGAGGAACTCGCCGCCGGCGGTCTGGACGGTGAGGGGTTCCACGCCCGCACGCACGGGGTCCGGGTCGGGATCGTCGTCGACGGCGAGTCCGTATGGCTGTACGACACCGATCACGAGCGGTGGGTGTACGCGGACGGGGCGCGGATGAGCACCTACGCGACGGACGACGCTCCCCACGCGCGGGCCGAGCCCGGGCACGCCCCGACGCAGGTCGTGACCCCCGATGGCCCGTGAGACCAGCCTGTTCTCCGGGCGGCCCTCCGAGCTGATCGGACGGCAGGTCGCGGGTTACCGCATCGAACGCGAGATCGGCCGGGGCGGTATGGCCGTGGTCTACCGGGCCCGGGACCTGCGCCTGGAGCGCACGGTCGCGCTGAAGCTGCTCGCGCCGGAACTCGCCCGCAACGACACCTTCCGCCGCCGTTTCACACACGAGTCCCGCGCGGCCGCCGCGATCGACCACCCGCACATCGTGCCGGTGTTCGAGGCCGGTGAGACGGACGGCGTGCTGTACATCGCCATGCGGTACGTCGCCGGCAGCGACCTGCGCCACCTGCTGGACCAGCAGGGCCCGCTGCCGGCCCCGACGGCCCTGCGGATCGCCGCCCAGATCGCCTCCGCGCTCGACGCCGCCCACGAGAACGGCCTCGTCCACCGGGACGTCAAACCCGGCAACATCCTCGTCGCGCGCGGCACCGACAGCGACCACCCCGAGCACGCCTACCTCACCGACTTCGGGCTGACGAAGAAGTCCCTGTCGCTGACCGGCTTCACGACCGTGGGCCAGTTCGTCGGCACCCTCGACTACGTCGCGCCCGAGCAGATCTCCGGCAAGCCGGTCGACGCGCGCTGCGACGTGTACGGCTTCGCCGGTGTGGTCTACGAGTGCCTGGCCATGCGTCCGCCGTTCCAGCGCGACGACGACATGGCGCTGCTGTGGGCCCACCAGTACGACGAACCGCCCCCGCTGACCGAGGCGCGCCCCGACCTCGCCCCGGCCGTGGACGCCGTGTTCGCCTCCGCGCTGGCCAAGAGCCCCGACGACCGCCAGGACTCCTGCCTCGCCTTCGTCGCCGAACTGCGCGCGGCCGTGGCCGGCGGCACCCGCGGGGCACACCCGCCCACCCGGGTCGACCACGACGTCGCCCACCTGGCGGAACCCCGCCCCGCGCCCCCGGCCACCGCCCCCCGGGACGCCACCGGCGCCGGCCGACCCATGGCACCCCCGCCGGAACCACCCCCGTGGGCGCTTCCGGTGTACCGCCGTTGATCAGCCGTCCTCGGAGCGCCGGGCCCCGGGTGTCGTCGCCGACGGGACCTCGCCGCGATGCCGCAGGCGGCGGGCGAGCAGCCCGCCCAGGAATCCCGTGACCAGACCCCACAGCAGGGCGAGGCCCAGGGCGCCCCAGATCCCGGGCCGCAGGAAGAGGTCGCCGGCCAGGCCGCCGCCCAGGTCGCCGATGCCGAGGATGGACAGGCCGTAGCGCGCGGAGATCCGTCCGACGAGGCAGATCATCAGCACCGTGAGCGCCAGCGCGACCGCCATGTGCAGCGCGTGCTGCCAGGGCCGCACCCGCGCGGGTGAACGCCGGGCCATCACGACCGCGGCGGCCAGCAGCAGTACGGCGTCGACGACGAGCAGCCACCACGCCCGGCCGTCCTGCTCGGCGAGCGTGCGCAGGTTGACCTCCGACACGTCCCGGCCGCGCAGCACCTCGTCGAGGACATGCGGCATGGGCAGCCCGAACGGCCCTTCCACCCGGCCGTTCCAGGTCGCGCCGAGGCCGATCGTCAGCGCCAGCCATACGAGGTTCGGCAGCCCGAGCAGCAGCACCGCGAACGTCTCCGCCACATGGCCGCGCGTCGCCGCCACCACCAGACCGATCACGACGCCCAGCACGACGTACGCCAGCAGCAGCACGACCATCGCGTACGCGGCGGGACGTACGGACTCCTGGAAGCGCAGCAGGCGGGCAGGCAGCGGGGCGCCGCGTGCCACCAGCAGCGCCAGCGCCAGCACGCCCAGCAGCCACAGGGTGCCGAAGACGACGCTCGGCGCCACGTCCGAGGTGAAGCCGACCTTCGGTTCGATGCCGAACAGGTCCCCCAGATCGCCCAACGCGTCCTCGCCGAGGTCGCCCAGCGAGAGGGTGAAGGTCTGCCGCGCCCCGAAGGACAGGGCCAGCATCGTAAGGACCCACAGGCCGGCGATCCGGCCCGCCCAGCCCGCCAGTTCCCCGCCGCCCGCGACCGCCCGGTGCCGCAGCGGCCGCAGGAACCCGGCCGCCAGCACCAGCGCCCCGGTGAGCGTCACGGACAGCGGGATCACCGTCAGTTCGGCGTCGGACGAGGCGAGACCCCCGGCGCTGCCCGTGAGTTCGACCGTGCCGCCGACCGCGGTGACCACGGTCGCGGCGACCACCCGGGGGAAGGCCCCGTCCGGCAGATCGGCCGCTCCGGCCGCCCACAGTCCCAGCGCCGCGACCACGCCCATGGCGACAGCCGTCGCCAGGACCACGGCGATGGCCTGCACCCAGCCGTGGGCGGCGACGGCCGGACGGGAGGGGGTCTGCGCGCTCACGCTGCCCACGCTAAGCAGCACCCCGGTGCGCCGCCCCCCGGGAGAGCCGTACGCGTCGGCTTGCGAGCCCCGAGGGGCCGGAGCACAGAATGAGAACGAAGCACACCGAACCATAGGAACTGCGACAAGAGCGGCACTGCGGTGTCCCGGTGTCGCGGGACCGGCCGGGCGGCCTGCGCGCCGCCGGTGTCCCGCGGGAACCCGCGTCGGGAAGAAGGCCTCGTGAGCGTCGACCCTCCGTCGTCCGGCCGTCCCACAGGACCGCCCTCGGGCCCCCTGTCGGGTCCCTCCCAGCCACCCTCGGGACCGCCCTCCCAGCCCCCGTCCGGCGGTGGCGGGGGTGGTGGCGCCGGTGCGACGGGCGGCCCCGGACCGCAGCCGCCGTGGTGGAGGTCCGTCCCCCGTGTCGCGGCCCTCACCGCCGTGGTCGTGGCCGCCGTCGTCGTCGCCGTGATGCTCTCCCGCGGTGACGGCGGCTCGAACAACACCGCGGCCGACGGCGAGGTCTTCCTGACGGCGGCCGACAAGAAGGGCCCCGACCCCTTCACCGAGTCCACCGCGAAGGACAGCACGACCGAGCGTGCCACCCCGTCCGCGGCCACCGAGTCGGCGCCCTCGAACGCCGTGCGCGCTGTCGACGGCGGAGCGGCCGGCCTCTACGGCGGCACCCGTGACGTCGCCAGCTGCGACGTCGAGAAGCAGATCCGCTTCTTCCGGGACGACCCCGCCAAGAACAAGGCGTTCGCCTCCGTCGCCCACGTCGAACCGTCCGGTGTGCCCGCCTACCTGCGCTCCCTGACACCCGTGCAGCTGCGCATGGACACCCGTGTCACCAACCACGGATTCCAGGACGGCGCCGCCACCAGCTACCAGGCGATCCTTCAGGCCGGCACCGCCGTCCTCGTCGACGACAAGGGCGTGCCCCGGGTGCGCTGCGCCTGCGGCAACCCGCTCACCCCGCCGGTCGAGCAGAAGGGCACGCTCCGCCGCACCGGCGACTCCTGGCCCGGCTTCCGCTCCTCCGAGGTCGTCGTGGTGACGCCCGCGAACAAGCCGGTCGACGAGTTCGTCATCTACGACGACGAGCACGACGAGTGGATCGCCCGCGAGCCCGGCGACGACGTGCACAAGGACAAGAAGACCGACCGCCCGGACAAGCCATCGCCGTCGGTGAGCGAGTCGACGTCGACCTCACCGGGCACGGACACCCCGACGAGTCCGGGCACCTCCACGCCGGAGACGTCCACACCGGAGACCAGGACGTCCGAGCCGACCACCGAGCCCGGGACCACGACGTCCGAGCCGCCTCCGGACGGCGGTACGACGACGACCACGGGCTCCGCCCCCACGGAACCGGGGACGGCGTCGTCGTCGCTGTGACGTACAGCGCGTCACGGAGGTGGACTGCACGGCGCCGCACTGGGTACGAGGACTGGTGCAGTAGCGTCCGGCGGTGCCGGCTTCCGAGAGAGAAACGATGATCGACGTTGTGGACGGGGCAGTGATTCCGACTGGTTTCGACGTGCCCGTGGAGCCGCTGCGGCGCGCGGCACACTTCAGCGGGGAACAGGGCTGCATCGCCGAGGCGCGGTCCTTCGCCGCGCTGTTCCTCGGCCGGCTCAGGACCGAGTGGTGCGCCACCATCGGGCAGCCCGTCGAGGACAAGGTGCTCCTCGTGGTCAGCGAGCTGATCACCAACGCCGACCGGCACAGCAACGGCCCGTACATCCTGGACCTCGAGGGCACCGACGACACCGTGTCGATCTGCGTGTACGACAGCAGCTCCGCGCTGCCCCGCCGTTTCCCCAAGGACCCCGAACGCATCGGCCGGCACGGACTGGAGATCGTGCACGCGCTGGCCGCCGAGGTCGTCGTGGAACGTGTCCCGGTCGGCAAGCGCGTCCGCGCGGTCCTGCGCCTCGGCGCCGAGTGACGGCGCCTCCGCCCGATTTCGTCCAGGGCGGAACGCGCACACCTTCCCCTGACGCTCCCGGCTCCTAGGCTGGGCAGGTGAGCGAACAAGCGCCGAACGAAGCCCGCGTCATCCCCCTGCGCCGAGCGGCCGTCCGTCCGGCCGCCGTACGCCCCGGGACGACCCGCCCCCCGTCCGAACGCCCCGCCCCCGCCCGGCCGTCCACCGCGCCCGGCACCGCCGCGCCCACTACCACGCCGCCGGCGGCCGCGCCCAGGGAGCCCCTGTGGCGCGACCTCGTCGGCGACGTCCTGCGCCGCGAACGCCTCGCCCAGGAGCGCACGCTCAAGGACGTGGCGGACGCGGCCCGGATCTCCATGCCCTACCTCTCCGAGGTGGAGCGCGGCCGCAAGGAGGCGTCCTCCGAGGTCCTCGCGGCCGCCGCCCACGCCCTGGGCCTCGGCCTGGGCGACCTGCTGACCCTGGTCCAGGGCGAGTTGACCCGGGTCACCTCCCGTCGGGTGCCCCCGTCCGGACGCGGCCGCTCCGGCTCGTCGTACGACGGGCTGTGCCTGGCCGCGTGACGCGGCGCCGGCGCCTCAGACCCGCACGAGGCGCCGGCTCACCACCTCGTCGGCCAGCCCGTACGCGACGGCCTCCGGCGCCGTGAACACCTTGTCGCGGTCCATGTCCGCGCGCAGCGTCGTGATGTCGTGGTGGGTGTGCCGCGCCAGCACCTCCTCGACCTGCGAGCGGATGCGGACCATCTCCTTGGCCTGCAGCGCCAGATCGGACACCATGCCCCGGCTGCCGCCGGTCGCGGGCTGGCCCAGCAGGACCCGGGCGTGCTCCAGAACGAACCGCCGGCCCGGGTCCCCTCCGGCCAGCAGCACCGCCGCCGTCGACGCGGCCTGCCCCACGCAGAACGTGGAGATCGGCGCCTGGACGTACGTCATGGTGTCGTAGATCGCCATGAGCGAGGTGTACGAGCCGCCCGGGGAGTTGATGTACAGCGAGATCTCGCTCTCCGGCGCCGACGACTCCAGGTGCAGGAGCTGCGCGATGACGACGTTGGCGACGCCGTCGTCGATCTCGGTGCCGAGGAAGATGATCCGCTCCGACAGCAGCCGGCTGAACACGTCCGAGGACCGCTCGCCGTGCGCGGTGCGCTCCGTGACGTACGGAATCGTGTAGTTGCCCATGATCACAGTCCCATCCGTCGCCGGGAGGCGGCCGGGCGGACGTCCGCGAGGGACTCCAGGACCCGGTCCACCATGCCGTACTCCCTGGCCTGCTCGGCCGTGAACCAGCGGTCGCGGTCCCCGTCCCGGGAGATGGTCTCCGGGCTCTGGCCGGTGTGCTCGGCGGTGATCCGCTCGATGGTCCGCTTGGTGAACTCCAGGTTGTCCGCCTGGATCTCGATGTCCGCGGTGGTGCCCCCGATGCCCGCCGACGGCTGGTGCATCATGATCCGCGCGTTCGGCAGCGCGTACCGCTTGCCCGCCGTGCCGACACTCAGCAGGAACTGGCCCATGCTGGCCGCGAACCCCATCGCGAGCGTCGAGACGTCGTTCGGGATGAGCCGCATCGTGTCGTAGATGGCCAGGCCCGCGTGGACCGAGCCGCCCGGGCTGTTGATGTACAGGCTGATGTCGGTGCGGGGGTCCTCCGCCGACAGCAGGAGCAACTGGGCGCACACCCGGTTGGCGGACGCCTCGGTGACCTCGGTGCCCAGCAGCACGATCCGCTGGCCCAGGAGTTGGGAGGCGAGCTGGTCGTCGAAGCGGGTCGGCGGGGTCTCGCCCTCCTCCGCGCGGGGCGCGAGCGTGACAGGTGGAGTCATCGGTCCTCCTCGGTGATGGGTTGCCGTCGCCTCCACTGTCGGCGGGGCGGGCCCCCGCCGGCGGCTTTCTCTGCCTGCGGCAGATCGGCCGAGGGCAGAGCGCCCCGGGCCCGGTCGGCACCGCCCGGTGTTTGTCGGACATCGGGGCTCCGCTTACGATCGGCTGCCACCGCAGCCCCAGGAGCCCCGCATGCCAGCCGCCCGTCCCCGCGTCCTGTACGTCAGCGACCTCGCGTACCCGGCCCGCGGGCGCCGCTACTGCGACGAGGACATCCACCTCACCTCGCGGCTGCGCGAGGACTTCGACCTGGCGCTGTGCCACCCGCGCGACGCGGCGGCGCTGATGGACGCCTTCGACGCGGTCGTCGTCCGCAACAGCGGCCCCGTCCTCGGCTACCAGGACGTGTACGACGACTTCCGGCGCCGCGCGCTCGCGGCCGGGGCCCGCGTCTACAACCCGCTCACGGGCAAGGGGGACATGGCGGGCAAGCAGTACCTGCTCGACCTGACCGCCGCCGGGTTCCCCGTCATCCCCACCGTGGACCGGTCCGAGGACCTGCACCTGCTGTCCGGCACCGGGCGGTACGTGGTCAAGCCGAAACTCGGCGCCGACTCCATAGGGCTGCGGATCGTCTCCGCACCCGAGGCACGCGAGGCCGCCGACGGAACCGTCCTCGTCCAGCCGCACGTCGACTTCGCCTACGAGGTGTCCTTCTACTTCGTCGACGCCGCCTTCCAGTACGCCCTGTACGCGCCGCACACGGACCGGCGCTGGCAGCTCGAACCGTACGAACCGAGCGCCGCCGACCTGGAGTTCGCCCGGCGCTTCGTCGACTGGAACGCCCTCGGGCACGGCATCCAGCGCGTCGACGCCTGCCGCGCCCCGGACGGCGCCCTGCTGCTGGTGGAGCTGGAGGACCTCAACCCCTATCTCTCCCTGGACGCCGTGGACGACACCCGGCGGGACGCCTTCGTCGCCGCCCTGAAGGAGTCCCTGCGCCGTTTCGTCACCGGTGCCGCGCCGGCGGGCGCCTGAACCGGGCGGGCGGCACCGCCGTATCTCTCTGCGGGGATTGGCCAGCCCGTGCACGACGGGACGGAAGGAGAGCGGTGTGCCCACCCAGCCCGACCCCGCGGAACCCGGCGAAGGACCGGCCCTGGAGCCGATCCACGTCCTGCGCCCACGCCGAACCGACGCGCTCGCGGAACTCTTCCGCGAATGGGAGGAGGACACCGCCGGCGGATACGAGACCGTGGCGCTGCCCCGGTCCGCGCCGGGTGCCGAGGACGCGACGCAGGAGCTGCCGGCCGTCCCCGGTGACGGCGGGACCGTCCCGTACGGCGGCGCCGCTCCCGCTCCGGTCGCGCACAGCGCGGGATTTCGCCGTACCGCCCTCGTGGTGACCGTGACGGCCGCCGCCGTCCTGGGCTTCGGCGGGGCCCTCCTGCTGGTGGAACGCGACGGCGGCGGCTCCCGGGCCGAGGCCCGGGAACCCGCCTCGGACGCGAAGCCCTCCGCCTCCGCGTCCGAGGCTCCTGGCGGAGCCGCGCCCGGTGCCGACGCGGGCTGCACCGCGTCCTTCCGGACCGTCTCCAGCTGGCAGGGCGGCTTCCAGGGGGAGGTGACGGTGACCGGCGCCCCGTCCGCGGCCGTCTCGGCCTGGACGGCGACGGTCGTACCGGCCGCCGGCGCCCGGCTCACCCAGGTCTGGGACGGCACGCTGTCCACCGGGACCGACGGCTCGGCGACCGTCGTCAACGCGGACTGGAACGGCGGCATCGCACCGGGCGGCAGCGTCACCTTCGGCTTCCTGGCGGCGACCGCGTCGGACGCCTCGCCGTCGGCGGAGGTCAGCTGCGCGGCGCGCGGCGAGTCCTGACCGCGGGTGCGCCGGGGTCAGCGCCCGCGCTCGACCAGTGCCTGCGACACCGCGCGGACACTGCGCGCGATGTGCTGGAGCTGCATGACCTCGGCCGCGTACATCTTGATGGTGTGCTCGATGACCGACTCGGGAAGCCCCAGCGCCGGCAGGTCGGCCCGGGCGGTCTGCAGCGCGGTGCGCGCGACCCGGATCTCCTGCTGCACCTGGATCTGCGCGTGCCGGGCCAGCAGGACGGGGTGGCGGATCAGGGCCGGGTAGCTGGCGTAGCGGGCCGGCACGAGGTCGCGCAGCCACTTCGCCGCGGAGCGTTCCCAGTCGTAGGAGCCGGGGGTCTTGACCTGGCACGGCCAGTCCGGGCTGATGCGCGTCGTCGTCAGGGGCATGATCATCGCTTCCACGGGGTGTGCGGCGTCGTCCGGGGTGTCCGACGGGGTTTCGGCGCGGCCCCGGCCTAGGGGATGACCGGGGCCGCCGCCACCGGGCACACGCGCAGGCGGTGCCCGACCGAACAGCCCGTGCGCCGACGCGGGTAGGAGACGGCGGCAGGAGCTGTTCGTTGTGGAGCCCGACGCGGCAGCCGGGATGCACACGACGGATGGGAGGACGTGTGCATGAGCGGACCGGCTGCCTTCTGTCGGGCGGGTGATGCGTGTGCAGTATTTATATATGCCGTCTGGTTTGCAAGGCGTATGAAAACATTCATGCGTGATTTGAAGCGAAAGCTGCCCGTGTGCCGTGGTTCGGCAGGTGGGGTGGGAGCGGTCCCGTCAGTCCCGCAGGAAGAACTGGTGCTGCTCGGAGATCTGCTCGTAGTCCTCCAGGCGCCCCTGGGTGCGCTCCGGATCGGCGTCGGTCATGGCCTGGAGCAGCGCGGCCGCCATCACACCGGGCGCCGCGTACGAGTCGAAGACCAGGCGGGAGCCGGTGCCCGTGGCGAAGACGACGTCGGCGGCGTCCGCCACCGGGCCGAGCGCGAGATCGGTGACGAGGGCGATCTTCAGGCCGGCGCCGCGGGCCACCTGCACCGCGGTGAGCGTCTCCTGGGCGTGCCGGGGCATCGAGAACGCCAGCACCCAGGTCCCCCCGGCCTCGCGCGACTGGAGCAGGGCGTCGTAGGCGACGCTGCCGCCCCGGGTGACCAGGCGTACGTCGGGGTGGATACGGCGGGCCGCGTAGGCGAAGTACTCGGCGAGGGAGGCCGAGATGCGCAGCCCGAGGATGGTCAGCGGCGTGGAGCGGGACAGTTTGCGGCCGACCTCGATCACCTCGTCGGGGTCGACGAAGTCCCGCCGCAGGTTCTCCAGGTTCTCGATCTCGGCGTCCACGGCGGCCTGCAGCTCGTTGGCGCCGTTCTCCTCGGACGGGGGGCCGCCCGTGAACGTCCCCAGGGCGATCGACTGGAGCTTCTCCCGCAGCGCCGGGTAACCGCTGAAGCCCACCGCGGCGGCGAACCGCGTCACCGACGGCTGGCTGACCCCGACCCGCTCCGCGAGATCGGTGATCGACAGGAACGCCGCCTCCGTGAGGTGCTCGATCAGGTACTGGGCGATCCGGCGCTGCCCGGGCGACAGCCTGGGCTGGTCGAAGAGGTCCCTGAGCTGGGAAGTCGGGGAAGCCTCCGCTTCCGGAGCGGTCTTACCCGAAGTGATCGCGGACGCCTGCGCGCGCGCCTGCTGGGGCGAGGGCGAAGGCGCGCCTCCTTTGTCTTCCACAGTGCTTCAACATAGCCCACACGCCGTGATGACCAGGGATCGAACGGGCGCCCGCTCACCGCCGGTACAGCGTGATCGAGTGTCCGACCGTATCGACGGGACGGCTGCCGGCGATCAGCCGGGCCAGCGGCCCGGTCGCCTTGGCCGCCGCCGAGTCCGACACCACGAGCAGTCCGCGCACCTCCCGCGGGGGCACCTCGCGCGGATCACGGGCCCGGATGCCGTAGTACGACGGCACCCCGCTGCCCTTGTAGACCAGCCAGACCCGTTCGTCCGGGTACCGCTCGCGCAGCCGGTCGGCCAGCCGGCCCAGGTCCTGACCCCAGTCCACGTTCGAGTCGTGCAGCCGCAGCCGGGTCCGCTCCGGACCGCCGAACGCCTCGTTGGAGTACGGGAGATAGTAGGGGAACGTCCGCAGCGAACTGACCGCGACGAACACCACCAGCGCCGCCACCCCGGCCGTGACCCACCGCCGCCGCACGGCGAGCACGCATCCCGCGGCCACGGCCAGGAACATCGGCATGAACAAGGCGTACCGCGTCCCGAAGTTGCGCGCCCCGAGCATCGCCGCGACCAGCAGGACGGCGGCGGGCACCAGCAGATACGGCGCCGCGGGCCGCAGCCGCCGGACCGCGAGCACCGCCGCCGCGCCCGCCGCCCAGAGCGCGAGCATGCCGAGCGGCGTCTTCACGAGCAGCGCGGCCGGCAGGTAGTACCAGAGCGCCCCGGTGTAGAGCCGGCCGAACAGGAAGCCCTGCCAGGGGTGGTTCTCGAAGGCGAACTGGACGCGCATGCCGTCCCGGTACGACTCGGGGAACGGCAGCAGGTCCACCGCCAGGCCCCGCAGGCCGCGCACGACCGGCACCGGCTGGTCCGGGTTCCAGCGCAGCCGGGGATCGACCACCAGATACGTCACCCAGACGACGGCGACCGCGACCAGCGCCACGACGCCGGCCGCCGCGGCCGCCCGGCGCAGCGCCAGGCGCCGGGGCTGCGACGGCGACCGCGCGGACCACACGGACAGCGCGGTGAGCGCGAGCAGGACGGGCACGGCGGGGAGCGCGCTCATCTTCGTGGCCAGGGCCGCCCCGAGCGCCGCCCCGGCGAGCGGCACGTACCTGCGAGGCCGGTCGCGCGCCCGCCACGCCAGCCACACGGAGGTCAGCACGAACCCGGCCGCCGGGACGTCCAGCGTGGCGAGCGAACCGTGCGCGACGAGGTCGGGGGAGAAGGCGTACAGCCCGAGCGCCGCCAACCCGGCGAGCGTGCCCGCCAGTTCACGCGCGAAGGCGAACACGACCCAGCCGAAGGCCAGCGTCAGGACGATCACGGGGAGCCGCGCGAACAGCATCACCCGCCAGGGGTCGTTGCCGGACTCGTACAACAGGTGCCGGCCCAACTCGCCCTGGTCGCCGCTGAATCGAGCGTCCACGTGCGGACCGGCGAGCGCCACCCCCACCCCGATCACGAGCTTGCCGAGCGGCGGGTGCTCGGGGTTGTGGACCAGTTCGTGCGCGTGCAGGTACTCGGCGGCCGTCCCCACGTACACGGGTTCGTCGATCGTCGGCGTCTGCTGCACGGCCGACGTCACCATGGCCACGGCCATCTGCCCGAGCAGCAGCACCACCAGCAGGGGCGGCAGCCACCGGCGGGACGGCCTCGCGGGGGCGGGAAGCGTCTTCGGCGGCGCCGGGGGTGTGACCGCGACCGGGTTCCGTTCGAGCGCCATCATCCGCACCTTCCGCCGTGCCCAGGGGTACGGCTCACGCGGGGCCCCGGTTCACTCACGAGGGCAGCGCGGTCGCGGCCGGGACCACCAGGTCGGCCCGGTCCCGGGTCGCGGCGACCAGTTCCGCGTTGCGCTGGTCGGAGCGCATCACCCAGGCCACCGCCTCCTCGTGCGTCTTGCCGAACCGCTCGTGACGGGCGATCAGCCGCCGCAGCCGCTCCCGTTCCTCCAGTTCGCAGAACCACACCTCGTCCAGTTGGGGCCGCACCAGCGCCCAGGCGCCCGTGCCGAGGAGCAGGTAGTTCCCCTCGGTGACGACCAGTCGGGCCGTCGGCTCCACCGGTACGGCGCCGGCGATCGGCTGCTCCAGGACGCGTTCGAACCCGGGGGCGTAGACGGTGCCCTCGCCGGGTTCCTCGCGCAGCCGCCGCAGGAGGGCCGCGTATCCGGCCGCGTCGAACGTGTCCGGGGCGCCCTTGCGGTCGCGGCGGCCGAGCCGTTCGAGCTCGGCGTCGGCGAGATGGAAGCCGTCCATGGGCACGTGCGCGACCCAGGGGTCGCCCGGGCCGTTCAGCTCCCGCACCAGGGTCTCGGCCAGGGTCGTCTTTCCCGCCCCGGGGCTGCCCGCGATGCCCAGGACGGCACGGCCACCCCCGTCGGCCAGGGCGCGGGCACGGTCGAGGAGGTCTGCGAAGGTCGGAGCCACACAGCAGAGTGTGGCATCCGGGTGGCGCCGGCCCACTTCCGGTGGGCGCGCTGACCGGGGCGGACGCGCCGTCCGTGCGGCACCTGGCCCAACACACCCCACCGCCATGCCCGATACGGGTTAGTTTGTCGGTGTTTTTAATCTTTTCGGCTCCCCGCGCCACTCGCCGGGCCGCGGGGCCAGAAGACCCGCCACGCGCGGGGGTGAGGGGTGATCGATGGCGCACGGCACCAAGCCCATGCTCATCAGCACGGGACGGCCCGACCAGGAGACCGGGGCCGGCGGACCACGACGGCTGCGCGGCGACCTCCTGCTCGCGGCCGTGGCCGGGGCCTTCACCGTCGCGCAACTCCTGCTCGTGGGCCCCGCCATGGGCCTGGGCTGGGACGAGATCGTCTACGTCAGCCAGGTCTCCGCCGACCGGCCCGCCGCCTTCTTCAGCGCCCCCCGCTCCCGCGGCGTCTCCCTGCTGGCGTGGCCCGTCGCCTCCTGGTCGTCGTCCACGGTCCTGCTCCGCGTCTACCTCGCCGTCCTCTCCGGACTCGGCCTGTACATCGCCCTGCGGGTGTGGCGCGGGCTCTTCCCAGCCCGGGTCCTGGCCGGCGCAGGCGTCTTCTTCGTCACCCTGTGGATCACGATGTTCTACGGCCCGCAGGCCATGCCCAACCTCTGGGTCGCGTTCGGCGCGCTGATCTGCGTCGGCTGCTTCCTGCGGGTGAGCGCCGACCGCTTCGACACCCCCGCCCTGTGGGGCGTCGTCGGGGGCGCCGCGCTGATGGCCTGGATGCGGCCCACGGACGCGGTGTGGGTGACGTTGCCGCTGCTCGTCCTCGTGGCCGTCCGGCGCCGTTGGCGGCTCGGCGCCGCGCTCGTCGGGGGCCTGGCCGCCGGGGGCGTCGAGTGGGTCGTCGAGGCGTTCCTCGCCTTCGGCGGACTGCGCGAACGGCTCAACGAGGCGTCCCGCATCCAGGGCGACCTGGGCTGGAACATCGCCGTCGACGACCAGATGCGCAGCCTCATGGGGTCCGCCCTGTGCCGGCCCTGCGGCGGCGAACTCCCCGACCCGGGCATCTACGCCTGGTGGCTGACGCTCCCGGTGCTCGCCGGCTACGGCCTGTTCGTCGCCGTCCGTGCCGGCCGCACCCGGCGCACCCTGCTCCCGCTGGCCTGCGCCACCACGGCCGCCGTCCCCTACCTGTTCCTCATCGGCTACGCCGCCCCCCGCTTCCTGCTGCCCGCCTACGCGCTGCTCGCCATCCCGGTCGTGGACGCGCTGTTCCACCTGGCCGTCGGCAAGGACGGGCGCCGGCGCCCGGTGGCCCTCGGCGTGATCGGACTGGCCCTGATCGCTCACCTGAGCGTGCAGTTCTCCGTCCTGGACAGCACCGTGGACCGCACCACCGAGGCCCGCATCGCCTGGGCCCGTTCAGCCACCGAACTGCACCGGCTCGGCGTACGCCCGCCCTGCCTGCTCACCGGCGAGCAGTCCATCCCCATCGCCTTCTACGCCGGCTGCTCCTCCGGTGCCGTCAGCGGCCACAACGCCGACACCTCCGAGGCCGCGATCCTGGACGCCGCCCGGCACACCCCCGTGGCGGCCCTCAGCCGGCGCCGCGACGACGGCCCGTCCTACGCCCGCACCTGGGAACTGCACCACCTGCCCCGCCTGGACGCCCGCGTCGCCCCGCTCCCGGGCGCGGGCGGACCTGGATGACGCCGGACCCGGCGCTCACCCCCGCCCGGCGCGCACGCGCCTACGCGCACACCGCCCTCACCCTCGCCGTCCTGCTGGCCGTGGCCTGGCTGGCCCGCCGGCACTGGCCGGTGCTGCACACCGGCGCCGTCCGGCTCGCCGCCGCCGACCGGGCGTGGCTGCTCGCGGCGGCCGCGGCCACCCTGGCCACCTGGCCGTGCGCGGCGCTCGCCCAGCAGGGCGCCGTCCTGCGGCGGCTGCCGCCCACCGCCCTGGTGGCCGCCCAGTTCGCCGCGTCCGCCGCGGGCCATGTGCTGCCCGTCGGACTCGGCTCCGGGGCGGTCAACCTGCGCTACCTCGTGCGGGCCGGCCTGCCGCTCGCCCGCGCCGTCACCGCGCTGGCGGTCAAGGGCACCGCCGGGGTGGCCGTGCGGGCCGCCCTGGTCGCCGGCCTCGTCCTCGCCTGCCCGGGCGTGCTGCGCCTGCCGAGGGACGGCGGGGGAGTACCGGCCGCCCTGTGCGCGGCGGCCCTGTGCCTCCTGCTGCTGAGCGACACCGTACGGTCCCGGGGCCGCGCAGCCCTGGTCGCGCTGCGCGGCCACGGTGTCGCCGTCCACGCCCGGCCGGCCCGGGCCGCGGCCCTGTGGGGCGGCTCCCTCGGATACGTCCTGGCGCACTGCGCCACGCTGACCGCCGTCGCCCACGCGGTCGGGCTGACCCTCGGCCCGGCCCGCCTGGCCCTGCTGTACCTCGCGGCGAGCGGGGCGGCCGCGCTGCTGCCGACGCCCGGCGGCCTCGGCTCCCTGGACGCCGTGCTCGCCTACGCCCTCACCACGGCCGGGGCCCCGGCGGCCACCGCCGCCTCCGCGGTCCTCGGCTACCGGCTGCTGACGGTGTGGCTGCCGCTGCTGCCGGGCCTGCTGGTCCTGGCGCTGCTGATCCGGCGCCGGACACTGTGAGACGTACGGCGCTCAGTGCCGTACCTCGATCTCGCGCCGCCAGCGCACGACCTGCTTGGCCGGGTCACCGGTGTACGCCCACGGGGTGCGGGTGGCCCGCCCGGCCAGCAACCGCAGCAGCGGCCCGGCGACGTCCCGGACGCCTGCCTGACAGGCGGCGTGCGCCAGGTGGTTGAGGTCCCGCACCTCGGCCGGGGCGACGTCGGTCCCCGGGCGCCCCATGATCCAGCGCTCCCAGGTACGGCGTACGTCCCCGACGGCGCCCGGACCGCTCCAGTGCGTGCCGAGCCCCATGGACGCGTGCTGACCGCCGCTGGCGTCCAGGGCGAAGCGGTACTCCTCGACCCGGGCGTACTGGACCAGCACCGGCAGCGGACAGCCCGGTGGCGCCACCCCGGCCGCGTCCCGGGCGAAGTCGTACATCAGCCCGTGCGAACCGTGCCAGCGCGCCGAGTAGTAGTGGAGCACCTGCAGGTGCCCCTCCACGCTGTACGGGTCGCGCCCGTGCAACTCGTCCCACCAGCGGCCCAGTTCCTGCCGCCGCACCCCCGACGGATACAGCCGCGCGACGGAGATCAGCGACACCCACGGGGTCGGGTCCGCCGGGTGCGCCTCGGTGGCCCGCAGACACGCGAGCACCGCCGCGTCGACGCGCCGCTGGTCGACGGGGACGCCCCGGCCGGCGGCCACGGCGAGGCTGAACGCCCGGGCCGTCTCGGTCGCCGCCCGCAGCACGAGCGCGTCCGCGTCACGGGGTTCGGCGGCCAGCCATGACTCCGCCGTAGAACTGGCCGCGCACGCCTGCGCGAGCGAGCGGACCCGGTGCCCGCGGGACGCCCAGCGGGGGCCGGTGTCCCGCAGCAGCTCCCGCAGGCCCTGCCAGCGGCCGATGACGATGTCCTGCCGGGCCCGGGTGAGGGCGGCGTCGCCGCAGTCGGGGTCGAAGTCGGGGGTGAGATCGCGTCGGGAACCGCCTCGCGCCATCCTGGGCCTCCGTCAGAAGTCGGTGGGAGAGCCCTCGTGGACGAGGGAGGGGGAGGCGCCGCGGGCGGCGGGCACGTAGTCCGCCTCGACGGTCCGCGTGGCGTCCAGCGCGGCCGGCCGGTAGTAGTCGCTGCCCTGCCGCCAGTACCACAGCATCGGGATCGCCCCGACGGCCAGACCGCCGATGCCGATGCCGATCGCGCAGCCGCTCAGCTCGCCCAGCGACTCGACGAGGATCGCGAACATGAACAGCGACCCGAACAGCGGCCACACCCCGCCCAGCACGAAGTCCCGCACCGACCTGAAGAGCAGCCTGCGGTACGCGACGACCGCCGCGAGGCCCGTCAGCCCGTAGTAGACGGCGATCTGCAACCCGATCGCGGCGATCGCCTCGTGGAGGATGTCGCCCACCGTGCCGAGGAGGTTGGACGCGACGAACATCGCCGGCGCCACCACGCCGACGACCGCGACCGCCACCCACGGCGTGTTCCAGCGCCGGTGCACCCGGCCGAGCGCGGCCGGCATCGTGCGGTCCCGGCCCATCGCGAACAGGGAGCGCGTCACCTGGATCAGTGTGGTCTCCAGGGTCGCGACGGTGGACAGCATCACCGCCCCGATCAGCACCTTGCCGCCCCAGCCCGGCCAGACCTCCTCGCCGAGCACGGCCAGCACGTTCGCGTCGTTCTCCCGGATCTGCCGGGACGACAGGATGACGTTGACGGCGATGGTGAAGACCTCGAACAGCAGGAAGACGACGCCCACGCCGACCAGCCCGGCGAGGCCCGTCGTCCGCCGGCTGTCCCGGGTCTCCTCGCTGAGGTTGCTCGCGACGTCCCAGCCCCAGTAGTAGAACGCGGCGATCAGCGCCCCGGAGGCGAACCCGGCGAGGCCGTCGAAGTGCCCGAAGCCCAGCCACGACCAGTCGAACGCGCGGGCCCCCTCGGCCCGGAACAGGGCGAGCACCGCGAACAGCCCCAGGATGAGGAGTTCGGCCCCCGTCAGCACGAACTGGGCCCGCACGGTGAGCCGGGCCCCGCCCAGCACCACCAGCAGCATGACCAGGAACCAGCAGGCGCCCACCAGCGTGGACAGCGCGGTGTCATGGGCGAGCCCCTCGTCGAAGAGGGCCAGCGTCATCGCACCGGCCGGCAGCGAGCCCGCCACCATGAAGATCGTCGCCGAGACGACCAGCGCCCAGCCGCTGAGGAAACCCAGGAACGGATGCAGGGTGCGCCCGACCCACGAGTAGCCCGCTCCGGCGTTCACGGCGATCCGGTTGAGCCGGCTGAAGGCGAGCGCGATGCCCAGCATGGGTATCGCGCAGTACAGCAGCGCGGCGGGGCTGGCCAGGCCCACCGCGCCCACCAGGACCGCGGTGGTCGCGGCGATCGAGTACGCCGGGGCACTGCCCGCGACCGCCATCACCACGGTGTCGAAGGTGCCGAGGGCGTTGGCCTGGAGCCCTCTGCCCCTGGGGTTGCTCATGGCTGCGCCGCTTTCCGTCGTGCACGGCGCACGGGGCCCCGGCCCAGGCGCCGTAAAGACTGTGTGGGGGGTGGGAAAACGCCACGAGCCTCCAAGGGATGACCTCGGATCGCGGGCGGCCGACATGGGGGTGGCGGACACTGTACGCCGTTGCGTCGCCGGGTGGTCACGCGGTGTGCGCGAGTGATGATAGCCACAAGTGGGCGGCCGTACGGGCGCGTCGGGGATCTTCCCGGGTTGGACACGGCGCTTTGGGAAACGCGGTTCAGGACACGCGCGGGCACGACAGCCGCCGCGCCTTGAAGTGAGGGAGGCAGGCATGGGCGAGAACACCCCCGAGCCGGTGGCCGACGACGCGTACCAGCCGACCGGCAGCAACGAGGAGCAGGAGGACGCGGCGCCGCTCGACATGCAGGACGCCCTCGACGAGCGGACGTACGACGACACCCTCGACGAGGGCTACTCGCCGCCGGAGAGGCCGCTCGGCGTGACCAAGTACGGCACCACGGCGGCCGAGCAGCACGAGGGAGAGAGCCTCGACCAGCGGCTGGCCGAGGAGGTCCCGGACGTCGGCGCGCCCGCCGGTGACGACGTGGGCGACCTGCCCGAAGGCGAGGGCGAACCCCTGGACCCGGAGGCGGGCGACGAGCGGGCCGGCCGCCTGGTCGCCCCGGACGAGGGCGCGCACGCCGACGCCGTGAAGGAGGAGATCGCCTCCGACGTGGGCATCGACGCCGGGGCGGCCGGCGCCGAGGAGGCCGCGATGCACGTGGTGGACGACGAGGACCTGTAGGCCCCCCGACCCCTGGGCCCCCGCCCCCGGACCGCTCAGTCGACGATGTGGTCGATCTGCCGCAGCCGGTTCGTGGCGTCGAGGGCGGCCACCTTGTAGGACTCCGCCAGCGTCGGATAGTTGAACACCGCGTCGACCAGGTAGTCGACGGTCCCGCCGCACCCCATCACCGACTGTCCGATGTGGATGAGCTCGGTCGCGCCCGTGCCGAAGCAGTGGACCCCAAGCAACGTGCGGTCCTCGGGGGAGACCAGCAGCTTCAGCATGCCGTGCGAGTCGCCGATGATCTGCCCGCGGGCCAGCTCGCGGTAGCGGGAGATGCCGACCTCGAACGGCACCCGGTCCTCCGTGAGCTGGTCCTCGGTCCGGCCGATGAAGCTGATCTCCGGGATGGTGTAGATCCCGATGGGCTGCAGGTGGTGCATCCGGCCGACGGGCTCCCCGCAGGCGTGGTACGCCGCCGCCCGGCCCTGTTCCATCGAGGTGGCCGCCAGCGCGGGGAACCCGATGACGTCGCCGACCGCGTAGATGTGCGGCACCTCGGTGCGGTAGTGCTCGTCCACCGCGATCCGGCCGCGGGTGTCCGCGCCCAGCCCGGCCTTGGCCAGGTCCAGTTCGTCGGTGAGGCCCTGCCGGCCCGCCGAGTACATCACGGCGTCGGCCGGTATCTTCTTGCCGCTCTCCAGCACGGTGAGCGTGCCGCGGGCGTGCCGCTCCACCGCGGCGACCGTCTCGCCGAAGCGGAACGTCACCGCGAGGTCCCGCAAGTGGTACTTGAGCGACTCGATGACCTCGACGTCGCACATGTCGAGCATCCCCGGGCGCTTCTCGACCACGGTGACCTTGCTGCCGAGCGCGGCGAACATCGACGCGTACTCCATGCCGATCACCCCGGCGCCGACGATCACCATGGACCGCGGGACCCGCTCCAGGGACAGCACGTTGTCCGAGTCCATGATCGTCCGCCCGTCGAACTCCACACTGGCGGGCCGCGCGGGCCGGGTGCCGGTGGCGATGACGACGTGCTCGGCGGTGAGCAGCCGCTCCTGGCCGGTGATCTCGCGCAGGGCGACCGTGTGCGGGTCGACGAAGCGGCCGACGCCGGCGTACAGGGAGACCTGGTTGCGGGAGAGCTGGCTGCGGATGACGTCGACCTCGCGGCCCACCACGTGCCGGGTGCGCGAGGTCAGGTCGGCGACGGTGATGTCGTCCTTGAGGCGGTAGCTCTGCCCGTACAGATCGCGCTGGGTGAGGCCGGTCAGATACAGCACGGCCTCGCGCATGGTCTTGGACGGGATGGTCCCGGTGTGGATGGAGACGCCGCCGACCATGTCGGGGCGGTCCACGACGGCGACGCGACGGCCGAGCTTGGCGGCGGCGATGGCGGCCTTCTGGCCGCCCGGTCCGGATCCGATGACGAGCATGTCGTAGTCGGGCACCTCAGGAGTCTGGCAGCCGGTGGCCTTCTTCCGGAAGGGTGAGCGGGCAACCATCCGCGCGGCGGCGGTCCGTGGGCACGTCAGCGCGGGCGGTCCGCCCGCCCCGCGCGGATAATGGCCGTCATGGGTCACCGACTCGCCGACGCGAGCGCACCGGCCCGGCTGGCCGGCCCCGGCGAGGGCATCGGCCCGGACGAGCTGGCGCTCGCCGCGCGCAACCACGGTCTGCCGCTGGAGACGTTGCGCCACGACCTCACCCCGCCGGGCCTGCACTACGTGCTCACGCACTACGACATCCCCTACGTCCCCGACGGCACCGCCTGGCGGCTGGCCGTCGACGGCCGGGTCCGGCGCCCGCTGAGCCTCGCCCCGGCCGACCTCGCGGCGTTCCCACCCGTGACCACCCGCGTCACGCTGGAGTGCGCCGGCAACGGGCGGGCCCTGCTGGAGCCCCGGCCGGTCAGCCAGCCCTGGCTCGTGGAGGCCGTCGGCACCGCCGAGTGGACCGGCGTCCCGCTGCGGCTGCTGCTCGCCGAGGCGTCGGTGCGGGCGGAGGCCGTCGACGTCGTCTTCACCGGCGCCGACCACGGGGTGGAGCGCGGGGTCGAGCAGGACTACCAGCGGGCGCTGCCGATGGAGGTGGCCACGGGCCGGGACCCCGAGGTGCTGGTGGCGTACGCGATGAACGGCTCCCCGCTGCCCCCGCAGCACGGCTTCCCGCTGCGGCTGGTCGTGCCCGGCTGGTACGGCATGGCCCACGTCAAGTGGCTGCGCGCCATCACGGTCGCCGACGAGCCGTTCACCGGGTTCCAGCACACCGCCGCCTACCGGCTGCGCCGGCTGCCCGAGGACCCGGGGGAGCCCGTGACCCGGATCGCCCCGCGCGCCCTGCTGGTCCCGCCGGGCTTCCCCGACTTCATGTCCCGTTCCCGGGTGCTGCGGCCCGGCCCGGTGACCCTGGAGGGGCGGGCCTGGTCCGGATACGCGCCGGTCACCCGCGTCGAGGTCAGCGCGGACGCGGGCGCCACCTGGCGCGAGGCGGAACTGGAGCCGGGGGACGGGCACCGCTGGGCCTGGCGCCGCTGGCGGCACCCGTGGAAAGCCGTCCCCGGGGAGCATGTGCTCAGCGCTCGCGCGACCGACGCCGACGGCCGTACCCAGCCCCTCCGACAGCCCTGGAACCGTGGGGGGTTCGCCAACAACCTCGTGCAGCGGGTGCCGGTCCTCTGCCTGGACGAGTGACCCCGGTGGGCGTACGCGAGCGCGCGGGCCGCCCCGGGCGTCGGCTCGCGCCCGGGGCGGCCCGCGCGGTCGGGGCGCGGGGGACTTCTACGGCAGCAGCTTCTCCAGGGCGGAGGGACCTTCCGCCTCGATCTTGCGCTTGGCCCATTCCAGGTTGTGCGCGGTGAGGTCCTTGCCCGAGGCAAGCACGATGTCCTCGGGCGACACCTCGGTGCCGGTGCGGGCGTGGAGCAGGTCGTCCGGGGTGCAACGCTCTCCGGACGGCCCGGACGCTTCGGGCTGGGACGTCGGCATCATCTCTGCTCCTCGGATCCGGGGATCTTCGGTTCGGGCCCGGTGCGGTCATCGGGTCTGCTACCCACCATTCATCCCCGGAGCGGCTCCTGCATCCGGAGGACCCGCGGGCCCGCTCGCGCACCGGTGGCCCGGAGCCTCGGGGTACCTCCCCGGGCGGGGAGGAAACCCCGCCCGGGGGGACCGTCCACCCCGCGCCGGACGGATCATTCAGGCGAACGGCGTGAGCGTCAGCGTGAGCCCGGTCGGTGCCGTGTCCTGGATGTACGAGGCGAAGTCGGCGACGTCGTCGAAGGCGAAGCCGTACGCCTTTCCGTCCTCGGTGGCCGCGTGCACGGCCTTGGCGTAGTGGTTGGTGAGGTCGGTGCCGTAGAAGGCGGCCGAGTCGGTCGTGGGCTGGGCCGGCTCGCCGAGCAGCGTCGAGCGGTTGAAGCCGGCGCCGAGGATCGCCGCCACCGGCCCGGTGGTGCCGTCGTTGGGGGCGGCCAGATTGCCGTCGCAGAACAGCACGTCACGCGTGGACGGCTTGGCGAAGGAGACCTGGGCGGGGCCGTCGAAGGTGAAGCGGTCGCCGCGCACCCGGCCCGTGAACGTGCCCGCGTTGGTCTTCACGGTGAGGTCCCGGGCCGTGTACGTGCTCCACACCTCGTCGATGTACGGGGCGAAGTAGTCCTTGGCGAACAGGCCGGCGTCCAGGCCGTGGCCGGGGGCGATGACCCGGGTGTCGTCCACGACGAGCCGGTCGAACCCCTCCGCCCTGCGGACCGCGTCGAAGACGCCCGCGCGCCCGCCGGCCTTCAGCCTGCCCGTCGTCTGGTCCTTGTCGCCGGTGAGCCGGATGCTCAGCGGGACGCTGAACATGTCGACCATCGTGGTGTTGCAGAACATCCCGGAGGAGTTGAACGTGAACTCGGCGCAGTCGTGCAGCACCGGGAAGTTGGGGTCCGAGGAGACCCAGCCGGCCGGGTACTGGAGCGCGGCGTTCCCGTTGCCGTCGGCGACGGCCTTGAACTTGAGCTTCTCGCCGAGCGCCACGTAGATCCGGCCGGACATGTGGGGGAGGGACAGCTTGGTCTCGCCGCTCCCGGCGAGGCTGATCGCGTAGTCGGTGAAGCCGTCGGCACCGTTGTCCGACAGGGCGATCGGCGCGAGGGTGCCGTCCGGGGTGAGGCGCACCTGACGCCCGTCCTGGTTGCCGACGACGTAGACGTGGACGTTCGCGTTGTCGAACTCGCCACTGTTGTTGACGATCGTCAGCGGCAGCGTGTCCGCCGCGGCCTTCGGATCGCCGTCCTCCGAGGTTCCCGCGAGGGCGTACGGCGCCACGGTGGCGATGGCGGGGACGGCGACCGCCGCGCCGCCGAGGGCGAACAGGAGCCGGCGGCGGCCGAGGGGGCGCTGGTGTCGGGATGTCATGTGGGGGGTCTCCCGGGGGTGTTGAGCGGGTGCCTTGTTCGGGCGGCTGCCTCCGGTATCCGTGAAAGCCTTCTGAGAGCGCTCTCTGAAACGGAGGGGCGTGCCGCCGATGGGCCCCGATGGTACGCACCCCCTCCGCCGGAGCCAACAGGTCCGCACAGAACTGAAAGCGCGCTGACCTGCGAGGATGGCGATGGTCATGAAATGTACACGATCGTTTAATCTTTGCCTAAGGCACGCTTAAGGCGTCATGGGCGTCTGAGAGCGCTCCCTGGAGCGGGCGTCCGGGCGCGTCGACCAGTGAAAAGGCGTGGACGGCGGCGTAAGGGCCCACGTACCGTCCGGGGGCTTTCACCGTCCGCAACCCGGAGGACTTCATGACCGACCCGGTCATCCGCACGCTCACCGCCGACGACGCCGCGCTCTTCGACGCCCACCCCGATCCCCTCGCCGCCGCCGAAGGGCACCGGAAGACAGTGTTCCGCCCCGAGTGGAAACGGGTGGCGCTGCGTGACGGAGCCGTGGTCGCCCGCGGCGCCTGGTGGGGCGGTCCGAACGACCAGGAGCCGGTCAACGTCAACTGGTTCGACGTCGCCGAGGGCGAGGAGGAGGCCGGGGCCGCGCTGCTGCGCACCTCGCCCTGGCAGGTCGAACTGGAGATCAACCTGCCCGGCGGCTGGCGGGACGACCCCGTTCTCAGGGCGGCCGCCGAGGCCCGCTTCGCCGCCGCACGCGCGGCCGGCTACACCCTGCTCGTCGAGCGCTTCCAGTACCGCTGGACGCCCGACCTGGGGCTGCCCGAACGCCCCGGACGTCTGCGGTTCGAGCCCGAGCCCGACGACGCCGTCTTCTTCGACGCCCTGCGGCGCATCCACTCCGTCACCCTGGACGCCCACGCGCTGCGGGCCAAGGAGAAGGGCGGCCTCGACCTGGCCGCCCAGGAGGAGCTGGACTTCTTCCACTGGTGCCCCTCCCCGCGGGAGTGGTGGCAGATCGCCCGGACGCCCGACGGTGAGCTGGCCGGCATCCACATCCCCGCGCACAACCCGTCCGGGCCGACCATCGGGTTCATCGGTGTCGTCCCCGAGCAGCGCGGCCACGGCTACGCCTACGACCTGCTCGCCGAGTGCACCCACCACCTGGTCCGGCACGGCGCCGAGCGGGTCACCGCCTCCACCGACCAGGGCAACGCCCCCATGGCCGCCCACTTCGCCAAGGCGGGCTTCCCCGTGGTCAACGAACGCATCAACTTCCAGCCATCGAGCGGCGATTAGCCGAATCGCTCAGGACGGGCCGCCCGCCCCGCCGCGTGCCGCGTGCCGCAGCCGGGCGGCGTCCCGGCTGGGCGGTGTCCCGAACTGACGGCGGTACTCCCGGCTGAACTGCGAGGGGTTGTCGTAGCCGACGCTGCGGCCGACGCCCGTGACGTCGCCGGGCCGGGTGGCCAGCAGCAGCCGGGCCTCCTGGAGGCGGATCCGTTTCTGGAACTGGATGGGGCTCATCGCGGTCACCGCCTGGAAGTTGCGGTAGAACGCGGAGGTGCTCATGCCGGACATCCGGGCCACGTCCTCGACCTGGAAGGGCTCCGTGTAGTGCTCGCGGATCCAGCGCACGGCCCGCGAGACGTGGCTCAGACCGCTGTCGGCGAGGCCGAGTTGACGTACCGTCGCCCCCTGCTCGCCGGTGATCACCCGCCACAGGATCTCCCGTTTGACGAGTGGGGCCAGCACGTCGCGGTCGCGTGGCTCGTCGAGCAGGCGCAGCAGCCGGACCACGGCGTCCAGCAGCGCGTCGGAAGCCGTGCTGACGGCGATCCCCGAAGGCGTGCCCCCGCCGCCGGTCCGGGCGCCCGCCCCCGGCCCGGCCTGGAGCAGCAGCTCCGCGACCGCCGACGGCTCCAGGACCATGCCGAAGCCCAGCGCCGGGTGCTCGGGGTCGGCCCGGGTGAAATGGCCGGTGACCGGCAGGTCGACGGACGCGACCAGATACTCGCCGGGGCCGTACTCGAAGACGCGGTCCCCGAGAGCGAGCCGTTTGGCGCCCTGGGCGATGACCGCGAGGATCGTGCCCGACGTCTCGGGCGCCGGGGGCCCGGACCGGTCGACCCTCGCCACATGGACGCCCTCGATCGCGGTCGTGGCGTCGGGCCGCGCGTGCCGGGCCAGCAGCGCTCTGAGCTCGGTGAGGTCCATGCGCCCATTGCAGCACCCCGCCGGGCGCCCGTTCCCGTGCGCGAGAGGATCGTGCAGGTCCGCGAGAGGATCGGTCTAACGTTTGCGCAGGTCAGAGGCTTTGAATGGAGGCATCGAGGTTGTTCCGGGGAGAGCCGGGGCGACAGATCTGAACCATTTCCGTGAAGGGGAGACGCCATGAAGGTCGCCATCGTCACCGGGGCCAGCTCCGGCATCGGGCGCAGCGCCGCCGTCGAGATCGCCCGGCGGGGCGCCGGGGTGATCCTCACCTACGGCAGGAACAAGGAGGGCGGCCTGGAGACCGTCGCCGAGATCGAGCGGGCCGGCGGCACCGCCGTCGCCCTGCCCCTCGACGTCGGTGACAGCGCCGGTTTCCCGGCCTTCCGCGACGCCGTCGCGGACGCCCTGCGGGACACCTGGGACCGCGACACCTTCGACCACCTCGTGAACAACGCCGGCATCGCCCACACCGCGATGTTCGAGGACACGACCGAGGAGGACTTCGACCGGCTGATGCGGGTGCTGCTGAAGGGTCCCTACTTCCTCACCCAGACCCTGCTCCCGCTGCTGGCGGACGGCGGCGCAGTCGTCAACACGAGCAGCAATGTCACGTCCTCGGGGATGCAGCCCGGCTACTCCGCCTACGCCGCGGTCAAGGGCGGCCTGGACGTCCTGACCCGGTGCCTGGCCAAGGAATTCAGCACGCGCGGCATCCGTGTCAACGGTGTCGCGCCGGGCGCGACCCGCACCCGGCTCGGCGACGACGCCTTCACCCGGTTCCCGGAGATCATCCCGGTGCTCGCCGAGCGGACCGCGCTGGGCCGGGTCGGGGAGCCCGACGACATCGGCGCGATGATCGCGGCCCTCGTCTCCGACGAGAGCCGCTGGGTCACCGCCCAGACCATCGAGGTGTCCGGCGGCTACAACCTCTGACGCGTGTTCCGCCCCGGGAGCGGCCGGGCCGCCGGCGGGTCACGCCGGCGGCCCGCTCGTCAGCCCGCGGCGCCGAGCCGGGCCTCCGCGTCCGCCAGGATCTCCGTCACCCGCAGGCCGAACCGCGCGTCACAGGCGTGCGGTTCTCCGGTGTGGACCGCGTCCAGCAGGGCGTCCGCCGCCCGGCCCAGCGCGTCCACCGCGGTCGCGCCGGACTCCGGGAGCAGCGCCACCCCGGCCGGGCCCCGCAGCTCCACCGTCGCGCCGGCCGACGCGGGAGGCGCCGTGAGACTCAGGGTGAGCGTGCTGGACGCGCCGCCGGTGTGCTCCAGAACCAGGTGGACCGTGTCCCCGGGCCCGTGCGCGGCCGCCGCGACCCGGCGGGCGTCGCCCAGGACCGGCAGGAGCACCGACAGGGCGTGAGGGCCGACGTCCCACAGGGCGCCCTTGTCCCGCCGCCACGGAGAGTCCGCGAACGGGCTGTCGTCGCCGCTGAACACCGCGCCCAGCCACTCGGCCCGGCCCGTGAACCAGTTCCCGGCGGCGGACTGCCGGCCGATCCATTCCTCGATCTCCGGCTGGAACCGCGCGGTGAAGAACACCACCGACGCCACCCCGGTCGCCTCGGTGGCCGCCACGACGTCCCGGGCCTGCACGGCCGTCGGCGCGAGCGGCTTGTCGAGCAGCAGATGCCGGCCGGCCCGCGCGGCCCGGGCCGCCAGGTCCGCCTGGATGTCCGGCGGCAGCGCCACGGCCACCGCGTCCACGTCGGCGATCAGCGCGTCGACGTCGTCGTAGGCGCGGACGCCGTGGGCGTCGGCGAGTTCCTTCGTGGGAGCCGTACGGCGGCCCCACACCCCCACGAAGTCCAGCTCGCCGTGCTCGCTCAGCGCGGGGGCGTGGGCCATCCGGGCCCACGGGCCGGTTCCGAGCAGTCCGATGCGCATGCCGCCGCCTCTCACAGTCCGGGAAACACCGGCCGAGCGTGCCACACAGGTCCGGGCACGGCGCAAGCGGCCCGGTTTGCGGTCCCCGCCTCCGGGGACCCGCCACGCGATTCAGCGGCGCCGTCGCTGAATGCGTTCTCATTCCTCTATTGGACCTTGCGCGGCACGGCGGTCAGGCTGGTGGGGTCCGGGAACGTTCACCACCGCCCGACGCGAAAGAGGTCACGATCCCATGCACACCCGCCGTATCGGGGACGTAGAGGTCAGCGCCATCGGACTGGGCGGGATGCCCATGTCCATCGAGGGACGCCCGGACGAGGCCCGGTCCCTCGCCACATTGCACGCCGCGCTCGACGCGGGCGTCACGCTCATCGACACCGCCGACGCCTACCACCGCGACGCCGACGAGGTCGGCCACAACGAGACCCTGATCGCCAAGGCCCTCGCCTCCCACGACCGCGGCAAGGACGTCCTCGTCGCCACCAAGGGCGGCCACCTGCGCCCCGGCGACGGCAGCTGGACGCTGGACGGCAGCCCCCGGCACCTGAAGGAGGCCTGCGAGGCGTCCCTGCGCCGGCTCGGCGTGGAGGCCATCGGGCTGTACCAGTTCCACCGCCCCGACCCCCGGGTGCCGTACGCCGAGTCCGTCGGCGCCCTGCGCGAACTGCTCGACGAGGGCAAGATCCGCATGGCGGGCATCTCCAACGCGAACCCCGACCAGATCCGCGAGGCCGACGAGATCCTCGGCGGGCGGCTCGTCTCCGTGCAGAACCAGTTCTCCCCGGCCTTCCGCTCCAGCGAGCCGGAGCTGCGCCTGTGCGACGAGCGCGGCATCGCGTTCCTGCCGTGGAGCCCGCTCGGCGGTATCGCCAAGGCCGGTGAACTCGGCTCCGCCTACGCGCCGTTCGCCCGGGTCGCCGAGGCCCACGGGGTGAGCCCGCAGCAGGTCTGCCTGGCCTGGATGCTCGCCAAGTCGCCGGTGGTCGTGCCGATCCCGGGCTCCAGCCGGCCCGAGACCATCCAGGACTCGCTCGCCGCCGCCGAACTGCGCCTCAGTGAGAAGGAGTTCGCCGAGCTCGACGCCGTGTGAGCCGGCGTCCCCGATTCCACGTCCCGCGGGGAGGGCCGCCCATCCCGACCGGTGCCCACGAGGCGCCCCTCCCCGCGACGGCACGTACAGCCGGCCCGCACCACGGCCAGGTGGCCCAGACAACAGTGCGATAACGCAAGGCAACTGACGGGGCCTCGGCGTGGTCTGGTCCACTATGAAGATCTCTTTCCTGCTGCACAACGCCTACGGGATAGGGGGCACGATCACCACCACCTTCAACCTGGCCCAGGCACTCGCCGACCGGCACGAGGTGGAGATCGTCTCGGTGCTCCGGCATCGTGAACTCCCCAACCACACCCTGGATCCACGGGTGGCGCTGCGCCCCCTGGTGGATCTGCGGCAGGAGAAGGAACACCCCCTGCACCTGCGGCCGGCCCGTGTCTTCCCCGTCGCGGAGTACCGCTACCACCAGTACAGCGAGCTGACGGACCAGCGGATCGCCGAGGCCCTGGCCACGACCGACGCCGAGGTCGTCATCGGCACCCGCCCCGGCCTCAACGTGCACGTGGCACGGCAGGCGCCCGCACACGTCCTGCGCGTCGGGCAGGAGCACCTCACCCTCGACAACCACCCGCCCCGGCTCCGCACCACGCTGCGCCGGGCCTACCGCCGGCTCGACGTGGTCACCACCGTGACCGAGGCCGACGCGGCGGCCTACCGGCGCAAGATGCGGCTGCCCGGCGTCCGTGTGGAGGCCCTGCCCAACAGCGTGCCCGACCCGGTGCTGCCCCCCGCCGACGGCACCGCCAAGGTGATCGTCGCCGCCGGACGGCTGGTCCCCGTCAAACGCTACGACCTGCTCATCGAGGCCTTCGCCCCGGTCGCCGCCGCCCACCCGGACTGGCAGCTGCGCATCTACGGCAAGGGCGAGGAGCACACCCGGCTGCGCCGCCTCATCGAGCGGCTCGGCCTGCACAACAACGCCCTGCTGATGGGCGCCGCCGCGCCGATGGAGGCGGAGTGGGTCAAGGGCTCGATCGGCGCGACCGCCGCCAACTTCGAGCCCTTCGGCATGACCATCGTCGAGGCCATGCGCTGCGGACTGCCCGTCGTCAGCACCGACTGCCCGTACGGCCCCGCCGAGATCATCGAGGACGGCGCCGACGGACGCCTCGTGCCCGTCGGCGACCGGGACGCCCTGACCGCCGCCCTGCTGGACCTCGTCGGCGACGACGAACTGCGCCGCCGCATGGGCCGTACGGCCCTGAGCAACGCGCGCCGCTTCGGGCCCGTCCCCGTGGTCGAGCAGGCCGAGCGCCTGATCGAGGCGGCGGCGACGGCCCGCCGGACCGGCCGGCCCCCGGCGCCACCGGAACCCGCACGCCTGCGCCGGGCCCTGGCCGGCCACGGCTTCGCCGCCCGGGACGCCGCCTACGCCGCGGCCTCCGCCGCCCGGCGCACCATCCGCGGAGGACAGCGATGACCACGACGACCGAAACGGCACTCTCCACCGCGCCGCGCGCCTCCTGCACGGCCGACGCGGACGGCCGGATCACCTTCCACCTCGCCCCGCCCGACCCGGCGGCCTTCCCGTCGCCCCGGCTGCTGCTGCGGCTGCGCCCCAAGAAGGGGCAGCCCGAGACGACCCTCCGGGTGCTCACCCTCACCACCGCCGGCGACGGACGGCTGAGCGCCGTCCTCGACCCGTTGCCCGCCCTGCCCGAGGGCCGCTGGGACCTCTGTCTGCAGACCGGGCCCGAGGGGGAGCGGGTGCGTCTGCGCCCCGGCCTGCGGGACCTGCGGGCCCTCGTGGACGGGCACGTCCGGGACCGGCCGTCACCGGTGGCCGTCCGTATCCCGTACGTCACCAAGGACGGGTACCTCGCGCTGCGGACCTGGCTGCGCGACGCGCACGTGGAGGTCGCAGGCATCGACGTCACCGACCGG
Organism: Streptomyces sp. NRRL WC-3605; assembly: GCF_001509795.1. Taxonomy (GTDB): domain Bacteria; phylum Actinomycetota; class Actinomycetes; order Streptomycetales; family Streptomycetaceae; genus Streptomyces; species Streptomyces viridochromogenes. Next base: position 315,713 of record NZ_LLZN01000045.1, on the reverse strand, counting down.
TCCACCACCGTCCGGGCCCGCCTGCACGGCGCCTCGCTCGACGCGGGGGCCTCGGTGCGGCTGCGGCTGCGGGGCGGGAAGGGCGTCGAGCGGACCGTGGCACCGCGCGCCGGGGCCGACGGCCTCGACCTCGCCTTCACCGTGGACCACGCGGACCTGCTTCCCGGGAGCGGGGCGGGCGACCGCGTCTGGGACGTCTTCGTCCTGGCCGGGTCCGGCGCCGGCACACCCCTGATCCGGGCCGGACGTCTGCTCGACGACGTGGCGGACCGCAAGGAAATCTTCGTCCATCCCGCCGCCACGGCCGGGGAGTTCACGGTGCGGCCCTACTACACGGTCGACAACGACCTGGCGGTCGAGGTGGTCCGGCGGACCTGAGCCGGGCGCCGGTCAGGCGGCGCTGCTGCGATGGGGCGAGCGGTGACGGCAGGTCAGGTCGTGCTCAATGCCGAGGCTGGTCCACCAGCGCTCGCAGCACGCCGCGTCGAGCTCGGCCCGCACGATGGCCTCGGCGGCGTCGCCGCCGCGCGCGGCCGGAGCGGCCGACTTCCGCAGCAGCTTGTCCTGTTCACCGATCACGGTTTCGCGCACCACAGCGATCACCGGCACCAGGCTGGCGGCGGCGAACATGCACGCCGCCCACGCGGGGCCGTACCGGATCTCCTGCACCGTGACCCAGGCGAGCCCGGCGCTCGTGGCCAGGTAGAGGACGCAGAGGAGGCGGCTGGAACAGTTCATGGGATACACCGTCCTTGGGGGAGGATCGATACCTCTTGCCCAACTGTCGGCGGGCCCATACGGACTCGGGTGATTTATCCCACCGTTACCGAAGACGCCTGCGCGGCGCTTCTTCCCCGGAAGGCGGCGCGGTACGCGTTCGGCGTGGTGCCGACCACCCGCCGGAACCGCTCGCGGAACGCGGTCGGCGACCCGAACCCGGCCTGCCGGGCGATGCGTTCGACCGGATGGTCGCTGTTCTCCAGCAGGTACTGGGCCCGCCGCACCCGCGCCCGCAGCAGCCACTGGAGCGGAGTGGTCCCGGTCTGCTCGCGGAAGCGGCGGCTGAAGGTGCGCTCGCTCATCCCGGAGCGCTCCGCCATCGCGGCCAGGGTGAGCTCCCCGGCCAGATTGTCCTCGATCCACTCCAGCACCGGTTCGAGCGCCGAGCCGCGCGGCACGGGCGGGTGCTCGTGCACGATGAACTGCGCCTGTCCGCCTTCCCGCTCGAGCGGCACGACGGACAGCCGCGCGCTGTGCGCGGCCACCGCCGAACCCAGGTCACGGCGGATCATGTGCAGACACATGTCCAGGCCCGCTGCGGCCCCGGCCGACGTGAGGACGTTGCCGTTGTCCACGTACAGCACGTCCGGCTCCACCTGAACGGCCGGGAAGCGCCGGGCCAGTTCATCGGTGGCCATCCAGTGCGTGGTGGCGCGCAGCCCGTCCAGCAGTCCCGCCTCCGCGAGGACGAAGGCGCCCGAGCACACGGAGGCGATCCGGGTGCCGGCCCGCGCCGCCTCGCGCAGGGCGGCGACGACCGCGTCCGAGGGCGGCCCGGAGTGGTCGCTGCCCGGCACCACGATCGTGTCCGCGTCGGCCAGCCCGTCCAGACCCCGGTCGATGCGCAGGGCGAAGCCCTCCGTCCGCACCTCCGGCCGCTCCGCGCACAGCCGGACCCGGTAGGGGCGGCGCCCGTCCGGCAGCCGCGCCCAGCCGAACATCTGGAAGGGCGCCGCCATGTCGAACGGCACCACGTCGTCGAGGACCAGGATCGCCACGGTGTGCATGGATGCCACCCTAGGCGGGTTCCAGCCGCCCACAGAACCCCTGGTGGCATGAGGTGGTCCTCGGTGAGGCGCAGGCGAGTCCGGTTGGCGGGAACCCGTGGGAAACTGTCGTTCACGCCACTGTGCGCGACCGGGGACGATCTCTAGCGTGGGCGGCGCCGACCACCCGCCGACACGGAGGAAATCCAGCTCCCCATGACGAAGTTCCTGCTCACCCTGCACGTCCTGGCCGCGATCGTGGCCGTCGGGCCGGTCACCGTGGCCGCCAGCATGTTCCCGCCCGCGGCGCGGCGGGTCCCCGCCGCGGACGGCGCGGTCGCGCTGGGCACGGTCCGGCTGCTGCACCGCGTCTGCCGGGTGTACGCGGCCCTCGGGGTGTCGGTCCCCGTGCTCGGTCTCGCCACCGCCCTGGCCATGGGCGTGCTCGGCAGCGGCTGGCTCATCACGTCGATCACCTTGACGGCGGCGGCCGCCGGTCTCCTCGTCGCGTTCGTCCTGCCCCGTCAGGAGGAACTGCTGGAGGAGCTGGACGCCGGGCGGGCCGTCGAGCGGCCCGCGACGGTCCGGCTCGCCATGTTCACCGGGATCTTCAATCTGCTGTGGGCGACGGTCACCGTCCTGATGATCGTCCGGCCCGGCTCCACCACGGGCGCCTGAGCCCCGGGACATAGCACCGGTCCCTCGCCCGTCCAAGCACTCTGGCAGAATTCGTACTTCAGTGTGCGTCGGCGCCTAGACTTCACAGCCGTGCCCAAAATGCACACAGGGCCACGACAGGAAAGGCGCGTTGACGGGTGTTCCAGGATTCCCCCATCTACGACCGGCTCATCGCGGAGCGCGGCGACATCCCTCTGCAGGTGCGCAGGGAGGCGGAACGCGTGAGCAGGGACCTGGAGTTCGTCCTTCAGCCGCTCCGGTCCCCGGGCCGCCCGCCGGCGCCCGCGGGCCAGGCCGCGCCGGCCCCGGCCTGGCAGCGCACCGCCCTGCCTCCGGGGCCCTCGCCGCTCTGATCCCGCCTCGTCACACCATCGTCGCGTCCGTGTCCCCGCTGGGCGCCGGCCGGCCGGGCACCGGGGTGGCCAGCCACTCGGCGATGGACCGGGCGATCGGCTGACCGGTGTCCACCTCGACGAACCCGAACTGACCGGACTGGTTGCACTCCAGGAACCACCACGTCCCGTCGGCGTCCTCGGCGAAGTCGAACGCCCCGTACGCGAGTCCGGCCCGCCGCAGGTAGGCGTGGACGCCCTCGGCGACCCGTGCCTCCACCTCTACGGGCCGCCACGGACTGTCGGACGGCGCGAACCGCACGTCCACCTCGGCGTCGGCACCGGCCGGCTTGCGGGCGGCCAGCAGCTCCCCGCCGACGGCGGTGAGCCGGATGTCGGCGCGTTTGACGACCCGCCGCTGCAGCAGGGTCGGCCCGAACGCCACCGCGGAGAAGTCCGCGTCCGGGGCCACCCTGCTCGTCGGCACCGCGCGCGGCGGGTCCTGCGGATGCGCGCCCGACACCGGCTTGACCACCAGATCCGGGTGGCGCGCGGCGAACTCCCTGGCCGCCTGCGGGAACGTCGTGATCAGCGTGGCGGGTACGGGCAGCCCGCAGCGCTGGGCGAGCCGCAGCTGCCACGGCTTGTGGCGGGCGCGGTGGGCGGCGTCCGGATGGTTCATCCAGCGCAGGTCACTGGCCCGCAGCATCCCGTAGAGGGCCTGCCCGGACTCCTCCGCGAGCCACGGTGAGGGGGCCGCGGCCCGCGCCGCCGCCGCACCCGGCCGGCGCACCCACACCGACCGCAGCCCGCTCAGGGTCACCAGCCGTCCACCGGACGACAGATGCCCGTGGAAGGTGCCGTGCGCGTACTCACCGGACAGGGCGACGTCGCCGGTCAGATCGGCGGGGTCGAACCGGACCACCGGGACACCGGCGGCGTTAAGGTGCACGACCACCATGTCCGCCGTCACGTCCTCTTCGTTGGTCAGAATCAAGACGGTCATCTTCGGCGGCCTGCGTTCAGTCGTCGAAGTGAGTCTTGGAACCCGCCGTCGATGTCGTGGTGCCCAATTCCCGCAGGAGCGCGTGATCGCTGGCGGCTATGCGCCCGTCACGCAGCACGTTCAACTGCAGACCGGAGTCGTAGACGTACACAGCGGCGATCTCCAACTCCGCTGCCGGCCGTGCATAGTTGAGCGCGAACGGTTGCATCGTCTCTCCCTCACAGGTGCTGCTCCGATCGAGCCTGGTCACCCAGCGGCGTCACGCTGCCCGACGACGCCCTTCGGTTTCCACTTACTTAAACGAATCGAACGAGTGGTTGGTTTCCTTACTTTCCGTCACCAACGGCGTCCGACGGCCCGTCCCGGGCGGACGGCGCAGGGTGCGCAGTGCCAGCAGGAGCACGCCGATGTCGTCCAGATACACGGGATCGGGCATCAGATCGGTGGGCAGCACGAAGTACAGGACGGCACCCCAGAACACCCAGCGGGGGCCGGTCGGCAGCCCGGCCCGGCGCATCACGCGCCGGGTGCGCACCAGACGCGTCAGGACCGCGACGGCCACGGCGAGCACGACGGCCGCCAGTGCCGCCGCCGCGACGATCCATGTGGTACTCGGCTCCACGGACCCTCCTCCCGGCGAGTGGCGCACGCCACACGCTCCGCAGGTCGGATTCCCCCTCGCGCCGCGCACATGGCATGACGGCGGTCACCCGGCCGCATCACGTCACCCGTCAGGACGGAAGACGCGCGATCGGGGCCGGTCACCTGCTCGGGCAGGCGTGCTAAACCGTCCAGTGCTCCACCGAGGTGCCCCCGCCCGTTGCGGTACTCCCTCCCCGGGCAACGTGCGCAGCGGCCGTACGACCGGCCGTCAGCGGTCGGCGTTCTCCCGGGGCCGTTCGACGGTGTCCTCGGGGGCGGGGGCCTGCTTGCGGACCCGCGCCGAGGCCTTGAGCCGATCGAAGGTACGGGTCAGCTGCTGGAGCGGGTTCGGGGCGGGGTCGGCGGGCGGTGCGGGCGGCAGCGCGGCCACGGCGTCCGCGGACTCCCGGAAGGCGGCAAGTGCGGCGTGCGCCTCCTCGGCGGCCTCCCGGTACAGGTCCCGTGACTTCGTCATCGCGTCGAGCGCCTCGGCGTACATCCGCACCAGCTCGCGCTCGCGCCGCAGTTCCTCCTCGACGGTGAGCAGGGTCCAGTCCTCGCGCAGCGCGGTCAGGGTGGCGTCGGCCCCGGCCGGGAGCGTGTGCGGGAGCGCTGCGTAGCGGGTGACGGCGTGGATGAGTTCGGCCGGTTCGGTGCCGTCCAGGAAGACGGTGCGGACGGTGAAGTCGTCCGGGTCGTAGCCGGACGGGGCCGGCGTCCCGGGGAGCACGACGGCGCCGCCGCGCGGCAGCTCGGGGCCGAGGTCGCGCAGGGCGTAGTTGACCACGCGCAGCTGGCTCGGGACGGCGCGGTGTTCCACGACCCGGTGCCGCAGGCCGGGCGGCAGCATGGCGGCCAGCGGGGTGCGGCCGCGCTCGTCGGTGGTCATGGCCTCGTGGACGAGGACGTGGATGCTCCCGCCGTCCCGGACGGCGTCCCGCAGCAGGCGCCGTACGGCCTTGTCGTCCGTGGGCAGGAGGTTGACGGTGCCCAGGGGGAGGCCGGTGGCGGCGTCGTGCGCCCAGGACGCGTCGTCCTCGTCGGCCCAGAACAGGGCGGCCGGCGACGGCCATCGGGGGTCCCAGGGAGCGTCGGCCTCCGCGACGAGCGTCCACGTACGGGCGTCGCCGCTGCTCTCCTCCAGCTCCAGCCGGGCGCGGACGACGACCTGGCCGGTGACCCGCCAGCGGGCCTCGAAGGCCGTCGCGTCGCTTCCGTCGGGGCCGGGCCGTTCCCGGAAGTCGTCCAGGGCGCCGCTGACGTCGTGTCGGGTCAGGGCGGTCAGCAGGTGGTCCCGCGCGGCGGGTCCTCGGTGGCGGCCGCGGGCCGACCACACGGTGGGGGGAGTCATGGGGCGGGTGCGGGAGGAGCTGGGCATGAGTCCATCTGTGGCCGGGGGCGCGTGCTCTGTCCAGTATCGTCCTCGTGCGCCCGGACCGAGGCAGCGGGGGTGCACACGGGGTGTGTGTCGTGCGCACGGACCGGTCCGCGCGCACCCGTGGTCCGGGCCGTGGGCGGTCGTCAGAATGACTCGGTGAGCGGGACCCGTCCACCATCCGCATCGGGACGGGTCCCCTCGCCGGCCCGCCGGCCGGTCACTTGTGGAACGTGATGTACCCGTTGCCGTCCCGGTCGTTCGACCCCTCGGTGTAGGAGTGCGGAGCTTGTGTGAAGATCAGGAGTGTATGGAACCACTTCGGCCGTGCTGTCCGCCGGCACTTCACCGGAACGCGAGACGCGGGAGCCTCAGTGGGGGTAGGCCCGAGGCGGCCGCTGGTGGGGGAGGCCGTCGCGGAACTCCTCGACGGCCGTGCTGATCTGGCGCATCAGGGCCGTGTCCGCCAGCCGGTCCAGGTACAGGTTGCGCCGGGCCAGGGCGGGCGCGTCGACACAGAAGTACAGCGCCATGAGCGGATTGACGAACAGTTCGCTGTCCCGGGTGCGCTCGGTGAACCGCACGTCGCCGAACTCCCCGCGCACGGCCGCGGCGACGGAGCCCTGGACGATGCTCGGCCGCTCCGGGGTGTCCCGCTGCGCGTGCTCCACCGCGTCCAGGAACAGACGCCCCTCCTCACTGGCGCGCGGCAGCGAGAACGCGCCGAGGTAGCCGCCCTCGCGGTCCAGGGCGGCGAGGTTCTCCAGCACCAGGGAGTGGCTGACCCCGTGGTAGGCGTCCACTCCGAAGCCGAGGCAGGCCACCAGCCGTTCGGCGACCTCGTCGAGCCCCGCCACGGCGGCCAGGCTGGCCATGTCCTCCTCCGGCGTGCCCAGGCCGTGCTCGTCCCCGCGCATCAGGATGTCGGTCCCGCCGTCCACCAGCACCACGGCGTCGACGCCGCCGAGGTGGTCCAGCAGGGCGCGGTAGGCGGCCCGCAGCGGCCGTACGCCGGTCAGCGGGAAGGCGTACACCGTGGCGGGCAGGTCGTGCGCGGCGAGCCACCGCGCGAGGCTGTGCTCGGGGAAGTAGCGGCCGCGCACCGCGGTGTCCGGGCGTATCGCGGCCACGTCGTCGCCGACCCAGGCGCCCGCGTCCAGCCCGTACAGGTCCGAGAAGGACAGGTTGGCGAGGTGGACCTCCTTACCGGAGGCCCGCAGCGCCAAGGCCAGCGGCAGCCCGGCGTACACGTCGAAACCGCCGCCCGCACCGGCGACGAGCACCCGCCGCGCGTCGCGCAGGCGGGTGAAGAACGGGGGTTCGAGAAGCGAGAACACCCGGGGAAGCTAACAGACGGTGATCTTCCGGGTCCCCCTGTCAGCGCGAGGAAGGGGCCGGGGCTCGCGGCCCCGGCCCCTTCCCGCCGTGCCGGCAGCCGCGCCTACGCGCCGCTCTCCCGCAGCATGTCCTCGCGCTCGACGATCTTCACGCGGGCACGGCCCTGGGGCTCGCCCAGCGCCTTCTCGGCGGCGTCGAGCTTGTACCAGCCCTCCCACGTCGTGAAGCGGACCTCGCGCTCGGCCAGGAACGCCTCGACGGCCTCCGGCTCGGGCGAACCCGGCGTCTGCAGACGGCCCCCTGCGAAGTCGTCCAGCAGGTTCGCCACGGTCTCGTTGGCATCGCCCTTGGTGTGCCCGATGAGGCCCACCGGGCCACGCCGGATCCAGCCGGTGACGTACGTGGACTGCAGGTGCTCGCCGGACTCCTGGACGACCCGGCCGCCCTGGTCGGGGACGGTGCCCGAGTCGATGTCCCACGGCAGCTTGGGGAGCTTGTCGGACAGGTAGCCGACCGCGCGGTAGACGGCGCTGACGTCCCAGTCCTTGAACTCGCCGGTGCCCTTGACGTTGCCGGTGCCGTCGAGGGCGGTGCGCTCGGTGCGCAGGCCCACGACCTTGCCGTCCTCGCCGAGGATCTCCGAGGGCGACTCGAAGAAGTGCAGGAACAGTTTGTGCGGACGGTCGCCGACGTCGCGGATCGCCCAGTTCTCCAGCGTCTTGGCGACCATGTCGGCCTGCTTGTTGCCGCGCCGCGTCTCGATCGAGCCCGCGTCGTAGTCGATGTCCTCGGGGTCGACGATGACCTCGATGTTGGGGGAGTGGTCCAGCTCCCGCAGCTCCATCGGGGAGAACTTCGCCTGCGCCGGGCCGCGGCGGCCGAACACGTGGATCTCCACGGCCTTGTTCGCCTTGAGGCCGTCGTAGACGTTCGGCGGGATCTCCGTCGGCAGCAGCTCGTCGGCCGTCTTCGCCAGGACGCGGGCCACGTCGAGCGCGACGTTGCCGACACCGAGGACGGCGACCTTCTCCGCCTCCAGCGGCCAGGTGCGCGGCACGTCCGGGTGCCCGTCGTACCAGGACACGAAGTCGGCCGCGCCGTACGAGCCGTCGAGGTCGATGCCCGGTATGCGCAGCTCGCGGTCGGCCGTGGCGCCCGTGGAGAAGATCACGGCGTCGTAGAACGCGCGCAGGTCGTCCAGGCTGATGTCGTTGGGGTAGTCGACGTTGCCGAAGAGGCGGATCTGCGGCTTGTCGAGCACCTGGTGAAGGGCGGTGACGATGCCCTTGATCCGCGGGTGGTCGGGGGCCACGCCGTAGCGGATCAGTCCGAAGGGCGCGGGCATCCGCTCGAACAGGTCGATGGACACACCGGGTTCGGCGGCCACCTCGGACTTGAGCAGCGCGTCGGCCGCGTAGATCCCGGCGGGGCCGGCTCCGACGATGGCTACCCGCAGGGGGCGGGGCATGATCAGGTTCCCTTCGAGAGGCGATAGATCGACTCGGGGGAAGCCTAAACTAAGGCAAACCTTACCCGGTATGCGGGTCCGGTCTATGAGCTCATAGATCAATTCTATGACCGGTCGCGGGCTGCGCGGGCCGCCGGGTGCGGGGGCGGCGGCCCGCTCCCCGTCAGTCGATGTGGAAGCTGTCGCCGTAGACCTTCCAGTCCAGGGGGGTCCTCAGGTCGAGGTTGCCCGCGCGCAGGAAGACGCGTTGGGCGGTGTCCACCCTGCTGGTGTCGCTGTGGGCCTCCTCCTGCTTCATCGCCCAGACCCGCGCGTCCAGGAAGGCGTCCAGGTAGGCGGTCTCGTCGCCGCCCTCGGCGGGCGGGCGGGCCCGGTCCAGGGCGCGGCGGCGGATGCTGCGGAAACTGGTGGGGTCGCTGCCGTCGCCGTGCATGACGATGGCGTCGTAGTAGGCGAACTGGCCGAGCGCGCGCAGCCCGTCCGCCTTGCCCTGGCGGACGGCCGGGTCGAAGTACACGCGGTCGCGCTCGTCGTTCTGCGCCTGCTTGAACGCCTGGTCCTCGGCGGCCCGCGCCCAGTCCCGCGGGTAGTTCGGGTCGAGCCCGTCGTGCGAGTCGGTGCCGTCCACGCGGCGCAGGGCCGGCAGGTAGGGGGCCAGGACGTTGCCGGGGCGGCGGGCCGCGTACAGCTCGACCAGGTCGAGCATGTCGCCCGTGCCGGAGCAGAAGCCGATGATGCCGGCGGTGTAGCCGCGGCCGTCGCCGATGTCCTCGATGTAGCGGTACTGCGCCTTCCAGTCGAGCGAGGAGTTCTCCGCGCTCGACACCAGCCGCATGGCGATCTCCTTCTTCGCCGGGTCGTCGAGTCCGGCCGCCGCGTGGTGGGCGGAGGCGGCCGGGGGGTTCAGGAGCGGGACGGACGCGAGGGCCGCGCCGAACGCGGTCAGCAGGGTGCGTCGGGACAGGGGTGTGGGGTGCTTCACGGCGACTCCGAATCGTGTGGGGGGAGGGAGGCTGGGCCGTACGTGCACTGATAGGAAGGTTTACTATCAGACCTCGGGCATGCCGAACAGCGGGCGCGGCAAAGGTTCGTACCTATGCACAAAGACGCCGTAGCGGCGGCGGAGCCGCAGTCGGCTACGGCAGGGGCTGCGCCGCCCAGATCACCTTGCCCGCCGGCAGGTACCGCGTGCCCCAGCGCTCCGCCAGCTGGGCGACCAGGAACAGGCCACGGCCGCCCTCGTCCGTCATCGCCGCGTACCGCAGATGCGGCGAGGTGCTGCTGCTGTCGAAGACCTCGCAGATCAGACTGCGGTCACGCAGCATCCGCACCCGGATCGGCTCCCCGCCGTACCGGATCGCGTTGGTCACCAGCTCGCTGAGGATCAGCTCCGTCGCGAACGTCAGCTCGCCCAGCCCCCACTCCTCCAGGGCCCGGGTCACCGCCGCCCGCACCCGTGCCACGGCCGCCGGGTCCGACGGCACGTCCCACTCGGCGACCCGGTCCGCGCCGAGCTCGCGCGTACGGGCCACGATCAGCGCGATGTCGTCGTTCTGGCGGTCCGCCAGCCGCGCCTCCAGCACCGCCCGGCAGGTCTCCTCGGGGGTCCGCCCGGCACCCGCCAGCGCCTCCCGCAGCAGTTCGAGGCCCTCGTCGATGTCGTGCTCGCGGTCCTCCACCAGCCCGTCGGTGTACAGCACGAGCCGGCTGTCCGGCGCGAGTTCCAGCTCCGCCGTCTCGAACGGCAGCCCGCCCAGACCCAGCGGCGGTCCCGTCGGCACGTCCGGGAACTCCACCGAGCCGTCCGGACGGACCACGGCCGGCGGCGGATGCCCGGCCCGGGCGATCGTGCACCGCCGGGACACCGGGTCGTAGACCGCGTACAGGCAGGTCGCGCCGGTCACCGGGGCGGTGTCGTCGTCCTCCGCCTCGTCCTGGTCGATCCGGGCCACCAGCTCGTCCAGCAGCCCGAGCAGTTCGTCGGGCGGCAGGTCCAGGGCCGAGAAGTTGTGCACCGCCGTGCGCAGCCGGCCCATCGTGGCCGCCGCGTGCAGACCGTGCCCGACGACGTCCCCGACCACGAGCGCGACGCGCGCCCCGGACAGCGGCAGCACGTCGAACCAGTCGCCGCCCACACCCGCCTGCGCCGGCAGATAGCGGTAGGCGACGTCCAGCGCGCTCTGCTCCGGCAGCCGGCGCGGCAGCAGGCTGCGCTGGAGCGTGACCGCCATGCCGTGCTCACGCGTGTACCGGCGGGCGTTGTCGATGGACACGGCGGCCCGGGCGACCAGCTCCTCGGCGAGCGCCAGCTCCTCCGCGTCGAACGGCCCGGACTTGCGCGACCGCCAGAAGCTGACCACGCCCAGCACCAGCGACCCCGCCCGCAGCGGCACCGTGACCAGCGAGTGGATGCCGAACTCCATCACCTGCACCGAGCGTTCCATGTCCTGCGCGCGCCAGCCCGGCGCCTCGTCCAGCCGCGGCTCCACCACGGCCTGCGCGTTCTTCAGCGCCCGGGCCTGCGGCGAGGACTCCACGAACCGGATCTGCCGGCCCACCGGGTACAGCGGCGCGTCGTCCCGTACCCCGCTGAGCGCGCATCGCCGTACCAGGGTCATGGCCTCCGGCTGCCCGCCGTCCAGCACCGCGTCGAACAGGTCGACCGTCGCGTAGTCCGCGAACCGGGGCACGGCCAGCTCCGCCAGTTCCTCCGCGGTCCGGGTGACGTCCAGACTTGTGCCGATGCCGACCCCGGCGTCGTACAGCATGTCCAGGCGCTCGCGGGCCTCCTCCGCCCGGCCCGACAGAGCCCGCAGCTCCGTCGAGTCCCGGACGGTCGCCACACTGCCGGAGGGGCGGCCGCGCAGATGCGTGGGCCGCTGGTTGACCGCCAGCAGGCGGTCCCTGACCAGGTGCACCTCGTCCGTGGCCGTCCGCCCCGAGTGCAGCAGCTCGGCGGTCTCCGGGGCGAGGCCCAGGTCGAGGACCCGGCGCCCCTGCGCGTCCTCGGGCAGGTCGAGCAGCCGGTGCGCCTCGTCGTTGGCGAGCAGCAGCCGGCCCTCGCCGCCGACGATGACGACGCCCTCGCGCACCGCGTGCAGCACGGCGTCGTGGTGCTCGTACATGCGGGTCATCTCGTCCGGCCCCAGACCGTGCGTCTGCCGCAGCAGCCGCCGGCTGACCAGCGCCGTGCCCGCCGTGGACAGCAGCAGCGCCGCGGCGGCCGCGCTCAGCACCAGCGGCAGCTGCCGGTCGGCGGTGCCGCCCACGGTGTCCGTGGTGATCCCCGCCGACACCAGCCCGACCACCCGGCCGGCCGGGTCCTCGACGGGCACCACCGCCTGCACGAGGGGGCCGATCGTCCCGGTGATCTCCTCGACGACGACGCCACCGGCCTGCGCCGGCTCCAGCGTGCCGACGAACGTCTTGCCGATGCGGTCCGGCTTGGGGTGCGTGTAGCGCAGTCCGTCGGTGTTCATGACGACGATGAAGTCCACGCCCGTCGCCTTGCGGGCCGCCTCGGCCCGCGGCTGCAGCACGGCGGTGGGATCGGGATCGTCCAGCGCCTGCCGGGTGCCCGGCGCGTTCGCGAACGCCTCGGCGACCGCCACCGAGCGGTTGCGGGCCTCCTGCGTGCTGTCGTACCGCACCTGCAGCACCAGCGCGACGACCGCGGCGACGACCAGCAGCAGCACGATCACGACCTGCAGGACGAACACCTGACCGGCCAGACTGCGCCCGCCGACCGTCGAGCGCGCCGCGGAGAACCACCCCTGCCGCTCCACCGCCGGGGCGGGCCCGCGTCCGGACGCGACAGCGGTGCGGCCGGGCGCCGTACGGACGCGCCGACCGTCGGGACGACGGGCCGACCGGGCCCCCGAGCGACCCCCTAGTCGGACCATGTGCCATGTCTACACTGCCGCGCCCCCGGAGGCGAGACCCCCCTACATCGGCCGCAGCGGCGTGGAACGCCGGGTCGCGAGCAGCAGGGCGATGTCGTCGGGACGGTCCGCCATGTGCCGGGCCGCCGCCGTGAGCCGGTCGGCCATGGACGACAGCGAGCGGCCGCCCGGACGTCCGCCCGGCGCGCCGGCCCGGGCCAGCGCCACCCGCAGCGCGCTGATCCCCACGTCGATGTCGGTACCGGGCCGCTCCACGAGCCCGTCGGTGTACAGCGCGAGCACCGCCCCCGGCTCGACGCGCAGCTCGGTCACCGGGTACCGGGCCTGCGGATCCACGCCCAGGACCACCCCGCCGGGCAGGTCGAGCACCTGCGTACGGCCGTCGGGACCGCGCAGCAGCGGCCGCGGATGGCCGGCCACCGCCGCGTGCGCCCGCCCGGTCGCCGGGTCGAGCCGGATGTAGCAGCAGCTGGCGAACAGCCCGGCGTCGAGGTCGATGAGCAGGTGGTTGGTGCCGCTCATGACCTCGTCGGGCGGCCGGTCGCCGAGCGCGAAGGCGCGGACGGCGCTGCGCAGCTGGCCCATCGTCGCGGCCGCCTGCACGCCGTGCCCCTGCACGTCGCCGATGACCAGCGCCATTCCGTCCCCGGCGGCCACGACGTCGTACCAGTCGCCGCCCACCTCCATGCCCTGGGTGCCGGGCAGATAGCGGCCGGTCGTCTCCACCAGCGGGTGCTGCGACAGCCGCCGGGGCAGCAGGGCCTGCTGCAGGCCCCGGGCGAGGGCCGCCTCGCTCTCGTAGCGCTGCGCCTTCTCCATGGCGTGCGCGATCAGCCCGGCCAGGGCGGTCAGGACGGTGCGTTCCTCGTTGCTGAAACTGCGCGGCCGGTCGAAGCCCAGGATGCAGGAGCCGACCGGGCGCCCGGAGGCGATCAGCGGCAGGAACGCGCGGGCGCCCTCCCGCGCGTCCATGGCGATCCCCGGATAGGCGTCGGCGAGCTGCTGCATCGAGTCGAAGAAGAGAGGACGCCCGCTGGTCAGCGTCTCCACGCCGGGCAGCCGCTCGTCCATCCCGACCCCCTCGAACGGCGCGAGGAACCCCTTGGGGAAGCCGGTCTCCCACGCCAGGTACAGATGCCGCTCCTGCAGCAGGTAGATGGCCAGCCGGTTGCCGCCGAACGCGGGCAGCAGTTCCCGCATCACCACGGCGGACACCTGCCGGGCGGTGACGGCCTCGGTCAGGGCGATGGCGAGGATGATCGGGCGGTACAGCGGGGAGAGGGAACCGGTCTCGGGTGGCTGGGGGCCGGCCGGTGCGTCCGGGGGACCCGACGGGGCGTCCGCGACCCGATGCCCGAGCCGGACCGTGCAGGTCAGGAAGTCGGCGCCGGGATAGACGGACAGGGCGAGCCAGTCGCCCGAGAACGGGTGCGGGGGACGCTCGCGCCCCTGTCCGGACGGTCTTCGGACATGGAAGTGCACCGGGTCCGGGGACAGCAGCGCACCGCGCAGATGGTCCTCCAGGGTCGGCTGGTTCAGCCAGGGCACGCCCTCCCACAGCGTGCGCCCCAGCAGCTCGGTGCGCGGTCGGCGCAGCAGCCGCGCCGCGTGCGGGTTGGCGTAGACGACGTGCCCGAGCCGGTCCAGGCACAGCACACCGTCCGGCAGCAGGTCGGCGGCCGCGCCCGCCACCGAGTCCGGCCCCGGGTCGAGGACGACGCCCCGGACCGCCGGCGGCACGGTGGAGCCCGACACGTCCGTGTGCGGACCCCACACCTCGACCAGCCGGGGCCCGCCCTGCGGGGCACGGACGTACAGCGGCAGCGCGGGCGACCGCCCTCCGGCGGCCTCGCGCAGCACCGCCAGGACCCGCTCGGCGTCGGCGGGGGCGACGGCCGCCGCGAACGACTCGACGGTGACCGGCTCGTCCTCGGGCGCCACGCCCAGCACGCCGTTCAGCCACGCGTCCGCCGTGACCTCACCGGTCTCCGGCCGCCAGCCGAAGCGCCCGACGTGCCCGGAGGGCTGACGGCTCGCCGGCGGGCGCACGCACAGCGGGCCGCCGTCCCAGGCGACCGTGTCCGAGACCTGGCCGTCCAGCGTCTCCAGCGCCGCACCCAGCTCCTCGGCCAGCCGTCCCAGGCGTTCACGCACCGGCATCAGTTCCGTGGCGTCCGTCGTCGAGGGCCGCAGCACCGTCAGGACGCCGAAGACCGTCGACGACCCGGTCACCGGCAGGGACAGGGAGCCGAACTGGAACGGCAGGGCAGCCGCGAACTGGGGGTAGCGCCGCATCGTCTCGGTCGCGTTCGGCAGGGCCACCTCGACGCCGAGCCGGAAGGAGTCGGCCACCGGGAAGGGCCGGTCGGCGTGCACCCGCCACCACGGCCGGAACAGGGGACCCGGCAGCCCCTCCAGTACGGCGAGGCGCAGCAGCCCGGGCGTGCGGGACCGCAGATAGACCCCGGCCGCATGGCCGCCGGACGCGCTGATCGCTCGTGCCGTGACGTCGATCAGCAGTGCCGCCAGCCTGCCGGACCTCCGCTCTGCGCTCTCGGCGCTCCCAGTCATCGGTCCTACCTCGTCCGTACGCATCGCGCGTGCGACACAGCAAGAATGCGCCAGGACGCACCGCGTCCGCACCTGGGCGGCAGCGCCGGGCCACGGCGGCCGTATGGATCGCGAGACGTCACATGCGCGGGGCGAGTACCCGGAGCGGGCGCGGCCAAGCGCCCCGGCCACGATCCGGCCGCCGGTCCGGCCGGTCCGCCGGTCCGGCCGGTCCGCCGGTCCGTCGTTTCGTCCGCCCGGCCGCTCCGCGGGTCTCGGGCCTCGCGCGTGACGCGCCAGCCGGCCGGGCACATCAGCGGAAGGGGGGACCGACGGCGGGGGAGCGGCCGCGCCCGCCGTCGGCCGTACGCCGTATGCGCGCCGGCACCCACGCGACCGGGCACCGGCCGCCACCGGAGCGGCCCCCCGCCCGTTGTCGGTGCGACACCCGGCCCCGCCACCGGGCCCCGGCGGCATCACGGTGGCGGCCCCGCACAGCCAGGAGACGACGATGGAGTACTACGACCTCGGCACCCACACCCGTCCCGTGACGACGTCCTCCGCACAGGCCCAGCTGTGGTTCGACCGCGGCCTGAACTGGACGTACGCCTTCCACCACGAGGAGGCCGTCGCCTGCTTCGAGGCCGCCGCCGAGGCCGACCCCGACTGCGCCATGGCGTACTGGGGGATCGCCTACGCTCTCGGCCCGAACTACAACAAGCCCTGGGAGGCCTTCGACGACAAGGATCTCGCCGGCACCGTCGAGCGCACCCACGCCGCCGTGGAACGCGCCCACGAGAAGGCCGCGACGGCCACACCGGTCGAACAGGCCCTGATCTCCGCGCTGCGCGCCCGCTACCCGCAGAGCCGGGCCGTGCCGGACTGCTCCGTCTGGAACGCCCCCTACGCCGACCGGATGCGCGCCGTCCACGAACTCGCCCCCGACGACCTGGACGTCGCCACGCTCTACGCCGACGCCCTGATGAACCTCACGCCCTGGCAGCTGTGGGACCTCAGGACGGGTGAGCCGGCCGAGGGCGCGCGCACTTCGGAGGCCAGGGAGGTCCTGGAGCGGGCGCTCGCCGACCCGCGGGGCCGCGACCACCCCGGCCTGGTGCACATGTACATCCACCTCATGGAGATGTCCCCGACACCCGAGCTGGCCCTGACCGTCGCCGACCGGCTGCGCGACCTGGTGCCCGACGCCGGGCACCTGCTGCACATGCCCTCCCATCTGGAGGTGCTGTGCGGCGACTACCGGCGCGTGGTCTCGGACAACACGGCGGCGATCGCGGCCGACGAGAAGTACCGCGCGCGGGCGGGATCGATGAACTTCTACACCCTGTACCGCTCGCACAACTACCACTTCAAGATCTACGGGGCGCTGTTCCTCGGGCAGAGCGAGGTGGCGCTGGACACCGTGGCACGGCTCGAGGCGTCCGTCCCCGAGGATCTGCTGAGGGTGCAGAGCCCGCCGATGGCCGACTGGCTCGAGGGCTTCCTCGCCATGCGCGTCCACGCCCTGATCCGCTTCGGCCGCTGGGACGACATCCTCGCCCTGCCGCTGCCCGCCGACCCCGAGCTGTACTGCGTCACCACGGCGATGACCCACTACGCGCGCGGTGTCGCCCTCTCCTCGACGCACCGCGTACGGGAGGCGGAGGAGGAGCGGAGGCTCTTCCACGAGGCGGTCGCCCGGGTGCCCGGCACCCGCATGCTCTTCAACAACACCTGCGCCGACATCCTCGAGATCGCCGGGGCGATGCTCGACGGCGAGCTGGAGTACCGCAAGGGCGCGTACGACGCCGCGTTCGCCGCGCTGGAACGCTCCATCGAACTGGACGACAACCTGCCCTACGACGAACCCTGGGGCTGGATGCAGCCCACCCGGCACGCCTACGGCGCCCTCCTCCTCGAACAGGGCCGGGTCGCCGAGGCCGAGGCGGTCTACCGGGCCGACCTGGGCCTCGACGACACGCTGCCGCGCCCGTGCCGGCACCCGAACAACGTCTGGTCCCTGCACGGCCTGCACGAGTGCCTGGTGCGCCTCGGCCGGACCGGTGAGGCGCACATGGTGGCCCGGCAGCTGCGGCTCGCCGCCGCCCTCGCCGACGTCCCTGTGGAGGCGTCCTGCTACTGCCGGCTCGAGAAGGGAGACGCGGGCGGCGCGGACGCCTGCTGCTCCGGGTGAGCGGGCTCCGTCGTACAACCCTTCGGTCCTCTCGGACGTCTTGGCTGTGAACCCGCGTTCCCCCGCGGTTCACCCCTCCGTAACCGAGTTCGATCAGAGGACCTCATGTTCACCACCGCCCTCGGGCTTCGTGTGCGCCGCAGGACCGCCGGCGCGGCGGGTGCCGTCGCCCTGCTGGCCGTGTGCGCGGCACCCGCCGCCGCGGACGACCCCGCCCCCGCCCCCGGACTGGTCCTGGAGAAGATCGCCCCGGTCGACGGGGTGCGGCCGGGCGGCACGTTCACGGTGCCCGGCCGCTTCTGGTACACGGGTACCGAGGCGCTCGACAAGGTGTGGATGACGTACACCGTCAGCCATGGACTGTCCCTGAGCGACGTGCCCTCCAACTGCCGTGCCTTCAAGACCTGGGGCTACGACGAGATCCCGACCGGCGCCATGGCGCTGTGCGAGTTCGATCAGCAGGTGAAGCCCGGTGTCGCCTACGCACCCGAGGGCGGCCTGAAGATCGGCGCCATGGACCGGGCGCTGTACGAGCGCCTCGACGTCTCCGTCACCGACTACGAGGCCTACCCCGGGGACGAGGCCACCTCTGGCCCCGTGCCGGGGACGGGCCCGGCCCTGAAGCTCGTCGAGCAGCCGGACGTGCCGGCGCAGGAGCCCGGTACGCCCGTCGCGGAGGACGCGCACTTCCGGCGGACGTCCGTGACGGCGGCGAACACCGCGGACTTCCAGGCCCTGGACCAGGCGATGAAGGGCCGGGTCGGGGACACCGTCGACCTCAAGGTCGGGTTCAGGAACGCCGGTCCCGCCTGGGTGCAGGTGTACCGGGACGGTGTCCCGCTCGCCGAGGTCGAGGTCGAGCTGCCCGCCGGCACCACGGCGACGAAGCATCCGAACTGCGAGAAGGTGTCCGCCCGGACCTACCGGTGCCCCTTCGACCTGGTCTGGGCCGACGAGGACGAGCAGTACGCGCGGACCTTCAAGGTGCGGATCGACAAGGCCGTCGACGGTGCCAAGGGCTCGGTGGCCCTGGTCGGCAAACTCGGCGACTGGGACACCGAGCACGGCAACGACAAGGCGCCCATCACCCTCCAGGTGACCGGGGGCGGCTCCACCGGCGGCGGCTCGTCGTCCGGTGGCGGCTCCTCCTCGGGTGGCGGCAGCGGCTCCACCGGCGGCTCCTCGTCCACCGGCGGGTCCGGCACGGGCGGCACCGGCGGCGGCTCCTCCACCGGCGGTTCGGCGACCGGCGGAGCGGACACCGGCGTCTCGGGGGACCTGGCCAGTACCGGTTCCAGCTCGGCCCTGCCGATCGCCGGTGCCGCTGCCGCCGCGGTGGGCGCCGGCGCGGCCGCCGTCCTGGTGGTGCGCCGCCGGCGTGCCTCGCGCGGCTGAACCGCCGTACGGGCGGGCCGGGTTCAGGGGAACTCGGCCCGCGCGGGCGTGTCGTCGAGGAAACCGCCCGACTGGTGCTGCCAGAGCCGCGCGTAGGTGCCGTCCATCGTGATCAGCTCGTCGTGGGAGCCCTGTTCGACGATCCGCCCGCGATCGAGGACGACCAGCCGGTCCATGCCGGCGACCGTGCTCAGCCGGTGGGCCACCACGAGCGCGGTGCGCCCCTCCATGAGCCGCCACAGCGCCTCCTGGACGAGGAGCTCGCTCTCCGAGTCCAGGGCGCTGGTCGCCTCGTCGAGCAGCAGGATCGGCGCGTCCCGCAGGATCGCGCGGGCCAGGGCGACCCGCTGGCGCTGACCGCCGGACAGCTTGATCCCGCGCTCGCCGACCATGGTGTCGAAGCCGTGCGGCAGCGCGTCGGCGAACTCGGTGACGTGCGCCGCCTCGGCCGCGCGGCGGATCTCCGCGTCGCTCGCGCCGGGCCGGGCGAAGGCGATGTTGTCGCGCAGACTGCGGTGGAACATCGCCGGGTCCTGGGGCACGTAGGCCATCAGGTCCCGCAGGTCGGCCTGGCGCATCCGGCCGATGTCCAGGCCGCCGACGAGGATGCGGCCGCTGTCGACGTCCGTCATCCGCAGCAGCAGCCGGGTGAGCGTGGTCTTGCCGCCTCCCGACCGGCCCACCAGGCCGACCCGGGACCCCGCGGGCACCTCCAGGTCGAGTCCGTCGAACAGCGGGCGGCCGCCGCGGTGGGCGAAGGCGACCTTCTCGAAGCGGACGTCCAGGGCGCCCGTCGGCGCCGGTTCCGGCGCGGGCGGGTCGAGCACGGTCGCGGGGGTCAGCAGCAGCTCCGTGAACTGGGCCGCCTCCGTCATGGAGTTCTCCAGCCGGCGGTAGATCTGGTTGAACTCGAACATGATCCGCGTGGCGTTGCTGTAGTAGGTGAACGCGACCACCACCGCCTCCACGCCGTGTCCGCCGCCGCCCAGCGTCACCGCGAGCAGCAGACCCAGCGCGTTGGTCAGGACCGACATCGGCGCGACCAGGGTGTCGATGCGCAGATTGCCGTAGTCCCAGGAGCGCAGCGTCAGCCGGCGGGACGTCGCCACGCGGGAGCGGTGCTCGGCGGCCTCACGCTCCTCGGCGGCGAACGCGCGCACGGTGTCCATGTTCATGAGGCTGTCGGCGACATGGCCGGCCACCCGCGCGATCGCCTCCTCGCGCTGGTCGACGAGGGCCTGGCGGCGCCGGATGAGCGGCACCACACAGACCGCCGTCACCGAGATCATCACCAGCAGGCCGACGACGAGCAGCGGTTCGTACCGCCACAGCACCACGACCCCGAAGAGCAGCGGCACGAGGCTGCCCATGATCTGGAACGTCAGCGTGTCGACGAACTGCTCGAAGCGGGTCGCGAAGCTCAGCACCCGCTTGGTGAGCGAGCCGGCGAAGTTGTCGTGGAAGAACGCGGCGTCCCGGGCGAGCAGTTCGTCCATCCCGAGCACGTACAGCTGCTCGATGCCGAGGGCGTCCAGCCGGTTCAGGCAGTGCAGGGCGATGCGCCACAGCGTCTCGGCGAGCAGCAGGACGGCGACGAAGCCGAGGACGTACGGAAGGGTCGAGGAGAGGGTGACCTGCCCGCCGCCGGCGATGTCGCCGACGAGCTTGGCCACGATGAGCGGAGCGATGTAGTTGATGCCGATGTTGCCGAGAGAGGTCAGCAGCATCGCCGGGGCCGTCAGCCACTTGAGGCGGACGAGCACCCGTCCGTAGTGGCGAAGTGCGAGCAGAACCGAGCGTTTGGCCGGCAGGGTCCTGCGGGTCTCAGGCGTTCCCATCCCACCCCTGTACGGTTCGGGCGACTACGTGGAGTCACGGCGTGAGTACGGCAGTGTCCCGCGCCGAGTCCCGCTCCGTCCAAGGCTTTTCCGGTCGTCGGACGCCGCCTGTGAGCTAGTGATCAATGCGGGAACGCGACTTCCCGCTACCGTCAGTAACATGATCCACTTGTTCCCCGGGTGTCTCACGCGGTCTTCCCGGCGTCCCGCAGCGTCCCCCTCGTGCGCCCCTCGCCCCATCCGTCGACCACTCCCGAGGACATCGATGTCATCTCCCGAAGAGGCGTTGCAGCAGGCGCACGCCGACTACGAGCAGCACATGCGGACGTGCCGGCAGTGCAATGCGGACACGACCCCGTGCGCCGTCGCCAAGCACCTGCTACGTCTGTACAACAACGCGCGCCGGGGCACCCTTCGGCGCTGAGGCCTCCCGCCCCGACTCCGCCGCATCCAGGAGGACTTCGTGCGCTCCCTGCCCCGCTCGCCGGCCGGCTGGACGATGGCCGTCTTCGGAGTCCTCGCGGCCGTCATGGGGGTCGTCGGGCTCCTCGCGCCCGATGTCCTGCTGAGGGTGACGGGGTTCGCGCCGGCGGCGGAACCGCGCGGCGAGGGGGATCACACCCTCGTGTTCGTGACCGCGTCGTCCATGGCGGCGCTGAACATGGGTGTGTACTACGTGCTGGCGGCCCTCGCGGACTGGCGCGCGTTCTTCCGCTGGACCGTGCCTTTCCGCCTGCTGACCTGCACGGTCTTCACCCTCGCCGTGATCGGCGGCCGGGCCCCGGCCGGCTTCCTCGGGGTCGGGCTGTGGGAGGGCGCCGGCGCGCTGGCCACGGCCGCGGCCCTGTGCCGGGAACGGCGAGGGGCGCGCCGGCGGGAGCAGGAGCCCGCGGGCGCGCCCGGCGCGTGACCGGACCCCGGAGCGCTTCGACGCGCCCGGCAGGGCCTCACTTCAGGACGGTCTCCCACGTGTCCACCGCGAAGTGGACCTTCAGGCCGTGCCGGGCGTACAACGCGGGGGCGCCGGTGGCGTTGGCGGTGTCCACGCCGAGTCCGACCGTGTCCCGCCCGCGCGCCGCGAACGTGGCGAACGCGTGCCGCAGCAGCAGACCGCCCATGCCCCGGCCCCGCGCCTCGCGCCGCACCCCGAGGCTGCGGATCCAGCCCATCGCCTCCCGGTCGTCGCGGGCGAGCAGGAACGCGGCGTCACCCAGGTCGTCCGTCTCGACGAGCCAGACCAGGGACCAGTCGAGCAGATCGGCGTCGACATCATGCAGCCACTGCTCGTAGGCGCGCGGCTGGAAGTCGAAGTGCTCGGCGAACGTGGACTGGTGCAGCGCGTGCACCCGCACCCGGTCCGCCTCGTCGGCGCAGGGCCGCAGCCGCACACCGGTCGGGACGGCCGGAGCCAGGTCGCGGGCCGCGTCCACCGGGCGCC
Organism: Streptomyces sp. NRRL WC-3605; assembly: GCF_001509795.1. Taxonomy (GTDB): domain Bacteria; phylum Actinomycetota; class Actinomycetes; order Streptomycetales; family Streptomycetaceae; genus Streptomyces; species Streptomyces viridochromogenes. The sequence continues at coordinate 293,794 of NZ_LLZN01000045.1, read as the reverse complement.
GCAGCACGTGGTAGCGGCGCACGACGGACCAGCCGCGCCGCTCCAGCAGGCCCTTGTCGGTGGTGGGCTCGGCGTTGAGGTGCAGATGCACCACCGCCCGGTCCGCCCCGTTCTCCCTGGCCTTGGCCAGCGCCCGCGCGTCCATGGCGTCCAGCAGCAGCTCACCGGCCCGCTGGTGGTCGGGGAGGACATAGTGGTCGACGTCGATGCGCTCGCCGCCCGAATCGTCCCACAACAGGCCGTAGGCCACGAGGCGTTCACCGTCGAACGCCAGCCACGAGTCGTGCGCGAGGGCGATGTCGGGCCGCTTCAGGTCGGATTCGACGGTGTGCAGGTCGGTCTCGGGCCGGCCTATCTCGATCCGGTCGATCTCATTGAGCAGGTCGGTCACGGCGGCCGCGTCGTCGAGGCCGGCCGGGCGAAGTGCGTAAGGCATGGGCCAAGGGTCCGGGGACGCGGGCCCCGCCGCAACGGAATTTCGGCGGGACCTGCCGTCCTGACCTGGCGGCAGGCGCAACCGAACGCACGGCCTGATCGTCTTTTTGAACATGTTCACCGCAACCGGCCCCGTGGGCGCGCACCTGCGCCACCTGCTCGACTTCGCGTGGATACAGACGCGGTCGTGCGCCTTCGCCATCGCCCTGATGTCCGGCGTCGCCGCGTCCGGCCTCCTGCGCGGACTCCCCGTGGCCCGCTACGACCTGCTCGTGGTCTACGGGGTGCTGCTCACCCTGCTGTTCTATCTGCGGGGCTGGGAGAACGGCCGGGACGTCGCCGTCATCGCGGTCTGCCACGTGGTCGGCCTGGCCTTCGAGATCGTCAAGGTCTCGCTCGGCTCCTGGAGCTACCCGGAGCCCGCCGTGCTCAAGTTCGCGGGCGTCCCGCTGTACGGCGGCTTCCTGTACGCGGCGGTCGGCAGCTACGTCTGCCGCGCCTGGCGCCTGTTCGACATGGAACTGGTCCGCTACCGGCCCCGGATGACCGCGCTCGTGGCCGCCGCCGTGTACGTCAACTTCTTCACCCACCACTGGCTGCCCGACGTCCGCTGGCTGCTCGCCGTGCTCCTGCTGGCCGTCACCGCGGGCACGTCGGTGCGCTACACGGTGCGCGGGCGCCGCCTGCGGATGCCCCTGGCCCTGGCGTTCGTCCTCATCGGGTTCTTCCTGTGGCTCGCGGAGAACCTCGCCACCTACCTCGGCGCGTGGCGCTACCCCTACCAGCTCGACGGCTGGCAGCCGGTCGGCGTGGAGAAGTTCGGCGCCTGGTCGCTGCTGATCAGCGTCACGTTCGTCCTCGCTGCGGTCGCCCGGTCGCGCCGGTCACAGCACTAGAGAAAGGGGCGGGGAGCACGCCCCGCCCCCTTCGCCTCACGCGCCCTTGGGTCCCGCCTGCTGCACGACCTCGAACGACCACAGCGTCGACCCGGCCGCCGCGGGCTTCGGGCGCTCGCCGCCCTCCTGGCCGCCGCCCTGGTGGGCCGCCTTCATCGGGCCCTCCATCCACGCCTGGAAGGACTCCTCGTCCCGCCAGCGCGTGTACACGAGGTAGGTGTCGGTGCCCTCGACCGGCCGCAGCAGCTCGAACCACTCGAACCCGTCGGAGTTCTCCACGGCGTGCGCCCGCGAGGCGAACCGCTTCTCCAGCACCTCCCGCTGCTCGGCGGGCACGGTCAACACGTTGATCTTGACGACGCTCATGCACCCATCCTGCCGCACGATGGATCAGGAGCGCGTGAGTGGCTGGTGCCTGCTCGACGGCTTGCAGCCGTCCACGGCGTCTCCCACCCCTGCCCCTGCCGGACAGGAGGGGGCGGCGGCCCCCGTGCACACGGTGGCGCGCCTCCCGCGCCTCCTCACCGGCCCTCGCCCGTGACCGCTCCGTGCAGGAAGACGTCCACCAGTTCACCGGGCGTCAGATCGGGCTCGTCGTCCGTGCGCGGCTGGGTGAACAGCAGGCCGAAGAACAGGGCCGCGATCTGCTCCGGCGGCCGGCGCAGCGTGGCGCGGTCGGGCTCCAGCAGGTCCGCGAGGGCCGCGCGGAGGCGGGCCGTCGACTCCTGGCGGCCGGCGCCGCGCACGGCACCGGGGTGCTTGCCGCCGCGGTGTCCCAGTGAGCCCATCACGGCGCCCATTCGGGCGAGATGCGCCTGAAGTGCCTCGGCCGCCTCGGCGAGCCGGTCGGCGAGCGGCTGGGTCATGTCGATCGCGTCGAGTTCACGGATCGCGTGGTCGGGGGAGAGCGCCTCGGCGACACAGGCATCGATCAGTTCCTCCTTGTCGGCGAAGACGCGGAAGATCGTGCCCTCTCCGATGCCCGCGGCGCGGGCGATCTTCGCGGTCGTCACGGCGGAGCCGTACTCGGCGATCAGCGGGATGGCGGTCTGGACGATCATCTCGCGGCGCTGCTCCGGCGACATGGCGGGCGCGCGACGACGGGCGGTCTGCTTCTCGGTGGGAGTCATGGCGGCAGCCTACGGAGTGAGTGCTCACTCCGTCAATGAGTGAGCACTCACTCCGACAACTTCACCGCTGTGGGGGAAGGCCCCGTGCCCGGCCGGAGCCGGGGCCGGGCACGGGACCTGGCTCAGGCGGTGTGCAGGGTCAGGCCGTAGCGGCCCAGGATCTCGTTGACCGGCTGGAACCAGCTCTCGCCGCCGCTGGAGCAGTTGCCCCAGCCGCCCGAGGTGACGCCCTGGGCCTGGTCGCCGCTGATGAACGAGCCGCCGGAGTCGCCGGGTTCGGCACAGACGCTGGTCTTCGTCATCTGGTGCACCGCGCCCTGGCTGTAGTTGACCGTCTCGTTCTTGGCGAGCACCCTGCCGCAGTGCCAGTGCGTCGTCGAGCCGGAGCGGCAGACGGAGGCGCCGACGGGCGCCTCGCCCGATCCCCGCACCAGCTGGTCCGACACGGTGCCCCAGCCGAGCACGACCGGTACGGTCCACCAGCCGCTGCCGACGCTGACCCAGGCGTAGTCGTTGTCCGGGAACGAGGAGCCCTGGAAGGTGCCGATGTAACTGCCGTCCCAGCCCCGGACACCCGCGCCCGGCTGGCCGCAGTGCCCCGCGGTGATGAAGCCGCCGTGCACCGAGAAGCCTATGGAGCAGCGGACGTTGCCCGTGTAGTACGGGTCGCCGCCGACGGTGCCGGCCGCGAAGGTGGAGGGCGCGGACGCGACCGTGCGGACGGTCACCGGACCGGCCGCGCGAGCGCGGGACACGAAGCGGCGGACATCGTTGTCAGCCCGCTCGCCCCTGACGACGTTCACGACCACGGTCCCGGCGGCCGGGTCGACGTGCCAGCTGCTCACCCCGGACGGGGCGTCGAGGCGGTCGATGCGGGCCTTGGCGGTGTCGAGTTCCCGTGCGGTGTGCTCGACGGTCCGGACAGCGGCGCCGGTCGCCTCGACGCGGCGCACGGTCGCGGGGGAGGCGTCCGTGGTGAGGCCGACGGTGAGGCGTTCGGCGCGTGCGTCGAACCACGAGCCGCCGTAGGCGGATCCGGCCGCCTCGCGTGCCTTCGGCGCGACGGCCGTCGCCGTGCGTTCGGCGGCGAGCCGCGTCTTGGCCTGCTCCTTCGACAGGCCGAGGTCGCGCTGCATGGCCTGGAGCAGTCCGTCGGAGGCGACGGCGGAGGTGGGGGCGCGGTCCGCCGGGGTGGGGGAGTCGTCCGCGGTGGCCTGCCCGGTGCCGGCCGCGGACCAGCCGCCGAGCACCAGGAGCGCGGAGAGACAGGCATAGGTGAGTCTGCTGCGTCTCAAGGGAGTTGCCCTTCGTCGTTCCAGCAAGGTGGGGGTGGAACAACCGCAAACTGAGAGCGCTCTCATCGGGTTGGGCCGAGCATAGCCAGGGCAACCTGTCAGGTCCATACCATGTGCGGAAGGTGCTTCCGGCGCACAGACGGCAGCGCGCGCACCCGGAGGTTCCGGGTGCGCGCGCTGCGGTACGGCGTGTGCGTCAGCCCATCTGGCCGGTCCTGGCCTCCCGCCACAGGTCGACGCCGCCGTCGGTGGCGTACTTGTCGATCTCGGCCAGCTCCTCGTCCGTGAAGTCGAGGTTCTCCAGCGCGGCCACGTTCTGCTCGAGCTGCTCGGTGCGCGAGGCGCCGATCACCAGCGAGGTCACCCTCGGGTCGCGCAGCGCCCAGGCGAGCGCCATCTGGGCCAGGCTCTGCCCGCGCCGGGCCGCGATGTCGTTCAGCGCGCGCAGCCGGCCCCGCATCTCGTCCGACAGCCAGCCCTCGTCGAACGACTTGCCCTGAGTGGCCCGGGACCCGGCGGGCACGCCCTCCAGGTACCGGCCCGTCAGCAGTCCCTGGGCCAGCGCCGTGAAGCCGATGACGCCGAAGCCCTCCTGCTCGGCGGCGTCCAGCAGCCCCTCGTTCTCGATCCAGCGGTTGAGCATGTTGTACGACGGCTGGTGGATGAGGAGCGGCGTGCCCAGGTCCCGCAGGATGGCGGCGGCCTGCCGGGAGCGCTCGGCGTCGTAGGAGGAGATGCCGACGTACAGGGCCTTGCCCTGGCGGACGGCGGTGTCGAGCGCCCCCATCGTCTCCTCCAGCGGGGTGCCGGGGTCGAGCCGGTGGGAGTAGAAGATGTCGACGTAGTCCAGCCCCATCCGCTTCAGCGACTGGTCGAGCGAGGCCAGCACGTACTTCCGGGAGCCGCCGCCCTGGCCGTAGGGGCCGGGCCACATGTCCCAGCCGGCCTTGGTGGAGATCACCAGCTCGTCCCGGTACGGCGCCAGGTCCTGCTGCATCAGCCGGCCGAAGTTGATCTCGGCGGAGCCGTAGGGCGGGCCGTAGTTGTTGGCCAGGTCGTGGTGCGTGATGCCCAGGTCGAAGGCGCGCAGCGCGATCTCGCGCTGGGTCTCGAAGGGCTTGTCGTCACCGAAGTTGTGCCAGTAGCCCAGCGACAGCACGGGCAGGTCGAGTCCTGAGCGCCCGGTGCGCCGGTACCGCATGGTGCCGTCGTAGCGCTCGGGGTCGGCGACGTGGTTCATCGAGTGGTCTCCGCAAGGTGCAGTCGGGGTCGTCCGGTCCTGGTGAGGGACCTGTTCACTGTGCTCCTGCCCGATTCTCGCGTCCAACGCATCGTTTTCATGGCATTCAGCGGCGCCGTTTCTGAATGCCGGCCGCCGTCCGCGCTCATCGTCCGCTCGCGGTCGCCGCCGGGACGTTGTACCCCTCCACCCGGACCACCGGCCGGCCGGAGCGCAGGGCGGGCGCCGGCCAGTCGAGCGTGACCGTCCGGGACTCGCCGGGCAGCAGCCACAGGTAGTTGTCGCCGTACAGGGTGGGCAGCACCCGGTCCCCCTTCCCGTCCAGCAGCGACACCCGCACCATGGCCGCCACGGTCGTGCCCCGGTTGCGCAGCCGGGCCGTGAGCCGGTGCCGCCCGCCCGTGCGGTCCGTGCCGGTGACCTCGACCGACACCCGGGTCCCGGCGACCTCGTTCAGGGCGCGCAGGTGGGCGGGCTCGCGGTAGCGCCAGTACGTGTTCTCGGCCAGCAGATCGCCCCGCGCGTCCACGAGCCTCAGCCGCAGGAGATGCAGGTCGGGGAGGTCGTCCGTCCAGCCCGCGGTGAGGGCGGCCGCCGTCGAGGAGGGGGCGACGTCCACCTTCGCGCGCCGCTCGGTGCCGAGCCGGCGGCCGGAGAAGTCGTGGCGGGAGACGACGACCGTGGCGCCCGTGATCCGGCGCGGCGTGTGGTTGACCGCGAGGACCTGTCCGCTCACCGGGTCGGCCTGCACGTGCACGGCCTCGCTCGCCTTGCGGACGCCGTAGTAGGCGCCGTTGACGTCGAAGTCGTAGTCGTACGTCTGCCACACCGTGCTGTACCAGGCCGGGTGCGACATCCACAGCAGCAGGGCGCTCGCGTCCTCCCACAGGCGGGCGTTCCACGCCTCGAACATGGCGCGGAAGTTCTCGTAGTTGACGAACTGCGCCTTGCGGCAGAGGTCGTCGAGGTCCTTCGCCTCGCCGAGCCGGGACTCGATCGCCGCCCGGTAGTTCTGCGGAGCCTGGTTCCCGCGGGTGCTCCAGTCGTGGTAGTACCAGGCGCCCTTGACCGGCCACTCCGGTTCGTCGCCCACGAGGCGGCGCATCGTCTCCGCCGTCGGCAGCACCGGCATGCCGATCTCCGTGTGGAAGCCGAAGCTCCCGCTCCCGTAGGTGCTCGCGGAGTAGTAGCGCTCGGGCTCCACCCAGCCGTACGGGCCGCCGCCGGAGACGATGCCGCCCGCCGAGTTGTTCTGGTACAGCAGGTCGGGCGTCTCCGCCCGGACCGCGGCCCGCATCCCGTCGTCGAGGGGGCCGGGCGGATTGCCCTCGTTGGCGCCGCACCAGACGACGATGCTCGGGTGGGAGCGGTAGCGGCGCACGGTGTCCTGGGCGAGGCTCAGGAACGCCTCGTGGTCCGGCGGGTCCATGGCCCAGGCGTTGGGGAAGTCGTTCCAGACCAGCAGGCCGTGCTCGTCGCAACTGGCGTAGAACTCCTCGCGGTTGCTCGACACCAGCCAGTTGCGGATCATCGTGAAGTTCATGTCGCGGTGCATGCGCACGGCCGCGTCGATCCGTTCCGCGGGCATCCTGCGCAGCAGCTCGTCCCAGCCCCAGTTGCCGCCCCGGCAGAACACCCGGACACCGTTGACGCTGATCTTCAGCGGCACCGTGGAGTTGTCGACGGACTTCACGTCCGTCCAGTCCTCGCCGTCGTCCGAGACCTGCACCGTGTACGTCCGCGCGTACGCCTGCTCCCACAGGATGACCACCCGGTCGAACCGCACGGACGCGCCCAGGTCGACCTGGATCGACTGCTCGTCCTCGTACGCCGACGACCAGCGGGTGTTCGGATCGCCGTCCACGGCGTTGGCGGCCCGGCTGCCCCCGCCCTCCTCCGAGGAGGCGGTCGCGTCCTTGCGCAGCGCCAGGTCGGTGCCCGGGGAGGCGCTGTCGATCACCGACAGGCTCCACATCGAGGCGCCCCAGCTGGTGGCCCGGCTGTGGCACAGCACCCGGACGTGGCGGGCGGTGCGCGGCTCGAACTCCACGCTCTGCAGCGCGGCCGAGCCCGAGGCGCGGAACGGCAACGGGGTCGCGGCGTTGTCGACGGAGGCGGCGTCGCGCCAGGTGTCCCCGTCGTCGGAGACCTGCACGTCGTACGTCTTCGCGTACGCCTGCTCCCAGGTGACGACGACCCGGTCGAAGGACGCCTCGGCGCCCAGGTCGACCGCGACCCACTGGTCGTCCTCGAACGCCGACGACCAGCGCGTCTTCGGGTCGCCGTCCGTGACGTTGCCCGGCTTGTGCGCGTCCTCGTCCACGGTCGAGGCGGTGGCGTCCCGGTGCAGGGCCAGGTCGGTGCCGGGGGAGGCGCTGTCGATCACCGACAGGCTCCAGATCGACGATCCCCAGCTGGTGGCGCGGGTGCGGCACCGGATCCGCACATGGCGGGCCTTCTGCCGGGGGAACTGCACGGTCTGGGCGTAGGAGTCGCTGCCCGACTGGAAGGTCAGCGGCACGTCGTACTCGTAGCCGAACTGGCGTATGCCGAACCGGGTCGTGCGCCGGTCGCTCTCGCGGCCGCCGACCGTCGCGGTCAGCGTCAGGTCGTGCAGGGCGGGCTCGCCGTAGCCGTTGGGCCACCACAGCTTCGGGTTCCGCAAGCGCAGTTGCGCGTGGTCGGCGGGGCTGAAGACGACGTCGACCGTCTCGCCCGCGGGCACGGTGACCGTCCGGGTCACGCGCACGCCCTCGAAGGCCGCCCGGACGGTGACACTCCGGGGTGCCGGGTCCGCGTTGCGGACCGGGACGACGAGCGTCAGCTCGGCCGTGCCGGTGTCGGGCAGGCCGGGCAGCCGGGTGTCCACGCGCACGTCACCGATGACGGCCGCGCCCGTCGAGCGCAGCCGCACGTGGTTCCACAGGCCGGCCGCGCGGTCGCGCACCGCCGGCATCCAGTCCCAGCCCGAAGCGGCCAGGTACGTCGGCGAGTTGCGGTTCATCATGGTGGCGCCGGCGTCCACGAACGCCAGCCCGGCGGGGCCCTTGTCGCCCGGACTGCCCGGGTACGGCATCGGCGTGATCCGCACGGCGAGGGCCTGCTCGCCGCCCTCGGCCAGAAGCCGGGTGACGTCGAACGCGGCGCGCGCGAAGGGGAAGACGACCTCGCCCACCCGGTCGCCGTTGAGCCAGACCTCCGCCTTGTGGTTCACCCCGTCGAACTCCAGCCACACGTGGCGCCCGGCGCCGGTGTCCAGGCCCTTCGGCAGCCGGAACCGGCGCCTGTACCACCAGGAGTGCCGGGACAGGGCCTCCGGGACGTGCAGATTGGCGAACCCGGCGACCGGGTCGGGCAGATGCCCCTGGTCGACCAGGGAGGTCAGCACGGTGCCCGGCACGGTGGCGGGCAGCCAGCGGCTGGTGTCGAACTCCGGCCGGGACAGCTCGGCGCCCTCGGCGCCGGCCCGGTCGTCCATGGTCAGGTCCCAGCCGGACTCCAGGGGTACGGTGCCGTCGGCGGCCATCCCGAGCGCCGGGGGAGTGCGGTGGTGCACGCCCCAGTCGGTCCAGCCGGTGACGGCGGGACGCCGGTCACGGCAGGTGCCGTACACCTGGAAGCCGTTCAGGCCCAGCGGGTTGGCGTTCGAACGCTTGCGCACGGTCAGGCGCACCCAGCGTGCGGTGACCGGCTTCGGCAACTCGATCCCGACGACCCCGCCCCGGCCGGAGTCCGTGTGGTACACAGCCGTCCACGCCTTCTCGTCGCGGGACGTCTCGACGACGAAGTCCACCGCGCAACTGGAGAGGATCTCCTGCCCCGTGGTGTTGTCACGGGGACTGCCGTTCGGCGCGTCGACGTACGGCGGGTCGTCCACGGTCGCCTCGAAGACGAACCGCAGCGACTCCACCTCGCACAGCGCCTGCAGGTCGACGCTGATCCACTGCGGATCACCGGCCGCCGCCCGCCATCCGCTGCCGCGCACGCCGACCGTGTCCAGGCCGTCCACGGCGAACTCGGCCGGGGTGGGCGCGTAGTCGGTGGAGGACACCTTCACCGGCCGGTACGCGGCGAGTTCACCCTGGGTCGGGGCCGGTCGCGGGTGGCCGGTTCCCGCCGCGGCGGCGGCGCCCGGGAAGCCCAAGCCGGCCCCGAAGCCCGCGAGGAGCGTCGATCCGGCGGAGAGGACGGTGCGGCGGGACGGCACGGAAGACTGATCCGGCATGGGACACGAGCTCCGATCAGGGATGTCCGGGGGGCGAGGCGACCCGGAACGCTGCTGACAACGTTGCCGAGAGCAGGCTTCGTTGGGCTCCGCAGGGGCTCTGACAACGTTGCCAAACCCTGCACCGCCGGGGACCGCCCGTCAATACCCCCGACGGCGGGAACCCGTGTTTCTGTAAATTAGTAATTAATATTGACAGGGTTCCGGCCGCACGCCACAGTCTTCGCCGTGACGCCGACGGCCCCGGCACCGAAGCGGCCCGCGTCACACCTCCTCCTGCTTCCCAACCCCCGGGAGAGGCACGTGACTTCATTCGCCCTGACGACCGCGATCGCCGTGGTCCTGACCGCCTCCGCGGCACCGCCCGCCAGCGCGGACGCCCCGGCGGACGCCGCCGTGGACCAAGGCGCCCCCGCCTACTACGACAGCGGTCTCGCGCCGACGCCGTACATGGGCTGGAACACCTACTACGGGCTCGGCGCGCCCACCGAGAAGGAGGTCCGCGCCGTCGCCGACAAGCTGGTCAGCAGCGGTCTGCGGGACAGCGGCTACGACATCGTGTGGCTGGACGGCGGCTGGCAGGCCGACAACCCCCGTGACGCGCAAGGGCGGTTGACGGCCCACCCCGACCGCTTCCCCTCCGGCATCCCGGCACTCGTCTCCTACCTCCACCGGCGCGGCCTCAAGGCCGGCATCTACACCGACGCCGGCGCGTACGACGGCGGGAAGACCTGCGGCCTCGGCAGCCGCGGCCACTACACCGAGGACGCGCGGCAGTTCGCCGACTGGAAGATCGACGCCATCAAGGTCGACTTCCTGTGCGGCATCGGAGTCCAGCTCGATCCGGGTCCCGCCTTCAAGGAGTTCGGCGACGCCGTCGCCAAGTCGGGCCGCAGGATGCTGCTCAACCTCTGCAACCCGCTCACGGACGACTGGGGCCTGCCGCACACCCCCGAGCAGGACGCGCACAACACGTACGCCTACGCCCCGCTGATCGCCGACTCCTGGCGCACCGGTACCGACATCGCCTGGGGCACCCCCAGTCCCGGCCAATGGCCCAACATCCTGCGCAACATGGACGCCAACGCCTGGCATCCTGAGGCGCAGGGCCCCGGCCACTACAACGACCCGGACTACCTCATCCCGATGCGCCGCATGGCCGACGGCTCCCTCGAGCTGTCCGAGGAGGAGTCGACCACCCAGTTCGTGATGTGGGCCGAGATGGGCTCGCCGCTGGTGCTCGGCTCCGACCCGCGCACCCTGTCCGCGTCGATGGTCCGGACACTGCGCAACCCCGAGATCATCGCCGTGAACCAGGACCCGCTCGCCGTCCAGGGCGTCCGGGTCGCCACCGACTCCACCGGGGACGTCTACAGCAAGGACCTCGCCGGGAACGGGCAGCGGGCCGTGGTCCTGCTCAACCGCTCCGACCAGCCGGCCCGTCGCACGGTGGAGTTCGCCGACGTCGCGCTCGGCGGGACGGTGAAGGTCCGCGATCTGCGCGCCCGCGCCGACCGCGGCACGCACACCGGGTCGTACACCGTGGAGGTCCCCGCGCACGGCACCGCCTTCCTGAAGCTGACCGGCGAGGAGGCGCTGCCCGGCACGGGGATCGGCGAGGCGGCGACCGCGAGCCCGGCGGTCGTCCGCAGCGGCGACACGCTCACCACGTTCTTCCGCGGTCCGCACGGCAGCCTCAAGCAGCACACGGCGAGCGGTGACGGTCGCGGCCGTACGACCGACCTGGGCGGGCCCGTGGACGGTCGCGTCCTCGGCCAGCCCGCCGCGTACGCCTCGGCCGGCGGCCGGATCGACCTGTTCGTGCGCGGCACCGACTCCCGGGTGTACCGACGGGTGTTCGAGGACGGACGCTGGGGCGGCTGGCGGAGCCTCGGCGGCCGGGTCACCGACGCGCCGTCCGTGGCCTTCACCGACCCGGCGCACTGGACGCTCGTCGCGCGCGGCTCGGACGGGCGGATCGTGCAGCGAGGCCCCGCCTCGGACTGGTCGTCGCTGGGCGCCCCCGGAGACCGGCAGACGTACGGCAGGCCGTCCGCCGCCGTGGACGCGCAGGGCCGCGTGCACATCGCCGTGCGTACCCCGTCGGACGACATCTGGACGCGGTCGCGCGACGGTTCAGGCGCCTGGTCCGCGTGGTCGTCGCTGGCCGGCACCGTGAGCGGCAGCCCGACGCTGGTCACCGTCGGGGGCGCCGTGGTGCTGTACGCGCGCGCCGGCGACTACACGCTCTGGCAGCAGCGGTACGAGAACGGCGCCTGGCAGGGGTGGACGAAGCGGCAGGAGTTCCCGAGTGCCGCCTTCGAGGGTGCGCTCGGCGCGGTCGCGGGGCCGGACGGTGCCGTGGACGTCGCGTATCGAGGGGTGGACGGGACCGTCCACCGGACCGAGTTCAAGTAGCCACCGGGCTCAGGTCCAGTAGCCACCGGCCTCAGGCGAAGTAGCCACCGGCCTCAGGCAAATAAATTAGTAATTATTCTTGACGTGGTGGAAGCGCCACGCGAACCTGGATCCGCCGCGAGCGGGCCCCCGGCCGTCAGGACGGCCGGCCCCGCCCGCGCGGATCCACAGGGAGCCCTCCATGACCTACCCCCAGCCCAGCCGACGGCAACTCCTCGCCGGGCTCGGCGCCGCCGGGACGGCCGCGCTGCTCAGCGGCTGCGTCACCTCCACCTCGTCCGCGAAGTCCTCCTCCTCGGGCGCGGTCACCCTCCAGTCCAACCTGTCCGCTCCCCAGGCCAAGGCCGCGATGCAGGACATCGTCGCCGCCTACGGCAAGAGGAAGTCCGGGGACGTCAGCCTCAACACGGTGGCCGCGGAGACGTTCCGCACGCAGCTGCCGACCTACCTCACCTCGGCCAACCCGCCGGACGTCTACACCTGGTACCCCGGCTCCGTCGCGGACGCCTACGCCAAGAAGGACCTCCTCCTCGACCTCGGCGAGCTCTGGGACGGACCGGAACTCAAGGGCTACTCCAAGGCCCTGAACTCCCTGTGCACCGCGAGCTCCGGCAAGAAGGTCTTCGTCCCCACCACCTACTACTGGTGGGGCATGTTCTACCGGAAGTCCCACTTCGCCAAGTGGGGCGTGAGCGAGCCGAAGACATGGGACGAGTTCCTCGACCTGTGCGAGAAGCTCAAGAGCAAGGGCGTCGCCCCCATCGGCCTGGGCGCCGGCGGGAACACCGCCTGGGTGGCCTCCGCCTGGTTCGACTACCTCGACATCCGCATCAACGGCGCCGAGTACCACCGCGAACTCCTGGCGGGCAAGCACCGGTTCGACGACCCGCAGGTCCGCCGCGTCTTCGACCGCTGGCGCGAGGTGCTGCCGTACTTCGACCCGAACGGCACCGCGGGCGCCTTCCAGGACGCCACCACCGCGCTGCTCAACGGCCGCAGCGGCATGATGCTCATCGGCACCTTCTTCGCCGACGCGGCGCCCAAGGACGCCCTCGACGACATCGACTTCTTCCGCTTCCCCGTCATCGACCCGAAGGTGCCGCTCGCCGAAGAGGCCCCCACGGACGGCTACTTCGCCAGCGCCCGCACCGGCCGCCGCGACGGCGTGCTCGACCTGCTCGGCTACCTCGCCACCGCCGAGGCGCAGGAGATCTACATCAAGGGCTCGTCCGGCACCGTCCTGCCCTGCCACCCCGACGCCGAGGACGCCGGCACCCCGCTGGTGACGAAGGGCCGCAAGCACATCGAGGAGGCCGTCGAGATCACCCAGTTCTTCAACCGCGACTCCAGCGACGCCCTCCAGCCCACCGCCGACACCGCGCTGACCAAGTTCCTCGCCAAGCCCAAGGAGATCGACTCCATCCTCACCGACTGGCAGCGTGAGGCCGAGAAGATCTGGAAGGCCTGACATGGCCGTCCTCACCGCCCCCCACCGCAAGTCCCCGGTCCCGGCGCCGTCCCGTGGCGGCCGGGTCCGGGGCCCCCGGCGCACCCCGCCGCTGGTGCTCGCCTTCGTCCTCGTCCCGCTGCTCGCCGAGGCCGTCTGGGTGTTCTGGCCCGCGGTCCAGGGCTTCTACCTCGCCCTCACCAGCTGGGACGGCGTGTCCGCGCCCAGATTCGTCGGGCTGGGCAACTTCCGCGAGATGGCCTCCGACGACGTGTTCCGCGGCGCCCTCGGCCACACCGTGCTGTGGCTGGTCCTGTTCGGCGGCCTCTCCGCCCTGCTCGGGCTCGCCGCCGCCCTGCTGCTCCAGCAGGAGCGGCGCGGCGTCGGCTTCTACCGTGCCGCCCTCTTCCTGCCCGTGGTGTTCTCGCTCGTCGCGACCGCGCTGGTCTGGCAGGCCGTCTACCAGCCCGACGGTGTCCTCAACCAGCTTCTGGAGGCGGTCGGCCTCGGCAGCCTGCGGCACGCCTGGCTCGCCGACCAGGACACCGCCCTGTACGCGGTCATCGTGCCCGCGCTGTGGCGGCAGATCGGCTACGTGATGGTCCTCTACCTCGCCGGCCTCAAGGGCATCGACCCCGCCCTCCACGAGGCCGCCAAGGTCGACGGCGCGAGCACCTGGCAGCGCTTCCGCCACGTCACCCTGCCCCAGCTGCGCAGCGTCAACGCGGTCGTCGTGTCCGTCATCATCATCGACTCGCTGCGCTCCTTCGACGTCGTGTGGTCGCTGACCCGCGGCGGCCCCTACCACTCGTCCGAACTGCTGAGCACCTACATGTACTCGACCGCCTTCCAGTCCCTGCGGCTCGGCTACGGCTCCGCGCTGGCCGTCGTCATCTTCCTGCTGGCGTTCGGCGTCATCGCCTCCTACCTCGTCCGCGCCTTCCGGGAGGCCGACTGATGTCCGCCACCACCACGGCCGTACGCCGCAGGCGGGCCGCCACCGCCGGATTTCATGTCAGCGCGGGCGCGCTGGCCCTGCTGTGGCTGCTGCCCATCGCCCTGGTCCTGGTGACCAGCCTGCGCTCCTTCGACGACATCGCCGCCCACGGGCTCGGCAGCCTGCCGCACTCCTTCACCCTGGACAACTTCCGCCAGGCATGGGTCGACGGCGGCCAGCAGCGCGCGCTGATCAACAGTCTGCTCGTCACCGTGCCCTGCGTCCTCGCGACGCTCGCGCTCGCCGCCATGGCCGCGTTCGCCCTCAGCCGCTACGACCTCCCGCTGCGCCGCTCCCTGCTGCTGCTCATGCTCGGCGGCAACCTGCTGCCGCCGCAGATCCTGCTCATCCCCGTCTCCAAGCTGAGCGAGATGATCGGCGTCTACGACACCCTGCCCGCCCTCATCGGCGTGCAGATCGGCTTCGGTGTCGGCTTCTACGTCTTCGTGCTGCACGGCTTCATGCGGGCCATCCCCGCCGAGATCCAGCAGGCCGCCGTCGTGGACGGCGCCGGACCCTGGCAGGTCTTCTGGAGGATCATCCTCCCGCTGACCCGGCCCGCTCTCGCCGCGCTCAGCGCCCTGTCCTTCACCTGGATCTTCAACGACCTGCTGTGGGCCATCACCGTGCTGCGCAGCGACACCAAGATGCCCATCACCGCCGCCCTCATCGGACTCCAGGGCCAGTACGTGTCCATGTGGAACGTCATCGCCGCCGGATCCGTCATCGCCGCCGCGCCCACCGTCGCCGTGTTCCTGCGCTTCCAGCGGCACTTCGTGGCCGGCCTCAACCTGGGAGCGGTCAAGTGACGCACCCGCGCTGGATTCTGCGCACCGAGAACACCACCTACACCCTCCGCCTGTCCCAGGACGGCCCCTGGGCCGAGCTGGACGCCTGGGGACCGGCCGGCGTCGAGGAGGGCCCCTCCGCCCTCGACTGGTCGCACCGCACGCACTTCGTCACCCCGGCCGACGCGGCTCCCGCCGAGTATCTGCCGTACGGCCTACGGCCCTTCACCGGGGCCGAACTGGTCGCCGCGGCGCCCGGCGGGGAGCGCGGCGCCTGGTGGGAGTTCACCGGCGCCGAGGAGAGCGAGGGCGGCCTGCGGCTGTCGTTCACCGACGACGTCCTCGGCCTGCGCACGGTCCTGTGCTACGAGACGGTGCCCGGCACCGACGTGATCCTGCGCTGGACCGAGCACACCGCCGCTCGCGAACTGCGCCTGGAACGCTTCGACTCGGCCGCCGTGAACGTGCCGGTGACCGTGGGCGCCCGGCTCACCTACCTCACCGGTCAGTGGTCCCAGGAGTTCCAGCGCACCCAACTGCGTTTGACCAGGGGCACGTTCACCATGGGCAGCACCCAGGGCGTCCCCGGCCACGCCTACGCGCCCTGGCTCGCCGTGCAGGACGGCACCCCCGGCGACGGCCCCGCCTACGGGGTCGCCCTGGAGTGGGCCGGGAACTGGCACATCACCGCCGAGGCCGAACCCGGCGGCGCGGTCCGGGTCCGCGCCGGACGCGTCCCGCACGAGAGCGCCGTCGTCCTCACCCCCGGCACCACCCTGACCACCCCCCGCCTCGCCTGCGCCTTCAGCGCCGACGGACTCGACGGGCTGTCCCGCGTCTGGCACCGCTACGAGCGCCGGCTCGCCGGCGACCGCCTGCACCGCACCCGCAAGGTCCTCTACAACTCCTGGGAGGCCACCGGCTTCGACGTCGACGCCGCCGGACAGCTCGAACTCGCCAAGGTGGCCGCCGACATCGGCGCCGAACTGTTCGTCGTGGACGACGGCTGGTTCACCGGGCGCGCCGACGACACCGCGGGCCTGGGCGACTGGTACCCGGACCCGGCGGCCTTCCCGCAGGGCTTCGACCGGTTCGTCGAGGACGTGCGCGGCCTCGGCCTGGACTTCGGCCTCTGGGTCGAACCCGAGGCCGTCAGCCCCGGCAGCCGCCTGCACACCGAACACTCCGACTGGGTGTACCGCGTCGACGGCCGGCCCGCCCGGCTGGTCCGCAACCAGCTGCTGCTCGACCTCGGCCGCACCGACGTCCAGGACTTCGTGATCGGCACCCTGGACCGCCTCCTCGGCACCTACGCCGTCGACTACCTCAAGTGGGACATGAACCGGCCGCCCACCGAACGCGGGCGGCCCGGCGCCGGAGCGGTCGACCTGGACGCCGAGCACGTCGCCGGATACCTGCGCGTCCTGGACCACCTGCGCACCGCACACCCGCACGTCACCGTCGAGGGCTGCGCGGGCGGCGGCGGCCGCGTCGACCACCTCACGCTGGCCCGCACCGACGTCGTCTGGCCCAGCGACAACACCGCCCCGCTCGACCGGCTCTCCATCCAGTACGGCTTCCTGCACGCCCACGCCCCGCACGTCATGAGCTCCTGGGTCACCGACGCGCCCGGCGTCTTCGACCCCCGCCCGCGCAGCCTCGCCTTCCGGTTCGTCAACGCCATGTGCGGCGTGCTCGGCATCGGCGCCGACCTGCGGGCCTGGACCCCCGAGGAGCGCGCGGAGGCCACCCGCTGGATCGCCCGCTACAAGGAGGTCCGGGACGTCGTCCACCACGGAGAGGCCCGCCTGCTCGGCAGCCCCGACGAGCCGACCTGCGGCGTCCAGTACGACGCCGGGGAGCGCACGGTCGTCGCCGCGCTGAGCACCGGACGCCTCGACGGCGCCCCGCTCGTGCCCGGCCGGCCCGCCCGGCTGCGGCTGCGGGGTCTGGACCCGGCAGCCCGCTACCGCGACACGGCCACCGGCACGACGTACGGCGGCGCGCATCTGCTGCACTACGGACTGCCGTTCGCCTGGAGCGCCGGTCACGACGCCGATCTGGTGGTACTGACACGTGAGTGAGCCGCATATCTTGCCCGGACCGCCCGCCCGGCCACAGCCCACGACCGACACGCACGAAGGAGACGACCCCAGGATGGACCGCTTCACCGGCCGCACCGCCGTGGTCACCGGCGCGGCCTCCGGCATCGGCGCCGCCACCGCCGGACGCCTCGCCGGGGAAGGAGCGGCCGTCGTCCTCACCGACGTCGCCGAGGACGCCGGTACGGCCGTCGCCGAACGGATCACGAAGGACGGCGGCCAGGCCCTGTTCGTCCGCGCCGACGTGGCCGAGGACGGCGACTGGCGCCGAGTCGTGGCCGCCGCGCACACCTTCGGGCCCGTCGACCTCCTCGTCAGCAACGCCTACACCGTCGAGGTCGCCCCGGCCGACGCGATGACCCTCACCTCCTGGCAGCGGCAGCTCGACGTCAACCTCACCGCGAGCTTCCTCGGCTTCCGGGCGGTCCTGCCCGACCTGCGCGCCCGGCGCGGAGCGGCCGTGCTCACCTCGTCCGTGCACGCCCGCGTGGGCATCCCCGGACACCCCGCCTACGCCGCGTCCAAGGGCGCCCTGCTCTCCCTGTGCGGGCAGCTCGCGGTCGAATACGGGCCCGAGGTCCGCGTCAACGCCGTCGTCCCCGGGCCCATCCTCACCGCCGCCTGGGACCGGGTGCCCCCCGAGGACCGTGAACGCAGCGTCGCCGAGACCGCCGCCCGCCGTTTCGGCACCCCGGGCGAGGTCGCCGCGGCCATCGCGTTCCTGGGCTCCGACGACGCCTCCTTCGTCACCGGCACCAGCCTCGTCGTGGACGGCGGCTGGAGCGTCGTGAAGTCCTCGGCATGACCCGCGCCCCCCGCCCCCACCCCCTGCAGAAAGGCTGGACCACATGACGCCCTACGCCCGCCGCGGCGTGCACGGCCAGACCGTGGAGGCCCTCGCCCGCCGCATCCTCGGCGGCCGGATCCCCGAGGGTGCCACGCTCGACCTGGTGGCGCTGCAGAGCGAGTTGGACGTCAGTCTCACCGCCCTGCGCGAGTCCCTGAAGGTGCTCGCCGCCAAGGGCATGGTCGACGCCCGGCAGAAACGCGGCACCTTCGTGCGGGCCCGCTCCGACTGGAACCTCCTCGACGCCGACGTGCTGCGCTGGCAGTTCGAGGGCGCGGGCGAGGCCACCGACGCCGACCGGACCCTGCTGCGCAACCTCGCCGAGGTCCGGGCCATCGTGGAGCCGGCCGCCGTGCGCCTCGCCGCCGAGCGCCGCACCGACGCCGACCTGCAGGCCCTTCAGGCGGCCCTCGACGCCATGGGCGAGGACGGCGCCGGCCCCGGCCACGCCGTCGAGGCCGACCTCGCCTTCCACCGGGCGCTGCTCGCGGCCACCCACAACGAACTGCTCGAACGCATGGAGATGGTCATCGAGCCGGGCCTCGCCCACCGCGACCGCATCGTGCACAGCCACCCGCACAGCGAGGACCCCGTGCCCGCCCACCGGGCCGTCCTCGACGCCGTGCGCGAACGGGACCCGGGGGCCGCCGAGGCCGCGATGCGCGCCCTGCTCGTCCAGGCCGGCCGCGACCTGGACCGGCTGGACGGACCCGGCGAGGCGGCGGGCGACGACGACACGAAAGGCACCGGGGGCAAGTGAAGATCACGCGGATAGAAACCTTCCAGGTCCCGCCGCGCTGGCTGTTCTGCCGGGTGGAGACCGACGACGGAGTGGTCGGCTGGGGCGAACCCGTCGTCGAAGGACGCGCCGAGGTCGTACGCGCCGCCGTGGACGTGCTCGCCGAGTACCTCGTCGGCCAGGACCCGCTGCGCATCCAGGACCACTGGCAGGTGCTCACCAAGGGCGGCTTCTACCGGGGCGGCCCCGTCCTCTCCAGTGCCGTCGCCGGACTCGACCAGGCACTGTGGGACATCGCCGGCAAGACCTACGGCGCGCCCGTGCACGCCCTGCTCGGCGGGCCCGTGCGCGAACGCGTCCGGGTCTACGCCTGGGTCGGCGGCGACGAACCCGCCGAACTCGGCGAGCAGATAGCCGCCCAGGTCGAGGCCGGCTTCACCGCCGTCAAGATGAACGGCGCCGGTGTCACCTCGCCGATCGCCACCGCCGCCGAGACCGCCGCCGTCGTCGAGCGGGTGGCCGCCGCCCGCGAGGTCCTCGGCCCCGGCCGGGACGTCGCCGTCGACTTCCACGGCCGCTTCACCGCCGCCAGCGCCCGCCGCGTCCTCGCCGAACTCGCCCCGCTGCACCCGCTGTTCGTGGAGGAACCCGTCCTCCCCGAGCACGGCCACCTGCTGCCCGGCCTGGTCGAGGCGAGCCCCGTGCCCCTCGCCACCGGCGAACGGCTCTACTCGAGGGCCGAGTTCCTGCCCGCCCTCACCGCCGGCATCGCCGTCGCCCAGCCCGACCTGTCCCACGCGGGCGGCATCACCGAGGTGCACCGCATCGCCTCCCTCGCCGACACCTACGGCGCCCAGCTCGCCCCCCATTGCCCGCTCGGCCCGATCGCCCTCGCGGCCAGCCTCCAGGTCGCCTTCGCCACCCCGAACTTCCTGATCCAGGAGCAGAGCCGGGGCATCCACTACAACAAGGACGCCGACCTGCTCTCCTACCTCGCCGACCCGACGCCGTTCCGCTTCGTCGACGGGCACGCGACCCGCAACGACGCCCCCGGCCTCGGCATCACCCTCGACGAGGCGGCCGTACGGTCGGCGGACCGGGCCGGACACGCCTGGCGCAATCCCGTGTGGCGGCACGCGGACGACTCCTTCGCCGAGTGGTGAGCGCGTGCTGACCCTCACGACCGACCCCGCCCACGGCGGCCGTTGGACGTCCCTGCGCTCACCCGCCCGCGAATGGCTGTGGCACCGCTCGGCACCCGGACGCGACACCGTCGTCCCCGGGGACGCGTTCGTCGACGCGGGCGGCCTGGAGGAGTGCGTCCCCACCGTCCGGGGCCTGCCCGACCACGGGGACGTCTGGGCCCGGCCCTGGACCCGCGACGCCGACGGCACCGAGCACGTCCGGGGCACGTCCTTCACCCTCGCCCGCACCCCCCGGGCCGACGGCGACCGCCTCCACGTCGACTACCGGCTCACCGCGCCCGCCGGGTTCCGGTTCGTGTGGGCGGCGCACGCCCTGCTGGACCTCTCCGAGCAGGCCACGCTGCGGATGTCCGGCGGAGCGGACACCCGTCTCTTCCCCGAGGCCGCCCCACTCCTGGACGGCGCCTGGCCGGCCGGCGCGCCCTGGATCGCCGGGCCGTGGCCCGCCCCGCACGGGCTGCCCCTGGACCGGCTCGGGCCCGACGACGGGACCGCGGTCGGCGCCGTCGTCGACACGCCCTCGTGCTGCGTGCACGACGGCGCCGACCGGCTCTCCTTCGCCGTGGAGGCGGAGGGACAGCCCGTGTCGACCGCCCTGTGGCGCAACCTCGGCGGCTACCCCGACACCGGCCCCTACCGCAGCACCGGCGTCGAACCCATGCTCGGCCGCGTCTTCGACCTCGCCGACGCGGGACCCGGCGACGCCGCCCGCGTCCCGGCCTCCGGCGAGGTCCACTGGCGGCTCACCCTCACCGGGGCCTGCCGCTGCCCCGACACCCCCGCACCGTAAGGAGCACCGCCCGTGGACCTCACCGCCGCGCTGGCCACCCACCGCCTGGTCGCGATCGTGCGGGGCGCCGATCCCGACGCCGCGCTGCGCACCGTCCTGACCCTCGCCGAGGAGGGCGTCGAGCTGATCGAGGTGTCGCTGTCCGGCAAGGACGCGCTGACCGTGATCACACGCGCCCGCGCCGCCTTCGGCCCCGGCCGTCCCCTCGGCGCCGGCACGGTCCTCACCGCCGAGGACGCCCGGGCCGCGCACGCCGCCGGCGCGGACTTCGCCGTCACCCCCGGCCTGGGCGAAGGCGTCACCACCGCACAGGAGCTGGGCCTGCCCGTCCTCGCCGGAGTGCTCACCCCGACCGAGATCATCACCGCCCGCGCCCTCGGCGTGGCCGCGCTGAAGCTGTTCCCGCTCGCCCAGGCCGGGGGTGCGGCGTACCTCAAGGCCCTGCGCGGCCCGTTCCCCGACGCCCCGTTCGTCCCCGTCGGCGGCATCGACGAGAACGGCACGCGTGCCTGCCTCGCGGCCGGCGCCCTCGCGGTCGGCGTCGGCTCTCCGCTGGTCGGTGACGCGGCCGACGGCGGGAGCCTGAGCGCGCTCAGGGATCGCGCCCGTCGTTTCCGCGCGGTCGTCGAGGAGGCCGGCCGATGACCATCCCGCGCGCGGCTCACCCCGACCGGCTCGAACTCGGTGAGGGCATCCGCTGGACCGGCACGGACGTCGTCCTCGTCGACATCCTCGCCGGGCGTCTGCTGCACGCCCCGCAGGACGGGACGGCCGCCCTGCGCACCCTGGCCGAACTCCCCGTCCCCCTCGGCGCCGTCGCGCCCCTCGCCGGTCACCACGGCACCTGGGTGGCGGCCGCCGGCACCGGGATCTGCCTGCTCCGCCCCGACGGCACCGTCGACTGGCTGGCCCGTCCCGAGGACGGCGCCCCCGTACCCATGCGCATGAACGACGCCGTCGCCGACCCGTTCGGCCGGTTCTGGGCCGGGAGCATGGCGTACGACGCCGACGACGGCGCCGGCTCGCTGTACCGGCTCGACCGGGACGGCACGGTCGTCCGGGTCCTGGACGGCCTCACCGTGCCCAACGGACCCGCGTTCAGCCCCGACGGCAGCCTCATGTACCTCGCGGACAGCGCCCGCGGGGTGGTCCGCCGCTACCCCGTCGACCCCGCGACCGGCACCCTCGGGGCCCCGCGCCTCTTCGTCACCATGGAGGACGGCAGCCCCGACGGGATGGTCGTCGACGCCGAGGGAGCCGTGTGGATGGCGGTCTGGGGCACCGGCACGGTTCGCCGCCACCTGCCCGACGGCACGCTCGACCGGACGCTGCGGCTGCCGGCGTGCCAGCCCGCCGGGGTCTGCCTCGCGGAGGACGTCCTGCACATCACGACGGCCCGCGTCGGCCTGCCCGCGCCGCGCCCCGACGACGGGGCGCTGTTCACCGTCCGCGTGGACGTGCCCGGTACGCCGACGCCGGCCTGCCGGCTCGACGCGGCGGTCGTGGAGGGCCGGGCATGACGGGCCCGCGCGCCCCGTGGCGCCCCGCTCCGGGACCGGTCGTCTGTGTGGGCGAGACGATGGCGGCCCTCGCCCCCGATCCCGCGGGTCCGCTGGCGGACGCCGGGCGGCTGCGGCTGTCGGTGGCGGGCGCCGAGTCCAACGTCGCCATGTACCTCGCCGACCACGGTGTCCCGGTCACCTGGCTCTCGGCGCTGGGCGACGACCCGCTGGGCCGCCGCGTCCGCGCCGCCGTCGCCGCACCCGGCGTCGACGTGTCGCACGTACGCACCGATCCGGCCCGCCCCACGGGCCTGCTCGTGAAGGACCCGGCCCCCGGCGGGACCCGCGTGCACTACTACCGGCGCGACTCGGCGGCGTCGGCGCTCGGCCCGGACCTGCTCCACACCGCACCGGTCCGCACCGCCGCACTGTTGCACCTGACCGGCATCACCCCCGCCCTGTCGCCCTCGTGCCGCCGGCTGGTGGAGCGGGCGCTGGCACCCGGGCGCCCGTACGCCGTGAGCTTCGACGTCAACCACCGCGCCGCCCTGTGGCCGGACGGCACCGCCCCGGCCGTGCTCCGCGACCTGGCCGACCGCGCCGACCTCGTCCTCGTCGGCCTAGACGAGGCCCAGACGCTGTGGGGCGCGGATCTCACGGCACCGGGCGTGCGGGACCTGCTCCCGCGCCCCCACGTCCTGGTCGTCAAGGACGGTCCGCGCGCCGCGACCGCCTTCACGGCCGAGGGCGCCGTCACGGTCCCCGCGCCGCGGGTCCGGGTCGTGGAGGCGGTCGGCGCCGGGGACGCCTTCGCGGCCGGCTTCCTGGCGGGACTCCTGCGGGGCCGGACGACGACGGCCGCCCTGCGGTTGGGGCACCTGACCGCCGGGTCCGCGCTGCGGGTGACCGGCGATCACGGTCCCCTGCCGGACCGGGCGCGGACCGAGGAGCTGCTGGCGCTCTCCGACGCGGAATGGGACGCACAGATCTGAGCGGGCCCACCCGTCCCGGAGTCGGCACACGGGCTCGCCGCGCATGATGGCATTCGCCCGCCTATGCTCCATTTGTGTGACGACCATCTTCGAAGAGCTCGTGGCGAAGCAGCGCGCGGCCGAGCAGGCTCACGGCCGCGTGGAGGAACTGCGGGGCATGTACGGTCCACCGACCCAGGTGGGCGGCTGGAGCGCCCGCCAGACCGAGACGTACAACACCGCTCTGCGGGCCTGGCGGGACCTCGCCAGGGATCTGCAGACGGCGGTGGCGGAGTACGCCCGGAGCCAGGGCGCCTCACGCAGCGGCGTCGAGGAGGAGATCCGCAAGGCCGCCCACGCGCAGACTCCCGGACCCGGTGCCTAGTGCTGTGACCGGCTTTCGACGGCCGCGTCGAGCAGCGGGCCGAGTTCCGCGCTCACCGTGGTCAGCGGCCGGACGTCGCGCCGGGCCCGGGCCATGAGGATGGCGCCCTCCAGCGAGCCGATCATGAGTGTGGCGAGCGACCCGGCACGCTCGCGCGGCACCCCCATGCCCGTCAGCGCGTCCGCGACCGCTCCCGTCCAGGCGTCGAACGCGGCGGTGGCCGCCTCACGTGTGGACTCGGTGTTCTGGGAGCAGTCCACGGTGGCGGCGGCGACCGGGCAGCCGCCCGCGAAGCCGGCGGCCTCGTACTCCTGCGTCCACTGCCGCACCATCGCCGCGAACAGCCCGCTGGGCGTCGGCTCGGGGAGCGCGGCCAGGAAGCGCGCGACCCGGCGTGCGGCATAGCGCCCGGCCCAGCCCACCGCCTCGTTGACCAACTGCTCCTTGCCGCCCGGGAAGTAGTGCTGGAGCGAGCCGCGCGGCGCCTCGGCGTGGGCGGCGACCTCCCGCATACCGGCGGCGGCCACCCCGCCCCGGCGCAGGAGCTGGGCGGCGCTGAACACCATCCGCTCGCGCGGCCCTCGTTCGGGCGGCACCGTCATCGCCGACCTCCGTGCGTCCCGGTCCGGTTCACGGCGCCCATCCTATGACCGGCGTCATAGGGTCCCGTACTATGACGACTGTCATAGAGGCGAGCGTGGCGAGCGCGGGTTGTCCCGCGTCCCGGACGCGGCGGAACGGCGGTGCGGCATGGACGTCGGAATCACCGGTAAGGACGCTGGATTCACGAGCAAGGACGTGGGATCCACCGGCCTGGACCTCGGATTCATCGGACTCGGGGTCATGGGGCGGCCCATGGCGCTCAACCTGGCCCGCGCGGGGACGCCCCTCGTCGTCTGGAACCGCACGCCCGGCCGCTGCGACCCCTTGCGGGAGGCGGGCGCGCACATCGCCGGGAGCCCCGCCGAGGTCTTCGCGCGGGCCGGCACGGTGATCCTGATGCTGGCCGACGAGAGCGCCGTGGACGCCGTCCTCGGGCGCGGCACCCCCGACTTCACGGCCCGCGTGGCGGGACACACCGTCGTCCACATGGGCACGACCTCCGCCGAGTACTCCGCAGGGCTCCGGGACGCCGTCCGGGCGGCGGGCGGACGTTATGTCGAGGCCCCCGTCTCCGGCTCCCGGGTCCCCGCGGAACAAGGGCGACTGGTGGCGATGCTGGCCGGTGAGCCCGACGCCGTGGCGGCCGTGCGGCCCCTGCTGGCACCGATGTGCGGCGAGACCTTCGCGTGCGGCGACGTCCCCGGCGCCCTGCTGATGAAGTTCTCGGTCAACCTGTTCCTGATCACCCTGGTCACCGGTCTGACCGAGGCGTTCCACTTCGCCGGCCGGCACGGACTCGACCAGGGCCTGCTGCGTGCCGTCCTGGACGCGGGCCCGATGGCCAGTGCCGTCTCGCGCGGCAAGGCCGCCAAGCTGGTCGCCCGCGACTTCGACGTCCAGGCGGCCGCCGCCGACGTCCTGAAGAACAACCGGCTCATCGCCGAAGCCGCCCGCAAGGCCGAGGTGGCCACACCCCTTCTCGACGTCTGCCACGCCCTGTTCGGAGAGACCGTCGCCCAAGGACGCGGCACCGAGGACATGGTGGCCGTCCTGCGCGCCCTCGAATCCCGCACGGGCGCCTGACAGTTCCGTCCCGCCGGGCAATTAAGCTCCCGCCCATGAGTGAGGACGGCAGAGACCCCGCGAGACGCGTGGTCGACGGGCGCTTCGAGTTGGAGACCCGCCTCGGCGGGGGAGGAATGGGCACGGTGTGGCGCGCCAGGGACCTGGTGCTGCACCGGCTGGTGGCCGTCAAGGAGGTGCGCCCGCCCGACCGGGACCTCGCCGAGTACGACCCCGAGGGCGCACGGATGCTCCGGGAACGCGTGCTGCGCGAGGCCAGGGCCCTGGCCCGGCTCGACCACCCGAACGTCGTCACCATCCACCACGTCGTCGACGGCGGCGAGGGCACCTACCCGTGGCTCGTCATGGAACTGGTCACCGGCGGCTCCCTCGCCGACCGGCTGGAGCGCGGCCCGATGACGCCGCCCGAGGCCGCGCTGATCGGCCGAGGGGTGCTGGCCGCGCTGCGCGCCGCGCACGACGCCGGCATCGAGCACCGGGACGTCAAGCCCGCCAACGTCCTGATACGGCCCGACGGACGCCCCGTTCTCACCGACTTCGGCATCGCCGCGATCCGCGGCACGACCACCCTCACCACCACGGGCTCCCTCATCGGCACGGCCGACTTCATGGCGCCCGAACGCGTCTCCGGCCACGAGGGCGGAGCCGCCTCCGACCTCTGGTCGCTGGCGATGATGCTGTACACGGCCATCGAGGGCCACCACCCGCTGCGCCGGGGCACCACCGTGGCCACCCTCGCCGCCGTCCTCCACGAGGACGTGCCGCCGCCGGTCCGGGCGGGCGCCCTCGGCGACGTCCTGATGGGCGTGCTCGTACGGGACCCGGCCGCGCGCCCCACGGCCGACGCGCTGGACCGGGCGCTGGCCGCCGTCGAGTCGGGCCGCACCGGTCCCGCCCCCACCACGTCGTACTCGCTCGCGCCGCCCAGCGGTCCGCCGACCGCCCCCGTCGCCCACGGCACCTTCGGGCCGCCGCCCTTCCTGCCGCCCCCGGGGCAGGCGATGACCGTGCCGCAGCGTCCGGCCACCGGGAGCACGCGCGGCCGGGCCGTCCTCTACGGCGTCACTGGCGCCTCGCTCACTGGCGCGCTGGCGCTGCTGTGGTGGCTGCTGCCCCTCGGCACCGACGACCACAAGGCCGACTCCGACGGCCGGCCCACCACGTCCGCCACCGGCCCGGCCGCCTCGTCCGGCGCCCGGACCCCGGCCGCCGACCGGTCGAAGGCGGCGGACACGGTCCCGGCGGGCGGCCTGCTGACCCCGGACGGCATCCGTACGGCCATCAAGGCGTTCGAGGAGGCGACCGGCCGGGACCGGTACGCCGACTTCACCGTCTACCCGGACCACGCCTCCGCCGAGCTCATGGTCGAGGGCAGCGACAAGAAGTACGACTCCTACACCTACTGGCCGGGCCGCGGTGTCGAGAAGGGCATCATCAGCGGCACGGTCATCGGCGGCGACCGGCCCGTCCGCCTCGACGGCTTCGACTGGACGAAGGTTCCCGCCCTGTTCGACCAGGCGGAGAAGAAGCTGAACGTCGACAAGCCGACTCTGCGGTACGTGACCCTCAAGTCGCCCAGCACCACCTTCGACACCCCGGCCGGCATGGCCGTGTACCTCACGGACGACTACGGCACCGGCTACCTCGTTGCCGACCCCCACGGCAAGGTGACCAGCGTCTACCCGGCCGAGGACTGATCCGGACGCACCGGTGACGGGAGACGCGGCGCTCCGGCTTGATAGGCAAGTGGATACTTGCCTATGGTGGCAGGGTGGCCGACGACCTCTTCAAAGCCCTGGCCGACCCGACCCGCCGGATCATCCTCGACGAGCTGGCGGAGCGGTCGGGACAGACACTGTTCGAGATCTGCGGTCGCCTCGCCATGAGACACGGACTCGGCATCTCCCGGCAGGGCGTCTCCCAGCATCTCGCCGTGCTGGAGGCCGCCGGTCTCGTCACGACCAGGCGGGAGGGGCGCTACAAGTTCCACGACCTCGACACGGCCCCGCTGCGGCAGATCACCGAGCGCTGGCCCCTGCCCGACACCTCCGCACCCGAGGAGAACACCCCATGAAGATCCGTCTGACCAGTGTCTTCGTCGACGACCAGGCCGCGGCCCAGCACTTCTACACCGAGATCCTCGGCTTCCGGACGAAGCACGACGTCCCGATCGGGGAGAAGGACCGCTGGCTGACCGTCGTCTCGCCCGAGGAGCCCGACGGCACCGAACTGCTGCTGGAGCCCCTCGGCCACCCGGCCGCCCGCACCTACCGCGACGCCCTCGTGCAGGACGGCATCCCGCTCGCCCAGTTCGCCGTGGACGACGTCCGGGCCGAGTACGAGCGGCTGCGCGCCCTCGGCGTCCGCTTCACCCAGGAACCCCTGGAGATGGGTCCCGTCACCACCGCCGTCCTCGACGACACGTGCGGGAACCTCATCCAGATCGCGACCCAGCCCGAGTGACCAGCGCGAGCCAGTCGACGAGGAGGCGGTTCGTCTCCTCGGGCCGCTCCTGCTGAATCCAGTGGCCGCAGCCGTCGAGCAGATGGGAGGAGACGAGCCCCGGCAGCGTCACCGGGAACGCCTCGATGGCGTCGGCCAGCCAGGTCGTGGAGGCGTCCAGGGACCCGCCCACGAACAGCGACGGCTGGGTCAGGGGCGCCCCGTCGTACGCGGCCAGGTCCTCCCAGTCGCGGTCCATGTTCCGGTACCGGTTGAGCGCGCCGGTGAAGCCGGTCCGCTCGAACTCCCCGGCGTACACGTCGAGGTCCGCCTCGCCGAGCCAGCCCGGCAGCCGGCCCTCGGGGAACCGGTCCCGCAGCGTGCCGCCCGCTCCGACGAAGTGCGGATCGGGCGCGCCGGGCCCGGCCATGGTGTCGGCGGACAGGGCCGCGTAGAAGCCGGCGAGCCAGCCCCGTACGTCCGGCTCGATCTCGGCCTCGGCGCGGCCCGGCTCCTGGAAGTACGCGACGTAGAACTCCTCGTCCCCGCCGACCCGGGAGAAGACGTCGCCGGGGCGCGGACCGCCGCGCGGCGTGTACGGCACGGAGAGCAGCCCCACGGCCCGGAAGACCTCCGGCCGCAGCAGCCCGGAGCTCGCGGCGACACCCGCACCCCAGTCATGGCCGACGACCACGGCCGACTCCTCGCCGAGCGCGTGCACCACCGCGACGTTGTCCTCGACCAGCTCGCGCATCCGGTACGCCTCCACGGCCGCCGGTCTGGCCGACCGGCCGTAGCCGCGGACGTCGAGCGCGACGGCCCGGTACCCCGCCGCCGCGAGGGCGGGCAGCTGGTGGCGCCAGGAGTACCAGGACTCCGGGAAGCCGTGCACGAGCAGCACGAGCGGGCCGGTGCCCTGCTCGACCAGGTGGATCCGCCCGGCCGGTCCGAGGACCGTGCGATGGATGAACCGTTCCGAGCCGTCCTGACGTGCCATGTGCCCTCCTGCGGACGTCGCTTCCTCGCCCGAACGGCCCCTGTGCGGGCCGCCGGATCCCGCCCCTGCGGTCACACCGATCCTGCGGAGCGCGACGACGGCGCGGCCAGCGCGTTTGCCGGTCCGGCAAACTCCCGCCCGCAGGCGTACGGCGCGGCAGTCCGAACTGGCGCACCGCGGGTGACGTGGGAAGATCTCCGCGTGAGCAGTCGGTTCGCCGAGAGGGAGCCCGTGGACCTGGACGCCGTGGCCGACGAGCTGTACGGACTGCGGCCCGAGCAGTTCACGGCCGCCCGCAACGAGCGGGTCGCGGCCGCGCGCTCGGCGGGGAACCGGAAGCTGGCCGACGCGATCGGCCGGCTGCGCCGCCCCAGCCTGTCCGCCTGGGCCAGCAACACCCTGGTCCGCGCCGAGCCCGACCAGGTGGAACCCCTCGTCGGGCTCGGCGAGGCTCTGCGGCAGGCCCACCGCGACCTGGACGCGGCGCAGTTGCGTGACCTCGTCCACCAGCAGCGCCTGCTGATCGGCGCGCTGGCACGGCAGGCCGCTCAGCTCGCGGCCGACGCCGGGCATCCGCTCGGCCAGGACGCCCAGCGCGAGGTCCAGGACACCCTCCAGGCGGTGCTCGCCGACGCGGAGGCCGCCCGGCAGTGGGCCTCGGGCCGCCTCACCAAGCCCCTCACGCCGACGGCCGCTTTCCCCGCCACCAGCGGCGAGGCCCCGCCCCGCCGCACGCCGGAGCCCGACCGGGCGAAGCGGCCCGCCCCGGCCGAGGCCGGGAAGTCCGTGGGGGACCAGCGGCGCCGCAGGGAGCGCGCCGAGGCCCGCAAGGCGGCCGAGGAGGCCGACCGGGAACGGCAGGCGCGGGCTTCGGAGGCCGAGGAGGCGGCCCGGCGGGCGGAGGACGTCAAGGAGCGGGTCGCCGGGCTGCGGGACCGGGTGGAGACCCTGTCGAAGGAGCTGAAGGGCGCCGAGGCGGATCTCGCCCGGGCCCGCTCGGACGACCGTACGGCCCGCGAGGAGACACGGGCCGCCGAGCGCCGCGTCCGTGACGCCGACCGCGCCGCGCAGAAGGCGGCCCGGCGCGTGGAGGAGCTGTCGGACGAGGACTGACGTCCGCACCGTCCCGCCGGCTCGTCAGCCGCTCACGAACCCGTCCACTGGCCGGACTGCTTCGCCCCCGACGACGCGGGCGCCGACTCCTCCCGCTCCTCCGGTGTCACCGCCCGGCCGCCCGGATGGCGCAGAGCGCACAGGAACGCGACACCGAGGGCGATGGCCATGCCGTAGAAGACCCACTGGTTGGCCTCGGCGAAGTCCATGCGGATCGCGCCCATCGCGTCCCGGATCGCGTCCGCCGCCGGCCCCGTACCGGTGGGCCCGGCGTCGTCGCCGTTGCCCGTGATGGACTCGGTGACCCCGCGGGCCACGTCGTCCGACACGCTCGGCGACAGTCCGCGCCCCTCCAGGGTGTCGCGGACATTCGTGTTGGTGACATGGGTCAGGATCGTGCCGAACACCGCCAGGCCCACACTGGCCGCGAAGTTGCGGATCGTCTGCGTGATGCCCGTGACCTCGCCGTACGACGGGCCGATGGCCCGGTTCACGGCGTCCGTGGACGCCGGGGCGAGGATGAAGCCGATCCCGGCACCCGCGAGCGCCGCGTACGGCCACTGGTCGTGCATCGACAGGTCCGTCAATTCGCCCGCCCACAGGGCGAACCCGACGGCCCCCAGCACACACCCCAGCTTCAGGGACGGGCGCGCGCCCTGCTTGTCGAGGATGCGGCCGCCCCACTGCGAGGCGATCGCGAAACCGGCGAAGAAGTACAGCAGGAACAGCGCCGCCTGGTTGGGCGAGGCGCTCAGCGACACCTGCGCGTACACGGACGCGAAGAAGAACAGCGGCACGAACGCGAGCATCGAGAAGAACAGCACTGCGGCGTCGACACTGAACGCCTTGTCCCGGAACACCCGCAGCTCGATCAGGGGATGCCGCACCCCGCGCTCGTAGCGGATGAACACGCCGAGGATCACCAGGCCGCCCACGATGCAGATCCAGGTCGCCGCGCTGTCCCAGCCCCAGGCCCACGCCTGCTGGAAGCCCAGCACGCACAGTCCCATGCCGGCGGCGATCAGCGCGGCGCCGGGCACGTCCAGGGTGCCCTCCCTGCGGCGGTCAGCGATCCGGGCGGCGGCGACGAGTGCGAGGGCCACGACGGCCACCGGGACGTTGACCCAGAACACCGCCCGCCAGGTCCAGCTCGTGAGCCAGCCGCCGAGGAGCGGCCCGATGGCGGTCAGCGCGCCGGAGATCCCGAAGAACAGGGCCAGGGCACGGCCCCGCCGTTCGCGCGGGAACACCGCCACCACCACCGCCAGCGCGGCCGGGAACAGCAGTGCCGCGCCGAACCCCTGAGTGGCCCGGAAAGCGATCAGCCAGCCCTGGGCCACGTCCCCCTCGGGGACACAGCCGCACAGGACCGACGAGACGACGAAGACCAGGGTGCCGACGACCACCACCCGGCGCGGGCCGTACAGGTCCGCGAGACGGCCGCCGAGCGCGAAGAACGCCGCCAGGGCCAGCAGGTAGGCGTTCACGACCCACTGCATCCCGGAGGCGGACAGACCGAGCTCCCGGACGATGTCGGGGGCCGCGATCGACACGATGGTCTGGTCGATGAACGTCATCGCGACCGCGAACATCATGGCCGCGAGCGCCACGGTCTGTCGTGGTGCCGTCTGGGAGGGGGCCGTGGACGAGCCACGCCCCGCGTACGAGCCACTCACGCGTCCAGTCTGCGCCCGACCGCGCGACCGCGCATCAGCAGCACGCGCGCACCGAACTGCCCCCGCCGCGCGGCTCAGACGACCGCCAGCAGCTCCTCCAGCGGGGCCGGGACACGGTCGGTGTCGAGGGCCTCCACGAGCACCCGGCCGTAGTGGATCTTGCGCCCGCTCGTCGTCCCGAAGAAGCGCCGCAGACGCTGCTGCGCGGTGCGGTCCCGCTGCGCCGGCTGCCGCAGGAACGTCGTCAGGGGACGCAGGTCCCCCTCCTCGCGGACGAGTTCCTCCACGCGCCCGATCCCCAGCGCCCGGATCAGCTCGTCCTCCAAGTCGGCCGCGCAGACGAAGAAGTCGGGCCGGGCCACACCCGCCCGCTGCCAACCGCGGGCGTAGAAGGGGCTTTCACGCTCGTCGCACAGCCCGGCCAGGCGCAGTCCCAGACCGGACGGCCCGAGCAGTTCGGCGAAACGGCCGACGCTCATGGCTCCGCCCATCGGCAGGACACAGACGCCCTCCGCCGCCAGATCCCGCCCGCGGCGCCCGGCCAGCGCGTTGACCGCCGCCGCGTCACTGGGCCCCTCCAGCAGCACCGCCACCCGTACGGGCAGCCCCGCGGCCAGCTCCCGCGCCCGCTCGCCGTCCCCGCCGGCCGCCCACGCGGTCACCGCATCCCGGAACGCCCCCATGTCACCCATGGCAGGAGTCTGCGCCGGTACCCCCCGCCACGCCAGTGCTTTTCGCCGCTCCCGGCACCCCGGCTCTCACGCGGTGTTGACAGGTTCGTCGCCTACCCTCGTGCCTGAGGACGCCGAAGTCGCGTCCGTGCGCTGCGAGGAGGCGAGGGTGCGGGGACGGGGCACGCGGTGGTTCGTGGCCGCGATGATCGTGGCCTGCGTGGTGCTCGTCGGCCCCAGCGCGCCCAGCGGGGCGGTCTTCGCCCGGGCGCTGCCGGTGGACGCGGCCGAGGCCGTCGTGCCGAACCGGGTGATGACGTGGAACCTCTGCAATCCCTGCGGGGTGAGCGACGTCGACCGGGCGGCGGAGATCGCCACGTACGCGCCGCAGGTCATCGGCGTGCAGGAGGCGTGCGACCGGGACGTCGCACGGATGCGGGACTTCCTCGAGGGCTACTACGGGCTCAAGTACCACGTGGCGTACGGGACGGTGCTCGACAGCCTGAGCCGCTGCGGAGGGACGCCGTGGAACCCCGGCGGCTTCGGGCAGGCGATCCTCTCCGCCGCGCCGATGACGGACATGGTGCGACGCGAGTATCCCGACGGCGGTTCGGAGGACCGCGGCTATCTGGCGGTCACCACCCTCGTCGACGGCCGGCCGATCCGGGTGTTCAACACCCATCTCGCGCAACGGCGTCAGGAGTCCGTCCGGGCGGAACAGGTCCCCGTGCTCGCCCGCGAGGTCGCCCGCCAGGACCGCGCGATCGTGATGGGCGACTTCAACGCCGTGCCGGAGGCACCCGAACTCGGGCCGATGTGGAAGGTGGCCACCGACGTCGACCCCGAGTGCCGCCCCACGCCCACCGGTCCGTGCGAGCCGACCACGGACTGGCAGAGCAAGTTCGACTACGTCTTCCTGCGCGGCGTCGACCGGGTCGAGCACGGGGTGCGTCCCACCGTGTACTCCGACCACCACCCACTGCTCGCCGAGGTCGACGTGCCCTGACGCGGAAATCGTTCGCGTCCCCGCCTTACGGGCCACTACCCTCCGCCTGTCCGTGAAGTGGCGTGCCCGCACGGGGACATGCCCGCGAGACGGCGTACCGGCGAAGGGGCCAGGCATGGAGATCGGCGGCATGAGGACGGACCGGCTGGGACTGCTGCTCGACCAGTTCGACCGCGCCCGGGAGATGGCGGAGGTCCGGCTGACCGGGCTCACCGACGAGGAGTACCTGTGGGAACCGGCCCCCGGCTGCTGGTCGATCCGCCCGCGCGGCGAGGCGACGACCCCCCGGGCGTTCGGGCCGGGGGAGTGGGTGCTCGACCTGGGCGCCGCGGACATCCCGGCGAGCGAGTACGCCGAGGTCGCCCGGCAGGTCGCCGACGGCATGAGCGTCGAGAAGGTCGCCGAGGACTGGAGCGTCTCCGTCGAGCGGGTCGAGGAGGTCCTGGCCCACACGGGCCCCGTGGAGCCCGACCGGACGCCGGTCACCACCATCGCCTGGCGGCTGGGCCATCTGCACTACGGTTTCGCCGGGCACTGGGAGTGGGCCTTCGGCGAACGGCGCCAGGACCCCAAGCAGATGGTCGACTTCAGCCCGTCCGCCGCGACCGCGCTCGAGCGGTTCTGGGAGTCGGTCGACCGCTGGCGCCGCGCCGTCGGCACGGTGACCCAGGAACAGCTCGACACGATCGGCTTCTCCCAGTACCCGTACGGCTCCGACCCGGACGAGCCGTACGCGGCGGTGCTCTGGGGCGCCAACCTGGAGTTCATCCACCACATGGCGGAGATAGCCCTCCTCCGCGACCTGTGGCAGGCGCGCTCCGCCTGAACGGACGGCCTCGGCGGGAGAAGCTCATGAACGCCCCCCGAAGGCGTACTGGAGCCACTCCCGCTGCCCTTCGGGGTCGGCTCACACCCGTGGCTCGTACCGACAGTGTGCCGGGCCCCCTACGCCACCGGTTCCTGCTCGTCCGTCGCCACCAGCGACTGGTTGAGGGCCGTCCGGGACAGGGCCACGATCCCCACCGCGATCAGGGCGACGCCGAGCAGCTGCGGTACGAGCCACCAGCCGGAGCGGACGGTCTCCTCGTACAGGGTGATGCCGAGCGCGAGGCTCACCGCCGCGTCGCCCAGGGTGAGGGCGGGCTGGGAGGCGACCAGAGGGCCGGCCTGCATCGCGTTCTCCAGCAGGAACAGCGCGCACACCCCGGTCACGGCGAAGGCGTACGTCTGCCAGGCGGTGAGGAAGGCGACGATCCCCTCCTCGTCGAGGAGGTGCGTGGACGCCTTGAGCAGGGCCGCCGTCATCGCGTAGCTGATCGCGGTGGCGGCCCCCAGGCACGCCGCGCGGGCGGGCCCGTGCGGGCGTCTGAGCGCCATGACGGTGAGGACGGCGACCAGGCCCGCGCAGACCGCGAGTGCGGGGATCCACCGCTCCAGGGACACCCGGGTGCGGTCGCCGGAGGGCGCGGCGGCGGCGAGCGCGACCGCCAGCCCCGCGACCACGACCGTCACCGCCACCCAGCCGGAGCCCGGCAGCCGCCGCTGCATCAGCAGGGACGCCACGATCAGCGTCAGCGGGAGCTCCAGCACGAACAGCGGCTGCACGATCGTCAGCGGCCCGGTCACCAGCGCGACCGCCTGGCAGACGGCGGCCCCGATCACGGCGAGGATGCCGAACAGCCAGATCGGCCGGCGCAGCAGATCGAGGATGAGCCCGGCCCGCAGGCCCTGCGAGCTCGGCACGGTGAGCGCCGCCTTGCGCTGGAGCACCGTGGCCACGGCGTTGCTCAGGGCGGCACAGACCGCGAAGACGACGGGGAGCACCGTACCCAGCGTGGCCACCTCCCGAACGCACCGGATTCCTCCTCCCGCCATCCTCACCTGGAGCGGGGCAGAGGCGCGATCGGAGAACGCGGCGCGGGCCCCTGGGTGTGCTGTCCCGGGACCGCACACCTGGGCGCCGCCTGGGGCCGCCCCGCATGCGCGTGCCCCGCACAGGCCCCACCCTGGTCCCATGGTCAGCGCACAGCCCATCGTCATCTACCCGGCCGCCGAGGACGGCGGCCGCCGCGTCCGTGTGAACGAGCAGTTCGTGGGGATGGCCTACGGCCTGCTGGACATCGTCGAGTTCCTGCGCCTCGCGGGCCTGGACGACGTGGACGACGACTGGGTACGGCGGTCCGCGCTGGTCGAGTGGCGGGGCGGCGGCCCCGAAGGGTGGCATCCCGCCCGCGACTGACCCGGGTGGCCCCGGCGGTGCGCACCGCCGCGGTGGGTAAGCTCACGGCCGACAGCAGATCCGTGTCGGAGCGCGAGTGAGAGTGGTCGGATGCCGGAGCGCAATCTCGAGTTCGGCAAGTACGGGGCGCGGGGCCTGAGGGGGCACGAGGCGGTGGCCCGCCGCCTCGACGCGCTCGCCGGATTCGTCGCCACGCCGATCACCCAGCGCCGTGGTCTGCTCGCCCGGCTGCACTACCTCACCCGCACCGAGCACGCCCGCCGGGCGGCCCGCGCGGCCGGACTGACCGTCACGGACCGGACGCTGAATGCGTGGCTGGCGGGCCGGCGCAACCCGTCGCGCCGGAACCTGGAGAACATCGAGGCGGCGTACCGGTCCGTACGCCGCCTCAATGTCGCCCGCTATCTGCTGGCCCGCCTGAACCGCGAGGGCCGCGGCACCCGCGTCGAGTTCCACCCGGTGAACCAGTCCCAGGTGGACCGCCCCCGGCAGCGGGTCGTGGAGTACCGCACGCTGAACGTCCGCCACTGGGACCGGATCGTCGAGGCGTGGGCCCGGGACGACGCGGCCGCCCTGGACGAGGCGTGGGTCAACGACGCGACCGTGGACCTCGGTTCCGAGTGGGGCCAGTACGAGTACGTGACCAACATCGGCTTCGCCGCCTGAGGCTCTAGCCGGGCACCTTGTCCTCGAAGGTCGTGCCCGCCGCCCGGTAGGCGCCGACCTTGGCCGTGACCTGTGCCGGGGTGAGGACCTGGTCCTTGACGTGCAGGACGTAGTCGACCTGCTCGTCGTACGAGCGTGGCGTGGTGCTGGTCTGGCCGGCGAGGTCGATCAGCCACTGGTTGAAGTTGATCGACATGGGCCGCTCGGGCAGGTAGGCGGCGTCGTGGGTGCCGAACAGCTGCCCGTCGACGTAGTACTTGATGGAGCTGTCGTCGATGGTCAGCACCAGGTCGTGCCAGCCGGCGTAGCTCTGCCGGGACTCGCTGTGCTGGTTGACGGCCTGCCAGGGGTCGGGGTTGTACGTCTCCCAGGACGTCGTGTAGAGGATGTTGGCCGGCTCGCCCCAGCCGCCGTTGGGCAGGTACTCGAAGTCGTACTCCGCGTAGTCGTCGGCCATGGGGGCCTTGAGGTCGTTGATGGTGAAGAACGTCTGCACCAGGCGGTCCCCGTCCGGCCCGGACACGGGCGCGTCGGAGAACCGGACGCGCGCCGCGTAGGTGCCGTTGCGGAACTTCATGGCCTTGGTGAGGACTTCGGTCTGCTTGGTGCTCTCCGGGGTGCCCGCTGTCGAGGTCCGCAGGTTCATCACGGAGTTGCCGCCGGAGGCCGTGAAAGTGACGTTCTCCGGAGCCCAGGTCGCGCCGGGCACCCCGGGGCCGCCCGCGTTGGAGCGCACGTTCCAGCCGTTCGCCGAGATCCTCGGGTCGCTCGACGTGCTGTAGTCGAAGTCGTCGAACAGGCTCTGTCCGCCCGCCGGGGGATCGGTGGGCGGGTCGGTCGGGGGATCGGTCGGGTCGTCACCGCCGGGCGACGTGCCCCAGACCGTGCTGCCCGACACCGAGGCGGTGATCTTCGTCCAGTCCGCGTACGAGGTCTGGGACGCGCCGAACGAGTAGTCGTCGCTCTGCCGCAGGGTCTGCCAGTCCGCCCGGTGGAAGCGCAGCTGCATGTCCCCGGTGTCGGCGCCCGGCGCGAGCGTGCCGGCCCCCGCGGTGAAGCCGATCTCCAGGTAACGGTCGGCGGTGGCCGTCGGGTTGGCGGGAGTGCCGAACGTCCCGGTGATGTTGGCGCAGCCCTTCACCGCCCAGGAACAGGCGAAGCGGTACGCCGTCCCGGCCGCGTCGGCCTTGAAGTAGTAGCGCACCTTGACGGAGCTCAGCGGCAGGCCGCTGCTGCCGGTGTTCCTGACCTTCAGCCAGGGCTCCGCCTGGTCCGCCGTGGCGCCCGTGGCGCTGGTCCGGTACTGCACGCTCACGCCCGCGGCGGCGGCGCTCGCGGGGCCCGACAGGGCGGTGAGACCGGCGGTGCCGAGGGCGGTGGCCACGGCCGCCGCGAGGGCGACCCGCAGTCTGCTCGGTGTGGTTCGGGACGTCATGCTGATTCCTTCCGGACGGGATGTGGGGTTCGTCGTGCTCGGGAAATCAGGGCCGTGCTGTGGGGTGCGGCTTCAGGGGTGGCGGGGCACGCCGAGCGCGTCGAGGCGCGGCAGGTGCCGGTCGAGACGTGAGCGGAACTCCCGCCAGGGGGTGGGTCCGCTCCAGGTGCGGTCCGCGAGGGCGCACAACCGGGGGTAGGTGAGGTACTCCAGGCGCGCGGGGGTCGTCGCGTACTCCGTCCACACCTGGGCCTGCGCGCCGAGGACGTGGGCGGCGGCCTCCGGGGCGGCCTCCTCGGGGACCGGGTCGTGGGCGTGGACGTCCCGGAGCGTGACGACGGCTCCGGGCTGGGCGGGAAGCTCCTGCGCCCCGCCGCGCTGGGGGTGGTCGAGATAGGTGCGCCGGTGGTCGGCATTGATCACGTCGAGACCGCGCCGCGCGGCGGCGAGGGCGTGCGCCGGGTCGCGCCAGGCCATCACCGTGAAGTGGTCCGGCAGTTCGCCGCCGGTCTCGGCCCAGGCGACCGGGCGGCGTCCGTTGCGGACCAGGAACGCGCCGACGCGGGCGAGGAACCAGCCGTGCAGCGCGCCGGGCCCTTCCAGGCCCGCCTCGCGCACACGGGCGGCGGCCTCCGGGCTCTCCGCCCACTCGGTGACGGGCACCTCGTCGCCGCCGATGTGGACGTAGGGGGAGGGGAAGACGTCCATGACCTCGTCCAGCACGGTGTGGCAGAAGTCGAACACCTCGTCGTGCACGCCGAGGACGGTGTCGCAGACCCCCCACCGGGTCCACACGTCCAGGCTCCGGCCGGGCCGGTTGCCCAGGTGCGGGTAGGCGGCCAGGGCGGCCCGGACGTGCCCCGGCATCTCGATCTCGGGCACCACGGTGACGCCACGGGCCGCCGCGTACCCCACGAGGCCCGTGAGTTCGGCCCGGGTGTACACGCCGCCGTGCGGCACGTCGTCGTAGGTGTCCCCCTCGACGCCGACCGGGGAACGGGACCGGTGCCCGCCGATCTCGGTGAGCTTGGGGTACGCCGGCACCGGCATCCGCCAGCCCTGGTCGTCGGTGAGATGCAGGTGGAAGACGTTGATCTTGTGCAGGGCGAGCAGGTCGACGTAGCGGCGGAGGTACTCCACCGGCTGGAAGTGCCGGGCCACGTCGAGCATCGCGCCGCGCCACCGGTGGCGCGGGACGTCGGTGATCTCGGCGCACGGCAGCGACCAGCGCACTCCGGCCCGGGGTGACTCCGACAGGGCTTCGACGGGCAGGAGCTGACGGATCGTCTGCACGCCGCGCAGCAGTCCGGTGGGCCGTGCCGCGCGAAGCAGCACCGAGCGGGGCCCCACCGTCAGCCCGTAGCCCTCGTCGCCGAGTCCGGTGAGCGCGGGGTCGAGCGTCAGGACGACCGCGCCGTCCTCGGAGTGGGGCAGCGGGAGTCCGGTGGCGGGGGCGAGCAGCTCGCGCAGCAGGCGGGCGGCGGGTGCGGCGCCGTCCCCGACGCGTACGCCGGTGCCGGCGTCCAGGGTGAAACGGCCGCCGCGGGCGTGGGCCCGGGTGGGGCGGGGGAGCAGCGGCAGCGCCGGAGGCGTGGGTGCGGGCACGGGTGTCTCCCGTCTCGGTGGACGTGTGCCGAGCGACTTGACCAGTTGGGCCACTGGTGAGGTGACCTCTCACTGGTCGATGAAGGTGGCATAGACCAATTGAGGCGTCAACCCTCCACGCAAGCCCCTTTGTTGGCGCTCCGAATCCCGTATGGCCCTGCTGCTGAGGCGACTTGATGGCTACACTGCGTCTGACCAGTGGGTGAACTGGTCAGGTGTGCTGAGCGAGTGCGAGTGCGAGTGTGGGTGGGGGCGGCGGCATGAAGGCGGGCGATCCGGGGGCGGTGCTCAAGCGGGAGCGCGTCCGCGACCACATCCTCGGGCTCATGGAGTCGCTGCGCCCCGGCGACGCCATCCCCTCGGAGCGGACGCTGTGCGCCGCGCTCCACGTGTCCCGTCCGACGCTGCGCGTCGCCGTGGACGAACTCGTCGCCGCCGGGCTGCTGGTGCGCGAGCACGGGCGCGGCATGTTCGTGGCACCGGAGAAGATCACCCAGGAACTGGTGCCCGACCACCGCACCATGGCCGTTCCCCGCGCCTCCGGCGCCTGGACCAGCCGTCTGCTGGAGTTCACCACCATCGCAGCCGGCGCCCGCGTCGGCCGCAAGCTGCGCCTGTCACCCGCCGCCGAGGTCGTCTACGTGGCCCGGCTGCGCCTGGTCGACGGCGCCCCCATGGCCATCGAGCACCTGCACATCCCGGCCGGCCTGGTGCCCGCGCTCACCGAACGCGAGCTGGAGGCCGGCGACCTGTACGAGCATCTGCACGACCGCCACGGGGTCCGGGTGAGCGAGGCCGTGCAGACCATGGAGCCGACCGTGGTCAGCCAGGCGGAGGCGAAGATCCTCGGCGTCCCGCACCTGTCGCCCGCCCTCCTCTTCGAGCGCCTCACCTACGACACGGACGGCCGGGCCGTCGAGTACGTCCACTCCCTCTACCGGGGCGACCGCTACCGCATCGTCACCCGGCTCACCCTGGGCGTGCCCGCCCCCGACGAGCACACGGCACCGACGGGTCCCATCCCCGGCATCCCGCCCGGCGCCTTCCCGCCGCGCGAGGCGGTCGTCGTCACCGCGCAGGGGGACGTGCACGACGAACGGTAGACCGGGCCCCGGAGGCCGCCGCGCGGGGGACCGATGAAGGCGCGACATGCCCGAATGGGGCAGCACGATGGCCCTCGCCGGCCTCGCCGGCCTCGGTGCCTTCCTGACCGACGCGGCAAGGAGCCGAACGGACCGCGTGCGCGTGTGAGCCCTGTACGCGCCCCCCTTTCTGGAGATTGTCTTACCGGCGGGGCGGTTGGCCGGAACCAGCCGTCCGCGGTCCCGATCCGGATCTCGAGAGAGGCAGGGTGGTCACGGTGCTGTTGCGTCTGCCCACGTCTGTGGCCGAAGCGCGGGAGTGTCTGGCGGAGGGGGCGGTGCCGATCGGCGGAGCCACGCTGCTGTGGGCCACCTGGCAACGGGACGGATTCCCCGACACCGCGATGTCGCTGCGGGAGGTGCCCGAGGCCAACGTCCTCGAGCGCGACGCCGTCGGCGCCGCCGTGGTCCTCGCCCGGATGGACGACCGCGTCCCGGACGTCCTGCGGCTGGCCGCCGGCGGCGTGGGCACGGGGGCGGTCCGCCGCAGCGCGACCGTCGGCGGCAACGTCGTCGGCAGCACCCTGCGCTGTCTGCTCCCCGCCGCCCTCGTCCTGGACGCCCGGGCGACCGTGCTGGAGAGCGACGGCGTCCGCGAGACGGACCTCTCCGAGCTGGTGGCCAAGCGTCCGCTGCTGCTCAGCCTCAGCTGGCGCTCCCCGCTCGCCAGCACCTTCCGGAAACTGGACGGCGCGCCGGGCGGAGAGCCGCCGCTGGTCGTCGCCTCGGCCACGCACGCGGGGGACGACGGCCGGGTCGCCGTACGCGTGGCCGTCCGCGACGGCTACGAGGTGGTCGACGCGGAGGCCACCGTGTGGGACGACCCCGGGCAGACCCTGGACGAGCTGCGGGCCACGGCCCTGGACGACCTCCCGGCCCCCGCCTGGGACGTGATCCGTGCACAGGTCACCGCCCTGACCGGGTGACGCCGAGTTCCCTCAGAGCCCGTCCGCGAACGGGGTGAAGTGGGCGGGCGCGTGATCGACGGGCAGCTCGGGCCGCCAGGCGGTGAGGATCTGGGCGCTGCACTCGAACAGCCCGGGCGGCAGCGCGTCCAGGGGCCACCAGCGCCAGTCGCCGACGGATTCGTCGGGCTGGTCGGCCGGCGTCCCCCGCCACGCGGTGACGACGGCGCCGACGGTCATCCGTACGACTCCGCCGACCTGGTCGACGAGGGTGCCGAGCAGCCGGACGTCGGCCGGATCGGCGGCCAGTCCGGTCTCCTCGGCGAGCTCCCGGACGACCGTCTCCTGCAGCGACTCCCCGGGCTCCACGGTGCCGCCGGGCAGTTCCAGGGTGCCGCGCCTGTGCCGGCCCAGGAGCAGTCCCCGGGGACCCAGCAACACGGCTCCGACACCGATGGCCGCGTGCGGCACGGGCGGGCGCGCGCTTCGGGGCCGGGACGTGACGCGCGCCGGCCGACGGGCCTGGAAGAGCCGGTAGGAGGCTCGGTTGCCCTCCTCCGGAGCGTCCAGGACCGTCACGGACTCCACCTCGAGCCCGTACGTCCGCAGCAGCTCCGTCCAGGCATCGGTGGTCAGCACCCACATCCGTACGGTCAGCTCCCCGCCGCCGGCCAGGCGCAGGGTCTCCGGCCGCGAGGTCACCTCGGTGCCGGGGCCGTGCCCGGCGGAGTTCGTGTGCAGGACGGTGAAGCAGAGCCGGCCGCCGGGCCTGAGGGACCTGGCCAGCTCGGGCAGCAGCCGGTGCGGATCGTACGGGAAGGAGTGGACGGCGTAGACGACGTCGTACGGGTCCGCCGTGCGCAGGTGCTCCACGGCGTCCGCGCAGACGAGGGTGAGCCCCGGCAGGCCGCCGTAGCGGGCCCGGGCGCGTTCGATCTGTGACGGGGAGGAGTCCACGGCGTCCACGCGCGCGCCCCCGTCGCGCACGAGGTGGGCGGCGTGCCGGGCCGTTCCGCAGCCGAGGTCCAGGACCCGCAGTCCGCCCAGGTCGCCGAGCGGCGCGTCCCCGGGCCCGGACCCGGCCAATCCCCAGTCGATCCGCTCGGCCTCCGGCAGGGGAGTGGCACGCCGCAGATGGTGGCGGCCGTAGACCGTCCACGCCTCGGCGTTCGCGGCCTCCGGGGAAGGGTGTCCGGGGCACGATCGGGAGTCGTCCGAGCTGGTGGTCTGCGGCATCGAGGAACCTCCGGTACGGCGAACGGCTGGGGCGGCGGCGTCAGAGACGCGTCAAAGATGTCCCGGCCGCCGTAAGGGACCCGTCAACGGTGGCCGGATCCGGCCGGCGCGGCGATTTCCTTGCATCGTCCGATGTACCGCCGATTCTCATCCAGGAGTTCGCGATGGCCGATGTGGCCTTCGTCGTCACCACGATCGCGGTGTTCGCGCTGGTGGCTCTCGTCGCCAAGGGGGTGACGAAGCTGTGACCGCCGAGAACGTCGTCGGCCTGATCGTGGCCGTCGCCCTGCTGGGCTTTCTCGTCCTCGCCCTGATCTTCCCGGAGAGGTTCTGAGAGCCGACATGGGTCCCGTACTCGCCGGCGTGCTCCAACTGCTCGCGCTCGTCGCGGCACTGGCGCTCGCCCACCGTCCCCTCGGCGACCACATGGCCAGGGTCTACTCCTCCGACCGGCACTGGCGCGTGGAGAAGTGGATCTACAAGGGCATCGGTGCCGACCCCGGCACACAGATGCGCTGGCCCGCCTACCTGCGCGGTGTGCTCGCCTTCTCCGCCGCCGGCGTCCTCTTCCTCTACCTGCTGCAGCGGCTGCAGGGCGTGCTGCCGGGCTCGCTCGGCTTCTCGTCCATCGACCCTGACCAGGCGTTCAACACCGCGGCGTCCTTCGTGTCGAACACCAACTGGCAGTCGTACTACGGCGAGCAGGCCATGGGGCACGTCGTGCAGACCGCCGGACTCGCGGTGCAGAACTTCGTCTCCGCCGCCGTCGGCATGGCCGTCGCCGTGGCGCTCGTGCGGGGCTTCATGCGCTCGCGCAGCGGTGAGCTGGGCAACTTCTGGTCCGACATGGTGCGCGGGGTGACCCGCATCCTGCTGCCCGTCGCGGCGATCGCCGCGGTCGTGCTGGTCGCGTGCGGTGTGATCCAGAACTTCTCCGGCATCCATGAGGTCGGCCAGTTCACGGGCGGCCCGCAGCAGTGGAACGGCGGCGCGCTCGCCTCCCAGGAGGCCATCAAGGAGCTGGGCACGAACGGCGGCGGCTACTTCAACGCGAACTCCGCCCACCCGTTCGAGAACCCGAGCCCGTTCTCCAACCTCTTCGAGATCTTCCTGATCCTGGTCATCCCGTTCTCGCTGACCCGGACCTTCGGCCGGATGGTCGGTTCCCCGCGGCAGGGTTACGCGATCCTCGGCACGATGGCCACGATCTGGCTGGGCTTCACCGCGCTGATGATGTGGACCGAGTTCGCCCACCCGGGTCCCGCCTTCGACCTCGCGGGCGGCGCCATGGAAGGCAAGGAGGTGCGTCTCGGCGTCAGTACGTCGTCGATCTGGGCGGTCGCCACGACCCTCACCTCGACCGGCGCGGTCAACTCCTTCCACTCCTCCTTCACCGGCTTCGGCGGCGGCATCCAGCTGCTGGGCATGCAGCTGGGCGAGATCGCGCCCGGTGGTGTGGGCTCCGGCCTGTACGGCATGCTGATCATGGCCGTCATCGCGGTGTTCGTCGCGGGTCTGATGGTGGGCCGTACGCCGGAGTACCTGGGGAGGAAGATCGGCACCCGCG
Source organism: Streptomyces sp. NRRL WC-3605 (assembly GCF_001509795.1). Taxonomy (GTDB): domain Bacteria; phylum Actinomycetota; class Actinomycetes; order Streptomycetales; family Streptomycetaceae; genus Streptomyces; species Streptomyces viridochromogenes. Next base: position 249,996 of record NZ_LLZN01000045.1, on the reverse strand, counting down.
AGATCAAGCTGGCCGCCTGCTACATCCTGATCACCCCGGCCCTGGTGCTCGTCCTCACCGCTGCCGCGATGGCCCTCCCGACGCCGGGCGACTCGATGACCAACTCCGGAGCGCACGGCTTCTCCGAGATCCTCTACGCCTACAGCTCGGGCGCCAACAACAACGGTTCCGCCTTCGCCGGTCTGAACGCGGACACCCAGTGGTTCAACACCACGATCGGCCTCGCGATGCTGCTCGGCCGGTTCCTGCCGATGGTGTTCGTCCTGGCGCTGGCGGGCTCGCTCGCCGGGCAGAGGCCGATCCCGGTGACGGCGGGCACCCTGCGCACCGAGAAGCCGCTGTTCACCGGCCTGCTGGTGGGCGCGATCCTGATCATCACCGGTCTGACGTACTTCCCGGCGCTCGCGCTGGGCCCGCTCGCCGAAGGGCTGGCGGCATGACCACGCGTACACAGGAGCACGAGGACACGATGTCCACAGCCACCACTCCGACCCGGGCGCCGCACAGCGACGTGCCCACGGAGCACAAGATCTCCGAAGGCCGCGTCGGCGCGGGCCTCTTCGATCCCCGGCAGCTCGTCACCTCCCTGCCGGACGCCTTCCGCAAGCTCGACCCGCGGGTGATGATCAAGTCGCCCGTCATGTTCGTGGTCCTGGTCGGCTCCCTCCTGACCACCCTCTTCTCCTTCAGGGACCCCGGGGACTGGTTCGGCTGGACCATCAGCGCCTGGCTGTGGCTGACGGTCGTCTTCGCCAACCTGGCGGAGGCCGTCGCCGAGGGCCGCGGCAAGGCGCAGGCCGACACCCTGCGCAAGGCCAGGACCGGCACCGTGGCCAGGCGGCTCCTCGCGGACGGCTCACAGGAACAGGTCCCCGGCACGGATCTGAGGATCGGCGACCGCGTGGTCTGCGAGGCCGGCGACGTCATCCCCGGCGACGGCGACGTCGTCGAGGGTGTCGCGTCCGTCGACGAGTCGGCGGTCACCGGTGAGTCGGCTCCGGTCATCCGCGAGTCCGGCGGCGACCGCAGCGCCGTGACCGGCGGTACGAAGGTGCTGTCCGACCGGATCGTCGTCAGGATCACGACGAAGCCCGGCGAGACGTTCATCGACCGGATGATCGACCTGGTCGAGGGCGCGGCCCGGCAGAAGACGCCCAACGAGATCGCGCTGAACATCCTCCTGGCATCGCTGACGATCGTCTTCCTGCTCGCGGTGGCGACCCTGCCGCCGTTCGCGGACTACGCGGGCACCCATCTGACGATGGTCGTGCTGGTGGCGCTGCTGGTGTGCCTCATCCCGACGACGATCGGCGCGCTGCTGTCGGCGATCGGCATCGCGGGCATGGACCGGCTGGTGCAGCGCAATGTGCTGGCCATGTCCGGACGGGCCGTGGAGGCGGCGGGCGACGTGTCGACACTGCTGCTGGACAAGACCGGCACCATCACCCTCGGCAACCGGCAGGCCGCCGAGTTCGTGCCGGTGCGCGGGACCACCGAGGCCCAGGTCGCGGAGGCCGCCCAGCTGTCGTCGCTGGCCGACGAGACCCCCGAGGGCCGCTCCATCGTGGTCCTCGCCAGGGAGCGGTACGGCCGTCCCGCACGCCACCGGGGCGAGCTGACGCACGCCGAATGGATCGAGTTCACGGCCCGGACCCGGATGTCGGGCGTGGACGTCGGTGGACGGAAGGTCCGCAAGGGCGCGGCCGGTTCGGTCGTCGCCTGGGTCCAGGAACGGGGCGGGACGGTCGCCGAGGACGCCGAACCGCTGGCCAGGCGTATCTCCGAGGCGGGCGGTACGCCGTTGCTGGTCGCCGTGGAGGACGGCGGCGGCGCCCGCGTCCTCGGCGTCGTCCACCTGAAGGACGTGGTCAAGGACGGTATGCGGGAGCGGTTCGCGGAACTGCGCCGCATGGGCATCAGGACCGTCATGATCACGGGTGACAACCCGCTGACCGCGAGGGCGATCGCAAAGGAGGCGGGCGTCGACGACTTCCTCGCGGAGGCGACCCCCGAGGACAAGATGGCGCTGATCAAGCGGGAGCAGGCCGGCGGGAAGCTCGTCGCCATGACCGGGGACGGCACCAACGACGCCCCCGCGCTGGCGCAGGCGGACGTGGGCGTGGCGATGAACACCGGTACGTCGGCCGCCAAGGAGGCCGGCAACATGGTCGACCTCGACTCCGACCCGACCAAGCTCATCGAGATCGTGGAGATCGGCAAGCAGCTCCTGATCACGCGCGGTGCGCTGACGACGTTCTCCCTCGCCAACGATGTCGCGAAGTACTTCGCGATCATCCCGGCGCTGTTCGCGGCGGTGTACCCCGGCCTGGACAAGCTCAACGTCATGGGCCTGTCCTCGCCCGACTCCGCCATCGTGTCGGCCGTTGTCTTCAACGCGCTGATCATCGTCGCGCTGGTGCCGCTGTCGCTGAAGGGCGTGCGCTACCGGCCGGGCGGCGCCGACCGGCTGCTGCGGCGCAATCTGACGATCTACGGCCTCGGCGGACTCGTCGCTCCGTTCATCGGCATCAAGGTCATCGACCTGCTCGTCTCCCTCATCCCCGGGCTGTAACTTCTGGAAAGCGTGCTGAAGGCCATGAACAACTCCGTATCGAACACCGCCCGGCTGCTCGGAGCGGGCCTGCGCGCCCTCCTCGCGCTGACCCTGGTGACCGGTGTCCTCTATCCGCTGGTCGTCACCGGCATCGCGCAGGGACTGTTCCACGACCGGGCGAACGGCTCCGAGGTGAAGGCGGACGGCCGCGTCGTCGGATCGTCCCTCATCGGCCAGGCGTACAACCTGCCGCTGAAGAAGGGCCAGGAGACACCGGAGCCTGACCTGAAGTGGTTCCAGGGCCGCCCGCAGAACGGTCTCGGTTCCAACAGCGTCAACACCCGGTACAAGCTTGTCCTGTCCGGCGCGACCAACCGGTCCGGGGACGACGAGGAGCTCATCCAGTGGGTGAAGGACGCCAAGGCCGCCGTCGTCGAGGACAACTCCACGGGCACCCACAAGGTGAAGCCGTCCCAGGTGCCCGCCGACGCGGTCACCTCCTCCGGCTCCGGCCTGGATCCCGACATCTCGCCCGAGTACGCCGACCTCCAGGTCCACCGGGTCGCCGGGAAGAACGGCCTGCCCGTGGCCCGGGTGGAAAAGCTGGTGGACGAGCACACCGAGGGCCGCACGCTCGGCTTCATGGGCGAGCCCCGGGTGAACGTCCTCGCACTCAACATCGCGCTCAGGGAACTCCTGACGAAGAGCTGACGGGTCCGCCGGCGAAGAGCTGACGGGTCCGCCCGACCCGGCTCCACCGCACACTGGAGAAGGGCGCTCCCACGTCCGCCACCACGGCATCCGTCCGGGGACGGGCCACCGCTCCGAGGCGTGAGCCCGTCCCCGACCCCTGCCGGAACCGCACACGAGAGCCGACGAGAGCAGAGACGAGAACATGGCACGCGGCAAGCTCAGGATCTACCTCGGTGCGGCCCCGGGCGTCGGCAAGACGTACGCGATGCTCGCCGAGGCACACCGCCGGACCGAACGCGGCACCGACTGCGTGGTGGCCTTCGTGGAGCACCACGAGCGGCCCCGCACCGAGGTCATGCTGCGCGGTCTGGAGAAGATCCCGCGCCGGGAGCTGGAGTACCGCGGCACGCTCTTCACCGAGATGGACGTCGACGCGGTCCTGGCGCGGCATCCGCAGGTGGCGCTGGTGGACGAGCTCGCCCACACCAACGTGCCCGGTGCGCGCAACGCCAAGCGCTGGCAGGACGTGGAGGAACTGCTGGCGGCCGGTGTCGACGTGATATCGACGGTGAACATCCAGCATCTGGAGTCCCTCGGCGATGTGGTGGAGTCGATCACAGGAGTGCGGCAGCGCGAGACCGTCCCGGACGAAGTGGTCCGGCGCGCGGACGAGATCGAGCTGGTCGACATGCCGCCGCAGGCGCTGCGGCGGCGGATGGCTCACGGCAACGTCTACAAGCCGGACAAGGTGGATGCGGCGCTGTCCCACTACTTCCGGCCCGGCAATCTCACCGCCCTGCGGGAGCTGGCCCTGCTGTGGGTGGCCGACCGGGTCGACGAGTACCTGACGCGGTACCGCAGCGAGCACCGGGTGTCGAGGATCTGGGGCTCGCGCGAACGCATCGTGGTCGGCCTGACCGGTGGTCCCGAGGGCCGCACGCTCATCCGGCGGGCGGTCCGTCTGGCGGAGAAGGGCGCGGGCGGCGAGGTGCTGGCCGTCTACGTCGCGCGCAGCGACGGGCTGACCTCGGCCTCGCCCAAGGAGCTGGCCGTCCAGCGCACCCTGGTGGAGGACCTGGGCGGCACCTTCCACCATGTGGTGGGTGAGGACGTCCCGGTGGCCCTGCTGGACTTCGCGCGGGGGGTGAACGCCACCCAGATCGTGCTGGGTGTCTCGCGCCGCAGGAGCTGGCAGTACGTGTTCGGGCCGGGCGTGGGCGCGACGGTGGCCCGGGACTCGGGCCCGGACCTGGACGTGCACCTGATCACGCACGGCGAGGCGGGCAAGGGGCGCGGACTGCCGGTGGCGCGGGGAGCGCGGCTGGGCAGGACACGGGTCCTGTGGGGCTGGCTCGCCGGTGTCGTGGGACCCGTCCTGCTCACCCTTCTGCTCATGGTGTCCGACGCCGGCCTGGCCAACGACGTGCTGCTGTTCCTGACGCTGACCGTGGCGGCGGCCCTGCTCGGCGGCCTGTACCCGGCACTGGCCTCGGCGGCGGTGGGCTCCGCACTGCTCAACTGGTTCTTCACCCCGCCCTTCCACACGCTCACGATCGCCGACCCGAAGAACATCGTCGCCATCGTCATCTTCGTCGGCGTCGCGGTGTCGGTGGCGTCGGTGGTGGACCTGGCCGCCCGGCGCACCCAGCAGGCCGCCCGGCTGCGTGCCGAGTCGGAGATCCTGTCCTACCTGGCCGGCAGCGTGCTGCGCGGCGAGACCAGCCTGGAGGCGCTGCTGGAGCGCGTCCGGGAGACCTTCGGCATGGAGTCGGCGGCCCTGCTGGAGCGGCGGAGCGACGTCGATCCCTGGACCTGTGCGGGCAGTGCGGGGCCGCGTCCCGCCGGGAGCCCCGAGGACGCGGACGTCGACATGCCCGTCGGCGACCACATGGCGCTCGCGCTGTCCGGGCGGGTGCTGCCCGCCTCCGACCGCCGGGTGCTGGCCGCGTTCGCGGCCCAGGCCGCCGTCGTCCTGGACCGCCGGCGCCTGCGGCAGGAGGCGGAGCGGGCCAAAGTGCTGGCCGAGGGCAACCGGATCCGCACCGCGCTGCTGGCCGCCGTCAGCCACGACCTGCGCACACCGCTCGCCGGGATCAAGGCGTCGGTGTCGTCCCTGCGCTCGGACGACGTGGAGTGGTCCGAGGAGGACCGGGCGGAGCTGCTGGCCGCCATCGAGGAGGGCGCCGACCGGCTCGACCACCTGGTGGGCAATCTCCTGGACATGTCGCGCCTGCAGACCGGCACCGTCACCCCGCTGATCCGGGACATCGACCTGGACGAGGTGGTCCCCATGGCGATGGGCGGCATACCGGACCCCGAGTCGGCCGTCGTCCTGGACGTGCCGGAGAGTCTGCCCATGGTCGCCACCGACAAGGGCCTGCTCGAGCGGGTCGTCGCCAACGTCGTCGAGAACGCCGTCAAGTACAGTCCCGCGGGTGAGCCCGTCCTGGTTTCGGCCAGCGCCCTGGGCGAGGTGGTGGAGGTCCGGGTGGTGGACCGCGGTCCCGGGGTCCCCGACGAGGCCAAGGAGCGCATCTTCGCGCCCTTCCAGCGCCACGGCGACGCCCCGCGCGGCAACGGAGTCGGGCTCGGCCTCGCGGTCGCCCGCGGCTTCACCGAGGCCATGGGCGGCACCCTCACCGCCGAGGACACCCCCGGCGGCGGCCTCACGATGGTCCTCACCCTGCGGGCGGGAGGGGCGGGCACCGAGCGTCCCCAGCCCGCCGCGGCCCGGACCGTACCTGCGGAACACCCCGTACACACCGAGAGGCGGACTCCATGACCCGGGTGCTCGTGGTAGAGGACGAGCCACAGATCGTGCGCGCGCTCGTGATCAACCTCAAGGCGCGCAAATACCACGTCGACGCGGCCCACGACGGCGCCACCGCACTTCAGCTCGCTGCCGCCCGCCATCCCGACGTGGTGCTCCTCGACCTGGGACTGCCGGACATGGACGGCGTCGAGGTGATCAAGGGCCTGCGCGGCTGGACCCGCGTGCCGATCATCGTGCTGTCCGCCCGGCACACCTCCGACGAGAAGGTCGAGGCGCTCGACGCGGGCGCCGACGACTACGTCACCAAGCCCTTCGGCATGGACGAGCTGCTCGCCCGGCTGAGGGCGGCGGTCCGCCGCGCCGAACCCACCGGCAGCGGCGAGGAGGGCGTCGTCGTGGAGACCGCCACGTTCATCGTGGATCTGGCCGCCAAGAAGGTCCACCGCGGCGGTGCGGACGTCCGGCTCACGCCCACCGAGTGGCAGCTGGTGGAAGTGCTCGTGCGCAACACCGGTCGTCTGGTCAGCCAGAAGCAGCTCCTCCAGGAGGTCTGGGGGCCGTCGTACGGAAAGGAGACGAACTACCTCCGTGTCTACATGGCCCAGCTGCGCCGGAAGCTGGAGGCGGACCCGTCGCATCCGAGGCACTTCATCACGGAGCCCGGAATGGGGTACCGCTTCGAGAAATGAGACGGGGAGGAAGACGACCCGGCCGTCGCCCCGTCCAGCCGCCCGTGGGCGGCCCGGCCAGGCCACGGCCCTCCGGCACGGACCCGTGTCATATGCCCGCGGGGTGAGCTGAGAGACTGGCTGGTATGGATGTAGTCCGCAGGAACAATGTCACCGTCACCGGCAATCCGCAGGGGCGCACCGTGGTGCTGGCCCACGGGTTCGGCTGCGACCAGAACATGTGGCGGCTGACCGTGCCCGCCCTCGCGGACGACCACCGCGTGGTGCTCTTCGACTACGTCGGGGCGGGACGCTCCGACGCGTCCGCGTTCTCCGAGGACCGCTACGCGTCCCTGGACGGCTACGCCCAGGACGTCGTGGAGGTCTGCGAGGCGCTCGACCTGCGCGACGCGGTCTTCGTCGGGCACTCCGTCAGCGCGATGATCGGCGTCCTCGCCGCCGACCGCGCCCCGGAACGCATCGGCGCCCTGGTGATGGTCGCGCCCTCCCCGCGCTACATCGACGACGACGGCTACCGCGGCGGCTTCGGCGCGGACGACATCGAGGAGCTGCTGGGCTCCCTGGAGTCCAATTACCTCGGCTGGTCGGCGGCGATGGCTCCGGTGATCATGGGCAACGCCGACCGCCCCGAACTCGGCGACGAACTGCGCAACAGCTTCTGCGCCACCGACCCCGACATGGCCCGCGTCTTCGCCCGCACCACGTTCCTGTCCGACTCGCGCGAGGACCTGAAGCGGGTGCGGGTGCCCACCCTCGTGCTGGACTGCACCCAGGACGTGATCGCCCCCCGTGAGGTCGGCGCGTACGTGAACCGTTCGATCCCCGGCTCCACGCTGGTGACCCTGGACGCCACCGGGCACTGCCCCCACCTGTCCGCTCCCGAGGCCACCAACGAGGCCCTCACCGAGTTCCTGGCCGGACTAAAATGATGGCCCGGGCCGGGCAGTACTCCGACCCGCACGACGCCGACGACGACAAGACGGCGCAGGCCGCCTTCGCCGCCCTGCTGGAGGACAGTGCCGAGGACTTGTACGAGAGCGCACCGTGCGGCTACCTGTCCACGCTCATGGACGGGACGATCGCCAAGATCAACAGCACGCTGCTGGGCTGGCTCGGCCTGGCCCGGTCGGATGTGGTGGGCCGCCTGCGCTTCACCGACCTGCTGACCGTCGGCGGCAAGCTCTACCACGAGACGCACTTCGCGCCGCTGCTGCGCATGCAGGGCCAGATCAGCGGTATCGCCCTGGAGATCAAGCAGGCCGGCGGCGGGCGGATGCCCGTCCTGGTGTCCTCCGTCGTCAAGCACGGCACCACCGGTGAGCCCCTGCTGATCCGCACCACCGTCTTCGACGCCCGCGACCGGCGCGCCTACGAGGAGGAGCTGCTGCGCCGGCAGCAGTCCGCCGAGGAGGCACGCCGCCAGGCCGAGGCGGACCGGGCCCGGCTGCAGGACACGTTCGCCGTACTCCAGCAGTCCCTGCTCCCCGACACGCTGCCGGAGCTGCCCGGGGCGGAGGCGGCCGCCCACTACCACACCGCCTCCCCGGACCGGCTGGGCGGCGACTTCTACGACGTCTTCCCGCTGGACGGCAAGCGCTTCGGGTTCTTCCTCGGAGACGTGTGCGGCAAGGGCCCGCAGGCCGCGGCCCTCACCTCGCTGACCCGCTACACCCTGCGGGCCGCCGCCCTGCACGACCCGGACCCGGTCTCGGCCCTGACGACCCTCAACAAGGTGCTGCACGAGCGCTACTCGGCCGGCGGCGACCCGCGCTACTGCACGGCCGTCTTCGGCACCATCGACCCCGACCCGGACGCCGGGCGCCTCACCGTCCACCTCGCCTCCGGCGGCCACCCGCCCGCGGTGGTGCTGCGCGCCGACGGCACCGCCGCGTACCTGCCCACGCCGGGCGGGCTGCTCGTCGGCGTCCTGCCCGCCGCGCCCTTCACCGACGCGAGCACCACCCTCGGCCCCGGCGACACCCTGCTGCTCTACACCGACGGGCTCACCGAGGCCCGCACCGGCAAGGACCGCACCAGCCTCTACGGTGACGAGGCACTCCTGGCCTTCGCCGCGACCCAGGCCGGCAGACCCCCGCACGCGGTCATCGAGGCCCTCGGCGGCCTGCTGACGGGGTTCGGGGACGGCCTCGACGACGACACCGCCCTTCTCGCGATCGGCGTCCCCTCCTCCGACGACCAGACGAGCGAAGACCGGACGAGCAGCACACGATGAACGCACTGAAGATGAGCACCCGAGACACCGCGTCCGGACCGGTCCTGGAGGTCGCCGGAGACCTGGACTACCTGAACGCCGGGCAGTTCCGCGACCTCCTCCCGACGATCACGGTCCGCCCCGGCCAGCGCCTCGTCGTCGACCTGGGCGCCCTGGACTTCTGCGACTCCAGCGGCATCACCGCCCTGATCGCCGCACATCATCATGCGCAGTCCGGCGGAGGGCAGCTGGTGCTGGCCGCCGTACCGGCCAACACGCTGCGCATCCTGAGCATCGTCGGGCTGGACCAGGTCCTCACCATCCATCCCGACAGCGAGGTCGCCACCGGCGCCTGACCTCGGAACGCCGCGTTCCGGACGTCCGCGCGGTAGGACCGGTCATCAAAGATGACCAGAAACCGGCGCGTGTCCCCGCGCCGGACCGGTACAGACCAGTGGCAGTCGCACCGGTTCGTCCCACCTGCCCCACGGACCCGCCTCCGCCTCCCCGACCTGCGGCGAAGAGATCGCCGGGCCTCCGGCCGGCACCCGCCGCGAAGGGCCGAGCACACGGACCGGCCCCGTCGACGGCTCCCGGCGACCTGCGTTTTTCCGTCAGATTCCGCAGCAAGAGCACGAAAGCTCCACAGATACCTCACTATTTGACGCGACGGATGCGTCGACGACCGGTCTCTGAGGGGGAAGCCGGCGTCGCGCGCGGGGGTGCGTCGCTCTGCGGAGCCATGCTCACCCCTGCACGGGGAGGGGACAGCACCGCATGAAGCGGACCTTGAGCACCACTGTGCTGACGACGGGCGCGCTGATAGCCGCCCTCGGCGTACCGGCCGCCCACGCGGCCGAGCCGGAGCCCCGCATCGACCTGCGGGTGCTCGTCGTCAGCGACGGAGGCCCGGCCACCGACGCCATCGCCGCCGAACTGCAGACCGCCGGAACGCCGTACACGGAGATCGACCTGAACCGGTCCGACCGTCCCGTGATCGACGCCGGCTACCTCGCGGACACCGTCGACGGCCGGCCACGCGCCAAGTTCCAGGCGGTCGTCCTGCCCAACGACAACCCGTTCCCGGCCGGCTCGGCGGAGATGGCCGCCCTCGCGGCGTACGAGCAGGAGTACGCCGTCCCGCAGGTCGACGCCTACACCTACGCCCGGCCCGAGGCCGGACTGCAGTACCCCGTGAACGGCGGCTACTCCGGCAGCGTCGACGGGGTACGGGCCGAGGTGACGGACGCCGGCCGGTCCGGGCCGTTCGGCTACCTCGACGGACCCGTGCCCTTCGAGGACAACGCGCCCGACGTCGGTGAGAGCTACGCCTTCCTGTCCAGCCCCGCCGAGGGCGCCGACTTCACGCCGTACGTGCAGGCGCCCATCCCGGGCTCCGGCCGGCAGGGCTCCCTGGTGGGGGAGTACCGGCACGACGGGCGGCGCGAACTCGTCGTCACCTTCGTCTACAACCGCCACCAGCAGCAGTTCCGGCTGCTCGCCCGCGGCATCGTCGCCTGGATGACCGGCGGTGTGCACCTCGGCGCCTCCCGCAACTACTTCGCCGTCCACGTCGACGACGTCCTCGCGGGCGACGACCGCTGGAACTCCACGCTCAACTGCACGCCCGGCGACGTCGACTGCACCGATCCGGACGCCACACCCGACCCGATCAGGATGACGCCCGCCGACGTCGACCACGCCGTCAGCTGGCAGCAGGAACGCGGCCTCACGCTCGACCTCGCCTACAACGCCGCCGGCAGCGTCGACCACCGCGAAGACCACGCCGGCGCCGACCCGCTCGCCGACCGCCTCGTGCAGCGGCGCGACGCCTTCCGCTGGATCAACCACACCTACACGCACGCCTTCCTCGGCTGCGAACAGGACACCTCGGTGGTGCCCTGGCGCTGCGCCACGAACGCCGACGGCAGCACCAAGTGGGTCGGCCGCGACGACATCGCCGACGAGATCGCCCACAACCGCGCCTGGGGACGGTCCGCCGGACTCCCCATGGACGACGACGAGCTGGTGACCGGCGAGCACTCCGGGCTCAAGGTGCTGCCCCAGCAGCCCGCCGACAACCCCAACCTGGCGCTCGCCCTCGCCGACACCGGCGTCACCTGGCTCGCCTCCGACAACTCCCGCGAACCCGGCCGGCGCCAGGTCGGCCCCGCCACCACGGTCCCGCGCTACCCGATGAACGTGTTCTACAACGCGGGCCGCGCCGCCGAGCAGGTCGACGAGTACAACTGGATCTACACCAGCCGCGCCCAGGGCGGCAGCGGCATCTGCGAGGACAACCCGGCCACCACCACCTGCCTGCCCGCGCCGCTCGACCCGGAGACCGGCTACACCGAGCACATCGTGCCCCTGGAACGGCAGATCGCCTTCGGCCACGTCCTCGCCAACGACCCGAAGCCGCACTTCATCCATCAGTCCAACCTGGCCGAGGAGCGCATCGCCTACCCGGTCCTCGACGGCGTCCTCGACGGCTACGAGGCCCTGTTCGCGGCGGACACCCCGCTGGTCAACCTGCGGATGAAGGCCATCGGCGGGGAACTGGGCCGCCGCGCCGCCTGGCGGACCGCCGTGGACGGCGGAGAGGTCACCGCCTACCGCATCGGCGACACCGTCACCGTGGACGGCCCCACCGGCGTCGACATCCCCGCGACCATGCCCGACGGCACCACCCGGTCCGGCACCGCCTTCGGCCAGACGTACGCCGGACTGCGCTCCGGCTGGACGGCCCCGGCCACCGGGCCGCTCACCCTCACCCTGCCCGCCTCCACGGCACCCGCCGCGCCCGGCGGCACGGACGGCTCCGCACCCGCCACCGTCCCGGCCCCGGACGCCCGCGTCCCCGCGGGCGTGGCCGAGCACGTCCCGCCCACGGGGAGCTGACCGACACCCGCAGCGAGGTCCCGGCCGTCCGCGCCGGGACAGGCACCCCTCACCACACCTCGGCCGTGGAGCACATCCATGCACGTTCACCACGCCGCGCGGCGGGCCACCGCCGCGCGCGTCACCCTGCTCACCGAAGGCACCTACCCGCACAGTCACGGCGGCGTCAGCGTCTGGTGCGACCAGCTCGTCACCGGCATGCCGGACATCGAGTTCGACGTCATCGCCGTCACCGGGACCGGACGGGAATCCCTCGTCTGGGACCTCCCCGGCCATGTCCGCGACGTCCTGTCCGTGCCCATGTGGGGCCCCACCCCCGACGGCCGGCCCCCGCGCGGCCGGTCCCGCAGCCGACTCGCCACCGCCTACGAACAGTTCCTCACCGCGCTCGTCGACCCCGGCGCCGAGGACGGCTTCGCGCCCGCCCTGCACGCCCTGGCCCACGCGGCCGCCGCCGCCGAACTCAGCCCGTTCCTGCGGGGCGACACCGCCCTGCGCATCCTCACCGCCGTATGGAACCGCCCCGGCCTGGCCGTCCGCGAGGCACGGCCGACGCTGCACGACGCGCTCACCGCCACCGCCCTGCTGGAACACGCGCTGCGCCCGCTCGCGGTGCCACCCCCGCGGGACGGCGTCGCGCACGCCGTCAGCGGTGGCGTCGCCGTCCTGCCGGGCCTCGCCGCCCGCGAACGGTACGGCGTCCCGCTGCTGCTCACCGAGCACGGCGTCTACCTGCGTGAGCGATACCTGGGCTACCGCACCGCGGCCTACCGCTGGCCCGTCAAGGCGGTCGTCCTCGGCTTCTTCCGCCTGCTCGCGCAGGAGAGCTACCGCCAGGCGGCCCTGATCACCCCGGGCAACCGTTACAACCGGCTCTGGGAGGAACAGGGCGGCGCCGACCCCACCGCGATCCGCACGGTCTACAACGGCGTCGACCCGGCCGCCTTCCCACCGGCCGGCCCCGAACCCGAGACCCCCACCCTCAGCTGGGCCGGACGCGTCGACCCGATCAAGGACCTGGAGACCCTGATCCGCGCCTTCGCCCTCGTCCGGGCACAACGCCCCGACGTACGGCTGCGGTTGTTCGGCGGCACCCCGCGCGGCGGCGAGGCCTACCGCGAACGCTGCGAGGCCCTCGCCGCCGAACTCGGGCACGCCGACGCGGTCACCTTCGAAGGCCGGGTCGACGACATCAAGGACGCCTACGCAGCCGGCTCCGTGGTCATGCTGTCCAGCATCAGCGAAGGCTTCCCCTTCACCCTGATCGAGGCCATGTCGTGCGGCCGGGCCACCGTGTCCACCGACGTCGGCGGCGTCCGCGAGGCCGTCGGCGACACCGGACTCGTCGTACCGCCGCGCGACCCGGCCGCCATGGCCGCCGCCGCGCTCGAACTCCTCGGCGACCCCGGACGGCGCCGCGCCATGGGGGAGGCGGCCCGGCTGCGGGTCATCGAGCAGTTCACCCTGCGGCAGACCATCGACACCTTCCGCGGCATCTACCACGAACTGGCCACCGGGACGGCACCCACGCCCACCCGGGTCGTCCTGCCCGCCCCGGCGGTCACCGGCACCGGGAGCCTCACCCGATGAGCGGCCCCCTGTCCCTCGAACCCGGCGACGGGCACGACACGCTCGCCCTGCGGCTCGCCACGCCCCGCCCGCCGCGCCGCCGCCCGCGCTGGGCGCTCGACGACGCCACCCTCGCCATCCGGCTGCCCGGACACGGCCCCGACGAGGAGGCGGTCAGCACCCTGGCCGCCGAACTCGCCGACGCCATAGGGCCCGCCGTCCACCCCTACGAGGTCGCGGCCCTGCTGGAGGCCGAGGGCCTGTCCGCTTCCGTCATCAAGGAGCGGTACGGGCACCCCAACCTGTTCTCCCTGGCGACCGCCCTGTACGAGCGGGTGCCCCGGACGTTCCCCGAACCACCGCCCGCCCCCGACCCCTGGCGGCCCGACACCCTGCGCTGCCTGCTGCGCGGCGTCCTGTTCGCCCTGCCCGCCCTCGCACATCTGCTCACCGCCCCGCTGTGGTCGCTCACCCGGTACGCGCCCGTACTGATCGTGGCGGGCATCGCCTCCTGGGCGTGGGGGCAGGCCCTCGGCCACCGCGCCCACCTGCGGCTCGTCACAGGACGCCGGGAGGCGTCCGGCACCCTGTTCGCCGGGTCCCTCCTGGGCGCCGCCATGGCGACGGCCCTCGCGCTGATCCCCGGCCCGGACACCCTGGCCCTCGCGGTCGCCGCCGGCCAGTCGCTGTACCTGGCCGCCGCCGGCGTCCTCCTGGTACTCGCCCGGGAGAGACTGCTGCTCGCAGCGCTCAGCCCGCTCATCGCCGGGGCCGCCGTCCTGCCGTGGTGGGAACCCGGGCCCCTCGCACGCGCAGGACTGCCCCTGCTCGCCCTGCTGGCCACCCTGGCCGCCGCCGGCCACGTCCTGTGGCGCGGCCGCACCGGGCCATCCGCCCCGCACGCACCGCGCACCCCCGTACGCGCCTCCCTGCCGTACGGCCTGTTCGGGCTGGCCGCGGCCGTGCTCGTCGTGCTGACAGGACGTCAGCAGCCGTACGCCGTGATCGCCCTGACCCTCAGCATGGGGCCCGCCGAATGGCTGCTCTACCGCTACCGCGGCTGGTCCGTCGCCGCGCTGCGCGGCAGCGCGACCCCCGGCGGGTTCCTGCTGCGCTCGGCCGGTGTCCTCGCCGGCTGCCTCGGCGCCTACCTGCTCCTGCTGCTGCCCGCCGCACTGCTCACCGGCGCGGACCCGGCCACCCCCCTGCTGCTCGCGGCCGCCCTGTGGACCGCCCTGCTGCTGCAGGCGTTCGGCACGGCCTGGCCGCCCGCCCTGCTCTGCCTCGCCGCCGCCGCGTCGGCCGGCGCGGTGACCGCCCTGGACCTGCCGCCCGAGCCGGTCGTCCTGCCCGCGGTGTGCGCCGCGGCCGCGCTCTGCCTCGCGGTCTGCGCGCTGCGCGTGCTCGGCCGGCCCTCCCCGCACGCCTGACCCTCCGCATCACCCCATCGGACCGCCGGAGCCCGCGTCCCGACCGCACCCGGCCCGCGTCCGGCCACCACTACGAAGGGACCGAGAGTTGACCTCCGCACCGATCGCCGCCGTCACCGGCGCCGAAGGCTTCATCGGCTCGCACCTCACCGAGGCACTCGTCGCCTCCGGCCACCGCGTGCGCGCCATGGCCCAGTACAACTCCTTCTCCTCCTACGGCTGGCTGGAGACCCTGCCCGCCGACGTGCTGGACCAGGTCGAGATCGTCCTCGGCGACGTCCGCGACCCCGGCTCGGTGCGCGGACTGCTCGACGGCGCCGACTGCGCCTACCACCTCGCCGCGCTCATCGCGATCCCGTACTCCTACCAGGCCCCGCACAGCTACGTGGACACCAACGTCACCGGCACCCTCAACGTGCTGGAGGCCGTCCGCGCCCTGGGCACCCCGCGCCTGGTGCACACCTCCACCAGCGAGACGTACGGCACCGCCCAGACCGTGCCGATCACCGAGGACCACCCCATCAACACCCAGTCGCCGTACGCCGCTTCGAAGGCGGGCGGCGACCGGCTCGCCGACAGCTACCACGCCAGCTTCGGCACCCCGGTGGTGACGCTGCGCCCGTTCAACACCTTCGGTCCCCGCCAGTCGATGCGGGCCGTGATCCCCACCGTCATCGGTCAGGTGGCCGCCGGGGAACGCACGATCACCCTCGGCGACCTGCGCCCCACCCGTGACTTCACCTTCGTCGAGGACACCGCGCGGGCCTTCCTCGCCGTCGGCACCGCACCGGCCGAGCAGGTCGTCGGCCGCACCTTCAACGCCGGAACCGGGGGCGAGATCTCCGTCGGCGACCTGGTCGCGCTGATCGGCAAGGTCATGGACGCCCCCCTCGACGTCCAGGAGGACCCCGCCCGGCTGCGTCCCGCCAACTCCGAGGTGATGCGACTCGTCGCCGACGCGACCCGCCTCACCGCGGCCACGGGATGGCGGCCGCAGAACACCCTGGAGGAGGGACTGGCGAGCACCGCGCGGTGGTTCACCGACCCCGCCCACCTGGCCCGCTACAAGACCGGCATCTACAACATCTGACCCGCCCGGCTCGTACCGCAGGAGGTATGCCATGCACGCAGTGATCCTCGCCGGTGGCAAGGGCGTCCGGTTGCGGCCGTACACCACGGCGCTGCCCAAGCCGCTCGTCCCCATCGGCGACCAGCACGCCATCCTGGAGATCGTGCTGCGCCAGCTGTCCACGGCCGGCTTCACCCGCTGCACCCTCGCCATCGGCCACCTCGGCGAGATCATCCGCGCCTACGTCGGCGACGGCTCCCAGTGGGGCATGAACGTCGACTACGCCACCGAGGAGAGCCCGCTCGGCACCATGGGCCCGCTGCTCGCCCTCCGCGACGGCCTCCCCGAGCACTTCCTCGTCATGAACGGCGACGTCCTCACCGACCTCGACTACGCCGACGTCCTGCGCTCCCACGAGGCTTCCGGCACCCCCCTCACGATCGCCACGTACGCGCGCAAGGTGCACATCGACTTCGGGGTGCTGACGACCGACGCCAGCCGGGTGGTCGCCTTCACCGAGAAGCCCAGCATCGACTACCGGGTGTCCATGGGCGTCTACGGTCTCTCCCGGGCCACCCTCGACGGCTACACCCCCGGACTGCCCCTCGGCTTCGACGAACTCGTCACCGACCTGCTCGCCGCCGGACGCCCGCCGCACGCCTACGAGTTCGACGGCTACTGGCTCGACATCGGCCGCCCCGACGACTACGACCGCGCCAACGCGGAGTTCACCAGCCGCAAGTCGCTCCTGCTCAAGGGGGCCTGAACCACCATGCACCTCCTCGTACTCGGCGCCACCGGCTACCTCGGCACCCATGTCGCCGAGCGGCTGCGCACGCTGCCCGGCGCCCGGGTCCTCGTCGCCGGCCGCTCCCTCGCCGCCGACGTCACCGTCGACCTCGCCGCCGCTCGTCCACGGGACCTGGCGGCGGCGCTGGCCGAGGTCGCACCCGACGCCGTGGTCAACTGCGCGGGCGCGACCGGCGGCGACGCCGTCACCCTGGCCGAGGTGAACGCCCGCGGTCCGGCCGTGCTGTGCGCGGCGCTGCGGGAGGCGGCACCCGGGGCACGGCTGGTCCATCTGGGCTCGTCCGCCGAGTACGGTCCCACCGACCCCGGGGTGCGTGTCACGGAGTCGGCGGCCACCCGGCCCGCCGGCCCCTACGGCGCGACCAAACTGGCGGGCACGGTGGCGGTGACCGCGTCCGGCCTGGACGCGGTGGTCCTGCGGGTGGGCAACCCGGTGGGCGCCGGAGCCCCGCCCACCGGGCTGCCCGGCCGGGTCGCTGCCCTCCTCGCGGACGCGGGCGACGACCCGGAGGCGGCACTGCGGCTCGGGGACCTGTCCGCCCACCGCGACTTCGTCGACGTCCGCGACGTGGCCCGGGCGGCCGCGCTGGCCGCCACCGCCGAGGGACCGCTGCCGCCCGTGCTGAACATCGGCGGCGGCGACGCCCGGCCCGTCCGAGACCTCGTACGCTCCCTCGCCGACGCGGCCGGATTCCGGGGCCGGATCGCCGAGGCCGGGACCGGCGGCTCCGCCCGCTCCGCGCAGGTGTCCTGGCAGTGCTCGGACATCACCGCCGCCCGCGACGCCCTCGGCTGGACCCCGGAGCACCCCCTCACCGCGTCCGTGAAGGCGCTGTGGGAGGCCGCCGGCCGCCGCCCCGAGGAGGTACGGGCACGGTGAACCTGCTGATCCCGCTGTACGTGCACCCGGCCGAGGACCCGGGCGCCTGGCACCGCCTCATCACCTGCGCGTCCCGCACCTACGCTGTCGTGCTGAACCCGGCGAACGGCCCCGGCACCACCCCCGACCCGGCGTTCGCCAGGGCGGCCGAGGCGCTGCGCGCGGCGGGCGCCCGCCTCCTCGGCTACCTGGACACGGACTACGGGGCCCGCGAACCCGCCGAGATCACCGCCGACCTGCGCCGCCACCAGGAGTGGTACGGCGTCGACGGCTGCTTCCTCGACCAGACCCCGGCGGCCCCCGAGGCCCTGCCCGAGTGCCGCCGTCTGATCCGCGCGGTCCGCCGCCTCGGCGCCTCGACGGTCGTCCTCAACCCGGGCGTCCACCCGGCCCCCGGCTACACCCGCCTCGCCGACCTCACGGTCACCTTCGAGGGCCCCTGGTCCCGGTACGTCGCGGACTTCACCCGCCCCGCCTGGACCGAACGCGTCCCCGCCGACCGCCTGTGCCACCTCGTCTACGGCGTCCCCCACCCGCTGGTCCCGCTCGCCCTGCGCACGGCGGCCGAACGGGGCGCCGGCGTCTGCGGCCCGGTGACGGGCGATCTGCCCAACCCGTGGACGGAGTTGACGCCGGCGCTGGCGCAGCGGTGAGCCCGCCGCGGGGTCAGACGGTGAAGCCGCCGTCGACGGGCAGCGACGCCCCGGTGATGTACGCGCCGTCCGCTCCGGCCACATGGGCGACGGTGGCCGCGATCTCGGACGCCCGCGCATAACGGCCCACGGCGGTGAACCCGGCGATGGCCTCGGCGTTCGGGCCGTCGGCCGGGTTGGCGGCGGTGTCGGTGGGGCCGGGGACCACGAGATTGACGGTGATACCGCGCGGGCCGAGCTCCCGGGCCAGCCCCTTCGTCATCCCCACCAGGGCCGACTTGCTCATCGCGTACAGCGCCAGCCCCGGGAGGACCACGCGCTCGGCGACGTTGCTGCCGACGCTGATGATGCGGCCGCCCTTCCCCATATGGCGCGCGGCCGCCCGGCTCGCCGCGAACGGCGCCCGCACGTTCACCGCCAGGGTGCGCTCGACCTCGTCCGGGCCCAGCTCCTCGAGCGGGCCGACGAGGAAGACGCCCGCGTTGTTGACCAGGATGTCGAGCCGGCCGAACATCTCCGCGGCCTCGTCCACGGCGGCGGTGACCTCCTCCGCACGGGCGCTGTCGGCCCGCACGGCGAGCCCCCGCCGCCCCGCGGCCTTGATCCGCTCCACCACCTCCGCGGCGGCTCGCTCGTCACGCTCGTAGGTCAGGACGACATCGGCGCCCTCTTCGGCCAGGCGGGTCGCCACGGCGGCACCGATGCCCCGGCTGCCGCCCGTCACCAGGGCCACGTTTCCCTCAAGTCGGTTCATGACGTCGAGCATGGTCCGTGCCGGCGCCGGAGGCTGGCGCCAAAACGACGACGACGTCTCAGGCCACGTCCCGCGCGCCCGGACCTCGGCACCAGGGCCACCGCGTCCCCGCCGTGGAGCGCCGCCCGGCGCCCCTGGGTGAGACGTCAGCCCTGGACGAGGCCCTCCACGAGCATCCCCAGCGCCGACCTCGGCACGCCGTCGCCGGTACCGCCGGACGGCGGCGGCCACGTCCGTCCCGCGTCGGTGGACGTGGAGCCCTTGGTGTCGTTGACCCCCTGGAAGAGGCCGAAGTCGACGGGGCCGTCGTCCGCCGAGGCGGGAAGGGCGGCGGTGAGCAGGGCGGCACCGACGAGTGCGGCGCAGGCGATGATCCTCATGCCGGGTCCAACGACCGCCCCGCCGCCCGGATGTCCGGATCCACGCCGACGGAGCATCGCTCGCGCGTCCGCAGGTACTCCTCCAGCGCGGCGGCCCCGCTCAGCAAGGCCCGCCCGCGCGCCGAGAGCCGGTCGTGCCAGTCGCGCAGGGTCCCCTCCAGCGGCTCCAGCCCGCCCGCCGTCCGCACCTGGGTGATCAGCGGCGCGATCTGCTCCAGCAGGTGGCCCCCGCGTCGGAGCTGACGGATCAGACGGGCGTCGCGTACGTCCGCCTCGTCGTACACCCGGTACCCGGTCAACGGGTCGCGGCGCGGACGCACCAGCCCGGCACGCTCCCATGCGCGCAGCGTCGCGGGCCGCACCCCGAGCTGCCGCGCCAGCGGGCCCACGAACAGCCCGCCCTTGCCGGGACCGGCCGCGGGCGCGGGCTCCAGGTCACCGAGCGCCCGCTCCACGGCCAGCAGCGTCGCCCGATCCTCCAGATACTGGGTATGGCTGCCGGCGATGAGCCGGAACGCCTCCTCCGGCGCGTCCTGCCCGACGGCCCGCATGATCGCCGTCGCCGTGGCGTGCCCGTGGGCGGGGAGCAGGGCGAGGAAGGCGCGCAGCGCCGCCGCGTGCACCGCCGTGTAGACCCGGTGACCGGAGGCGGTTCGGGCCGCGGGCGGCAGGATGCCGGCCTCCTCGTAGTTGCGGACCGCCTGCGTGGACAGACCTGCCGAGCGGGCCAGGTCGACCGGACGAAGACGTTCCCCGGTTTGAAGGTTGCCACCCACGACCGCCACGATACCGGGCCGGATCACGGCCCAGGTTTCCACCGAACCTTCAACGATAGCGTTGAAGGCATGGCCTCCGACCTCAACGAAGTCTCCCGATCCCTCGACGCCGCCGCCCTCCTGGAGCTGCTCTCCGTCCGGCCCCGGATCCTCGCCCTGGGCGAGCCCACGCACGGCGAGGACGCCCTGCTCGCCGTCCGCAACCGCCTCTTCCGGGAACTCGTCGAACGGGAGGGCTTCCGCACCATCGCGCTCGAGAGCGACTGCCTGCGGGCCCCGGCCGTGGACGCGTACGTCACCACGGGGGAAGGCACGCTCGACCAGGTCATGGAGGACGGGTTCAGCCACGACTGGGGCGCCTACGCCGGCAACCGCGACCTCGTGCGGTGGATGCGGACCCACAACGAGCACCGGCCCCCCGGCGAGCACGTCCGCTTCGCCGGGTTCGACGGCCCGCTGGAGATCACGGCCGCATCCTCCCCGCGCCAGGCCCTCCTGGACCTGCACACCCTGCTCGCCGCTCATGTGGACCCCGGCCTGCTGCCGTGCACCGCCGAGACCCTGGACCGGCTGATCGGCGACGACGGCCGCTGGACCGACCCCGACGCCATGATGGACCCCGGCCGTTCCGTGGGCCGGTCCGCCGACGCCTGTGAACTCCGCCTGCTCGCCGACGATCTGGCAGCCCTGCTCGACGCGCAGGCGCCCCATCTGACCGCCGCCATGCCGCCCGACGCCTGGGACCGCGCCCGCCTGAACGCGCGGACGGCCACCGGGTTGCTGCGCTACCACCACGCCATGGCGGACCCCTCACCGGTCCGGATGACCCGCCTGTGCGCGCTGCGGGACCTGATGATGGCCCAGAACCTCCTGGCGCTCGCGGAACGGGGGCCGGTGCTCGTCGCCGCCCACAACTCCCATCTCCAGCGCCCGAAGAGCAGCATGACGATGTGGCAGGGCCGGGTCGAGTGGTGGAGCGCCGGCGCGCTCGTGGACGCGGCGCTCGGGCCCGGGTACGCCGTCGTGGCCACGGCGGTGGGGACCCTGCGGCACCGGGGTGTGGACGCCCCGCCGCCCGAGACCGTCGAGGGGCTGTTGTACGGGCTCATCGAAGACGCCGGGCTGGTCGACGTCGAACGGCTGACCGCCACCCTCGGTGATCCGCCGCCCCGCGTGTCCCCCTGGTTCGGCTACGCCCCTCTGGACCCGGCGCACCTGGCCGCCCTCGACGGTCTCGTGTACGTCAAGGACGTCGTCGAAGGTACCTAGTGCTGTGACCGGAAGGGCGCGCCCACCGGATCGGGGGCGCGCCCCTGTTCACCGCGTGCCTCAGTTCAGCGGCTCGATCCAGATGTTGCGGTAGCGGACCTTGTTGCCGTGGTCCTGGAGGCGGACGGCGCCGGCCGAGGCGCCTTCCGGGCGGCCGCCTCCGGTCGGGCCGTCGATCGCGACGTCGTCGTGGACCTTCCTGCCGTTCCAGACGACGGTGACGCGGGCGTCGGCCGTCTTGGTGCCCTCGGCGTCGTAGCGGGCCGCACGGAAGGTGATGTCGTACGACTGCCAGGTCTCCGGTGCGGTGGCCGCGTTGGCGTCCGGTGCCTTCTTCAGATAGATCGCGCCGGCCTCGTTCGTGTCGAGCGTCGTGTCGCCGTACGAGTCGAGGATCTGCAGCTCGTAGCGGTCCTGGAGGTAGACGCCGCTGTTGCCGCGGTCCTGGCCCGTGACGTCGTCGGGCAGGAGCGGCACCCGGAACTCCACGTGCAGCGTGAAGTCCTGGTAGGCGTCCTTGGTGCGCAGGTCGCCGCAGCACACCTCCATCGACTTCCCCTCGGCCAGGGGCCATTCGGGGACGCGTCCGTCGGTGTGCTGCCACTGGCTCCGCGACGCGGCCGTGCCGTCGAAGAGGACGACACGCGCGCCGTGCGGGCGGACGGTGATCAGGTCCAGGTTGACGTGCCCGTCGTCACCGGCGTCGAAGCGGTAGGCCACGGTGTTGTGTCCCTTGCGCAGGGTGACCCGTTCGGTCCGGGTCGACCAGGTCTCCCAGTCACCGGTCGAGGGAAGCCTCGTCTGGCGCAGCTTCTTCCCGTTGGCGTACAGGGAGAGGGACTTGGTGCCCTGGAAGGGGTTGGGGCCGTTGGAGTAGCGCAGGCCGACGTCGTAGTCGCCGGCCTTGGGGACGGTGACGTCGAACGTGGTCGCCGCCTTGCCCTCGGTGCCGTACCGGTCGACGAAGCCGCTGCCCGAGTAGCCGCCGTGGTCCCGGTTGACCCCGGCCGTCCCGGTCAGGCGCGCCTCCTCCGCCTCGTACAGCGTGGCGGGCGCCGGCTGCTTGCCCGGCAGGGCGTTGAGCGTGTACCAGGCCTCGGTGCTCCACAGCTTCTCGCCGGACGCGGAGGCGAACGGCTGCGGGGAGCGCACGTGCACGACACGGCCGGGCTTCAGTCCGTCGAGGCGCAGCTGGACGGTCCGGCCGTTCTTGGCGAGGGTCGCCGAACGGACCGCGAGCCGCTCCTCGGCGATCTTCGGGCCGCCGTAGTCCGACGTCGGGGTGTACCGCCACTGCTCGGCCTGGTAGCGGGTGGCGAGCTTGTCCACGGTCTCCTGCGACAGCGGCTGTGTGTACTCCAGGTCGAAGCCGCCGGGGACGGCCCGCATCTCCTTGATGTCGAAGGTGTTCCCGCCGTTGGGGGTGAGCTTCTGCAGGCCGAACTTCAGCTTGCCCTCCTGCCCCCAGTTGCCGTCGGCGCCGAGCCCGCCCGCGTAGACGGCGCCGTCGGGGCCCATCGTGATGCGGTTGACGCCGGCTTCGAGTCCCTGGGTGTAGCGGAAGACGGCGCCCTGGTACTGGCCCTTCACCTTCTCCAGGTAGGCGCGCTGGAGCCCGCCGTAGGTGACGTCGCCGATGAGCATCTGCCCAGCGAACCGGCCCTTGGTCAGATACAGCGGTGTGCTGGGGGAGTTGGCGATCTCGTTCTGCGGCAGCCACAGCACGGGTTCGGTGACGGGCCGGTCGTCGAAGGGGCCGGACGGCTCGGTGTAGTGGTTGAAGAAGCGGTCCTGCTTGATGTGGACCAGCTTGGACGCGGGCAGCCAGCCGCCCTGGTTGTCGGTGGTGAAGATGTCACCGCCGGGACCCCAGCCGATGCCGTTGGGGGTGCGCAGACCGCCCGCGATCGGCTGGATCTTCCCTGTCTTCCGGTGGATCCGGTACGTGGTGCCCCGGCCGGGCGCCGGCTGCGGAGTGGTCGTCGCACCGCCGTAGTCGATGGCGACGGACAGGTTCACGTAGAAGTAGCCGTCGCGGTACAGCAGGCCGAACGCGAACTCGTGGAAATTCTTCCCGTACGGCCAGGTCGCGACCGTGCGGTACTCGTCCGTGACGAAGTCGCGGTCGTTGTCGACGAGTCGGGTCAGCTCGTGTTTCTGCGAGACGTACAGCGAGCCGTCGACGTACTTGATGCCCATGGGCTCGCGCAGCCCGCTCGCCACCTTCTTGACGGTCACCTTGTCGCGGCTGGTCTTCCCGGTGACGTTGCCCAGCAGGTAGACCTCGCCCGTGGTGGTCTCCGAGCCGCCCCAGGTGCTGATGGCAAGGCGTCCGTCGGGCAGCCAGTCCATGCCGGTGACCTGCGGTTCGAAGCCGTCGGGGCGCAGGTCGGTGAGGGTGAGGTCGGGCCGTACGTCGGTCAGGGGCAGTCCGTCGCCGGGGCTGTCCGCTCCCGACTCGCACTCCTTGCGGCCGGGCGCGGTCACCCGGACCACACCGGCGTCCGTGCTGAGCGCCTCCGTCGGCACGATGCCGAAGTCGCTCGCGGACGGCGGTTTCCACTCCAGCGCGAGGCGCTGGTCGCCGCCCCGCTCGAAGTAGTCGATGCGGAACGGGTGTGAACCGGCGGTGAGATGGACCGATCCGTCCTTCGGCTCGGCCCCGTGCAGACCGT
Source organism: Streptomyces sp. NRRL WC-3605 (assembly GCF_001509795.1). Classification (GTDB taxonomy): domain Bacteria; phylum Actinomycetota; class Actinomycetes; order Streptomycetales; family Streptomycetaceae; genus Streptomyces; species Streptomyces viridochromogenes. The sequence goes on along the minus strand of NZ_LLZN01000045.1, from coordinate 225,909 downwards.
CGTGGTCGATGACGGTCCGGTCGTCGACGGTCAGCCGTGAGCCGTCGTCGCTGGTGAGCCGGAAGGTGTACGAGCCGTCGTCCGGGATGACGAGGTAACCGGACACCACGGCCGAGAAGTTGTCGGCGAAGCCGCCGAAGTCACCGGTCGTGGACCAGTCCACGGTCGGCATCAGCTTGTCGTGGTTGGGTGTCTGGCCGGGTTTGAGGGTGCACAGCCTGCTGAGCGGGACCTGGGTGTCGAACACCCGCAGGGTCACGCCCGGTTCCTGCGGCGGGATGTCCGCGGGGGCGGCGGTGGACGGGGGCGCCGCCAGGACGCCTCCGACCAGGAAGGCGCCGAGGAGAAGGGGGGTGAGTCGTCTTCGGGCACGGCGGAACAACCGTGGATGCATCGGTCCTCCAGAACGGACCGGAGGCCGCCGGATCGCTCTCCGGTCGAGTTGCCCCCTGCGCGGGAGACACGCAGAGGCGTTACTCGGTGCGGTTGCGCCGATACCGTAGGGGACTTTCGTTGTGCACGTCCATACTTTGTCATCAGTGAGTTAAAAGTTCGGCGGGCTGGACGGCCGGTCATGTCCGTGACACGGGGAGGACGGGGGTGTACGGCGGCTGCGGGTGCGGCGCAGCCGCCCAGGGCGCACGCTGTTGTTCGGGGCGTACCCCCGAGCGCGCGCGGCGACTGGACCTCGGAGGTGGATGGGACCCTTGGGCAACGATCCCCTCGGTCAGGCCGACGAGGCGGCGGCCTCGATGCTGGAGGCACTGTTCACTCAGTCCCCGATCGGGCTCCACCTCGTCGACCCCGACCTGCGCGTGGTCCGCGTCAACACGGCCACACCCTGGATGCGCAACATCGACCTCGACGAGATCCGGGGGCAACGGGCCAGGGACGTCTACCGTCTCGTCGACGCCGACGTCGAGGCGCTCCTGAAGGACGTCCTCGACACCGGCACGCCGCTGCTGCGCCACGTCGTACGAGCCCTGGTCGACGAGGCACCCGTGGAGCGCACGTTCGAGGTCAACGCACTGCGGCTGCGGGGCCCCGAGGGAAAGGTGCTCGGCGTCGGCGTCATCGCCGTCGACGTCACCGAGCGGGAACGGGCCCACGCCAGGACCCGCATGCTCGACCGGGTGCGCGAACGCGTCGGCCGGACCCTCGACCCGGTCGTCATCGGCGAGGAACTCGCCGCGATCCTGGTGCCCGGTTTCGCCGACCTGGTGACCGTCGAGGTGGAGGACGCCGTCATCCGCGGCGACGACCCGCCCCTGGCCCGCGCCCCCGTCGGCACCCTCGTGATGCGCACCGCGTTCCGCAGCGCGGTCGCCGGGGAGGTGCGGCAGGCCCACGAGGTGGGCGGCGTCCGGCGCCTCACGGACCCGACGCCGTTCACGCAGGCCCTGGCCGACCTGAACCCCCGGATGGTCCGGCTCGGACCGGACACCCCCTGGCTCGTCGCGGACCCCGCCCTCGCGCGGGCCGTCGCCGACGCGCGGGGCCATTCGCTCCTCGTCGTCCCGCTGGCCCTGCGGGACGCGGCCCTCGGACTCGTCAGCCTCTACCGCGCCGGCCACTCGCCCGTCTTCGACGAGGAGGACCGGGCCACGGCCATGGAGGTGGGCACGCACACCGCGCTGTGCCTCGACAACGCGCGGCGCTACACACGCGAGCACACGATCGCCGCCACGGTCCAGCGGCAGCTGCTGCCCCGCAGGCCCGAGGCCCAGGCATGGCTGGAGACCGCCTACCTCTCCCTCACCGGAGCCGATCCGGGCGCCTGGTACGACACGACCGCCCTGTCGAGCGCCCGCACCGCCATCGTCGTGGGCAAGGTCTCGGGGAGCGGCCTGGAGGCGGCCGCGACCATGGGTCAGCTGCGCACCGCCATCCGCTCCCTCTCGGCGTTCGACCTCACCCCGGACGAACTGCTCGCCCGGCTCCACGACACCGCCTCCCGGCTCGCCGCCGAGCGGGGACGGCTGCCGCTCGGCGACCCCCTGCGCAAGGAGAAGCTGACCGCCGACTGCGTGTACGCGGTGCACGACCCGCTGACCGGAAGCTGTACGGCGGCGGCCGCGGGCCACCTGGCACCGCTCGTCGTAGGGCCGGAGGGCACCGTCTCGCTGCTGGGCACCCCTGCCGGGCCGAGCCTGGCGAGCGCGGAGGACGCCCCGTTCGCTGCCGTGGACGTCGACGTACCGCCCGGCAGCGTCCTGGTGTTCACCAGCGACCCGCTGCTCACCGCGTACCTCGCCGAACGCCCCGGCCCGCTGGCCTCGGTGTCCCGCTACGGCGACCGCCCGCTGCAGGACCTGTGCGACGACCTCGTCTACGCGCTCCCGGCCGGCCTGGGCGTCCGGGACGCCGCGGTGATCGTCGCGCGGACCCGGGCCTTCCCGCCCGACCAGTGCGCCGTCTGGCCGCTCGACCCCGACCCGACGGCCGTGTCCGCCGTCCGGCGCCGCACGCGCGAGCAGCTCACCGCGTGGCACGTGGACGAGGAGACCGCCTACAACACGCAGCTCATCGCCAGCGAGCTCGTGACCAACGCCCTGCGGTACGGGCGCCCGCCCATCGAACTGCGCCTGATCCGCGGCCGCACCCTCACCTGCGAGGTGCGGGACGCCGACACGGCCGCCCCGCACCTGCGCCACGCCGGCACCGTCGACGAGGGCGGGCGCGGCCTGTTCATCGTCGCCCAGCTGGCGCAGGCGTGGGGGACCCGGCTGGTCGCGCCGGGCAAGACGATCTGGGCCGAGCAGACCCTGTGACGGCGCCCGCGGAACTCCCGCCGGAGGTCAGCGCCGGCGGCCGCGCGCCGCCCAGCCGCTGCCTATGCCCGCCACGTGCAGGGCGAGCAGCATGAGGCCGATCAGCATGAAGTTGACCGACGTGAAGACGTCGTTGGTGGCGATGTCCGCCGCGTTGATCAGGAAGGAGATGAAGAACAGGACCGCCGCGATGATGGCCAGCACGTGGTGCCTCCTCGTGAGTAGTGGATGAGCCGGTAGGGGTGGCTTCCCGCGTATGCCCCGGCCCGGCGCGCTCACGCACGGCGACCGTGCGCCACCCGGCGTGGCCGGTAGATGGCCCGTACAGTTGCATCCGTGGCCCGCGCCAGGGCCGAGCCCGGCGCCCTCGGTGGCCGCCCCCCCCACGGCGAGCGAACGGAAGCACCCATGCACCACGCCTCCGGCCTCCCGGACGACGACTCCGGCACCCTGTTCGGACTGGACGCGCTCGGACCCGCACCCGCCCCGGCCGAGCGGCACTCCGCCTTCCGGACCTCCGCCGGGGCCCGCCGCCTGCTGCCCGTCCGGGAGATCTACGCCGAGCCGGCCGCCGCGGCCTCCCCGCGCGGGCGGCAGATCATCGCCCGGTTCCCCGACGCCGAGGTCGTCCCGGTCGCCTCGCACTGGCGCATCCCGGGCCTGCACGGCAACGAGGGCAACATCGACCGCTGGGTGCGGGTCAAGGGCGAGACGCTCGTGCTCGGCGAGAAGAAGACCCTCACCACCCGGCCCAACGGCCGGTCGGCGGACTGGATCGCCCCCGGCCCCTCCAACGGCTGCGCGATGGCCTGCGCCTACTGCTACGTGCCCCGCCGCAAGGGCTACGCCAACCCCGTCACCGTCTTCACCAACATCGACCGCATCATCGCCCACCTGGCCCGGCACGTCGCCCGGCAGGGACCCAAGCCCGAGCCGAACCAGTGCGACGCCGAGGCCTGGGTGTACGACATCGGCGAGAACGGCGACTGCTCGGTGGACGCCCTGATCTGCGACAACACCGCCGACCTGGTGCACGCCTTCCGGCAGTGGCCCACCGCCAAGGCGTCGTTCGCCACCAAGTTCGTCAACCCCGATCTGCTGGACCTCGACCCCCGCGGCCGTACCCGCGTCCGCTTCTCGGTGATGCCGCCGGACGACTCCCGGCTCCTCGACGTGCGCACCTCACCGGTCGCCGACCGCATCGCCGCCGCGGCGGACTTCCTCGACGCCGGCTACGAGGTGCACTTCAACCTCTCACCCGTCGTCGTACGGCCCGGCTGGGTGGACGCCTGGGCCGACCTGCTGCTTCACCTCGACGACGTGCTGCCCGCCCGGGTCAAGGAGCAGGCCGCCGCCGAGGTGATCATGCTGACGCACAACGAGGAGCTGCACGAGGTCAACCTCGGCTGGCACCCCCGCGCCGAGGACGTCCTGTGGCGGCCGGAGATCCAGCAGGCCAAGCGGTCGCAGAACGGCGCCCGCAACGTCCGCTACCGCACCGGGGTCAAGGGCGAGTCCGTGGCCGCGCTGCGCGCCCTGATCGACCGGCACACCCCCTGGCTGCGCGTGCGCTACGCCTTCTAGTGCTGTGACCGGCAAACCTTCCCGGTCACGGCACTAGTTAGGCCCGCCGTGTGCGGGGTAGTCGGGGGCCCGTACGGAACGGCTCATCCGGCGCCCCCTCGGCCGATGGGCCGCTCCCGTGTGGCAGGACACGGCGAGGCGCCTGACGATGGGTGGGCCATGCACAGTATCGAGCAGACGATCGAGATCGCGGTGCCCGTGCGCACCGCGTACAACCAGTGGACCCAGTTCCAGCACTTCCCGCGCTTCATGACCACGGTGCGCGAGGTGGACCAGATCAAGCCCTCGCTGACCTCCTGGACGCTCGCCGCCGGCCCCCTGCGCGGGACCTTCCAGGCCGAGATCGTCGAGCAGGAACCCGACTCGCACCTCGTCTGGCGCAGCCTCGACGAGCGCCCCGGGCACCGGGGCCGCGTCTCGTTCACGTCCACCCCGGACGGCGGTACGGCCCTCACCGTGCGCATGGAGATCGGGCTGAACGGCCCCGCCGGGCTGGTCCCCGGCGTCTCCCAGGTCGCCGGCCGCGTCGTGGCCGCCGAGCTGCGGCACTTCAAGGAGTACATCGAGGGGCTGGGGCAGGAGAGCGGGGCCTGGCGGGGCACCATCCGCGGCGGCCGCCTGCGGCGCGTCGAGTCCGAGCGGAACGTCAGCGGAGTGCCCTGCTGGCCTCACGGCTGAGGCCCCGGAAACCGTACGACTGAGAGGCGACGCGCGATGAAGAAGGCGCCCGGCGACGAGCCGGACGAGGACCTGACCGTCACTCCGCCCAAGAAATGGGCCGCGGGCGTCCCCGCGGTGGCCCACGCCCTGGAGTACTCCCTGGAGGAGACGTCGGCCCGGCGCACCGGCACGACCCTGCTGACCATGAACCAGGTCGACGGCATCGACTGCCCCGGCTGCGCCTGGGCGGACCCGGCCCCGGGCCACCGGCATCGCAACGAGTACTGCGAGAACGGCGCCAAGCACATCAACGACGAGGCGACCACCCGGCGGATCGGCGCGGACTTCTTCCGGGAGCACTCCGTGTCCGACCTCGCCGGCCGCTCCGACGCCTGGCTGAACCAGCAGGGCCGGCTGACCGAGCCGATGGTCAAGCGGCCGGGCTCGGACCACTACGAGCCGATCAGCTGGAACGACGCCATCGGGCTGATGGTCGAGGAGCTGACCTCGCTCGACACCCCCGACGAGGCCGTGTTCTACACCTCGGGCCGGGCGAGCAACGAGGCGGCGTTCGTCCTGCAGCTGTTCGCCCGCGCCCTGGGCACCAACAACCTGCCCGACTGCAGCAACCTCTGCCACGAGTCCAGCGGATACGCCCTGCACGAGACCCTGGGCACCGGCAAGGGCACCGTCAGCCTCCACGACCTGCACCACGCCGACCTGATCTTCCTGGTGGGCCAGAACCCGGGCTCCAACCATCCGCGCCAGCTGTCCGCGCTCGAAGAGGCCAAGCGCAACGGCGCCCGCATCATCGCCGTCAACCCGCTCCCCGAGGCCGGGCTGCTGCGGTTCAAGAACCCGCAGAAGCCCCGTGGCGTCATCGGCCCCGGAACGCAGATCGCCGACCGCTTCCTGCGCATCCGCAACGGCGGTGACCTCGCCCTCTTCCAGGCCGTCAACCGGCTGCTCCTGGAGGCCGAGGACGCCCGGCCCGGCGAGGTGCTCGACCACGGCTTCATCGACGCCGACACCACCGGCTTCGAGGAGTTCGCCCGGCACGTGCGCGGCGTCGAGTGGGACGACGTCCTCGCCGCCACCGGACTGACCCGCGAGGAGATCGAGCAGGTCCGCGACGAGGTGCTGCGCAGCGAGCGCGTCGTCGTGTGCTGGGCGATGGGTCTCACCCAGCACAAGCACGCCGTGCCCACGATCCGCGAGATCGTCAACTTCCTGCTGCTGCGCGGCAACGTCGGCCGGGCCGGCACCGGCGCCTGCCCGGTGCGCGGGCACAGCAACGTGCAGGGCGACCGCACCATGGGCATCTGGGAGCAGATGCCGGACTCCTTCCTCGACTCGCTCAAGGAGGAGTTCGGCTTCGACCCGCCGCGCGCCCACGGCTACGACTCGGTCAACGCGATCCGGGCGATGCGCGAGGGCAAGGTGAAGTTCTTCCTCGGCCTGGCCGGCAACTTCGTGCGCGCCACCCCCGACAGCACGGTCACCGAGGAGGCCGTACGCCGCTGCCGGCTGACCGCGCACATCTCGACCAAGCTCAACCGGTCCCACACGGTCTGCGGCGACACCGCGCTCATCCTGCCCGCCCTCGGCCGCACCGAACGGGACGTGCAGGCGACCGGCGAGCAGTTCGTGACCGTGGAGAACTCGATGAGCGAGGTGCACACCTCACGGGGACGGCTGCGGCCCGCGTCCTCGCTGCTGCTCAGCGACATCGCCATCCTGTGCCGGCTGGCCCGCCGCACCCTCGGCGACAAGCCCGACATCGCCTGGGACCGGTTCGAGGCGGACTACGGCGTGATCCGGGACCACATCGCGCGCATCGTGCCCGGTTTCGAGGACTACAACCGGCGGGTGGCCCGCCCCGGCGGCATCCAGCTGATGAACCCGGTCAACGAGGGCGTCTACTCCACCGGCACCGGCCGGGCGCTGTTCACCCGCAACAGCGCCGAGGCGCCGCGCGTGCCCGAGGGGCATCTGCTGCTGCAGACCCTGCGCTCGCACGACCAGTGGAACACCGTGCCCTACACGTCCAACGACCGGTACCGGGGCATCCACGGCAGCCGCCGCGTCGTCCTCGTCAACCCGGACGACGTGCGCGGCCTGGGCCTCAGCGACGGCCAGCGCGTCGACCTGGTGAGCGTCTGGTCCGACGACGTCGAGCGGCGTGCCGAGGACTTCCGCGTCGTCCCGTACCCGACGGCCCGGGGCTGCGCCGCCGCGTACTACCCGGAGACGAATCTGCTGGTGCCGCTGGACAGCGTGGCCGACCACAGCAACCAGCCGACGTTCAAGTCGATCGTGGTGCGGCTGGAACCGGCGCGGGTGGGTGCCGCGCAGGCGTGACCCGCGACGGCCCCGGACGCGATCACCGCGTCCGGGGCCGTCGTACGTCCTGGTTCAGCGGCGGGCGGGCCGTCCGCCGAGGTTGTGCCGGAAGGACCCCGGGGCGCGCAGGGCCCGTTCGATCTCCTCCAGCGACCGGTTGCGGGTCTCGGGGACCTTGAGGGCCACGAAGATCACGCAGAGGACGTTCATGGCGGCGTACACGAAGAACGTGCCCGAGCGGCCGATCGTGTTGATCGCGGTGAGCGCGGTGACGGCGATCAGGAGGTCGAAGCCCCACACGGACACCGTTGCCAGGCTCGTCGCCGGTCCCCGCACGCCCAGCGGCAGGATCTCCGGGGCGATCACCCACACCACCGACTGCATACCGATGCCGTTGAACAGGATGTAGGCGGACAGCGAGAGGATGACCACCCACCGCTGCACGGGCGAGTCGCCCGCGAGGAACGCCAGCCCCAGCACGGCCATGGACAGCCCCGACAGCGGCAGGAACCACAGCATGGTCCGCCGCCGGCCCACCGCGTCCAGCGCGACCGCGCCGACGATGCCGGCCACCACCAGCATGGCGCCGATGCCGATGCCGGTGAGCAGCGCGACCGACGTGCCGAAGCCCGCGTCGGAGAGGATGGCCGGGGCGTAGTAGACGACCGCGTTGATGCCGGTGAGCTGGGAGAAGGCGGCGACACCCACGGCGATCAGCAGAGCGGGGCGCACCCAGGGCCGGCGCACGGCCCGCCAGCCGTCCCGGGACGGCGCCGACGACACCTCGCCGATCGCGGTGATCTCCGCCTCGACGTCCGTGCCGGGGGACCGCAGCCCGCGCAGGACCCGGCGTGCCTCCTCGCGGCGCCCCTGCTCCACGAGCCAGCGCGGGCTCTCCGGCAGCCGCACGACGCCGAACGCCAGCACGGCCGCCGGCACGGTCGCCAGCCCGAACATCAGCCGCCAGCCCCCGGTGCCGGCCAGCAGCCAGCCGCAGAAGAAGGAGACCAGCTGCCCGATCGCCACCATGAGCTGGAACAGCACCATCAGCCGGCCGCGGATGGCGGGGGGCGCCACCTCCGCGATGTAGACCGGCACCATGTTGGAGGCTCCGCCGACCGCGAGACCGAGGACGAACCGTGCCGCGATCAGCGTGCCGGTGCCCGGGGCGACGGCGGCCGCCGCGGCCCCGGCCGCGAACACGACGGCCACCCACAGCACGACCCGCCGCCGTCCGTGCCGGGCGGCCAGCCGCCCCGAGCACAGGGCACCGACCATGGCGCCGACCAGGATGACGCTGACGACGATCTCCTGCCCCCGCGAGGAGAGACCGAGGTCCTCCCGCAGGTGCAGCAGCGCTCCGGAGATGATGCCGGTGTCATAGCCGAAGAGCAGGCCGCCGAGCGCGGCGACGGCCGCCACCGCGTACACCTGGCGCGGCGGACGTGCCGGCGCCGCCGGCTCGGCGAGCGTGGCGGTGGCCGCCTCAGGCATCGCCCATGACCAGACCCTCGATGGTGTGCTTCTGCGTGACGGGCGTCAGCTCGTCCACGACGGCGACGTCCAGGTGCCGGCGCACCCGCTCGGGCAGCGCCTCCCAGTAGCCGCGTGTGACGGCGGCGTCGTGCCGCTCGCCGTTGGTGGCCTCCGGTCCGTCGACGCCGAGGACCAGGACCGGACGCGACTTGCTGGACTGGTTGGCCGTGCCGCGGTGGATGGTCAGGGCGCTCCTGGCGGAGATGTCACCGCGCTGAGGGTACTTGCGCACGGCGCGCCCGGCGTACCGCGGGTAGTGCGAGCGGGGCGGGAACATGCCGTGCCCGAACTCGGGGCTGTCGTCCCACTGGGTGCCCGGCGCTATCTCGAAGGGCCCCATGTCCTCGGCGGTGTCCACGGTCGTGACGTTGAAGGCCAGCGAGGTCAGCCGCCGCTCGCGCCGCGTCTCCTCCGGCATCGGGAAGTCACGGTGCCAGGGCTGGTTCACGGCGCCCTCCAGCGGCACGTCGAAGCCGAGCTCCACGACGCGGTAGCCGGGGCCGAGCACGGCGGCGCACACCGAGCGGACCCACGGGTGGTCGACCAGCTCGGCGAAGCCCCGGATCTGCTCGGGGTGGATCTCGACGTAGTAGCGGTGGGGGCCGCGCCCCACGGCGCCGCCCGGGCGGGACAGCGCCTCCTCGAAGGCCGCGTCGACGTCCTCGCGCAGCCGGTCCGCCCACGCGACGGAGAAGGCGCCCTTGCGGGCGGTGATCCCGTCGCCGTAGAGCGCCTCGACGTCGGGTCGGACGTCGACGTCGAGAGCGGCCGGGTCGACGCCGGGGTACAGGTGCGCGGTCATGGGGTGCCTCCTTGCACAGCGGTCGGACCCCCTCATCGTGCAACGTTGCATGCAACGTTGCAATACCCTCCGGGCATCCTCGTCGGATCGCCCGGGACGCGTGGGAGGATGGCCACCGTGAGTAGTCGCCTGAAAGATGTCGCCGCCCTCGCGGGCGTCTCCGTCCGGACCGTGTCGAACGTCGTCAGCGGATCGGGCAACGTCGCCGAGGCCACCCGGCAGCGCGTCCAGCAAGCCCTCGACGAGCTCGGCTACCGGCCCAACCTCGCCGCACGCAACCTCCGCGCGGGCCGCACAGGACTCATAGGCCTCGTCGTCCCCGAGTTGTACTCGCCCTACTTCGGCGAACTGGCCAGCCTCGTCGTGGAGGCCGCGCAGCAGCGATCGTGGACCGTGATCATCGACCAGACGTTCGGCGACGCCGAGGCCGAACGGCGCCTCCTCGACGGCACCCAGGGCCGGCTGGTGGACGGCCTGATCATCAGCCCCTGGGCCCTCGGCCCCGAAGAGGTCACCACCCATGCGCGCAACGCGCCCGTCGTCCTCCTCGGTGAGCGCCCGCCCCGGGGACTCGCCGACCGGGTCGCCGTCGACAACGTCGCCGCCGCCGACGAGGCCACCAGCCACCTCCTCGAAACCGGCCGCCGCCGCATCGCCGCCATCGGCCTCCAGCCCCACCTGCGCAACGGCACCGCCGACCAGCGTCTGACCGGCTACCGCAACGCCCTGCGCCGGGCCGGCGCCGTCGTCGACGACGCGCTGGAACGCCCGGTCCGCGAGCTCCACCGCAAGGACGGCGCGCAGGCCATGGCCTCACTCCTCGACGACCCCTCGGCGGCACCCGACGCCGTCTTCGCGTTCACCGACGAACTCGCGCTCGGCGCACTCCATGTGGCCCACGAACGCGGACTGCGCGTGCCCGAGGACCTGGCCGTCGTCGGCTTCGACGACATCGAGGACGGGCGCTACGCCCAGCCGCCCCTCACCACCGTCGCCCCCGACAAGCGGCAGCTCGCCGAACGGGCCCTGCAGTGCCTCGCCGACCGCATCTACAGCCCCGACAACGGCGTGCCCCCGCTCGACGTCGTCGTCCCCCACCACCTCGAAGTGCGAACGAGCAGCGCCCGGAAGCCGTGAGCCCCCGGCGGCACCTCCCCGTGCGGGGCGCGGGAGCGCCGGGTACCCATCGCGCGTCCGTGCGGCGCTGCCGCCGAGAGCGGGGTGGGCCGGGCGGCCAGGCGCGCCGCCGTACGCAGGGGAGTGGGTGATGACCCGGACCGTCGCGGAGCGGACGGAGGAGCAACTCGGCGGCCCGGACGGCATTCCGGCCCGGCAACGCCGCGATCACCGGAAGACGCCCCGGCTGAGGGTCCGCTACCGGCACGCCGGTCCGGCGAGGACGCGGAGCCCGCGCTCAAGCCGAGTGTCCCGTTCCTTTCGGCGACTCGAGTCGTGATCGCACCGCGTGGGATCATCCGTCCATGAGCAGCGATCTGGAAGTAAGCGCTCTGGCGATCAACGTCGTGATTCCCGAGGAGCTCCGCTGGACGGACACCCGGCGCGGTGAGACGTTCAGGCTGACGACCCTCAACGTGCGGCTCCTCCCCGACGGGCACCTGGCCGTGAAGGCCTACGGCAGACCGGTGGCGGGCGGGCGCGGCGCCTACGTCTCGTTCTCCGTGCCCGACAAGCCGGAACTGGCGGCCCTGGTCTCCGAAGCGGGCAGCCGCGCCGCGGAGTTGTGGGCCGCCCACCGCGGTCTCGGCTGATCCTTACCCGCCGTTCTCCCGCGCACCGCTCGCCCCGTGCACACCTCTTGTCGCGGCGCGCAGGCCGCCCATAGGATCCGTAGGCGAGGGATTGAATCGTTTCAGTGAAACGCCGGGCGGTCAACTCAACGGAAACCAAATGGAGTTGGCGATGCGACCAAAGGAGCGAGCATGCCGGGAAGTTGGGACCGCAGAACCTTCCTCCGCGCCACCGCGGGCACCGTGGGGGCGGGAGTGCCCCTCCTGTCCGCCGCGGGCACCGCGTCCGCGTCCGCAGCCCCGGCCGGTGAGGCCGGTCAGGCCGGCGGCACCGGTCTGCGCGTCGTCCGCACGACCGTAGAGCACAAGGAGAACGTCCTCGGAACCGACGTCGCGCGCCCGATGCTCGCCTGGGAGGCCGAGTCCCGTGGGCACGGCGCACGCCAGAGCGCCTACCGCATTCAGGTGCGGACCGGCGGCAAGGACTGGGCGCGCTCGCTCGTCTGGGACTCGGGCACGGTGACCTCCGAGAACAGCGTGGGCGTGCCCTACGGCGGTCCGGCGCTCGCGCCCCGCACCCGGTACGAGTGGCGGGTCAAGGTCTGGGACGGAGAGGGCAGGGCGTCCGGCTGGAGCGCCCCGCGCTGGTTCGAGACAACGATGTCACCCGACGAGTGGGGCGCCCACTGGATCGGCGAGGCCACCCCCCGGCCACCGGACCTCACCGGCGCCTCGTGGATCTGGGCCCCCGGAGCCACCACCCAGAACGCCCCCGTCGGCCCGCGCTGGTTCCGGGCGCGTCTCGAACTGCCCGACGGGACCGACGTGGTGAGCGCCACCGTGGTCGCCACGGCCGACGACGACTTCACGCTCCACCTCGACGGCCGCCGCGTGCTGCACGCCCCCGAGCAGCAGGACGGCTGGCGGGCCGGCCGCACCGCCGATGTCACCCGGGAGGCCGGGGAGGCGGTCCGTGCGGGCCGGGACCTCGTGCTCGCCGTCGAGGCCACCAACCGACCGGGACCGTCCGCCAATCCCGCCGGTCTCGTCGTCCGGCTCATCGTGGGGACGGCGTCGGGGCAGACCCTCGAACTGCGCACGGACGCCCACTGGCTGGCCGCCGACAGCGAGCAACAGGACTGGCAGAGCCCCGCGTTCGACGACTCCGGCTGGGCGGCCGCCGTCGTGCTCGCCCCCTACGGCCAGGGGCCCTGGGGCAACGACGTCACCGTCACCACGCCCGAGCTGCCCGCGCCCCTGCTGCGCCGGGAGTTCCAGGTGCGCGGCGCCGTGCTCCGGGCCCGCCTGCGGATCAGCGGTCTCGCGTACCACGAAGCCGAGATCAACGGCCGGCGCGTCGGACGCCAGGTGCTCGACCCCGGCTTCACCGACTACGACGAGACGGTGCTGTACGCCGTCCACGACGTCACCGATCTCGTGCGCCGGGGCGCCAACGCGATCGGCGTGACCCTGGGCCGCGGGTTCTACGGCATGACCACCCCGAACGCGTGGAACTGGAACCGGGCGCCCTGGCACTCCGAGCCCCGCCTCGTCGCGCGCCTGGAGATCGACCACCCCGACGGGTCCACCACGACCGTCGTCACCGACGAGCGGTGGCGCATCACGGAGGGCCCCACCCTCTCCAACTCCCTGTACGCGGGGGAGACGTACGACGCACGCCGTGCGCCCGCCGGCTGGACGCGCCCCGGCTTCGACGACTCCGGCTGGCGCGCCGTCGAGGTCAGGGACGCGCCGAAGGGGCGGCTGAAGGCGCAGCCCCACGACGGCATCGAGGTCGTCGAGTCGTTCCGGCCGGAGCGGATCACCCGCCTCGCCTCCGGCGACCATGTGGTGGACATGGGCCGCACGATGGCGGGCTGGGCCCGGATCACCGTACGGAACCTCCCGGCCGGCACCCGCGTGACCCTCACCTACGGCGAGAAGCTGAAGGACGACGGCACCGTCCTCGCCGAGAACCCGCTCGTCCCCGGGCGCTTCCAGCGCGACGAGTACGTCTGCGCCGGCCGGGGCGAGGAGACCTGGGAGCCCTCGTTCTCGTACAAGGGCTTCCGGTACGTCCAGATCGGCGGGCTGCCCGGCACGCCCCGCACGGACCAGATCCTGGGACGTCTGGTGCACACCCCGCTGGAGGAGGTCAGCTCCTTCGCGTGCTCCGAGCCCTTCTACGAGTGGCTCGACCGGGCCATGCGCCGGACCATCCTCAACAACATGCACGGCATCCCGACCGACACCCCCGTGTACGAGAAGAACGGCTGGACCGGCGACGCCCAACTGGGCACCCCGGTGATGACCTACGCCTTCGCCATGCACCGCATGCTGGCGAAGTGGCTCGGCGACATCGCCGACAGCCAGACCTCGGCCGGGCAGCTCCCGGTGATCGTGCCGAGCGGCGGCTGGGGGTACGGCGACCTCGGCCCGTCCCCCGAGTGGACGACGGTGTACCCCTTCGTCGTCCGCGAGTTCTACCGGGTGTACGGCGACGAGCGCATCGCGCGCGAGCACTGGACGGCGCTGACCCGCTACCTGGACTGGGAACTGGCCAGGCTCCGCGACGGCCTCGCCGTCACCGCGCTGGGGGACTACCTGGCCCCCGGTTACGGCGGCAACCCGCCGGAGGACACCCGGCTCACCGCGACGGCGTACCTGCACCGGGCGCTGCTGATCACCGCCGAGCTGGCCGACGTGCTGCACGACGACGCCGTGGCCACGCGGTACCGGGAGGCGGCCGGGCGGCTGAAGGACGCCCTGAACGCGGAGTTCCTCGGCCCGGACGGCCACTACCGCACCGCCAAGGACCCCGGCTACCGGCAGACCTCGAACGCGATCCCTCTCGCCTTCGGCCTGGTGCCGGAGGACGCCCGCTCCTCGGTGTTCGCCAGCCTGGTGCGGGACGTCGAGGCGCGCGGCAACCACCTCGACACGGGGGCGCTCGGCACCAGCGTGCTGCTGCGGGTGCTGTGCGACGGCGGACGGCCGGACGTCGCCCACGCCGTGGCCACCCAGCGCACCTACCCCGGCTGGGGGTACTGGCAGGAGAACGGCGCGGACACCATGTGGGAGATGTGGCCGCGGGACTCCCGCTCCCGGGACCACTACTTCCAGGGCACCGTGGCGCAGTGGCTGTACGAGAACGTGGCCGGTCTGCGGCCGGGCGACGCCGGGTACGCCACCTTCTCCGTACGGCCGGACGCCCGTACGGGTGTCGACTGGGCCCGCACGTCGATCCGCACCGTCCGGGGCACCGCGGGCGTCTCCTGGAAGCGGACCGCGACCGGTTTCCGGATGGAGGTGGAGGTGCCGGTGGGCGCGGTCGCCGAGGTGCACGTCCCGGCGGCGGGGCCGGACGACGTGACGGCGCCGCGCGGTGCCCGGTACCTGCGGATGGACCGCGGTTTCGCGGTCCACCGGGTCACGCACGGCACCTGGGGTTTCCGGGCCCGCGGCTGACCCAGATGCGGGGGCCGGGCGGCCGGGGGAGCGTCCCCCCGGCCGCCCGGCGGCGGAAGTGCCCCGTCGTCCTCTCGGTGTGACCGTGAGGAGAGCCCCGGACGGGGTACGCGAACCGAAGGAACGACGAGCGGAGGAACCCGATGTTCGAGGCCGGTGACATCCGGGAGTGGCGCGGCCACGACGTGGTCGACGCGGAGGCGCGCAAGATCGGCAAGCTGGAGTCGGTCTACGTGGACACGGTGACCGACGCCCCCCACTTCGCCACCGTCACGGTCGGCATGCCGACCCGGCACCGCCTGGTGTTCGTCCCCCTGGTGGGGGCGACGGTCGGCCCGGGGTACCTGAAGGTCGCGTACCCGAAGAACCTGGTCAGGGACGCCCCGTCGATCGACATGGACGGTGTCCTGCCCGCCGAGGACGAGAAGGCCGTCTTCGCCCACTACGAGCTGGCCTATCAGCCCGGGGCCGCCGGCGAACGGCGGCTGGCCCGCCGCTGACGGCACCACCCTGCGGAGGCCCCCATGGCACTGTTCCTGTTCCTGCTCCTCGTCGCCGTCGTGCTCGGCTTCATCGGGGTGCTCGCCAAGGGTCTGTTCTATCTGCTGCTCATCGGCGTGCTCCTCGCGATCGTCGCCTTCCTCTACGTCGGTCTGCGTATCCGGCGGAGTGGCCGTCGTCCCACCCGCTGAACGGTCCCGGCGTCCGGTGGCCGGTACCTCGCGCGCGCCCGCGTGCGACCCGGCGTGACGGCAAGCGCTTGCGCGCCTCGAACGCGCCCCCTCGGCCTGGCGTGCGCCGGGCGTGACATCATCGCGCCGTTGGCCCGTACAACTCCTTGTCAGCGCGCGGACGTCGCCTGTATAACGTGCCTGTATAACGTTGTAAATATCCAGCAGGGACTCGGCGCCAGGCGCACGGTGACGACACCGTACCCGCACCGACCACCCGAGTCGGGCCGCTCTGAAAGGAATGCCGTGCGGGTCAGCCTCAAGGACGTCGCCGCCCACGCAGGAGTGTCCATCAAGACCGTCTCCAACGTGGTGAACAACTACCAGCACGTCACCCCCGCCATGCGCGAACGCGTGCAGCGGTCCATCGACGCGCTGGGCTACCGGCCCAATCTGGCCGCCCGTCATCTGCGCAAGGGGCGCACCGGGATCATCGCCCTGGCCCTGCCCGAACTGGGCAACCCCTACTTCGCCGAACTGGCCGCCGCCGTCATCGACGCGGCCGCCGCCCACGACTACATCGTTCTCCTCGACCACACCGGCGGACATCGCGAACAAGAGGTGCTGGTCAGTCAGGGGTTCCGGGCCCGCGTCATCGACGGCCTCATCCTCAGCCCCATCGAGCTGGAGCAGGAGGACCTGCTCGACCGGGCGGAGAACGTCCCGCTGGTGCTCCTCGGCGAGCGCGACTACGAGCTGCCGTACGACCACATCGCCATCGACAACGTGGCCGCCGCCCGCGCCGCCGTCCGGCACCTCCTCGACCTGGGGCGCCGGGAGGTCGCCTTCATCGGGGCGCGGCGGGGCCGCAGCGAGACCGCACAGTTGCGGGTGCGCGGCTGGCGCGAGGAGCTCACCGCCGCCGGACTCCCCGCCGACGACGGGCTGGTGGCCGCCACCGAGGGGTGGGGCCACGCCGACGGCGCGGCGGCGATGACCCGCATCCTCGACTCGGGCCGGCGGCCCGACGCGATCTTCGCCTACAACGACCTGATGGCGATCGGCGCGATGCGTGTGCTGTACGAGCGTGGGCTGCGCGTCCCCGAGGACACGGCGGTCGTCGGCTTCGACGACGTGGTCGAGGGGCGTTTCGGCGCGGTCACGCTGACCTCCGTGTCCCCGGACAAGGAGGCCATCGGACGGCTCGCCGTCGAGTCCGTCCTCGCTCGGCTGGGCGGCGAGGCGCCCGAACCCCGGCGCGTCTGGGCGGACTACCGCCTGGTCGCCCGGGAGAGCACGCTCGGGCGTGCCGGGCGGGAGGGCGGCGCCGAGAACTGACGGGCCGGGCGCGCCCGTGACGCCGCCTCCAGCGGCTTCCCCGCTGCTGCCGCGCCGGTGCGGGCCGGCTCGTGACGCCTCGGCGACGGGGCGCGCCGGGCCCGTCCCGGTACCGGACATCCCCCAGGCCGACCGGCCGTCGGGGGCGCTCGGCATGCCCGCGATACGTGCTCGTCGGCGCCCGCGTGCCCATGTGGCGTCGCCCCGCGGTGGTCGTCCCCGCCCATCCGCCGCGCGCTTTCCCGGTCTTGGGCGCACGGCTCTCTGCACAAGGGGTTTACAGCGTCCTTCCAACGATGTAAAAACCTCTTGCGGCGGGCTGGACAACGTTGCCCGCCGGGGGAGAGGCACCGTTTCCTCACCTGCGTCGACTCCCCAGTTCCCTTTCAGCGTCGCCCGGATCGGGGTCACCATGCAGCGCACCACTCACCGTCCTCGCCTCTTCGCCCGCCCCGGGGTCGTGGCCCTGGCCGCCGCGGTGGTCTTGACCGCCGGCGCCTGCGCGAAGTCGGAGGACGACGCGTCGAAGGACACGAAGTCCCCGGCCGCCGCGGGCGCCGAACAGAAGGTCGTCACGCCGAAGCCGGGCAGCAAGTCCTGCACCGTCGACGCCTACGGCGCGAAGAAGCTCGACCTGAAGAACGCGACCGTCGGCTTCTCCCAGTCGGAGAAGGAGGCCAACCCGTTCCGCATCGCCGAGACCCAGTCCATCAAGGACGAGGCGAAGAAGCGGGGCGTCAAGCTGCTGACGGCCAACGCCCAGTCGCAGTTCTCCAAGCAGATCAGCGACGTCCAGGACCTGCTCGCCAAGGGCGCCGACCTGCTCGTCATCGCCCCGCTGAACTCCGACGGCTGGGACCCGGTGCTCCAGGCCGCCGCCGCCAAGAAGGTCCCGATCGTCACGATCGACCGCAAGATCAACGCCACCGCCTGCAAGGACTACGTCTCCTTCATCGCCTCCGACTTCGTCGAGCAGGGCAAGCGCGCCGCCGACCAGATGATCGAGGCGACCGGCGGCAAGGGCGAGGTCGCCATCCTGCTCGGCTCCGCCGGAAACAACGTCACCACCGAGCGCACCAAGGGCTTCAAGGACCAGATCGCCGCCAAGGCCCCCGGCCTGAAGGTGGTGTTCGAGCAGACCGGTGACTTCGCCCGCGAGAAGGGCCAGCAGGTCACCGAGCAGCTCATCCAGTCCAAGCCCGGCATCAAGGGCATCTACGCCGAGAACGACGAGATGGGCCTCGGCGCGGTCGCCGCGCTCAAGGGCGCCGGCAAGAAGGCCGGCGACGTCAAGATCGTGACCGTCGACGGCACCCGCAACGCCGTCCAGGGCATCGTGGACGGCTGGATCAGCGGCGTCATCGAGTCCAACCCCCGGTTCGGGCCGCTGGCGTTCCAGACCCTGGACACCTTCACCCAGGGCAAGGACGTCCCCCAGGACATCATCATCCAGGACAGCGCGTACACCGCGGACAACGCCAAGACGGACATCGCCAAGGCGTACTGATCCACCCCGGGGGCACGGGCGACCGTGCCCCCCTCGCCTCCCCCCTCACCACGTTCCGCACCCTTCACTACCTGGAGGCACAGGTGGCACCCCCCGCCGAAGTCCTCGCCGTCCGCGGACTGAGCAAGACCTTCCCCGGCGTCCGGGCCCTGGACGACGTGGACCTCACCCTGCACGCAGGCGAGGTCCACGCCCTGATCGGCGAGAACGGCGCCGGCAAATCGACCCTCATCAAGCTCCTCACCGGCGTGTACCGCCCGGACGCCGGCGAGATCACCTTCCAGGGCGACAAGGTCTCCTTCGCGACCCCGCTGGACGCGCAGAAGGCGGGCATCTCGACCATCTACCAAGAGGTCAACCTCATCCCGCTGCTCAGCGTCGCCCGCAACCTCTTCCTGGGCCGCGAACCCCGCAACCGCTTCGGCGTCCTGGACGTCGCCCGGATGAACCGGGAGGCCGAGGAGATCCTCGTCGGCTACGGCGTCCACGTCGACGTCCGCCGGCCGCTGCGCACCCTCGGCGTCGGAGCCCAGCAGATGGTGGCCCTGGCCCGGGCCGTGGCCACCGACGCCCGCATCGTCATCATGGACGAGCCGACCTCCTCGCTCGAACCCCGCGAGGTGGAGACCCTGTTCACCGTCATCCGGCGGCTGCGGGACGCGGGCATCGCCGTCGTCTACGTCAGCCACCGGCTCGACGAGCTGTACGCCGTGTGCAGCACGGTCACCGTGCTCCGCGACGGCCGGCGCGTCCACCACGGGAACCTGGCCGACCTCGACCGGCTCTCCCTGGTCTCCACCATGCTGGGCCGCGACCTGGGCGAGGTCCGCGAGGAGGGCCTCACCAAGTTCACCGGCGACCACCACGCCGCCGACAGCGAACCCGTGTTGGACGCCGCCGGACTGACGGTGCCGCACAAGCTGCACGACGTGTCCCTGAGCATCCGGCCCGGCGAGGTCGTCGGACTCGGCGGACTGCTCGGCTCCGGACGCACCGAGACCGCCAAGGCCATCTCCGGTGCCCTGCCGGTCCGTTCGGGCCGGGTCACGGTCGCCGGGACGCCACTGCGCGGCGGTTCGGCGCCGGCCGCGATCCGCGCCGGCATCAGCCTGCTGCCCGAGGACCGCAAGAGCGAGGGCATCGTCCCCGGTCTGTCGGTCCGGGAGAACATCGCGCTCGCCGTCCTGCCCCGCCTGTCCCGCTTCGGCCTCGTCTCCGAGGCCAAGGTCGACAGCGTCGTCGACACCTTCATGAAGCGGCTGCGGATCAAGGCGTCCTCCCCGCACCAGAAGGTCGGCGAACTGTCCGGCGGCAACCAGCAGAAGGTGCTGCTCGCCCGCTGGCTCGCCATGAACCCGAAGGTGCTGCTGCTCGACGAGCCCACCCGCGGCATCGACGTCGGCGCCAAGGCCGAGGTGCAGAAGCTGGTGGACGAACTGGCCGCCGACGGCCTGGGCGTCCTGCTCATCTCCTCCGACCTGGAGGAACTGATCGAAGGGTCCGACCGCGTGGTCGTACTGAAGGACGGTGCCGTCGTCGGCGAACTCACCGGCGACGACGTCACCGAGGACAAGCTCATGCGCACCATCGCCGGGGACAGGCGCCCCGAGCCGGTGGCGAAGGAGGTGGCGAGCGATGGCTGAGGCCACCCTGCGCACCGCCCCGCTGGACCGCACCCGGGTGCTCCAGTGGCTGCAGACCTACGGCGTCTACGCCGGCGTCGCCGCCCTGCTCGTGGTGAACATCGTCATCACCCCGCACTTCCTGTCCGCGGAGAACTTCCGCACCCAGGCCGTCCAGGCCGCCCCCGTCATCATCGTCGCCCTCGGCATGGCCCTGGTCATCGGCACGGAGGGCGTCGACCTGTCCGTCGGCGCCGTGATGGCGCTGGCCGCGTCCGTCACCGCGCTCTACCTCGGCTACGGGCTGCTGCCCGCGCTGCTCGTGGTCGCGCTGTTCGCCGCCGCGGTCGGACTGGCCAACGGGGCGCTCGTCGCCCTCGTCGGCGTCCAGCCCATCGTCGCCACCCTCGCCCTCATGGTCGGCGGCCGCGGCATCGCCCTGGTGCTGCTGCCCCAGCTGAAGGACCTGCGCAACCCGTCGCTGGCCTCCCTCGGTTCGGGCGCCATCGCCGGCATCCCCTACCTCATCCTGATCGCCGCCGTACTGGCCCTCCTGGTCGCCTTCGTGGTGCGCCGCACCACCTTCGGCCGCCAACTCCTCGCCATCGGCGACAGCCGGCCCGCCGCACAGCTCGCCGGACTGCCGGTGCGCCGGGTGCTGATCCTCGTCTACATCGCGTCGGCGCTGCTGGCCGCCGTGGCCGGAGTGCTTGCCACCGCCCGCCTCCAGGCCAGCGACCCGACCTCGCTGGGCAACCTCATGGAGCTGTCGGCGATCACGGCGGTCGTCGTCGGCGGCACCCCGCTGACCGGCGGCCGGGTCAACATCGCCGGCACCGTGGCCGGAGCCGTCCTCATCCAGCTCCTCACCGCCACCCTCATCAAGCACGATCTGCCGCCCTCCTGGACCCAGATCGCCCAGGCCATAGTGATCGTCGCCGCGGTGTACGCGGCACGGGGACGGGGGAAGCGATGACCGTCACGAAAGCGGACCTACCCGTGACCACCGCGAGCAACGAACCGGCGGGGGAGACCGAACCGGTCGGCTCCGCCCGCTCCGAACGGCTGAGCGCCCTGATCCAGCAGCACGGCGCACTGGCCGTGCTGGTGATCGTCTCCCTGGTGGCGTCGTTCTCCTTCGACTCCTTCGCCACCGGCGACAACGTCGGCAACATGGCGACCAGTTCGGCCTTCCTGGCGATCGTCGCGCTCGGCATGACCTTCGTCATCATCACCGGCGGCATCGACCTGTCCGTGGGCTCGCTGTTCGCCCTCGGCGGTGTCCTCGCCGCCTGGGGATCACGCCACGGCACCCTGGTGGCGCTGCTGCTGCCGCTGCTGGTGTGCGGGCTGATCGGTGTCGTCAACGGCCTGCTGGTCGCGAAGTCCCGGCTCGCCCCGTTCATCGTCACCCTCGCCGCCATGCTCGGCGCGCGCGGGCTGCTGCTGGCCATCACGGACGAGGGCGCGGACACCTTCCTCATCGGCAAGGGCTCCTTCCTCGCCGAACTGGGGCAGGGCACGACGCTCGGCCTCGGCAACCCGGTCTGGATCACGCTCGCCCTGTTCGTCGCCGGCGCCGTCGTGCTGCGCCGCACCCGGTTCGGCCAGCACGTGTACGCGGTCGGCGGCAACGAGGACGCGGCGGCCCTGATGGGTGCCCCGGTCGCCCGGACGAAGATCCTCGTCTACACGCTGTCCGGGCTCCTCGCCGGTCTGGCGGGCGCGCTGAACGCGGCCTGGCTCGCCTCCGGCGTCACCATCCTCGGCAACGGCATGGAACTGGAGGCCATCTCCGCCGTGGTCATCGGCGGCACGCTCCTGACCGGCGGCCTCGGCTACGTCAGCGGATCCCTGGTCGGCGTCCTGCTGCTGAAGGTCATCCAGAACGTCATCAACCAGATCGGCTCCCTCGACTCCTCCTACCAGCAGGTCGTCAGCGGCGCCTTCCTGGCCGTCGTCGTCATCGCCCAGACCTGGCTGGGCCGCAGAAGGCAACTCATGTGACAGGTCCCGGGCCCGGCGGCCGCGCCCCCACGGCCGGCCGTCGGACCCGGTTCCGGGTGGCCGGACCCTCCGGCCGCCCGCCGTACGCGCACGTCTCCCCACCCCACGAAGCAAGGAGGCACGATGCGTCGAGTACCCGCAGGCCGGCAGAGGTTCGCCTGGCTGAGACGGCGAGCGCGGTGGGCGACCACCGCGCTCGCCGTGTTCGCCCTGGCCGCCGGAACGGCACTGGCGGCCACCGGATCCGCGGCCGCCGCACCCCAGGCGTGGACCCCCAAGCCGTCCCCCATGACCACCCCGTGGACGAATCAGGTCCCCGTCGACACCCCGCTGCCGGAGTACCCCCGGCCACAGCTGACCCGCCCCGACTGGGCCAACCTCAACGGCATCTGGGACTTCGCCGTCACCTCGGCGAACGCCGGACAGCCCGCCACGTTCCCCGAGCAGATCCGGGTCCCGTTCGTCGCCGAGTCCGCTCTCTCCGGCATCCAGCGCAAGATCACCCAGAACGACAAGCTCTGGTACAGGCGCACCTTCACCGTCCCCGCCGGCTGGAACGGCCGCCGCGTCCAGCTCAACTTCGGCGCCAGCGACTGGCGCACGACCGTCTGGGTCAACGGCCGGCAGGCCGGTGCCACCCACAGCGGCGGCTACGACGCCTTCTCCCACGACATCACCGACCTGCTCACCACCGGCACCAACACCCTGGTCGTCTCCGTCTGGGACCCCACCGAGACCGGCACCCAGGCCATCGGCAAGCAGCGCATCCGTGACGTCGCCCCGCACCCCGGCGGCGGCATCCTCTACACGGCGGCGTCCGGCATCTGGCAGACCGTCTGGCTGGAGCCCACGGCCTCCGCGTACGTCAGCCGACTCGACATGGTGCCGGACCCGGCGAACAACCGCCTCAAGGTCACCGTGCGAGGCACCGGGACGAACGGTCACCAGGCCCGCGTCACCGTCACCGCCGGCGGCACCACGGTGGGCACCGCCACCGGCCCGGTCGGCAGCGAGTTCACCGTGCCGGTCCCGAACCCGCGCCTGTGGACCCCGGAGGACCCCTTCCTCTACGACGTCAAGGCCGACCTGCTGTCCGGCGGCACCACCGTCGACTCCGTCGGCAGCTACACCGGTATGCGCACCATCGCCCTCGCGAGCGTCGGCGGACACCAACGCCCGGTGCTCAACGGGAAGTTCGTGTTCCAGACCGGCACGCTCGACCAGGGCTACTGGCCGGACGGCGTCTACACCGCGCCCACCGACGCGGCGCTGCGCCACGACCTGCAGAAGCACAAGGACCTCGGCTTCAACATGGTCCGCAAGCACATCAAGGTCGAACCGCAGCGCTGGTTCTACTGGGCCGACCGCCTCGGCCTGCTGGTCTGGCAGGACATGCCGTCCATGGAGCGCACCCCCGACGCCGCCGCCCGCACCCAGTGGGAGGCCGAGTACCACCGGATCATCGACCAGCACCGCAGCTCCCCGTCACTCGTCCTGTGGGTCAACCAGAACGAGGGCTGGGGCCAGTACGACCAGGCCCGTCTCGCCGACGAGGTCAAGGCGTACGACCCCTCCCGTCTCGTCGACAACATGAGCGGCGTCAACTGCTGCGGTGCCGTCGACGGCGGCAACGGGGACGTCGTCGACCACCACGTCTACGTCGGCCCCGGCACCACCGTGCCCAGCGCGACCCGCGCCGCCGTCCTCGGCGAGTTCGGCGGTCTGGGCTTCAGGGTCGCCGGGCACGAGTGGTACCCGGGCGGCGGGTTCAGCTACGAGGACCAGCCCGACCTCGCCCATCTGAACAACCGGTTCGTGGGCCTGATCGACGCGATCCGCGAGGTCCGGATGCCGCGCGGCCTGTCCGCCTCGGTCTACACAGAGATCACGGACGTCGAGAACGAGGTCAACGGCCTCCTCACCTACGACCGTCAGGTGGTCAAGGTGGACGAGGCCCGGGTGCGCGCCGCCAACCGGGCCCTGATCGACGCCTCGCGCGGGACGACGGCCCCGCTCACCCTGCCCGTCGACCAGTACCGGTCCCTGCGGGTCACCACACCGGGCTACACCGACCGGTACATGCGCCACAAGGACGGGGCCGTCTTCACCGAGGTGGTGAACTCCGGCAGCGCCGTCCTGCTGAAGGACGACGCCACCTGGCGGATCGTCCCCGGACTGGCGAACAGCACCTGTTACAGCTTCGAGTCGCGCAACTACCCCGGCCAGTACCTGCGGCACCGGGAGTACCGCGTCTACAAGGAGGCCGGCAGCGGCGACCTGTACCGCGCCGACGCCACCTTCTGCCCCGTTCACGGCGCCGACGGAGGCGTACGGCTGTCCGCCTACAACTTCCCGGAGCAGTACCTGCGCCACTACAACGCCGAACTGTGGCTGGCCACTCCGGGCGGCACCCACACCTGGGACAACCCGGCCCGCTTCACCGAGGACACGACCTGGGCCGTGGAGGCCCCCTGGGCACCGTGACCATGCGGTAGCCGCCCGCCCGTCCGTTCCTGGACAGGTGTCCATGTATGCTGGACACCTGTCCAGGAAACCGAGGGGTGGAGGTCAGTGATGGATACGACGGCGAGCGTCCTGGTCGCGCTGGTGGCGGCACTGCACGTCTACATCCTGGTGCTGGAGATGTTCCTCTGGCAGAAGCGGCCCGGCCGCGACCTGTCCGGCTTCGACGCGGAACTCGCCCGCGCCACCGCGCCCCTGGCCGCGAACCAGGGCCTCTACAACGGGTTCCTGGCCGCCGGACTGGTGTGGGGCCTGATCGCCGACGACCCGACCGGGTTCCAGGTCCGGGTCTTCTTCCTCGTCTGCGTCCTGGTGGCCGGCCTGTACGGAGGCGCCACCGCCAACCGCCGCATCCTCGTCGCCCAGGCCCTGCCCGGCGCCCTCGCGCTCGCCGCGGTCCTCCTGGCCCGGTGACCGGCCCCGAGGGGGACGCACGCGCCGTCCGCACCCGCGCCAGGCTGCGCCGCGCCCTGCTGGACGCCTGCGCCGAACAGCCGCTGGCCGACGTCAGCGTGGCCGCCCTCGTACGGCGGGCCGGTGTCGGCCGGGCCACCTTCTACCTCCACTACGCCGACCTCGAGGCACTCGCGGTGGACGCCTGCGCGGACGTCGTGCGCGACGCGGTGGACGCCCTGCACGCCTGGCGCGGCACCCCCGACCCCGCGTCCCCGCCGCCCGCTCTCCTCGGCTTCTTCGCCGGACTCACCGCCCACACCGGGCTCTACCGGGCGCTGCTCAGCCCGGGCGGTGGAGGCCCCCTGGGCCGGCAGCTCCACCAGGACCTGCGCGCCCGCAGCCGCGGCGAACGCGCCCTCGTCGGCGCGCCCGAGCCGGACCTTGTCGCCTCCGCGGTCGCCTCGGCCTTCACCGGCGTCCTCGCCGACTGGCTGCACGGCCTCGTCCCGGGCGGACCGGACGAGGTGGCCCACCGCGTCTGGCGCCTGCTCATCGCCCTGCACCGCACCCCGCTGCCCTGAGACGCCGGACGGCCCCGGCGGGAAACGCTCCCGCCGGGGCCGCCGGTGTGCTCCGAACCGCTACGGCTTCTCGTCCGTGTGGAGCGCGCTCACCTCCTCGGCGGTGAGCGCCTTGTCGAACGCGTGGACCTCGTCGACGGCACCGTTCCAGAAGTCGGTGTCGTTGCCGCCCCACTGGGCCCGGCCGACCGCGAGGGAACCGGTGCTGGGGTAGGCCGCACCGCCGGTGGCGGACGCGGCCCGCTTCCCGTCGACGTACAGCGTGATCGTGTTGTCGCCGGCGTCGCGGACGCCGACCAGGTGGTACCAGCGGCCCTTCTCCGGGGTCGTCACCAGCCGGGCCCGGCTCTCACCCGGGGTGCTGAAGGCGAACGCCCCCTGCCCGTACTGGAGGTAGAACGGGCTGGCCTGGCGCCGGGTGTCCTGGCTGACCGCCGTGGCGTAGTTGCCCGGCAGCTCGTCCAGCCGCACCCACGCCGACACCGTGTAGCTGCCCGTGGTGTCGAGCACCGGGCCTGCGGTCTCTGCGTACTGCCCCTGGCCGTCGAACTTCAGCGCGCTGCCGCTGACGCCCGGCGTCCAGCTCGTGCCCTCGCTGAGCGTGAGCGGCTTCTTGTTCGGGCCGCTGTCCTTCGCCGTGGTCCCGGTGCCCTCGTCGAGCGACCAGGACCCGCCGCCCTTCAGCGGGAGCCGGTCGCCCGCCGAGGCGCCGGCGGCGATGACCTTCCGGTTGATCTCGCGGACCGGCGCCGGGTCGACCTTGATCTCCCGGCGGTCGTACGTGTAGAGGCCGTTGAGCTCGTTCTCCAGGTCCGTGATCTGCGTGTACACCGAGCCGGACAGCTCGGCCGCGGCCTGGTCCAGGTAGAACTTCTCCGTGTTCTCCACGTACTTGCGGGTCAGCGCCTCCTTGGTGTCGACGCCGCTGTAGATCACGGTCGGGGCGCCCGGCCACATGTGCCCGGGGGAGCGCAGCGTGAAGCCGCCGTGCTCACCGTCCATCGCCGCGCGCTTCGCGTCGGGGAACGGTGGGTCCTCGTTGTTGTAGTCGTGGTGGTCGATGATGTCGCCCTTGCCCGAGTCACCCTTGGAGTTGCAGCAGTTCACACCGCTGTGGGCGTTGACGACACGGGACGGGTCGGCCTCCTTGACCGCCTCGGTGATCCTGCCGGTCTCGGTGCGGTCCCACTCGCCCCAGCCCTCGTTGAAGACGATCCAGCCGATGACGGAGGGCGCGTTGTGGTGCTCCCGCATGATCTCGCGACCCTGGTCGACGAAGGCGGTCCGCCCGGTCTCGTTGGTCAGGTCGCCGGAGACGAAGTCCTGCCAGACCAGCAGGCCGAGCCGGTCCGCGTGGTAGAACCAGCGCGCCGGCTCCACCTTGATGTGCTTGCGCACCGCGTTGAAGCCGAGCTCCTTGTGCGCCTTCAGGTCGAACGCGAGCGCCTCGTCGCTGGGGGCCGTGTACAGGCCGTCGGGCCAGAAGCCCTGGTCGAGGGTGGCCAGGGAGAAGACCGGCTTGCCGTTCAGCACCAGCTTCTGGAAGCCGCCGACCTTCGCCACGCCGATCTCGCGCATACCGAAGTAGCCGCGCACCTTGTCCTTCGAACCGCCGTCGGTGAGCGTGACGTCCAGGTCGTAGAGGTACGGGTCGTCCGGGCTCCACAGGTGCTGGTTGGCCACCGGCAGCCGCAGCTGCCTGCCCGCCGGCCCGCTGACCTTGCCGACGACCTTGCCACGCTTGTCCCGCGCCACGGCCTCGACCCGGGCGCCCGCCGACGCCTTGGCCGACTCCACCGTCACCGCGAGGGTGCCGGAGTCGATGTCCGGGGTGGAGACAACGTTATCGATCGACGCCTTCGCGACCGGTTCCATCCACACCGTCTGCCAGATGCCCGACGACTGGGTGTAGAAGATGCCGCCCGGGTTCCTGGACTGCTTGCCCATCGGCTGGTCGGCGCCACCGGTGTCGGTGACCGCCACCACGATCTCCTGGGGGCCGGAACCCTTGAGCGCGTCGGTGATGTCGGCGCTGAACGCGTCGTAGCCGCCGGTGTGTTCGGCGACCTTCGTGCCGTTGACGTACACCCGTGCCTGGTAGTCGACCGCGCCGAAGTTCAGCTTCAGCCGGTTGTCCTTGCCGCTCTTGCCGACCTTCCAGTCCTTGGGGACGGTGATCATTCGGCGGTAGAACATGTGGTCCTCGTGCCGCTCCAGCCCGGAGAGCTGCGACTCCACCGGGTACGGCACGACGATCTTCTCGCGCAGATCCTTGCCGAACGCGGGCTGCTCACCGGCCTTGGCGCCGCTGAACTGCCAGGTGCCGTTGAGGTTCTTCCACTTGGAGCGCACCTGCTGCGGGCGCGGGTACTCCGGCAGCGGGTTCTTCTTGTCGACCTTGTCGCCCCACTTGGTGGTGAGCCGGTGCGTGGAGGCGTTCTCGGCGTACCGGATCAGCTTCGGGACGGTCTCGCCGCCCGAGGTCAGACCGCCCTCGCCGTCATAACCGACGCGCACCTGCTGGGCCTTCTGGATGGGCTCGGCGAGCGTCACGATCAGGGAGTTGCGGTCGCCGGGGGCCACGGCCACCGACTTCACGGGCATGGCGGTGGTGTCGGCCTCGATCTTCAGGTGGTCCTTGACCGCGCGCAGGTCGCCGACCCTGCCCTCGAAGCGGGCGCGCAGCCTGCGGCCGTCCGCGCCGACGGTCAGCTCCACCGGGTAGGCCTCGAAGCCCTCGGGCGGGGTGAACGCCGAGATGGGCACGAGTTGCTTGGCCAGGCCCGGGCCGGACCAGCGCAGGAACATGTTGGCGCCGCCGAAGTCCTGGAACATCTCCAGCCGGAAGTCGTGCTTCTCCCCGGCGTTCAGGCGGATCTTGGCGCTCGTCTGCTCCTTGTCCCAGTCGGGCTCCCAGTGGTCGATGACCGGCTCGCCGTCGATGAAGAGACGGAAGCCGTTGTCGCCGATGGCGTAGAAGGTGTAGTCGCCGGTGGCCGGTGCCTCGATCTGGCCCGTCCAGCGCGCGGTGGTGTGCTCCGTCCGGCCGGTCAGCTCCTGGAAGGTGCTGGTCAGGCCGGAGAAGTTGATCTGCGGCTCGAGGAGGGTGCCGCCGAGCCGCGCGAAGTCCCGGGCGCCCGGCTCGGACATGGCGAAGTACTCGCCCTTCAGTCCGTGCACGACGACGTCGGACGCCTCGGCGGAGGGGGCCTGAGCGCTGCCGGCGGACTCCGCCGCCGACGCCGTGGCGGCCAGGCCGGTCGGGGGGACGACGAGGGCGGCCGCGGCCAGCAGCGCCCACACTCTGGCGCGTGGGCGGTTGTGTTGTCTTGTCATCGAACCTTTCCTCGCACGGAGGCCGCGGGACCGGTGCCGGTCGTCCGGCGGGCCAGGGGCCCGCGCTGCACGGGTGGGTCGCAAGACCGGCACGGACGCGGTCGGAGCGGCTCTTTCAACGTTGGAAATTCTTGCGACAGCGGAATGACAACACGCGATTCGGACGCCTGTCCAGACCTCGCGCAGCACTCTGTCGCTCCGTCACCACGGCACCCGCCGGACCGACATGAGACTCGGACGGCTCACCGCGCCCCGCGGGCCACCGCGCCCACCGCGGCTTTACGCGCGTCCACGTGGGGGAGTTCAGCCGCAGTCGTACGTGAAGCGGGCGTCCGCCGTCATATGGGCGGGCGAGAGGATCTCCACCTCGGCGCGGGCGGTGCGGCGGCCCTGACCGTCGAAGCTCCAGCGCAGCGTGAGGCGCGCCTGCCGCTGGTCGCGGGCCACCACCTCGCGCAGCACCCCGGAGGCCGTCCCGTCGCTGCGGGTCCACCGGTAGGTGAGGGTGCCCGGCCGGCCGTCCGTCGCCACCACGGCGACGACGTCGGCGGTGCCGTCGCACGGGAGGACCGCGGGACGGGCGGTGACCGCCACGGAGCGCACCTGGACGGACGGCCCGAGCCGCTGCCAGGCGAGGAACGCGAGGACGCAGAACAGCACCAGCACGGGCAGGGCGTGCCGGCGCAGCCGCCGGGGCGCGGGCGCCGGGGGCGGTGGCAGAGCGGGCAGGGTGCGGTGGGTGCGCTGCGCGACGGCGGCGGTGACGCCGGGGCCGAAGCGCAGCACCGTGCCCTCCACGCGGTCCGCTCGCGGCGCCGGCCGGACGAGGGTGCCGTCGGGTTCCGGCTCGGGCCGCTGGATCCAGTGGCTGCCCAGCACGGTGGCGCTGTAGCCGGTGTCCTCCGCGGGCTGCGCGCGGCGCGGGCCGAGGTCGGCCGTCCGGTCCTCGGGCGTGCTCATCGGAGCTCACACTGCCGGGTCAGGAGCTGCTGGCCGGCCGCCCCGCCCGCGGCGGCGGGAGCGGTAGTGGCCTGTACGAACCAGTAGCAGCCACGGTTCTGGAAGGTGTGGTCGACCGGGATCGTGTACCGGGTGGCGCCGCTGCGGGTGAAGGTCTGGGCCGCCCCGTCGGCGGAGCCGGGCAGTCCGGCGAGGTTGCCCGTGGACCAGGAGACGGTCACGGAGACCGGGCCGGTGCCGTCCGTGGTGACGACGACGGTCGCGGTGGCGGTGGTGGGGCCGGTCTGGGTGAGGCCGGACACCGCCACGTCCTTCACGGCGGGCGCGGTGGGAGTCGTGGGCGGAGCGTCGGTCGTCGGCGACGCCGTGCCGCCGGTGTCCGCCGGTGCCGTACTCCCCGTCCCGGTGGGCGAGTCGGTGGCCGGGGCGCTGGTGCCGTCGGTGGTCGTCGTCGGGGTGGGCGACGTGTCCGGCGAGGACGACGCCGAGGGGGACCCGGACGTGGACGCGGACGGACTCGGTGTGCCGGACGCGGACGCCGGCGCGCCGGGCCGGGCGCCGGTCGTGGCGACTGCCTGGGCCGTGTCGCGCGCGGCGTTGTCCGGGGCGAACGGGACCCCGTAGGTCAGCAGCACCCCGAGCAGCACGGCGGCGGCCGACGCGAGCATCCCGGCGCGGCCCGGCAGCCACGCCCGTACGGGGCCGGGGCCGGGCGGCGGGCCGAGCACCGTGCGCGCGACGTCCGTGGTGCCGCGGGCGCCGCCCCGGGCCGAGGGCAGCAGCAGGGGCAGCAGGGCCACCAGCGCCGCGAGCCGGTCGCGTCCGCGGTCCTCCCAGCCCGCCCCGTACGCGGTCCCCGCCACCGTCTCGAGCTCACGGACGAACTCCGCGGCCCGCGCGGGGCGTTGCGCCGGGTCCTTGGCGAGCCCGCGGCGCACCAGCTCCCGTACCGGCTCGGGCGCCTCCTCGGCCGGCACGGGTGCCTCGACGTGCCGCAGCGCCAGTTCGGCGATGTTGTCGCCCGCGTACGGCTTGCGGCCCGTGAGGCACTCGAAGAAGGTGGCGGTGGCCGCGTACACGTCGGCGGCGGGGGAGGCGGGCGCGCCGGTCCACTGCTCGGGCGCCATGTAGGAGGGGGTGCCCGCCACCCCGGCGTCGGTGCCGGCGTCCACGGCGATGCCGAAGTCGACGAGCTTGGACGTCCCGTCCGGCAGCACCAGCACGTTCTCGGGCTTGTAGTCGCGATGGACGACGCCGACCCCGTGCGCGTCGGCCAGTCCGAGCAGCGAGCCCTTGAGGACGACCAGCGCGGCCTCGGGCGTCAGCGGGCCCTCACGGGTCAGCAGGCTCCGCAGCGAGACGCCGTCGACCAGTTCCATCACGATGGCGGCGCCCTGCGGGCTCTCCACGTACTCGTACAGCCCGGTGACGTACGGGCTCTCCAGTCCGCCCAGCAGCCGGGCCTCGGCGCGGAAGTCGTGCACGAATCCCGGCCGTGTGCGCAGGGACTCGCTGAGGTACTTCACCGCGACCGGGACACCGGTCTCCTCGTGGACGGCCAGCACGACCCGTCCGCTCGCCCCCGACCCGAGCTCCAGCGACCCGGTGTATCCGGGCACTTCCCATGTACTCATGCGCGTCCCCCAGGCCGCCCGTCGGCACCGGCGGGCCCTGTCGCCGCCGCACCGGAGCCCCCGGCCGTCGTCCGGCCGCCGTGTCCTGGGCTCAGAGACACATTTTCGGCCGCTGCGGTCGCGTGGCCAGAGCGGACGCCGAGGCGTGCCCCGACCGTGACAAAGCCGTCGCGGACCGACGACATGGCGGGGCCCCCGGCCCGCTCCGCGGATGCTCATGGTCGAACATGTTTGTTGCCGCGGGGAGCGGCAACGCGGTGTCCATGAGCCCATCCAACAACGACACCAACCAGGATTCCGCAACCGCCAAGAAGACGGCCGCCAAGGCACGTCGGGCCACGTCGCGGGCGACCGAGCCGGCCTCCAAGGCCGCGGACAAGGCCGGTGACACGGCGTCGGCCTTCGCGGGCACGGCCGAGCGGACCGCCAAGGTCACCTCCGCCGTCGCCAAGTCGGCTGCCCAGCGTGCCGAGGCCGGACGCAAGACCGTGGTCGCTGCGTCCGGGCAGGCCGTCGCCCTCGCGACGACGGCCTGGACGGTCCTCGCGAACCGCAAGGCCCTCGCCGCCGGAGTCGGCACGGGTCTCGCGGTGCTCGGCGCGTCCTCCTACGCGGCCGGACGGCGCGCGGGGCGACGCACGCTGGGCCCGATCACCCGGCTCACCGGTGGCCGGATCTGATCGCTGAGCCACGCCGGTCCGCAGGACGGGCCGGTCCACCGGCACGGCAGGGCGGCGGCGACCTCGCACCGAAGGCGAGGCGCCGCCGCCCTGCCGTGTGCGGACGGCCGGCACACCCCGCACCCCCTCACCGTCCGTCCCGGGCGGTGCTCTCCGCACCCACCACCCCGAGGTCATGTCCGCCGACCCGCACCCCGCCGCCGCACCACGGCCGCGCCGTGTCCCGGAAGCCTGGCTGCCCGCGCTGCGCCGCACGCCGGTGTCGATGTGGCGCGACGACGTCTCCGACTACGCGGCCGCCCTCACCTACTACGCCATCCTGGCCCTGCTGCCCGCGCTGATGGCCACCGTCGTGGCGTTCAGCCTGATCGGCCCCGACACCGCCGAGGACTTCATCCGGCACGTCACCGCCTACACCCCCGGACAGGCCGGCGGCCAGCTGCACGACGCGCTGGCCCGCACCCTGCGCAGCGGCACCGCCGCCTGGACGCTGCTGGGCGCGGGAGCCGTGAGCGCGCTGTGGTCCGCGAGCAGTTACCTCGCCGTCTTCCGGCGCGCGCTGCACCGGATGCACGGCGTGGCCGACCGGCGTTCGCCCTGGCGCACCGCCCCCCGCATCCTCCTGACGGCCTTCGCCCTGCTCGGGCTCCTCCTGCTCAGCTCGCTGGTGCTGATGCTGTCCGGACCGGTCGCCGAGGCGGCCGGCCGCGCCCTCGCACTGGACGTCATGGCCGCCTGGGCCTGGACCCTGCTGCGCTGGCCGCTGCTCCTGTGCCTGGCGGCCCTGCTGGTGGTCACCGTGTTCCACACCGGCCCCACGCAGGCCCGAACCCGGCACCGCAGCCTGCCCGGTGGCGCCCTTGCCGCCGCCCTGTGGCTGGCCGTGTCGGGCCTCTTCGCCCTCTACACCTCGGCACTGAGCACCTACAGCCGGCTGTACGGCTCCCTCGCGGGCATCGTGGTCTCCCTGATCTGGCTGTGGCTGTCCAACCTGGCCCTGCTCGCAGGAGCCCAGTTCACGGCGGAACTGGGCAGGGCGGAAGACCGCAAGACAGGTGTCGAGGGGCCGAGTTGAGCCTCAGGCGGCCGGTCTCGGGTCGATCCACAGGGCCTCCGACAGCGCGCACAGCTCGCCCGCGGCCGTCGCCAGCGCCACGCCCATCGTGTGTTTGCGGCCGCTCTCCGACAGCAGCCACGCATAGGACACATGCGGCTCGCCCGCCGTCACCGGCCGCAGGACCGTCCCCGTCAGGGAGGCCGTGACCGCGCCAGGCCGCTGGGTTCCCAGGAAGCGGCCCGCCCAGTGCCCCGGACAGTCGAGGGCGCCCCAGACCAGCGCGTCGGGCAGCAGCCCGCCGGGACCGGCGAGCGCGGGGGACGGCGTCCACGCCGTCGCGACCAGATCCCGTCCCGGCACCGGGGAGCAGTACACGCGCAGACCCCGGTCGGGGGAGCGCAGCCCGCAGCCGAAGCAGTCGACCACGGCCTGCGGCGGCTCCGCCCGGAACCGGTCGGCCGCGGCCGACGCCTCCTCCCAGGACGGCGCACGGGGCACGTCGAGCGCCAACTCGGCCGGACGCGCCGTGGCCAGCGGCCGTTCCGACTCGCCCAGCTCCGCGCCGCCGTCGTCCGTCCCGGCCAGCCGGACTGGCTCCTCGACCGGCACCGGCCCACGGAAGTCGACCCGGACGGTCCCCGCCCCGGACGCCCCCGCGAGCACTCCGGCGACGTATCCGCCGAACGCCACCCCGGGATAGCCGGAGTACAACTCGGGCACCACGATCGCGTCACTCGTCGTCATGATCCCCACTTCACCACACGGGTCCGACCGTCACCATTTCTTGATCGTCAATTCACCGTGGACCTGGGAGGATCCCCGCACACGAGAGATCCACCTCGCACGGGTGGAAGGCGAGGGGGAGTCCGGATGACCACGCTCGACGCGTACCAGGACCGCTGCGAGCAGCTGTTCACGGCAGGGGGGAACGCGGCCGTGCGGCGCGCCGCCCAGGAGGGCCTGGACGAGCTCGGCCCCCACCCCGACCTGTACTGCTGGCTGGCCCTCGGGCACGCGGCCGAGGACGAGGACGACCACGACGACCGCGCGGAGGAGGCGTTCCGGGCCGGACTCGCGCTCGACGCCGACCATCTCGGGCTCCTGGCCGGCTATGCCGAACTCTGCCTGCGCGCCGACGGGTTCGACCAGCCCGGCCGGGCAGCCCGCGCCCGCGTCCTCGCCCGGCGCCTCGACGAACTGGCGCCGGAGTCGGCGGAGGCCGAGCAGGTCGCCGCCGCCGAACGCTGGGCGAACCGCAGCTATTGGGACGACCTCAGGATGGGTGTGGCCGCCGCCGTGGTCGCCGGCCACGACACCGAGGGGCAGGCCCGGAATCTCGACGCCGATCTCCGGCAGGGCACGGCGGTGCGGGCGGAGAACACCGTGGACCGCGACGCCATCGTGCGTGCCGCGACCCTGGAGGCGCTGTCCGGCCCCTGGAACGCGCCCGTTCGCTTCCTCGGCCGGCACCGCACGGCCGCCTGGACCGTCTGCGGCATCCTCTGCGTCCTGACCAACACCGTGCTGCGGCAGACCGGAGTCGTCGACTCCTTCAGCCTGTGGGGCGGACTGTGGATCGTGCCGATCTGGATCGTCGACCGCCGCTTCGCCGCCGTCCGCAAGGAGGCGGAGGCCCGGCACATCGCCGCGCTCGAAACGTCCCTGTCCGGGGGACCTTGACCTGCGGACCGGTCAGATCTCCTGTTCGGGCCACCCCAGCAGGCGCGCCCCGATGACCGCCGTCTGCAGGGTGTAGCGGTGCATGGGGTCGGCCGGGTTCGCGCCGGTCAGCTGGTGGATGCGCTCTAGCCGGTAGGTCAGCGCCCGTACGCTGAGCGACAGCCGGCGGGCCGCCTCGGCCGCGGTGCAGCCGCTGTCGAAGTACACCTGGAGGGTGCGCAGCAGCGGCTCCGCCCCGCCGCGGGCGCTCCGCAGCGGCCCCAGCGCGCCCAGCACCAGATCGGCCATGGCCTGCCGGTCGCGGGCCAGCACCGGATAGACGAGCAGGTCGGCGGCGTGCACCACGGGGTCGTCCAGGCCCAGCCGCTCGGCGAGTTGAAGGCTGTTCAGCGCCTCCTCGTAGGAGTGCACGACGCCGCCCGCCCCGGACCGGGGCCGCCCGATGGCCACGCGGCTGCCGTCCGTGGCGGCGTGGGCCTGCTTGGCGAAGTGCAGCAGCACGGCACGGTCGTCGCCGGGCGCGATGCAGACCAACTGGCCGTTCTTCGTGGCGAGCAGGATGTGCCGGTCGCCGAAGCGCGCGATGAGCGCGTTCTCCACCCGCCGGGTCACGGGGTCGGTGTCGTCGTACGCCTGCGGGCCCTCGGCCACGGCCACGGCGTGCTCCCGGGACAGCACCAGCCCGAACCGCTCCGCCCGCTCCGCGAGCCGCCCCAGGTCGCTGCGGCCGTACAGCAGGTCGTCGATGAACTCCCGGCGCGCGGCCTCCTCCTGGCGCACGGCCAGGCGCTGTGCGCGTTCGTAGCCCTCCACGAAGGCATCGACGGCCTGCTCGACGGCCGCCAGCACACTGTCGGAATGACGTGCGGGCGTCGGCCAGTCCTCCCGGGTCGCCCGGAGGTGCGCGCGGACCAGGGCACGCAGCGTGTGCCCGTGGTCGGCGGCCTGTTCGCCGAGGGCCCGCCGGGACTCGATCTCGTCCCGGGTCGGTCTGCGCCCGGTGCCGGCGACGTCCGCGAGGATCTCCGCGTACCCCTTCAGATACGGCCTCATCGTCTCCGGCTCACTCACGCCCCCGCCTCTCCGTCCGACACGCCGCTACCGGCCGGTTGACGGCCGTCGGCATGCAGACCCTAGTGAACTCTGCCGGGAACCGGCAATGCGGAAGGAGCTGTTCCCGCGGCATCATGGCTTGCGGGGAGCACCACGGATGGTTGCGGTGCCGAGGTTCTGCCGGATCTCGGCAGGGTCCCGGCACCGCAACCACTGCTCGCCCGTGCCCGGTCAGTTCGGGTGCCAGCGCACCAGCATGATCGTGGCGTCGTCGTGCAGCCGGTGGTTCTCGTGCAGGTTGCGGATGAGCCGGCGCAGGGTCTCCGGAGGGTTGTTCCCGGCCGCCATGGACCGGATGACGGTGTCGGTCAGCCGCTGTTCGCCGAAGAGCGTGCCGTCCTTCGTCCGGGCCTCCGTCACGCCGTCGCTGTAGAGCAGCACGCGGTCGCCGGGCTGGAGCCGGACGCGGTACTCGGCGGGCGCCGCCGCCGGGCCGAGGCCCAGCCCGAGGGGGAGGTGCGCGGGGAACTCCAGCGTCTGCGGCACGACATGGCCCTCGCGGATCAGCAGAGGGGCCGGATGCCCGCAGTTGATCCAGCTGAACTGTCCGGTGGTGATGTCGAGTTGGGCGATGACGGCGGTCAGCAGCCGGTCGGGGAGCCACTCGCTGAGGGTCGAGTCGATGGTGGTGGCGATGTCGGAGAGGGTGCCGCCGGCGCGGCGGGTGGCACGGCACGCGCCCAGGGCGACCGCGCTGGCGCCGCCGGAGGCCAGGTCGTGGCCCATGGCGTCCAGCAGGGCGAGGTGCAGCAGCCCGTCGCCGATGCTGTGGTCGAAGGCGTCGCCGCCGGCGTCGTAGGCCGGTTCGAGGATGGCGGTGGACGTGACGTGTTCCGTGCCGATGGTGCGCGGCGGCACGAAGGCCCACAGCAGCTCGGCCTGGGTGGTCATGGTGCGGGTGCGAGTCTGCGTGATGAGGAGTTCGTCGTGCGCCGACTTCGACCTCACGAGCAGTGTCGTGAGGTCCGCGAGGGCCTCGCAGGACTCCATCAGGTCGTCGTGCAGCCGGGGCGCGGTGGCCCGCAGGACGCCCACCCGCTCCATGCCGTCGATCAGCGGCGCCCAGGCGGTGCACGCGTCACGGGAGCGCTGCACCTGCTGGGTCCGGTAGGCGAGACCGGCCATCGAGCCCTCGATCTCGAAGGCGGTGACCGCCGCGGGGCCGGGGTGTGGCATGGGGACCAGCCGGTTCTGCTGCAGGTCGGCCAGGTACACCTGGGTGCTCGACAGGCCGAGCTGCTGACCGGCCGTGTCGATCAGCGCGGGGAGGTCCGCCGCGGTGACGTGGCGGGCACGCGCTATGAGGCGGGACAGGACCGCATCCAGGTTCGCCACAGCCCCTCCGTTCCGCCGGGTCCGCGTCCCTGTGAGCTGTCCGCTCCGTCGGGTGTGGCCGGGCCCGCCCGCACGCGCCGGTGCCTTCTCATGTTCCTCGGCGGGCGCGCTCCATGCAGCCCGGGATGTATACCGGTGTCGCGCGTTCGGCCGTACGTCCGTGGATTGCTCCACACGGGGGACTTCGACGGTGTTACAGGTGTAAATCGTTCACCATGGGGCACTTGGGGTTCAGCTCGGCGCGATCGGCGCCGGGCTCCGGTGTGTGGTGCCGGCACTCAGCCTGCTCGTCGCGGTGACCCCGCGGGGGTCCGGGCTGCGTGCGCACAGAGGGGACTTGCCATGATCCTGCCGTCCGAGAAGGAACTGCGTGCCGCGCTGGCCCGCTTCGCCGAGGTGCGCTTCACGCACGACGTGCACCCCACAGTCGACAGCGGCCGCGCCCTCGAGGACGCCACGTACACGCTCTGCGTCATGGTCGGGACCCGCACGGTCGCCGAGGCGCTGGCGGCGGCGGACGTGCTGCTCCAGCGGTTCGGCGCCGACCGCAAGGCCGCGGTGAACCAGGAGGACAAGACCCTGGCGGCCTGACGGACGGGCCTTCCCGGCCGCCGCGATCACGACGACCACGACGGGCACGGCGCCGCGCGCGCCGTGCCCGCTTTGTCTGCCCCCAGCGCCCTCCGGTGCCGATGCCGGGGCCGGCCGGGAATGGGCGGACCCCGCCCCGTGTTCCTCCGCACGGCTCCGAAATCTGCTCGGCGCCGCCCCAAATCCGCTGGTCCGCTTCATCGGAGGGGCCGGGAATGAAAGGGCAGGTTCGGTGGTTGAACCCACTGTCTGACATGCTCGAGTCAGTCGGCTCGTGTGCGGACGGAAAGGAAGCACCCCCATGGCACGCAGCACCGCACGTCCCGTCGTGAAGCTGAGGTCGACGGCCGGCACCGGCGTCACGTACGTGACCCGCAAGAACCGTCTCAACGACCCCGACCGGCTGGTCCTGCGCAAGTACGACCCGGTCGCCGGCGCGCACGTCGAGTTCCGCGAGGAGCGCTGACGTCCGCGTCCCACCGCACCACGGCAGACCTCCGGTGAAAGGACATCCCATGAGGCACGGCATCCATCCCGACTCCCGTCCCGTCGTCTTCCGCGACCGCGCGTCGGGGCACGCCTTCCTGACCCGCTCCACCCTCGACTCCACCCGGACGATCGAGTGGGAGGACGGCCGGACCTACCCGCTGGTGGACGTCGAGACCTCCTCGGCGAGCCACCCGTTCTACACCGGTACCTCGCGCGTCATGGACACCGCCGGACGCGTCGAGCGCTTCGAGCGGCGCTACGGCCGTACCGCCGCCGCCCGCTGACGAGGGACACACCGGTCCGTCGAGTCCGAGAGGAGACCACGATGAAGGTGCGCAACTCACTGCGCTCGCTGAAGGCCAAGCCCGGCGCCCAGGTGGTGCGCCGCCGCGGCGTGACGTACGTGATCAACAAGAAGGACCCGCGCTTCAAGGCCCGCCAGGGCTGAGCGCAGGGGGCCCACGGCATCGGCCCGGCATCCGCGTCCGCGCGGGTGCCGGGCCGTCGTCATGACAGGGTCCCTCAGAACCGGGGGGCCGGGGCCTGGCTCTCCACCATCTCGGCGGCCTCCCGGGCCGTCGCGACCGACGGAGGGGATCCGGCGAGCGGCTGCCGTGCCGTCTCCTTGGTGAACGCCACCGCGACCACACCGACGAGCGCCGCGCCCATCGCGTAGTAGGCGGGCATGAGGTCGCTCCCGGTCGCCGAGATCAGGGCGGTGATCACCAGCGGCGTCGTGCCGCCGAACAGGGACGCGGACAGGTTGTAGCCGACGGACAGGGAGCCGTAGCGGACCTGGGTCGGGAACAGCGCGGGCAGGGTCGCCGACATGGTGCCCAGCAGGCACACCAGCGACAGGCCCAGCATCAGCATGCCGGCCGACACCGCGACCAGGCTGCCCTGCCTGACCAGCAGGAACGACGGCAGCGACAGGACGAGGAAGCCGAGCATCCCCGCCATGAGCAGCGGCTTGCGGCCCACCCGGTCGCTGAGCCTGCCCACCTGGTTGATGACCAGCATCAGGACCACCATGGTCGCGATGAGGATCAGCAGGCCGTGTGTCTCCGAGTAGCCCATCTCGTCCGACAGGTACGTCGGCATGTACGACAGGAGCATGTAGTCGGTGATGTTGTAGGCGCCGACGAGGCAGATGCACAGGATCAGCGCCGGCCAGTACTGCCGGAAGATCTTCTTCAGGTCTCCGGTGGCCGTCGTCTCCACGCTGGAGGCGGCCTCGGAGGCATGGTGCATGGACTCGTCCTCGAGCTTCTGGAACGCGGGCGTCTCGTCCAGCTTCAGCCGCAGATAGAGGCCCACCAGCCCGATGGGCCCGGCCACCAGGAACGGCACCCGCCAGCCCCAGGACTCCATGCCGCCGCTGCCCAGCGCCGACGTCAGGATCGTCACCAGCCCGGCGGCGCCCACGTATCCGGCGAGCGTTCCCAGCTCCAGGAAGCTGCCGAAGAAGCCACGCCGCTTGTCGGGCGCGTACTCGGCGATGAACGTCGACGCGCCGCCGTACTCGCCGCCGGTCGAGAAGCCCTGCACCAGCCGGAAGAAGATCAGCAGCACCGGCGCCCAGAAGCCGATCGTGGCGTACGACGGGATCAGGCCGATCGCGAAGGTGCCGATCGCCATGAGGATCATCGTCAGCGCGAGGACCTTCTTGCGTCCGATCTTGTCGCCCATCGGCCCGAAGACCATGCCGCCGATGGGGCGCACCAGGAACGACACCGCGAAGGTCGCGAACGACGACAGCAGCTGCACGGTGTCGTTGCCGGACGGGAAGAAGACGTGGCCGAGGGTGACCGCGAGATAGCTGTAGATCCCGAAGTCGAACCACTCCATGGCGTTGCCGAGGGAGGCGGCCTTCACCGCCCGCTTCACCGCCGCCTCGTCGGTGACGGTGATGTCCGTACGCCGGAGCGGAGGGTTCCGGCGCCGCTTCACCGCCCTGAAGAGCGTGCGATGACGCCGGACGGCCCCCGGATCGGTATCGGCCTCGACCAGGTCCGAGTCGCTGACCGCCATGAGGGTCCTTTCTGCCGAGCGCTGATGTGCAGACCCTCGCCTGCTCGCCCGCGCCGCCCGCAAACACGGCGACCGCCCGATGTCGTCGCCGTCACGGCGGCACCCGATCGGGTACCCCGCCGGACCCGCGCCTTTCCTCCCGTCCTGGCATCCGCCTCGTGGATCACCCGAACGGACCCGCCCGCGACCTGCGCGGACGACGACGTCAGGGCCGCGCCCCGCGGTCCGCGTCGCTGTCCTGGCGGAGCCGGTCGGCGTGGCTGGTGAGGTCGTCGATCCGGGTGGCGAGTCGCGGGTGGCGGGCGCGCAGATGCGGCTCGGCGTCCGTCAGGGGCGCCAGCAGCAGTGCCGCGTCGTCGTCGGCCAGGGCGTGGGCGAGCCGCCGCAGCGGGGGGAGGGCGGACTCCGGCAGATCGGGCAGCGCGGTGATCTGACCGGCGAGGCCGCGCAGCTCGCCGGCCTTGCTGCGGGCCCACGCCGTCACCTTGCGGTCGGCGGCGCGCCGGTCGCGCGTGGCCTTGACGCGGTCCTCCCGGGTGCCGCCGTCACCGCCGGGGCGTCCCCGCAGATAGCGCCGCTCGGCGGCCTGGCGGCTCGCGACGCCGAGGGGGCTCGCGAGGTCGGCCCAGCTGGCGCCGGCCGCGCGGGCAGCCTCGATGAGGCCCGTCTCCCAGTGCGCGAGCTGGTGCCGTACGTCGCGCAGCAGCACCAGGACGGCCAGCGCCTGCTCCGGAGTGGGCGGGGTGTCGCCCACGGCGCCCTCCGGGGCGGCCCGCGCGGCACGCACCGCTTCCGTCATGGCGTGCAGTGCCGTCTCCGCCGCCAGGAAGGACGCCGGGGGGCAGTCGTCGGGTCGCTCGTCGGACGTCGGCACGGCCCTCCTCCTTCATTCGTCGTCAGGTCGTCATCATTCCATTGACATCAGGTTTGTCATCGTTCCGATGACATGCTACAACGGAGTCAGGTGAAGCGCATTGGCAGCACGTACTGCCCGACGCACAGGAGGTGTTCCGCGGATGTTGATGCGCACCGACCCCTTCCGTGAACTGGACCGGCTCGCCGGGCAGGTCCTCGGTACGTCCGGCACCTGGTCGCGCCCGGCCGTGATGCCGATGGACGCCCGTCGTGAAGGCGACGTCTACGTGATCGAGCTGGACGTCCCCGGGGTGAGCCCGGACGCGATCGACGTCCACGTCGAACGGAACATGCTGACCGTCCAGGCCGAGCGTCGGCCGAGCGCCTCGGACGACGTCCGGATGGAGCTGTCCGAGCGGCCGCTGGGCGTCTTCTCCCGCCGCGTGATGCTCGCCGACACGCTGGACACGGAGAACATCGAGGCCGAGTACGACGCCGGGGTGCTGACCCTGCGCGTCCCGATCGCGGAGCGCGCCAAGCCGCGCAAGATCGCCGTCGGCGAGTCGTCGCGGCGCAAGGAGCTCTCCGCCTGATCGGCGCTCGATCGGCGACGCCTGTCGCCGCCGTACGCTCCGCGTGAACCGCACGGCCGCTTACGGATTCGTACGACCGCGTACGGACCCGCGCCGGGGCCGCCGGCGAGGCGGGCCGCCCCTCGGCGCACACCTGGCACCCGGGCGCGGCGGGCGCGTCCGCGGGCAGGCCCTCACGACCCGGACGCGCCCGCCCCTGCCCCTCTCCTGCCCCCTTCCTGCCCACGGCCGGGACGACCGGCGCGCGAAGCGGTCCCGAACCGTTCGGACGCCCTGCCCCCGGTCCCGCGACCCACCCCGCGACGTGCGCGCGCGGGGACATCCGCGCACGTGCGATGCCGCCCGCCCGTCGACGGCGACGGCCCTCGGCCCCGGCCGCATGTGCGGGCCCACCCCTGCTCCGCCGACACGAAAGGCATGCCACCCGACATGACCGCGCAGCTCCACGACCGTCGCGACGCCACGATGACCTACGACGCCCTGCTGGCGAAGGTGCGCTACGAAGGCGCCTACCCCACCCGGGAGAGGGCCGAGGAGGTGACCCTTCAGGTCCTCGCCGCGCTGGGCCGCCAGCTCACCGGCGACGAACGCGTCGACCTGGCCGCCCGGCTGCCGCTGCCGGCCGCCCTGGAGTTCACCGGCCAGGTGCCCGCCACCGAGCAGTCGACCGGCTGGGGCTTCGTGAAGGACCTGGCGCGGCGGACCGGCACCAGTCCCGCGGTCGCCCGCTGGAACACCGGCACCGTCTTCAACGTCCTCGCGCACCTGACCGGCCCCGACCTCGTGGACCGCATCCTCGACCAGCTTCCCGAGGGCTACGCCCTGCTCTTCGGACGCCCCGAGCTCCAGCCGCGCCGGCGCCGGGAACGCCAGGCCGCCTGAGCCGGACGGCCCGCCCGGGAGGGGTCCCGGACCCCACGAATTCGTCAAGGTGTTCCATTTGTGGAGGGCGACAGGTTAGGGTCATTCCGAACGATCTTGTACGGAGGTGTGTCGGGATGGACGACACTGTGCCCGCCCGCCGGGGCCGCCCCCCGGGTCCCCGCACCCCGGCGGGGGAGTTGACGAACCGCCAGGCGGCCATCGTCCGTTTCATCACCGAGACCGTCGAACGGCAGGGATACCCGCCGTCCATGCGGGAGATCGGCCAGGCCGTCTCCCTCGCCAGCACCTCCTCCGTCGCGCACCAGCTCATGGCGCTCGAACGCAAGGGCGTCCTCTACCGCGACCCGCACCGCCCCCGCGCCTATCAGGTACGGCCCTCCTGGGCGCCCGACCTCGGCACCACCGGCACCGCCC
The DNA here is from genome assembly GCF_001509795.1 of Streptomyces sp. NRRL WC-3605. Lineage (GTDB taxonomy): Bacteria > Actinomycetota > Actinomycetes > Streptomycetales > Streptomycetaceae > Streptomyces > Streptomyces viridochromogenes. The sequence continues at coordinate 182,699 of NZ_LLZN01000045.1, read as the reverse complement.
CCGTCGAGGTGCCCCTGGTGGGCCGTATCGCCGCCGGCGCGCCCCTGCTCGCCGCCGAGATGATCGAGGACGTCTACACGCTGCCCCGCCAAGTCGTCGGCGACGGCGACCTGTTCGCCCTCACGGTGTCCGGCGACAGCATGATCGAGGCCGCGATCTGCGACGGCGACATCGTCACCGTCAAACGGCAGGACAGCGCCGACCACGGCGACATCGTCGTCGCCCTCCTGGACGACGAGGCCACGGTCAAGGTGCTGCGCCGCCAGGACGGACGGGTGTGGCTCATGCCGCGAAACCCCGCCTACGAGCCGATTCCCGGCGACGACGCCCGCATCCTCGGCAAGGTGGTCGGCGTTCTGCGCCTGCTCTGACCATCCGCAGCCGGGCGCGTCTGTGGTACAAATGGAGTTCGGCCTTCTGGGCCACTCGGTCGGTTGTTGGGGAAACAGCAGCCTCACCACGGCACGACCCCACTCGTCCATCATCGACCCGACCGCAGCACCTCGTCCGTCGCGTGCCTGTGCACGCCGGACGGCTTAGCGGCCCACCACTGACATGCGCGTCATGCGAGCGTGTTCGAGGGCCGAGGTCGCATCGTCCTGTGCCGCGTCGCACGGCGGGAATGAGGAGCGACCATGACCGACATCGACGGATTCGTCCTAGCGGACTCCGCGGTCCCACCACGCCCGCCCAGCCGCTCCCTGTCCGAACTGGAGCGGCTGGCGCTCCTGGCCGACACCACCGCCCAGCTGATCTCCAACAACGACGTGGACGAGGCGCTGCGCCGGGTCGTGCAGCTCGTCCTGCCCCGGCTCGCCGACTGGGCTGTCATCGACCTGATCACCGACACGGCCGACGTCTCCCGGCATCTGGTGATCCAGGCCGGGCCCGCGGGTCTCGTCGAACGCGAGGACCTGCAGGGCCCCATGCCGCCCGTCTCCGAGTCGTCCCCCATGCCGCTCTCCCGAGCCCTGCGCGGTGTGTCCTCGAACCTGGCGGGACCCGAGACCTACCAGGGGCCTCCCGACAGCGGCATCGCCGTCGAGCAGCGCCGACTGTTCCGGGTGGCCGGGATCAAGGCCGCCGCCATCGCCCCGATCCGCGGACCCCGCGAGGTCGTCGGCGCCATCACCCTCGGCCGTTCCGACCGGCCCCGGGTCTTCACCACCGCCGACCTCGCCCTGCTCCAGGACATAGGGCGGCGCATCGGCCTGGCCCTGGAGAACGCCCGGCACTTCCAGCGGCAGCGCCAGGTCGCCGAGACCATGCAGCGCTACCTGCTGCCCCAACTGCCGCGCCTGCCCGGCGTGAAGATGACCGCGCGCTACCAGTCGGCGCCCGACGCCTCGTACGTCGGAGGCGACTGGTACGACGCCTTCCCGCTGCCCTCCGGGGACACGGCCCTGGTCATCGGCGACGTCGTCGGCCACGACCTGGAGGCGGCCGCCGGAATGGCCCAACTGCGCAACATGCTGCGCGCGTTCACATGGTCCCAGGACCGCCCCACGCACCACACCGTCCAGCAGCTCAACGACGCCATGCGGCAGATCACCGACGTCCGGATGACGACGATGGTCCTCGCCCGGCTCGCCGTCGACACCGCCGGCACCTGGACACTGCGCTGGACCAGCGCCGGCCACCCCCCGCCGCTCCTCATCGGCCCCGACGGCCTGACCCGCTACCTCACCGAGGCCAACGGCATGCTCCTCGGGATGCCGTCACCCCGGCCGAGAACCGAGGCCCGGCTCACCCTCCCGCCGCAGTCCACCCTCGTGCTCTACACGGACGGCCTCGTCGAGGCCCGCCGCCAGTCGCTGGACGCCGGCCTGGAGAACCTGCGCCGGCACGCCGCCTCGCTCGTCCACCACGACCTGGACGACTTCGCCGACCAGCTGCTGCGACGCACCCGGCCCCACGACAACGACGACGACGTCGCCCTGCTCGTGCTGCGTCTGCCCTCGTGACCGGGGCCCGCCCGCCCCTCCGTGGCAGGATGGCGGCATGGAACGAGTGCTCGGCGTCGGCGGATACGTCCAGCGGGCCGCTGATCCGGCGGCCCTGACCGCCTGGTACCGCGACTGCCTCGGCCTGGACGCCGACGACGACGGCCTGTGGCGGCAGCAGACCGGCCCGACGGTGTTCGCCGCCTTCGACTCCGGGAACGACCACTTCGGATCCCGCTCCCAGGGCACCATGCTCGGCTTCCGGGTCCGCGACCTCGACGCGGTGCCGGACCAGCTGAGCGCCGAGGGAGCCGACGTGACCGGGGAGACGCAGGACATGGCCGGCGTCGGCCGCTTCGGCCGGGTCACCGACCCCGAGGGCAACCGCGTCGAGCTCTGGCAGCCCGCCTGACCGCCGACGGGTGAGCCCTGATGCCCCGCGGGTATCACAGACGCCGAAACAGGTCTTGGACGCGGCTCCGCCCCCGGACGCAGGCTGGTCGACGTAGCCACCCGGCACGACGACGAGACAGGAACCACGACCATGAAGACCTTCCTCACCGGCGGATCCGGATACATCGGCAAGGCCACGATCAGCGCGCTCGTCCGTCACGGACACACCGTGGAGGCGCTGGCGCGCACCGACCGGTCCGCCGACACCGTCCGCGCCCTCGGGGCGACGCCCGTCCGCGGCGGGCTGGGCGACCTCGACGTCCTCAACCGCGCCGCGGCCCGCGCCGAGGCGGTCATCCACCTCGCCCAGGCCACCACCGGCGCCGAGGACCTCGCCGCCGCCACCGCCCTCCAGGACGGCATCGGCAGCGGACCCTACCTCCACACCGGCGGCACCTGGGTGTACGGCGACACCGACGGCGTCGCCGACGAGACCGCCCCCTGGAACCCGCCGTCCATCGTCGCCTGGCGCCGGCCCGTCGAGGAGGCCGTGCTCGCCCGCGCCCAGCAGGGCGGCCGCCCCGTCGTGATCCGCCCCGGACTGCTGTACGGCGGCGAGAACCGCCTGATCGACATGTTCTACGGCACCCCCGGCAAGGCGGCCGGAGCCGTCCCCTGCATCGGCGACGGCGCCAACCACTGGCCGCTCGTCCACATCGACGACATCGCCGAGCTGTACGTCGCCGCGCTGCGCGCCGCGCCGGGCGCCGTGTACGTCGGGGTGGGCGGCACCGACCCCACGGCCAAGGAGTGCTCCCTGGCCGTGGCGCACGCGGCCGGCCTCGACGGCAAGACCGTGACGCTCACCCTGGACGAGGCCCGCGCCCAGATGGGCCCCATCGCGGATGCCTTCGCCCTGGACCAGCGGTTCACGCCCGCACGAGCCCAGGCGGAGCTCGGCTGGGTCCCGGCCCACACCGACCCGCTGTCCGTCCTCGCCGGACGGTGACCTGAACGACCGGAAGGAAGGGCGAGCCCCGTGGACCTCGACCTGCGCAAGCTGCGGTACTTCGTGGCCGTGGCCGAGGAACTGCACTACGGGAGGGCGGCCGAACGGCTGCACATCGCGCAGCCCGTGCTGTCCCGGCAGATCCGGAGCCTGGAGGACGAACTGGGCACCGAGGTCTTCGACCGGAGCCGGCGCGGCACCCGGCTCACCCCCGCGGGACGGCAGCTCCTGGAGGACGCCGTCCCGCTGCTCGCCTCCGCCGAGGCCCTGCTCCGGCGCGTCACCACGGCGGCACGCGACACCCCGACCCTCACCGTCGGCTTCATGCCCGGCATCACCGTCACCCCGGCCATGACCGCCTTCGCCGAACGGCATCCCGGAGTCGACGTCCGTCTGCTGCGCACCAGTTGGGCCAGCCAGGTGGAGGTGCTGCGCGACGGCCGCGCGGACATCGGGGTGGTCCGGCTGCCCGTCGACCGGCAGGGCCTCGAGGTACGGCCGCTCTTCCAGGAGCCCCGCGTCGTCGTGCTGCCGCTGGGGCACCCCCTGGCCGGCCGGGCCTCGCTCTCCGTCGCCGACCTGGCCGCCGAGCACCTGCTCCAGGACCCCGACGCCGTTCCCGAATGGCGTGACATCGCCCTGGAACTGCGCGACGGGCACCGCACGGAGGTGCCGGTGATCCTCCAGGTCGAGGAGAAGCTGGAACTGGTGGCGTCCGGCGCCGGCATCTGCGTACTGCCGCTGTCCACCGCGACCTTCTACACCCGGTCCGACGTGGTGCCCGTGCCGGTGCGGGACATCGGCCCCAGCGAGGTGGCGCTGGCCTGGCCGGCCACCCGCCGATCCCCTCTCGTGCACGCCTTCGCCGAGGCCGCGACGAAGATGATGGGCGAGCCCCACGGTGACGCCTGAGGGACAGCCCTTAGGGGGGTAAATGAGTCAGGAAGGGCCCGCCGCCGGCTCCCGCACGGCCTCCTCGCGGCCCTCCGGCGCGGCGGCCTGCAGCGCCGCCTGTACCCGGCGGTTGGTGGTCATGGACGCCGTGACGGCCGTCATCGACAACAGAAGGGCACCGGCGGCGTATATCGGGGTCCGCACGTCGTACGCGGTGGCCAGCCAGCCGCCGAGGACGGCCCCGAACGGGGCCGCGCACATGGCCAGCATGCGGGAGGTCGACGCGACCCGGCCCATCAGGTGGGCCGGGACGATCGCCTGGCGCAGGGAAGGCCCGAGCACCATCGTGGCGCCCATGCCTGCGCCGCAGACGGCGAGCGCAAGCCCGGCCACGTATGCGCTCGGGGCGGCGGCCAGCCCCAGGATGGCAAGCCCCTCGACCGCGGCCGTGGAGGTCAGTGCCGTGCCGGTGCCGAGCCGATGGCCGAGGAAGGAGGCGATGCCCGCCCCGAGCAGACCGCCGGTGGCCTCCGCCGTGAGGAGCAGTCCGAAACCGTAGGTGTCGATGCCGAGGCGCTCGTGCGCGAAGAGGGCGAGGACGGTCTCCACCGCGAGGAAGGCGATGTTCCCGACCGCCGGGCGCAGTGCGAGCCCCAGCAGCAGACGGTCCCGGAAGACGTACGAGGCGCCCGCCCGCGCCTGCTGGAGCAGCGACTCGCGGACGTCCGGAGCGGGCCGGGGCACGGCGGGCAGCGAACGGACCAGCAGGGCGGAGACCAGGAACGACACCGCGTCGGCGAGCAGCGGGAACGCCCGCCCGAACGTGAGCAGAACACTGCCCGCGGGCGGCCCGGCGAATCCGGACATGGCGGTCTGGGCTCCGCGCAGACGGGAGTTGGCGCGCTCCAGGAGCGCGGGGTCGCGGCGCAGGAGGTCCGGCAGATAGGCGGTGGCGGCCGTGTCGAAGAAGAGGCCGCCGAGTCCGAGCAGGAACGCGACGGCCGCGAGCAGGGGGATGTTCAACAGGTCCAGCACGGCCGCCGCCGCGGCTGCCCCGAGCAGCACCGCACGTGCCGCGTCCGTGACCCCCATCGTGCGTCGTCGGTCCCAGCGGTCCACGAGCGCACCGCCGAGCACCCCGAAGAGCAGCCACGGCAGCGTCCCCGCGGCCGTGACGACGGCCAGCGCCATCGGGTCCCGGGTGAGCGTCAGCGCGAGCAGCGGAAGCGCGGCGTGCGTGACGCCGTCACCGAGCGAGGAGGTCGTCTGTGCGGCCCACAGCCGCCCGAACCCAGTCGTCAACTTCCGTGTTGTGTCCCTCACTCAGCGTCCCCCTCCGTCTGCCGGACCGGCGCCGGCCGGAACAGCGCGAAGGCGAGCGTGACGTCCGGCAGCGCGGGATCGGACAGCTCCCGGTACTCGTCCGCCAGCACCTGCAGGCGCGCCCCCAGCTCCGCGAACTGCTCGTCGGTGAGCCGCAGATGCGCCATCCGTACATGCCGCTCGGCGTCCGGCGACGACGCCTCCAGATCCGCCACAGCGTGCCGCATCAGCACGTCCGGCGCGCCCTCACCCGGATCCGGCAGCACGATCGCCCGCGCGGCCATGGCGTAGTACCGCTCGGTGACGCCCCGGACCTTCCGGGTCCGCACCACCTTCACCAGTCCGGCGCGCTCCAGCAGCCGCACGTGGTAGCTGGAGCTTCCCTTCGCGAGGCCCACCCGCTCGGCGATCTGCGTGATCGTCGCCGGCTCGAAGCGGAGCACGCCCATGATCCGGTGCCGTGTGAGGTTGGAGACCGCGCGCAGCTGCTCGTCCGTGGTGACGTGGAAAGTCTCGGGGGTGTCGTCGGTAGGCATGCGAGCAATGGTCAACGTTTCTTGACCATTGAGCAAGGTGATTTTCCCGCCGACTGATTCCCGCCACGGGATCCTCGCCGAGGCGCGGCGCCGCCGAGCGGCCGAGCGGCGGGCCTTCCGTCATGCTGGGGACGTCGGCACCTCCCAGGCGACAAGGAGCGGACATGGCCACGGACACGGTCGGACGATTCCTCGCGGCCCTGGACCCGGAGCACCGCCAAGCGGTCGGCGACAGGTCGCGTCAGGAGCAGGAGCGCCTCGCGGCGGCATGGGAGCGGGAGCTCGAGTTCGACGACGAGCTCGACACCCTGGACGAACTCTCCCCGCCCGCGGCGGAGGCGGAGGCGGCACATCGCGTGCTGCAGCGCGAGGACCAGTAGGCGCTCGTACGCCTCGTAGGACGGCGCCGAGCCGCACGCGAAGTGGGGTGGCGTGCGGCTCGGCTGCTCGGGGTCCCGCCGGTCAGGGCTGGAGCGGCAGGGAACGGCAGTTGGAAGTGGCCGGGGTGCCGGAGAGGCGGTCGGTCAGCCAGTCGATGGCGTCGCCCTGGTCGAGGAGCAGGGGTGCCACGTGGTTGGTGAGCAGTCCGTCGCCGAGGTTGGGCAGCCGTATGGGCTTGTAGGTGATGTCGGCGCCCTTCGCGCACCAGTCGACGGCGAGCCTGCGTGCCTGGCCGTGCGGGACGATGTCGTCCTTCACGCCGGTGGCCAGGCGCACCGGGGCGGTCGGCGTGCGACGGCCGATGCGCTGGTCGTCGAGGACCTTCTGCAGCAGGGGCTCGGCCTTCACGACATCGTCGAGGGACTTGCCGTCGGTCGTCCACGAGGTGCTCTTGCGGAAGCCGTAGCCGAGGATGGCGTCCCCGACACAGGCCGTGGACAGGTCGGCCAGTGCCTTGCGGCCCGCGGAGTTGAGGTGCGCCTCGGCGATGGCGCGCAGTTCGGGCGTGTTCTGCAGGAAGCCGTTGATCGACCAGCCGAGGGCTCCGGCCAGCGCGCTGCCGTCGATGCCCTTGGTCACGGCGACGAGGTCGGCGGGCGGTGCGCCCGAGTATGCCCCGGCCAGGACGACGTCGGGGGCGTACGTGGGCTGGAGTTCGGCGGCCGAGGCGCTGGCGCCGCCTCCCTGGCTGTAGCCGTACAGGCCGACGGGGGAGTCCGCCGCGACGGAGGACTGGGACAGGGCGCGGGCCGCGCGCACGGCGTCGAGCAGGGCATGGCCGCCCTCGACGCGGTTGACGTAGGTGTGCACCCGGTCGGTGGCGCCGAGCCCGACGTAGTCGGTGACGACGACGGCGACGCCGGTGGCGAGCAGCCGGTGGACCGCGATGTCCTCGTAACCCACCGACATGGTCTGCCCGTTGAAGGTGATCGGCTTCTCGAGGCCGAGGGACGCGGCGCACTGGTCGCCCTGCCCCATGGTGCCGGGTGCCAGGGCGACGACGGGACGCGGGCCGCCGCCCTTCCAGCGGGCCGAGGGCTCGATGTAGGCGCCGGTGACCGCCACGGGCCGGCCGTTGGCATCGGTCGACTTGTACATCAGGCGGGTGGCGGTGCCGGGCAGTCGGCGGCCGTCGAGCCCGGGGAGGCTGAGGGCCAGGCGCAGCGGTTCGGTACGGACGAGCGCTCCGTCGGCGGCGGGAAGCGTGGCGGGCGGCTGGTAGAAGGCCGGGATGGTGACGCCGCGCGAGACGACGGGGCCCGGTTCCGTGGCCGCCGCCGGTACGGCCTGGGCGCCCAGGCAGGCGGCGACGGCCAAGGCGCACAAAAGGCTTCGGGCTCCGGGTGTGTGACGGCCGGGGGCGGATCTGACCGTGGCCTCGGGGGCGTGGCGGGGTGCGGCGTGCGTCATGCGGCTCACTCCTTGCATCGTCGAAAGGCGCGTGGCCTAGGCCCGGGGGCGCGTGGGGAGAACGACGAGAGAACCGGCTCGCGCGGTGAGGGACTTACTCGCGAGTCAGCTACTGGAGAGTAGGAGCGCGTGTCACTCAGTGACAAGACGTCTGCATGTGTCAGTTGGGGAGCGCCACTATGCTGCGGTGATCGGTGACGCAGTGAGATGGGGCGGTGACAGTGGGCGAGGCATCCGGAACCGTGGCCGCGATGAGCCAACCGGCGGTCACGCAACCGCTGGCCGAACGACGCAGAGCCGCCCTGCGACTGGAGATCGCCCGAGCCGCCGTGGGCCTGTTCGCCACCCGGGGGGTCACCGGAACGACCGGTGAGCAGATAGCCCAGTGCGTGGGTGTCTCGGCCCGCACCCTGTGGCGTCATTTCCCGACCAAGGAGAGCTGCGTACGCCCGCTGCTGACCGCCGGGCTCGACGCCGCCACGGCCCAGCTACGCCACTGGCCGCCCCGGGTACGGCTGCTGGACTACCTCACCGACTCCTGCCGGCGGGGCACCCTTCCCACCGTCGACCCGGCCGTCCTGGACCTCATCCGGATGACCGTCGACGAACCGGCGCTGCGGGCCGTCTGGTTGCAGGCCCACGACGACGCCCTCCCCGTCATCGCCGGACTCCTCGCCGCCCGGGCCGGCACCGGCGCCGACCGGCTCCAGGTCAAGGTGCACGCCAGCATGGTCAACGGGGCCCTGCGGATCGCGGCGGAGGACTACGCGGCGCGGTGCGCGAACGGCGGCGAGGCGTCGGCGGAGGCCCTCGCCGCCTGCCTGCACGCGGCCCTCCGCGCGGTCACCGAAGGACTGCCCTACTGAACCCGGCGCACCGGATGTGAAAAAGGCCGCCAGATCGCATGGTTCCGGCCTGAACGGAACCGGCCCCCCGACCGTATTCTTACCCGATCGGGGGCGGGGTCCGGCCGGACCTCCCGGTCATCATCGGTGTGGGCACACGGTCGCGCGGAAGGCGGCCACGGGGGAACGAGGACGACGATGACGGCGGCGACCAACGAGATCAGAACCGGCACTCTTCCACCGGTGGCCGCGGCCCGCCGCGCGATGTGGGCGTTCGTCCTCGCCAACGTGGTGATCGTCGAGTCGCTGTTCATCGCCTCCGGCTCCGGCAAGAACGACACGCTCACCGTCGCCAAGTTCTTCGGACTGCACGCGGCCCTGCTGATGTTCCTCCAACTGCTGCTGGTGGCCCGTCTGCCCTGGCTGGACCGCAGGATCGGAATGGACCGGCTCACGGTGTGGCACCGCTGGGTCGGCTTCACCCTGCTGTGGACCGTCCTCACCCACGCCACGCTCGTCGTCCTCGGCTACGCCACGCTCGACGACACGACCATGGCCAAGACGTTCGTCGCGCTCAGCGGCGTCCCGGCGTCCCTGCTCGGCATGCTCGCCGCCGCCGTCCTCGTCGTCATCGCCGCGGTCTCCACCCGGCCGCTGCGCCGGCGTCTGCCGTACGAGGTCTGGCACGGGCTGCACCTCACCCTCTACATCGCCCTCGGCCTCGCCTTCGTCCACCAGTTGCAGGAGACGACGACCTTCACCTCCTCGTCGTTCGCCACCGCCTACTGGTGGATCATGTGGCTGTCCGCCTTCGGCGCGCTGCTGACCGGGCGCCTCGTCCTGCCGCTGTGGCGCAACGCCTACCACCGGTTCACCGTGTCGGCCGTCGTGCCCGAGTCGGACCACGTGGTCTCCGTGTACGTCACCGGCCGGCACCTCGACAAACTCCCCGCCCGCGCCGGGCAGTTCTGCATCTGGCGGTTCCCCGGACACCACCACTGGTGGCTCGCCAACCCCTTCTCGCTCTCCGCCGCGCCCGACGGACGCGGACTGCGCCTGACCGCCAAGGCGGTCGGCAGCGCCAGCGCCGGACTGCGTCACCTCCCCGTCGGCAGCCGCGCCTTCGTCGAGGGCCCCTACGGCGCCTTCACCGCACTGCACCGCACCCGGCCCGGCGCCCTGCTCATCGCGGGCGGCGTCGGCATCACCCCGGTCCGGGCCATGCTGGAGGAACAGACCACCGGCGACGTCGTCGTCCTGTACCGCGTCCGCAGCGAGGCCGACGCCGTCCTGCTGGACGAGGTGCGCGGGCTGGTGGAGCGGCACGGCGGACGGCTGCACCTGCTCACCGGCCGCACCGGCGAGGCCGGGGCACCGCCGTTCGCGGCGGACAGCCTGCACCGGCTGGTGCCCGACGTCACCGAACGCGACGTGTACGTCTGCGGCCCGCCGGCCATGACGGCCGCCGTCCTCTCCGGCCTGCGGGACCTGCGAGTCCCCGCCCACCAGGTGCACGCCGAGAAGTTCGGCCTGGCCTGACCGGCGATCGTGGGCAGGGCGGGGCCTGTCCGGCCGGGGCGCCGGACAGGCCCCGCCCCGTGCTCAGCAGCCGCCGCAGTTGTAGAAGGTGACGTCCCAGTGGTTGCCCTCGTCGGCGTACACGTTGCCGGCACCGGAACGCCACTGGGGGGCTCCGTCACCGCGCACACCGATGTAGGTGAAGGCGTTCTTCACGTAGCTGGTGACGCATGTGTTCTTGCCGAAGTCCAGCTTGTAGCCGTTCCAGTGCGAGTACGTCCCGGAGGCGTGACCGGTCTCGGTGCCGCCGGTGATGTTCAGCGCGCAGCCACTGGCGCCCTTGAGGGTCTGGGCGCCCTGCGCGGTGGCGAGGTTGAGCTGCTCGAACGACGTACACGTCGAGACGTTGCGGTCGGAGCAACCGCCCGACGAGGACCAGGTGATGCCGACCTGGCGGAACATCGAGGTGGCGGTCGAGTGACTGATCTTGCTCACGGCCGACGCCTCACCCGCGGTGCCGAGGACGGCGACACCGGGGGCGACGACGAGAGCGAGTGCGGTGAGCGCCGACCGGAGCTTCGGCGAGGGAGCGACCTTCATGTGTCAGAGCCTTCCTGCTGGGGCCGTAATTCCTGTGGGGGCGGGGCGGCGGTGCAGGTGGTGCGGTGACGATGGTGCCCCTGTCTACGCGCGTTGGCCAGAGGACAAAAGGGGCCGGTGAGGAAGAGGGGGCGTCGCTTCGGTCGGGCGAGCCAGGGGTCCCGGTCCGGCGAGCCAGTGCTTCCGGTCAGGCGAGCCAGTAGTACGGCAGACGCAGGAGTTCGGCGACGCGGGCGGCGACGGCCTCGGCGTGCGGGGGGATGCCCTCGTCGGCGATGCCACGCGTCAGATGCAGATGGAGCGACTGCAGGGTGGCGAAGGTGTTGAAGGCCCACACCGGGACGGGGCCGGGCCCACCGCCCTCCAGCGCCTCGGCCACGACGCCCAGCCAGCCGGTGGCCTCCTCGGACGTCAGCCCGGGCCCCTGGAGCACGCGCACGAGCGCCCGGGCCAGCCGGGCGTCCTCCAACTGCGTGTATTGGTAGCCGGTCTGAGGCGCCGTCACTCGCCGAGCGCACAGTTCGAGCAGGTCCGCACGGCGATGGGGGAGGACCTTGGCGAACGCCGCGACGGCGTCGGCGCCGTGCGCGACGGCGTGCAGCCAGCCCAGGGCGTCGTCCCAGCCACGGGTGTCCCGCTCGTCCGGGTACCAGGCGCGGAAGGAGGCGTACCAGCGCTCCGCCGCCTGCTGCGAGACGAGACCGGGGACATCGGCCGCACGCGTGAGAACCGAGCAGATGATCAACGGCGCGAAGCTGCGGGCCTGTGTCTCGGGACGGGTGAACCGTCCGGCAGCCGAGTCCCCGAGGTCCTCCAGAACGGCGTCGAGACGTCCCTCCCCGATCCAGCGGGCGGCCGCGGTGTAGGCCGCGTCGTCACGGACCCCGGGGTCGGGCGAGACCAGCGCCGCCGCCAGCTCGTCGACGAGCCGTGCGGCAGGTATGCGGTCGGGGAACGGGAACCCGTCGGCCGCGAGGGACGGCCAGTCGATGAGGGCAGCAGTCATGGGCGGCAGGTTTTCACACGGCAAGGTCGCCGCAGGGGCCCGGGTTCGCCTGCTCCGGGCCCGGCAATTGGCAGGCGGCAGACCCTGATCATCCATGAGCATGTCCGCATGGACACTCATTACGCAGGCATCGCCGAACTGGACGAAGTCCCCTCCGTGGCGGTCGTGGTCGACGTCATGCGCGCCTTCACGGTGGCCGCGTGGGCGTTCGGGCGGGGAGCGGAGCGGATCGTGCTCGCCGAGTCGCTGGACGAGGCCCTGGCTCTCAAGGCGCGCCACCCGGACTGGGTGGCGATCAAGGACGGGCCGCCCGCGCCGGGCTTCGACACGGTCAACTCGCCGGGCCTGCTGCGGTCGATGGACCTGCGGGGGCGAACGGTCGTGCAGAAGACGACGGCCGGAACGGTGGGCGCCCTCGCGGTCAAGGGCGCGTCGCTGGTGCTCTGCGCCGGCTTCGTGGTGGCGGAGGCCACGGCACGGCTTCTGCGATCGCGTGCTCCCGAGGCGGTCAGGTTCGTGGTCACCGGGGAGGAGGGGCGGGCCGAGGAGGACCTCGCCTGCGCGCAGTACATCGCCCTGCGGACGTTCGAGGGCGCCGGGTCCGCTGAGGAGGGCGCGCAGGCCGCCCCGTTCCTTCGCCGGGCCGCCGAGTCACGCGCGGCCGAGGAGCTGACGACGGGTGTACGCGGGGGCGTCCACCCTGACGACGTCGCCCTCTGCCTGGAGCTGGACCGGTTCCCCTTCGCCATGGTGGCGAGCTGGGACGCGGGGGTGATGACCCTGCGTGCGTGTGCGACGCCCGCGGGGTGACGGAGGGCCTGCGATCAGGAGCCCGTCCTGCCCCCTGGTCCCAGGCGTGTGACCCTGAATACAAAAATTGATGCCAGATGCTGTGTTCATTTTTCAGAGTCTGCGTACCATGGAATGCATGGACGCCATGTCACTCCCCGCGAACCGGTACTGCTCGATCGCTCGCACGCTCGCCGTCCTGGGGCAGAAGTGGAACCTTCTGCTGCTGCGCGAGGCCTTTCTCGGGCGCACCCGTTTCGCGGACTTCCAGCGCATCGGCATCCCGAACGCGACCCTCGGCCAGCGGCTGAACGATCTTGTGGCCGCCGGGCTCATGGAGCGTGTGACCTATCAGGAAGAGGGTGAGCGCAGCCGTGAGGAGTACGTCCTCACGGAGGCCGGTCGCGATGTGCTGCCGGTGCTGGCCGCCCTCAGTGCCTGGGGGGACCGGCACCGTCCACAGGAGACGGGCCAGGGCGTCGTCTACGCGGCCGACGGGGAGCGGCCCGTACACCTCGAATTCCGTGACGAGCGAGGAGAGCCGGTCGACCGGGACGCCGTCACGATCATCAGGGGCCCGGCGTACTACGCCGCCCTCGCCGCCGCCGCCGACCGGTCGTCCGGCCGGGCCACCGGCGCCGGCCCTGTCAGTTAGGAACCACCATGTCCAGCAGCAGCCCCCTCGCCTACGACGTCTTCGTCGCCGACCCGATCCCGCAGAACGTCACGGACCTGGTCCCCAACGGGGACCGGAGGATGTTCTCGCCCCTGTCCGTCACCCTCGTCCACGGGGAGCGGGACGCCGTCCTGGTCGACCCTCCGCTGACCACGGAGCAGGCCGAGGCGGTCGGGGACTGGGTCGAGTCCACCGGCAAGAACCTGACGCACATCTTCGCCACCCATGGTCACGGCGACCACTGGTTCACGGCGGGCGTTCTGGCGGAACGTTTCGGCGCCCAAGTCGTCGCCTCCGAGGGCACGATCAAGGAGATGCACCGCAACGTCGCCATCCGCCCGCAGTTCTGGGACAGGCTGTTCCCCGGGCAGATCCCGGACGCACCCGTCACCGCCGTCACCGTGCCGGGCAACCGGTTCACCCTCGAGGGCCACGACCTGGTCATCGTGGAGGTGGGCCACAGCGACACCGACGAGACCAGCGTCCTGCACGTCCCCGACCTCGACCTCGTCGTCGCGGGTGACGTCGTCTACAACGGCGTGCACCAGTACCTCGTCGAGTCCGGCAACGGCGGCCGTGACGCCTGGCGCAAGGCGATCGACGTCGTCGAGGGTCTGCGGCCCCGCCGGATCGTCACCGGGCACAAGAACAAGGCGCTGGACGACGACGCCACCCGCGCCATCGCCGAGACCAGGCTCTACCTCGACACCGCCGACGAACTCCTCGGGCAGCACGACGACGCGCTCGGCTTCTTCAACGCCATGCTGGAACGCTTCCCCGACCGTCTGAACCCTGGCGCGCTGTGGGGCGGAGCCGTCGCGCTGTACGCGTAGCCGCCGGCCCACCCTGCCGTGCCGGCGGGCCAGTTGGCTGTGTAGCCTCGCCTCCCACATCACAGGGGAGGGATCATGCGAGGCGGAACGGCCGGTACGGCCGCAGCGGGAAGACGGGCCGGAGGGGCCAGAGCGGTCACCACCGTGGCGAGTGCGGCGGCGCTGACGCTGCTGTGCACGACGGGGGCGCACGCCGAGGGCCGCGGGGACGTACGCGTCACCAAGACCGTCGTGAACAGTGGCAACAACGTCATCATCGGCACGTCGGCACGGGTCACGTACCCGATCGCCATCACGATCCGGGACAACTCCGGAGCCAAGGGCCTGAGTCACGTCAGCGTCTTCAGCAAGTCCAAGGGCTGGGGTTTCAGCGACTGGACGGGCACCCGGTGCGAGAAGAAAAGCGCCACCACGTCGGTGTGCACGGCCACCATGACGGTCGCGCCGGGGTGGCTGCCGGACAGCGTTCCCGGCGACATCAACACCATCGCCGGGGTCTGGCAGGTCAACGCCACCGTCAAGGCCAACGACGGTGACTACTGGATCTCCGACGACATCGCCGAGTTCAAGATGAAGCGGGCGTCCAAGCTCACCACCGACGCGGCACCCGAGCCGGTGGCGAAGGGTGCCTCCCTCACGATCACGGGCAAGCTGTCCCGTGCGAACTGGGAGGACCTGAAGTACCACGGCTACACCGGGCAGACGGTGAAGCTCCAGTACAGGAAGGCCGGAACCGCCCACTACAGCACCGTCAGGACGGTGAAGACGGACAGCTCCGGCAAGCTCAGCACCAAGGTCACCGCCACCTCGGCGGGCAGCTGGCGGTGGTTCTTCCCCGGCACGACCACCACGGCGCGGGTCGTCTCGACGGGCGACGCCGTGCAGCTGAAGTAGTCCCGATCTGCCGGCCGGCGCC
This sequence comes from Streptomyces sp. NRRL WC-3605, assembly GCF_001509795.1. Classification (GTDB taxonomy): domain Bacteria; phylum Actinomycetota; class Actinomycetes; order Streptomycetales; family Streptomycetaceae; genus Streptomyces; species Streptomyces viridochromogenes. The sequence goes on along the minus strand of NZ_LLZN01000045.1, from coordinate 167,567 downwards.
TCCCGCAACGCAGCGGGGGGCGCCGGCGAGACGGCCTGCCCGGGGACGCGGGGTCGATCGCCGTTGGCGAGTTCGCGAGCGAAGCGGCGGACGGCGTCCGTGAAGGCGTCCGGGGCCTCGAAGTTCGCGAGATGCCGCGCGCGGGGGATCAGCTCGATCCGGGCCCGCGGATGCGCACGGGTCGATCCGGGCCCGCGGATGCGCCCGGGCGAAATCGGCCTCGCCGGCCCGAAAAGCGACGCGCACACGAGTGCACCCGGCCGTGGGAGGCCGGGTGCACTCAGGCGGGTCGGGTCGCAGCGTGGATGGGGGACTTCAGCTCACGGGCCGCCCCGATGGTCAGCGGTTGTGGTGGGACCAGCCGTGGTGCTGCATGCCGCCGCCGTGGTGCTTGTAGTCGGCGTGACGGTGCTTGCCTCCGTGGCGGAGGTGGCCCCACGACTCGCTGTCGATGCGGCGCCCGTGATCGTTGCGGAGGGTGGCCGTGTCCGAACGGTTGTCCCAGACGTAGTGACGCAGGTCCTGGAAGAGGTCGGTGCGGGTGTCGCGGCCGATGCCCGTGTGGACCCGGACGGTGGCCCGGCCCGCGAGGCGGACGTGGTCGAACGTGTAGGTCTCGCCGTCCCGGTTCCGCAGGGTCCAGCCGTCGAGGTTGACGGTGCGGCGGGTGGTGTTGGTGATCTCCACCCACTCGCGGTTCAGGGAGCGGTTGGAGTAGTTGTCACGGCCGGGCGAGTCGTACTGGACCGCACTGATCTCCACCTGTCCCCGCTGGTGGCGGGAGTGGTCGGCGGCGGAGGCCGGCAGCGTGATCGCCGAGACGAGCGCGCCGGTGGCGATCGAGGCCGCGGCGACGCGGCGCACGGTGATGTAGGCGGGGGTGCGGGTGGAGCTGGACAAAGGGTTCTCCCTGGTGGTGCGGACACCGTCCCCCGGGAGGCCTGGATGGCTGCCCGGGAGGTGGTGCGGTGTGCGATGGCGACCGGTTGGCCGCGGACGCCATTTGTCCACGCCGTGGGGGAAGAATCGGCGACGGCATGCCCGTTGTTACCGTTTGTGGATATTTCCATGACTCTCGACTGCAATGCTCATCTATGAGCGCTTGTGTGACGCAAGTGCGGTGAGGGAGACGGAAACCCTTGCGGGAACCGGGTGGGGATGTATCGGGACGAACGGGGGCGTCGGCGGGCGGCGTGATCTTCACCCGAAAGTGAGTAACAAATCGCCGGGCGCCGAGGCATGGGCCGGCGGGCCCGCGTGACCGGCCGTTGTCGGTGGCGGCTGCGAGGCTGGTGCCATGAACGGCGATGAGCAACTGCTGCGGGGCCGGGTGTACGGCCACGACCACGACGACCCCCACCCGTGCCCCCTGCCGCACCGCACCTACGCGGCGCTGATAGGCGGGCCGTTGGACGGCTTGCTGCTGGACATCACCGGATGGCGCGCCGACGAGCTCGACGGGGGTGTGGCCCTGCCGACGGAGCTCGGCCGGTTCCCGGGCGGCCGCGCGCTGTACGACGTACGTCCGGGGGAGACCCGAGGGCCGGGCCCCGGCGTGGCCTGCCGCCTCCACCACTCCGGAGACACGCCGTGACGCCGACCCCAGGATGTCGCTGGGAAGGGGGTCGATCGGCGTCCTGGATAGGGTGACGCCATGGTGCAGAGCAGCGCGGAGGACGTCGACGGCTACCTGGCCGAGGTGCCCGAGGGGCGCAGGGACGCCCTGGCCCGACTGCGGGAACTGTGCCGGGCGGAGCTCACGGGGTACGACGAGGTGATGGCGTACGGCATGCCCACCTATGTGCGGGACGGCGCCCCCGAGATCGCCTTCGCGAGCCAGAAGCAGTACGTGTCCTTCTACCTCATGCGCAGCGACGTCCGTGAAGCGTTCGAGGAACGGCTGAGCACGCAGGACATGGGCAAGGGGTGCCTGCGGTTCCGCAAGCCGGGAGACAGCGACTTCGATCTGGTGCGGGACCTGCTGAGGGCGGTGGCCGCTACCCCGGGCAAGAGCGGCTGAATCGCGTGACGCCGCCCCGTACCTCGAACGGTGGAAACGGCGGAGCGGGGGAACGGCTGTCCGGCCCGGCCCGTTCCACCGGCATGGAGACGAAGAAGCGGGCGGGATATGAGGGCACCGGACCCGGTGCGATCACCCCGGACGGCTGCGCGGTCGAGCTGTACACGCGCCTGCCGGTCGGAGCGGAACCGGACATCGTGGCCGCGGCCGTGCCCCCGGGTGCGCACATCCTGGAGCTGGGATGCGGTGTGGGGCGCGTGACCCGTCCGCTCCTTGAGCGGGGCTTCGCGGTGACGGCGGTCGACGAGTCCCAGGAGATGCTGGACCACGTGCGCGGGGCACGCACGATATGCAGCCCGATCGAGGACCTCGATCTGGGCGAGACGTTCGACGTGGTGATGCTCGGATCGTTCCTCGTCCACGCGGCGGACGTCGAGATACGGCGGGGGCTGCTGCGCGCCTGCGTCCGCCACCTGACGCCGGGCGGCCGCGTGCTGATCCAGAGAGAGGGCGAGGGCTGGCACGCGAACCTGCCCCGGGTGCGGGTCGACCCTGCTGGCTTCACCGTGCGGGTGGTGTCGGCGGAGCCGACGGGTGACGGGGCGAACTCCGTCTTCGTGGAGTACGAGTTCCCGGACGCCACCTGGACCCAGACGTTCCTCTCCCGACCGCTGACGAAGGAGCAGTTCGAGGACGCCCTCGCGGAGGCGGGCCTGACGGTCGAGAGGTACCTGACGGAGGACGGCACATGGGCGCGGGCACGCCTCGCGGCTTAGGTCGTGTCCGATGGCCGGGACCAGCCGCAGCAACTCCGACTGTGCTTCCGGATCAGCGGCGGTGAGAGCCTGGACGAAGTCGAGGCCGCTGAGGGAGTTGGGCGCGGGCATGCCCCCTCATCCGCCGCACGGCTACAGGACTCGTGTTCGCACGGATCCCGTCGGGCACCCCTTCTGCATCAGCAGGCGCTGACAGGCGGAAAGGGGGCCCGACCGGGACGCGTTTCACCAAGGCACCGGTGTGCCGTCCCAGGAGAAGAAGCCGCCGGTGGGGCCGTCGGCCGGGAGCAGGGCCAGGTGGACGGCGCCCTGGGCGGCCTCGGCCGGGTCGCCTCCCGTCGCCGCCCTGGCGTTGAGATCGGTGGCCCGGAGGCCGGGGGCGAGCGCGTTGACCTTGAAGCCGTCCTCCGCCAGCGTCTGCGCGTAGAGGACGGTCAACGCGTTGAGGGCGGCCTTCGAGGAGCGGTACGCGGCGCCGGCCCCGCTGCCCGGAGTGAACTGGGGGTTCGGACCGGTGCTCCACGTCAGTGACGCGGTCCCGCTGGAGACGTTCACGATCCGTGGGTGCGGGGACCGGCGCAGGGCGGGCAGGAAGGCGTTGGTCACCGTCACCACGCCGTACACGTTGGTCTCGTAGGTGCGCCGGAACTCCTCGGCGCCGGTCTCGGTGGGCGGGGCGAGCGACGGTGAGATGCCGGCGTTGTTGACCAGGGCGTCCAGGCGGTCGATCCGGGAGGCGGCCCGTTCGACGGTGCCGGGGTCCGTCACGTCCAGGACCAGCAGCCGGGCGGCGCCGCCGATCTCCTCGACGGCCCGACGCCCGCGTTCCGGGTCGCGGGAGCCGACGTACACCGTGAAGCCCTCGGCCGCGAGGAGCCGGGCGATGTGCTTGCCGATGCCCTTGTTGGCACCGGTGACCAGAGCTGTGCGATCGTTCATGACGATGACGCTCCCCTGGCGAGGGCGCCCCTGCCAGGGACAGGTTGTACCAGGCACGCCGCTGGAGGTGGCATGGCGCGGCAGGAACTGGCCCGCTTCCTGCGGGTCCGCCGGTCCGGACTGCTCCCGCACCAGGTCGGACTGCCCACGACAGGTGGTGCCCGCCGCACGCCGGGTCTGCGGCGCGAGGAGATGGCCGAGCTCGCCCACCTGTCCGTCGACTACTACACACGGCTCGAGCAGGCCCGGGGGCCACGTCCGTCGCCCCGGATCCTGGACGGGCTGGCCCGGGCCCTGCGCCTGACACCGGCCGAGCGCAGCCATCTGTTCCGGCTGGCCGGGTCGGACACGCCGCCCGCCCGCCACGCCGTACGGCAGGTGCGCCCGCACGTGGCCCGGATGCTGGAGCGGCTGCCGCTGACCGCGGCCGTCGTCACCGACGCGGCGTACGGCGTCGTCGCCTGGAACCCGCTGGCTCAGGCGCTGCTCGGCGGTGACCCCGGCCGACGGCCGGTCAACCTGGCCCGGCGCCGGTTCCTGGGGGAGGGGGCTGCGTACACGGACTCGGGTGCCGAGGAGTTCGGGCACATCGTCGTGGCGCGGCTGCGCCGGGCCGCCGACCGGTACCCGGACGACCCCGGGCTGGCGGGTCTGCTCGCCGAACTGCACGCCGGCAGCGAGGAGTTCCGGCACATCTGGCAGACACGCCCGGTGCACGCCCCCGGCCACCGCACGAAGACCTTCGAGCACCCCCAGGCCGGCCGGCTCCGGCTGAACTGCGACGTTCTGCTCGTGCCCGAGGACGACCAGGAGGTCGTCCTGATCACCGCCGATCCCGGGTCGCCCACCACACGCGCGCTGCGGCGGCTGGCCGGGCGGGCCATCTGAGGCGCGCCACACGCCATACGCCGAAGGTCACAGGCCACTGGTGACGCCCGTGGCGGCCGGCGCCGAGTCGATTGACCGATATCGACATCTCGGTGTCGATAACTCGATGATGTGCAGCCGCGCGGCAGGGCGGCAGTGGCCGCAGCCCTCCAGGCCCGTCGCGAGCAGTCGGCGCGCCTCGTCCCGGCTCACGGCCCGGCGCCGCTGTCCCGCCATGTGGCAGTCACCGGCATGGACCTGGACGGGGGACCGGTCGGCGCCGATGCCGAGCTCGACGATCCACTCCGGTGGCCGGGGGCGGCGTCGCCGGCCGCTCTCCTCCTCGGCCTGCCGCCGCTGCAAGGCCGCGATCTTGGCGTCGATGCGCTGGACCCACAGGGCGTGCCAGATGCGGAGGGTGCGCAGTCGGTCCAGGTCGGGCGGCAGGTCGTCGAACACATTTTTGATTCTATGCGCAAGATCCACGGCGTGCGCCCTCGCGTGTTCGATTTTTTGTTCGATACCGTGAAGGGGTGAGTGCGGGAGGTGGGACCATGACGACGGACGGACCGGCGCGCAAGATCTCGACGGTGATGCACGTGCGGTGCCCGGACCGGCTGGGGGAGGAGACCTACCGGCGGGTGCTGGAGGAACTGTCCGAGCTGTCCCCGGTGGTACAGGCCCTGCCGCCCTCCGCGGCCCTGGTCGAACTGAGGGGCGCCCTGCGCTACCACGGCACCGACACCCGGCGCCTGGGCGAGGTCCTGCGGGTGCGCACCCTCTCCCGGCTGGGCGTCGACGTCCGCGTCGGCATCGGGCCGTCGATCGCGGTCGCGGCCACCGCCTCCGCCCAGGTCCCCGCGCCGGGCGGAGTCCTGGCCGTCCATCCCGACGAGGTCGCCGCCTGGCTCGGCGCGCTGCCGGTCGACGCCCTGCACGGCATCGGCCCGAGGCAGGCGGAGGCCCTGCGGGCGTACGGCATCCACAGCGTCGGCCTGCTCGCCGCCGTCCCGCCCGCCACCGTGCAGCGCCTGCTCGGGGGCCGCGCGGGCCGGACGGCGGTCGACCGGGCGCACGGCGTCGACCCGCGACCCGTCGTCCCGCGCGGGCTGCCCCCTACGGCGTCCGTCCGGCACACCTTCGACCGGCACGCCCTGGACGGCGCGGCGGTCCGCGCCGTCCTCCTCGACCTGGTCGTCCGGCTGGGCCTCCTCCTGCGCCGCAGGGGCCAGGCCCCCCGCGCGCTCACCCTGAAACTGACGTTCGCCGGAGGAGGCGCCTGGGAGAGGACCCGCCGCCTCCCGGAGGTGTCCGCACACGACGACGATCTGCGGACGGCGGCCTACCAGCTCATGGACGCCGCCGGCCTCCAGCGCGGCCGCCTCACCGGCCTGACCCTCAGGGGCACGGATCTCGTCGACGCCGACCAGGTGGCCGAGCAGATCAGCCTGGACGAGGCCCGCGAGGCGCGGCTGGTCGCGGAGGACGCCGTCGACCGTGTCCGGGACAAGTTCGGCCCCGGCATCATCGGACCGGCCGCGGTCTTCCGGCGCGCCTCCTGACGTGGCCGGGCGTGTCCGCCGTGCGGGCGCTCACACGACCCGGACCACGTACTTCCCCCGCACCCCGCCCGCCTCCAGCGCGCGGTGGGCCGCCGCCGTCCCGTCCAGCGGGAAGACGGTGTCCACCGCCGGGCGCAGCTTGCCCTCGGTCACGAGGCGGGCGAGGTCGTCCATGTCCCGCTGCAAGGGGTTGCCGCTGAAGAGGCGTACCCGGCCCCGGCCGTGGACCGCGCTGGCCGCGACATAGCCGAGCGACCTGACCGGCCGGCTCAGGTCGAACGCGATGGTCACCATGCGCCCGCCGGGGCCGAGCAGCCGCCGGTGGGCGCGCAGGCCGGTGCCCACGGTGTCCACGACCACGTCGAAGCGGCCCAGGTCGGCCGGCTCCACGCTTCGGTGGTCGACGACCTCGTGCGCTCCGAGCCCGCGGACGAAGTCGTGGTTGGCGGGGCGGGCGAGTGCGGTGACCTCGGCGCCGTACGCCCGCCCCAGCTGGACCACCGCATTGCCGACGCCTCCCGCCGCGCCCGCACGAGGAGCCGTTCCCCGGGCCGCAGCCGCGTCTTGTCCCGCAGCGCGGTGACGGCCGTGGTGGCCACGGGCAGCGAGGCGGCGGCCACCAGGTCCAGCCCCTCCGGCACCCGTCCGACCCGCGCGGCCGGCACGGTCAGGTACTCGGCCGCGCTGCCGAACCCCGAGGTGCGGCCGAGGACGCCCCAGACGCGGTCGCCCACGGACCAGCCGGTGACCCCGGTGCCCGGGGCGGCGACCTCGCCGGTGAAGTCCAGACCGACCCGCTGGGGGAAGGAGCGGCCGGTCAGCAGGCGCAGACGGCCGGCGCGCGCGGACAGCTCGCCGCCGTTGACGCTGAAGGCGTGCACCTTCACCAGCACCTCGCCGGCAGCCGGTTCGGGCCGCGGCACCCGGCCCACGTACAGCACGTCGGGGCCGCCGTAGCGGTCGTGGAGCACTGCCTTCATCATGCGGTCGTTCATCGTCCTGCCTCCGCTGCCGCCGGTGGTCGTACGGGTTTCCGACGCCGACGGTAGGCTCGCAAACGGACGACATCGTCCGTTTGAGGCGGAAGCGAGAGACAGTGACGGGTGAATCCTCTCGGATCACGGCTCAGGGCCGGGCGCGGGCCGGAGCAGGGGCGCGGGCGGACGCCCGTCGCAACCGCGAGCGGGTCCTGGCGGCCGCCCGCGCCGTCTTCGCCGAGCACGGGATCGACGCCCCCATGGCCACCGTGGCCCGCCGGGCCGGAGTCGGCGTGGCGACGCTGTACCGGCACTTCCCGACACGGGACGCCCTGGTCAGGGGCGCCTACCAGCGGCAGATGGAGACCTGTGCGCGGGCGCTCACCGACGCGCTGGACGAGCCCGACCCGTGGCAGGGCTTCCAGCGCCTGGTCGAGACCGTCTGCGAGCTGCAACGGGAGGAGCGGGGGTTCCCGGCCGCGTTCCTCGGAGCCTTTCCGCAGAGCACCGCGGAGCAGGCCCAGGCCCGGGAACAGGCCGAGCGCGCCTTCACCGCCCTCGTCCGCAGGGCTCAGGCGGCGGGCGAGCTGAGGGCCGACTTCCACCCGTCCGACCTCGCCGTGGTCCTGCTCGCCCACTGCGGACTGGTGACCGCCCTCCCGGACGACCGCGCCGCCTCCCGGCGTCTGGTGGCCTACCTGCTCCAGTCGTTCCGGGCCGACGGGGCGGCTGCCCGGCCGCTGCCCCCGCCCGCCGCGCTCGCACTGCGCGACCTCCCCATCGCGTCCGTCTCGCCGCCCGGCCGACGGCTCTTCGACGCCTGACCCCGGTCGGCGACTGAGGCGATGGAGACGGAGGCGAAGGAGACGGAGCGTCCACCGGGGGAGAGGGCCCGGCCGCGTCGTTCATGCGTCGCGCTCCGGCGACCTCAGCGGTGGCTCAGGACGTTGATGACACGGCCGTTGGGGTCACGGACGAAGAACCGCCGCACGCCCCACTCCTCGTCCTGCAACGGGTGGACGATCTCCGCGCCGCTGTCCCGCATGACGGCGTACGCCGCGTCGACGTCGTCCACCTCGATGCTCGCGTCGGGGGTGACCGGGGCCGTCTTGTCGCTGGTCATGACGCTGATCTGCGTCGCGGGGTTGGACGGCGAGGCCAGCGTCATGATCCAGCCGTGGTTCATGACCTCCTCGAACCCCAGCAGGCCGTAGAACTCCCGGCTCTCCTCCACGGCCTCCGACTGGAAGACGGGCATGACACGGCGTACGGACTGCGAGGACATCGGCCTCTCCTGACGGGTCGACACTTCGGAACCATCCAGGCGTACTACACCGCGCGGGGTCGCCGCACCCCTTTCCCGCACCGGGCGGGCGGCGTGTCCGGGGGCCGGAGACAGTCGTACGCCCACCCCGGCGGCCGTCGTGGCGGCGCCGGGGCGGGCGTACGGACCGGGCTCTGTCCGAGCCTCACAGGGCTCTATCCGAGCGTCAGCGCGTAGATCTGCACGCGCGGCTCGTTCGGCAGGCCCACGGAACGCACCGTCTTGGAGCCGTCCAGCTTCGCGGACGCCCCGAACAGGCGGACCGGGGGGCCGTCGACGCCCTGGCCGTGCTTGATGCGGTGCGGCATCTCCAGGACGACGGTGCTGCCCTGCGGCGTCGATCCGGCCCAGTCGCCGACGGTCACCGGCACCTCGGCGGTGCTTCCGTCCGTGTAGCGGACGGTGAGGGCGGTGGACACCGGGCCGTGGTGGGACGCGGCGACCAGACGCAGGGTGCCGTACGAGCCGGCCGGAAGGAGCATGGCCTGGCCGCGGGTCTCCACGAAGTTCGCGGCCGTCCCCGACGGGTCGGGAGCGTCGTAGGTGACGCCGTCCCAGACGACCGGACCGGCCTTCGGCAGCAGGCCCGCGTCGTAGCTCCAGCCCGCTCCGTCGAAGTCGCCCTCGTCGGGGGCGGCGACGGTCGCGGTGCCGTCGTGGTTCGCCTCCTTGCCGAGGTCGACGGCGCACACGTCCTCGGCACCCGGCGCGCAGTTCGCCGCCGCGCGGACCTCGACGGTCGCCGTGCGCTCCACGGCCTTCACGCCCTTCGCGGCCGCCGTGACACGCACCGAGTAGGTGCCCGGCGCGGTCCCGGCGGGCACGCCCACGTCCACGGTCGCGGTGCGCTGCACCGGAAGCCGCTTCGAGGCGAGCGGGAAGGACGGGGACGTCTTCACGGTCCAGCCCTGCGGGGCCTTCGCGTCGACGTCCACGCGCAGGGTGCCGGGCGACTGGCCCAGCACGTCCAGCTGGAGGCGGACGCCCTGCGCGTGGTCCGCCGTCGGCACCACGTCGGCACTGGTGCGCAGCGAGGCGTCGAGGTGCCGGCGGGAGTCGGCCTGCGCACGGTTCACGGACGGCGGTTCGGCGCCCTTGCCGGTGCCCCACGCCGACGGCTTGGTGCTCATGGCGAAGGACAGCCTGCCGCCGTCGGCGACCGCGTCCCAGTCAAGCCAAGTCGCCCGCACGTTCTTCCCGTTGAAGGTGGCCCGCTCCACATAGCGCTTGCTGTCGCTCGCGCCCGGGGCCTTGACGGTGAGCGTGCCGCCCTGGCTCCTGCCGTACGCGCCGATGCGGATCTCCGCCGACGGGAACTGCGGGCTGGACACCGCGAGGAAGTCGCCGCCGTTCGTCGTCGGGTACAGGCCCAGCGAGGAGAAGACGTACCAGGCGGACATCGTGCCCAGGTCGTCGTTGCCGGTCATGCCGTCCGGTCCGTCGGTGAAGAGCGTCATCGCGGCACGTACCACGGTGGCCGTCTTCGCGGGCGCGCCCGCCCACAGGTACATGTACGGGGAGTGCAGGTCGGGCTCGTTGTTCGGGTTGTAGGTCGGCTTGCCGTAGTAGTCGTACGGCGCCGAGATCCAGTCCTCGCGGGCGGTCCTCGCCGGGTCCGCGAGCAGCTTGTCGTAGGCGAAGAAGGCGTCGAGCCGCTTCTCGGTGGCCTTCCTGCCGCCCATCAGGGACACCAGCCCGGCCGGGTCCTGGGGCACCAGCCACTGGTACTGGTAGGCGCCGCCCTCATGGAACTGGTGACCCGCCTCGACCGGGTCGTACGGCGTCAGCCAGGTGCCGTCCTTCGTGCGCGGCCGGAAGTGTCCGGTGGAGGAGTCCCACAGGTTGCGGTACCACTGGCCGCGGGCCGCGAACATCCGGGCGTCCGCGGTGTGGCCGAGGGCCTTGGCCATCAGGGCCAGCGACGCGTCCGCCGCCGCGTACTCCAGGGTCGCCGACGCGGGGTGGACGCAGTCGTTGTCACCGCCCTTGTCGGCGCAGTCCTTGCCCAGCTCCAGCCCGCTGGGGATGTAGCCGCGCGCCTGGTAATCCGCCACGCCCGCACGGCCGTTGTAGGGGGAGTCGTCCGGCGGCGTGCTCGTCGCGTTCTTCCGCAGGAGCGCGTACGCCTCCTTCTCGTAGCCCTTCAGCAGGCCCTTGGACCACGCCTCGACCAGGAACGGGGTGACCGGGTCGCCGGTCATGATGTTGGTCTCGCTGTTGGCGAGCGACCAGCGGGGCAGCCAGCCGCCGTCCCGCCCGATCGCGACGACCGACAGGGCGACGTCCCGGGCGACCTTCGGCTGCAGCATCTGCAGCAGCTGGTTCTGCGGCCGGTGAGTGTCCCACAGCGACAGGTTCTGGTACGGCGTGAAGTCCGACGCGGTGTGCGTCTTGCCGTCGAAGCCGGCGTAGCGGCCGTCGACGTCGCCGGCGAGGTTCGGGTGCAGTTGCGCGTGGTAGAGCGCGCTGTAGAAGGCGCGTTGGCGCTCCGTCGGGCCGCCCGTGACGCGGACCGCCTCCAACTGCTTCTCCCACGTGGCGTGCAGCGCCGCCCGGGTGGCGTCGAAGTCGTAGGAGTCGCCCGTCTCTGCCTTCAGGTTCTTGCGGGCGCCCTCGACGCCGGTGTACGACAGCCCGACCTTGACGACGACGTCCCGGTCGGACTCGGCGTCGAAGGTCACCCAGGCGCCGTTGCCGCCCTCACCGGCGGCGTCGCGCTCGCCGGGCGCCGGGGTGCTGCCGCGCCAGGTGCCGTGCGAGGCGAAGGGCCGGTCGAAGGTGGCGGTGAAGTAGACGGTGTGCCGGTCCTTGCCCGCGCAGAAGTTGCCCGCCTCGACGCGCCCTTCGACGGTGCGGTCGCCGACGACGTGCACCTCCGAGCCGTACACCCGCTGGTTGGCCTTGCCCGTGTTGAACAGGACGTTGGCGCGGCCGGTCGACGGGAAGGTGTACCGCTGCCAGCCCGTGCGCTCGGTGGCGGTCAGCTCGGCGTCGATGCCGTACGTCTTCAACCCGACGCGGTAGTAGCCGGGTTCGGCGTCCTCGTCGTCGTGCGCGTACGTCGAGCGGTAGGAGTCGGCGTCCACGCGGTCGACGGCGCCGGTCGTCGGCATCAGCGGCAGCTCGCCCATGACGGAACAGCCGACGCCGGAGAGATGGGTCTGGCTGAAGCCGTAGATCTTGTCCTGCTGGTAGTCGTAGCCGCCCTGGCCCCCGGTGTCCGGGCTGACCTGCACCATGCCGAAGGGGGCGCTCGCGCCGGGGAAGGTGTTGCCGAAGTTCTGGGTGCCGATGAACGGGTTGACCAGCGAGGTCAGCGGGCCGGCGTCCGCTCGGTCCTGGGCCGCCGCCGGTGCCGGGCTCAGGGCGGCGCCGGTGACGAGCAGCGCGGCGAGCACCGTCGACGCGCGCTCACGTACTCGATGGTGCAGAGGTCTGTGCATGGGAGCGGTCTCCTGTTCCTCGGCCACGTCCGGCACCTCGAAGTCACCTGTCACTGCGCGCGCTTGACCGGCGATCAGTGGCGTCCGACTGGATCGGTGGGGACTAGATCACGCTGCTGACATCGTTGTCAATGGTTCTGACAGAGATGGTGCCGGGCGGGACCGTGGTGGGCGTCCCGTCCGTCAGGCGCCGACGGTGAGGCCGTCCAGGGTGAGGTCGAGCAGTCGCTCCGCCTGCTCCCGTTGGTCCGTGCCCGCCGAGGTGTAGGCGATGCCTTCGAGGGCGGCGGCGACGTCGGACGGCCGGATGTCACGGCGGATCGTCCCGGCGTCCGCGCAGGCGTCCATGAGGGAGGCGATGGCGGCCTGGATCAACTCCCGGCTGTGGCCGTACGGGTTGGCGCCGGTGGCGGCGATCGAGCGCAGTGCGTCGATCATGCCGTACTTGGCGGTGACGTAGTCGAGGAAGAGGCGGGTCCACGCGTGCAGCGCGTCCATGGGCGCCTTCTCGGCGAGCAGCGCGGGCGCGGCGTCGCAGAGCTGTGCCACCTCGTTGCGGTAGACGGCCTCGATCAGGGCCTCGCGGGTGGGGAAGTGGCGGTACAGCGTGGCGCTGCCCACGCCCGCCTCCTTCGCGATGCGCTCCAGGTGGGCGTCCAGCCCCTCCGTGGTGAACGCGCGCACGGCGGCGGCGAGGATCTTCTCCCTGTTGCGCTGTGCGTCCGCCCGCAGCGGCCTCCGCGCTCCCTCGCTCATCGGTGGTCGTCCTCCCCTTCGAAAGCCCTCGCTTGTTAAACGGGGGCGCCCCCACTTAGGCTGAGTGAACCGGAGACGCCTCCGTTTCACTGTAGGTCACCGTCACCTGGCGTGGCCTGCGCACACCCGCGAAAGGACGCTGATCATGTCGGGTATCGAGGGCAAGGTCGTCGCCATCACCGGAGCCAGCAGCGGGATCGGGGAGGCGACCGCGGCCCACCTCGCCGAGCGGGGCGCCCGGCTGGTCCTCGGGGCACGACGCGAGGACCGGCTGAACGCCGTCGTCGACGGCATCACGGCGAAGGGCGGCACGGCCGTCGGGGTCGTCGTCGACGTCACGCGCCGCGAGGACCTGCGCCGCCTCACGGACACGGCGCTCGAGCGGTACGGCCGCCTGGACGTGCTCGTCTCCAACGCCGGGACGATGGCCGTCTCCCCGTTCGACGACCTGCGCCAGGACGACTGGGACGCGATGGTCGCCACCCATGTCACCGGCCTGCTCAACGGCATCGGAGCGGCGCTGCCCGTCTTCCGCCGGCAGCGCTCCGGCCACTTCGTCAACGTCGGCTCGACGGCGGCGTACGTCGTCAAGAGCCCGCAGGCCGTCTACGCGGCCACCAAGACGGCCGTGAAGGTGCTCACCGAGGGTCTGCGCCAGGAGTCGGGGCCCGACCTGCGGGTCACCCTCGTCTCGCCCGGCTTCACGCACACCGAGGGCGTCGGCAAGGGGGCCGCACCCGAGGCCGCCGCCGCCATGGTCCGGCAGCGTGACGAGATCGCCATGCCCCCGTCGGCCGTCGCCTCGGCCATCGGGTACGCCATCGAGCAGCCCGAGGGCGTCGACGTCGGCGAGATCGTCGTCCGGCCGACCGCGCAGGCCTGATCACGCCGATCCTCGCTCACCAGGGCAGCTCACCGGACCGGTCGACGAACCGTCCCGTCGGGCCGTCCGCGCCCGCCGTCGCGAGGGCCACGATGGACTCGGCGCCCTCGGCCACCGAGTGCCCCACACCGCCGGTGAAGTCGGTGGCGGTCTGGCCGGGGTCGGCCGCGTTGACCCTGATGTCCTTGAGCTCCTTCGCGTACTGGGTGGTGAGCATGGTGACCGCGGCCTTCGACGCGCTGTAGAGCGGCAGGGAGTACCGCGACTCGACCCGCTCCGGGTCCTGTGTCAGGCCGAAGGAGCCCATGCCGCTGGACACGTTGACGATGACGGGGTCCGGCGAGGTGCGCAGCAGCGGCAGGAACGCGTGGGTGACCCGCACGATCCCGACGACGTTGACCTCCAGCACCTCCCGCATGTCCGCCGCCGTGTACTCCTCGACGGGGCCCACCCGGCCGAGGACACCGGCGTTGTTGATCAGGACGTCGATGCCGCCCTCGTGCGCGGCGACATCGGCGACGGCGGCGTCCACCGAGGCGTCGTCCGTCACGTCGATCCGGACGAACCGTGCGCCGATCGACGCGGCGGCGGCCCGGCCGGCCTCCGGGTCGCGGGCGCCGACGAGGACCGTGTGCCCGGCCTCGACGAGACGGCGGGCGGTCTCGAGACCGAGGGACTTGTTGGCTCCGGTGATGAACGTCGTGGGCATGCTGCTTCCTCCGCTTCGGCCCGGCACGGGGGTGCCGTGGTCACGGAGTCGATCCTGCGGTTCCGGGAGTGCCGGCGGGAGCCACGGCACTTCCTGGTACAGCGCGTACCACCCTCGCCGCCCGCCGCGAGGGCCACTCGCACGCCGACGCGCCCTACTTCACGTCGTCCAGCCAGAGCACGATCCCGGTCAGGTCGTTGAGCACGGCCGCCACACCCGCCCGGACGGCGGCGGCGCAGCGCGCGGCGGTGAACGACCGGGTGTCGTACGCCGAGGACATGCCGAGCCCCTCGCCCCGGAAGGACGCCCCGGTCCAGTCGGCGGCCGTCACGTTCTCCGTCGGCTCGGCCAACTCCGCCCCGACGACCAGGAACCGCTGGTCGAGATGGCTGGGGCTGACGGCGGCGAGCGGGTCCACCAGGTCGTTGCCGGCCGTGATGACGAGGTCAGGGCCCATGTCCATGGCCCGGGTGAGCGCGGTGACATGACGGGTGGGGTCGTCGCCGGTCACCGTGCGCAGATCGACGTCCTCCTCCTTCGCCCAGTCCCGTACGGCGGTCACGAGTGCCGTGGTCGGCCGGTCGTCGCCGGCGGTGACCAGGACCACGCGGTAGCCCGCCGGGGGGTGCACGTCGTCCCAGGAGCCCGGCCTCGGTGTCACGGTCGCCTCCGGGGTGGGGGAGGCGGAAGGGTCGACGAACCCGGGGCGGAGGGCGCCGAGGGGGGCGGGGGAGGCGTGCGGCTCCGACCAGGGGTCGGCCGAGCCGCACCCGGTGGCCAGGGCGGCCACCGCCGCCAGCGCGGCGGCGGCCCGAAGAAGAAGCGGCGGACGCGGGGCGCGCGATACGTGCAAGGCGCGCGGTGAGCGCAAGGCGCGCGGTGGGCGCAAGACGAGCGGTGGGCGCAAGACGATCGTCCCTCGGAGCGATGACGGATGGTGCCGAGCCCATCCTGCGGTGCCGCGCACCTCCGGAAGGCGTCCGCAGGCCCGGGGCACGGCTTGTTGTCCGACGCTTCGCCGAGCGGTCCCGCGCTGTTCACCCTCGCCCCGCACGGTGCTCCGGAAACCTGAAGGAGCACCATGTCACAGCGGGTTCGCCGCATCCTCATCGCCCTGTGCGCGGCCGTCGTCGCCCTCGTCGGCACCGGTGCGCCGGTCCACGCGCACGGCTTCGCGTCCACTGCCTACGCCGACGTCAAGGAGAACGACGCGGGCAGCCCCCGTACGAACGTCGCGCTCGAGTACGACCTCCTCGTCGTGTCCGCCGCCGACGCCGCCCACGACGACGCCCTCTTCCGGGAGGGCACGACCGCCTTCGAGACCGGGGACGCCCGCAGCCGGGCCACCGTGCTCGACGCCCGCGCGGACGCGGTGGTTGGCTATGTCACCGACCGCTTCTCCCTCTCCTCCGACGGCCACCCCTGCACTCCACGCCGGCACGGCGGCTTCAGCATGACCCGGCGCGACGGCGCGCCGTACGCCGTCCTCGCGCTCGACTGGACCTGCGCGGGCGGCGACGCGGAACTGGAGGTGCGCAGCACGCTGTTCCCGGACGCGGAGCGGTACGTCAAGGGCACCAAGACGATCGTCACGTACGAGGTCGACGGGCTCACCGGCAGCGCGGCGCTCGACGCCGCGCATCCGTCCTTCCTGATCGGCCAGAGCTGGTACCAGAGGTTCTGGGAGTTCTTCCGCCTGGGCGCCGAGCACCTGCTGACCGGGATCGACCACATCCTGTTCCTGCTGGCGCTCATCGCCGGATCGCGTTCGCCCCGTGAAGTCGTGCTGGTCGCCACCGCGTTCACGCTCGCCCACTCGGTCACCTTCCTGCTCGCCGCCCTCGGTCTGGTCGAGGTCCCGGCGGCTGTCGTGGAACCCGTCATCGCCCTGTCCATCGCCGTCGTCGCGGGCTGGCACCTGTGGCGGCTCGCCCGGCACCGCGACGGGGCCGCGGAGCCACCGGAGCCGGGGGGAGCCCGTCACTTCCGGCTCGACCGGGCCGGCTGGTCCCGCCTGGGCGTCGTGTTCTGCTTCGGCCTGGTGCACGGACTCGGGTTCGCGGGCGCGCTGGGCATCGAGGCGGCCTGGTCGTGGACCCTGCTGTGGTCGCTGCTGGTGTTCAACCTCGGTATCGAGGCGGTGCAGTTGGCGATCGTCGGGCTGCTCTTCCCGGTGCTGGCCGTCCTGCGGCGCCGGTCCCCGCGCGCCGGTCACTGGGCGACGGGCCTGGTCGCGGCGGGTGTCGCCGTCATGGGTCTCACGTGGTTCGCGCAGCGGCTCGCCGGGCTCTGAAGCCCCTGTTTGGTGGGACGTTCAGCCAACTTGGCCGGATCGTTTCCCTCCGGTTCACACCGCACGGTGATCGTACAGAGCGCCAATCCGTGCATTCATGCATGCATAAGGAACGAAAGAACCCATGAGATCGAGCAGTAGAACGACGCAGACCGACCGCGCCGCGAGACGCCGCGTGGCCGGCGGTGCCGCCACGGCCGTGCTGGGGCTGACCATGGCCCTCGGCGCCGGCGGGGCGGCTCCGGCCGCCGCGGCCGGCTCCGCCGGGCTGTCCGGCGTCATCCTCGGCGTGGGCGCCGACGAGACCCAGCGGATCGTCACCTGGTACTCCTCGGCGGACACCCCGCAGCAGCTCCAGGTCGCCCCCACCGCCACCCTGAGCGATGGGCAGTTCCCGGCCGACGCGGCCACCTTCGCCGCCACCGGCGGCGCCAACATCGCCTCCAGCGGCGGCTACAACCGGCACGCCACGATCACCGGTCTCAAGGAGAACGTGGCCTACTCCTACCGGGTCGGCAGCGAGGGCGACTGGTCCCCGACGTACACCTTCAAGACCCGGGACTTCGAGGGCGACTACGACTTCCTCTTCCTCGGCGACCCCCAGATCGGCTCCAGTGGCGACGCGCAGAAGGACGGCGCGGGCTGGGCCGACACCCTCAAGGTGGCGACCGAGGCCAACCCCGACGCCGAACTGCTGGTGTCCGGCGGCGACCACGTCGAGAGCGCCAACGACGAGAACCAGTGGAAGTCGTTCCTGGCCCCCGACCAGCTCCGCCAGGTCCCCCTCGCCGCCACCATCGGCAACCACGACGTCGGCGGCAAGTCCTACGAGCAGCACCACTTCACGCCCAACACCGACAAGTCCGAGGCGTACTACGACAAGGACGCGGCGACCCGGTCGGGCGGCGACTACTGGTTCATCCACAAGGACGTGCTGTTCATCGACATCAACAGCAACGCCCAGAGCGACACCAAGGACGCCCAGCACGTCGGCTACATCACCGACGTCATCAAGAAGCACGGCTCGGAAGCCAAGTGGAAGGTGCTGGTCTACCACCACTCCATCTACTCGCCCGCCAGCCACTCCTACGACCAGGGCAACAAGGACCGCCGCAAGGACTTCACGACGGCCTTCTCGGACCTCGGCATCGACATGGTGCTGCAGGGCCACGACCACAGCTACTCCCGCAGCTACGCGATCAAGAACGGTCAGAAGGCCAACCCGGAGGAGCAGCCCGGCCAGGCCGAGGTCTACCCCGGCCCGGGCGGCGTCATCTACGTGACCGCCAACTCGGCCTCCGGCTCGAAGTACTACGACATCAAGAAGCCCGACGGCTCCGGCACCGGCGTCCAGGGCAACGGCCCCGACCCGCTCAACCCGGACAACTTCTGGTTCAACTCGGTGGAGAACCAGGAGCACGTCCGCTCCTACGTCCGGGTCAAGGTCCGGTCCGACAAGCTGGTCCTGGAGAACCTGCGCTCCGGCACCTGCGCCACGCCCAACCCGTCCGTCGACAACGGCAACGTCCCCTGCTCCAACCCGGACAAGCCCGTCGGCTCGGTGGTCGACAAGGTCACCGTGCACCCGTACCACGGTGACGGACAGTCCCTCCAGGTCAACGTGCCGAACGCCGCCCCCGGCGAGTTCGGCTGGACCATCGACGGCTACAACGGCCTGGTGGACCTCGGCACCGCCAAGGAGCAGGACGGCGACCACTTCGAGGCCGCCGGCAAGATCAACCCCCTGCTGGTGACGGACAGCCGCCGCTCGCTCGCGCCCTGGTCGATCTCGGCCGACGTGAGCGAGTTCAAGGACGCCGACAAGAAGTTCTCCGGCTCCTACCTCGGCTGGAAGCCGTACGTCCTCGACGCCGGCGCCGGCGCCACGGCCGCCGACGCGGTGGCCTCCGGCTACGACGACCAGGGCACGGGCCTGTCCGTCTCGCGCGGGCTCGCCTCCGCCGAGCAGGGCCACCCGCGCGGCGGTGCCCGGCTGGGCGCCGACCTCGACCTGAAGATCCCGGACAGCGTCGCGAAGGGCTCGTACCGCGCGACCCTCACCATCACCGCGCTGAGCAGCTGACCGGACACCCCACCCCGCCGCCGCGCCGAGCGGGGCGGCGGGACCGTTCCACCGGTGTGGCAGGGCGCCTCAGGGCGCCCTGCCACACCGCCCCCGCTCCAGGAGAACCCCCCAGATGCCCACGCCCAGACGTCTCCGCCTCGCCGCGCTCGTGCGCGGCGCGGCCCTCGTCCTGCTCACCGCCCTCGCGCTCACCGGCCTGCGCGCGGGACCCGCCACGGCCGCCGACGGCGACGTCAGCTGGACGGTCCGGACCGCCGCCAACGCTTACGGCGACAACCGCTCCAGCTTCGGCTACGCCGTGAACCCGGGCGGCACGGTCGAGGACACGATGGTCGTCACCAACCGCGGCCGGACCACGCTCCGCCTGGCCGTCTACGCCTCCGACGGCTACACCACCGACGCGGGCCAACTCGACCTGCTCACCCGGGAGAAGAAGTCCGTGGGCGTCGGCGCCTGGGTGCACCCCCGGGTCGACGCCCTCACCATCGCGCCGGGCAGGTCCGCCGACGTGCCCTTCACCGTCGGCGTCCCGAAGAACGCCACCCCCGGAGACCACGTCGGCGGCCTCCTCACCTCCCTCAAGCAGTCCGACACCGCCGCCGGCATCAACGTCGACCGGCGCCTCGGTGTCCGCCTCGCCGTGCGCGTCGGCGGTGAGCTCACGCCCCGCCTGGCCGTCGAGGACCTGCACGTCGGCTACGACGGCACCGCGAACCCGTTCGCCAAAGGCACGGCCACCGTCACCTACACGGTCCGCAACACGGGCAACGCTCTGCTCTCCGCCCGCCAGGACGTCTCCGTCCAGGGGCCGTTCGGCTGGCTGCGCACAGCGGCGGGCGACATCGAGGACACCCCGAAGCTGCTGCCGGGGGAGCGGTGGAAGGTGAAGGTGCCCGTGCGGGGCGTCGCACCCGGCGTACGCCTCACGGCGACCGTCAAGCTGCTGCCCCTGCTCACCGATGCCTCCGGCTCCACCACGCCCCTGAAGCCCGTCGAGGCCACCGCGCACGTCTGGGCCGTCCCCTGGATCGTCGGCCTGCTCCTCCTCGTCGTCGCCGTGGCTCTGCTCCTCGTACGCCGGGCACGCGCGCGGCGCAGGGAACGTGAGGCCGCCCGTGTACGGGAGGCCGTGGAGCGGGCGCTGCAAGAGGCCTAGAAGGCCAGGACGTCCGGGACGTTCACTCCGAGACGGTGGACAGGGTCTGCAGGCCGACCGCGCCGAGGAGGTCGAGCTTGCTCCGGGCGTCGGTGCCCGGCTGCGGGGTGAACACCACGAGGCGGAGGCCGCCCGCGGTGGTCAGGATGTCGGAGAGCAGGGCGATCTCCCCGACCTCCGGATGCTCCACCCTCTTGAGCGCGCTCTCGTGTCCACCGACCGCGCCGCGGCTCCACAGCTCACGGAACCGCGGACTGCGGCCAAGCTTCGTGATCAGCGCCTCGACGTCCGGGTCACCCGGATACCGGCTGGTCGTGGCGCGCAGGTCGGCGATCAGGGACTCCTCGAACGCCTCCCGCTCCGACGGCGACTGCCGTACCCGGGGCAGCTCCGCCAGGAACTGCCACAGGAGCACATTGCTGTCCTCGGCCTCGCCCACCGCGCCCTCCCCGAACGTGGCCGCGAACAGCGGGTTCCAGTACAGGAGTTGCCAGATGGCGTCGTAGACCGCCACCGGCTGGGCGGACAGCTGGTCCATGATCCGGTACAGGCTCGCCGGGACGACCCGCGGGATGCGGCCGGGTTCGGCGGCGTGGCCGGCCAGGCGCAGCAGATGCGCGTGCTCGTCGTCGGACAGCCGCAGGGCACGGGCCAGCGCCGAGCACACCTGCGCGGAGGGCGTGGGCACCCGCCCCTGTTCGAGCCGGACGACGTACTCGACGGAGATCCCGGCGAGCAGGGCCAGCTCGGCGCGCCGCAACCCGGGCACCCGGCGTCGCACTCCGTGCGGCAACCCGGCCTCCCCCGGGTCCAGCCGGTCCCGCCACGCGCGCAGCGCGTCACCAAGTCGGTTCATGTCTCCATCTTGCGCCAGGCGCCGAGGGCGCATGATCGGATCGGACCGCAACGATCGGGCGCGGCCGGAGTGCCCGCTGCCAGGGTTGTCCGTGAAGGGAGACCTCATGATCTCGGCACTCAACCGGCTCGTCGACCAGGTCGAGGCGCACCTCGGCGAGGAGCTCGACGTCGGCGAACTCGCCGGGGAGCTCGGTACGACCGAGTACCACCTGCGGCGGATGTTCTCGTCGCTCGCCGGCATGCCCCTGTCGGAGTACGTGCGGCGGCGCCGCATGACCGTGGCCGCCGCGGACGTCGTCCGGGGCGACGCCGACCTGCTGGACGTCGCCGTCCGGTACGGCTACGGCTCCAGCGAGGCGTTCGGACGCGCGTTCCGGTCCGTCCACGGTGCCGGACCCGGTGACGTACGCCGTGACGGAGGTCCCCTGCGCACACAACCGCAGCTCAGGTTCCGCCTGACCGTCGAAGGGAGCACTCCCATGGACACCCGTCTCGTCGACCGCCCCGCGTTCCGGCTCGCCGGCCACGCCGCCCGCGTCCCGCTCATCCACCGGGGCGTCAACCCGCACATCCAGCGGCACATCGCCGCGCTGCCGCAGGAGGAGCACGCCCGGCTCAAGGCCCTCGGCGACGGCGAACCGGCCGGCCTCCTGGCGGTCAGCGACGGCGTCGACCCGGACGGCACGGAGGGCAGCGAGCTGACCTATCTGCACGGTGTCGCCCTCGGCCGCGACACGCCCGCCCCGGACGGCCTCGACGTCATCGAGGTGGCGGCGGGGATGTGGGCGGTCTTCCGGACCAGCGGACCGCATCCGGAGGCCCTGCAGACCACCTGGGCGGCGACGGCGACCGAGTGGTTCCCGTCGAACCCGTGGCGGCTGCGGACGGGACCGTCGATCGTCGCCGTCCTGGACCGCGCGGCCGATTTCAGCACCGCGACCTGCGAGCTGTGGCTCCCGGTCGAGCCCGCGTAGCAAGCGGCCATGTGGAGGCGCCGGACCGGTGACACGGCCCGGCGCCTCGGCGTCCTATGCCTGCCGCGCGGTCCACTCCGCCAGGGAGGTCGCGCCGATCGACGCGTCCGGGCCGGGCAGCAGGTCGGAGTCCTTCAGCGCGGTGCCCCAGTACAGCCCCTGCGGGTCGGTCACCACCGTGCGCGGGTCGCCCTGGGCCGTGAGGGCCTGCCGGATGAAGTCCTCCAGCTCGAAGGTGTCCGGCCCGGCGACCTCCACGATCCCCCCGACCGGCGCGCCCACCGCGGTGCGGGCCACGGCCGCCGCCACGTCCCCGGAGAAGATCGGCTGGATCTTGATGGGGGCGACGGACACCGTGCCGCCCTGGTTGGCCGAGTCCGCCAGGCCCTGGGCGAACTCGAAGAACTGCGTCGCCCGCACGATCGAGAACGGGACCCCGGACTCCCGGATCATGTCCTCCTGCGCCTGCTTGGCGCGGAAGTAGCCGGCCTCCTGCAGCCGGTCGGTGCCGACGACGGACAGCGCCACGTGATGCGCCACCCCCGCCGCCCGCTCGGCCTCCAGCTGGTTGGCCGTGGAGCGGCGGAAGAAGTCCAGCACGGCGTCGTCGGCGAACGACGGGCTGTTCGTGACGTCGACGACGACGGACGCCCCCTTCAGGACCTCGGCCAGGCCCGCACCCGTCAGCGTGTCCACCCCGGTGGTGGGCGAGGCGGCCACCGCCTCGTGCCCGCGCCCCTCGACCTCGGCGACCACCTTCGAGCCGATGAGCCCGGTACCGCCGATCACTACGACCTTCATGGATCTTCCCTTCCGTTCGCGGCCCCGCCCGTCCGGCGCGGCACGGTCCCGGCGACGACTGCCCGCACCCCTCCCGGCCGGGCGGCCCTCCCGTCTGCGGCAACCCCCGGGGAGGCGGACGGTTTCCAGCGTGCCCCGGTTCAGGCATATCGGCGCGCGCAGGGGGCACCGGGAAGGAGCCATACCGTTGATCACGGACGTGATCACCGTCCGTCGCCCGGCGGCTCTGCCGGCGGCCCGAGGAGTACACGTGACCAGCACCGCGTCGCAATCACCCCGGTCAGGAGCCTCCACGGCCCACCCTGATCATCTGGGGCACGCCATCTTCATCGCAGCGGCAGCCGCCATGGGCGGCTTCCTGTTCGGCTACGACAGCTCGGTGATCAATGGTGCCGTTGAGGCCGTCCGGGACCGCTACGACGTCGGCTCGGCCGCACTGGCCCAGGTCATCGCGATCGCGCTGATCGGCTGTGCCATCGGCGCGGCGACCGCGGGCCGGATCGCCGACCGGATCGGCCGTATCCGCTGCATGCAGATCGCCGCCGTCCTGTTCACGATCAGCGCCGTCGGCTCGGCGCTGCCGTTCGCGCTGTGGGACCTCGCCTTCTGGCGGATCGTGGGCGGCTTCGCCATCGGCATGGCGTCCGTGATCGGCCCCGCCTACATCGCCGAGGTGGCGCCGCCCGCCTACCGCGGGCGCCTGGGGTCCTTCCAGCAGGCGGCGATCGTCGTCGGTATCGCGATGTCGCAGCTGGTCAACTGGGGAATCCTCAACGCCGCGGGAGGCGACCAGCGCGGCCGGCTGATGGGGCTCGAGGCCTGGCAGGTCATGCTCGGCGTCATGGTGATCCCGGCCGTCCTGTACGGCCTGCTGTCCTTCGCGATCCCCGAGTCGCCCCGCTTCCTGATCTCGGTCGGCAAGCGCGAGCGCGCCCGGAGCATCCTGGCGGAGGTCGAGAACGAGGACGTCGACTTCGACGCCCGGATCTCCGAGATCGAGCAGGCGATGCGCTCCGAGCACAGGTCGTCGTTCAAGGACCTGCTGGGCGGCACGTTCCTCTTCAAGCCGATCGTGTGGATCGGCATCGGCCTGTCGGCCTTCCAGCAGTTCGTCGGCATCAACGTGGCCTTCTACTACTCGTCCACGCTGTGGCAGTCCGTCGGCGTCGACCCGACCGACTCGTTCTTCTACTCGTTCACGACGTCGATCATCAACATCGTCGGCACGGTCATCGCGATCATCTTCGTCGACCGGGTCGGCCGCAAACCGCTCGCGCTGATCGGTTCCGTCGGCATGGTCGTCGGCCTCGGCCTGGAGGCGTGGGCGTTCTCCTACGACCTCGTCGACGGCAAGCTGCCGGCCACGCAGGGCTGGGTCGCGCTGATCGCCGCGCATGTGTTCGTGCTGTTCTTCGCCCTGTCGTGGGGCGTCGTCGTGTGGGTCCTGCTCGGCGAGATGTTCCCCAACCGGCTGCGCGCCGCCGCGCTCGGCGTGGCGGCGGCCGCGCAGTGGATCGCCAACTGGGCCATCACCGCGAGCTTCCCGTCGCTGGCCGACTGGAACCTGTCGGCCACCTACATGATCTACACGGCCTTCGCCGCGCTCTCGATCCCGTTCGTGCTGAAGTTCGTCAAGGAGACCAAGGGCAAGAAACTGGAGGAGATGGGCTGACGGCCGGCCCGCGTCCCCGGCGCGGTCAGGGCACGCGGGCCGTCCACTCGGGCGAGGAGAACTTGTCGCGGACGAGCTCCTGCGCCCGGGCCAGCTCGGCGTCCGTCACCTTGCCGTCGGTGAGGCCGTAGCGGCGCCGGAACGAGTCGACCATCCCCGCGATGACCTCGTGCCGGGGCAGACCGGTCTGCCGGCGCAGCGGGTCCACGCGCTTCTTCGCGCTCTTCGTGCCCTTGTCCGACATCTTCTCCCGGCCGGTCCGCAGCACCTCGAGCATCTTGTCGGCGTCGATGTCGTAGGCCATGGTCACGTGGTGCAGGACGGCCCCGGGCCCGCCGTCGGGCCCCACGACACGCTTCTGCGCGGCGCCCGCGATCTTCCCCTGCTCGGTGGCGATGTCGTTCAGCGGCTGGTACCAGGCCTTGATCCCCATCTCACCGAGCGCCTCCAGCACCCAGTCGTCGAGGTAGGCGTAGCTGTCCTGGAACGACAACCCCTGGACGAGGGCGTCCGGCACGGACAGCGAGTAGGTGATCGTGTTGCCGGGCTCCACGAACATCGCGCCGCCGCCCGAGATACGCCGGACGACCTCGATGCCGTGCCGCTCGGCGCCGGCCGGGTCGACCTCGTTGCGCAGCGACTGGAAACTGCCGATGATCACCGCGGGTGCGGCCCACTCCCAGACCCGCAGCGTCGGCGGGCGGCGCCCGGCGGCGACCTCCGCGGTGAGCACCTCGTCCAGCGCCATGTGCAGCCCCGGGCTCTGCGGGCCGTCGTAGATCAGCTGCCAGTCGTAGTCCGTCCAGTCCGTGGCGTGCGCGAGCGCCCGGCGCACCGCGATGCCGACGGCTTCCGAGGTCAGCCCGTACATGACCGTGCCCTCGGGCAGCGCCCGGTCGATGCGGCTCGCCAGACCCGCGGCGTCGGTGTCGGCCGGGGCGCCGTCCAGAGCCTGGTTGACCGCGTGGAGCGCCTCGTCCGGCTCCAGGAAGAAATCACCGGCGACCTGCGGGTGCCGCAGCACCCCGTCCGCCACCTCGACGTCCACCACCACGAGCTTGCCGCCGGGAACCTTGTACTCACCGTGCACGATGTCGCCATCCCTTCTCCGACAAGCTGGAACCTGCGGAAGGGCCGGAGTGTTCCCGCGGCGGACCCGGCGGGCGGTGCCCCGTGATGAGTTTCCGGGCTCCCACCCGTCACACGTACGACGGGACACGACGAGGTGGAAGGACGACGCGATGAGTGCCGACACACGGCTGGAGGAGGACCTGGCCCCGCACGGGCTGGGCGAGATCGAGGAGCCGGTGTTCGCGGGCCTGGTCGAGCGGCACCGGCGGGAGCTGCACGTGCACTGCTACCGGATGCTCGGGTCGTTCGAGGACGCCGAGGACACCGTGCAGGAGACGTTCCTGCGCGCCTGGCGCCGCCGGGAGACGTACGAGGGGCGGTCGACGTTCCGGGCCTGGCTGTACCGGATCGCCACCAACGCCTGCCTCGACCTGCTCGCCAGGTGCCGCCCGGAACCGGCGGCGGGCGGCGAGGTGCCCTGGCTGCAGCCCTATCCGGACCGCCTGCTCGACGAAGTGTCCGCGGACGGCGCCGACGAGCCGGAAGCCGTCGCCGTCGCCCGGGAGACGATCGAGCTGGCCTACCTGGTCGCCGTCCAGCATCTCGCGCCGCGCCCCCGGGCCGTGCTGATCCTGCGGGATGTCCTCGGCTGGCGGGCCAAGGAGGTCGCGGAGTTCCTGGGCGACTCGGTGAACTCCGTCAACAGCGCCCTCCAGCGGGCCCGCGCCGGCCTGCGCGAGCACCTGCCCGCCGAGCGCCAGGACTGGACCGGCGGTGTGGAGGACGCCGGGACCCGCGACCTCGTGCGCCGCTTCACCGAGGCCAGCGTGGCCACGGACATCCCGGCGCTCACCGCGATGCTCCGGGACGACGTCCGCTGCTCGATGCCGCCCACGCCGGGTCTGGCCGTCGGCCGCGACGCGGTCGTGAACAGCTGGATCGAGGACGGCTACGAGGGCATGAAGGGCCTGCGGCCCCTCCCCACCGCCGTGAACCGCCAGCCCG
Organism: Streptomyces sp. NRRL WC-3605; assembly: GCF_001509795.1. Taxonomy (GTDB): domain Bacteria; phylum Actinomycetota; class Actinomycetes; order Streptomycetales; family Streptomycetaceae; genus Streptomyces; species Streptomyces viridochromogenes. The sequence continues at coordinate 141,395 of NZ_LLZN01000045.1, read as the reverse complement.
CCGTCGCCTACTACCTCTGGCGGGAGGGGGAGAACGCGTACCTGCCGCTGACGATCGACGTCCTGCGCGTCACGGGCGGGGCGATCACGGAGATCACCATCTTCGACGGCGACCAGTTCCCCCACCTCGGCCTCCCGGACCGCCTGCCGGCGGACGACACGGAGGTGTCCCGGTGACCGGCAGCGACTCACGGTCCCGGCGGCGGCGAAGACTTTGAGATCCCGGAGGGTGGCGAGGCGAGCCCGCTGCCCGGGTTCGCCGTGATGACGGCCTTCCTCTCCACGAGGGGTGGCCGACACGCCCCCGCGCGCTGTGAAGCGTCAGGCGCGCAGGCCCTCGAGTTCGGCCGCGCGGCGCTGGTCCTTGGGGCGGCCCAGGGCGCGCCGCATCTGGATCAGGTCGTCCAGGCCGGCGTAGAGGATGGCGAAGCCCGCCGGGTCGTAGGTGACCGCGGGGCGGTCGAGGCAGGGGGTGACGTCCATGGCGCCCCACGGCAGGGCGGGTGTGCAGAGGTCGCCGCTCGCTCCGGTCACGCGGTAGAGCACCTGCGGGCGGTCCAGTGCGGGCAGGTCCGTGCAGCCCGAGGCGATCAGGGCCCGGCGCAGGGCGTCCGCCTGCTCGGGCGTGCCGTCCCACAACAGGTCGAGGTCGCCCGTCGGTTCAGTGGAGCCGTGCAGGATGCCGGCCACCTGGCCGACGACCACCGCCCGGGAACCGGCCTCGTGAAGCGCCCGCAGGAACGGGAACGGGTCGAAGCCGAGCGCGCCGTCCGTGCCGAACGTCCCGGTGACCTCGTCGGCCTCCTCCGGGCCCAGCCCGGTCGCGGCACGGTCCCGGGTGCGGTCCGCGATGCGCCGGACGGCCTGCCGGAGGCGCACTGCGGCGGTCTCATCCATCCGCCCATCCGACTGCTCGTTCATACGGCCCTGCGTCCGTGCGTCCCTACGGCCCTGCGTCCGTTCATCCATCCGCTCATTCAACCGTGGCCTCGGCCTGCGGTCGTCCGGGGGCCGCCCGCACCCGCCCGCCGATAGGGACCATCGGCCCGGCCCGGCCCCGGGCCGCCGTGACTAGTGGATGGTGAGGCGTCCCCGGCCCGCGAGCCGGAACAGCAGGACGAGGGAGGGGAGGACCGTGACCCCGGCGACGCAGGCCACGACGATCAGCACCTGCAACGTGGCCCGGGGGGAGGCGCCTTCGTCGAGTGTGAGATGGGTGCCCAGCAGATACGGGTACTGGGCGACCCCCCACCCGCACACCACCAGCGCCACGGCCGCCGCCGCCGTCTGCCGCAGCAGGATCCTGCGACGGGTGAGCAGCAGGACGATGCAGGCCACGCCGCACACCGCGGCCCCGACGACGAGCGGCAGCGCGACATGGCTGAGGTCGTGGAACAGCCGCTCGGCGTCGGAGCGCAGGACGAAGATGCCGGCCACGGACACCGCCCCGGCCGCGGCCGCCGCGGCGAGCCCCCGGTCGCGGAAGTACCGGGCCAGGGCGGTGTCGCCCGCGCGCCTCGCCTCCACGTGCAGGTACACGGCGGCGAGGTAGGCGCAGACCACGACGGCCAGGACGCCGCCCAGGTGGGACGTCGGGTGGTTCCAGCTCGTCAGCGCGTTGCCGTTGCCGCCCGTCGGCACCCGGCCGGAGGCGATGGCCCCGGCGATCGCCCCGAAGCTGTACGGCGTGAGGACGCTGGACAGCGCGAACACCGCCCCGTACAGCCGCTGTTCGGGTGTGCGCAGGGCGTTGTGCCGGAAGGCGAAGCCGGCCCCGCGCAGGACGATGCCGAGGGCGGCCAACACCAGCGGCAGATACAGCGTCGTGGTGATCGCGGTGAACGCGGTGGGGAAGCCGGACCACAGGATGACCAGGCAGTAGATCAGCCAGGTGTGGTTCGCCTCCCACACGGGTCCGATGGAGGCGTCGATCAGGTGCCGGGGGCGGCGGCCGCGGTCGGCGCCCCCGGCGGTGAGGTCCCAGAACCCGGCCCCGAAGTCGGCCCCGCCGAGCAGGGCGTAGGCGATCACGCCGACGAACAGGAGGATGGCGACGGTGTCCTGCATCTACTGCTCCCTCGGTCCCGGACGGGCGGCCGCGGGCTCGGGCGCCGGGCCGTAGGGGACGGTCACGTTGTCGTCGCCCTCCGCGCGCCAGCGCCGCCGCATGGAGCGCAGCACCCAGATCGCGGCGGCGCCGACCGCGCAGTACAGCGCCAGGACGCAGGCGAAGAGCGCCCAGATGTTGCCTTCGGTGGTCACCGCGTCGCGGGTCAGCAGCAGGCCGACGACGGTCCACGGTTGCCGTCCCACCTCGGTGACGACCCATCCGCTCTCCAGGCACACCACGGCGAGGGCGCCGCTGACGGCGGCGGCGCGCAGGAACCAGCGGTTCTCCGGGACGCGCCGGTGCCGGTACCAGAGCCAGGCGAACCACACAGCCAGCAGCATCAGCAGGCTGCCCGTGCCGACCATGACGTCGAAGGCGAGGTGGACGACGCTCACCGTGCGGTCGTCGGGCCGTACGTCGGCCGGGATCGCGTCGAGGCCCTTGATCGTGGTGGACGGTGAGAAGTCGGCCAGGATCGAGCCGAGGTCGGGGATCTGCCAGCCGTAGCGGACCTCGCCGTCGATCATGACGCCGCCCAGTGTCTCCGGTACGTGGTCGTCGGTGGTGGGCACCATCTCGATCGCGGCGAACTTGGCGGGTTCGTCGTTGAAGACGTCACGGGCGATCGTGTCGCCCACGAGCAGCTGGACCGGCATGAGGCAGGCGGCCGTGACGAAGCCGATGAGGAATCCGGTGCGGTGGTAGCGGTTGTCGCGCCCCCGCAGCAGACCGGCCGCGTACACGCCGCCGACGGTGAAGCCCGCCACGATGTACGCGGCCAGCAGCATGTGGATCGTCTCGCCCCAGAACGCGCCGTTGAAGAACACCTTGGCCGGCTCGACGTCGACGACCTTCCCGTCGCGCATCGTGATGCCGCCGGGCTGGTTCATCCAGCTGTTCGCGGCGACGACCGAGGCGGTGCCGCCGATCCCGGACAGTGACACCGGGACACCGGTCCAGAAGTGGGCCCACGGGGGCAGCCGGTTCCAGCCGTAGATGTAGATCGAGACGAAGATCGCCTCCAGGAAGAAGAACAGGCCCTCGATGGAGAACGGGAACCCGAAGGCGGAACCGTAGGTCCCCATCAAGCCGGGCCACAGGACGCCCAGTTCGAAGGTGAGGACGGTGCCGGTGACCGCGCCGACGGCGAACAGGACGGCGGCCGCCTTCGACCAGCGCCGCGCCAGGAGCAGGGCGGTGGAGTCGCCGTGCCGCAGCCCTCGGTAGTGGGCGATGAGCGTGAGGCTGGTCAGGGCGACGCCGAACGGCACCAGGATGATGTGGAAGCCCAGCGTGAAGGCCATCTGCTGGCGCGCGGGGAGTAATTGGGCGGGCTCGTCCGCAGCGGTGGCGAGACCGTGCAGGACCGCGTCGAGTGTGAGCATCGTGTCTTTTCGTCCGGACAGGCGGGTGCGCGGGGGAGGGGAGGGTGGTACTCAGGTGCGGATCCGCGTGGGCTCACCCTTCACCCCCATGACCGAAATATCACTTTTGGTACGTCGGTCATGCTAGGCCACGGCCCCGGCCCCGCCCCGGACGTACGCCCGCGTCACCGCCGGGCGGTGTCGGTCCGTGAGGCGACGTCACCCCGCCGCACGAGGTGGACCGTCACCCCGCCGCACGAGCCGGACCGTCACCGCGGCCGCGACGGCGATGACGCACCCCACGAAGATGAGCCCGGCGCTCCGCAGCCCGAGCGGGACGGAGAGGGCACCGATGCCGACCACCGGCAGTGAGATGCCGACGTAGGCGGTGACGAAGAGCGCGGAGATCGTCGCGCCCCGCTGCTCGGCGGGGGCGGCCCGCGCCACCGTGGCGACGGAGGCGCGGAACGACATGCCCTGCCCGACCCCGGCGACGACCGCGCCCGCGACCAGCAGCCCCAGGGACTCCGCCAGCAGGGAGCCGCCGATCAGGACGAGGCCGACGATCAGGATCGCGCAGCCCAGCGGCAGCGCGCGGCCGGGGCCGCCGCGGCTCAGGAGCTGCCCCGCGGTGGAGGCCAGGAAGACCGCCAGCACGATCGCGCCGGCCACGGCCAGGTTGTCGACGCCCAGGTACTGCGCGGCGAACGACGGGGCCGTGGCGGTGAACAGGCCCAGCACCGAGAATCCGGCGAAGGACGCAAGCGCGGCAGGCACGAAGACGGACCGCGTCGGCGGCGGCACCACCATGCCCTCGGGGCGCAGCGGCGGACGCGGGACCGGCGGGTGCACGGACTCGGGCAGTGCCGCCACCAGGACCATGGCGACGGCCAGCATCCCGAGGTGGACCAGGAAGGGCAGACTCAGCGGGTGGGGGGCGTACTCGGCGAGGATCCCGGCCAGCAGCGGGCCGCACCCCAGCCCGCCCATGTTCGCCGCGGTGGCCGCGAAGGCGGCGCGCGCCCGCTCGTCGGGGCGGGCCAGTTCGGTGACGGCCGCGGTGGCGGCGCCGCTGAGCAGCCCGGCCGCGAACCCCGAGAACACCCGGCCCGCGAACAGCAGGGGGAGACCGTCCTCGAAGAGGAAACAGAGCGCGGACAGGACCGACAGCACCAGCGCGGTGAAGATCACCGGCCGGCGGCCGATGATGTCGGAGAAGTTGCCGGCCAGCAGCAGTGCCACGATGACCCCGACGGCGTAGACCGCGAAGATCACCGTGATCATGAACTGCGAGAAGCCGATCTCCTCACGGTAGAGCCCGTACAGAGGTGTGGGCAGCGTGGTGCCGGCCATGCCCACGGCGAACACCACGGCCGCGACGACGTACCAGGGGAAATCCCGCTGCCTGGGTTGCGTCATTCCGCCCTTCCTGGGGTCGCCGGGGCGCGGCGGCCCCCGCGCACGGAGCCGGCTCGACGTGCTCAGCTCACCACAGGCGGCCATCGCACGCGGTGCGCCGCGCGCGCCGGCCGAGGGCGACCCGCCCGAGCGGGTGCCCGCGCACCCCGGGGTCCGATTCGCCAGGGCACGCAGGGTGAGCCCGCCCGCGCCCGGCACGGGGCGCCGCCTGATCTCCGTGACGATCACGGCCCGAGCGGTGGGCAGCCGGGCGACGCAGGCCTCCACCGTGGTGAACAATGCCGTCAGGACGGGAGGCTGACGGGGCCTCCGGTAGCCCGGGTGTGAGCCAGCTCACGGGAACTCCACCGCTCGAGCCGACAGTTCAGGTCGTGACCACAGAGAGACGAGCGCGGGTGCGCAACGGGGACCCGGATGCCTTCGCGGAACTGTTCGACGAGTGTGCCCGCGCGGTGTACAACCACGCCTTCCGCCTGACCGCCGACTGGGCGACGGCCGAGGACGTCATGGCGACGACGTTCATGGAGGCCTGGCGGCGCAGGGACACGGTCGATGCCGAAGGGGGCACGCTACGGCCGTGGTTGCTGGGCATCGCCACCAACGTGGCGCGCTCCCACCATCGCAGCGACCGCCGCTACCGCGCCGCCGCGAGCGCCGCCGCGGCCGCGATGAAGGACGTCGAGGACCACGCCGAGGCGATCGCCGGACGCGTGGACGACCGGCGCACGCTCCAGGCCACGCTGACCGCCCTCAGTCTGCTCAAGCGCCCGGAGCGCGAGGTGCTGACCCTGTGCCTGCACGAGGGGATGGCGTACGCCGAAGCGGCGCGCGTCCTGGACGTCCCCGTCGGGACCGTCCGCTCCCGCCTGTCCCGCGCCCGCGGCAAGCTGCGCCGCCTCACCGACGCGCAACTGCTCCGCGAACAACGGGAACCCACCCCCGCATACCGGCAGATACAGGATGACCGCGGCTACGCGGTCCGGTCCGCACAGGAAGGAAACCGATGAACGCCAGCCCCTCCCACCAGCCTCACCCGGCTGAGTGGACGGAGACGCAGAGCCTGCTGCCCTGTGTCGAGCGGGATCTGCCGGCGGGCCGCCACCAGTTCCACAAGGAGCAGTTGATGGCCCGGATCCACGAAGACCTGCGCACCACCACCCGCCCCGAGCCCCCGAAGCGCCGCCCCAACCCGTTCCTGCGCCGTACGGTCCTGCTGCCCGTGGCGGCCCTCGCGCTGGCCGGAGCGGTCGCGGGCGGCCTCGCCCTCAGCAGCGGCGCCCCGGACGCCGGCACGACCTCGCTGGCCACCGGCCCGGCCCTGACCACCACGGTCGGCGCCGCCGACGTCAAGGGTGCCCCCAGGCTCCTCGACCGGATCTCCCTGGCCGCGGCCGACACCTCCACGCAGACGCCGCGCGAGGGTCAGTACATCTACATCGAGTCGAAGGTGGCCAGCACCTACCCCCGCACCGTCGGCGACAGGACCACGGTGGTCAGCGAGGAACTGCACCCCCGTCAGGTGTGGAACTCCCTCGACGGCAAGGACGGCTGGCTGATCGAACCCGGTCAGACGGGCGACGAGGGCATCACCCTCGCCGGCAAGGTGGTGATGAGCGGCGCCTACGACGTCCTCGCCACGCTCCCGACCGACCCCGACGCGCTGCTGCGGCGCATCTACCGCGAGTCGGACGCCACCCGGGACCACGAGGTCCCGCGTGACCAGGCCGCGTTCGTCGCCATCGGGGACCTGCTGACCGAGAGCTACCCGCCCGCCGACGTCAGCGCGGCCCTCTACAAGGCGGCAGCCAGGATCCCCGGGGTCGTCGCGGTGGACGACGCGGTCGACGCCACGGGCCGGCACGGCGTCGCCATCGCGCGGGAGGACGACACCGGGGAGCGCACGGAGTGGATCTTCGACAAGAAGACGCTGCGTTTTCTCGGCGAACGCGTCGTCGTGGTCAAGGCCGTGGAGGACAGCCCGTTCAAGGTGGGCACCGTCGTGTTCACCAGCGCGATCACCCAGCGGGCCGTCGTCGACGCGAACAAGCAGGTCCCCGGAGGAGCGAGCTGACCGCAGCCGACGGCCACACTGGCCGCCGCCCTCCTTCACGGCGCGTCAGCACGCCTCCAACGCCGCCTGAAAGGCGTCCGCGGTCGGCGCGATGACGACCGCGCCGTCCTGGAAGGCGGCAGGCAGATGGCGGCGCTCCTCCTCACGAAAGATGAGGGCGCCGCCGTCCTGGGGCAGGATCACGGCCCCGAGGCCCAGGGCGAGCCGGGCGAGGAGACCACTGATCTCCCCGCGGGCGAAGTGGTTGGCCGTCACACACCTCAGCCCCTCCTCGTCCTCGGAGGCGTGGTAGAGGTCGGCCTCACCGCCGTCCTGCGCGCGCAGCTCGGAGATGCCGTCGTCGCGCCCCCCCGGCACGACGTACGGCTCCGTCATCCGCAGCAGGAGGTCGGTGTCCAGGGCGACGGGCTCGCCGTCCACGAAACGGAGCAGGAAGATGCTGTAACTCACGGCCTCACTGTGCCACCCGCTCAGCGCCAGCCGAGTTCCGGTGCCACGTGCGTGAGGATGCTCTCCAGCACGTGGGTGTTGTAGTCCACTCCCAGCTGGTTCGGGATCGTCAGCAGCAGGGTGTCGGCGGCCTGGATCGCCTCGTCTTCCTGGAGGAGCTTCACCAGTTCGTCCGGCTCGCCGGCGTACGACCGCCCGAAGATGGCCCGGGTCGTGTCGTCGATCATGCCGATCTGGTCCCGGGACTGCCGGTCCCGCCCGAAGTACGCCCGGTCGAGGTCGTTCGTGAGGGCGAAGATGCTGCGGCTGACCGACACCCGGGGCTCCCGTGTGTGGCCCGCCTTCCGGTACGCCTCCCGGTACGCCTCGATCTGCTTGCGCTGTTGGACGTGCAGCGGCTCGCCGGTCTCGTCGTCCTTCAGCGTCGAGCTCTGGAGGTTCATCCCGAGCTCACCGGCCCAGACGGCGGTCGCGTTCGACCCGGAGCCCCACCAGATCCGGTCGCGCAGCCCCTCGGAGTGCGGCTCGACGCGCAGCAGACCGGGCGGGTTGGGGAACATCGGCCGCGGGTTGGGCTCGGCGAACCCCTCGCCGTCGAGGACCTTCAGGAACTCCTCGGTGCGGCGGCGCGCCATGTCGGTGCCCGACTCGCCGGGAGCGGGTTCGTGTCCGAACAGCCGCCAGCCGTCGACGACCTGCTCCGGTGACCCCCGGCTGATGCCGAGCTGGAGCCGGCCGCCGGCGATGAGGTCCGCTGCGCCCGCGTCCTCCGCCATGTAGAGCGGATTCTCGTAGCGCATGTCGATGACGCCGGTGCCGATCTCGATCCTCGAGGTCCGCGCCCCGATCGCCGCGAGCAGCGGGAACGGGCTGGCCGCCTGCCGGGCGAAGTGATGCACCCGGAAGTACGCGCCGTCCACGCCGATCTCCTCGGCGGCGACCGCGAGGTCGATCGACTGGTGCAGCATGTCCGCGGCCGTCCGGGTCCGGGAGTACTCGCCGGGCGACCAGTGGCCGAAGGAGAGGAAGCCGATTCTCTTCACACTCTCCCCAGCGCCCCGACCTCCTCGTTGATTCCCGCCCCTGGTCAGCTCGGCAGCAGGGCCAGCGCCGCCCCCGCGTTGTGGTCCGCGATCCCGCGCATGACGGCGCGGTGCGGGAAGTCACCGTCGAGGAGGCGCAGCGGACCCGCCACGAGGGAGAGGTGCGTGGCGAGCGTGTACAGGTCGAGGCGTGCGGGATCGAGTCCGGGGCGGGAGAGGGCCGGATACCGTTCGCCGAAGCGCAGCCTCAGGAACACGTGCTCCCACTCGACGTCGAAGTACATCAGGCCCTCGATGTCGATGAGGACGGGCTGCCCGGCGGCGTCGACGAGGACATGGTCGGGCCCGAGCTCGCCGTGGACCAGGCCGTGTCCGGTGCGCGGAGCCACCCGCGCGGACAGCTCCCGCAGCCGGTCCCGCAGGGGGGCCGCGGCCGAACCGATCCGCGGGTCCCGGCCGGCCGCCTCGGCGAGATCGCCGAGGGCCCGCTCCAGCACCAGCTCCTGACACGACTCCCCGGGTGCCGTGTCGCCGCGTGCCAGCACGTCCACACGGCCGTACGCCGCGCTGCGCTGTCCGTGCATCACGTTCAGCATGGCGGCCAGCTCGCACATGGCCCCCGACGCCCGTGCCGGATCCGCCTCCAGCAGGGCTTCCAGCGTGCCACCGGCGACGTCCTCGACGACCGCCACGTCCGCCGGATACCGGGCTCGGCTGTCGTCGGTGAAGAGGACGGCCGGGACCCGGACGCCGAGACCGTCCAGCGTGCGCTGAGCGGCCAGGAACGGGACGAGGCCGGAGGCCGGGGCGAAGGGATCGGCCGCGTCCACGCCGTCCGCGGCGGGCCAGTAGTTCTCGGCCTCCGCCCAGCTGTAGACGATCACCCGCGCCGGCCGCGGCCCGTCCGTGTGGACGCGGTACACGCCCTTCTTGCTCCCGCCGCGCAAGCGCTCCACGCCGACGACCCGAGCCGCCGCCCCCAGCGCTTCCCGTACGACCTCCGACAGGGCTTCGTCCTCCGCGAATCGGCGCATCCGGCGACCCTACCGGGGCGGCTCGCAGGGTCAGGCCGCACCCGGGTGGGAGCCGAAGAACCCGGCCATCCGCTGGAGGCCGTCGGGGGCGAACATGGTCCGCAGGTTGTCGGCGGACTCGGCGGCGGCTGCCCGGCCGCGCGGGAAGAGGGTCTCCTCGTAGCGGGCGAGGGCGGTCTCCGTGTCGCCGGGGTGCGCGGCCAGGGCGAGAGCCAGTTCGGCGCCGTCCTGCAGGGCCAGATTGGCGCCCTCACCGGCGAACGGCGACATGAGGTGGGCGGCGTCGCCCAGCAGGGTCACCCCGGGGGTGCGGTCCCAGCGGTGCCCGACGGGCAGGGCGTGGATGTGGCGCGGCGTGACGGTCCGCGCCTCGGCGACCAGGCCGCGCAGGTCCTCGTGCCAGCCCTCGAGATGGGCGAGCACCGCCTTCTTCGCGAGGTCGAGATCGGTGAAGTCGACGGTGCCGAGCCAGTCCTCGTCCGCCTTGAGGGCCGTGTAGACGTGAAGGCTGCCGTCGGTCTCGCGGTGGGCGAGGATGCCGCGTTCGTCGCCGAGGCACATGAAGGAGCCACCACCGACGAGGGCCGCGCCGCGCGGGTGCCGGGTGTCGGCGTCGTACAGGTCCGTCTCGACGAAGGAGATGCCGGTGTAGGCGGGCCGGGCGGCGGAGAGGAGGGGGCGGACGCGTGACCAGGCGCCGTCCGCGCCGATCAGCAGTCCGGTGGTGACGGCAGAACCGTCGGCGAACCTGACCTCGTGGCGGCCGTCGCCGAGGGGACGCGCACCGGTCGCCTTGCGCCCCCACCGGATCATGCCGTCGGGCAGGGAGGCCAGCAGCAGGTCGCGCAGATCGCCGCGGTCGACCTCGGGGCGGCCTCCGGAGCCGTCGTCCGCGATGTCCACGAGGACGGTGCCGTCGGGCCCGGCCAGGCGCAGGGCCTGACCGCCGGGGTGGACGATCGCCCGGAACGCGTCGTACAGACCCGCCGCACGCAGGGCCTCCTGCCCGCTCTCCTCGTGGATGTCGAGCATGCCGCCCTGCGTCCGGGCCTCGGGCCCGTCCTCGAGGTCGAAGACGGCCGCCTCGATGCCGTGGGTGTGCAGGACGCGGGCGGCGACGAGACCGCCGAGACCGCCGCCGATGATCGCGATGGGGTGATGGGGGATGGTCATGTTCGCCTCCGGTGGGTGGTGGGTGCGGGCCTGGGGTGCGGGCCCGCATCCACCGTAACGAACATGTTCGTGACGAACAAGTTCGTTCATGGGTATGGGTCGGGACGATGACGGCGGCGGCGACGGTGGTCTCGGGACGCGGGAGGGGTCAGCCGGCGGACGAACCGGAGACGGGTGTGTGCGTGATGCCGTTGACGATCACGTCGAAGCCCCAGCGCAGCCGTTCCTGGGCGGTACCGCTGATCAGCTCGGGCATATGGGCGGCGATCGCCGGGTGCGTGTCCTCGCCGGCGCCGCGCAGGGCCGCGACGGCGGCGTTCCAGTCGTCCGCGGCCGCCGGGTCACGCTCCTGGGCGGAGTGCTCGGCAGCGGTGGCGGTCGCGTCCTGGAGCACCTTGTCCACGCCCCAGGCGACCTGCGCCCGGGAGGCCCCGCTGCGGGACAGCAGGTCCAGCACACGGTCGACCAGCCGCAGGTAGTTCTCGCCGCTGGGCCGGGCCACGAGTGCGGACCGGGCGAGCTGGGGGTGCGCGAACAGCACGAGGGTGTACGAGGTGACGACGGCCCGCAGCTGCTCCCGCCAGTCGTCCCCGGCGTCCGCGCCCGTCAGATCGACGTCGCCCAGGAGGGCGTCCAGCACGGCCGCGTGCAGCTCGGCGGTGTTGGCCACGTAGACGTAGAGCGAGGCCGCGCCGGTGTCCAGTTCCTGCGCCAGCCGGCGCATGGTGACCTTGTCCAGCCCTTCGGCCCGCATGAGCGCGACCGCCGTCTCGACGATCACCCGCCGGGACAGGGCGGGCTTGGCGGGACGCTCACGGCGGCTGACCGGCTCTCTTCTCGCAACCATGACGCCGATGCTAACGAACGTGTTCGTCCCGCACGCGCCGGCCGGCCCGCCGCACGGGGCGTGCGGCGGGCCGGCCGGCGGAGAGTGCGACTGTCAGCGCCGAAGGTCGTACCGGTCGAGGTTCATCACCTTGTCCCAGGCGGACGCGAAGTCACGGACGAACTTCGCGTCGGCGTCCCGGGCGGCGTAGACCTCGCTGACGGCGCGCAGCTGGGAGTCCGCGCCGAACACGAGATCGACGGCCGTGGCGGTCCACTTGACGTCGCCGGTGACACGGTCGCGGCCCTCGTACACGTTCTCGTCCGACGTGGACGTGGACCACTCCGTTCCCATGTCGAGGAGGTTGACGAAGAAGTCGGTGGTCAGTGCCCCGGGCCGGTCGGTGAGGACGCCGTGCCGGGCGCCCTTGAAGCCGGTGCCGAGGGCGCGCATGCCGCCGATCAGGACGGTCATCTCCGGAGCGGTGAGGGTGAGCAGGTTGGCACGGTCCAGCAGCAGCGTCTCCGGGGAGAGCTTCTCCCCGGACCGCAGGTAGTTGCGGAACCCGTCGGCCGCGGGCTCCAGGACGTCGAAGGTGCTCACGTCCGTCTGCTCCTGCGTGGCGTCCGTGCGCCCCGGCGCGAAGGGGACGGTGATCTCGTGCCCGGCGTCGGCCGCCGCCTTCTCGACGGCGGCGCAGCCGCCCAGGACGATGAGGTCGGCGAGGGAGATCCGCGTGCCGTCCGTCCGGGAGTTGTTGAAGTCCTGCTGGATCTGCTCGAGCCTGCGGATCGTCTCGGTGATCTCGGGGAGGTCGTTGAGCTCCCAGTCCTTCTGCGGGGCGAGCCGGATGCGCGCTCCGTTGGCGCCGCCGCGCTTGTCGGTGCCGCGGAAGCTGGCCGCCGAGGCCCAGGCGGTGGTCGCGAGCTGGGAGACGGTCAGGCCCGAGTCGAGGACCGTGCGCTTGAGGGCGGCGATGTCCGGCTCCCCGACCAGGTCGTGGTCGACGTCGGGCACCGGGTCCTGCCACAGCTGCGGCTCGGGGATCCACGGGCCGAGGTAGCGCGAGCGGGGGCCCATGTCACGGTGCAGCAGCTTGAACCACGCCTTGGCGAACGCGAGCGCGAACTCCTCCGGGTTCTCGTGGAAGCGCTTGGAGATCGGCCCGTAGACCGGGTCCAGCTTCAGCGCGAGGTCCGTCGTCAGCATGATGGGCGCGTGCCGCTTGGACGGGTCGTGGGCGTCGGGCACCTTGCCCCGGGCGTCCGGGTCGGTGGGCGTCCACTGGTGGGCGCCGGCCGGGCTGGTCGTGAGCTCCCAGTCGTAGCGGAAGAGGTTGTCGAAGAACCCGTTGTCCCACTTGGTCGGCTCGTACGTCCACGCCCCTTCGAGCCCGCTGGTGAGCGCGTCGGAACCCTTGCCGGTGCCGTACGTGTTCCGCCAGCCCAGGCCCTGCTGCTCGACGGGCGCGCCCTCCGGCTCCGGGCCGATGTAGCTCGGGTCGACCGCGCCGTGGCACTTGCCGAACGTGTGACCGCCCGCGATGAGCGCCACCGTCTCCTCGTCGTTCATCGCCATACGGCCGAACGTCTCCCGGATGTCCCGGGCGGCGGCCATCGGGTCGGGCGTGCCGTTGGGGCCCTCCGGGTTGACGTAGATGAGCCCCATCTGGACGGCGCCGAACGGGCCGGTGAGCTCGCGGTCACCGCTGTAGCGCTCGTCGCCGAGCCAGGTGTCCTCCGGGCCCCAGAAGATCTCCTCGGGCTCCCACAGGTCCTCCCGCCCGAAGGCGAACCCGTACGTCTTGAAGCCCATGGACTCCATGGCGCAGTTCCCGGCGAAGACCAGGAGGTCCGCCCAGGAGATCTTCTTCCCGTACTTCTGCTTGACCGGCCACAGCAGGCGGCGCGCCTTGTCCAGGCTCGCGTTGTCCGGCCAGCTGTTCAGCGGGGCGAACCGCTGCGCGCCGGTGCCGCCACCGCCCCGGCCGTCCGCGATCCGGTACGTCCCCGCCGAGTGCCAGCTCATCCGGATGAAGAGCGGACCGTAGTGCCCGTAGTCGGCAGGCCACCAGTCCTGCGACGTCGTCATCACCTCGAACACGTCCCGCTTCAGCGCCTCGACGTCGAGGGAAGCGAACTCCCTGGCGTAGTCGAAGTCGGGGTCCAGTGGGTTCGAACGCGACGAGTGCTGGTGGAGGACCTGGAGGTCCAGCTGGTTCGGCCACCAGTCCCGATTCGTCCGGGGCCGGGTGGCCGTCGGGGTGGGGGAGGGGATTGCCGGGTTCTCGCTCTCACTGCCGGGCATGTGCGCGTCCTGCTTCCTGGTGTCGTATCCCTTTTGCCGGATTCTTCTCCTGACGGTGGGTGCTTCGGCCGCACCGGGCAATCCGACACGCGCGCACGGGGTGCCATGGCGCCCACAGGAGGGAAATCCGGGCGCGCCGCCACCGCCCGCCGTGCGAGGGAGTGTGCGGCGGCGCGCGGCTACGACGGGGTGCCGTCGATCTGCTCGAGCAGCGTGGCGGCCTCGACCGTGCGTCGGTGATCCGGGCCGAAGGACGCCAGGCAGGCGTCGTGGGCGACCGCGACCCGGTGACGGGCGTCCGAGGTGCGTCCCAGCCCCAACAGGGCGTTGCCGAGGACCAGTTCGACGGCACCCGTGTCCGGGTGGCGGTGGCCCGCGGGCAGCGCGCGGTACAGCTCACCGGCGCTCTCGGCCACGGCGAGTGCCTCGTCGTGGCGTGCCTGGCCGTTGAGGCTCCGCGCAAGTCCGAGCCGCAGGACCAGGGCGGCCCGATCCTGTGCGGCATGGGCGGCCAGGGCCTCGCGGGCGTGCGTCTCGGCCTCCTTGTGGCGGCCCTGCGCGTTGAGCGCGAAGACCAGCCCGTTGCGGGCGGCCGATGCCAGGAAGGCCATCTCGGGGCCGGTACCGCGCCCCGCCGCCTCGGCGACCGCCGCGCACTCCGCCTCGGACTCGGCGTACCGGTCCAGCGACACCATCTGCTGGGCGCGGTCCGAGCGCAGTTTCAGGGTCAGGAAGTGATCGGCCCCGAACAGCCCCCTGAAGACGGGCAGTGCCTCGTCGTACGTGGCGACCGCGTCGGCGTGCCGGCCCTGGGCGCCCGTCGCGAGCGCGGCGATGTTCAGCGCCGCGGCCGTGTACTCGTCCTCGCCCGGCCGCGACCGGGCCACGGCGCGGGCCTCGGCCTCCGCCTCGGCGTAACGCCCTGCCTCGTACAGGGCTTTGGCCTCGGCGACCGGCGTTCCGTCCATGCCCTCGTCGTCACGTCGGCCGCGTCGGAAGAATCTCATGCCCGGAGCATACGCATCCCGCCCGGACCGCTCGGTGACGAGGCGAAAGGGGCGACGGACCCGGCGCGGTACGGCGGTTGGCATACTCCCCGCATGGAGAGGCATGGGGCCGTGGAGGCGGCGCGGCACTGGCCGGCCGTCAACGGCGTCCACCAGGTGCCCGGCGGCTGGGTGAGCGACGAGAAGGCGCAGGCGCCGCTGCCCCCCGACCAGGTGGCGCGGCGCTGGGCCGGTGACGTGTTCGCCGAGGACCTGGACGCGGCCGACCAGGTGCGGCTGGCGTTCGGGCTGCTGGACCTCCTCGACGCCTACTGGGTCACCTGCGAGATCCGGTTCGCCGACGAGGGCCCGGACGGCCCGCTGCCGCAGGACGTGCTCTGGGACGGCTACCGCCGACGGCTGGAGGCTGCCAGGGACGCCGAGGTGGTCACCTACTCCCTGTGGGTGGACTGGTTCGAGGACCGCGCCACGTGCGCGCGGGCGTTCGCCGAGGTGCTGGGCAACGACATCGACCGCGTGGTGACGGAGCGCTCGCAGGCCCGACTCCGGCGGGCCGTCCGGGTCCTCGAATGCTCCGGCCCGGTGCCGTGGCCGGTGAAGGAGAGGGCGTACGAGGTCGCCGCGCGGCTTCCCGCCCTGCACATGGCTCTCTTCCGAGGTCTGCGGGCCGGCTTCCACGACGTCTACGGCGACCTGGAACCGGCCGCGGCGCTGGAACTCCTCGACCGGCTGGACCTCCTACCGGGGACCCCGCACCTCGCCCGTCTGCGCCAGGTGCTGGCCGCGGGCCACCGGAACCACCACCGCAGTCCCGGAGCCTGGCAGGAGGCGACGGACTGAGGAACGCGTCAGCCGCTGACGGAGGGGAAGCCGACGGCGCTGACGTGCGCCATCGCCTTGCTCGTCACCCGGTACCGGTCGTTCGGGACGTCACGGGACGTGGTCACGTGCACGGCAAGAGGCCCGGCCCACTCGTAGCCGCGCCGTGCGCCGTACTGCGCCAGCTTGTCGGTGAGGACCTGCCCCACCCGGGCGCCCTGGCCGACGAGTTCGGCGTGGACGTGCTCGGCGAGCTCCACGTCGTAGGCGTTCGGCACCACGACCCGGTTCTCGCTGCAGACGACCGCCTGACGGTCGCACTCGCGCCGCAGCGCGGCCACCAGCTCGACCGGCTCCTTGGGGAACCATCGCTCCCACAGCCGCCCGCCGACCCGCTCCAGGGCCTGTTCCCATCCCGTGAGGTTGCTCATCCGCACGCCACTCCTCTGTCCCGTCGTCACGGCCTCGCGTCACGCCATGGAAGGCGGGTGCCCAGAACGCCGACTTCATTGCCTCGGATCCCGCCTTCCATGTCCCCTCACCCGAATGGGCGAGCCCTCAGGAGCCGGCCACCGTGGGGTAGTCCGTGTAGCCCTCCACTCCACCGGCGTAATACGTGTCGCGGTCGCCGTCGGCCAGCGGGTGGCCGTGGGCGAAGCGGTCGACGAGGTCCGGGTTGGCGATGAAGGGCGCGCCGAAGGAGACCGCGTCCGCCAACCGCCGTTCGAGCAGCTCGTTCGCCGTCGCCTGCGTGAAGCCGAGGTTGGCGACGACGGCGCCGCGGTACTGGCTGCGGAAGCGGGAGAACGCGGTGAACGTGTCGTCCGTGTGCGCGCCCGGCGCCGGGCCGACGAGGTGGAGATAGGCCAGGTCGCTGTCGCCGAGGCGCTTCAGCAGCTGGTCGTAGTCGGCCAGGGTCTCGGCGTCCGCGGGAAAGGCGGGCCCGGCGTTCCAGTACGGGGAGAGCTTGACGCCGACGCGTTCGCCGCCCCACACGTCGCTGACGGCCTCCACGATGTCGAGGAGGAGCTGGGCGCGCTTCTCGCTGGTGCCGCCGTACGCGTCGGTGCGCCGGTTGAGTCGGGGGTTGAGGAACTGGGCGATGAGGTGGGAGCCCTGTGCGTGGATCTCCAGGCCGTCGAACCCGGCGCGCAGGGCGTTGGCGGCGGCCTGCCGGTAGTCGCGTACGGTGTCCGCGATCTCCGCGCCGCTCAGGGCGCGCGGCGTGACGGTGGCCTTGGGGCCGGCGGTGGTGAAGGACGTCTCCTGCGGGTCGACCGCCGACGGGCCGACGGGAAGGCGGCCGCCCTGGTGGTCCGGGTGCGAGACGGCACCCAGATGCCCGATCTGGGAGACGATCCTGCCTCCCGCCGCGTGCACGGACTCGGTGACCTCGGCCCAGCCGGCGGTCTGTTCGTCGGTGTAGATGCCGGGGACGTGGATGTAGCCGATCGCCTCCGGGTTGACCCAGGTCCCCTCGCTGATGATCAGGCCGGCGCCGGCCCGCTGCGCGTAGTACGTGGAGTGCAGCTCGGTGGGGGTGAGTCCGGCGTTGGTGGCGCGGGCGCGCGTCATGGGCGCCATGACGACCCGGTTGGGCAGTTCGAGCGCGCCGAGCCGGACGGGACGCAGGAGCGGCTGGGTGTCGGGTGCCGGGGTCTGGTCGGACATGAAGGTCTCTTTCGTGAGGTCGGTGTCCTCCTCGCGGTCGCGGGGAGGGTGGGTGGACGAGCAGAAGGGGTGGGTTCAGTCCTGCTTGAGGGCGTGGAGGCCGGACAGCGGACCGCCGAGCTGCATGAGACGCCCTCCCTCACGCAGGCTTCCGAGGTCGACGGGCGCGAAGCCGAACGCCGACGTCAGACCGATCACGGTGTTCTTGGCGTCGGTGTCGTCGCCCGCGAGGAACAGCACCTGCCGCCCGGCCTCATGGCGGGGGTCGGGTGCGATGTACTGCGCGAAGAGGGAGTTGAAGGCCTTGACCACACGGGCGCCGGGGAGCAGGGAGGCCACGTACTCGCTCCCGGTGAGATCGCCCAGGTCGGCGATCCGTGGGTGCGGTGGAAGGGCCTCGAACTGGTTGGTGGCGTCGATGACGACGGTCCCGTCAAGGTGAGGGAGCCGGGCGGCGACATCGCGGATCTGCGGCCAGCCGACGGCGAGGACGACGAGATCCGCGGCGGTGGCCTCCGCGGGGGTTCCGGCCGATGCGAGGGTGCCGAGCTCCTCGACCAGGGGGGCCAGGGAGCCGGGCCCTCGGCTGTTGCTGAGCACGACCTCGTGACCGTGCCGGATGGCGTGCCGCGCGATCGCCTGGGCGATGGTTCCGGCTCCGAGCATCCCGATCCTCATCGGACGGCCTCCTCTCGGGTGCCGGTCGACCGCTCGGAGGTGAGCAGGACGGTGCCGCTCTTTCCCGGGCGACGGGCGTGCTCGACGGCCGCTCTGACGTCGGCGAGGTCGTAGCGGGCGGCCACCTCGAGCAGGTCCGGCGTGTTCTGGGCGAGGTCCAGGGCGAAGGCGACGTCCCGGGCCCGCTCGTCCGGGGTGCGGTGGGTCCAGTGCCACACCGTCACGCCCCGGACCGTCAGTCCCCGCTGGACCAGGGGCAGTTCCTCCAGGGCCGTCGTGCCGGAGCCGAGCCGGCCGTAGGTGATCAGCGTGCCGCCGTCGGCGAGCAGCGTGACGAGGTCCTGGGTCAGGGCGCCCCCGACGCAGTCCAGGACGACCTGGAGGGGGCGACCGCCGGTGTGGTGCCGTACCTGCTCCCGCCAGTCGTCGTCGCTGGTCGCGATGACCGGCAGTGTGGGATACAGGCTCCGCATCTGGCGGGCGCCGGACGCGGCGCGGACGAGATTGACCAAGGGCAGACCGTGCCGGACGGCGGCCGCGCTCACGAGCCGCCCGATGGACGAACCGGCGGCCGTCTGGAGGACGGGCCCCTCGTGCTCGCCCAAGGCGTTCTCCAGCGCTCGGTGGAGCATGAGCAGGGTCAGCGGATTGACCAGCATCAGCGCCGCGGTCTCGTCACCGACTCCCTCCGGCACCGGCACGGCCCGGTCGGCCGCGACGACGACGAAGTCGGCCCAGGTGCCGGGTGCGGGGAAGACGGCGACGCGCTGACCGGGCCGCAGTGCCCGCACGTCCGGTCCGACGCTCTCGACGACGCCCATGCCCTCCACGCCGGGAGTCCGGACTTCGGGCGGCCGCTGTTCCGGGAGCCCCGGCAGGCCCTCCACGCCGACCAGGTCGCCCGGATGGACGGGCCGGACCAGCAGGCGGACGAGGACCTGTCCGGTGCCGGGGCGGGGCGGCGGACCGGGGTCCTCCTTCAGCGTGAGGACCTGTGCGGGGTCCCCCTGGCGGGTGTGCACGACGGTGCGCATGGCTCCTCCAAGCCGTTTTGATGACGAGCATCATCAAAATAATGATGAGAGGTAACCTTGAAAACGTCAAACACGGTCGGGGCGCGAGGGAGGGCGGACATGCCGCGGATCACCAAGGAAGAGAAGGCCAGGAACCGGCAGAACATCGTGGAGGCGGCCGGGCGCATGTTCCGCGCGCAGGGCATCGACGCCGTCGGGATCGCCGACCTGATGAAGGAGGCGGGCCTGACGCACGGCGGCTTCTACAACCACTTCGCGTCCAAGGACGACCTCGCCGTCGAGGTGTGCAACGCCTCCTTCGCGGCGTCCCTGGGCGTGCTCGCGCAGGCCGTCGCGGACGGGGACGCTCCCGCCGGGTCACCGCTGCGGCGGGTGGTGGACGACTACCTCTCGGCCGAGCACCGCGACGCTCCGGACGGCGGCTGCCCGTCCGCCTCGCTGGTGATCGACGCCGGACGCCACGACGAGACCATCCAGCGCTCGTACGCGGCGGGAGTGGAGGGGTACCTGACCGGCTTCGCCGCGGAACTCGCCCGCGAGCACGACGGGGAGCCCGACGGGGGGGTCGGCCCTCAGGAGGCCCGCGCCGAGGCGGTGCTGCTGCTCAGCCGGATGGTCGGCGCGATGGTGCTGGCCCGCGCCGTGCGCCACGTGGAACCCGACCTGTCCGACGAGATCCTGCGGACCTGCCGCGCGCACGCGCTGGACTGAGAGGTGCCGGGCGACAGCCTGGGTTCAGCTCCGGGAAATGCTGCCCTGCCTGCTGCGCGCGTACGGCACGACCACGATCTGCACGTCGTCCTCGTAGACGACGCGTCCCGGATCGGCGGAGCGCAGAAGCCGGCATTCGACGCCGTGCGCGGACAGGATCTCCAGGTACCCCGGAACGCGGGCGAGGAGATGCGTGGCCGACGGCTTGAACCACGCGGCGGCGCCAGGGTTCACGGTGTCGTCGTAGACGCTCGGGTCGACGGTCGAGGGGTCGGTGTACGCGGCGTCGAACCAGCGGTTGCCGCGGCGCCGGAAAGCCTCCTGCTCCTCCGACAGCCTGCCCTCCCGCGCCAGGTTGTTCACGAGCCCGAAGATCCCGGTGAACTGACCGCGGCTGTTGCGATGCGGCGACTGGAACCGCACGTACTCAACGCCTTCGCTGTCACTTATCCCCATCGGCACATCTTCGCACCGCGGGCCTCTTGCTCAGGCAACTCGCCATGGCGGCCGGGGAACTCGCGCCGGCGTCATCGTGGCTGCCGGGCAACCACGGTGAGCGGTCCCCGAAGGCGCGGGTCGGGTGCTGACCACAGCCGTGGCGGCGGGACTGAGCCGGGTGCTCAAGCGGAACTGACGGAACGGGAGCGAATCGTACGCGCGTGGGGGAGACGTCGGTTGTCTGGTTCCGACTGTGCGCACGCCGTACACCGGGCGCCGGTCTCACCGGCGCCCGGCGGGCCAGGCATGCGTCACCGCTGCCCCTGCGCGCCTTCCTGGGCCTGCTGGAACAGAGCGACCAAGCGGTGGGCCGTGTTGTCCGGGGAGTCGATCCCGGGCATGAAGTCCTCTTCCTCCGTCTCCGCCGCCCGGGCGAACATGGCCTCCTCGTACGTGGCCAGCGCCCTCTCGGCGTCTTCAGGGTGCGCGGCGAGCGCCTGGCCCAGTTCGGCGCCGTCCAGCATGGCCAGGTTGGCGCCCTCGCCGTTGGGCGCCGCGAGATGGGCGGCGTCCCCGAGCAGGGTCACCCCCGCTGTCCGGTCCCAGCGGTGCCCCGTCGGCAGGGCGTACAGCGGGCGCACCACCGGTGCCACATCGCTTTCGGTGATCAGCGCGGTGAGTTCGGGAGCCCAGCCGGCGAACTCCTGCGCGACGTGGGCGAGGGCCGCGGCCGGGTCGGAGACGTCGATCGCCGCGAACCAGTCCCGCGGTTCCGCGAGACCGACGTAGGCGTGCAGGGTGTCGCCCTTCTCCCGGTGGGCGAAGATCTCCCTGCCCGGCGACGGCGCGATCAGCATGCCGCCACCGACGGCCTTCGCGGCGGCGGGATGACGGGTGTCGGCGTCGAACAGGTACGTCTCCACCACCGTCTTGCCGGTGTACTCGGGCGTCGCGGCGGACAGCAGCGGCCGTACGCGCGACCAGGCCCCGTCCGCGCCCACCAGCAGGCCCGTGACGACCGTGCCGCCGTTAGCGAACGTCACCTCGTGGCGGCCCGCGCCGAGAGCGCGGACTGCGGTGACCTTGTGTCCCCACCGCACGGTGCCCGCGGGCAGGGAGTCGAGCAGCAACTGCCGCAGGTCACCGCGCTGCACCTCGGGGCGCCCGCCCGTACCGTCGTCGGGCACCTCCATCACGACCGTCCCGTCCCGGTCGAGCAGCCGCGTCGCCTGCCGGCCCTCCAGGACGAGCGTCTGGAACTCGTCCATCAACTCACATGCCCGCACGGCGAGCTGCCCGTTGTAGTCGTGGATGTCGAGCAGTCCGCCCTGCGCACGAGCCGCGGGGGAGGACTCTGCCTCGTAGACGGTGACGGGGATGGCGTGCAGGTGCAGGACACGGGCGAGCGTGAGGCCGCCGAGTCCGGCTCCGATGATCGTGACGGGGGTCCGCATGGTGTCGCTCCTTCGTCAGCGAGCCGCCCGGTGAGCTCCGGACGGCCTCACCGCAAAGGTGCCGACCGCCGCCGACGCGTCACCGACAGCGGGCCGACGGCCCCGACAGCGCCCCGACAGAGCGGCGACACCGCTCCGGGGTGCCGTCCGATACCTGGCCGAGCCGTCACCGATACACGATGGATGGGTACGGCAGACATAATGCGCATTCGAACGACAGGCCGCCGCGGGTGACGCGGACGGCGCACGGCACGGAAGGAAGGTCGGGCCCCATGGCTGACGGGGACACCCCGGCACCCGTGTCGATCCTGCTGGTCGAGGACGACGAGGTGATCCGCAGGTCGCTCGCCCTGGCGCTGGAGCGCTACGGCTACCGCGTCACCGGCGCCGCCGACGGACTGACCGGCCTGGAGCTGTTCCGGGAGGGCGGCCACGACCTGCTGCTGCTCGACGTGATGCTGCCCGGCCTCGACGGCATCGGGCTGTGCCGCCGGATCAGGGAGAGCAGCATGGACCCGATCCTGATGATGTCCGCGCGCGGCGACGCACTGGACGTCGTCTCCGGCCTGGAGGCGGGCGCCGACGACTACGTCGTCAAGCCCGTCGACACCGCCGTCCTGGTGGCCCGTATCCGCTCGCTCCTGCGGCGTGCCGTCTACGCCCCCACCCCGGACGGCACCGCCGCGGCCTCCGCGCGTCCGGAACCCCCGTCCCCGGAGCCCGGCACCCGGCTCGTCTTCGGCGACCTCGTCATCGACACCGCGGGCCTCGAGGTCTCCGTGGCGGGGCGTGCCGTCGCGCTGGCGCCGACCGAACTGCGGCTGCTGCTGGAGTTCGCCGCCAGCCCCGGCATCGTGCTGGACCGGCAGACCCTGCTGCGCAACGTGTGGGACTACGGCTGGGACGGCGACAGCCGCGTCGTCGACCTGTGCGTGCAACGGCTGCGCAAGAAGATCGGAGCCGAGCGCGTGGAGACGGTGCGCGGCTTCGGCTACAAGCTGCGGCGCTGACATGGACGCCCTCCGCGACCTGCGCAACTGGCGTTCGCTGCGCTGGAAGATCGCCCTGCTCGTCGCCGTCTGCTGCTGCGCCGTCGCGCTGACCGTCGGCCGGCTCGTGCACACCAGCACCCTCGACCGGTCCATGAACGACGGCGGCGCCAAGGCCGTGGCGGCACTGGACCAGGCCCTGGACGACTACCAGCGCGACGGCACCCCGCCCGCCGGGCTGCACACGGCTCCCGGGGAACTGCCCGACGAACTGCTGCACCGGCTGCGCGGCGGCCAGGACACGAGCGGCGGGTACGTCACGTGGTACGAGGCGGACGGCCCCGGCGACCACCCGTCGATGTGGGCGGCGAAGACCTACCACGGCGAGCCCGTCGCCGCGGAGACCGACATGACCAGCGACCTGCTCACCCGCCGCGCCCTGGACCGGCACATGTGGAAGTACTCGCTGCTCACGCTCGGCGTCGTGGTGCCGCTCGCGGCGCTCGCCGCCGAACTCCCGCACCGCCGGCTGCGGCGCGTGGCGCACACCGCACGCCGTATCGCCGCCGGTGACCTGACCGCCCGCACCGAGGCCGGCGGCCGTGGCGGCGACGAGATCACCGACATCGCGGCCACGGTCGACTCGATGGCCGACAGCCTGCACCAGCGGTTGCTCACGGAGCAGCGCTTCACCGCCGACGTCGCGCACGAACTGCGCACCCCGCTGATGGGCCTGGTCACCGGGAGCGGTCTGCTGCCCGAGGGCGAGGCCACCGAGCTGGTCCGCGACCGGGTCCACGTCCTGCGGACGCTCGTCGAGGACCTGCTGGAGATCTCCCGCCTCGACGCGGGCGCCGAGCGGGCCGACGCCCGCCCCGTGCCGCTGGCGGAGGCCGTCGCCGAGTCCTTGAGCCGCACGGGGCTGGAGACCCCGCTCGTCACGCACGACGCCGCGTGCGTCGAGACCGACCCACGGCGCCTGGACCGTATCGTCACCAACCTGGTCGTCAACGCCCACCGGCACGGCCGGCAGCCCGTCGAGGTGACGGTCGCGGACACGACGGTGACCGTACGGGACCATGGCCCCGGCTTCCCCGAGGACCTGCTCGCCGATGGACCCCAGCGCTTCCGCACCGGGACACCGGAACGCGGCCGCGGGCACGGCCTGGGTCTGACCATCGCCCTCGGCCAGGCCCGGGTCATCGGGGCGGAGCTGTCCTTCGCGAACTCCCCCGACGGCGGCGCCGTGGCCACCCTCCGCCTGCCGGCCACCGCCTGACGCCCCTTCCCCGGGCCCCGTTACACGACGGATGCACGGCCGAGCGGCAGCGAAGACCCGGCCACGATCAGCCCGACATCGGGCCCGCCCACAGTGACCGGTGTGCGTGAACGCCGCGCCCCGTGCCCTGTGGAGGTGCCCCCCCATGCCCCCGACGTCCGAGCCCGCACTCCGCCCCCTACGACGCCGTCCCCTGCTCCTCACGACCGGGACCGTGTCCCTGGTCGGCCTGCTTACGCTCGGCGCCGCCGTCCTCGACGGAGGTGACCCCACCGGCACCCCTCGGACGTCGTCGTGGAAGCTGCCCTGGCCCCGGGAAGGGCAGGCGGCCGTCCGGATCGACGGCCTCGGCGAGCGAGGCGACCTGGGTTCCCACGGTTCGCGCACACCGGTGCCGATCGCCAGCGTGACGAAGGTGATGACGGCGTACGTGATCCTGCGCGACCACCCGCTGCGGGACGGCACGTCCGGCCCCCGGATCACCGTCGACCAGCAGGCCGCCGACGAGTCCGTCTCCGGCGTGGAGTCCACCGTCCCGCTGGAGCGGGGGCAGCGGCTCAGCGAACGGCGACTGCTGGAACTGATGCTGGTCCCGTCGGGGAACAACGTCGCCCGGCTGCTGGCCCGCTGGGACGCCGGTTCCGAGGCGGCGTTCGTGACGAAGATGAACCGGGCCGCCGACGCGCTCGGCATGCGCCGGACCACCTACACCGGGGCCAGCGGTCTCGAACCCAGCACCACGAGCACCGCCGCCGACCAGCTGGAACTGGCCCGCCAGGTCATGCGGGACAAGGCGTTCAGGTCGGTCGTCGCCCAGCCCCGCACCACCGTTCCGGGCGCACCCCGCACCCTCCCCAACACCAACACGCTGCTGGACACCCCGGGTGTGATCGGCATCAAGACCGGCTCCAGCACGCCCGCGGGCGGCGCGCTGATGTGGGCGGTCACCGTGCCCGACCGGCGCGGACGGGAGCACCTCGCCCTCGGTGTCGTCCTGCACCAACGCGCCGGCACCAGCCCTCAGGACGGCCTGCGGGCGGTCTTCGACAGCAGCCGCGCACTCGTCGAGGCGGTACGGCACCGGATGTCCCGCACCGAGCCCGTGTCCGCGACCGCCGCCGGAAGCCGGTGAGGCGGCCGTGACCCCACTCCTCGACCCCTCGACGGTCACCCCCGCCCCTCCGAGGCGCCCGGACCGGTACGACGGCATCTGGCGCAGAGGCCGGATCATCGCCCTGCTCGCGGCCCTGGCCGCCGCGACCATGCTGGGGCCCTCCCTGATCCCCGACCGGCCCGGACACCTCGGGAGCCTCGTCCAGACGTTCCTGCCCTGGACCGGCCTCGCGGTCCCGCCGCTCCTCGCCTGCGCGGTCGTCCGGCGCTCCGCCACGGCCGCCGTGGCCCTGCTGCTGCCCGCGATCGTGTGGTGCTCCCTCTTCGGCGGGCGCTGTACCGACAAACGCGCGGCGGGCGGGGACCTGACCGTGGTGACTCACAACGTCAACGAGCACAATCCGCACCCGGCCCGCACGGCCCGCGCCCTGGCCGCCTCCGGCGCCGACGTGGTGGCTCTGGAGGAGCTGGGGGACGACACCCCGGTCTACGAGCGGGAGCTGGCCGCCGGGCTCCCGTACCACTCGGTGCACGGCACGGTCGGCCTGTGGAGCCGCTATCCCGTCGCCGACGCCCGTACGGTCGACATCGCGCCCTGGCCGCGCGCCCTGCGGGCCACCGTCCGCACGCCCGAGGGGCCGGTCGCCGTGTACGTCGCCCATCTGTCGTCCGTGCGGTTCGGCGTCACGTCGGGGTTCGGCACGGACGCACGGGACGCCGGTGCCCGCCGTCTCGCCGCCGCGCTGGGCGCCGAACCACTCGCCCGGACCCTGGTCGTGGGCGACTTCAACGGCACCACGGACGACAACGCCCTGTCCGTCCTGACCTCGCGCCTGCGTTCCGCCCAGGACGTGGCGGGGAAGGGCTTCGGCCTGAGCTGGCCCGCCTCGTTCCCGCTGGCCCGGATCGACCACATCCTCGTGCGCGGGCTGGAGCCGCGGTCGGCCTGGACTCTCCCGGCCACGGACAGTGATCATCTGCCGGTGGCGGCGTCCTTGCGGCTGCGCGGAGGGCCGTGACCAGGTCATGGACCGAGGTGGGCGCTCGCCGGCGTTGTGATTAACTGCCAGTCGCGGTGTGCAAGCGCCCGTGGTCCGGTGGAGGAGGAAGCAGATGAGCCGCCGGGACGAGCCCTCGACGCCGGAGCGCACCCCCTCCGGTGGGAGCGGAGCCGACGCCGTCACCCGTATCCGCGCGGGCAGGCCCACCCTGCCCCCTTCCCTGCGGCGGGTCGCGGACGCCGTGATCGCGGACCCGGCCGGCAGCTCGGAACTCTCCATCGGGGCGCTCGCCGAACAGGCCGCCACGTCGCCCGCCACCGTGCTGCGGTTCTGCCGGACCCTCGGCTTCGGCAGCTACCCCCAGCTGCGGCTCGCGCTGGCCGCCGCGGTCGCGCACGAGCGGGCCGTGGGCGGGGAGCGGTCGGTGCTCGGCACCGACATCGACCCGACCGACAGCCTGGAACAGATCGTCAAGAAGATCATCTACAACGAGGTCCGCGCACTCGACGAGACCGCCCGCAGCGTGGACCCGGCGGTCCTCGGCCGTGCCGTCGACGCCATCACCGAGGCCCGGCGCATCGACATCTTCGGAGTCGGCGCCAGCGCTTTCGTCGGCCAGGACCTGCACCAGAAGCTGCATCGCATCGGGCACATCGCGTTCGTGTGGACGGACGTGCACGCCGCCCTGACGGCGACCGCCCTGCTGGGCCCCGGCGACGTGGCGATCGGCATCTCCCACTCCGGTGAGACGGAGGACACCGTCGAACCCCTGACCGTGGCCGCCGCCCGGGGCGCCACCACCGTCGCCCTCACCAACTTCCCGCAGTCGGCCCTGGCGGAGGCGGCCGACCTCGTCCTCACCACATCCGCGCGCGAAACCCCGTTCCGCTCCGGCGCCACGGTCAGCCGTATCGCCCAACTCGCCCTGATCGACTGCCTGTTCGTCGCCGTGGCCCAGCGCTCCTACGATGCCGCGGCGGAGGCGCTCCAGGAGACGTACACGGCCGTGCAACGCCGCCGGAAGCGCCACCCGTAACAGCGGGCCGCCACCTCGGAGATCGGCTCAACCGGCTCGATCATCCATCTGGACGATCCCGGCCCGCGCGTGCCGACGGAGAATCATGCGTGACGGAATGTGGCTCGGGCGATGACCAATTCGTCAGTTTCATGGGATTCACCATCAGCCACACGTTCGTGACGCCGTCGTCACTGACGTCGAAGGTGGCAATTCCGTATCGGTGTTCCTCATTTCGGAGAATGAACCCGAGTCCGTCAGCTGTATCGCGTCGCTCCAGACGGAGCGCGGGCTGCTTGCGCATCACGCCCATGAACCACCGGGCCACATGATCCGACCCGCGGATGACCCGAGGCGCGGCATTGACGAAACCGCCGCCGTCGACTCGAAGCTCGACGTCCGGAGCCAGCAGGCGGAGCAGGCCCTCGATGTCCCCTCCGACCGTCGCGTCACGGAATGCCCGAACGACCTCATCATGGTGGCGCGGAGAAACCTGTGCGCGTCTGCCCCGCCGAACGTGCCGCCGTGCGGACGTCGCCAACTGCCGCGTGGCTGCGGCCGAACGGCCGACGACACGAGCGATCTCGTCGAACGGGACCCCGAACACGTCGTGGAGCACGAACGTCACTCGCTCTGCCGGCGTCATGGCCTCGAGGACCGTCAGCAGTGCCATGCTGACGGTGTCGTCGAGGGTGACGCGTTCCAGCGGATCGGCAGCGGGAGGACCGGAGTTCAGCGGCGCCTTCGCCGTGCCGGCGAAGAGGTCGGCCGGGACAGGTTCCGGCAGCCATTGCCCGACGTACGTCTCCCGCCGTGCGCGCGCGGAACCCAGCAGGTCGAGACAGATGCGGCTCGCCACACGAGTCAGCCATGCCGCGGGCGTGGCGATCGCGTCGCGTTCGTCCGGCTCGAGGCGGTACCACCTGACGTATGTCTCCTGCACGACATCCTCGGCGTCGGCCAGGGTGCCCGTCATGCGAAAGGCCAGCGACAGCAGACGATGGCGCTCCGCCATGACCGCATCGAGAGCCCGTGGATCCTCACGCTCGGCCTTTTCGAAATCCGCTGATTCCGCGGAAACATCTTCCGGCACGGGACACCCTTTCCCATGGGAGCGCACATGCCTGAACTGTTCGACGGCGGTCAGCGTTGCGCGCCACTCTTCATCATCGCATTCAGACGGTGGGGATCCCTGGAATCGGGTATCGCACGATGCCGGTCCGGTGCGCGCCGCGCGGAACCATGGCCTCGATGGGCCCCTGTCCCTCCACGGTCACCACCTCACGACGGTCTCCGCGATGCGCCAGAGTGGCGCGGAAGAGGTCGTCGTGGAAGAAGCGGTCGGGCCCTGCGATCTCGATCTCGCTTCCCGGCTCCAGCGTGGTGACGGCCTCGGCGAGCAGATCGACGACCTCGTCCAGCTCGACGGGCTGGATGTAGGACCTCGGAGCGTGGACCTTTCCGTCCACGGTGTGCTGGTCGATGAGGACGGGGATGTAGCTCTGGAACTGCGTGGCCCGAATGATGGTGGCGGGGATCGAAGCGGATCGCACGGCCTTCTCCTGGGCCACCTTGCCCAGGTAGTACCCGATCTCGGACGCGTCGCCCTCCCCGACGCCGACGATGGACAGCACGATGTGATGGCGTACGCCGGCCCGCTCGCCCTCCGCCGTGAGGGTGTCGATCGCTCCCTCGAAGAACGAGATCGCCCCCTCCGCGTCGAAACGGGGCGTGTTGAGGACGTTCACGATGGTGTCGACTCCCACGAGGGCCTCCGCGAGCCCCTTGCCCGAGAGCACGTCGATCCCGTCCTCCAGCCCTCCCGGGACCGCCTCGATGCCCTTGGCCTCCAGGGTGTCGGCGAGGCGGGACCCCACGCGGCCGCGCCCACCAGCGATGAAAACCTTCATGTCCGCTCTCCGTTCCGGGGCGCCGGTCGCCGCCCTCACCGACATGACGACGCAGGCCGGACGGATGTGAGGTCGCCCGGGTCGCTCAGCAGACCCACTCCATGTAACTAATTTTCATCGCACGCATCCGCTTGAAAGTTATTGACATCCGGTGCGTCCGCTCCTGATACTCCCGTGACCCACCGTCGTCCCGCGCGACCCGCCGACCGGCCGCGCCGCCGAGGAGCCATGAGCCACCCCACCGCCTCCGTCCCGTCCGCCGCCGCGACACCGCCCCCCTCGGACGAGCGGCTGGCCCGCTTCCTCGCCTCGTGCGTGGCCGACCCGGCCCGTGTCACGACCGCGCTGCCCCGCCGGATCGCGGCGGCCCACGACGCCTCCCCCTACCTGTTCACCCCCCGTGCGGTGGTACGCGCGGCCTCGGCGGACGAGGTGGGCGCGCTGATGGCCGGGGCCCGCGAGGCGGGCGTGCCGGTGACCCTGCGCTCGGGCGGCACCAGCCTCGCCGGTCAGGCCGGCGGCGACGGCGTCCAGATCGACGTCCGTACGCACTGGCGCGACGCGGAGATCCTGGACGACGGGCGCCGCATCCGGCTCCAGCCCGGACTGACCGTCCGCCAGGCCAACGCCCGGCTCGCCCGTCACGGCAGGCGGCTCGGCCCGGACCCGGCCAGCGAGAGCGCCTGCACGATCGGCGGCCTGGTGGCCAACAACTCCAGTGGCATGAACTGCGGCACCCGGGACAACGCCTACCGCACCATCGAGTCCCTGCGGTTCGTCCTGCCGTCCGGGACCGTCGTCGACACGGCGGACGCCGACGCCGACGCGGCACTGCGGGCGCGCGAGCCCGACCTGCACGCGGGGCTGCTGCGGCTGCGGGACCGTGTGCGTGGCTCGGCCGCCTCGCGCGCCACGGTGGAACGGCTCTTCGCCATGAAGAACACCATGGGTTACGGGCTGAACTCCTTCCTCGACCACGACACCCCGGCCGACATGCTGGCCCGGCTCATGGTCGGCAGCGAGGGCACGCTGGGGTTCGTCGCCGAGGCCGTCTTCCGTACGGTCCCGCTCCTGCCGCACACCGCCACGGGCCTGCTCGTCCTGCCGGGCCTCGCCGAGGCGACCGACTGCCTGCCCGTCCTGCTCGCCGCGGGCGCCCGCACCGTGGAACTCCTCGACGCGGCCTCCCTGCGGGTGGCGCAGCGGTCCGGCGACCCGGTGGAGGCCCTGCGCGGGCTCACCGTGACCGGGCACGCCGCGCTGCTCGTCGAGTTCGCGGAGGACGAGGCCGAGGGGCTGGAGCACACCGTCGCCGCCGCGCAGCCCGCGCTGCGGCTGCTGCCCACGCTCACCCCCGCCGCGCTCACCCGGGACGCGGGGGAGCGGAACCGGCTGTGGCGGCTGCGCAAGGGCCTCTACACCGCGGTCGCCGGGGCGCGCCGCCCAGGCACGACGGCCCTGCTGGAGGACGTGGCCGTGCCGATGGACCACCTCACCGCCACCGGCGAGGGGTTGATCGACCTGTTCGCCCGGCACGGCTACGACGACGCGGTGATCTTCGGGCACGCCCGGGACGGCAACCTGCACTTCATGCTCACCCAGGAGTTCGACTCCGACGGGGAGCTGGAGCGCTACGCCCGCTTCACCGACGACATGGTCGACCTCGTCCTCGGGGCCGGCGGCACGCTCAAGGCCGAGCACGGCACCGGGCGCGCCATGGCACCGTTCGTCCGCCGCCAGTACGGCGACGAGCTGCACGAGGTGATGCGCGAGCTCAAGCGGCTGTGCGACCCGCACCGGATGCTGAGCCCCGGCGTCCTGCTCGACGACGATCCTCGAGCGCACCTCGGCAACCTGAAGAGCGTCCCGCAGGTCGACCCGGCCGTCGACGCGTGCGTCGAGTGCGGCTACTGCGAACCCGTCTGCCCCACGGCCGACGCCACCACGACCCCGCGCCAGCGCATCGCCCTGCTGCGCGAGATCGCCGTGGCCGACGCGGCGGGCGACGACGCCCGCAAGCGTGCCCTGGAGGACGACTACGGCTACGCCGCCGTCTCCAGTTGCGCCGTCGACAGCCTCTGTGTGACCGCCTGCCCCGTCCACATCGACACCGGCGAGGTCATGAAACGGCTGCGCGCCGACGGGCACGGCCGCACGGCCCAGGGCGTCGCCGACCAGGTCGCGCGGCACTGGCAGGGCACGGTCACGGGAGTGCGTACGGCCCTGAAGGCGGCCCACGCCGTCCCGCCGCCCCTCACCCGGGCGGCGACCAAGGCGCTGCGCGGCCTCGGCGCCGGAGAGCTGGTGCCCGCGTGGACCGGTGACATGCCGCGCAGCGGACCCGCGCGGCCCGCGGCTCGGCATCCCGACGGAGCGGAGGCTGTCTTCTTCGCCGCGTGCATCGGCAGTCTCTTCGCCCCCGAGGAGGGCGGCGACGGCGCCGGGGGAGCGGCGCGGGCGTTCCTGCGGCTGTGCGAACGGGCGCGGGTGCCCGTCGCCGTGCCGGACGGTCTCGGTGGCCTGTGCTGCGGCACACCCTGGCAGTCCAAGGGGTACACGCGCGGGCACCGGACCATGGCGGCGCGCACGCTGGACGCCCTGTGGGCGGCCTCCGACCACGGCAGGCTGCCCGTCGTCTGCGACGCGTCCTCGTGCACGCACGGGCTGGAACGGCTCGCCGACGCGCTGCCCGAGCAGGACCGCGCCCGCTACGCGGCCCTGCGGTTCGTGGACAGCGTCGCCTTCACCGCCGAACGGCTGCTGCCGTCGCTCCCCGCCGTACGGCCCCTGGCGTCCATGGCTCTGCACCCCACCTGCTCGACGACCCATCTGGGGGCCGACGACGCCCTGCGGACCGTCGCGGCCGTCCTGAGCCCGGACGTCACCGTGCCCGACTCCTGGGGCTGCTGCGCCTTCGCAGGGGACCGGGGACTGCTGCATCCCGAGGTCACCGAGGCGGCCACGGCACGCCAGGCCGCCGAGATCAACAGCCGCTCCCACGACGCCTACGCGTCCTGCAACCGGACCTGCGAGATCGGGATGACCCGCGCCACGGGGCGGCCGTACCGGCACATCCTCGAACTCCTCGACGAGGCCACCGCCTGAGCCGTGCGCGGAGCGTGACCCGGTGATCGCGCCAGAGGTCTTGACGCACCCGTGGTCTGAAAATATGTTTCATGGCACCGAGGCATAGTGAAAGAAAGTTTCGGACGCTGTCTCTCGTGTCACACAGGCCAGTC
This sequence comes from Streptomyces sp. NRRL WC-3605, assembly GCF_001509795.1. Taxonomy (GTDB): domain Bacteria; phylum Actinomycetota; class Actinomycetes; order Streptomycetales; family Streptomycetaceae; genus Streptomyces; species Streptomyces viridochromogenes. The sequence continues at coordinate 109,241 of NZ_LLZN01000045.1, read as the reverse complement.
GAACCGGCTTCCGTCACGTATGACGGAATTGCGCCCCCATCGCCCCAGCCCTCTGAAACGCCCGAACCACAGGAGCCGTGAACGCCCATGTCCACCCAAGACGCCGTCGGGAACGCCGTGCTGCGTGACCAGCTGGCCACCCTGGCCACGGAGGCGTACCGGCCCGAGCTGGCGGACATCGACCGCCGCACCACGCTGGACATCGCCCGCCGCATGAACGCCGAGGACGCCACCGTCAGCGCGGCGGTCGCCGCCCGGCTGCCCGAGATCGCCGCCGCGATCGACGGCATGGCCGAGCGGATGTCCCGGGGCGGACGGCTCGTCTACGCCGGAGCGGGCACCGCCGGGCGGCTCGGTGTGCTGGACGCCTCCGAGTGCCCGCCCACCTTCAGCACCGACCCCTCCCAGGTCGTCGGCCTCATCGCGGGCGGCCCGTCCGCCATGGTCACCGCCGTCGAAGGCGCCGAGGACTCCGAGGAGGGAGCCCGCCTCGACCTCGACGCGCTGAAGCTGAGCGCCGACGACGTCGTGGTCGGCATCTCCGCCTCCGGCCGCACCCCCTACGCCGTCGAGGCCGTCCGGTACGCCCGCTCCCTCGGCGCGCTCACCGTCGGACTGTCCTGCAACGCCGGCAGCGCCCTCGCTGCGGCCGCCGACCACGGCATCGAGGTCGTCGTCGGCCCGGAGATCCTGACCGGCTCGACCCGGCTCAAGGCGGGCACCGCGCAGAAGCTGGTGCTCAACATGTTCTCGACCATCACCATGATCAGGCTCGGCAAGACCTACGGGAACCTGATGGTCGACCTGCGCGCCTCCAACGAGAAGCTGCGGGCGCGCGCCCACCGGATCGTCGGCCTCGCGACCGACGCCTCAGACGAGGCCGTCTCCGCCGCGCTCGCCGCCACCGGAGGCGAGGTCAAGAACGCGATCCTCCTCCTGCTCGGCGACGTCGACGCGCCGACCGCCGAGCGCCTTCTCCGCACCGCCCACGGACATCTGCGCAGCGCTCTCGAAGCCGCAGCCGCCTGACGCACCAGCCCTTACTCACAGCAAGGCCGATCTCATGGCGAACGAGAACAAGTACCGCGACACCGCGGCCGCCATCCTGCCCCTCGTCGGAGGCGCGGGGAACGTGGCGTCGGTGGCCCACTGCATGACCCGGCTCAGGCTGGGCCTGCACGACCGGACCCTCGTGCAGGAGGAACAGCTCAAGGCGCTGCCTTCGGTGATGGGTGTCGTCGAGGACGACACCTACCAGATCGTGCTCGGCCCGGGCACCGTCGCCCGCGTCACCCCCGAGTTCGAGACCCTCGTCGAGGAGGAGCGCGCCGCCGCTCCCGAGGCGGCGGCCCCCGCGGGCGCTCCGGCCCCCGAGGCCGTGACCGCCGAGGAGCTCGCCGCGCAGGGCGCCGCCCTGCGCGCGGAGCGCAAGGCCCGCAACGCCACCCCGTTCAAGCTGCTGCTGCGGCGCATCGCGAACATCTTCGTGCCGCTGATCCCCGCCCTCATCGGCTGCGGCATCATCGCCGGCCTGAACGGCCTGCTCGTCAACCTGGGCTGGCTGCCCGGCATCACCCCCGCGCTGGCCGCGATGGCCTCCGGGTTCATGGCGCTGATCGCCGTCTTCGTCGGCTACAACACGGCGCAGGAGTTCGGCGGCACACCGATCCTCGGCGGCGCCGTCGCCGCGATCATCGTCTACGCGGGCGTCGCCAACGTGGAGGCGTTCGGCCAGCACCTCTCCCCGGGCCAGGGCGGTGTCCTGGGCGCCCTCGGTGCGGCCTGGCTCGCCGTGCAGGTCGAGAAGTGGTGCCGCCGCTGGGTGCCCGTCTCCATCGACGTCCTCGTCACGCCCACCATCACCGTGCTGGTGTCCGGCCTCGTCACCCTCTTCGGGCTGATGTTCCTCGCCGGTGAGGTCTCCACGAAGATCGGTGAGGCCGCCAACTGGCTGCTCTCGCACGGCGGCGCCGGAGCCGGCCTGATCCTCGGCGGCCTGTTCCTGCCGCTGGTCATGCTCGGCCTGCACCAGGCGCTCATCCCGATCCACACGACCCTCATCGAGCAGCAGGGCTACACCGTGCTGCTGCCCATCCTCGCCATGGCCGGCGCGGGCCAGGTCGGTGCCGCGATCGCCGTCTACTTCCGCCTCCACCGCAACACCTCCATCCGCCGGACCATCAAGTCGGCGCTGTGGCCGGGCTTCCTCGGCGTCGGAGAGCCGCTGATCTACGGTGTCTCCCTCCCCTTGGGCCGCCCCTTCATCACCGCCTGCACCGGAGGTGCACTCGGCGGCGCGTTCGTCGGGCTCTTCAACCAGCTGGGCACCGACGTCGGCTCCACCGCGATCGGCCCGTCGGGCTGGGCGCTCTTCCCGCTGCTCGACGGCGACCACGGACTCGGCCAGACCGTCGCCGTGTACGCGGGCGGCCTGATCGTCGGCTACATCGGCGGCTTCCTCGCCACGTACTACTTCGGCTTCACCAAGACGATGCTCGCCGAACTCAACGTGGCCCCCGCGTCGTCCGAACCGTCCGCACCGGACGCCGCGACCGCCACGAGCCCGGCCACCGCCAAGGAAGAGGCACCGGCACCGGCCGGCGTCCCGGCCCGCTGACACGCCGGAGCCACAGGAACCGACCGTGGGGCGGTCACCGTTCAGCCGAACGGTGACCGCCCCACGACGCGTCCCGTCAGTCCCTCACCGCCCCGGCTTCCGCCGTGAAGAACTCCCACCGGTCACGCCTGCGGGGCGCCACCGTCCGCGGCCAGCCGGGTCAGCCACTCGCGCAGCAGCCGCCGCTCGGCGTCGCTGAGGACGTCCGTCTCGTCGGGGAGCGCGGCACGCAGGGCGCGGGCCGCCCCGGCGGGGCCGCTCTCCGTGGCGGGGACCGTCGGCTCGGCGTGGGTGACGGCGGCGATCGTGGCCTCGCGCAACGCGGTCAGCAGCGCCGGCGTGCGCCGCTCCGCCGGGGTGGAGTGCCAGGTGGTGACGGCGCCCCGGCCGGTCGCCTGGATGATCTGGGCGGCCAGCTCCTCGTCGACCCGCAGCCACCCGGCGGCCGCGAGCCGGCGCACCCGGCCGTAGAGCATCTCCAGGCCGGCGCGGTGCGCCTGGTCCGCCCCGCGCCCGGTCGCCCTGGTCATCACGGCGAACAGTTCAGGACGCGAGACGCCGAACTCCACGACGGTGTCCCACGCGCGGCGCAGATCCTCCACCGCGTCCTTCGGTGCGGGGTCGAGCAGCGCGCGCTTGCTCTCCAGGAACTGCGCGTAGCCGTGCTCCGCGACGGCTTCGAGGAGCCCCTCCTTGTCACCGAAGAGCCGGTAGATCGCCGGCGGCTGCATCCCGGCGGCGGACGCGACCGCGCGGGTGCTCACCGCGTCCGGCCCGCCGGTCTCCAGCAGCTCGACGGCGGCCTCGACGATGCGGCGGCGGGGGCTGTCGGCCGTGTCGCGCGTGGTCATGAATCGATGATACCGCCACGTTGCTTCCACTGATATTCCAGTGTTAGCGTCTAAGTGATTCCACTGGAAACAAGCTTGGGAGAACCCCGTGATCATCGTGACCGGAGCCACCGGAAAGCTCGGCCGGCGCGTCGTCGAACGCCTCCTGGAACGCGTTCCCGCCGACCGCGTGGGCGTCAGCGTCCGCGACCCTCGCAAGGCCCAGGACCTCGCCGACCGCGGCGTCCGCGTCCGGCAGGGCAGCTTCGACGACCCCGCCTCGCTCGTGCACGCCTTCGAGGGCGCCGAGCAACTGCTCCTCGTCTCCCTCGACCGCGCGGGCGAGGAGTGCGTCGCGGGCCACCGAACCGCCATCGACGCCGCGGTGAAGGCAGGCGTCGGCCGCATCCTCTACACCAGCCAGATGGGCGCCGCGCACCACTCCCAGTTCCAGCCCTGCCGCGACCACGCGCAGACCGAGGACCTGCTGCGCGCCACAGGGCTGCCCTGGACCGCCCTGCGCAACGGCTTCTACGCGTCCAGCGCCCTGCAGTTCCTGGAGGCCGCCCGCCACACCGGCGACATCGCCCTCCCCGCCGACGGACCCGTCGCCTGGACCGGTCACGACGACCTCGCCGAGGCCACCGCCGCGATCCTCACCGACGAGGGCCGCTTCGAGGGGCCCACCCCGCCCCTCACCGGCACGGCGGCACTCGACTTCGCCACGGTCGCCGAGATCGCGACGAAGGCCGCCGGACGGCCGTTCACCCGTACCGTCGTCCCCGACGAGGTGTTCCGCGAGCAGATGCTGACGCACGGCACACCGGAATCCCTCACCGACCTGCTGCTCAGCATCTTCGCGGCGGCCCGGAGCGGTGAGTTCACCTCCGTCGACCCCACCCTCGCCCAGCTGACGGGACGCGAGCCGGCTCCCTTCGGTGCCCTGCTGGAGCGCGCCTGGGCCGAACAGAGCCCGGCCGAGGGGACCGCCTCGTAACCGAACCGCGTCCTCCGTCCTCAGGAGCGGCGAGCGTGCATCGCACCTTTCGGGGGACACGAGGCGGTATGGCGAGAAGAGGCGGAAACAGCACGACGGCGCAGGCGGGGACGGACACGGCGGCACCCGGAGGGACGGGGGAGGGCACGGCGCTCAAGCGCGCCCTGACCACCCCGCTGCTCTACTTCTTCATCCTGGGCGACGTCCTCGGCGCCGGGGTGTACGTCCTGGTCGGACAGGTGGCCGCCGATGCCGGGGGAGCCGTGTGGGTGCCGCTCGTCGTCGCCCTGCTCCTGGCCCTGCTGACCGCCGCCTCCTACGCCGAACTGGCGACGAAGTACCCGCGGGCGGGCGGCGCCTCCCACTACGCGACCCGCGCCTTCGGGCCGTTCGCCGGGTTCGTCGCCGGCTTCTGCATGCTGGCCGCCGGCGTCGTCTCCGTCGCCGCGCTCGCCCGGGGCTTCGGGGGCGACTACCTCTCGGCCTTCGTGACGCTCCCCGTCGGCCTGGTGGCCGTCCTGTTCCTGGCCCTGCTCGCCCTGATCAACGCACGCGGCATCAAGGAGTCCACCCGCGCCAACGTCGTCGCCACCCTCATCGAGGTGGGCGGACTGATGGTCATCATCGTCCTCGGCGCCTGGCTGCTGCTGCGCGGCGACGGCGACGTCGGACGGCTCACCCAGCTGGGCACCCCCGAGAAGGGCGCCGCAGCGGCCGTACTGAGCGGGTCCGTCCTGGCCTACTACTCCTTCGTCGGGTTCGAGACCTCGGTGAACGTCGCCGAGGAGACCCGCAACCCGCGGCGCTCCTACCCTCGCGCCCTGTTCGGCGCCCTCGCCACCGCGGGAGCCGTGTACGTGCTGGTCGGCCTGGCGGCGTCCGCGTCGGTCCCCACCACGCGACTGGCCGAGTCGAGCGGGCCGCTGCTGGAGGTCGTCAAGGAGGCGGGCGGCATCCCCGAGCGCCTGTTCAGTGCCATCGCACTCGTCGCCGTGGCCAACGGCGCACTGCTGACCGGCATCATGTCCTCCCGCCTCACCTACGGCATGGCGAGGGACGGACTCCTGCCCTCGGCGCTGACCAAGGTGCTGCCCGGCCGCCGCACCCCGTGGGCCGCGATCGCGGTCACCACCGTGCTGGCGATGCTCCTCGCCCTCACCGGCAGTGTCGCCACCTTGGCCTCGACCCTGGTCCTGCTCCTGCTGATCGTCTTCCTCATGGTCAACACGGCCGTCCTCGTCCTGCGCCGCGACGAGGGCGAGGCCGACCATTTCCGCACCCCGACCGTCCTGCCGGTCCTGGGCATCGCGTCGTGCGTCCTGCTGGCCACGCAGATCGAGGGCGCTGTGTGGCTGCGCGGACTCACCATCGTGGCCGTCGGCGCACTGCTCGGTGCGGTGGCCACCGCGCGACGCAAGAGGAGTGCGCACGGCCACGGCCGGAAGGGGGAGCGGGCGGCCCCCGTCCAGACGGACCCGAGCGGCGCCCAGGACCAGAACCGCTCCCATGAGCACACGTGAACCACCGGAGAAGACCCCCGACGGGCACTTCGTCGTCATCGACGGGCGGAAGTGGCGGGCCACCGACCCGTTCCTCCCCGACGAGATCGGCGCACGCCTGCGGCGCCACCTGATGGCGGCCCGCCGCGCCGTGCGCACGGCGACGACGGCGAACGACGCGAAGGCGGAACGGGAGGCGCGGGCCCGCGTGCAGCGGGCCAAGGCAGCCCTCGGGGAGCGGGGCACTCCGTGGTGGGAACTGTCCGACGACGAGCGGCGGAAGCGCTGGGAGGACGGCCTGGCGGCCCTCGACGAGGAGACGCGGGACTGACCTATCGGGCGGGGTCGGGCATGGCGGGCGCCAGCGGGGACGCGTCCAGGAGGACGGCCGCCGCGGCGCGGGCGGTCGTGGCGGCGGAAGGGTCGCGGTCCATCTTCGCGGCCTGCCCGGCACCGTCGTACAGCAGGAGGAACTGCCGGGCGATGGCCTCCGGGTCGGCGTACCCGGCCGCGCCCGCCAGTTCGGCGAACAGCCCGCGCAGCCAGCCGCGGTAGTCGTCGGCGACCTTGCGGACGGCGCTGTCCTCGGTCGTCTCGGAGGTGGCCCGGGCGAAGGAGCAGCCGTTGAACCCGGGCTCGGTGAACGCTTCACCCAGTGCGTCGAAGACACCGAGCAGTTGCTCGCGCGGAGTGCGGAAGCGCGTCAGCGTGCGGCTGATGTGTTCCTTGCGGCGCTCGAAGCGGAGCTCCAGGTAGGCGCAGACCAGCCCTTCCTTGCTTCCGAAGGTGTTGTACAAGGATGCCTTGGCCACCCCGGCGTGCTCGATCACCCGGTCGATGCCGACGGTCTGCACGCCTTCGCCGTAGAAGAGCTCGTCGGCCGCCGTGAGAAGACGCTCACGCGCGGACACGCGGGTCGGGGTCCTGGCAGCCATGACGCCCACCTTTCTCTAGACAGACTTGTTCATTATAGCCGCTGCGAGGTCGGACCAGTCACGCCTCGGACATCCGAGCCGACAGCTGCTCCCGCTTGTCCCGGCGGCCGCTGCGCAGGAGCCCGGCGAGGGCGGCGAGCGCCAGTACGATGAGGGTGATGCTGTACTCCTTGGACGTCGTGATCAAGCCGCCGCCGTGCACGACCAGCACACCGGCGATGACGGCCGGGATGCCGAGACCGACGTAGCACACGACGTACAGCAGGGAGAGTGCTCCGGCGCGCTCATGCGCCTCGAGCTGCGGGATGACGAGCCTGATCCCGCCCTGGAACCCGCTGCCGAACCCGACACCGGCTATCGCGGTGCCCACGAAGAACCCGACCACCGACCAGGTGCCGCCCTGGCCCGAGCCGATCGAGAACAGGGTGATCGCGGCGCCGGCGACAAGGGTGCCGATGCTGAGCAGCATGACGGTCCGGGCGGCGGCACTCCGCAGCGTGATCGTGGTCACCGCCGCGAAGACGGCGAGAACGAACAGCGGCAGCCCGCCCCACACCACGGACGTGGAGTGCTCCAGGGTCCGCATGAGGGACGGTCCCAGGGCGCCGTACAGACCGCTCATGGACCACACGGCGAACATCACGGGCGCGGCGACGGCCACGGAGACGCGGGCCGACTTGGGCATCTTGAACTCCGGAACCATGCTGGCCAGCGCGCCCGGCTTGCGGCTCACCGTCTCCGGCATGGCGAGGACGGCCAGTGCCTGCAGGGCGAAGACGCCGAGCAGCACCGTGTAGATGAGGCGCGTGGGCGCCGGGAGGTACTGCACGATCAGCCCGGAGACCAGGGCCCCGGACGCGGTTCCCAGCATGGGCGCGAAGGAGTTCAGGAATCCGCCCCGGCGCGGGTGGATGTCGAGCATGCCGGCGCCGAGGGCTCCGGCGGCCGCCCCCACGCTCAGTCCCTGCAAGACCCGGGCGACCATCAGCGCACCCACGTCACCGGCGGTGATGAAGAGGGCCATGGCCACCACCTGGACGACCAGCGCCGTCACGATGACCGGCCGCCGGCCCACGTGGTCGGAGAGCTTGCCGAACAGGAGCAGTGAGGAGAGGACGGCCACCGCGTACACGCCGAAGACGACGGTGACGGTGATGGGGGAGAACCCCCAGTGCTGCTGGTAGATCGCGTACAGGGGTGTCGGCGCGCTGGACGAGCCCAGCAGCGACATGAGGATCGAGGCGTACACGGCCATCGAGATCCTGGGCCCCAGGGGCAGGAACCCGCGCCGGCGGACCGCATGTGCCGGGTGCTGCCTGATCGCGACGGTCGGAGGGGCTGAGGGGGAGGCGGTCGTTGCGCGACTCATGGGTCACTTTCGGCAAGAGGGCGAAGAGGACTCCTCGATAGTAGACAGACCTGTCTGTCCATTGCGAGCCGGCTTGGTAAGAATCAGGCATGGTCGCACGGCGTGATCGTCGGTTCGCGCGCTGTGGTGAAAGTGGCCTCGCCCTCGACCGGCCCGAGGCGGACGTCTTCCCCACTCGCACCGTGGCCCTGGCCGGGTCGACCGGACGGCACGCATCCGGCACAGGGACAGCTTGCAGGTCACGAGGTGAGGAAGCCGGCCTCGGACAGCACCTTCTGGCCCTCGGGGGACCGCACCAGCTCGATGAACGCCTTCGCCGCCTGCGGGTTCCTCGACTCCTTGAGCAGGGTGATCGGGTAGTCGTTGACCGCGTCGGCGGACTCGGGGAACTCCACTCCCTCCACCTTGTCGCCCGCGGCCTCCACGTCGGTCCTGTAGACGACGGCCGCGTCGGCCTCCTTCAGGACGACCTTGTTGAGGGCGGACTTGACGTCCTCCTCCCAGGAGACGGGCGTGAGCTTCAGCCTGCCGGTGTCGAGGGCCTTCTGGGTGGCGGCACCGCACGGCACCGCCTTGTCGCACAGCACGACCTTGAGGTCCGAGTCGGTGAGGTCCTTGAGGGAGGCGACGTTGTGCGGGTTGCCCGGCAGGGTGGCGATCTCCAGCTGGTTGCGCACGAAGGTGGTCGGCGCGCCGCTGCTGCCCCCCGCGTCGGTCACGATCTTCATCGTCTTGGGGCTCGCCGAGGCGAACACGTCCGCCGGCGCCCCGCCGGTGATGCTCGCGGCCAGGGCGTCGCTGCCGCCGAAGCTGAAGGTGACCTTCGTGCCGGGGTGGTCCGCCTCGAAGGTCTTGCCCAGTTCCTCGAAGCTCTCCTTCAGCGAGGCCGCCGCGAAGACGGTCACCTCACCGGACGGCTTGCCCGAGGCGGACGCCGACGAGGCGGAGTCGTCGGAGGAGCAGGCGCTCAGAGTCAGCAGGACGGCGGCGCTCACGCCGGTCACCTGCAGCGTCCGGCGGGTCCGGCGCGCGGAACGGGTCATCACGGTCCACTCTCTCCAGGCGGTGGGGACACAGTCGCGGTCGGGCGATCCGCTGAATGTGCATACGCCGATGATAGTGCCGCAAGTGCCAGCTGAAAGTCATCTGTAACATCGCATGAGCCGGGCCAGTGGCCCTGATGCCTGGCATGTGCGTATCTACGGATCCGAATGGGGGTCGGCATCGGGGCCCAAGCCGGCCTGACGGTGATCGGCGACGTGGTCATGGCGCGCTACTGAACCGATATTCGGTGTCCTGGGCGCCGTCGGCGTCACAAGATGGGGCGCATGACTCTGCCCACTCCCGTCCTGCGCACCGACCGCCTGCGACTGCGTCCCTTCACCGACGCCGACGCCGACTCCCTCTTCGCGCTGCACAGCAGCTCCCACGTGCTGCGCTACTGGGACTCCCCGCCATGGACCGACCCGGCTCGCGCCCAGCGGTTCCTCGCGAACTGCCGGACGCTGGAGGACGAAGGCACGGGGGCCCGGGTGGTCGTCGACCGTCTCTCCGACGGGGCGTTCGTCGGCTGGTGCGGACTGTCCGACTGGAACCCCGAGTACCGGAGCGCCTCGTTGGGCTACGTCCTCGGCGACGCCATGTGGGGCCACGGCTACGCGACCGAGGCCGCGCACGCTCTGCTGCGGTGGGCGTTCGACACCCTGGACCTGAATCGCGTCCAGGCCGAGGCCGACACCCGCAACGAGGCGTCGGCCCGGGTCCTCGAGAAGCTGGGCTTCGTCCGTGAGGGCACGTTGCGGGAGGACTGCGTGGTGAACGGCGTGGTGTCCGACTCGTGGGTGTACGGCCTGCTCAAGCGGGAGTGGCAGCCGTCAGCCGTGCGGGGGACGCGCTGAGCGACATGCCTACAGGTCGGCCACCAGAAGCCGGTAGCCGACGTCGAGCGAGTCCCGGTCGAGCAGGTCGGCATGGCGTCGCTGCCGGCGGCCGGAGACCAGCGCCACGCCCGCAGTAGGCCCGTCCACCGCCTCCGGACAGCCCGCACCGAAGCGATTTCGAGTGACCGCTCCTGCGTTCGAAGTGACGTGTCACGGAGGCCATTTCTGGGCCGAGAGCGCAACTTCGACAGGGCCGGCGGATACCTCTACCGTCACCGTCACCTTCACCAGGACCTCGGCGATCGCCGTGCGGCGGCCCCGCACCAGGAACCACACCCAGGGAGACGCATGCCCCACCTCGCGCTGTACACCTTCGGAGTCCTGAAGTCACCGCTCGCCGATCCCTCCCCGCGCACGCGCGAGTTCTACGCCACCGGAGAGACCGTCTACAAGACGATCGGTCAGCACCCGGGGTACCTCGCGCACGCCGAACCGGCAGAGAGCGACCGAGGCGTGCTCTTCGGGGCGGACTGGGGCGCGTGGGGAGAGTTCGCCGTACCGGCGTGGTACGACAGGGGCCGCACGGCGGACACCGTCGCCCTCGCCGCGACCCTATCCCTCTGGACGGGTCTGCGTCCCGCGTTCGACGCCGTCTACACCGGCCTGCACCGCGCGGCACTGAACAGGCGTCACGACTGGTTCGAGAGGACACGGCACCCCGGTCACGTGCTCTGGTGGGCTGCCGAGGGCACGGTCCCCACCTGGCAGGACGGCGTCTCCAAGCTGGAATCCCTCCACGACCACGGCTCCGCGCCGCACGCCTTCACCTTCCACCGCGCGTACACGCCGGAGGGAGCCGCGACCACGGCCGGCGATCACACCACGTGAGACGACCGGGTCGCGGCCGACCTGGCGATCTGCTCGATCTTCGCGTGGTGGGCCGCCCGGGCTTCCTCGTCGACCTTCTGCTCGTACCGGGAGCGCATTCCGGTCCGCCCGTCGACGCTCTCGCGCAGGATGTCGGCGTGCCCGGTGTGCCGGCCGGTCTCGCCGAGGACGTGGACCAGGACGGCGAACAGGGTCGTGTTGGGACGCGGTTCCGGCCACCACGGCACATGGCCGGGGGTGTCGAGGGGAAGCTCGCTGATCGTCGCGTCCGCGTGTTCCCACGTACGCCGGTAGAAGCCGACGATCTCCTCGCGGGTCTCGTCCTCGGCCGCCCAGTGGTCGCTGCCGTCGTGGTCCTGCCATCGGGGCAGCGGTTCCGGGGACGGCCGGTCGAAGACCTCGCCGAAGTACCTGGCCTCGACGTTCGCCACGTGCTTGACCAGGCCGAGGAGGTTGGTCCCGGTCGGCGTCAGCGGCCGGCGCGCGTCGTATGCGGACAGGCCGTCGAGCTTCCAGAGCAGCGCCTCACGGTCCCGCCGCAGCCTGCCGTGCAGGACGTCCTTCGCCAAGTCGTCGATCATGCGGCAGGAGCCTGCCACGGACGGGCTCCTGCCCTCAAGAATCTCCGAGTGATCCCTGTTCACTTCCGGACGCACTTGAAGCTTGCCGCGCTCCCAGGGGCACCTGCCCGGTACTTCGGCCAGCTCGGGTACTCGCACAGAGGCCGAGACCGGCCGCCGTTCGCGTCGGTGACGACCGGAGCGACGGGCTGCCTGTCCTGCTCGGTCCAGCGCTCGACGGCGGTGAGGGAGTCCCAGGCGGCGGCGAAGGCGGGGCTGCCGAAGTTCGCGTGATTGGCGCCCGGCACGAGGTAGTACCGCATGAACTCCCGTGTCCTGCGCGGCCCCACCGCGTCGGCCACCCGCTCGTAGTAGTCGTTCGTCGCCCGGTGCGAGACCAACTCGTCCGCCGCGCCGTGGAGCAGCAGGAGCTTGCCGCCGGCCCGCGCGAAGGGGGAGAGGTCCGCGTCGTTGATGTCCTGCAGTTCGGACAGGCGGCTGATGCGCTCGAGCCACTTGCCGGGACGGGCCGGGTCGACGGTCAGGGAGTCGTGGCCCGGGTCTCTGGTGAGGGCGTACCTCACCCACTGGTCCCAGTACTGCATGCCGTACCCGCTCGTGAGCGGCATCGGATGGGACGGTGCCGTCGCGCCGAAGCCCAGGATCGGGGTGCGCATGTCGGCGCCGGAGAGGAAGGGGAAGCCGGGGTAGCCGCGCTCGCCGCTGGCGACTCGGTACGGCCACTTCCACGGCGACGAGATGGCCCGCACCGCGGCGATCTGACGGTCGGAGAGACACGAGGGACCTGTGTCGGCGCCGGCCGGGCAGCGCAGACCGGCCGGGTCGAACCGGCAGGCGTCCGGGTTCGAGACGATCCGGTCGGTCAGACCGTCCAGCCCGTCGCACGCGCGCATCACGCCCTCGTAAAGCAGCGTCTGCTTCTCCGGTCCGGGGAACGCCCCTGGCCGCGCCAGCACTTGCGTGGCGTGGCCCAGATAGAGCGCTTCGGCCAGGTTGTTCCAGGCCGGGTACGCGGAGATCACGCCGTCCACGGCGGTGGGCCAACGCTGGACCATCGCCAACGCCTCCCGGCCACCGGTGGATCCGCCCGCGAAATAGGTGTGCCGGGGCTTCGCGCCGTAGAACGCACGGATCACGAACTGGGCCGCGTCGTGCGTCTTCTTGAGCGCGTCACCGGCGGCGAAGTTCCGCAGTGCCTCGTCGTTGGCGGCGAAGGAACCGTCGAGGGAGAGGACGGGGTGCTTGGCCGGGTCCGCCTGGTGCCCGGAGTCACTGGCGTACGTCGCGTAGCCGCGTGCCAGCGGTGTGGTCCCGCCCTTCTCGGCGAACGGGACGTCGGCCCGGACGTCGGGAACGGTGCCGTTGTATCCGCCGCCCCCGAGCATCATGGATCTGCGGTTCCAGTCGAGGGGGAGGGCGACGTGCAGGGTGATGCCGGGTGCGGAGCGGTCGACGGGGGAGAGGGTCGCGTCGACCCGGCAGTAGGGGAGACCGACTCCGCTCACGGTCTCCGTCACCGGGGACGAGGCGTGGACCCGGCCGCCGCGCGTGGGCAGGGAGATGACGACCGCCGGAATGGCCGTGCCCGTGAGCGCCGCGCACTGGGCCCGCGCGCTCCGGGGCGTGGCCTCGGACGGACGCGCCTGTGCGGGGACGGCCAGGAGGGCGCCGGCCGTGGCCAGCGCGATCCCCGTCAGCGTCCTGGGGTTCATACGGTTTCCTTCCTCCGGAGAGGGGCGTCGGGTGAGGGGGCCGTCATCGGCTCGGTTCCGGCATGCGCTGGGCGCGGAGTTCCGAACGCCGGACCTTGCCCGCCGCGTCCCGCAACGAGTCGTGGACCAGCTCGATCGACTTGGGCAGCTTGTGGCGCGACAGCCGGCCGTCGAGGAAGGCGTGGATGTCGTCCGCGGTGACGTCGGCCCGGCGGGGCGTGTGCACGATCGCGTGGAGCCGGTTGCCGGTGTCGGCGTCGGGCAGACCGATGACGACGGCGGTGAGGACCTGGTCGTGCTCGACGAGGGCGGCCTCGATCTCCGCCGGGTACACGTTGACGCCTCCGACGGTGATCATGTCCGAGCGGCGGTCGTGCAGGTACAGGTAGCCGTCGGCGTCGAACCGCCCCATGTCCCCGAGTGACGACCAGCCGTCGAGTGTGGTGGGTTCGGAGCCGATGTAGCGGTAGGTGGCCGGGGTCCCCGGTGTGACCCGCATGTAGATCTCGCCCGAGACGCCGGGCTCGCGGATCTCGGTGCCGTCGGCGTCCAGCAACTTCATCTGACCCCATGTCACCCTGCCGACGGAGCCCTCGTGCCGGAGCCACTCGTCGCCGCGCAGCGTGCATCCGGCTTCCGCCTCCGTGCCGCCGTACAGCTCCCAGACCCGTTCGGCGCCCAGCCACTCGATCCACGTCCGCTTCAGCCAGACGGGGCAGGGCTCCGCGCAGTGCCAGACCGAGCGCAGCGAGGTGAGCGAGTACCGGTCGCGCACCTCGTCCGGGAGCGCCGTGATGCGCCGCATCATGGTGGGGACCAGGTACACCCACGTCACCGCGTGCTCGTCGATCGCGGCCAGCGTCCGTTCCGCGTCGAACCTGGTCAGCAGCGTCACCGAGCCGCCGAGGAAGATCGTGGTCAGGGCGGTGACGAACGGGGCGTTGTGGTGGAGCGGAGCCGTGATCAGCGCCTGCTCCCGGGCGCCGATCCCCCACATGTCCGAGTCGAACGCGGAGGTGACCGCCGGCCGGCCGGACAGGATGATCTTCGGGCGGCCGGTCGATCCCCCGGAGGTCGGGGCCTTCCACGACGGCGCGGTCGCCGGTGCGAGGTCGTCGTCGCTCTGCCCGGCTCCCAGTTCCTCCACCGTCACCGCCCTCGTACGGTCGACGAGCGCGCCGTCCGGTTCGGTGACCACCACGGCGGGCTCGCCCAGTTCGAGGATGGCGTGGAGTTCGGCCGGCCTCATCCGCGGTGACAGGACCTGCGGGGTGGCACCGGCCTTGTAGCAGGCGAAGACGGCGAGCACGAGATCCGTCGAGTTGGGCAGGACCAGGGTCACGATCCGGCCGGTGGCAGCCCCGGCGTCCAGCAGACCCCGCGCCACCCGGTTGCTGCCCCGGTGCAGCTCGGCCCAGGTCAGCGTCTCGGTGCCGGCGCGCACCACCACGGTGTCCCCGAGCTCGGCGGCGAAGGCGCCGGGGATCTCGGACAGGGGGAATCCTTCTACGGGCGGGAACGTCACGCCAGGACCTCCGGGTCGCGCTCGACGGTGGACGGTGCGCTCCCTGCGGTCGTGCGGTCCTCCCGCCGTAGGGCCCAGCGCAGGGCCACCGCGAGTCCGCCCGCGACGAGGGACGCGACGATGACGATGGGGAAGCCGGAGGTGGGGTCCCCGGAGTCGGACTCGGCCAGACCGAAGAGATACGGCCCCACGAAACCGCCGGTCAGACCGACCGTGTTGATGAAGGCCAGCCCCGCCGCCGCCACGATTCCCCCCATCCGGGCCATGGCGACCGACCAGAAGACGGGCAGGGTGCCGAACAGCAGCATCGACATCACGCCGATCAGGACGATGCGTACGGAGGGGGAGGAGACCGAGAGGAAGACCGCCGCGACGAGGGCCGGGGACACCGCCAGGACACCGATGGTCAGGGACTCGCGGGGGAAGCGCCGGTAGAGCGCCGGTACCACCAGTACGCCGATCGTTCCGCCGATGCCGGTCACGCCGCTGAGCAGGCCGACCAGGAAGGAACCGCTCACGTCCAGCGACTCGATGATCGACGGCACGTTGAACGTCACTCCGTTCATCGTGAGCTGGTTCAGGAAGTAGATGACGCCGATGAGCAGGATGAACGGGCGTCCGAACGCCTGCCCCATCTTGCCCTTCAGGCTGTGCGCACCGCCGCCCTCACCACCCTGCGCGGTGTGTTCGGCATGCTCGCTCAGTACGGCCGCCTCCTGCGGGGCCAGCCACTTCGCGTCGGCCGGTACCTCGGGGAGGAGGGCCAGGACGACCAGGCCGATGCCCATGGTGATCAGGCCCTCGATGAGGAACATCCACTGCCAGCCGTGGAAACCGGCGACGTCGTCGAGCTCCATCAGGGCACCGCCGAGCGGCCCGCCCAGGAGCAGACCGAGCGTCGGCGCGAGGTAGATGAAGCCGATCGCGGTGGCCCGGTCCTTCTGCGCGAACCAGCGCGTCATCATGAACATCATCGCCGGGTACAGACCGGCCTCGGCGGCACCGAGGGCGATCCGCCCGATGTAGAAGGTGACGTCGTCGGCGATGAACATCATGAGGGACGTGACCGCGCCCCAGGACAGGGCGATCCGGGCGATCCAGCGCCGCGGTCCCACCCGGTACATGACGAGGTTGCTGGGCACCTCGAACAGCGAGTACGTCAGGAAGAAGAGACCGGCGCCCAGACCGAACGCGGCCGCGCTGATGCCCACGTCCGCCTGCAGGTGGGTCTTTGCCAGGGCGATGTTGGTCCGGTCGACGTAGGACATGAAGTAGGTGAGGCAGAGGAGCGGCAGCAGCCGCAGCAGCGCCTTGCGGGTCGCGGCGGCGTGCGGACCGCCGACGGCAGGAATCGACATGCTGGTCACTCCCGGAAAGCCGGACTCGGGGACGGGGGATCACGCGCGGTCGACCGGTCGACCGGCCGGAGCGTCTTCGGTGCGCGGGGACAGCCGGCTGCGTCGTGCATGACGACGAAGCGTTGTGGGGGTGACAGTAGAGCGCCGCGCGCCCGACCTGAGATGGAACGTACGTACACCACTCACCCGGTGATGGTGTATGAATTCACCACCTGATCGGCGTGAGTGGTGGCAACGATGGAACAGACCGATTCCGGCACGGCCGGTACCGTCGGCGACGGCGAACTGACCTCCTACCGGCTCCGCCGCGAGCGCGAGCTGAGCAGCCTGTACCAGACGGCCCGGTCCCTGACCGCCCTGGGCGAGGTCGACGAGGTGCTGCGGTCCATCGTCCGGCACGCCCACGAACTCATCGGCAGCGACTTCGTCTACCTGTCTCTGCTGGACGCGGAGGGCTACCTCACGCTCAAGGCGTCCGCCGGCACGATCTCGTCGGAGTTCTCGTCCGCGCGCGTCCCACGGGGGCGGGGCCTGGGCGGACGCGTGCTGCAGCACAAGGCCCCGTTCTGGGTGAGCAACTACCGCCAGGCACAGGCCCTGCCGCACGACCCCACCTTCGACCTGCTCGTCCCCCGTGAAGGGCTCACGGCGCTGCTGGGCGTACCGCTCCTCGTGGGGGAGGAGGCCATCGGGGCGCTCTTCGCCGCCGACCGCACCGAACGGCCCTTCGAGAAGGACGAGGTGGCTCTCTTCAGCGCCTTCGCCAGCCATGCCGCCGTCGCCCTCAACAACGCGCGGCTCTACGAGCAGACCCGGGTCTCGCTACGACGCCTCGAGGACGCCTACCGGACGATCGAGGACCAGGTCTCCACGCTGGAACGGGCCGCCGCCGTGCACGAGGCGCTGACCCACGTGGTGCTGACCGGCGGCGGGCCCGGCGACATCGCCCAGCTCCTGGTCGAGCAGCTCCAGGGCACCGTCACCATCCAGGACCGGGACGACAGGGTCCTGGCCGTCCGGCCCCACGGAGAACCGGGGGAGGACGGCGAGGAGGACCTGGGCCGCCGGCTGCGCGAGGAGGCCCGCACCACCGGGCGGTGCGCATCGGCGCAGGGCCAGGACGGCACCTTCCGCAGCGTGATCGCCGCGCGGGCCGGCGGCAGCCACTTCGGCTTCCTGACCCTGGCACGCCGGGCCGCCCCGGAACCGGCGGAGGTGCGCATGCTCGAACGCTCCGCCCAGATCATGGGGTTGCTCATCCTCATGCGGGACGCGCGGGTCGAGGCCGAGGAACGGGTCCGGGGCGAGCTGCTCATGGAGCTGATGTCCCCTGCCCCACTGCATTCCGCCCAGCGCGACAGGGCCCTGGCCCGCGGGGTCGACGTCGACCACCTCGACACCCTAGTTGTGGTCGAGTGCCCCGGACGGTCCGCCGCCGACATCGTCCGGCAGCTCAAGCCCCTCTCCTCCGCATGGTCGGGGCTGGCCGGCGAGTACCTCGGGCGGGCGACCATGCTGCTCCGCGCCGACGGCGAGAACGACCTGGCCGGCACCCTGCACGATTCCCTGCGCCGGGCCATCGGCGCACCCGCCCTCGTGGTCTGCGACCGCATCGCCGGCCAGGAACGGTCCCGCTCCCACGCGCTGGCCCTGCGCTGCCTCAAGGTCATGCGCGCACTCGGCGAGACCGACCGAGGGGTCAGCACACGCCAGTACGCGATGTACGCGCTCGTCTTCGACCCCGACCGCGCCGACGACCTGGACCGCTTCCTCTCCGACAGCCTCGGCCCGCTCCTCGAGTACGACCGCCGTCGGTCCACCTGCCTGGTGGCGACGGCGGCCGCGTACTTCGCCCACTCGGGGAACCTGAGTCAGACGGCTCGCGCCCTCCACGTACACCTGAACACGCTGCTGAAGCGGCTGGACAGGATCGGAGTCCTGCTCGGCGAGGACTGGCGCTCCGCGGACTCGGCCCTGCGGCTCCATCTGGCGCTGCGCCTGCACGAGTTGAGAGCGGCGGTCGACGGCCCGGCGCCCGGCACGTCCGGCTGAACCCGCGGGCGGTGGCTCACTTGTCGTTGACGTCGCGCTCGAAGTCCTGAGCGCACTGGTCGCGTTCCGCCCGGCTGTCGGCGTGCTTGACGCAGTCGTTGTAGTCCTTGAACTCGTCGGAGTTGAGGAAGGAGATCCCGACCGCGACGATCACCGACGACGCGACGAGCCCCAGCCCGCCGAGGATCGCACCGGCGATGGCCATGCCCCGGTGCCGCGCACGCCCGCCACGGGCACGCCGAGCGGCGACGATCCCGAGGACGAGGCCCAGCAGGCCCAGGATGACGCCGCCGAAGACCGACCAGAAGAGGACGCAGGCCGTGATGCCCAGCACCAGGGCCGCGATCGCCAGACCGTTGGTCCGGGGAGCCTGCGGCTCGCCGTACGGCTCGGAGGAGTGCGTGTTCGGGGTCTGATATGTCATCTGAGTCCTCGCTGCTCCGTGGTTCACGGTGTGTCATTCCCGCCGTGCCTCGCTGGCCGTGTGCCCCGGGAAGCGCCCGGCATACGCGGCGTCAGAGGACCTGTGACGGCCGTGCGTCGGCGGCGCCGGGGTCCGGGGGAGGTCACTTCCGGCCTTCGGGCTATGAGGCGAGGTCCCCCCAGAGGTCGGTGCGGTGGTCCTCGACGAGAGCACCGATACGGGCGAGGACGTCGGAGACCGGTCGCGGGTCGAGACGCCGCCCGTCACGCAGGCGCAGCGCCACGCTGCCCTCGGCGGCCTCCTTGGGGCCGATGACGGCCTGATAGGGGACCAGACGGGCCTCCCGGACGCGCGCGCCCAGAGTGCCGCGGTCCGGTCCGGCGATCTGGGCCCGCAGCCGCAGTTCGGCGCAGCGCCTCGCGAGGGCGACGGCGTTCGGGAGTTCGTCGTCCGAGATCGGGAGGATCGCCACCTGGGTCGGGGCGAGCCAGGCGGGGAAGGCGCCCTGATGCTGTTCGATGAGATGGGCGACGGCGCGTTCGACACTGCCGATGATGCTGCGGTGGACCATGACCGGGCGATGTCTGGCGCCGTCCGCGCCGACGTAGTACAGGTCGAACTGCTCGGGCTGGTGGAAGTCGACCTGCACGGTGGACAGGGTGGACTCCCGGCCCGCGCTGTCGGTCACCTGGACGTCGATCTTGGGGCCGTAGAACGCGGCCTCGCCCTCGGCAGCCTCGTAGGGCAGTCCGGAGCGCTGGAGGACGTCGGTCAGCAGGGCGGTGGACCGCCGCCACTTGTCGGGCGCGGCCACGTACTTGCCGCCCGGGCCCGGGAGGGAGAGCCGGTAGCGAGCCGAGGTGATGCCGAGTGCGTCGTAGGCCCGGCGGATCATCTCCAGCGCGGCCCGCGCCTCCGCGGCGACCTGGTCCAGGGTGCAGAAGATGTGCGCGTCGTTGAGCTGGATGGCCCGCACCCGGGTCAGCCCGCCGAGTACACCGGACAGCTCCGAGCGGTACATGCCACCCAACTCCGCCATGCGCAGGGGTAGTTCGCGATAGCTGTGGGAGCGGGAGCGATAGATGACCGCATGGTGAGGGCACAGACTCGGCCGCAGTACGACCTGTTCACCGCCGAGGTCCATCGGGGGGAACATGTCGTTGCTGTAGTGAGCCCAGTGCCCCGAGATCTCGTACAGCTCCCGCTTGCCGAGGACGGGTGAATACACGTGCTGGTAGCCGGCCCGCCGCTCGGCGTCCCGGATGTACTCCTCCAGGGTGTGCCGCACGGCCGCGCCGTCGGGAAGCCAGTACGGCAGACCCGCCCCGATCAGCGGATCGGTGTCGAACAGGTCGAGCTCACGGCCGAGCCTTCTGTGGTCCTGCGAGGTGGTCATCACGGTCTCCCTGCTTGATGCGGGGCAAGTGACCGGGACTACGCCGAAGCCCCGGGGCACTTGCCCCGGGGCTTCGGATCAGGTCGTCTGTCAGCGCGCCGGGACACTCTCCGGCGTCGTCGTCATGGCAGCAGCGCGCTTCATGCCGCGGACGGTAGCAGCGAGCCGTGATGCTCACACAGTGATTTTCCGCGCGGGACCGGAACCGGGGCTGCGGCCGCCGACTCAGCTCTCGGTGACGCGGATGATCGTCTTGCCGTGAACGCGCTCGGCGGGGGCGAACGCGGACGCCGCCTCCGCGAGTGGGCGGACGGCGCCGACGATCGGCTTGAGGCGGCCGTCCCGTACCCGCTGTGCGAGGTCGGCCAGGCGGATCCGGTCGGGCTCGACCACGAAGAAGACGCCGCGTCCGCCGCGGGGGTGGACGGTGACCGGTTCGGCGATGGTGACCAGGGTGCCGCCCGGGCGGACGAGGGCGGCGGAGCGTTCGAGGATCTCGCCGCCGATCACGTCGAGCACGACGTCCACCTCGCCCACCTCCTCCAACTTCTCGGCCTCCAGGTCGACGAACGCGTCGGCGCCCAGGTCCCGGGCGGTCTGACGGCCGGACGCCCGCCCGGTGCCGATCACCCGCGCCCCGGCCTCGCGCGCCATCTGGACGGCGAGGGAACCGACGCCCCCTGCCGCGCCATGGATGAGGACGGTCTGCCCGGTGGTCAGGTGCGCGTGGTCGAACAGGGCCTGGTAGGCGGTGAGCCCGGAGATCGGCAGCGCGGCGGCCGTGACGTGGTCGACGTCGGCCGGGAGTGGCGCGAGATTGCGTGCCTCGACTGCCGTGTACTGAGCCAGTGAGCCGTTGCGGGCCCAGTCGGCCATGCCGAAGACACGCTGGCCGACGGTCAGGCCGGTCGTGCCGTAGCCGAGCTCGGTGACCACGCCGGACAGCTCGTGGCCGGGCACGCTCGGAGTACGGTCGCGACCGGCCCGGTCCGTCCACGTGGCGGGCCAGTCCAGCTCACCCGGGGTGAAGCCGGCGGCGTGGACCTCGACGATCACGTCGTTCTCGGCGGCGTGCGGATGCGGCAGTTCGGACAGGGCCAGGCCGGCGACACCGGCGTCACGGTCCTGGACGGTGATGGCTTGCATGAGGAGTCCTCGGCGTAGGGGAGACGTAGGGGGAGCGGACATCGCGCCAGACGACCTGGGCGTCCTCGCGCCACGCGGTCGCCCGCCGTGACCGGTCCCGGCACCCTTTCACCCGTTATCGCACATGGCGCAGGATGCGGCACGGCTGACAGATGCCCGCGGTGATCACGTTTTCGACCCTACGGGCGGGGCGGCCCAGGCGTCTGGGCCATTCGAGCCGCCTTTCGGTGGTCCACTTCCCGCCCGTACCCGACGGCGGGCCGAGCCGCGATCGCGCGGGGAGTGGCGGCTTGCCGGTGACGGGCGCGTGCACCACGCTGAGCTTCGCGGACGAGGGGCACCGGTGGCCTCGGACCACGCACCGATGAGTTTCCCGCACCCGGCTGGTCTCCATGCCGGACGCCCACGGTCGGAAGGCTGCGCCATGCGAAAACTGATCTACGCCATGAACCTGAGTCTGGACGGCTACATCGCCGCCGCCGGTGACGACATCGACTGGAGCGGACTGCCGAGCCCCGAACTGTTCCAGTTCTGGCTCGACTTCGAGAAGGGGTGCGGGCTGTCGCTGTACGGGCGCAAGCTGTGGGAGGCGATGAGCTCCTACTGGCCGACCGGCGACCAGCAGCCGGAGGCCACCCCTGCGGAGATCGAGTTCGCGCGGAACTGGCGGGACACGCCGAAGGTGGTGTTCTCGTCGACGATCGACAAGGTCGACTGGAACACCCGCCTGGTCACCGGCGACGCGGTCGCCGAGATCACCCGGCTCAAGGCCGAGGACGGCGACCCGATGCACGTCGGCGGCGCCACGCTCGCCGGGGCGGCGATGCGCGCCGGGCTGGTCGACCAGTACGTGGTCGTCACCCACCCGGTCCTGGTCGGAGGCGGCACACCGTTCTTCACCGCGCTGGACGGCTGGGTGAACCTGAACCTGACCGGGACGCGGACGTTTCCCGGCGGCGTGGTCATGGCCCGGTACGAGACGAAGCGCCCCGCCGAGGCGTGAACTCACCTCATCGAGCGCTCAGTCGATGAGACGGGGGTACCTCGGCCCGCGCATCCCGACCTAACGTTCGGTACATGACCGAGACCGCTTACGAACTCGCCCAGGTGAACATCGCCCGGCTCAAAGCGCCGCTGGACACACCCCTGTTGAAGGACTTCGTCGACCACCTCGACCCGGTCAACGCCGACGCCGACGCCGCCGACGGATTCGTGTGGCGGCTGCAGAGCGAGGAGGGCGACGCGACGGCCATCCCCGTCCTCGGCGACCCGTGGCTGATCATCAACATGTCGGTGTGGCGGGACACCGACACCCTGACCGCGTTCATGTACCAGGGCCGCCACCGGGAGATGCTCGGCCGCCGGCGCGAGTGGTTCGAGCGCGTCGAGGAAGCCATGACGGCGCTCTGGTGGGTGCCGGAGGGCCACCGTCCCACCGTCGCGGACGCCGAATCCCGGCTGCTGCACCTGCGCACCCATGGTCCGACCCCGTACGCCTTCACCCTGCGGACGTCCTACCCGCCAGGCGGCGCCGAGTCGCGGATCGGCGAAGTGCCGGAGGGGATGGGCTGCTCGGTGATCTAGGTGCACGACGGGATTTGTCGGCTCGCGGGCTGGGCTGACCCGCTCGGGTGATGGCTCATCCAGGGGACTGCCCTTTGCTGCTCGGCGGTCCGGTCACAGGGTGTCGGCCACCGATGCCGGCTCAGTCCGCGAGTGATTGCGCTATCCGGTCGAGGTCTTCGAGGAGTGCGGTGAGCCGATCATCGGGGATGGCGTGGACCATGCGGGTCTCGATCGCGTAGACGGCCTTCTGTGCTGCCGTCAGGCGGCGCATGCCTTCGTCGGTGAGGCTCGCGGGACGGGCGCGGCCGGTCTCGACGGTGGCGGGCCGGGTGAGCAGTCCCTGGTCCTGAAGGCCGCGCAGGACGACGTTCATGGACTGCCGGGTGACGAAGGTGGCCCGGGCGAGGTCCGCGTTGGACATGCCTGGTCGCGCGGCGAGGACCTCCAGGCAGGCGTACTGCGGCACGGTCAGATCGTGCTCGCGCAGCGCCTGGTCCATGGCGCCGCGGAGAGCGGCGTGGGCGCGCTTGAGGCGGTATCCGACGTGATCGAGCACGTCGTCCGCGGGATGCGGCGGACCCGGATGTGAGGTGTCCTGCATGTCAATATTTTGACATGCCGAGGGCGCGAGTCTATCGTCGGGTATGTCAAAGTCCTGACATGGCAACGAGGAGAACCGCCATGACCATCGGCATCACCGGCCCCGATTTCATCGCTCTGCAGGTCCGCGACCTGGAGGCGGCGGCCGAGTTCTGCGAGAAGAACCTCGGTCTGCGGCGGACCCCCGCCTCGCCTCCCGGTGCGGTCGTCTTCGACACCAAGCCCATCGCGCTGGCCGTACGCGAGCCGCTGCCCGGCACCGACCTGGACGCCGGCCGCCCCGGTCTCGGCGTCGCCCTGTGGTTCGCCACTCCCGACACCCAGGCGTTCCACGACCGGCTCAGCGCGAACGGCGTCGAGATCCTCACGCCGATCGTGCCGAGCCCGTTCGGTCCGACGTTCTCCTTCGCCGGCCCCGAGGGCTACGTCCTGACCGTGCACCAGGAGGGCTGACACGGGAGAGCCGTCTCCTTCGCGCCTGCAGATGCACTGACCGCGCCCGACGATCTCCTCCCCCCTGCCCATGTCCGCCCGCGGCCGGCAGAGGACCATGATCGCGTGCCACCGCGAGAACCCCTCACCGAACTGCTCGTCCGCGCCGGACTCACCGTCATGACGGAGGTGAGTCCCGGCGGCCTGTTCCCGCCCGAGGCCGGCTGGCGTATCGCCCGGGGCATCGCGGCGCCGGACGACGCGGCCCGGGACGCGCCGCTCGACGACATCTGGTGGCGCCGCATCGCCGATGACCGTGGCGAGTTCCTGGTGGCCGTCCGCCGGCATCGGATCGGCGGCAATGACGCGTGGTGGACCCGGGTCCGCTCGACCGGCGCCGTGCCGGCGCTCTCGGACGGCCCCGGGTTCGTGGCCCTGTCCCTGGACGGGCAGGTGCTGCTGGCGGAAGTACCCGGACCGGACGGGCCCCGCAGGACAGCGCTCGACCGGCTGCCCGAGCGGCTGGAGGAGGGCGCGGAGACCGCCGGGAGCGAGACCGAGGCCGAGCGCGACGAGGTGTGGGCGGCCGTACCCGGAACACCGGCGTGGCCCGCGCACTGGGCCGAAGGGCTCGGGCTCAACCCCGCCGCCCCGGACGCCTTGCTGATCCAACTGCTCGACGTGGCGCCGGGCTTCCTGCACAGCTGTGACCGCCCGGCCGTCCTGGACGCCGCCCTGGCCCACTCCGAACCGGGGGTGCGCAGTCGTACCGCCGACACGTTCCGGCCGAAGCTCACCCCGGAACAATGGATACGCCTGATCCGCACCGAACCCTCGCCGGACCGCCGCGTCCTCTGGGCCACGCACGCAAGCGCCCGAGGCGTGCACCTCCCTGAGGACCTGTACGAGGGCCTCCTCACCGGCCCCTCCCGCGCGGAGGCCGCCGAATTGCCGGGGGTCCCCGCACGCCACCTGCCCGCGCTCGCGGCCGACGCCGACCCCGGCGTGCGTGAGGCCGCCTGCGGCCGGTGGGACGACCTCGCCGCACCCACGCGCGAGCTGCTGCTGACCGACCCCGACGACACGGTCCGCGTGGCCGCCCTCCTCGCCCACCACCTCACCGTGCCGATGCCGCGTGACGTCTTCACCGCGTTGCCGGAACCCCTGCGCGCACTCGAACAGTGCCGCCTGGAGCCCGCGCTGGAGGCGGAACTGGTCCGGGGCCGCGATACGGACGTACGCCGGGCGCTGGCCGCCAACCCACGGCTCACGGCATCGGGTGTCGCCGTCCTGGCGGTGGACGCCTGCGACGACGTCCGCTCGGCCGTGTCCGTGCGCCCCGACCTGACCGAGGAGCAACGGGCAGCAGTGCGCCACGACTTCGATTCCACCTCGAGGTCGTACACCCTGGCCTGGGTCGAGAGCCTGCACGGGGACGCCGACGCGATGCGCCGCCTGGCCGCCTCGTCCCACCCGCTCGTCCGCCGCAGCGTGGCGCGTGCCCGGCACCTCCCGCCGGACGTCGTGGAGCGTCTGGCCCGGGACGAGGACCGCGTCGTCCAGCTGTTCCTCGCTGAATCCTGCGACGACGCGCCGGCCGACATGCTGCTGGAGGTCTGGCGCTGGTGGGACGGCAGCCTCAGCCACCCCGGCCGCCCCCACGACCACCCCAACTTCCCCCGCACCGGCCTGCTGCGCCACGCCGACGATCCCGACGGGCGGATGCGCCGGCTGGCACTGGACGATCCGCGGTCCACCCCCGCCGACGTCGCACGCCTCGCCCGCGACCCCGAGGCCGAGGTGCGCCGCCGAGCCGCCGTGGACCCCAGGCTGGCCCCGGCCGACGCCGTACGGCTGCTGAACGATCCCAGGGAATACGTCCGGGCGGCGGCGATCCGCAGTCCGCGGCTCCCGGCCCGCGTCCTCTCCGGGCTCCTGCACGACCGCGACACGGCACACGTGGCGGCCGCCAACCCGGCGATCCCGGTGCCGGTCCTGTACCGCCTCCTGGCCTCGGCGGCCGGCAGGGGCGCCGACCAGTAGCCGCACGGCGTGGACGGTGGAGAAGCCGGTGGCGCCTGGAGTCAAGATCCGGAAGGCTGGCGCGCATGGTCTCGGTACTGCAGAACGTGGCGATCGACTGCGCGGATGCCTACGAACTGGCGCGCTTCTGGAGCAGGGTGACGGGCTGTCCGCTGGTCCCGACGCGAGACCGGGTGACCTCGAGACGCAGGTGACGTTGGCGGAAGGCCCCGCGCTCTACTTCAACCGGGTGCCCGAGCCCAAGACGGTCAAGAACCGGCTGCATCTGTGCCTGCGCCCGGAGACCTCGCGTGAGCAGGAGGTGGACCGTCTGCTGGGCCTCGGAGCCACCCTGGTCGGTGATCTCCGCAACCCCGACGGCTCGGGCTGGGTCGTCCTCGCCGACCCCGAGGGCAACGAGTTCTGCGTCCTGCGCAGCGATTCCGACCGGGCCGCGGCGGCGTCCTGACCGTGCCGTGTACTGCACCGGCTGCGGCGCGTTCGAGGGCGTCACCGGCCACAGGCCGGCGGTCTCCCCTGGAGTACCGGTCTGCCCGTCATCAGATTTCCGGTATGTCCGCCCATTAGGATGCGGATCCTGGCGATGATGATCAGTCTGTGACAGGGGTTCGCATGCGCGGCACGCGACGGCCGATCCGTGACCGGGGCCGGAGCCGGTGATGAGGTGGCCGGACCGGCGGAACGGCGTCGACGGCACCAGCCGCCGCGCAGCGCCGCAGGGCGACGAGAGCCCGCGGGTGCCCACGCCGTCCGCCTGGATGCGCTGGCTGCCGGCGTTGTACGTGGCCGGTGTGCTGGCGCTCGAGCCGATCACGCCGGTGCAGTGGCCCGTGAGCTTCCTGCTCATCGCACTGCCCGTCGTCGCCGCCTATGCGTACGGCCCGGCTGTCGTCCTGGCGGTCACGGTCTTCGCCGTCGTACTGGAGGGCGTGCTGGCCGGTACGCCGTGCTGCGCCGGACGCATGGTGGGCTACCTCTGGGACCGCAACTATGTCGGCGCCTACGTCTGCACCGCTCTCCTCGGCGTACTCGGCGCCATTCTGGCCTCCCACCGGATGCGCCGTGAGCGCACCCTCGCGACCCTGCGCTCGGTGGCCGAGACGGCGCAGCGCGTGCTGCTGCGCCCGGTGCCCCGCAGACTGGGCCGGCTGTCGATGGAGGCGCTCTACCTCTCCGCCGCGGCACAGGCACGGATCGGCGGCGACCTGTACGAAGCGGTCGTCACCGCCCACGGGGTCCGCCTCCTCATCGGCGACGTACGGGGCAAGGGGCTGCGGGCAGTGGAGACGGCCGCGACGATGCTGGGCGCCTTCCGTGAGGCCGCCTACGAAGAGCCCGACCTGGCCGGTGTGGCACGCCGCGTCGAGCGGAGCATGAGCCGCAGGGCCGCGCAGTTGCCGGGCAGTGACATGGCGGAGCGCTTCGTCACGGCGGTGTTCGCGGAGGTGCCCGATGACGAGCCCGTGGTCCGCCTCGTCAACTGCGGCCACCCGCCCCCGCTGCGCCTGGGCCCCGACGGCGTCACCGAGCTGCATCCGTCCGATGAGGGGCTGCCCCTGAACCTGGGGGTCCTGCTGGGCGTCGACTACTGCCTGGACGTGATGCCGTTCCGCCCCGGTGACCTGCTCCTGCTCTACACCGACGGCGTGACGGAGACCCGTGACGCGGCCGGTTCCTTCTATCTGCTGCACGAGCGCATCCGGTCGTGGGTGGGACTGTCCCCGCCCGACCTGCTGAACCGCCTCCACCAGGACCTGGTCGCCTTCTCGGGCGGTCACCTCGACGACGACATCGCGGCCCTGGCCGCGTACCGCCTGCCCGACGGCCCCCTCGACCAGGGCTGACGGCCGAGAGCTGCGTCCTGTGCCGGACGAGTGCCGGACGAGGTGGGACAACGAACCGCCGAGGACGACGCCGCCAGTGTCATGGCTCCGCCGGCTATAGCGTCGCTATAGCCGCCAGTGTCATGGCTCCGCCGGCTATAGCGTCGCTATACACATCTACTCTGAAGCTGTACTGTTGATATATGGCAACGGAGAACAAGCAGACCCGGCACCGCATCATGGAGGTGGCCGCCGAGCTGCTGGCGGCTTCGACGAGCGGACAGATCTCGACGCGCGAAGTGTGTGACGCCGCCGGTGTCAGGCCCCCGACGCTCTACCACCACTTCGGTGACAAGGACGGACTGCTGCAGGCCGTGGTCACCGACGGATTCGAGCGCTACCTCGCCCGCAAGCGATCCCTGGGGACGACCGGCGACCTCGCCCAGGACTTCCGGCGCGGCTGGGACATGCACGTGGAGTTCGGTGTGACCAACGCCGCGCTGTACCACGTCATGTACGGCCAGCCGGGAAGGGGGCGGACGACGCCGGCGGCCGAGGCGGCCCACGCCGATCTCGTGGCGATGATGCGCGAGCTCGACGACGCGGGGCGGCTCCGTCTGCCCGCCGAAGTGGCGGCCGGAGTCGTGGAGGCCGCCGCGGTCGGCGTGACCTTCCAGCTGATCCGCACAGGAGGAGTCGCCGACGATCCCGTGTGCGTGCTCGTGCGCGACACCGTCGCCGAAGCCGTCATCGGCCCGGCCCGCACCTACACCGCCTCACCCACGACACCGCCGCTCCAGCAGGCCGCAGCACGGCTGAGCGCCGAACTGCCACACGGCCCGATCGGCGCGCTGCGGGCCTCCGAGACGGCACTCCTGCACGAGTGGCTCGCCGAGCTCGCCGACTGATCGACCCTGTGCCGGCCCGTCGCCGCACCCACCGACCGCCAGTACGCCCCAGAAGGGACACAGGCATGACCACCACCACCCGGGAACAGGCGCACGCCAGGAGCGAAGAGGAGATACAGCACATTCTCGACGGCGTCGCGGAAGGCTTCGCGCATCCGATCCGCTCCCCGATCCTGAAGACCCCGGCCGACTACGGGCTCGCGTACGAGGACGTGACCTTCCCCTCCCTGGACGGCGTCCCGCTGGAGGCCTGGTACATCCCCCGCGAGGGCTCGACCAAGCTGGTCATCGCGAACCACCCCCTGTGGTTCAACCGCTACGGCTTCCCCGCCCACCTGGAGCCCTGGAAGTCGATCGGCGCCCTGGCCGGCAACGACTTCGAGGTCGACTTCGTCCCCGACTACCGGATCCTCCACGAGGCCGGGTACAACGTCCTCACCTACGACATGCGCAACTTCGGGCACAGCGGATCCGGCAACGGGGGAATCGGCAGCGGCGGCCGCTTCGAGGCACGCGACGTCGTCGGCTCACTCCAGTACGCGCGCGGCGACGAGCAGCTCAAGGACATGACCATCGGGCTGTTCAGCCGTTGCCAGGGCTCGAACGCGACCATGTTCGCGATGCAGCGGTACCCCGAACACTTCGAGGACGTCCGCTGCGTCGTCTCCCCGCAGCCGCTGTCCGTCGGCGTGGCCATGCAGTCGACCCTCGACCTGCTGGGGCTCGGTGACCGCATCGACGAGCTGGAGCAGAGGATCCGGCTCGCGGTGAGTTTCGGCTTCGACGACATGTCGCCCGTCGAGGCGGCGAAGAGCGTCACCGTTCCGACCTTCCTGTACCAGGTCCACGACGACCCGATGACCCGGCCGAGCGATGTGCAGGCCATGTTCGACAACATCCCGATCGAGGAGAAGAAGCTCCTCTGGATCCACGGCACGACGGCACGCTGGGACGGCTACCTCCACTTCCAGAGGGAGCCCGAGCAGATGCTGGAGTGGTTCGCGACGTACATGCGGTGACCCGGGGCCCACGTGCCGAGCACTGCCGCCGCCCTGCGCGCGGCAACGGAACGCATCGCAGGACGGCAGGATCACCGCGCTGGCGCTGAGTCGCGCGCAGCGCCGTAAAACGCGTTGGCGCACCCCGGCCGGTGCTGCTACGTTCACCGAGGCCGTGCAAGCGAACGAGGAGGTGGTACCCGTGAACGTATCGACGTGGGTGCTCTCCTCCGGGGTCACGGTCGGGCGATAGGTCGTCCGGGAGCGCCGTTGCAGCGCACTCCCGAAAGGCACGACCATGCCCCTTCGCTTCACTTCCGAACGGCACCTCGACGACGGCGTCGTCGAACGCGCATTCACCCTGGGGGAGATCCCCGGAATCCTCTGGACCCCCGCGTCCGCCACCGCGTCCGCTCCGGTGCCGCTGATCCTGCTCGGCCACCCCCCGCTCGGCCTGGACAGGATGTACCCGCGGCTGGTGGCACGGGCCCTGCACGCCGCCGCCGACGGGTTCGCCGCGGCCACCATCGAGCTTCCGGGCAGCGGCGACCGGCCCCGCTGGGACGCCCTCGAAGCGGCCCGCTCCGAGCTGCGCAGGGTCAAGCAGGCCGGGGAGCCGGTCAGTGACGAGATCATCGACGCCCTGATCCTCCCGCTCGTCGACAAGGCGGTCCCGGAGTGGCAGTCCGCACTGGACGCCCTCCTGGCACTGCCCGAGATCGAGGGACCCGTCGGGTACTCGGGAGGAATCATCTCCGTCGGCGTGCGCCTCGCGGCGACCGACCCCCGGATCGCCGCGGCCGGCCTCTTCGCCGGCAGCTTCGTGCCCCGCGCGATCCTCGACGAGGCACGCCGGGTCACCATCCCCCTGCACGTCCTGCTGCAGTGGGACGACGAGGGGAACGACCGGCAGGCGTCGCTGGACCTGTTCGACGCCTTCGCCTCCAAGGAGAAGAGCCTGCAGGCGAACATGGGCGGACACACCGGCGTCCCCCCGTACGCGGGAGAGGCCGCGGCCCGGTTCTTCACCAGGCACCTGAGGTGACGTCGGGCCGCCGAATCCCCGGCGGGCCGTAGGGAGGGGGAACGGAGTCCGAACAGGCCGTGCGGGAGGCGCTGAGCGTGTGAGGGCAGGGGCGGACGAGCAGCCACCCGCCTGCCCCCGCCCTCACCACGCCGGCAGACGCGGCCCCGCGGTCAGGACCCGGCAGTGTCGTCCGTCCCAACGCTGCCGCAGTCACCCCTGCCGGCCCCCTCGGGTTCGCGGAACACTGACGGCCTGTCACGGGGAGGCGGAGATGAGAAGACACCCCCTAGGCGTGCAGGCCCGTCTCGTCCGGCGGGCGACCGAGCTGTCCGAGGCCGCGGGACGGGTGGCCGACGCATACGAACGGGCCGTTGCGGCGGTGAGGGACGCGAGCCGCCTCGAGACCCTGCCCCAGGAGGCCGGCCTCGGCCTCGGCTGGCGGCTGGTCACCAGCCTGTGGATCCTGCGGGAGGCCGGCCCTGAGGCAGGCGGGATCGCGGCGGCCGGGCGCGACCTCGCCGACCGGCTGCACGGGCCGCTCCAGGCCGCCGCCCCGGCCGCCGGACTGCGCACCATGCTCCAGGTCGGGCCGGCGGCACGGTCCAGGGCCACGGAAGCAGTCACCGAGCTGCGCTCTCTGCTGGCCCACGCCGACGAGAACAACCTGTTGGAGCGCTTCACCCAGACATCGGTCGATCTCCTCCGAGGGCAGGACATCCCCGACTTCGTCGCCCTCGCGGCCGGAGCCGACTTACTGATCGTTTCAGAATGCCGCCCTGCGGAGACGCTGGCGGCCCATGGAGTAATCCCTTCCACGCCGTGACACCGGAACAGCCCACAGTCTCCGTCCGGACATCTCGCCACGCGACACCCGTCCGCAGCACGAACAGGACGCCGGCGAGTGCCGCCCGGTCCGGGATGGCGCCGTTCGGGAGCGGGCGGCAGCAACGGGGCCACCCGCTCCCACAGGCGGTCAGGAACAAGATCGGTGCGCACCCCGAACTCCCTGCCGATGACATTCGCTGAGCATGAGTCCCGCAGCTCAACTCATTCAGGACGTCCAGCGTCTCGTCGACGTACCGCCAAGCGGTGGCCTGGGACATCCCGGCGGCGGCTCGGTTCCGCCCATGCTGACAGCGGTCATTCCCGCCCGGCGGCATGCATACCATTGCATGAACGGCATCCAGGCCGGGCTTCCAGGTCCGCTCACCAGCGGCGATGCCGCCAGTTCGCCTGGTTCCGCAACGACGCGGAGCAGTGGGGTGCTGGGGAGGTACGGAGAAACAGGGGGGATGCGGCATGCATCGGCGGGTGCTATTGGGGCGCGATACGGAGCGTCGCACGCTGGCGGCCCTGGTCGAGCAGGGGGCCGCTGGTTCGGGCGGTGCTGCGGTGATCACCGGGGTGCCGGGGATCGGCAAGTCGGCGCTGGTCGCGGAGGCCGCGGGCGCGGCGGCACGCGGTGGGACCCGTGTGATCACCGCTGTGGGGGTCCAGTCGGAGGAGGACCTGCCCTGTGCGGGTCTTCACCAGTTGGTTCACCAACTGAGGGACGGAGTCGACGACTTGCCGGGACGTCAGCGCAGCGCGCTGCTCGCGGCCGTCGGGCTGGTCGACGAGGCCGTACCCGATCTGTACCTCGTCGGCTTGGCCGCGCTGACCCTGCTGACGGACGCGGCGGCGAAGGCGCCACTGCTGGTGGTCGTCGAGGACGCCCACTGGATGGACCGTGCCAGCATCGATGTGCTCGGGTTCGTGGCGCGGCGGATCGAATCCGACCCTCTCGTTCTGGTCGCCGTCACCCGGCGCCTCGACGACCGCCTCAGCAGTGCCGGCCTGCCCGTGCTGCACCTGGGCCCGCTGACGGACGAGGTGTCGGGGGAGGTGCTGGACGCGGTGGCCCCCGGACTGGGGCCGCAGGTCAGACGGCGGCTGTTGGAGGAGGCCGCCGGGAACCCGCTGGCGCTGACCGAGTTGCCGGTCGCGCTGCAGTCGGTCGGCGGGGCGTACGCGCTCAATCCGGGTCCGCTGCCGCTGACCGCGCGGCTGGAGCGGACGTTCACGGCACGGGTCTCCCGCCTGCCGGCCGACACCCGCGCGGTCCTGCTCCTCTCGGCCCTCAACGGTGACGGGACGATGGAGGAGTGCCTCGACGCAGCGACCCGGATGCTCGGGACGGCCGTCGGCGTCGGCGCTTTCGAGGCGGCGATCGACGCGGGCCTGGTGGAGGCCCAGGGGTTGATCTTCAGGCACCCGCTCGTCCGCTCGGCGATACACCACGCCGCCACCGCCGTGGAGCGCCAGGCCGCGCACGCCGCGCTGGCCGCCGCGCTCCAGGGGCAGCCCGATCGGCAGGCCTGGCACCGTGCCGCCGCCACCGCCGGTCTCGACGAGCGAGTGGCACGGGATCTGGACTCCACTGCCGGCAGAGCCCTGCGGCGAGGCGGTGTCGCCGCGGCTCTCGCCGCGCTGAGGCGGGCGGCGGAGCTGACCAAGGACCCCTCCGCGCGGGCGGACCGGTTGCTCCGGGCGGCGGAGCTCGCACTGGAGTCGGGCCAAGGAGACGATGCGGCGCACCTGCTGATTCAGGCACGCTCACTGGACCTTTCGGTCCGGGACCGAGGCCGCGCGGCCTGGGTCAGCATCGCTCTGGCCGAGGGGACGCGGGGCGAGGGCGCCGCGACCGCCGAGCTGGCCGAACTGGCGGTCGAGATCGCCGCCGGCGGCGAGTCGACACTGGGGCTGCGCATGCTGTGGGGCGCGGTCCTGCAGTGCTTCTGGGGGGAGCCGGGCCCGGCCGCCCGCGAGCGGGTCGCCGCCGCAGCCGACAGGATGCCCGTGCCTGCCGACAACGCCGACCTGGTCGCTCTGCGGGCGTACTCGGCGCCGGTCGAGCATGGGGAAGGAGTCATGGAGGGCCTGGCGGGTCAGCTGGAGCGCTCATCGGAGAACGCGGAGGGGGACCAGCTCCTGGGCGCCGCCGCCGTGACGGTGGGCGCTCCCGCCCTGGCGAGCCGGCTGACGGCAAGGTCGCTGGACGCCCTGCGAGCACAGGGCAGGCTATCGATGCTGGCCCGCGCCCTCTGCGTCCAGGCGGGGAGCGCCGCACGGCTGGGTGACGTGCGCGCCGGCTCCCTCGCCGCGGAGGAAGCCTCGTCGCTCGCCCGTGAGACCGGTCAGCCTCTCGTGCACGCGATGGTGAACGCCATCCGCGCGCAGCTGGCCGCCGTCAGCGGCGACCCGGCGGCAGAGGCATGGGCGGCGGAAGCCGAACGCGAGGCCCTTCCCAGCGGAGGACGCCCGGTGCTGGCCATCATGCAGATGGCCCGCGGGCAGGCGGCTCTCTGCCAGGGCCGCTACGGCGACGCGTTCGGCCACCTGCACCGCGTCTTCGACCCGGCCGACCCCGCCTTCCACCCCTGGCTGCGCTTCTACGCGGTTGCGGAGCTGGTCGAGGCGGCGGTGCGCAGCGAATCCGCGGAGGTGGCACGCGACATCGTGCGGGAGTTGACCCCGCTCGGGGAATCGACGTCTTCGCCTGCCCTGCTCTGCGGGCTGCGACTGGCCCGGGCCCTGCTGAGCCCGCAGGACGCCGCCGAGCCGCTGTACAGGGCGGCCCTCGACGCCGTCCCCACGGACTGGCCGTTCGAGGGGGCTCGGGCACGCCTCGCCGTGGGCGAGTGGCTGCGGCGTCACCGGCGGCCAGCGGAGTCCCGCGTCGCCCTCCAGGCCGCACGCGAGATCTTCGACGCCCTCGGCGCGTCGGCATGGGCGGAGCGGGCACGACAGGAACTGCGCGCCGCGGGCGCCTCGTCCCCGCGCCAGGACCCGGCCGCGGTCGACCGGCTGACCTCGACCGAGCTGCACGTCGCGCAGCTCGCCGCGCAGGGTCTGACGAACCGGGAGATCGGCGAGCGGTTGTACGTCTCGCCCCGGACGGTGAGCACTCACCTCCAGCGGATGTTCCCCAAACTAGGGGTCACCTCCCGCGGCGAACTCGCCGCGGTGCTCGGCGGCACGACGACGTACCCCGAAAGCGCAGCGTCATGACGTACGCGGAAGACGCGGCACCATGACGTACGTCGAAGCCGTAGTCCGACGGACGCGGACCGACCCGCTCGATTCCTAGGTTGATGCCATGCCCGGCACGCACACGGCGGACGGGCGGAAAGGCACACCATGGGAACCATCACCGTCGGCACCGAGGGCTCGACCGGCATCGACCTCTACTACGAGGACCACGGGTCGGGACAGCCGGTCGTCCTGATCCACGGCTACCCGCTGGACGGGCAGTCGTGGGAGAAGCAGACCGATGCGCTGGTCAAGGCCGGCTACCGCGTCATCACCTACGACCGCCGTGGCTTCGGCCGGTCGAGCAAGACCATGACGGGCTACGACTACGACACCTTCGCCGCCGACCTGGACACCGTACTGACGCAGCTGGACCTGCGTGACGCGGTTCTCGTCGGCTTCTCGATGGGCTCGGGCGAGGTCGCCCGCTACCTCGGTACCTACGGCTCGGAGCGGGTGGCGAAGGCGGCGTTCCTCGGTTCGCTCCAGCCGTTCCTGCTGCAGACGCCGGACAACCCCACCGGTGTGCCGCAGAGCGTCTTCGACGGCATCGCGGAGCAGGCGGAGGCCGACCGCTACGCCTGGTACGAGAGCTTCTTCGTCGACTTCTTCAACACCGACGAGACGCTCGGGTCGCGGCTCAGCGAGGCCGCGCTGCGTGCGAACTGGGTCACCGCCATCGACTCGGCCCCCATGGCGGCCCACGCGTGCGTCCCGGCGTGGCTGACGGACTTCCGGGCCGACGTGGAGCGCATCGACGTGCCGTCGCTGATCCTGCACGGGACCGCCGACCGCATCCTGCCGATCGACGCCACGGCCCGCGAGTTCCGCCGCCGCCTGCCCGACGCGCGGTTCGTCGAGATCGACGGCGCTCCGCACGGACTGCTGCTCACCCACGCGGCCGAGGTCAACGCCGCCCTGCTCGACTTCCTCGCCGCTTGAGAGCCGGCGCCCGTCACGAAAGGACCGCACTCCTGTGCCGGTTGTCAACAACCCTCTGCCCGAGCGCGACCGCGAGACCGCGGGAGCGGTGCTGCAGGCGACCCTGACCGACCTGCTCGGCCTGTCCCTGGTGGCCAAGCAGGCCCACTGGAACGTGTACGGCCCGCGCTTCCGCTCGGTCCACCTCCAGCTCGACGAGGCCGCCACCATCGCCCGGAACCACGCCGACACGGTGGCCGAGCGCGCGGCCGCCCTGGGCGTCAGCCCGGACGGACGGGCCGGGACCATCGCGAAAGCCAGTGGCGTGCCAGCCTTTCCGCCGGGCTGGACCAAGGACAGCGACGCCGTCGACGCCTTGGTGCACGCGCTCTTCGCCGTGACCGAGAGGCTGCGTGAGCGCATCGTCGCGATGGGCCCGGTGGATGTCGTCACCGAGGACCTCCTCGTCGGGCTCACAGCCGATCTCGAGAGGCAGAGCTGGATGTTCCAGGCGGAGAACCGGGGCTGATGGGGGAGAAGAGCATGGGTGTCGAGGGCACGAGCACTGACCGGTTCGAGCCGGTACGGGCGGCGCTGGCGGCACACCTCGAAGCCGGCGAGGAGCTGGGCGCGTCGATCGCCGTCGATGTGGACGGGGTCATGGAAGTCGATCTCTGGGGTGGCCACGCGGACGCGGCGCGGACCGTTCCGTGGCACCGGGACACGTTGGTGAGCCTGTGGTCGACCACGAAGACCTTCACCAATCTCGCGGCCCTCATCCTCGTCGACCGGGGTGCGCTGGACCTGCACCGCCCGGTCGCGCACTACTGGCCCGAGTTCGCCGCCCAGGGGAAAGAACACATCGAGGTGCGGCACGTCCTGGCCCACACCTCGGGACTCTCCGGCTGGGAGCAGCCCTTCTCCCTGGAGGACCTCTACGACCGGCCCACCGCGAGTGCCCGGCTGGCCGCGCAGGCACCCTGGTGGGAGCCGGGCTCCGCGTCCGGCTACCACGTCCAGACCCAGGGGCAGTTGGTGGGAGAGCTCGTCCGGCGGGTCAGCGGCCGCAGCCTGACAGAGTTCGTCGCCACCGAAATCGCCGAGCCGGCGCAGGCCGATGTCCAGATCGGCGCGCGGCGGGCCGACTGGCCGCGTATCGCCGATCTGGTGGCCCCCTCGCAGCCGATCGGCATGCCCACGGGTCTTGATCCCGAGGGGATCTTCACCAGGACGCTGCTCGGAAGCCCCGCGCGTGACGAGCACGTCGACACCCCGCAGTGGCGCTCCGCCGAACTCGGAGCCGTCAACGGACACGGCAACGCACGTGGCCTGGCCCGAGCGCTCTCCGTCGTCTCGCGGCACGGCCAGGTCAACGGCCGCCGGCTTCTCTCCGAGGAGACGGTGGACAAGGTGTTCGACGTCCAGGCCGACGGGGTCGACCTGTTCCTGGGAGTCCCCGTCCGCTGGGGCATCGGCTACGCCCTCGCCGATCCGAGGACGATGCCGCACATGCCCACCGGGAGAATCTGCTTCTGGGTCGGCAGGGGCGGCTCGATCGTCATGATGGACCTCGACCGGCGCGTCACGTTCTCGTACACGATGAACCGGGTGGGCGACGGGCTCCTCGGTTCGGAGCGCACGCACATCTACCTCAGGCACGTCTACGAAGTCCTGGAGGGTACCGGCTGAGGTGTAGCCGTAGGCTCCGCGCGGGGGAGCCTACGGCCCACCGCCGAACGTACCGTCAACCGCCTCAAGATCTTCGCCCGGTCGCCACACGCTACGGGAAACGGCTCCGTATCCGCCTCGACGCCGTCGCACGCGCAGCACGCGTGATCTGGCTCCGCACACCGACCACGGGCAGGGAAACATCGCGTAGGAACGCGAGTGAGCGGCCGTCATCCGGCTGAAGGGGAGCTCGCTCCCTCATCCGGTCGAGGCTTCCGCGTCCTGCGATCCGCGCTGCTCACGCGGCGCTGACGGACGCCCGTCCATCACGTACCGGCCAAACGATCCGGGCCCGTTCCTCGACGCACCCGGCTGCCTCGCCTTTCGGTCCGTCGAACACTATTCATCGAACAAGAGGGATTTCACCCATGCGCAAGACCCACCTCGTCCGTCCGGGCGGTAGATCCGTACTGCTCGGTGTCACCGCAGCCGTCGGACTGTCCGTCGCCGCCGTCACCCTGCCCGCCGCGGCAGACGCCACGCCCCACCACCCCGTACGTCCGACGATCGTGCTGGAACACGGAGCGTTTGCCGACGCCGCGAGCTGGGACGGTGTCGTCGCCCGGCTGCAGAGCGCGGGCTACCCAGTGGTGTCCGCCGCCAACCCGCTGCGTGGTCCGGCGAGCGACGCCGCTTACCTGCGCAGCGTCCTCGACCACATCGACGGGCCAGTGGTCCTGGTCGGCCACTCCTACGGCGGCACCGTCATCAGCCAGGCCGCTGCAGGCCTCGAAGGCAAGGTGAAGGCACTGGTCTACATCGCGGCGTTCTTGCCGGACGAGGGCGAGAGCTCGATCGGGCTGACGGACAAGTTCCCCGGCAGCACCCTCGGCCAAGCCGTCGAGTCCGTCCACTACGTCCTGCCTGACGGTGGTCAGGGCGCGGACGTGTACATCAAGCCGGACAAGTTCCGCGACCAGTTCGCCGCAGACGTGCCGAGGGACAAGGCCAGGCTCATGGCTGCGGCGCAGCGTCCAATCGCTGCCGCCGCTCTGGAGGAGAAGTCCACCCAGGCCGCCTGGAAGACGATCCCCTCCTGGTCACTGGTGACCACAGAGGACCGCAACATCCCAGTGGCTGCCCAGCGCTTCATGTCGGCCCGCGCCCATGCCCGCACGACGACCATCGACGCGTCACACGCGGTATCCGTATCCCGCCCCGAGGCCGTCACCCGCATCGTCGAGCAGGCGGCCCGCACGGTCCGATGACCGAGGGCTCCACCCTGACGCTCATCGTACGTCCCCGTACAGCGGGCCTGATACGGGTTCGGGTGACAGGCCGACCTGCCCCACCACCGCGGTTCCAGTTCTGGTGACCGAACCTCTTCCATCCTGTGCTGGAGGGCGAAATGGGCTGGTCAGCAGGCGCGGTGACGAGACAGAGCTCCTGGTCGTTGGCGTGATGATTCCACTCACCGAACCAACGACCGAAGGGGCTCTGGATGTGTTCGTATCCTGCCGTGCTCGGCGTCCCGCATGAGCTGGTCGAGCATGTTTCCTGGCTGCTGCGGGAATATCGCCGGGCCCGCAACACACGCTGGGGCAGGCTCGGCTGCTTCCAGCATGCGCTGCTCACCCTGGTCCATCCGCGGAAGAACGAGACGTTCTCGCGGCTCGGAAGCCGGTTTTGGGATCCGAGGCCACCGCTTGGCGGGAGTTCGGGGTGCGCACCGATCTTGTTCCTGACCGCCTGTGGGAGCGGGTGGCCCCGTTGCTGCCGCCCGCTCCCGAACGGCGCCATCGCCACCCCGGGCGGCTGCGTATTCTGGACCGGGCGGCAGTCGCCGGCGTCCTGTTCGTGCTGCGGACGGGTGTCGCGTGGCGAGATGTCCGGACGGAGACTGTGGGCTGTTCCGGTGTCACGGCCTGGCGTCGGCTGCGAGATTGGACCGAGGCCGGAGTGTGGCCGCGCCTGTGCGCTGCCCTGTTGAGCGAGCTTCGCCGTGCCGGCCTGCTGGACCTGGACGACTGCTCCGTGGATGGCTCGCATGTCCGGGCCCCAAAAGGAGGGGATCACGTCGGCCCCTCGCCCGTTGACCGTGCCCGCCCCGGCTCCAAGCACCACCTGATCGTCGACCGGCACGGAACCCCGCTCGCTGTCACGCTGACCGGCGGGAACCGACACGACGTCACCCAGCTCATGCCTTTGCTCGACGCTATCCCGTCGCTCCGGGGACTGCGGGGACGTCCCCGTTGCAAGCCCCGGCGTCTGTATGCCGACCGGGGCTACGACTTCGACAAGTACCGCCGTCTGCTGTGGAAGCGGGGCATCAAGCCGTTGATTGCTCGACGCGGTGTCGCCCACGGTTCCGGGCTGGGCAAGGTGCGCTGGGTGGTCGAGCGTGCCTTCGCCTGGCTGCACCAGTTCAAACGGCTCCGCACCCGCTACGAGCGACGTGCCGATCTCCACCAGGGCGGGCCTCGTCAATCGCGTTCAGAGCGTGGACGTAACCGACCACGAGGTCCCGTGCAGCCCCAACCCGTTCCATACGGCGCCCTCCTCCTCGAGCCCGTGAGTGAAGGGATTCTTCGATGGGCCGCCAGCGTCTCCGCAGGACAGCATTCTGAAACGATCAGTTGGCACGGCACCCCGCCGCCTACCGCGACCTGCTGACCGAGCTGACCGCTCCCGCCGCCCTGCCGGGCACGAAGAAGCCACCGCGCAGGGGGCGTTGGTGGCGGTGGCGCCGGTGATGTCACGGGGTTGCGTCCATGCCGCCGACCTGCGCCGCGCAGCACGTGACGCTCACCCTCCCTCCAGCGTCCCCTCGCGCGGCGCCGCCGTCGAGGCCCGGACGACGAGTTCGGTGGCGAGCTCGATGTGGTGGGACTCGACCTTCTCGCCGTTGGCCAGTCGCAGGGCGGTGCGCAGGGCCACGGCGCCCATCTCCCGGAGCGGCTGGCGCACCGTGGTCAGGGGCGGTGACGCCATCTGGGCGAGGCTCGTGTCGTCGAAGCCGACCACGCTCAGGTCCTCGGGGACGCGCAGACCTCGGGTACGCGCGGCCTCGACGGCGCCGAGCGCGATCTCGTCGTTGGCCGCGAAGACCGCCGTAGGGGGATCCTCCAAGTCCAGCAGCGCCGCCGCGCCGTGCAGGCCGGTCTCGTACGTGAACTCCCCGGGTCGGATGTACGCGTCCGGCACCCGTGCTCCCTCGGCCTCCATGGCGGCGCGGTAGCCGTGCATGCGGGCCTGGTTGCAGACGGCCATGGCCGGTCCGCCGAGGTAGGCGATGCGGCGGTGGCCCAGGGACAGCAGGTGGCGGGTCGCGGCCAGGCCGCCGGCGAAGTTGGTCGCCCCGACGCTGGTGACCCGCGCGTCCGGCAGATGCAGCGGGTCCAGCACGACCAACGGCAGCCCCGAGCGCGCCAGTTCGTTCAGGTGGGCCGCGGTGTACACGCTGGTGACCGCGATGACGGCGCGCCGCCCGGCCGAGACCAGGTCCCGGGCCCAGTGCGGGGCGCTGGACGCCTTGCTGACCACCACCGACGCGCCTGAAGCGGCGGCCGCGTCGACGATGCCTTCCAGGGCCTCCGCCACGTAGGACTTGAGACCGCCCTGGAACTGCACCTCGATGGTCGGGCTCTCGACGCCCTCGGTGTGGCGGAACACGGGTGCGAGATAGTCGTGCTGGTGCAGAAGCTCCTGCACGCGGACCCGGGTGTGCGGCGCCACGTCACCGCGACCGTTGACCACTTTGGACACGGTCGCCACGGAGACCCCAGCTGCCTGGGCGATGTCCGCCAAAGTGGTGCGCCTGGCGTTGGGTCGCATCGGTTCCTCTCAGCTCCAGGTCCACCGGTGTGGCGACCCGCCGGTCGGGCCGGCCACGCGTGCTGAACCCGTCAACCGTACCTGAGTCGCCGCGTCACGCTCCGCCCGAGGTCAGCCAGTTTCGAAACCCTTTCGGAACGCGCAGCCGAGCTACCGGATACCGATGGAGCCCAGTTCCTGCAAGGGTTCCACCCGTTTCATCGCGTCGCTGCACGCGTATTGACAGGGCCTCAGCCCGAAACCTAGCTTGCTCGGACAGAACTTGAAGAGCGAACTTTCGAAAACCTTTCACCAGGACTCACGGGATGCCGACGGCTCTCGAGTGCGGAGAAGAATCATGGCGCTCTCTCGACGTACCCTCCTCGGCCTGGCGGCCGCCGTGCCGGCCTCCGCAGCGCTGACCGCCTGCGGCGGCTCGTCAGGACCCGGCAAGAGCGGCGGTGCCACGTACTGGTACCTGAACGGACAACCCCAGGAAAGCGTCAGGTCCGGCGCCGTGAAGGCCTTCAACAAGGCCCACCCCGACGACCAGATCGAGGACACGACCTTCCAGAACGACGCATACAAGACCAAGATCAAGACCGCCATCGGAGCCGGGAAGGCGCCCACCATCATCTGGGGCTGGGGCGGCGGCACTCTGCGCGCCTACGCCGAGGCCGGCCAGGTCGAGGACCTCACGTCGTGGTTCGGCGAGCACGCCGACCTCAAGAAGAGCCTGTTCCCGTCCTCGTTCGGCGCGGCGACCGTCGACGGCAAGATCTACGCGATGCCGTGCGAGACGGTGCAGCCGATCATCCTCTACTACAACAGGAAGGTGTTCGACCAGGTCGGCGCGAAGCCGCCGGAGTCCTGGGACGACATCATGGCGCTGGTGCCCAAGTTCAACAAGAAGGGCATAGCGCCGTTCGCCCTCGGCGGGCAGTCCCGGTGGACGAACATGATGTGGCTGGAGTTCCTCTTCGACCGCATCGGAGGCTCCGAGGTCTTCCAGGCCGCCATCGAGGGCGAGAAGAACGCCTGGTCCCACCCGGACGCCATCAAGGCCCTCACCAAGCTGCAGGAACTGGTCAAGGCCGGCGGATTCGTCAAGGGCTTCTCCTCGATCACCGCGGACTCCAACGCCGACCAGGCGCTGCTCTACACCGGCCGGGCCGCCATGATGCTGCACGGCGCATGGTCGTACGGCATCCAGCAGGCCGACGGCGGCGACTTCGTCTCCAGCGGCTCACTGGGCTACATGACGTTCCCGCCCGTCGAAGGCGGCAAGGGCGATCTCAGCGACACCGTCGGCAACCCCGCCCAGTACCTCTCCATCTCCTCGAAGGCCAGCGCCGAGGAGAAGAAGGTCGCGAAGGAGTACTTCGCCAAGGGTGTCCTCCAGGAGGAGGAGGTGAAGCAGTGGATCGGCAACGGGTCCGTGCCGATCAAGCTGGGCACGGAGAAACTGCTGGCCGCCTCCGACAACGCCGACTTCCTCCAGTTCACCTACGACATCGCCAGCAAGGCCAAGGTGTTCGTGCAGTCCTGGGACCAGGCCCTCAGCCCGACAGCCGCCGAGACCCTGCTGGACAACATCGTCAAGCTGTTCCAACTGTCCATCTCGCCCAAGCAGTTCGCCACCAACCTCAACGCGGTCACCAACGCATGAGTGCCCTCCCCGGCACCACCCGGCGCCGCCGGCCACACAGCGCCCTGCCGTGGCTGGCGACGCCGGCGCTGGTGCTCTTCGTCGGCTTCGCCGTGGTCCCGCTCGTCGGCGTCTTCGCGCTGAGCTTCACCACGTGGGACGGTATCGGCACCATCCGCGCCACCGGGCTCACGAGCTGGCGCAAGGTGCTGACCGACCCCGGACTGACCCACGCCCTGTGGGTGACGTTCCTGGTGATGGCCGTGTCCTGGGCCGTGCAGACACCACTGAGCATCCTGCTCGGCACGTTCCTCGCCGGCCGCCAGCGCTACCGCGCGGTCCTGGGCGTCGTCTACTTCATCCCGCTGATGCTCAGCTCCGCCGCCATCGCACTCGCCTACAAGGCCCTGCTCGACCCGAACTTCGGACTCGGCGCCGGACTGGACATCCAGGCGCTGAGCCGGGACTGGCTGGGGCGGCCGGGGCTCGCGTTCGGAGTCGTCATCTTCGTCGTCTCCTGGCAGTTCATCCCGTTCCACTCCCTGATCTACCAGGGCGGTGTCCAGCAGATCCCCAAGTCGCTCTACGAGGCGGCCCAGTTGGACGGAGCCGGACGCGTCCGGCAGTTCTTCAGCATCACGCTGCCCCAGCTGAAGTACACCATCATCACCTCGTCCACGCTGATGGTCGTCGGGTCGCTGACCTTCTTCGACCTCATCTTCATCCTGACCGAGGGCGGCCCCGGCGACGCCACCCGCGTGCTCGCCCTGGACATGTACAAGCGGGGCTTCCAGGCCAGCCTGATGGGACCCGCCAGCGTCATCGCGGTGATCCTCGTCCTCGTCGGTCTCGGGCTCGCCCTGCTGCTGCGCCGCCTCGGTGGCCGGAACGCCGGCGCCAGCCAACTCGAGGGGGCCTGACGTGACCACCACGCTGACCAAGACGCGACGACCGCAGAAGGTCACCCACGACGAGGGCCCCCGCCGCTCCCGCCCGGCCACCCGTCGCCGCAACTGGCTCGGAGGCCTGGCCGGATGGCTGTGGCTCGCCGTCGTGGCCGTACCTCTCTACTGGACCCTCATCACCAGCTTCAAGGCCCGCAGCCGCTACTACGCCAGCAACCCGCTGGTGCCGTCGACCGACCCCACCCTGGAGAACTACCGGCTCGTCATCGAGTCCGACTTCCTGCAGTACTTCCTGAACAGTGTCGTCGTGACCGTCGGCGCCGTCGTGCCGGCCGTCGTGGTCTCCTTCATGGCGGCCTACGCGATCGTCCGCGGCTGGCGCATGCGGGTCCTGCTGGCGATGAACGGCCTGTTCCTCATGGGCCTGGCCATCCCGCTCCAGGCGACGATCATCCCGGTCTACCTCATCATCATCAAACTGCACCTCTACGACAGCCTGCCGGCCCTGATCCTCCCGTCGATCGCCTTCGCCATCCCGCTGTCGGTGCTGGTGCTCGCCAACTTCATCCGGGACGTGCCCAAGGAACTGTTCGACTCGATGCGCGTCGACGGCGCCAACGAGTGGACGACGCTGTGGCGGCTGGCGGCACCACTCACCCGTCCCGCCATCCTCACCGTGTCCATCTTCAACGCCCTGACCATCTGGAACGGCTTCCTGCTGCCCCTGGTCCTCACCCAGAGCCCGGACCGGCGCACGCTGCCGCTCGCCCTGTGGACCTTCCAGGGCCAGTACGGCGTCAACGTCCCCGCCGTGCTCGCCGCCGTCGTCCTGACCACCCTGCCCGTCCTGGTCCTGTACGCCTTCGGCCGCCGCCAGTTGCTGAGCGGCCTGACCGCGGGGTTCAGCCGTTGACCGGCACGGACACCGCTCCACTCGTCTACCGGTTCGCCCGCGGTGCCCTGCTCCAGGGGCCGACGGGCGTGGGAGGAAAGTGAACGCCGACGTGGCCGTAGAGAACACCTCC
Source organism: Streptomyces sp. NRRL WC-3605 (assembly GCF_001509795.1). Taxonomy (GTDB): domain Bacteria; phylum Actinomycetota; class Actinomycetes; order Streptomycetales; family Streptomycetaceae; genus Streptomyces; species Streptomyces viridochromogenes. The sequence goes on along the minus strand of NZ_LLZN01000045.1, from coordinate 64,584 downwards.
GTGACAGCCCTCTGGAACGACCCCACCGCCTCCGTCGCCGCACGCGTGGACGCACTCGTCGACGCGATGACCCTCGCGGAGAAGACCGCCCAGCTGTACGGAGTGTGGGTGGGCGCCTCCGACGAGGGCGGCGAAGTGGCCCCCCACCAGCACGAGATGGAGGAGCCCGTCGACCTCGACGCCCTCCTGCCCACCGGACTCGGCCAGCTGACCCGCCCCTTCGGCACGGTCCCCGTCGACGCGGCCCTGGGCGCGCTCTCCCTGGCCCGCACGCAGGCCAGGATCGCCGCGTCGAACCGCTTCGGCATCCCCGCCCTCGCGCACGACGAGTGCCTGGCCGGCTTCGCCGCCTGGGGGGCGACCGCCTATCCCGTCCCACTGTCCTGGGGCGCCGCCTTCGACCCCGACACGGTCCGGCGCGTCGCCGCCGCCATCGGCCGCGACATGCGGTCCGTCGGCGTCCACCAGGGTCTCGCACCCGTCCTGGACGTGGTGCGCGATGCCCGCTGGGGCCGCGTCGAGGAGACCATCGGCGAGGACCCGTACCTCGTCGGCACCATCGGCACGGCCTACGTCCAGGGCCTGGAGTCCGCCGGGATCGTCGCCACCCTCAAGCACTTCGCCGGTTACTCGGCCTCCCGCGCCGGCCGCAACCTCGCGCCCGCCTCCGTGGGCCCGCGTGAACGCGCCGACGTACTGCTGCCACCGTTCGAGATGGCGATCCGCGAGAGCGGCGCCCGCTCGGTCATGAACGCCTACACCGACACCGACGGCATGCCCTCGGCCGCCGACGAGGACCTGCTCACCGGCCTGCTGCGCGACACCTGGGGCTTCGACGGCACCGTCGTCGCCGACTACTTCGCCATCGCCTTCCTCAAGACGCTGCACGGCGTGGCGTCCGACTGGGCAAGCGCTGCCGGTACGGCACTGCGCGCGGGCATCGACGTCGAACTCCCCAACGTCAAGACGTACGGCACACCCCTGACCGAGGCCGTCGCCGACGGCCGCGTCCCGGAGAAGCTGGTCGACCGTGCCGTACGCCGGGTCCTCACCCAGAAGGTGGAACTGGGCCTGCTCGACCCGGACTGGAACCCCGTCCCGGCGGCCCTCGACGGCACTGACCGGGACGACCCGGAGGCCCTGCGCGGCCGGATCGACCTGGACGGCCCGGACAACCGCGCCCTGGCCCGCACCCTCGCCGAGGAAGCGGTCGTGCTGCTCAGCAACGACGGCACCCTGCCGCTGGACCGCCCGCGCCGCATCGCCCTGATCGGACCCAACGCCGACGAACCCGTCGCCGTGCTGGGCTGCTACTCCTTCCCGCAGCACATCGGCGTCCGCCACCCCGGGACGCCGCTCGGCATCGACCTGCCCACCCTGCGCGACACACTCGCCGCGGAGTTCCCCGAAGCCGAGATCACGTACGCGCGCGGCACCGGCGTCGACGACGGGGACCTCACGGGCCTCGACGAGGCGGCGCGGCTGGCGCGCGACGCGGACGTCACCGTGGTGGTGCTCGGCGACCGGGCCGGGCTCTTCGGCAGGGGCACCAGCGGCGAGGGCTGCGACGCCGACTCACTGGCGCTGCCGGGCGCGCAGCAGCAGTTGCTCGACGCCCTGCTGGACCTCGACACCCCGGTCGTCACCGTCCTGCTGGCCGGGAGGCCGTACGCACTCGGGCGCGCGGTGGAGGAGTCCGCGGCGATCGTGCAGTCCTTCTTCCCGGGGGAGGAGGGTACGCGCGCGATCGCCGGGGTGATCGGCGGCCGGGTCAATCCCTCCGGGCGTCTGCCGGTCGGCGTGCCACGCGGGCCGGGCTCCCAGCCGGGCACGTACCTCGGGGCGCGGCTCGCGCACGCCGGCGCGGTGTCCAACATCGACCCGACCCCGGCGTTCGCCTTCGGCCACGGCCTGTCGTACACGCGGTTCGACTGGTCGAACCTGAGTGTGGCGGCCGAAGAGGCCCCGACCGACGGCGAGTTCGCGCTCTCCTTCACCGTCCGCAACGCCGGAGACCGGGCCGGGACCGAGGTGGTCCAGCTCTACCTGCACGACCCGGTCGCCTCCGTCGTCCAGCCGGTGCAACGCCTCATCGGCTACACGCGGGTCGCACTGGAACCGGGGGAGGCCCGGCACCTGAGCGTCACGGTCCCGGCCGACCTGGCCTCCTTCACCGGACGCGACGGCACGCGGATCGTCGAACCGGGGGAACTGGAACTGCGGTTGTCCGCATCCAGTGCGGACCCGCGTCTGACGGCCCGTGTCACTCTGACCGGAGCCGAGCGCCCGCTCGACCACACGCGCCGGTTGCACGCCACGCTCGTCCAGGAGCCGGTGACCACCTGATCCGGGGGTGCGCGGCGCCGGTCAGGAGCGCCGCGCACCCCCACTGCGGCCTCGCGCACCCCCACTGCGGCCTCGCGCACCCCCACTGCGGCCTCGCGCACCCCCACTGCGGCCTCGCGCACCCCCACTGCGGCCTCGCGCACCCCCCACAGCGGCCTCGCGCACCCCCCACAGCGGCCTCGCGCGCCCCTACAGCAGCCCGCGCCGGGCGAGGCCGCGCATCAGCGTCCCGATCCCATCCGTCCACGGCGCGGCGTCCTCGCTGGCGACGACGGTGTTGACCAGCGCGCCGAGCCCCGGGCTGGAGATGGTGACGACGTCGCCGTACTCATGGGTGAACCCGGCGCCGGGCGCGTGCCGGTCCTCGGTCGGCGCGAACAAGGTGCCCGTGAACAGCACGAAACCGTCCGGGTACTGATGGTGCGCCCCGTGCGTGGCGGCCACCAGGTCGAGGAGGTCGCGGCTGATCTCACGCAAGGAGCTGCTGCCCCGCAGGACGTAGCCGTCCGGGCCGTCGACCCGCAGACCGATGTCCAGGCCGCGTACGTCGTCCAGTCCGAAGCCGCTGTCGAGGAGACGGACGAACGGACCGACGGCACAGGAGGCGTTGTTGTCCTTGGCGCGGGACAGCAGCAGGGCACTGCGCCCTTCGATGTCCCGCAGATTGACGTCGTTGCCGAGCGTCGCGCCACGCACCCGCCCGCGCGAGTCCACGACGAGGACGGCCTCCGGCTCGGGGTTGTTCCACACGGAGGCGGCGAGCACGCCGATGTCGGCGCCGGTGCCGACGGCGGACAGGACGGGGGCCTTGGTGAACACCTCCGGGTCGGGTCCGATCCCGACCTCCAGGTACTGCGACCACAGTCCTTCGGCGAGCAGCGCCTCCTTGGCCCTGACCGCCTCCGGTGAACCGGGCCGGATGCCGCCGAGCCGGCCGCCCACGGCTCGCACCACCCGGGCCCGGACCTTCGCGGCCTGGGCCGGATCGCCGCCGGTGCGCTCCTCGATGACGCGTTCCAGCAGGCTGCCGGCGAAGGTGACGCCTGCCGCCTTGATCACCTGGAGGTCGATGGGCGCCAGCAGATGCGGCACGTCGGGGCGGCCGGGCGGAGCCTGGAGCAGTTCGTCCAGGCGCCAGACGCGTCCGCCGTCGGCCTCGCGGACGAGGGTTGCCGCGTCGTCGCGTTCCAGCAGGTCGGAGACGGTGGGGGAGAGGGCCGTGAGGTCGACGACCTGCTCGCCGCGCACCGCGGCCACGCACGGGCCGCCCGCCTCCGGATCGTGGACGCGGGCGACGAGGGCGGCCCGGTCGGAGTCGTCCGGCAGGACGGAGCCGGGGTCGAGGTCGAGAACCGGACGGGGGCGTGCTGCTGCCGATTCCACGAGGTGCGCACTCCTGCCTGGGGACGGGTGAGGGGTTCAGTGGGAGTCGCGGGGGACCACGTGTCCGCGGCTGCCGCGCAGGAAGGTGAAGTCGGCTCCCCGGTCCGCCTGTTCGACGTGCTGGGTGTAGAGCCACGTGTAGCCGCTGCTGTACTGCTCGGCGGGCGGGGTCCACTCCTGCCGGCGCCGGGCGAGTTCGGCGTCGTCGACGTCCAGACGCAGGGTGCGCCCAGGGACGTCGAGGACGATTGGGTCCCCGTCGCGGACGAGGGCGAGGGGCCCGCCGACGGCGGCCTCGGGCGCCACGTGCAGCACCACGGTCCCGTACCCGGTGCCGCTCATCCGGCCGTCGCAGATGCGCACCATGTCCGTGACTCCGGCCTTCAACAGCTTCGCCGGCAGCGGCACGTTGGAGACCTCCGGCATGCCGGGGTAACCCTTGGGGCCGGCGTTCCGGATGACGATCACGGTGTTCTCGTCGATGTCGAGGTCCGGATCGTCGGCGACCTCGTGATACGCCTCGGGGGAGTCGAAGACCCGGGCGGGACCGCGGTGGGTGAGCAGCTGCGGTGAGGCGGCGGACTGCTTGATGACGGCGCCGTCGGGGCAGAGGTTGCCGCTCAGGACGGCGATGCCGGTACCGGCGGGCTGGAAGGGGGCGTCGAGCGGGGTGATGACATCGGTGTCGTAGCGTTCGGCGCTCTCGGTGTTCTCGGCGACGGTACGTCCCGTGACGGTGACCGGACCGCCGTGCAGCAGACCGCCGTCGAGCAGCTCGGCCATGACGGCGGGCAGCCCACCCGCGTAACAGAAGTCCTCCATCAGGTACTTGCCGCTCGGCATCAGATTCACCAGCGTCGGCACCGCGCGGACCAGCTCGTCGAAGTCCCGCAGGCCCAGCTCGACGCCGACGCGTCCGGCGATGGCCGTCAGATGGATGACGGCGTTCGTGGAACCACCGATGGCCGCGTTGACCCGGACGGCGTTCTCGAACGCTTCCCGAGTCAGAATCCGCGAGGGCCGCAGCTCCTCCTCCACCATGGCCACGATCCGCTGCCCCGCCGCCTGGGCGGTCTCCACCCGCCGCGAGTCGACGGCGGGCCAGGCCGCCGAGCCCGGCAGCTGCATACCGAGGGCCTCCGCCATACAGGCCATGGTCGAGGCGGTGCCCATCGTCATGCAGTGTCCGTTGGAGCGCGCCATGCACCCTTCGGCGAAGAAGCACTCCTCCTCGCTCATCCTGCCGGTCTTCAGATCCTCCTCGAACTTCCACACGTGGGTGCCGGAACCCACGTCCTGCCCCCGGAACTTGCCGTTGAGCATCGGTCCGCCGGTGACCATGACGGCGGGCAGATCGACGCTGGCGGCGCCCATGAGCATGGCGGGGGTGGTCTTGTCGCAGCCGGACAGCAGGACGACACCGTCGAGCGGGTTGGCCCGGATCAGTTCCTCGACCTCCATGGCCATGAGGTTGCGGTACAGCATGGCGGTCGGGCGCATCAGCGTCTCGCCGGTGGCCATGGTGGGGAACTGCAGCGGCAGGCCACCCGCCTGCCACACGCCGCGCTTGACGGCTTCGGCGACACGCGTCAAATGCGCGTTGCACGGGGCGAGTTCGGAGGCGCTGGTCGCGATGCCGATGACGGGGCGCCCGTCGAACACCTCATGCCCGAACCCCTGGTTGCGCATCCAGGACCGGTACAGCATCCCGCTGCGCCCCTGTGCGCCGAACCACGCCTGGCTGCGGCGGTCCGCCCTCTGTCGGTCGGTCATGTGCACACTCCCGTGGCTCAGACGTCGTCCCACTCGGCGGGGCGGCACTGGCGGCCGCGGGCCCCAGCGCCTACCCTTCTGCCTCAATCATTAAATGATTGGATGAATGACGTCCAGGGGGCGAACACAGACCATGGGCCACTTCCCGACCACGCACCAGCGCGTGGTCGACCTGCTCGGGCAGCGCATCGTGGACGGTGCGTGGGAGCCCGGAGCCCCGCTGCCGGTCGAGGACACCCTCGCCACCGAGATCGGCGTCAGCCGCGGGGCCCTGCGCGAAGCGGTCAAGTCCCTCGTGGCCAAGGGGATGCTGCACGTACGGCCACGCACCGGGACGCGCGTACTGCCCCCGGAGCACTGGAACCACCTGGACCCCGACGTCCTGCGCTGGAAACAGACCGGGGACGCGGCGGCCCTGCTGCGGGACACGAGCGAACTGCGCCGCATCGTCGAGCCCGCCGCGGCCCGCCTCGCCGCCGAACGGGCCGACCCCGGCCACGTACGCGCCCTTCGCGACGCCCTGACCGCGATGGAGACCGCGGCGGCACACCCCGGCCGCTCCGGCTACGTCGAGGCCGACATCGCCTTCCACCGAGCCCTCCTGGACGCCGGCGGGAACCGCCTCCTCGGCTCCCTGGGCCGTGCCGTCGAGATCGCGCTGGAGCACAGCTTCGTCATCAGCACTCAGACGCCGGGTGCGGTGGAGGCGTCGCTGCCGGGCCACCGGGCCATCGTGCGGGCCGTCGAGGCGCACGACCCCGCAGCGGCCGCGACCGCCGTACAGGCCCTGATCGAAGCCGCCGAACAGGAGATAGCCCGCTCGCCGGGGATGCCGAGCGACACCGCCTGAGGCCGGCGAGTCTGCGACTCCCGTTGTCTTGTTCGCGCATGGGCGGAGTACGCCGTCGATGCGTGATCCTCTAGCGTGGGCTCCGTCGACGTGACGGCCGGGGTCACCGGCCCGGGGGAAACGGAGTGCAAAGACTTGAGCAGGCGCTTCTGGTCCACGACCGGCGTTCTGGCGCTGGCGTCAGGAGTGCTCCTGGCCTCGGCTCCGACCGCCTCCGCCGACTACGTGAGAGACCAGCAGTGGGTCCTGGACGCCTACGCGGTGGAGGACGTCTGGGCCGAATCCCAGGGTGGGGGCGTCACGGTCGCGGTGATCGACTCAGGCGTCGACATCACGCACCCCGACCTGTCCGGCCAGATCCTCGAAGGCAAGGACTTCACCGGTTCGGACAACCCCCACGAAGACCTGGCAGGCCACGGAACGGCGATGGCAAGCATCATCGCGGGGCACGGTCACGGCCCCGGCAACGGGGACGGCGTGATGGGCCTCGCACCGAAGGCGAAGATCCTGCCGCTGCGGGCCCTCCGCACCAGGAAGGACCCCATGCGCGACGTGACCTGGGCCGCCGCGCTGCGCTACGCCGTGGACGAGGGCGCGCAGGTCGTCAACATGTCGTTCGCCAACGACAGCGGGAAGACGAGCCTCGACGGCCGCGAAGCCATCGCCTACGCACAGGAACACGACGTCGTGCTCGTCGCAGGCTCCGGCAACGAGGGATCCATCGCCGTGTCCGACCCGGCCGCCCTTCCCGGCGTGATCTCCGTCGGCGCGCACGACAAGAAGGGCAACCTCTGGGAGGACTCCAACACCGGCAAGGGCCTGGACCTGGTGGCGCCTGGCGCCGAGATCGTCGCCGCGGACGCCGGCGAGGGGGAGTTGTACGGGCGGGCCAGCGGTACATCGGACTCCACGGCCTTCGTCTCGGCCGCCGCGGCACTGGTCCGCTCCAAGTTCCCCGAGCTCAGTGCCGGCCAGGTGATCAACCGCCTCATCAAGTCGGCCACGTTCGCCCACCACAAGGACCTGAAGGCACCCGACGAGGAGTACGGCTACGGCATCGTCCGCCCCTACTCCGCGCTCACGATGGACATCCCGGCCGGCCCCGAGGACAACCCCCTCGGCCACCTGACCCCACCCGCCCCGCCGTCCCATTCCCCGGCCGAGGAGACAGGCATCGCGGCGCAGACGTCCTCGCGCAACCTCATCGTGGTCGCTGCGGGCGCCGGAATCCTGCTGATCGCGGGCGTCATCGCCTGGCTGGTCACTCGCAGCCGCCGCAGCAGCACAGGAAACGGCACGCACGGCGCCCTGCCCCCGCACCCCATGACCCCCTACCCACCTCAGCCCCCGTCGGGATATCGCCCCTACCCTCACGGGACCACGCCACAGCCCGGATACGGCCCACCTGTAGGCCAGCTACCACCGCAGCCCAATCCGTACGCGCAACAGCCCCCGCAACAGGGCCAATAGACGACAGCGTCATGAGTGGACGCGGTCATTCGGCAGGGTCGAACGACCACGCTGAGAGCGGCGTACGCACAGGAAGTGAGTGAGGATGCGTCCAGGAGTCACGAGCCCCGGCCCGGGCCGCCGCAGGTGGCTGACGTGGCTCCTTGCCTTGTGCGCGGTGGGGACGCTCGGTGCGATCGCCTGGGCCGGCTACCTGCTGTTCACGCCGGCCGGTGACACATCGCAGGAGGCCGTGGAACGCAGGGCGGGGATGCACCACGACCAACACACAGCCGCTGGGCGCTACTACGTGCCGACACACGCCGAGTTGGAGGACGACGGCACGGCGGTGCTCCGGTACCGGGTGGGCAACGGCCAGGACTCCAGCGTCAAGGACTTCCTCCGTACGTACGACATCGCGGCGAAGCCGACGCGCGTCAGCCAATCGGAGGTCACGTACTCGGACCGCTTCGGCGAGGTGCGGCGCGAGTTCGCCGTCACGTACAACTCCTCACCTGGGCCCGGGGGATACGACCACGCCCGGATCACCGTCAGGGCTTGGTCCGACGGGGCATCCGGTGATGACGCTCCATGACGTTCCTGGCTGTGGTCGAGGACGACGCGATCTGGCTGGCGGCCGCCTTCCGCAGGATGACCCCTTTCCACCTCGACCTGGTGTTCTGCGACGACGGATACACCTTCGACGTGCGTGTCCGCGCCGGTACGACCGAGGCGGAACTGACGGCGCTGGTACGTGCTGCGGGCTGAGCCGGGGGTGAGGACGGAGCACGCGGGGCTGATGTCGGTGGCATCTGGGACCGTATGAGCCGTGGATGAACTCGTCGAACGTGTCGACGCGCACGACCGAGTGCTCGGGGTGGTCAGCCGGTCGGAAGCGGTCCGGAACGACTGGCTGCATCGGGTCGGCGTGGTGGTGTGCCGTGATGGGCAAGGTCGCTTTCTTGTCCATCGGCGCGCCGAGCACCTGTCTCGCTTCCCGGGGCACTACGAACTCGGCGTCGGAGGCGCTGCCGGCGTCGGCGAGTCCTATGCGCAGGCGGCCGCCCGGGAGCTGTGCGAGGAGCTGGGTGTACAGGTGTCGGTTCGTCCTCGGTTCACGTTCCTCAACCGGGCCGGGCTCAGCCCGCACTGGCTCGGCGTGTGCGACGCCGTGCTCGAGGAAGAGGAGGCAGTCCTACCTGATCCGGGCGAAGTGGCCTGGTACGGGTGGCTGACCGAGTCGGAGCTGAGGCGGGCACTTGGGGAGTGGTCGTTCACCCCTGACAGCGGGCAGATCTTCGACAGGTACCTCACTCGATAGCGACCTGCCGCGGCCCATGGGACCCCGGCAGGCCCGACGCCGCGAGCGCGCCGAGTTCTTAGGGGGTCCTCCGGCGCACGTAGGGGGATGGTGGCGGTGCACCTCGTTCTCCCGGCTGGCTTGACTGGGGATCGCCTGCCCTGTCGATGCGGGGACGTGATCACCAGACCCCAGGAGAGGTTCTCCGATGACGCTCACTATCAAGGCCAACCAGTGTTTCACCCTCGACGAGTTGGACGCGGCCGCGGCCGGGCCCGTGCCGGTCGAGCTGGACGAGGAGGCGTGGCGGCGGGTCCGCATCTCGCGCGAGACCCTCGAGAAGTTCGTCGAGAACGACCGCGTCATCTACGGCGTGAACACCAGCACGGGGGGCTTCGTCGACTGGCTCGTACCCGTGTCCATGGCCCGCGAACTGCAGGAGAACCTCATCAACGCGGTGGCCACGAACGTCGGCCAGTACCTGGACGACCGCACGGTCCACTCCATCATGCTGTCCCGGATCGTCTCGCTGGCCCGGGGCAACTCGGCCATCTCGCCGGAGAACCTGGAGAAGCTGATCCGGCTCTAGAACTCGGGCATCGCTCCCTGCGTGCCGGAGAAGGGCTCGCTCGGCACCAGCGGCGACCTCGGCCCGCTCGCTGCCATCGCCCTGGTGGGAGTGGGCAGTGGAAGGCCCGGTTGGACGGGGAGATCCTGCCCGGCGGCGACGCCCTGGCCAAGACCGGCCTCGAGCCGATGACGCTCGGCTTCAAGGAAGGCCTGGCCCTGATCAACGGCACGTCCGGCATGGTCGGCCTGGGCACCCTCGTGTACGCCCGGGCCCGCCGGCTGCTCGACACCTATCGCGCGGACGCCGTCGGTGCCGGCGGTACGCAGCCGCCGGTCGGAGCCGAAGTACCAGCGAGCAGAGATGATCAAGCTTCCCGAGGCGGACGGCTCCCTCACCACCTACGAGCCGGACCACACCGCCCCCAAGGAGGGCGTCCCGGACGCCGCCCGGCTCGCGCACGGCTACCACCGGCTCACCGGCGGCAATCCCCTGCTCCTTCACCGGCGTAGGTGAGGATGTGCACCAGTTCCTCGGTGTCGGCGAGGGCGGCCGAGCTGCGGGGGTAGTCGTGGTACATCAGGCCCGCGAAGACGCCGGTGGCGCTGCCGCGCAGCGTGGCCGGGTCGATGCCGGCCCGCTCCAGCGCCTCCCACGACGTCTCCAGCAAAGAGGGTGCAGGGTTCGAAGGGTTCGATCAAACGGTTCAGCGACGCCGTTCCGACCGGACTCGGCACGCCGCGGGCCCGGTGGACCGCCGTTCCACCACGCCGGCCGCTGCCGGCTGCATCAAGCCGTCGCGACGCTCGTCCGGGCCCTGCGGCGACTCGGGGCCAGGGTCCTGCAGAGCGTCACCACGGCCGAAGAGGCCCGCCCGCCTGGTGGCCAAGACCGGCGTGGACGCGTTGGTCGCCCTGGGGCCCGCCGTGACCGGCCCCTGGCCCCGCGAGACCCCGGCCCTTGCTCGTTCCGGGGGACCTGACCGGCGTGTAGTCGTACTGGCTGGTCGGCGGTCCGTACGGTTCGGGCCTATGCCCTGCCTCGCACCGCAGTAGAGGAAGCACCGTGCTGAACGCGCTGAGCCATGTGTTCAAGACCCCCGACCTGCGCAAGAAATTGATGTTCACTCTCAGCATCATCGTGCTGTATCGGCTCGGCTCCCATGTGCCGATTCCCGGTGTGGATTACCGGGCCGTCCAGCGATGCGTGGATTCCGTGTCGAAAGGCGAAGGCATCCTCGGTCTGGTCAACCTGTTCAGCGGCGGGGCGCTTCTGCAGATCACGGTTTTCGCGCTGGGCATCCTGCCGTACATCACGGCCAGCATCATTCTCCAGTTGCTCACCGTGGTGATCCCGAGGTTGGAGGCGCTGAAGAAGGAGGGGTCGTCCGGACAAGCGAAGATCACACAGTACAGCCGCTATCTCACGCTGGGCCTCGCCGTTCTGCAGGGGACCGGGCTCATCGCGACCGCACGCAACGGCGCCCTGTTCCCGAGCTGCCCGGAGGCCTCGAGCATCGTGCCGGACCAGTCGGTCTTCGTCACCGTGGTCATGGTCATCACGATCACGTCGGGTACGGCATGCGTCATGTGGTTCGGGGAGATGATCACCGAGCGCGGCGTCGGCAACGGAATGTCCTTGCTCATCTTCATCTCCATCGCGTCCACGCTTCCAGGAGCCATCTGGGCGGTGAAACAGGAAAGCACCATCGCTGACGGATGGCTGGCCTTCGGCATCGTCCTGCTGGTCGGGTTCGCCATGGTGGGCTTGGTCGTGTTCGTCGAGCAGGCGCAGCGCCGCATCCCCGTTCAGTACGCCAAACGCATGATCGGCCGTAAGTCGTACGGGGGTACCGCCACCTACATTCCCCTGAAGGTCAATCAGGCCGGTGTGGTCCCGGTGATCTTCGCCTCGTCGCTTCTCTACATTCCCGCTCTCGTCGCACAGTTCGCCGGTTCGGGCTCGGGCTGGTCGACGTGGGTCACGAACAATTTCACCAAGGGGAATCACCCCTACTATGTGGTGGCCTATTTCCTCCTGGTCGTCTTCTTCGCCTTCTTCTACGTCGCGATCACGTTCAATCCGGAGGAGATCGCGGGCAACATCAAGCAGGCCGGAGGATTCGTGCCGGGCATTCGGGCGGGCAAGGCCACCGCGCAGTACCTCGGGTACGTCCTCAACCGGCTCACGTGGCCCGGATCGATCTACCTGGGACTGATCGCGCTGGTTCCCACCGTGGCCCTGGGCAACTTCGGCAGCTCCAACCAGCTCACGGGCACCAGCATCCTGATCATCGTGAGCGTCGGGCTGGAGACCGTGAAGCAGATCAGCAGCCAGGTCGAGCAGCACCGCTACGAAGGCTTCCTGCACTGAGAGGGCGGTGCAACTGAACGGCACCGATCATCACGAGCGCCGAGCCGATGGCGGCGGCGATCAACGTCGTGAGGCTGGAGTTCCGCGTCGGCGGACGGGTCTTCGGACACGCCTTCGAAGCGGGTCTGGCCGGGGCCGAGGTGAGGCAGGACATTTGCGCGATCAAAACTCACCGGTTAGAGTAGTGACGTGCATGCCTTTCCTTGTGGGACGCCCTTCCTCGACTTCGTCGGCACGCTGCGCGCGCGCCGCAACGCGGAACCGACGGAGATGCTGGCCTCCCCGCAAGCGCTCGACGACTGGTTCGTCGAGTCGGGATTGATGGACGTGGCTCCCGGAGCCGATCACGCCGAACTCGCCACGGCCGTCAGCCTGCGGGAGGCCCTGTACTCGGTGACGGCAGCCGCCCTCGCCAAGGAGCCGCTGCCCGCCGACGCGCTAGCCGAGGTGAACCGGCAGGCGACCGGGTTGCCCGTGCAGGTGCAGCTCAGCGACGAGGGCACGACCAGGACCGGTTCGGTCTCGCAGGGGCTCGCGACCCTCGCCCGTGAGGCGGTGGAGATCGTCGGAGGGGCGGAGGCCGACCTTCTGCGTGAGTGCTCCCGCCCCGAGTGCACCCAGACGTACCTCGACCGCTCGCGCGGCCGCCGACGGGAATGGTGCGCCATGGAGACCTGCGGCAACCGGGTCAAGGCCGCCGCTTACCGGGCCCGGCGGCGCAGCCAGAACGCCTGACGGCTTCTCTGCCGGCCAGCCGACCGTCAGGAACGTCGGCGCCGGCCGCCCTCATCCCGATTCTCCCGCCGATCCACGCCCAGGGCCGACTGCCGGCGGGAGCCGGAGCACACCTCGCGACCGCCGGCTACGGGGGCTGTCCGGCCGGCGCGCAGGCGAGCAGCTTCGCCCCGCGCCTGGTGCGCTCCTCTCGGCCGTCCTGCGCGCGTGCCTCGCGTGGCTATGCCCTGGCGGCAGCCTCGGCGGCCTGTGTCGTGACGGCCTGCGCGGCACGCTTGGCGCGCCCGGTCAGCCGCCACCCGACCATGCGCAGCATGCCTGCCGGCTCCGGCGGGAACACGCCGAGCTGCCCGAGCATCGTGACGTCGTCGCGGACCGCCTCGTGCGAGACCACCTGGCCGTCGCGCAGGCCGAGCACGTGGATCTGCTCGAAGTCGATCGCACGTCCGGTGGGCGGCACGGCCTGATCGAGGCCGCCGTCCCGGAACTTGACGAACGGGCCGGTGTGGCGGCCCTGCATGCGCAGCCGCACCCAGACCTGATCGTCCTGGTGGGCGATGTCCTCGATGGCGAAGCGCAGATCACTGAAGGCGGAACGCATCCACGCCCCCGAGGCCAGCACCCCGGCGGGTCCGGGGATGGAGCAGGCCTCGGGTGACACCGCGGCCTCGCGGTTGCGGAACTCCGCGTGCACCACGTCCGCGGCCAAGGCCCGGTCGCCTGTCTCGAGGATGCGGAAGAGGCCGCGGCCCAGCTCCGAAGCGTCCATTCCCATGATCAAGCCCTTCGCTCAAGTTGAAGTAACAGCATACCTAATGAATTCATGGTGCTAGCATCGGAACATGTCGCCCAAACGCCCCTACGTGTCCCCGCTGCGCGCGGAGGCCGCGGCCCGCACCCGTGAACTGATCCTCAGCCGGGCGACGGCGCTGTTCGCCGAGCGCGGCTACGGGCGGGTCGCGGTCGCCGACATCGCGTCGGCCGCCGGGGTCGCCCCGAAGACGGTGTTCGCCAGCGTCGGGAGCAAGAGCGACATCCTGTACCTCATCGTCGACCAGGGAGTGACGGCGTCGGGCTACCGCGAGGCCATGGAGGAGATACTCGCGCTGCGCACGCCGGAAGCGGTCCTCGCGGCGCTGGCGCGGGGGACGCGGGCAGGCAACGAGAGCCAGTACCCCGTACACGAGGCCATCCGCAAAGCACTCCCCGTCCACGAGGACGGCGAAGCCCTGTGGGATCGCGCCACCGCCGCGTACCGTGACGCCCTGCGCGCCGTCGCACGTCACCTCCACACGCTGAAACCGGCGCCCTCCTGCCCGGAGCGCGAGACGGCCGACCTCCTCTGGTACTGGTTCGGGCCCGTTGGCTGGCACGCACTGGTGGTGGAGACCGGCTGGACGTGGGACCGGGCCGAGGAATTCCTCCACCGAACCGCCGTATGCACTCTCCTCCTCTGACGCTCCCGAAACCGGCTTCGCATCTGAGCGGAGCCACCGTCGTCTGTGTTCGCGGCACCATCACCCTCTGACCCGGGAACCGGCGGGTGCGGTCTCGACGTCCCCGCCGTTTTCGTGCCAGGCTGCCGATTCGGTGGGACAGTCGTGGTTTGTACGGCGTCGGTTGCCCGGAGGCCGGGCGGAGAGGAAACGGGAGCATGACGAGCGCGGTGCAGAGTTACGGTCTGATCTGGACCGACCCCGACGGCGCGCCGCAGGCCTCAGCGAAAGTGTTCGAGAGGGCTGCCGCCATCCAACGCCGACGGGCACTCAAGGCCTCAGGCTGTACGCACGTGAAGGTGGTCAAGGTCCGCCCGGGGGAGCTCCCCAGCCTTCATACGTGAGCCGCAGGGGCATCCTCCCTCGCGACGGGCCGCCGGAGGATCGCACGAAGTGGTCCAGGTGCGGAAGCCGACCAGCCGCATCGTGCTGCCCGGCGGCGGCCCGATCAGCGCCCCCAGTGGCAGGTCGTCACGACGACCCGTCCCGCGGTGCGACGCCCAGCCCCGGCGATCCGCTCACCCGAACCCAGCCGTCCTCACCGCCGATGCCGGTCCACGGGTCGTGCGCGAGCAGCAGGTGCCCGTCCAGGTCGGTCCAACGAGCCCGGTCGGCGAGGTGCACGGCGGGTGCGATCCCCAGCGTGCTTGCGGCCAGACAGCCCAGCATCAGCTGCGTACCGCTGCCGTCGAGCAACTCTGCGATGCGCAGCGCCGCGTAGACCCCGCCGCACTTGGCTAGCTTGACGTTGACACCGTGGACGCGCCCGGCCAGGCGGCGCACGTCCTCCAGATCGACGGCGTCCTCGTCGGCGATGACGGGCAGCGGTGACCGCTCGGCCAGCGTGGCCAGCCCTTCCGGGTCGCCGGGGGCGAGCGGCTGCTCGACGGCCTCGACGCCGAGCGCTGCGAAACGGGGCAGCAAGGCCGCCGCCCGCCTGGCGGACCAGGCCCCGTTGGGGTCGAGGAGCAGCCGCACACCGGGCGCGGAGTCCCGGACCGCCCGCACGCGCTCGACATCCTCCTCCGGATCGGTCGCCCCCGCCTTCACCTTGAGCACGTGGAACCCGTTCGCCGCCAGGGCGCGGGCCTGCGCCGCCGCACGCGAAGCGGACGTGATGCCGATGGTGCGGGCGGTGGCCGCGACCGGGGCGTCATCGGTGCCCAGAAGCCGGTGGACAGGTCTGCCCGCGCGCTTGCCGACCAGATCCAGAAGGGCAGCCTCGGCGGCGGCGGTCACGGCCGGGGGAGTGCCGTCGGCGGCCAACACACCCGTACGCAGGGCTTCCAGCGCGGTCTCCGGGTCGGAAGAGCGGTCCAGGTCCGCTCCGACGGCGGTGAAGTGCCGCGCGAGCCCCATGGCGTCGAGCCGGTAGTAGACGCTGCTGACGGCTTCGCCATGGCCGGTCGCGCCCTCATGCTCGACGGTCAGCCGGACGGCGTCACGGGCGGACATAGTGGAGCGGGAGATGCGCAACGGCTCGGCGAGCTCCAGGTGCACGGTGTGCAGGCTGGTCCTCATCGCTCCTCCGCGCGAGGCGCGAGCGGATCGGTGACGCGGGTACACCGCGCCCAGCCGGTCGCCTCGGCCGCATACGGATGCGGGATCTCCACGGGACAGGTGGCCGCGGCTGCGGGATCGACGCCGTGGGCGATGGTGAAGTCGTCGTCGTAGACCGTGGAGAGATAGCGGTGCGGTCCGTCGGGGAAGACGGTGGCGACGACCGCGCCCGGGTCGGCCCGGGCCGCCCAGGCGGCGACGCGGGCTACGGCACCGGTGCTCCAGCCGCCGCTGACGAAACTGCCTCGTGCGAGCCGCCGACAACTGTCCACGGCCTCGGCCGGTCCGACCCAGTGCACCTCGTCGAAGGCGTCGTAGGCGACGTTGCGCGGATGGATGCTGCTGCCCAGGCCGCGCATCAGGCGGGGCCGGGCAGGCTGGCCGAAGATGGTGGAGCCGGTGGAGTCGACACCGATCAGCCGCAGTGCCGGCCAGTGCCGCCGCAGGGGGCCGATCAATCCGGCACTGTGCCCGCCGGTGCCCACACTGCACACCAGCACGTCCACGTGGTCGAGCTGGGTGGCGAGTTCGGCGGCCAGCGAGGCGTAACCGGCCGTGTTGTCGGGGTTGTTGTACTGGTCGGGCCAGTAGGCGTCGGGCAGCACGGCGAGCAGCGCGCGCAACCGGTCGATGCGTGCGGCCTGCCAGCCGCCCCGGGCCGCGGGCCGGTCCACGATCTCCAGCCGCACCCCGTACGAGCGCAGCAACTGCCGCATGGACGGTTCCAGTTCGCTGTCACCGACCAGGACGACGGGATGCCCGAGGGCCTGTCCGGCGAAGG
Organism: Streptomyces sp. NRRL WC-3605; assembly: GCF_001509795.1. Lineage (GTDB taxonomy): Bacteria > Actinomycetota > Actinomycetes > Streptomycetales > Streptomycetaceae > Streptomyces > Streptomyces viridochromogenes. The sequence continues at coordinate 47,970 of NZ_LLZN01000045.1, read as the reverse complement.
CGAGCCCGATGCCGAGGGTGCCGGACGTGGACTCCACGACGGGGGCACCGGGGCGCAGTTCACCGCGCTCCCGGGCTCCCATCAGCATCGACACGGCGGCCCGCGCCTTCATACCGCCCGCCGCGAGCCCTTCGAGCTTGGCCCAGAAACCGGGGTGGGGACCGGGCAGGTCGACGGTGACGCGGAGGACCGGGGTGCGACCGAGCAGGGTGAGCAGTTCGGGGCGGGCGGCGGTCCGCAGGGCGGTGGTCACGGGGTGCCTCCTGGGCATCCGGCGCGGTAGCGGTGGAGGGTGCTCGGGCCGCCGTCCAGCCAGAAGAAGGGGTACGGCTCCGCACACACCGCGCTCACCCCGTGCCCCAGCAGGTGGGGGAGTACGGCACTGCCGGTCTGGGCGAACGTCACCAACTGCTTGTCGTGCCGCAGCGCGTGCAGCCGCAGTGCCTCGAAGGTCCCGTTGCCCAGGGTCATCCCGGACACGAGCAGGGCGTCACAGCGCCCGGCCGAGGCGAGCGCGTCGGTGGCGATCGGCTCGCCCCATTCGGTGACGCCCCCCTTGAGGTCGCAGGGGATGTAGCGCAGTCCTCGTGAACGCAGTGCCTCCAGGAGGGAGTTGACCACGCCGACCACGAGCACGATCGATCCGGGCGGCAGGACCAGCAGCCCGGCGACCGCGTCGGCCCGGACCCGGGACTTCTCGAGCGAGGTCCCGGCCGGCAGGGCGAGGGGCCTCGCTCCGTTCTCCCGGGTGTGCGGGAAGACGTGCATCAGGTAGGCGTCGAGCGCGGCGACCCGCACTGGCAGCATCGGGTGCCCGAGCAGCCGGGCCACCTCGGCGCCGGCACAGTCCTCCACGGCGCCGTCGGGCAGCGCACCGGGCTCGACCGCGCAACTGCCGACGGCTTCGGCCAGCCGCAGGCTGAGCACCTCGTTGCGGTACCCGGTACCGCGCCCCTCGTGCCGTACGGCCTGCCGGGTGGTGAAGGCCACGGAGATCCGCAGCCCGGCCGGATCGGGACCGAGCTCTCCGGCCCGGGCGAGGGAAAGCAGCTCCTCGAACGTCGTCGCACTGCCGGCGGAGACCGGGCGGGCAGGGGCCTGCGGCGCACCGACCGGGGGAGGGCCGACGGTCCTCATCGGATCACCATCCCTGAGCGCACCTCGCCGAGCAGCGACTCGACCCGGTCGCGGGCGCCGGCGCCCGAGGGGTCGCCCGCCATGACATGCCCCAGGTACTCGTTGTTGCTGCCCGCCGCCTTCACCTGCCGTCCCGGCTCGGCGAGTTCCACCTCGAGCACGTCCCGCGCAGTCCGCACTCGACCGCCGTCCAACGCCTCGAGGGTGCCCGTGACCTCCGGTACGAGAAACCCGATGGCGGCGCTGCGCAGTCCGGTGTCCGTACGCCGCAGGTCGGGGGAGTGGCCCAGGCTGACGTCCACCAAGGCGGCGGCGAGGTCGATGCCGGTGACGTGCCGCACCAACTCGGTGATGCGGTTCCCGGCGGGCCGCGGATTGACCTCGACCACACGTGGTCCGGCCGACGTCAGCTTGATCTCGGTGTGCGCCACCACGCCTTCCGTGAGCCCGAGTGCCACGATCGCCCCGAGCGCGGTCCGCTCGACGGCCTCGATGTCCGCGGCGGACAGGGCGGCGGGGAACATGTGGCCGGTCTCGATGAACGCCGGCTCCCCGCCGACGCTCTTGTCCGTCACACCGACGACGTGCACCGCGCCCGCGTGCGAGACCGACTCGACGCTCACCTCCGGGCCGTCCAGCAGCTCTTCGAGCAGCACGGCGGGCGACCGCCGTTGTCCGCGCGCGTTGACCGGGAAGCCGGCCAGCGCCTCGACGGCTGCGGCGAGTTGCTCCTCGTCGTCCACCCGCCGCACCAGCATGCCGGCGCACAGGTCCACGGGCTTGACCACCAGCGGGTAGCCGATGTCTTCTGCGGAACGGGCGAGTTCGGCCCATTCCTCATGCACGGCGAACCGCGGCCCGGGCACCCCCGCCTCCGCCAGCACGCGGCGGGTGGCGTCCTTGCGGCAGGCGTCCTCGACGGCCTCGGGAGCCGGTCCGGGCAGCCCGAGCCGGGCGGCCGCACGCGCCACCACCGGCAGGTAGTAGTCGCACGACGTGAGAACGCCATCGAATCCCAACGCGCCGTGCACTCGCTCCACTTCGGGTAAAAGGGTTCCCGCGTCATTGGTGTCGGCGGTGATCAGGTTGCGCGCCCCGAGCAACGGGTGCGCGGTGCCCTCGGGTGCGGCACGCAGGTAGTGGTGCAGGTCGCGGGTGAGGAAGGTGAACTCGTGGCCCCCTTCCCGGATCGCCCGTGGCAACAGCCTGCTCATCGATCCGACCCAGCTCTCGACCACCAGCAGATGGGCCACGGCTCCCCTTGTCATGTCGTCGCGAAGGACGCGGCCTCGAGATCAGGGCCGCGCCGACACGATATCGGTAATCATTTTCATTGTCAGGTAGCGAGGGTTTCGATGAGTCCCGGATGAGGCCCGAGGGGCCCCACTGAGGCAGACGACCTTGCAGCGGCCTGCCGCCCGCACGCGGCAGGCCGCTGTGCGTCTGTACTGAGCCGCAACGGCACGGCAAAGACCCGAGAGGGATTTGTAAACGCTATTGACGTATGAGGTCGCCGTACATACGGTCCTCCGTCGAAGCGCTTCGACGCGCCTCGTCGAAACGATTCGACGGGGCGCCTCATCCGTTCGGCCCAGGTAGGAGTCACTTCAATGGTGAAGGTGCGCAGACCGCTGGCTCTCACAGCAGCCGCCCTGGCGGGCGTCATGCTGATGACGTCGTGCGGGAGCTCCGACGGTGGTGCGGAGGGCGACGGCAAGACGCTGAAGCTCTGGCACTACGAAGCCCCCAACAGCGCCATGGGCGTCGCCTGGAACCAGGCGATAGACGAGTTCAAGAAGTCCCACCCGGGCGTCAAGGTCGAGTTCGAGGCCAAGGGCTTCGAGCAGATCCAGAAGACCGCCTCGATGGTGCTCAACTCCAGCAACGCCCCCGACGTCATGGAGTACAACAAGGGGAACGCCACCGCCGGCCTGCTGGCCAAGCAGGGGCTGCTCACCGACCTCACCCCGGAGGTCACCAAGCACGGCTGGGACAAGCTGCTCAGCCCGAGCGTCACGACCACCAGCCGCTACGACGCCAAGGGCGTCATGGGCTCCGGCAACTGGTACGGCGTCCCGAACTTCGGCGAGTACACGATGGTGTACTACAACAAGGACCTCTTCGCGCAGCACGGCGTGAAGGTCCCGACCACGTTCGACGAGTTCGAGCAGGCCCTCGCCGCCTTCAAGGCCAAGGGCATCACCCCGCTCGCCAACGGCGGCGCCGAGTACCCGGCCCACCAGTACCTGTACCAGCTCGCCCTCACGAAGGCCGACCGCGCCTGGGTCGACTCCTTCGAGCTCTACAAGGGCAAGGCCGACTTCCACGACGCAGCCTGGACGTACGCCGCCAACACCCTCGCGGACTGGGTGAAGAAGGGCTACATCGCCAAGACGAGCAGCGGCGCGAAGGCCGAGGACGCCGGCGTGTCCTTCATCGGCGGCAAGTCCCCGATCTTCTTCTCGGGCAGCTGGTGGTACGGCCGGTTCCGTGACGAGAACAAGTTCAAGTGGGGCTCGTTCCTCTTCCCGGGCTCCAAGCTCACCCTCGGCTCCGGCGGCAACCTGTGGGTCGTCCCCAAGAACGCCAAGAACAAGCAGCTGGCCTACGACTTCATCGACATCACGATGAAGAAGGGGATCCAGAACACCCTCGGCAACAACGGCGGCGTGCCCGTCGCGGCCGAGCCGTCGGCGATCACCGACCCCAGCTCCAAGGAGCTGATCGAGAACTTCAACAAGGTCTCGTCCGAGGACGGCCTCGCCTTCTACCCGGACTGGCCGGTGCCCGGCTTCTACGACGTCCTCGTGTCGGCCACCCAGAAGCTGATCACCGGAAGCGCGAGCCCCGACGCGGTCCTCGACGAGCTGCAGAAGGCCTATGACGCGGGTGCGCCCACGTCATGAGTGCCCGACCCCTCCGGCTGCGCAACCCCTACGCGCTGTACCTGATCCCCGGTGTCATCGCCTTCCTGGCCGTCGTCATCGTGCCGTTCGCGATGAACATCTACTTCAGCCTCACCCACTGGCAGGGCGTCGGCTCGCCCACCTGGGCCGGGCTGGAGAACTACCAGGAGCTGATGAAGGACTCCCGGTTCTGGGAGTCCTTCCGGCACAGCGTCGCCATGGTCCTGGCCATGGCGGTGATCCCCACCGCCGTCGGCCTCGTGGTGGCCGCGGCGCTGTTCGACTACATCGGCAAGCACTTCGGCTCGAAGCTGGCCAGCGTGCTGCGCGCCTGCTTCTACCTGCCCCAGGTCCTGCCCATCACCGTCGCGGGCATCGTCTGGAGCTGGATCCTGGCCCCCGAGAACGGCTCCCTCAACGAGCTGCTGAAGGCGGTCGGCCTGGGCTCGCTCCAGCAGGACTGGCTGGGTGATCCGAACGTCGCGCTCTACAGCGTGATGGCCGTGATGGTCTGGGTGCAGCTGGGCTTCCCCGTCGTGATCTTCATGGCGGGACTCCAGCGGGTCGATCCCTCGCTCCACGAGGCGGCCGAGCTGGACGGGACGAACTGGTGGCAGCGTTTCTGGCACGTGACGCTGCCCCAGATCCGCCCCGAGATCTACGTGGTGATGCTGTGGTGCACCATCGCCGCCCTGAAGGTCTTCGGCGCGGTCTACGTCCTCACCAAGGGCGGACCCGCCGACGCGACGATCGTGCCGTCCTACTTCTCCTTCTCGACCTTCTTCGAGAAGACGGACGTCGGCTACGGCTCGGCGATCGCGACGGTCCTCACCCTCATCATCCTGGCGCTGACGACGATCGGACTGCGCTTCCAGAGCCGATCGGAGGACGCACAGTGAACGCGCTCAAGCGCTACCCGGTGCTGGCGGCGATGTCCCTCGGCGCGGTCTTCATGGTGCTGCCGCTCCTCATCGTCCTCGTCAACGCGCTGAAGTCACCCGCCGAGTACTCCGCGAACGGCCCGCTGTCCCTGCCCCACGGCCTCTACCTGGACGGCCTCAAGGACTTCTGGACCCGGGTCGACTTCGGAAACACCCTGCTGAACTCGGTCGTGATCTCAGGATCGGTCGCCGTCTTCGGCGTCATCCTCTCCGTCCTCAACGCGTACGCGATCGGCATCGGCCGCATCAAGGGCAAGGCGTACTTCCTGGCCTTCTTCGTCCTGGCCAACGTGCTGCCGCAGGAAGCCCTCGTCTACCCGCTGTACTACCTGTCCAAGGAAGTGGGCCTGTACGACACGAGGCTGAGCCTGATCATCGTCTTCAGCGTCGTACAGGCGGCCTTCGGCACCTACCTGCTGTCCTCCGTGCTCGGGGCCTTCCCGAGGGAGATCATCGAGGCGGCGAGGATCGACGGCGCCAACAGCTGGCAGATCCTGTGGCGCATGGTGGTCCCGGTCAGCCGGCCCACCCTCGGCGTCCTGCTGGTGTTCTTCTTCATCTGGACCTGGAACGAATTCCTGCTGCCCCTGGTCATGCTGCCGTCGAACGACAACCAGACCGTCTCGGTGGCGCTCGGCGTCCTCCAGGGCCAGCGTCTGATGGACGCGACGATGACCAACGCCGCCGGCCTGCTCGGCGCCCTGCCCGCGATCGTCTTCTTCCTGCTCTTCCAGCGGACCCTGACGCGAGGCATCGCCGTCGGCGCCGTGAAGTGACCCCTCCCCTCCCGCACGTACCGAGAACGCCGGTGGCCGCCCACCGGGAAAGGCATCGACGATGAAGTTCACCAACGGGTACTGGCTGCTGCGCGAAGGCATCACGGCGGCGTATCCGGCCGAGGTCCTCGATGCCGTCCCGGGGCCCGGAACGCTCCGGGTCCACGCCCCCACCCAGCACATCCGGCACCGCGGCGACCTGCTCAAAGGACCGCTCATCACCGTCGACTGCACCGCGCCCATGCCCGGCGTCATCGGCGTGCGCATCACGCACTTCGAGGGCGGCCTCGACACCGGCCCCCACTTCGAACTGCACCACGAGCCGCACGACCCGGTCGTGGCCGTCGACGAGGAGCAGGCCGTCCTCACCTCCGGCGACCTGAGCGTCCGCTTCCGCCTCGACGGCGGCTGGCGCATGGAGTTCCAGGCGGACGGACGCACGCTGACCAGCAGCGACGTCAAGGCCATGGCTCTGATGGAGACCGCCGACGGCGAGCACCACATCCGCGAGCAGCTCCGGCTGGCCGTCGGCACGTCCGTCTACGGACTCGGCGAGCGCTTCGGCCCGCTCGTCAGGAACGGACAGAGCGTCGACATCTGGAACGCCGACGGCGGCACCAGCAGCGAACAGTCCTACAAGAATATCCCGTTCTACCTGACCGACGCCGGATACGGCGTCTTCGTCGACGACCCCGGCAAGGTCTCCTTCGAGGTCGCCTCCGAGCAGGTGTCGCGCGTGCAGTTCAGCGCGGAGCGCCAGCAGTTGCAGTACTACGTCATCCACGGCCCCACGCCGAAGGAGATCCTGCGCAAGTACACGGCCCTGACCGGCCGGCCCGCGCTCCCGCCCGCCTGGTCGTTCGGGCTGTGGCTGACCACCTCCTTCACCACCTCCTACGACGAACAGACCGTCACCGGCTTCGTCGAGGGCATGGCCGAACGCGATCTCCCGCTGTCCGCCTTCCACTTCGACTGCTTCTGGATGCGCGAGCTCAACTGGTGCGACTTCGAGTGGGACCCGCGCGTCTTCCCCGACCCCGAGGGAATGCTGCGCCGACTCAAGGAACGGGACCTGCACATCTGCGTGTGGATCAACCCCTACATCGCCCAGCGCTCCCCGCTCTTCGCCGAGGGCAAGGCGGCCGGCTACCTCCTCAAGCGCCCCGACGGCGGAGTCTGGCAGTGGGACCTGTGGCAGCCCGGCATGGCCCTGGTCGACTTCACCAACCCCGACGCCTGCGCCTGGTACGCCGCCAAGCTCGAAGCGCTCCTCGACATGGGCGTCGACTGCTTCAAGACCGACTTCGGCGAGCGCGTGCCCACCGACGTCGCGTACTTCGACGGCTCCGACCCGGAGCGGATGCACAACTACTACACCCAGCTCTTCAACAGGACCGTCTTCGACGTGCTGCGCAAGCACCGCGGCGAGGGCGAGGCGGTCGTCTTCGCCCGCTCCGCCACGGCCGGCGGCCAGCAGTTCCCCGTGCACTGGGGCGGCGACTGCGAGTCGACCTATGAGTCGATGGCGGAGTCCCTGCGCGGCGGTCTCTCGCTCGGCCTGTCCGGCTTCGGCTACTGGAGCCACGACATCGGCGGGTTCGAGGGCCTGCCCGACGCCGGCCTCTTCAAGCGCTGGACCGCCTTCGGCATGCTCTCCTCGCACAGCCGCCTGCACGGCTCCTCCTCCTACCGCGTGCCGTGGCTGTTCGACGAGGAGGCCGTGGACGTCCTGCGCCACTTCACCAAGCTCAAGCTCAGCCTCATGCCCTACCTCTACGGCGCCGCCCACCAGGCCCACACCGAGGGCGTCCCCATGATGCGGGCCATGCTGCTGGAGTTCCCGGACGACCCGGCCTGCGCCTCGCTGGAGCGCCAGTACATGCTCGGCGGGGACCTGCTCGTCGCACCGGTGTTCTCGGAGGACGGCGAGGTGTCGTACTACGTGCCCGAGGGCACCTGGACCCACTTCACGACCGGCGAGCAGGTCACCGGCCCGCGCTGGGTGCGTGAGACCCACGACTACCTCAGCCTCCCGCTGCTGGCCCGCCCCGGTTCAGCGATCCCCGTCGGCTCGGTCGATGACCGCCCCGACTACCCGTGGGCGGACGACGTGACCGTCCGGGTCTTCGAGCCCGCCGACGGCTCCCGCACCACGGTGCGCATCCCCCGCGAGGACGGCATGGCCGCCACCGAGATCACCGTCGTGCGCGAAGGCGACACGCTGCGGGCAGAGATCTCCGACGCCTCCCTGCCCTGGGGCGTCGAGGTGGCCGGTGGCCCCTCGGCCCGCGCCGCGGCCGGTACGGCCGTCCTCGCCCTGCCGCTCTCCGATGCCCGAGGATGATGAGGCACACCGGGACTCGAGAAGGTACACGCATGGTCAAGATCACTGACGTGGCGCGGCACGCCAACGTGTCGCCCAGCACCGTCAGTTACGCCCTCAGCGGCAAGAGACCGATCTCCGAGGAGACGCGCCGCCGCATAGAGGACAGCATCCGGGAACTGGGCTACCGGGCACACGCCGGGGCCCGGTCCCTGGCCAGCAGCAGGTCACAGGTGATCGGCCTCGTCCTGCCCCTCCGCAAGGGCATGCACATGCCCGTGGTGATGCAGTTCGCCACCTCCGTGGCCACCGCCGCCCGGGAGCACGACCACGACGTCCTCCTCCTCACGCACAACGAGGGGGAGGAGGGCATCGACCGGGTCGCCCGGAGCCGCATGGCGGACGCGTTCATCATCATGGACGTCGAGATGGACGACCGTCGGCTGCCCCTGCTGCGCGGCCTGGAGCAGCCGTCCGTCCTGATCGGCTTCCCCTCCGACCCCGCCGGACTGACCTGTATAGACCTGGACTTCGCGGCGGCCGGCGAAGCGTGCGTGGAACACCTCGCATCGCTCGGCCACCGGACCGTCGCCCTGGTCGGCTCGCCCCCGGAGGTGTACGTCCGGGGCACCGGCTTCGCCCGCCGCGTCGCCTCCGGATTCACGGCCGCCGCCGACCGTCTCGGCCTGTGCTCCTCCGTCCACCCCTGCCCGGAGACCCCGGCGGCCGCCCAGGCCATGGCCGAGCAACTGCTGCACGAGCAGCCGGAACTGTCCGGCGTGGTCATCCACAACGAGCCGGTCACCCAGCCCCTGATCGCGGCGTTCCAGACGATGGGCCTACGCGTCCCACAGGACCTGTCGGTCGTCGCGATCTGCCCCGACGAGACCGCGGAGCAGGCGCCGGTGCCGATCTCGTCCGTCTCGATCCCCTCGGCCGAGATCGGCACCCGCGCGGTGGACCTTCTGATGGCCAAGCTCGCCGGGCGCGACGACGTCCCCGAGACGACAATGCTCCCCGCGGTGCTGGCCCACCGGGCCACGACGGCGCCCTCAGTGGGGTGACACCCACTCGTCGCGTGAGGGTCAGCGGGTCTCGTCGGCGGAGCGGAGCCGGACGCCGACCCTGGCCCCCGGACACGGCGACCGGCCGCCGGAGACCCTGACCCGGAACAGGGAAGCTCGCCCAACTGGCCGCCAGGGAAGGCCGTCTGAGCCATCCGGGCGAGCTTCCCGTCACGCCCCGTCACCAGTCAGCGGCCATGATGGCGACGCAATGCTGGAGGACCACGGTCCCTGCGCCATCGCCATCCTGGGGAACAACAACAGCAACAACAACCAGTCGTGCGGGCAGATCCTGACCGGCACCGGGCACGTCACCGGTACGAATCACACCGTGGGGCGCGGGGGCCTGGGCGGGGCGGACACGCTCCCGCAGGTCGGGGTCGAGACGTCGAACCTCCTCGCCGCCCCCCAGAACAACGCCGAGGTCATCGCGCCCCTGACCGGCGGCACCGACGTCTCCGCCGCGTGCACCGTGCAGAGCCCGGTCGGCGACGGGATCTTCTACCTCGTCGTCACGACCGTGAACGGCTACCCCACGAGCGGCTGGCTCCAGGCCGAGGTCGTCTCGTCCACCGCCGACGTCCCGTCGTGCCTTCCGGCCTGAGGTGACGCACCGCCGTAGGTGACGACCCCCCGGTGGGCCGTCCGGTGGTCAAGCCCGCGTCGACATGAGGCCGACTACCGTGAGTCATGCCGCCCCTCGGGATGCTTCCCCGGCCCCTCGGCGCCGGGGAACAGGGGTGTGGGTGACAGGGTGCTGGCCTCCTCTCCGGCCTCCAGCAGGGTGTCCGCGGCGCCGACGATGAGGGGGTCGGGTGTGCCGACCGCGTCGACGTCCTTGCGGGCGTAGTCGATGCGGGCCAGCAGACTGCGCATGGTCTCCAGCCGTGCGCGCCGCTTGTCGTTGCTCTTGACGACCGTCCAGGGGGCGTGTTCCGTGTCCGTCGCGCGGAACATGTCGATCTTCGCCTCCGTGTAGTCGTCCCAGAGGTCCAGCGACGCCAGGTCGGTGGGGGAGAGCTTCCACTGGCGCACCGGGTCGATCTGCCGGATCGCGAAGCGGGTGCGCTGCTCGGAGCGGGAGACGGAGAACCAGAACTTGACGAGCAGGACGCCGTCGGCGACCAGCATCCGCTCGAAGGTCGGGCACTGGTCGAGGAACAGCTCGTACTCGTCCTTGGAGCAGAACCCCATCACCCGCTCGACGCCGGCCCGGTTGTACCAGGAGCGGTCGAAGAAGACGATCTCCCCGGCGGTCGGCAGTTGTGCGACGTACCGCTGGAAGTACCACTGTCCCGCTTCGTGCTCGGTGGGCTTGTCCAGGGCGACCACGCGCGCGCCGCGTGGATTGAGCCGCTCGGTGAGCCGCTGGATCGTGCCACCCTTGCCGGCCGCGTCGCGCCCCTCGCACACGACGACCAGTCGTGCGCCGGTCTCCTTGACCCACCGCTGGAGCTTGAGCATCTCGATCTGCAGAATGCGCTTGGTCCGCTCGTAGTCCTTGCGGCTCACCTTGCGGTCGTACGGATAGTTCTCCCTCCAGGTGCGGAGGGGGCGCCCGTCCGCGTCCAGCACGATCGGCTGCTCCCGCCGACTGGCGTCCACGGTCAGGCCGGCCAGCAGCCTGGCCTCGTCCTCAGGGTCGGTCATCCGGCTCCCCGCTCGTGCGCTGCTCCGCTCGTTCACGCATCCGGTCAGAAGGGCATGCGGCCGCGGAACCGGCGACCGGCCGAACCGCTGCGGCCCACCGCGCGCGAGCTGCTGTGGAACGGCTTGCTGAAGAGCCGGCCGAGCGGGCCGGGCGCCTTCCCGCCGGCCCGCGCTCCGGCGCCGAGCGTCCGCTGCGTGCCGCGCTCGGGGTGCCGGGACAGGCGGGGGACGAAGAACGCGAGGACGGCCAGGACGACACATACGGCGATCACGCCGACAACCATCATGGTGGAGCTCCTTTCGCTGGTAGGCCCCGGATGCCCCGGATGGCCCGACCTATGTGAAAGTGCCCCGCGGCGCAGCGCGGACCCCGTCGCCGGGCGCTCCGCCGACGTGCAGGGGTCACGTCGACCAGAGCACTCCGCCGTGCTGCACGATGACCACCTTGGCGTCGGCGCGCAGGACCAGCTGGGCACCTTCGTGGCCCCAGGTCTGAGAGGCCCAGATGGGGCGGTCCTCGCCATTGTGGATGACCAGGTTGCCGTCCGGCTGGAAGATCGCCCGGTGGTTCGCGCCGAAGGTCATGGACGCCCAGATGGGCTTGCGCTGCTCGTTGTAGACGACCAGGTTGCCGTCGGTCTGCATGACCATCCGGATGCGGTTGGTGGTCCATGCCTGGTTGACCTCCAGGACGCTGGGCGCGTGGACGGTCTCGGTGCTCCAGTTCGGCTTCGGCGTCGCCTTCGGCTTCGGCTTCGCCTTGGGCTTGGAGTCCTGTTCGCCGCTGGGGCTGGACTTCGTCGTGGGCGCGGCGGGCGGTGGGGCGAGCTTCGCCGGCGCGCTCTTCGTCGCCTTCGTCTTCTTCGGGGACGGACTGGGCTTCTCGGCCACGTAGTCGTCGAGGGCGGCGGGGGCGGACGTCGGGTTCAGGACGGTGTCGGAACCTCCCGCGGCCAGCCCTTTTGCGGAGTCGGGAGGCCCGTCGTCCTTCGCGCTGCCGGTGAGCAGCAGCGGTATGGCGATCAGGGCGGCCCCGGCCACCGCCGCTCCCGCGAGGATCGGCTTGCGGGGGCGTCCGCTTCCCACACCGGTACTCGTCCTGGCGTTCGGCGGCATGGTTCCCACGGCCGCGGCCGCGGCCACGGCGGCGCGTGTCTCGGGTGACGCGGTGGACGTGCTCGTCGCCGACGGTGATGCCGGGGCGGTGGTGCTTGCGGTCTCCGCCGTCCCGGAGGTGGTGCTCTTCGTCTTTGCCGTTCCGCCCGCGGCGCTCTGGGACTGCGCCGTCTCGGCGCCGGCCTCCCCGCCCGCGCCTCGGGCCTGCCGCTCGTCCGGCCCGGTCCCGGTCGGCGACTTCGCCCCTTCGGTCCCGGATTCCTGCCCGGTGTTCCCGGGCTCGGGCTCCATGGCGGAGCCTTGACTCGGTGCCGGCTGTTCCGGCGCGGAGGGCGTGGACGGTGAACCCGTGCCCCCTGCGCGGGTGGCGGCCGCCTCCGCGTTCGCGTCGGGGGTGGGGTGTTGGGGGGACATGCGGTACTCCTCCTCGGTGGCGGAGCTGTCGGTTGTGGCCGGGGCCCGTGCAGTGGTCGGCTGGACGAACTCCGGGAAGCCCGGCGGACGTCGGTCGCGCGCGCCGCGCCGGGGCGGACCGGTGTGAAGCCCGGTCCCGGTCATCGAGGGGCACCGGCCCGCCGCGGTGGCGGCCGCAGGCCGATCCGGCGCCCTCCCGAGCCAAGAGGTCTTCCCGTGCGGCCCAACTTAGCCCGAATGCACGGTGATCGGCCGACCACCCCTCCCAACTCCCCCGTCACTTTGTCCGCTCACGCCTCGGTGCTCCCGGAAAGTTCCCGACCCGGGCTTCAAACGGGCACGTGGGCAGGCGATTCGGACCGTGCCCGCCCCACAACGGGCGATTCTCGTGTGGCATCCTGGGGCTCCTGATCTGATCATCGTCGGCGCGCGAGCGGGCCGACGACGGCATCCAAGTGTTCGTACCGACCGAAGAGTTCAGGTGGAGATGCGGCCCGGACAACGGCTGGAGGGTGGGCCCGACGTGCCCGCCGGCTCCGGGCCGGGGCCCGCGCAGTCGTCAGGCTCCGACGCGGCAGGGGCCACCGACAGCCCCGAGATACCCGAGGCGGTGCGGGACGCGGCCCGCCGGGCGCCCGGCCACTGGATCGGGATGGTGGACCCCGACTGGACCCAGGACCGCACGCCCCCCGCATGGGCGGTGATGGGAGAGTGGCAGTCCGACGAGAGCGGGGACGTCGGGGACTACCGCCCGAACCCGGACTACCGGCCCTCCGCGAGGGTGCTCGGCTGGCCGGAGCCCACCGACCCGGTGGACGCGGCCGCACAGCGGGCCGCCACCGGATACGGCTCGGTGGACGAGGCGATCGCGGCGCTCGCCCGAGCGGAGATCACGGTGGTGCGCGGACCGGACGGCGGGCCGCTGACGGCGGCCGGTCTGGACGGGGTGCCGGTGATCCTCTCGTTCACCTCGGCGGAACACGCGTTCATGTCCGCGGCACTTCGCCATGACAGGGTCCCGGCGGAAGAACTCGCCCGGTCACTGCACGGCTCCGGCGCGCAGCTGATGGTCAACGCCGGCGCCGCGGCACCCCTACTCGTCCCGCTGGACAGGCTCCTGGACGCCTTACCCGGACCCGAACCGGACGCCGAGCGGGCGCGCCCGGCTCCCCACGGGGCCGAGCCCCACCGTTCCTCTGAACCCTGGCCCCACACCACAGGGAGGACCCCGTGACGCGTCCCGTCCAGCCCACCGCCGCCTCCGCGCAGGTGACGTCCGGCTCCGCCGCCGAGGAGACGGCCCCGGCGGCCACCGCCGCACAGCCGGACCCCCGGCCCGAGGCGGAGACCGCCCACGTCCCGGGCGAGGGCGGCACGGCGACGTCTGAGGCGTCGACGGCCAGTTCCGCGACCGAGGAGACGGCGGCCGAGGCCGGTGCCACGACCGGCGTTCCCGCGGCGGGATCCGCTCCCGGCCGGCCTGGGACCGAGGCCGAGCCGGACTCCGAGTCGGACTCCGAATCCGGCGCCGCCGCCGAGGCCAAGAGCCGGCTCCCCGCGCTGGTACGGACGATGACCGCGACCGCCATCGACCGGCCGCAGCAGCAGGTCGCCACCGTGGGGCGGCCGGGCAAGGCGGCGCTGGCCGGGGCCGCGGTCGCCGGGGCACTGCTCGTGTCCGTGCCCTTCCTCGTGCTCACCGGAGGCGACGACAAGGACGCCAAGGCCGCACAGGGGGGAGGGACCGTCCTCGGTGGCGGCGCGCAGGAGGCGCCGGGCGACTTCGTGGTGACCAAGCCCGACACCGCCGCCCCCGACCACGGCGGGAAGAGCTCCGGCAAGCCCGACAAGCCCGTGAAGCAGACCCCCGGCGGGTCCGCGGCGCAGGACTCGGGCAAGGAGACGCCGAAGCAGGACGGCGGCACGAAGGAACGGCCCGACGACGGCACGGGCAAGAAGGACGAACCCGCCAAGTCGAGTGGCGGCGGGAAGACATCCGGAGGTGACCGGGCCGACCAGCCCAGGAACACCGGCTCGGGCGTCACCTTCAGCGCCCCCGTCTCGATACGCAGCCACCTCTCCGGACGCTGCCTCGACGTACCGAACGCCGACTTCGGCGACGGCAAGAAGCTGTTCGTGTGGGACTGCAACAACGGCGTCGCCCAGAAGTGGCAGTTCGCCTCCGACGGCACCCTGCGCATCCAGGGCCTGTGCCTGGACGTGGCCAACGCGAACTACAACGACGGCACCCCGATCCAGATCGCCCGGTGCAGTGGCAACGCGGCCCAGAAGTTCGTCCTGAACGAGCGCCACGACCTGGTCAACACCGTCGTCGGCAAGTGCGTCGACATCAAGGACAACAACCGGGGCAACGGCGCCTGGCTGCAACTGTGGACGTGCGCCGGCACCGACAACCAGAAGTGGAGCGTCTGACCGCGCTCCCGAGGCCTTCCGGCCGAGAGCGTCGCTCCCGGCCCCCCGGCCGCCCCGGCGGCGGGGCATGATGGCACCGTCGGCTCGCCGACACCGTCCCCGACGACCGGGGACACCCGCTGAGAACGTTGTCCCACAAGGAGGTTGGTGCGTGTCGCGCCAGGTACTGACGGTCGGTCCCGGGGAGCGGGACCGCTACCGGACGATCGGTGAGGCACTCGCGGCTGCCCGTACCGGCGCGCTGATCAGCGTCCGGCCCGGGACGTACGCGGAGAACCTGGTGATCCACACCCGGGTCACCCTCACCGCCGCCGAAGGCCGGGGCACGGTGGAGATCCGGCCACGTTCGGGCAGCGTCCTCGCCCTGCGCGCCGACGCCGTCATGCTCTCCGAACTGTCCCTGCGCGGCGGTGACGCCGAGCTGCCCGCCGTGGACGTACGGCGCGGGCAGGCCGCGCTCGACGGCTGCGAGATCGTCGGCGCCGCGTGGACCGCGGTCCTGGCCGGGGGCACCGGCTCCCTGGCGCTGCGGGACTGCCGGGTGAGCAACCCCCAGGGCGCGGGCGTCGTCGTCACCTCGACGACTCCGACCACCGTGGAGTCCTGCACGTTCGAGCACCTGGGCACCAGCGGAGTCGTCCTCGCCGAACAGGGGGAGGCGCGGCTGCGCGGCTGCACGGTACGGGCCGCACGCGGCAACGGCCTGCTCGCCAACGGCGACTCCACCGGCAGCGTCGAGGACTGCGACATCTCCTCCACGGACAAGCCGTCCATCGCCCTGGAGCAGAACTGCTCCCTCACGGTGGTGCGGACCGTCGTGCACGACACCAGCACCGGAGTGCACCTGAGCAGCGCGGGCCGTACGACGCTGGAGGACGTCCGGGTCACCGGGGCCTCCGGGAACGGGATCGCGCTGGCCGGGGGCACCGATCCGGTGCTGCGCCGCTGCCGTGTCTCGCGGACCCGGGGCCAGGGCGTCGTCATCACCGACCGGGCCCGCGGCACCTTCGAGGACTGCTGGGTCGACGGCGCTCAGGGCACGGCGCTCCGGGTGGCGGGCGCCGCGTCCCCGGCGCTGACCGGTCTCACGGTCCGTGACTGCGAGCAGACGGGACTGCTGCTGGAGGAGGACTCGGCGCCGGAGCTGGACCGCCTGGAGGTGATCGGCGGCTCGCCCGCGATATCGGTGCGCGGCGGGGCCAACCCGCTGCTGCGCCGGGCCCGTCTCGTGGAGCCCTCCGGAGACGGCATCGCGGCGGGCAAGGACGCCCGCGGCAGGGCCGAGGACTGCGAGATCGTCCGGCCGAAGGGCGCGGGCGTCCGCGTGGCCGCCGGCAGCACCCTCTACCTGGCCGGCGGCGGCGTCTCCGACACGGCCACCAGCGGCCTGATCGTGGAGGACGGTGGCAACGTCACCGTCCGGGACTTCCGCGTCGAGGTGTCCGGTGAGGACGGTGTGGTGGTCGCCGCGGGCGGCGAGCTGACCGCCAACCGCACCACGGTCCACGCGCCGCAGGGGCACGGATTCCTGCTCCGGGAAGGGGCGCTCGCCTCGCTCAGCGGCTGCGAGGTCTCCGGCGGGGCCCAGGACGGCTTCCGGGTGGAGTCCACCGCGCCGGTCTCCCTCGTGAACTGCCTCGCCCGGGAGAACGAGGGCGGCGGGCTCGTCCAGACGACCCCGGGCGAACGGCTCGCCGTGGACGGCCTGAAGAGCACCGGGAACGGCAAGCGGGACGCCTGGGGCAGCGGCAGCGCCGAGAACACCGACCCGGCCGGATCCGGCGCCGCGGACGGGCCCGCGCCGGACCGCGTGGACGGCCCGCTCGGCGCTCTCAACGCGCTGATCGGCCTGGAGAACGTCAAACAGCAGGTCGGCACCCTGGTCAACCTGACCCAGCTCGCTCAGCGCCGCGAGCAGCTCGGCATGTCCGCGCCGCCGATGAGCAGACATCTGATCTTCGCCGGTCCGCCGGGCACCGGCAAGACCACCGTCGCCCGCCTCTACGGGGCGATCCTGGCGGAACTGGGCTCCCTGCGCAGCGGCCACCTCGTGGAGGTCTCCCGCGCCGACCTGGTGGCGCAGGTCGTCGGCGGCACCGCGATCAAGACCACCGAGACCTTCCAACGGGCCCTCGGTGGCGTCCTGTTCATCGACGAGGCCTACACCCTCACCGCGGACAGCGGCAACGGCGGCGCGGACTTCGGCCGGGAGGCGGTCGACACGCTGCTGAAGCTGATGGAGGACCACCGCGACGACGTGGTCGTGGTCGCGGCCGGGTACTCCCGCGAGATGGAGTCCTTCCTCGGTTCCAACCCCGGTCTGGCCTCACGCTTCTCCCGGACCGTCGAGTTCGAGAACTACTCCGTGCCCGAACTGGTCGCCATCATGGAGAACATGTGCGCCCAGCACCAGTACGAGCTGGGCGAGGGCACCGCGCAGGCGCTCGCGGCGCACTTCGAGGCGATGCCCAGGGACGCCGGGTTCGGCAACGGCCGTGCGGCGCGCGGGGTGTTCGAGGAGATGGTGGACCGGCAGGCGGTCCGGCTCGCCGCGCAGGCCCAGGTCGGCGAGCACGACCTGAGACTGCTGCTGCCGGAGGACGTGTCGGCCGCCGCCGCCGCGAAGGCCGCCGAGACCGGCACCCCGCAGGACGACCCGCTGACCCGCCTCGGCGACATGATCGGTCTGGCCGAGGTCAAGCGCGACGTCGCGGATCTGGTCAACCTCATCACCACGGCCCGCCACCGCGCCGCCGCCGGGCTGCCGGTCCCCTCCCTGAGCCACCATCTGGTCTTCACGGGTCCGCCCGGCACGGGCAAGACCACCGTGGCCCGCCTCTACGGCGAGATCCTGACCCAGCTCGGCATCCTGCAGCGGGGCCAGCTGGTGGAGGCGGCCCGCGCCGACCTCGTCGGGCGCTACATCGGGCACACCGCGCAGCTCACGCGCGAGGTCTTCGAACGGGCCCGCGGTGGTGTGCTGTTCATCGACGAGGCGTACACCCTCACCCCGCAGGGCGGCGGCGCCGACTTCGGCCAGGAGGCCGTGGACACCCTGCTGAAGCTGATGGAGGACCACCGCGACGAGGTGGTCGTCATCGTCGCCGGCTACACCGACGAGATGGAACGCTTCCTGGCCTCCAACCCGGGTCTGTCCTCCCGCTTCCCGCGCCGGATCACCTTCGCCGACTACTCCTCCGAGGAGCTGGTCACCATCGTGCGCGCCCAGGCCGCGAGCATGGGCTACGAGTGCGGACCGGGCACCGGCCCGGTGCTCAAGTCGTACTTCGACGCGCTGCCCCGGGACCGCTCGTTCGGCAATGCCCGGCTGGCCCGGCAGGTGCTCGAGTCGATGGTCACCCGTCAGGCGGGGCGGCTCAGTTCACTGGCCGCGCCGACCCTGGACGACCTGCGCATCCTCCTTCCTGAGGACGTGGCAGCCGCCCCGAAGGCGGCCGGACTGTGAGGCCCGCCGCCCGTCTGCTGTCCGGCGCCGGCCTCGCCGCCGCACTGCTGCTGCCCACGGCCGTCACCGCGCACCCGGCGCCCCGCTCGGGGCCCCCTGTGGCCGACGGGACGAAGGGCCAGGAACTGCCGGCGATGCCGTCCGCGCTCGACGCGGACGCCGCATGCACCGCCCCCTCGCGGGAGAGGGCGAGGAGGCAGGACTGGTCCCGTCAGCGCCTCGACCTGGACCGGACGCACGGGCACGGCATCGGCGCGGGGGCGACCGTCGCCCTGATCGACACCGGCGTGGCCCCCGACGCCGACGGCCTGGACGGCCGTGTCACCGCCAAGGGCGCTGCCGCCGAGGACTGCGTGGGGCACGGCACGTTCCTGGCCGGGCTGATCGCCGGTAGGGACGCCCGTCTCATCGGAGTCGCCCCAGGCGCGCGCATCCTCGCCCTGCGGGGCACGGACACGCGCGGCCGGGCGGATGCGGCGCTCGTCGCGGCGGCGGTACGTGCGGCGACCGAGGCCGGGGCCGACGTCATCGCCGTCACGGTGGCCCTGCCGCGCCGGGACAAGGACCTGAGCCGTGCCGTCGCGGACGCCCGCCGCGCGGGCGCCGTCGTCGTCGCCGCGGCGACCCCCGACCCGCCGACGCGGGGCGACGTCGACGCGATCCCGCCCCGGGTGTACTGGCCGGCCGGGGAACCCGGGGTCCTCTCCGTCGCCGACATGCTCCCCGGCGGCCTCCGCCCGGAGCGGGCCCTGCCCACCACGGGCATCGACCTGGCCGCCCCCGGGGCCGGGGTGGTCTCCGGTGGCCCGCGCGGTGACGGCCACTACCTGGGAGCCGGCGCCTCGGTCGCCGCCGCCTTTGCCGCCGGGGCCGCCGCGGTGGTGCGCGCCGCCCACCCGGACGACTCGCCCGAGGCCGTCAACCACCGGCTGACCGCGACCGCGTACCCCGCAGGCATCCCGCAGCTGGACGCGTACGCCGCCGTGACCACGGTCCTCGGCGATGCGGAGGCACCCGCCGCCGGCGACCACGCCGCGGAACGTGTCGTCGTCCGTGACACATCGGATGCCGACTCCGCCACCGACCGGGCCACGCTCTTGGTCCTGCTCGGCTCCGGCGCCGTCCTGGCCGTCCTGTGGGCCGCTTTCGCCCTGCCCCGGGCTCGCGCCCGCGGCTGGCGCCCGGCACGGGCCGGCGACGGGGGAGCGACCCGGGACTGACGGTCCGGACGCGGTACGGCGACGGCGGGGGCCACCGAGTGGCCCCCGCCGTCGTGCCTCAGCCCTCCTGTCCGGCTGCCGGCTCGACCAACGCGGTCTGCATCAACCGCGCCTTGCGGCGGGCGATGTGGAGGGCCCGGCCCGGCGGCAGGTTCACGGGCTTGGCGTTGCCGAAGAGACGGCCCTCCGTGGGCGGGCAGGAGAGCAGGATCGCGGGGTTGTTCGCCTCGTCCATCCGGCGGATGAGGGCGTCGCTCAGACCCCGGCCCGCGCCCATGGCACTCCGGGCGACGACGAGGTGCAGACCCATCTCGAAACCGAGCGTCAGATGCTCGAAGAGCGGCTCGAAGGGGCTCTGGAACGAGTTGCCCGAGACCATGTCGTAGTCGTCGACCAGGATGAACAGCCGCGGACCCGACCACCAGTCGCAGGCACGCATCCGGGCGGGGGCGATGTCCGCTCCGGGGACGCGGGTCTTCATCGCGCGGGCGGCACCGTCGACGGTCTCCTTGAGGTTGTCCAGGGAGATGACGTGCCCGATGCGGTACTCCTCCGGGATGCCGTCCACCAGGGTGCGCCGGTAGTCCACCGCGATGATCTTCGCCTCGTGCGGGGCGTAGCGGGCGGTGATGCCCGCGGTGATCCGGCGCAGCAGATTGGTCTTGCCGCTCTCCGTGTCCCCGACGACGATCAGGTGCGGAGTACGGCTGAAGTCGTGCCACACCGGTTCCAGGGCGTCCTGGTCGATGCCGAGGGGGAGCCGCATACCGCCGCCCTCGGTCGGCTCGGGCGCCGGGAGTTCGGCGAGCGGCAGCCGGTGCGGCAGCATCCGGACCTGCGGGGCGGCCGGGCCCGGCCAGTGCCTGGCCACCTCGCCGACCAGGTGGGCGACTCCGTCTCCGAGGTCGTCGAGGGAGCCGCTGCCGTCCAGCCGGGGCAGGCCGGCGAGGAAGTGCATCTTGCTGTCGGCGGTGATGCCCCGGCCCCCGCTGCGGGGCACCGAGCGCGCCTTGCGGGTGTCGATCTCCGAGTCCATCGGATCACCCATGCGCAGCTCCAGGCGGGTCGCCGCCTGGTCGCGGACCTGCGCGGAGAGTTCGACCCAGCGGGTGGTGGTGATCAGCAGATGGATGCCGTAGTTCAGGCCCCGCGCGGCCAGTTCGTTGAACTTCGGCACCAGGTCGTCGTAGTCCTGGCGGACCGTGGACCAGCCGTCGACCACCATGAACACGTCGCCGAACGGCTCGTCGGGGAACTCACCCGCGGCGCGGCGCCGTCGGTAGGACTGCATGGAGTCGATGGTGTGGTCGACGAAGAACTGCTCGCGGCGGGCGAGCAGCGTCATGACCTCGGCGACCGCCCGGTGCACCCGTTCCGGGTTGAGCCGCGCGGCGACGCCGCCGACGTGGGGGAGCGCGGCGAACTGGGAGAGGCCGCCGCCACCGAAGTCCAGGCAGTAGAACTGGATCTCGGCCGGGGTGTGGGTGAGGGCGAGCGCCGCGATCAGGGTGCGGGCCAGGGTGGACTTGCCGCTCTGCGACCCGCCCGCGATGGCGACGTGGCCGCCGGCCCCCGACAGGTCCACGACCAGGGGGTCGCGACGCTGCTCGAAGGGCTTGTCGACCAGGCCGACCGGGACCCGCAGCCGGCCCGTGCCGGACCAGCCCGCGGCGCTGAGGCCGCGCTCGGGGTCGGGGGCGATGCCGGGCAGCAGGGCGTCGAGCGGAGACGGCTCGTCCAGCGGCGGCAGCCACACCTGGTGGGCGGCGGGACCCGAGTCGCGCAGCCGGTCCAGGGCGACGTCCAGCAGGGTCTCCTCGTCGCCGCCCTCCTCGGCCTCCGGCTCCGTTACGGGCGCGGGGTCGAGCGTGCGGGGCACCACCCAGCCGCTGGTCCACGGCACCACCTGGCTGGCCACCCGGGCCTGCACGACGGCGCCGGTGCGACGGCGGTAGGTGCCGGAGGAGTAGGCGGCACGGAAGCGCGTCAGCGCCTCCACACCCGACTTGAGGTAGCCGCTGCCCGGCTGGGCGGGCAGCTCGTAGGCGTCCGGCACACCGAGCACACCCCGGCTCTCCATGGCGGAGAACGTGCGCAGGCCGATCCGGTACGACAGGTGGCTCTCCAGCTGGTGCATCCGGCCCTCGTCCAGACGCTGCGAGGCCAGCAGCAGATGCACACCGAGGGAGCGGCCGAGGCGGCCGATCATCACGAACAGGTCCATGAACTCGCGGTGCGCCGACAGGAGTTCGCTGAACTCGTCGACCACCACGAACAGGCTGGGCAGCGGGGTGAGGCCGGCGCCGCCCGCCCGGGCGCGTTCGTACTCCAGGGCGGAGGTGTAGTTGCCGGCGGCCCGCAGGAGTTCCTGACGGCGGATGAGCTCGCCGTGCAGCGCGTCCTGCATACGCTCCACCAGCGCGACCTCGTCGGCGAGGTTGGTGATGACGGCGGACGTGTGCGGCAGCTCCTCCAGGCCGAGGAAGGTGGCGCCGCCCTTGAAGTCGACCAGGACGAAGTTCAGGGTCTCCGAGGAGTTCGTCAGGGCGAGGCCCAGGACGAGCGTGCGCAGAAGCTCGCTCTTGCCGGATCCGGTGGCGCCGATGAGCATGCCGTGCGGGCCCATGCCGCCCTGCGCCGACTCCTTGATGTCCAGTTCCACCGGGCGGCCGTCGACGCCGACCGCTATCGGCACCCGCAGCCGTGCGGAGCCCGTGTGCCGGGCGAACAGGGCCTTGGTGTCGTGCCGGTGCAGATCGGGGATGCCGAGCAGCGTGGTCAGCTCCACGTCGCTGTCCAGCGGCTGCGCGATGTCGGTGCCCAGACTCATGCGGCGCGAGGCGAGCAGCCGCGCCAGCGACTCCGCGCCGAGCGGGCCGAGCCGGTCCGGCCGGCCGAGCGGCACCGAGCGCTCCTTGCGGCTGCGGTCGGTGCGGACCAGGTTCACCTGGTCCGGCCCGACGGTCAGCCGCAGCGTGTTGCGGCCGGGCCGCCAGCGCAACGCGCCGGAGACGTCCAGCACGACCGCGTTGCGGTAGCCGTGGCCCTCCCAGCGGTGCCCCTCGGGGACGGTGACGCCGTCGAGCACGACCACGGTGTACGGCTCGTCACGGCCCGGCCGGGCGTCCGGGTCGAAGCCGGGGCGCTCGGCGAACTCGGCGCCGAGCAGGTCGTCCAGCTCGGTGAGGTCGGACGTGATCCGGCGGACCTGCCCGGCGCCGTCCTCCTCGTGCGGATGCAGGGCGTGCGGCAGCCACTTCACCCACTCCCAGTCGGCCCGCCGCTCGTCGCTCACGCAGAGCCCGATCCACAGCTCCTCAGGCGCGTGGAACACGGCGAGCTGGCCGAGAGCGGCCCGCAGCAGAGCGCGTACGGCTTCGTCGCCGGCGCCCTCGGACGCCGACGACGAGGCCGCGGACTCCTCGCCCGGTGCCGTCTCGGGGCGCAGCAGCACGCGCGCCGAGGACCGCAGGTAGAGACCGAGGGGCTGCTCGGGAATCGTCGAGTAGGCGCGGACGAAGCGGCGCAGGGCGTGCGCGCAGAGCGGTTCGAGGTCCTCCACGGGGCGGGTGGACACCGGGTTGAGCGTGAGGGCGAGCTGCTGCTCACCGACCGCGAGACGGACCTCGCCGAAGTCCTCGTCGGCCGGGCGGCGCTCCCACAGCCGTGACGTACGCGCCAGCGAACGCAGGGAGGACGGCTCCGGGTGGCGCCAGGCGAGCGCCCGCTGCTGTTCCACGATGGTCGACCGGACCCGCTTGCGGATCTGCGCCAGATAGCGGAGGTAGTCGCGGCGTTCGCCCTTCAGACGGTGCTTGCGCTCGCTGGAGCGGCGCATCAGCTGGCCAAGGAGCATCGCGCCCGCGGACAGCGCCATGACGCCCATCGCGAGGTAGATGAAGACGCCGTTGCCGCCTCCCGGGCGCAGGAACATCAGCATCATCGACACCGACATCAGCGCCATCGGCAGATAGGTCCATATCGCCGAGGTGTCGGGCACCGTCTCGGCGAGGACCGGCGGCTCCTGGAGGGTCAATTGCCCTTCGGGCATCTCGGGACCGCGCCTGCGCGCCGGCCGGCGAAACAGCACCACACTCAAGGAACAGAACCTCCGGTTTCACTGGCTTTCCGGCCCGCGCCGAATACCGGGACCACCGGTAGCCGGAAAGACCGCACCGCTCATTTCCGGGGACCCGGGTACGCGGTGAACGCCGGATGAACGATGTGAGCGGAAAGCAGGAAACGGTCCGCTCTCCCACCATTCGACTGCATACCGGACAGGCAGCCCGGTCTCCAGCCCGTTCCGGCGAGCGTAGGCAGTAGTGTGCATTCACGAAACGCGACCTGTCCACGCGGGGCCGGTGGTTGCCGGTCCCGCGGACGCAATTGCCGTGTCCGACCCCCCTGTTCGGGCCCGTACGGACCTTCCGTACTCTTCGCACTGTCCCGTTCGCGGGGAAGTCCTCCTGTCAAAACCCCCACGGAAGACGAGAGTTCAGCTGATGACCGACAGCGCGGTGGCCGAACTGTGCCGCCTCACCGTACGTGCGCCGAGCGTCTCCGTCGATCTGGCCGTGCCCGCCGACGTGCCCGTCGCCGATCTGCTGCCCACGCTGCTGCGTTATGTCGGCGAGGAGGCCGAGGAGGCCGGACTCGACCACGCGGGCTGGGCGCTCCAGAGGCTGGGCGACGCGCCCCTCGACGAGGAGACGACCCTCGCGCGGGCCGGCCTCGCCGACGGGGACGTGCTCTACCTGCGCCCCCACACCGAGACCCTGCCCGAGGCCCGGCTCGACGACCTGGTGGACGGCATAGCCGACACCGCGGGCCGCAGGCTGCACACCTGGCATCCGGAGGCGGCCCGCGGACTGCTCGTGGGCGCCACGGTGGCGACGGTCACGGCGGCGCTGGTGCTGGTGTTCTGGCCGGGAGTGGCCGGCTCCGGTTCGATCAGGGCCGCCTGCGCCGCCGTGGTGGGGCTCCTGCTGCTCGCCGGCGCGGGCACCGCCAGCCGCGCGGTCGGCGACCGGCTGTCCGCGACCGCGCTCGGCCTGCTGGTCGCGCCCTGCCTGGCGCTGGCCGGCTGGGTGCTGCCCGGCGGCGACCTGACCGGCCCGGACGCGGCGCAGGTCGCGGGCGCGCGGCTGCTCGCGGCGGGCGCGGCCGGAGCGGGCGGCGCCGTCCTCGCGCTGGCCGCCACCGCGGTCGGCGCCCCGGCCCTGCTGGGCACCGCGGTCGTGTCGGTGGCCCTCGCGATCGCCGGTGCCCTCATCGGCTACACGGACCTGCACGTGCCGGCCGCGGCGGCCCTGGTCGCCACGGTGTTCGTGCTCGCGGCCGGGGCGGTGGCACCGTTCGCCTTCAAGCTGGCCGGGATGCGGATGCCCGCCCTGCCCTCCTCCGCCAGCCAGCTCCAGGAAGGCATCGAGCCCTACGCGGGCGGCGACGTCGCCGAACGCACCGAACTGGCCGGACGCTGGGTCACCGCGCTCTTCGCCGTCACCGGCGTCATCGTGGCGGGAGCCCTGGTCGTCCTCGCCGAGCACCCGAACCTGCCGGAGGTGCTGACGGCGCTCGCACTGAGCCTGCTGCTGCTCCTGCACTCCCGGGGTCTGGTGCACATCGGTCAGCGGCTGACCCTCGCGGTGCCGGGAATCTGGGGGCTGCTGCTGCTCGCCCGCAGCTGGGCGGTGGACAGCGAGGGCGACGGGCGCCTGGTGGTCTTCGCGGTCCTGCTCGGCGTGGCCGCCGCGCTGGTGATCGCCGCCTGGACGGTGCCCGGCCGCCGGATGCTGCCGTACTGGGGCCGGGCCGCGGAGGTGGCGCACACCGGGATCGCGGTGGCGCTGCTGCCGCTCAGCCTGTGGGTGGCGGGCCTCTTCGGCTGGCTGCGCGGCCTGTTCGGCTGAGCCCCACCGCACTCCGGCACGAGAACGACTAGGAGAGGCCGTGCAGTCCAAACGGGACCAGGTACACGCCCACACCTTCATGATGGGCAGGCTCAGTTCGGGCCTGCTGATGGCCGACCCGGACGCTCCGGAGAGCCCGCTGGGACGCACCACACGCGGCGTGGTCTTCGGCGTGCTCGTCACCGTCCTGATCGGCGCCGGCGCCACCGTCTACGGCCTGCTGCGCCCCGGCGGCAACGACGCCTGGCGCGACGAGGCGCACCTCGTGGTCAACCGCGACACCGGCGCGCGCTACCTGTGGACCACCACCGACGGCGTGCTGCACCCGGTCCGCAACTACGCCTCCGCTCGCCTCATCGGCGGCTCCGACCTGGAGTCCGTGGACGTCTCCTCGGCGTCCCTGGGCGACGTCCCGGTGGGCGCCCCGGCAGGCATCCCCGGCGCCCCCGACACCGTGCCCGATCCCGGCCGGCTCGACGACGGTGCCTGGCACATGTGCGTCACGGGCCCGGGCGGCGCGCTGCCGGACACCTCCGGCGCCGTCGCGAGCACCGGCGTGGAGAAGCCGGGCGCGACCACCCTGGTGGCCGGGGCGCCGCTGGATTCCACGGGTGTCGGCGGCGGTCGCGGAGTGCTGGTCAAGGGGCCCGACGACACCGAGTACCTGGTCTGGAGGGGCAGCCGGCTGCCGTTGGACCGCGCGTCGGACGCCCGCAACGCCCTCGGCTACGGATCCGTGCGGCCGATGCCGGTCTCGGCAGCCTTCCTCGACGCGCTGGCCCCAGGTCCCGTCCTGAAGCCGCCCGCCGTCGAGGGGCGCGGTGCGGCCGGCCCCGAACTCGGCGGGGAGGCCACCCGGATCGGCCAGCTGTTCAAAGTCAGCGTCCCCGGCGGCGACAGCACCTACCACCTGCTGCGCAAGGACGGCCTGGTGCCGCTGACCCGGCTCGGCGCCGCCCTGGTCCTGGGCGACCCGGCCACCCAGAAGGACGCCTACGAGGGGCGCTCGCCCGAGGTGCGCACGGTGGGCGCCGACGCGCTGCGTGAGCACCGGGCCACAGCGGAGGCCGCCGCCTCCCCGGACCTGCCCGACGCACCGCCCGTCCCGCAGTCCGCGCCGCGCGGCACCGCGCTGTGCGCACAGGTCGACGGCGACGACGGCGGCGTCCGGATCAGGTCGGTACTCGTGCAGCTGACCCGTCTGGCCCCGGTCGCGGTGTCGGAGGGCACCGCCCAGCCGCTGAAGCCGGCCTGCGTCCCGACCGACGCCACGGTGGTCCGGCCCGGCCGGGGCGCCCTGGTCCGCGCCCTGAACGCCAGCGGCGCCGCCCACGCCGGGACGAGCTACCTGGTGGCGGAGAACGGCGTCAAATACCGCGTCCCGTCGAAGAAGGCGCTGGCCGCGCTCGGTTACGAGGCCGCGGACATCGCCTCCGTCCCGGCGCCGCTGCTCGCGGCTCTCCCGACCGGCGCGGACCTCGACGCGGCCGCCGCGTCGGGCGTCGTCGAGCCCACGGTGACGGCTCCGCGGTGCTCTCCGTCCCCGGAGCGGAAACCGGGCGGGGCGAGCGCCGCCGGGGACAAGGCGGACACCTCGCGCTGATCGCGGCAAGAAGTGCATTCGGCGCCGATGAAAGGAAAAGGGTGGGGGCGACAGAAGTATTGAGCCAAAGTCGTCGCCGGACGGTGTGAAGTACGTCCGAGCCGTCGGGGAACGGCCCACGGTGGAAACCTCAAAGAAAGCTCAGATATTCACGGCCGGTCGTGCCCGCCGGAATCCCGGGGAAGCGCCTGCAATGCCGGATACGGCTCTTCGCGATGCCCGTTCGGCTCCCTCCGGTGCCCGCTTCTCGCCCGGCTCGCGTCTTCCGCACAGGGGTCGCGCGTCGGGTGTCCGATCGGCCCGAGAGGCTTGTTCATATCGCTGAAACCTGACCTCAACTCCCTTGCCACGCAAGAATTCCGAGACAGACCGACCGAAGCTCAAATCTTCCCTGTGCGCGTTGCGCGGAACACCGGCTTCTCTTTAGCCTCAGCGGGCAACCGCGTGACGAGACAGGGCTGTACGAAGGGAGCGCGACATGGCGGACAGCGCCGCGAGGAAAGCGGACTATGCCAAGGGCTTGGGGGGTGTCTCCTCGCTGGAGTCGGCCCGGAACCAGGTCGAGAAGATCCAGAACAACGTCGCCGAGATCGCGGCGCGTTCGGGCGTCGGCGGCGACGAGGGCCAGGCCCTGCTGAAGCTCTTCCGCAGCTGGAACGCCGAGGCGCAGAAGGTCGTCATCCAGATCAGCAAGATGGTCGACGCGCTCCAGGAGAACGTGACCTCCGCCAACCGTCTGGCGCAGGAGAACCAGGACCTGACCGAGGTCCTCAACAGCAAGACCAGCCAGGGCGTCTTCGAAGCGCTGCGCTGACCCGACCGCAGCACCGGCCCCGCCCTGGCGAGGCCGGACCCCCTTGAGCTTCCCGGGCCGGCGCCCGGCCGTACGAGAGGAGACGTCATGGCCGACGGCATCATCGACGTGCAGTACCCCGTGGTCCGCAACGCCATCGAGGAATTGATGGCGCAGACCCAGCAGATCATCACCACCCTCAACAACCTGGAGGACGAGCTCAAGCCGCTCGTCACCTCCTGGGAGGGCTCCGACCAGGAGACCTACCGGCAGGTCCAGGCGGAGTGGGACCAGGCCACCAAGAACATGGCCCAGCTCCTCGGCGACAACGGCGAGCTGATCCAGACCATCCACGACAACCACTCCCGTGACGAGCGCAGGAGCGCCGACAACTGGGGCAACGTGCGGGCCCGTTAGGGCATCGCCGCTTCCTCCCCGTCGAGGGTTCGGTGGCGCGGCCCGGCCGTCGTCCGTGAAGGGGGCCCCTGCCGGGCCCCCGTGTCCCCGTCCGGCACCAAGCGTCAGGAGTGCGTCCCATGGCCGGTGAGAAGGCCGACGTCAAGCATTTCGACCTCAAGCAGATGGAGAACTTCCGGGACAACGAGGTACAGCCGGTCCACACTGCCGCGAAGAAGCACAAGGAGCAGGGCGACGGGTCCCACATCCGTCCGCTCGGGCACCTGATCGACGGCCACACCACACCGGACAACCTCGCCCAGGACAAGCAACTCCTGCGTATCGGCAGGATGGTGACCGAACCACTGGTCTCGGGGCCGAAGCTGATCGAGGACATCCGCACCGCGGCCGAGGCCATCGACAAACTGCTCGGCGACCAGATGGACCTCTTCAAGGAGTTGAAGGAGGCCCTCACCGAGACGATCGAAGAGGCCAACAAGACCAAGGACAAGAACCTCGACGCGATCGACGCCCAGACGCTGCTCCAGACCTTCGACGAGGTCGACACCCTCACCGCCGGCGGCACCGGCGCTTCGGACGAAGAGTCCTGACCCCACCGACCAGAAAGGGCACCACCGGTGGCAGATCGGTACGATCCCAACTCCGTCGCGAATCTCGACAAGTTCGACAACGCCGGCGACCCGTCGACCGACACCTGGGCCACTCTGGTCACCCACATCACCGGCTATCCGGTGCCCGACCGCAACACGATCTTCGACTCCCTCCGCTCCGAGCACGGCGGCAAGCTGTTCCGGATGGACATCAAGGAGCGCAGCCTCAGCCTGCTCGTCAAGGACTCCGGGTTCCTGACGAACAAGGGCGAGGACTACGACATCTGGTTCTTCGACAGCGGCAAGAAGCGCTCCATCATGCAGGCCCGGATCGTCTTCGAGGGCCGGGTGAAGGCGGGCGAGGAGATCATCTTCGCCGGTCCCGGATCGGACAACGTCCACGACGCGCAGGTCCGTGAGGGCAACGAGTTCACGGACTACAACAAGGACAAGATGAGCACGATCCCGCTCGCCCGGTACATGAACGGGCCGCGGGCGGCGCTCCTCGCCCTCCTGGGCGGCAACACCGCGGACGCCCGGTTCAGCAACCTGGGCGTGCCCGGGGCCGACGTCGTGGACCTGAACTCCTTCAACACCACCGGGGAGTCCTTCGACTTCGCCGCCAAGTTCTTCCGGGACCACGCCGTCGTGCTGAAGGACTGGGAGGACCGCTTCGGCCGGGACGACGCCAGCTGGAAGGGCGAGGCCGCGGAGGTCTTCCGCAGCCTGCTGAAGAAGATCCGCGAGAACTACGACAGTTACGTCGAGACCTTCGACGAGAGCCCCGCGGCCGGCGACGGCACCGGCACCGGCGGCACGGTGTACTCCCGCGCCCTGTCACTGGGCCGCAAGTACCTCGAGGACGCCGCGAACAAGCTGCTGGACGCATGGCTCGCCTGGGCCAAGTCGCCGTACTACGACCCCCACCAGGTCCTGCGCTACGTCCTGGACGACCTCGCCCAGTGGGTGGACGCGAACAACGTGGCCAAGACGGACATCAAGTCCTACACCTCCCGCTACACCACGACCGTCAGCCACAGCCCGCAGGCCGGCTTCACCCAGGTGCACCCCGAGTACGGCGACCTCACCGACATCGCGAACTGGGCGAAGGTCGGTGACGCCGCCGTCAAGATCTGGAGCCAGGGCGTCAACGAGTACCTGGGCAAGCCGGCCGCCGAGGTGCAGTCGAACCTGAACAACCACTTCCTCGACCTGGGCGCCGACTTCTCCGGCAACGTCCCCAAGCCGAAGTCCACGAGCACCGCCTCGGAGGAGTACGAGGAGAAGAAGGCCAAGGAGGAGCAGGAGGAGATCAACCGGCAGAACGAGGAGAACCGCCGGTACCAGGACGAGCTGCGCGCCGAGCAGGAGCGGCAGCGCGAGGAGGACCGCAAGTACCAGGACGAGCTCCGTGCGGAGCAGAACCGCCAGCGGGAGGAGGACAAGAAGTACCAGGACGAGCTCCGCGAGGAGCAGAACCGCCAGCGCGAAGAGGACAAGCGGCTCCAGGACGAGCTGCGCGAGGAACAGAACCGTCAGCGCGAAGAGGACAAGAAGTACCAGGACGAACTGCGCGAGGAGCAGCGGCGCGAGCAGGAGGAGGCCAAGCGCCTGGCCGAGGAGCAGGCCAAGGCGATGGAGGAGAGCCTCGGCGGCATCAACGACCCCAACGGCGTCACTCAGCAGAACCTCGACGGCCTCGACGACCTGCTGAACCAGAACAACCCGGTCACCGAGAGCCTCGGCGACCTGGGTGACGTGAACGGCCAGGGCGGCGACCAGGACGCCTTCACGTCCACCCCGCCCCCGGGCATCACCAGCCTGGGCAACCTCGGCGCGGTGAACGGGGGGCAGAGCGGCTCGAACAGCGGCAACAACGCGAACAGTTCGCTCGACGACGTGGTCACCGAGAACCTGGGGAACCTCGGCGGCCTGAACGCGGCCGGCGGTCCGGTCAAGACGCCCGGCGGCGGCACGACCCAGCTCGACGACGGCAAGCTCACCACCGACTTCCCCGACGGCAGCAGCACCACTTTCGACCCGGACGACGGGGTGCTCACCACCACCCACCCGGACGGCAGCGTCACCACGCAGGACCTCGGCGACGGCAGAAGGGTGACCAACCCGGACGGCTCCGTCACCTCCCTCGGCGACGACGGCAGGCTGACCACCACCTTCCCCGACGGCAGCGTCCAGACCGTCGACCCCTCGACGGGCCAGGTCAGCACCACCGACCCCGACGGCACCACGACCACGCAGAACCTCGGCGACCTGGGTGATCTCAACGCCGACGCCAACGCGGACCTGGGGGACATCGACTCCGACCTGCCCACCCAGTCGGAGACCGACCTGGGCGACCTGGGGAACCTCAACGCGGACCGCAGCGGCCTGGAGACCCCGACCGGCGGCAGCACCCAGCTCAGCGGCGACGACATCACCACGGACTTCCGCGACGGCAGCAGGATCAGCTTCGACCCGGACAGCGGTCTGCTCACCAGCACGGACGCGGACGGCACCACGACCACCACCGATCTCACCCACGGTGCGACGGTGAACAACCCGGACGGCTCGCGGACCAGTCTCGACAACGGCATGCTGACCACGGAGTTCCCCGACGGCAGCAAGCAGGTCGTCGACCCGGACACCGGTATCGCGACGGTCACCGACCCGCAGGGCAACACCGAGCGGATCGACCTGCACGACCTCAACACGTCCGGAGGGCGGGACACCTCGGACCTCCTCGACGGCCTCGACGGCCTCGACGGCCTCGGCGGTCTCGGCGATCTGGAGAGCGGCGGCCTCGGCGACACCGGGGGCGGTACCTCCGTCCAGGATCTGTCGCTCTCCGATCTGGGTGTCGGCGGCGGAGCGGGCGACGGGGCGTCCGGCGGCGGTATCGGGGAGAGTCACGTCACCGCGGACGGCTTCGGCGGCTCCGGAGCGGAACCCCTCTCGGACGGCGCCGCCGACAGCGCGGGCACACCGCTCGCCCCGGCCGCGGGAGCCCCGGGAGCACCCGGCATGCCCGGCAGCCCCGGTATGCCGATGGGCGGCATGGGCGCCGGGGGCATGGGAGCGGGCGGCGACAAGGGCAACGGCGAGCGGGTGCGCGCCGTACTGGTCGACGCCGCCGAGGAGAGCGAACGCCGCAACCGCCGCCGGCGCAGCCCGTGGAACCGTCAGGAGGACGACGACACCTTCCTCGCCCCCGCCTCCCGAGTGGCGACCACCGGCGGCGACTCCCCCGAGGAGGAGACGCAGTCTGGCCGCGGCAGGGTCACCAGCTCCGACTACCTGGAGGAGGACGCCGACGTGTGGGGCACCGAAGAGGGCGGCACCCCCGCCGTCATCGGACGGTGAGCCCCGTACGAGATGCGGGCGAGGCACCACACCGAGACGCATCACACCCTGCCCCCGCTTCCGCGGCGGGGGACTCACGGGGCAAGATCAGCAGGGCGGTTGACGGGCCGCAGGGCAGTCGACGGACGCGGAGCACGACCGGGCTCAAACACGGCGACCGACGGGGAAGGAAGGAGCGGGCGTGACGGAACCGCTGGAGAAGCGCCTCGAGAAGGCGATGGCCGAGCTCCAGGCCGCCCAGGAGGCGGTGGCACGCACCGAACGCGAGCTGCGGCAGGCGTCGTTCGCGGTGCTCTCCTCCGACCGCGCGGTCCGCGCCACGGTGGGCCCGCAGGGCGAGCTGTCCGGAATCGAGTTCCTGGAGAACAAGTACCGCGACATGTCGCCCCAGGAGCTGGCGGCCAGCGTTCTGGAGGCGGCGAACGCGGCGCGCCTGAAGATGAACCGCCATGTGATGAAGGCGATGGCTCCCTTCACCGAGCCCAGCAGCGGCATCCCGGAGCTGAAGGGCTTCGAGCTGGACTGGGAGCGGATCTTCGGACCCGAGGTGCTCCGCGACGACGACGAGGACACGAGCCGCGACAGCGGGACCACCCCCGCCTGGCGGGACGCGCTCGGCGAGGACGGGGAGGACTGATGGGACAGCGGTACTACGCAGACCCGAACCGCATCGAGGCCCTGGCCAGGCAGCTTGAGGAGATCGGAACCCTGGCCAAGAACATCACCGAGGAGTTCCTCGACGACCTCGCGCCCACGGTCACCTGGCCCGGCACGGAGGGCGAGTTCGCGGAGAAGGCCAAGCCGCAGGAGCAGAAGGAGCGCCAGACCACCAAGGAGACGATGATGTCCATCCGCGACGCGGTCGTGGGCATCACCGACGCCACGGTCAGCCAGGTCCGGATGATGAAGGACACCCGCGACCGCCACATCGAGGACATCGAGCGCGTCGACAAGCGCATCGAGACCGACGGCCTGAACGGTGACGGCCCGGGTGGGCATGGCCGTCGCTGATCCGCGCACCGCCGGCCGCTCCCGCACCACGCCGGGAGCGGCCGTTCCGTCCTGCCCCAGGGACGGCAGCCGGTGAGCATCAAGGCATCGCCCGAGGTCAACGCGATGATCTTCATCCTCACCGGGGAGAAGCTCATCGACGCCGACGAGGACCTCGCCTACGAGAGCCGGCGGCCCTACTCCGGCCTGGGCCGCAAGGTGGACCGGCTGTCCTCGCTGATCGACAAGTCCATCCACGACATCGCCGAGGTGATGCCGGACGACCTGTCGAAGTCGTACGCCAAGGCGATGGGGATGCTCATCGACGACGGCGGCAAGAACTACCTGCGCGAGTTCGCCGAACAACTCGACAAGATCGCCGAGGGTCGGCGCAAGACCTCCATGGACATCATGGAGTCCAAGTGGCAGGTCATCGCCGAGGTCATCCGGCTGCTCATCGAGATCGCCATCTACCTGGCGATGTCCTTCTTCACCGGCGGTGCCTCGGCCAGCCAGATCATGATGGCCAAGCTGCGCAGCCGCTTCCTCATCCTCACCACGCTCAGCCATCTGCTCCAGCGCCTGCATCTGGCGCCCTCGCTGACGGAGGCGTTCGCCGAGGCGTTCACCACGTTCGCGGTGCGGCTGGCGATGATGAACTTCGCGCCGAACGGCCGTCGCCCCGACGGCTTCGACTGGGGCGACATCCTGAAGTCCGCCGCGTTCGGCGCCGCCGCGGGCTTCCTCACCAGCATCTTCGACGACATCGCGAAGAAGATCGTCAAGAGCTATGACACCAACTTCCTCAAGCACGGGTCCGACCTCGACTTCAAGCCCAACCCCAACCTCAAGAACACCCCGGACCCCGGGTTCGGCAACCACGGCCCCGGCCCCAAGCCGGACCCCGGCCCCGGGCCCGCCCCGAAGGACCGGCCGGACCCCGGCCCGAACGCGAACGGCCCGGGCGGCGCCCCGCACACCCCGCCGCGGACCTTCCGGAACGACAACCCGCTCTCCTTCCGGAACAACCCGAACCTGTGGCGCAACAGCCAGATCCTGCGCAACAACGCCGACCGTCCCGGGGCACTGGCCGGGCACTACGGCATCAAGGGCACGTCGGACTTCCTGGCGGCCGGCGCCGGTGAGGCGCTCGCGGAGATCCTGATCAAGGGCGCCTTCGACGGCGACTGGTCCACCAGTTGGTCCACCTTCGTCGGCGCGGGCATCAGCAGCCAGGTCGAGGCCACGCTCACCGACAGCGCCCTGAACAGCGGTGCCGAACTGCGCCACGTCATCGACAAGTTGCGCCACCAGCCGCCCACCGTCTCCACCGGCGGCACCCGGGACACCGACACCCGCGACACCGCCGACTCCTCGGGCACCCGGGACGGCCACGGGCCGGGCGGCACCGGAGGTACCCCGGACACGGACCCCGGCGACACCGGCTCCACGCGTACGCCCCCGCCGGTCCGTACCGCGGACAGCCCGCCGCCGTACACCAGCGTGGACCCTCCGCCCTACACCTCCCAGGACCCTCCGGCGTACTCCCCGGGCCCGCTGCCCGCGACGGCCGCCGAGAACGCCCTGTGGCAGCAGGTCCACAACGGCCCCGCCGACATCCGCGAGCAGGCCCTGCACGACATCGCCGCCCTGCGCGGCGCCCAGCCGCCCGGCAGCGCGGAGATCGACGTCCGCGACACCCTCCACGGCGCCCTCTCGCGGATGCCCGAGGTCCGGGTGGTGCCCCTCGGGGAGGGGCCCGCGGTCCAGGTCGCCGCCGACGAGGTCCGGCGTGCCCTGGACGGCTTCGGCACGGCGACGACAGTGGAGGACGCGGCCGGTGGGGCGGGGGCACCGGGCAGCGGTCTCGACCGCGGCTCGAATGGGATCGTCCAGAGCGAGACCGACGGTTCGGCCGGGATCGTCCAGAACGAAACGGATGGCTGGGCTGGGCAGGAGGCCCCGGGCCAGACCGACGGCAGCCCTCTCGCGTCCAACGGCCCCCAGCAGACTCCCGCCTCAGGTAGCGGCGGCGCCCGGCCCGGTGGCGCGCCCGCGCCGGGGGGCAGCCAGAATGCGTCAGGCTCGCAGAGTGCTTCCGGCGCCCACACCCCCTCCGGCTCGCAGCACCAGGGCGCGCGCACCTCGGACACCACGACGGTGTCCGACGATCAACGTGCCGCTCAGGACGGCTCGGCGGCAGCGGATGGGCCGCAGGTCGCTCAGGAGGGCTCGGCGGCAGCGGACGGGCCGCAGGTCGCTCAGGACGGCTCCGCACACCCCTACGTGACTTCCTCGGAAACCCCCACCTCCGCGGAGACCACGTCGCCCTTGCCGGAAGCCGACTTCGGTGGCGCTCCGCCGAAGGTCGGCACCACCGGGTCCTACGCCGGCACCGGCGACGTGTCCCAGGCCCCGCCGCTGGCGATCGTCGTCTCGGAAGTGCCGCCGCCCGGGGCGGGTTCGCCGGAAGCGGCCCGCCTGCTGAACCGCGCCGGGGCCGACCGCGCCGTGGTGCTCGGGCCGCCGGTCACGCCCGACGGTGCGGGGCGGCCGACCCGCCCCGCCGTCGAGCTGACGCGGGAGGGGCCCGGCGCCCCGGTCCGTGTCCGTCCGCTCGGGGGCTCCCTGCCGACGCCGGACGGCCCCACCGCGAACACGGCCACCGCGGACACGGCCTTCCCCGGCGCGGACATCCTCGTGCCGCTCGCCGACGCGCTCGGCCCCGCACCCCGCCCCGCGACCGAGAGCACCGGCACGACGGCCGCGACCGACGACGGCGGGCCGGTGGGCACCACCACCGCCCCGCCACCCGAGAAGGTGGCCACGCAGTCCGCGACGCCACAGCGCGACAAGGGAGGCGCCCTCGCCCCCGATGTCTCCGGCCTCCCCGCCGCGGCCAAGCTCGCCACCCTGTCCCGCCCTTGGACGGACACGGCCACCGACCTGCACCTGGAGTCGGGGCAGACCGGCACGACCGGCGGCAACGCACCGGGGACCGCCGGCGGACCCGGCCCCGGCGCCGGCGGCACCCCGCCTCCACCCGCGCCGCCGGACACATCGGCGGCCCGGCCGCCGCGAGGACGCGTCATCGTGCGGCCCATGGAGGGCCCCGAGCAGGAGGGAACCAACGACGGCGGCGGCACCCCGGACCGGGGAGCCGTGGTCACCACCCTGGACGGCCACACGGTCCCGCTCACCCAGCTGCGCCGCTGGGTGCCCGAGTCGGCCGTGAAACCGCGGCCGGGACGGGCCGTGCGGACGCTGACCGTCTCGCAGGACCCCGCCGACGACGGAACGGCACGCGACACGGGCCGCAGGGCACTGCTCGACCAGGACACCTTCCGTGGGGTGCGGACCACATCGGGGCCGGCCCCGTCCGGCCCGGTCCGCACGGTGTTCACCGGCCCGCCGACCGCGCTGCCCGGCGCGGACACCGACGAGGGCGCCGACTACTTCGTGGGGCACGGAACCCCGCGCACCGTCACCCTCGGCACCGACGACGCCGCGCGCCCCTCCGTCAAGGTCAGCGGCGTGCAGCTCGGGGAGGTGCTCAGGTCCTGGGCGCGGGACGGCGACAGGTCGCGGCCCCTCGTGCTGTTCTCCTGCGAGACCGGGCGCCAGCCGCACGTGGCGGGACTGCCGGTGGCCCAGCACGTGGCGAACCGCACCGGACGGCCCGTGTACGCGCCGACCACCGAGGTCGGCACGGCCCGGGACGGGAACGGCGACGTCCGTGCGGTGCTCACCGAGGGCACGGAAGGGCCGGGCCGCTGGCGGCTGTTCACCCCGGAGCCCGGCGGTGCCGACCTGGACGCCCTCGCCCGCGATGCCGGTCTGCACGCGGGCCCCGGCCCCGCCGACGCCTTCGCCCGGGCCCGTACCCTCCAGCAGATCCGCACCCTGCGCGACGCCCTCGGTCCGGACGCCGAACAGCGGCCGGAGAGCCGGGAGTTGCTCGCCGCGCTGGCGTACGTGGACGGTCTGCGTTGGCTGAGCCCCGACACGGCGGCCCGCTACGGCGACGGCCGGATGACACCGGACCTGCTGCGCCGCATGGTCGGCGACCGGCCCGGGGTCGCGGTCGACCCGGCGACGGGACCCACGACGGAGCAGTACACCGACTTCCTGCGGGCCGCGGCCCGGCTGCGGGACACCGCCGGGCCCGACACGACCCTGGACGCCCTGCTTCCCCCGCCGCCTCCCGCGCTCCCACCGGACACCTTGGTCTCCCCGGACGACGTGCGCGGACTGACGTATGCGCCGTCCGCGCAGATCACCTGGTCGCTCTCCAGTACTCCGCTGCCGCTGTCCGAACTGGCCCTGAGCGCCGAGGACACCGCCGAACTCGCCCGGCGCAGACCCGACCTCGCCCCGGCGCCGAGCCGGCCGGAGAGCCTCGCCGAAGACCTGACGCTGCTCAGCAAGGACACCACGAGCGGCGACGGCGTACGGGTGGACGGCCGGACCTTCCGGCGGCTGGACACGCCGGGCGGCGGGAACTGCCTGTTCCGGGCACTGCTCGACAGCGCCCGCGCCCAGGAGGTCCCGCCCCATTGGGCCGCGCGCGACGTCGCCGGACTGCGCGGCCTGCTGCGCGACCGGATCGCCGGCTCCGAACTGGCCGCCGCGGCCGCCGAGGCCACCCCGGACCCGGTGCTCGCCGTGGTGGACGACCTGCGCATGACCGCGCTCGCCGGGGTGCGCGACGCCGACGCGCAGCGCAGGATCACCCAGCGCTGGAACGGCATCGCTGAGGCCGTCGTCGAGGGCGGCGACGCCCGGCGATGGCGGCGCATCCTCAGGAACAGCGACTACCCGCAACTCGCCGAGATCGCGCCCACCCCGGACGAGGCACGACGGCTCGGGACCGACGGACTCGTCGCCGCCGCGGCCGAACACGCCGGGCTGTGGGCCTCTCCCTTCGCCGACGTGCTCCCGCAGGCGCTGGCCCACACCCTCGACCTCGACCTGCGCCTCGTCCAGGCCGACCCGCACGCACCGGCCACCCCCCTCGTCACGCCCCTCCATCCGGGCGGCCGCGGCGGCACCCTGCACCTGGCCTACAACGGCACCGACCACTACGACGCCCTGATCCCGGCCGGCGCCCCGCTCGCTCCCGCGCCCGACACCGTCACCACGCCCGCGGACCCGGCTTCCGACGAGCCGGAGCGCGACGAACCCTTCGCCGAGTGGCTGCGCGGCATGGCCGGGGTCTCCGACCTCGACGGCCCCGCCACCGAAGCCCCCGACCGGGGCGACCCCGTGCCGCTGGAGACACAGCTCGAACGGCACCGCCCGGCCCGCCTGCTCACGGGACCGGACGCCCGCCCGCCGGGCCCGCCACCCCGCACCGTCACCTTCGAGGACGGCAGCCGGCTTCCGACCGTCCTCATCGACCCGGGCGCCGACCCCGCCCCGGACGACGGCGCCGCCGCGCCCCGCGAGGACGCCACCCGCCGAAACCGGCCCACCGGCCTCTTCCCGGGTCCCGGCGTGCTCACCCTGCGCTCGCCCGAGCAGGTCGCCGAGGAGATCCTCGGGCAGTTGCCGAAGAAGCTGCGCGACCAGTTCGACGAGGCCGAGCTGCTGCGCCTGCTGACCGACCAGCCCGGCGCCTTCACCGCCCCGCGCGGCGCACGCCTCGTGGGCCGGGAGAAGTCCGCCGTCGGCCACGAGATGATCGTCGAGGCCATCCCGTACCACCGCTGGGAACGCTTCTCCGACGTGCACGGCGGCACCACCCGTCTGGACACCATGCGGCGCGGCCAGGCCACCACCGGTGGCGGGCGCAGCGTCGGCCACGGACGCCGGATCGCCGCCGCACTGAGCATGGGCCCGCCGCTCAACTGGCTGCTGAAGATCGGCGTCTCGCTGGGCTGGACCCGCCGCACCGACTACTCCCTGGGCACCCAGGCGTACGACCAGACCGAGCACCGCGCCCACGAGGGTTCGCACCTGCATCTGGACGACGTCCACTACCGGGTCCGGGTGGAGCGCGTCACCGAGGCCCCGAAGACGGCGGGCCCGGCCACCGCGCCCGCGACCGGGCCGAACTGGCGGCGCAGCCAGGTGCACACCGCGCACTTCGCCATGCGGGACGGCCTCAGTTGGCGCCTGCCCGACGACCTCACCGTGCCGTTCAGCGGGCCGCGCCGGGCCCCGCGGACGCTCACCTTCCCGGACGGGAACGAGCCGCGGATGACGGACATCACCGGACTGCACCCGGTGGACCCTCCGGAGGACGTCGCGCTCGCCCTGTCCGGTGCCCGGCCCGGCAGTTCGGCGCACCGCACCCTCGTCTCGTACGTCCGTCCGGGACGCCTGCTCGCCCTGTTCGGCCGGTTCGCCGGGCCGGTCAGCGGACCCGAGCTGACTCGGGGGAGCGCGCTGCGTCCGCTGGGGCACCTCGTCGTCGAGCGGTCGATCCCGCACCGCGCCACCCTGGTCGCCGAGTCGGTCAAGGCGGAACTGCGCGACCTCACACAGACCACGTACCAGAACGAGCGCGGCCACGTCCGCGACACCCGCTTCGGCATCCAGGTCACCGCAGGCCCCAACTACACCCTGGTAGGCCCGGAGACGGACGTACGTCTCCAGGGCGGGCCCCTGGTCCGAGCGGACCTCAGCTCCGGGCGCGGCCACCAGCTCGGCACCGACGCGGCCCGCAAGACCACCGGACGGCTGCGCAACCACCCGGTCGCGCTCTACCGGGTGGAGCGCACCCTCATGGTGCGCAAGGCGGGCGAGCCGGCGTCCGCGACCCGGCCGGTGCGCGTGGTCAGCCTGGACTGGATCTCCACCCAGGACGCACGCCGGCTCGCCGGCTGGGACAGCCGGACGCCCGGACGGACCGGCCCCCACCCGGACGCCGAGCCACCCGTGCCCTGGTACCTCACCCGCCAAGACCCGGTGCACCTCGGCGGTCAGGTCCGCGCCGAGGGCTTCCGCCCCGACCGCCCCGGGAACGCCGTGGCCACCGTCGGACAGCCCCAGCCGCCGAACCAGGCCCAGAACCACGCCGGGCCTCCCGTCGCGCAGGACCCGCTGCGCGTCTTCGCGGACACCGTCCTCGACACGCTGCACCGGTCCTACCCGTCCCTCTTCGTCCCGCCGTCGATGCTGCGGCACCCGCGGCTGGCCCGCTTCTGGTACGGCGACGGCAGGATGCGGACCGCGATGCACAACGACCGGCAGGTCCGCGAAGCCCTCAACCGGCCCACCCTGGCGCAGAGCCTGGACGAGCTGACCACCACCGGCGTGCCCGTCACCCTCACCGAGGACGGCAAGGTGCGCCGCGGCCACCACACGCTGATCCTGCGGGCGAGACTCACCGACCGCCGCTTCGAGACCACCATGAGCGAACGCTCGCTGCGCAACGCGGTGATCGGCACCGAGGTGTCCGGTCAGGGCCAGCAGGCGTCCACCACGCTGTCCGCCGGCCTCGAGGTGGGCGTGTCCCCGCGCGACCACGACAAGGTGCCCGAGGCGGGGCTGCCACGCCAGACCGGCAACGTGTCCGTGGGGGCCCGGTACGCCAGGACCGAGCAGAAGGGCACCCGCAGCACGGCCGCGGTCACCCACGACCACCTGACGTTCCAGAACGGCGCCGACCTCTACAGCTACCAGGTGGAACTGGGCGCCTCCTTCGAAGGCCACCGGCGCCCGCGCGGCTGGGCCCGACTCGTCTCGCTCGGCCTCCTCGGCGCCGGCGTCTTCGTCAGCAAGGTCGAGGAGCGGCCGCTGTTCCACCGGGGCAGCGAGACCGTGGGGCGCGTGGAGCTCGCCGTGCCCGCCGCGCACGGTTCCGACCGCCACGCACCCGCCGACCCGCCGCCCACCGGACCGGCGCCGGTGCCGGCACCCGTACGGCTCTCCGCCGTCGAGGCCGACCAACTCCTTGACGGCACGCGCCCGTTGCCGAGAACGGACTCGGCGGCGCAACAGCTCGTCCGCAGGCTGCTGCGTGCCCCGCACGTGGTGCTCAGCACCGAGGGCGGCGCACGGCGCCAGCGGCTGATGCAGGACACCGCCGACCGCGCCTCCGGCACCTCCTGGCACGTCAGCGCGCCCGGCGCGCCGGTGCGCAGCGCACTGCGGCGCGCCATGGCCGGCCTCCACGTGGCCGGTCAACTCGGCCAGTACCTGGGCCCGTTCGGGTCACGGATCACCGGGCTCAACGGCGCCGGGCCGCTCCAGACGCACTACCTGAAGGCCGCCGTCCGCGGCGAACTGGACAACGTGCGGGTCAAGAGCGACCCCAAGGCGGCCAGCCTCGAAGCGACCATCGGCAACGAGCACCGCGTGGCCGGCAGCGCGAGCACCGTGTCGCGTACCACCCTCGGCGTCCAAGGCGCCGACATGCCGCTCCAGCAGGCACCCGGCGGACCGGCCGTCGTCGGCTCCTACTCGACCGCCCTCCAGTACGCCTGGGGCAAGGGCCGCAGTGTCGCGCAGACCCTCACCCGGGGGCGGAACACGACCCTCACCTACGCGGGCCGGATGTACCTGGTCGTCGCCGACGCCACCGAGACCATCGCCGTACGCGACCGCTGGACGGCGGCGATGGGCACCGTGGGCACCCGCGCCGGGACCGCCGTCAGCTCCGCCGCCGGACGCCTGTCCGGGCGCCTCGGACGCGCACTCGCCCCGCGCGGCGCAGCCGCCGCACTGCAGCGGGTGCGCGACGCGGTGATGTTCCACCTGCCGATGCAGGACGTCATCGAGGCCGGGCTCGCCCCGGACGGCCTGGGCACCACCACCCCGCGCAACCTCGGCCGCGGCTATCGCGTGCCCCCCTTCCTGCGCGGCCGCCGCTTCCCCGGCCACCCCAGCGGCCAGCTCGACGCCAGTCACGCCGCCCAGCAGCTCATGGGACGGATGACGAAAATCGGCGTCCCCTCGCACGACCGGGAACAGGTCCTCCAGCGGCTCTCCCCGGACTTCCTGCGCGCCCATCTGCACGAGCTGACGACCGACGGTATGACCCTGCCGGTGCGCCACCGCACCTGGCGCCACCCCAGCCGCCTGCCGGTCGGCGGGAGCCCCGCACTGGTCCGGTTCAGACTGACCCCGGTCACCACCACCGTCGAACGGCTGCGCACCGGCTTCGAGCTGGAGGACTACCGCACCACCGCCCGCGACGACTCGGCCAGCACCTCACAGGACCAGGGCGCCGACGTCACCCTCTCCGCGGGCCAGCGCGCAGCCGAGAGCGGCATCCTCCTCGCCAACCCCTCCGTCCAGGGCACCGCCGCCAAGCGGCGTGCCGCCACCCGGACGGAGACCACCGGCAACACCTCGATGCCGAACATCGCCACCACCCAGGCCCACGCCGAGATCGTCACCAGCTACGTCCTGACCGTCACCATGACCGACGCGGCCGGCGATCTGCTGTCCCCGCGCGCCGTGGCGTCGGTCGGCACCCTCAACGAGATCGTCCCGGCCGGCCTGCTCACCCCCACCGACGACGGCACCGACGGCATGCTCACCGAGGAGGACGTGCCCGAACCCGAGCGCGCCGTACGGATGCTGACCGCCGAACAGGCCCGCCCGCAGGGCATCGCCGCCTGGCGCACCGGCGACGACGGCACCGGCCGGACCGACCCGGACGTGCTGCCCGTCGACGACCGCATCGGCTCCGGCATCCTCGCCGTGGACGTCCGGGGCGCCGCCAACGTGCAGGACGCCCTGACCCTCGCCACCGCCCGCGCCGACGGCCTCGGCGACGGCGACCTCGGGCGCCGCCACACCGGCCACGTCCTCACCGAACGCGTCCGCATGGCGCGCCTCACCCCGCTCACCGGTCCCGGCACCGCCCCCGCGCAGGCCCAGCACGAGGCCACCACCCAGGTCGGCCTCACCGCCGGCTTCCGGGAGGCCCTCGGAGTGAACGGCTCACAGCTCCCCGCCCAGGCGTCCGCCCGCCTCTTCGGCCAGTCCCACACCGCGGACTCCCGTATCTACGCGAGGATGCACCGCGGCGGCGCCCGGCTCCTCGCCGTCGAGAACAAGCCGCGCATGGAGGCCATGCAGCGGTCGAAGACCTCCGACGCGCTGGAGGC
The DNA here is from genome assembly GCF_001509795.1 of Streptomyces sp. NRRL WC-3605. Taxonomy (GTDB): domain Bacteria; phylum Actinomycetota; class Actinomycetes; order Streptomycetales; family Streptomycetaceae; genus Streptomyces; species Streptomyces viridochromogenes. The sequence goes on along the minus strand of NZ_LLZN01000045.1, from coordinate 4,798 downwards.
CGGCATCACCGACAACGTCGAGGGCATGGCCGGCACCTCGCCGCTCGCGGGCAACAGCAACGCGGGCGTCACCAACCCGGGCGCCTCGGTCCCGATCGGCGGCGCCGACGACGGCACCGCCCTCAAGGGCACCGTCGACACCACCCTCGGCACCCATCTGAAGGTCGTCACCGACCGCAGCATGCTCTTCGCGATCCCGGTGAGCTGGCTGACCGTGGCCGAGGTGGACCACCACTTCACCGACAGCCGCCCGCTGCAGGCGCTCGGCAAGGCCAAGCGGGGCCCACGCGCCGCCGAGGCCGAGACCACCGCCCTGGTCTGGCTCCGCGAGGACATCGCCCGCGACTACGGCCTGCTGGACGACACCACGTTCCCGGACGAGGTCGCTGCGGCCTGGGACGCCATGGCCAAGGCGGCCGGCGACCTCGCGGCGGCGGAGAAGGGCTACTACGACGCCCGGGCCCGGGCCCGTGAGACCTGGCTCGGCCTGACCCCGCAGGAGCAGGCCGCGCTCGGCGACGACGACCCCGACCGGCCGACCGCCCTGCCGCAGGCCATGGCCCAGTCGCCGGCCGTCGCCGCCTGGCAGGCCGCCCGCGACGAGGTCCGCCGCTGGCAGGCGCACACCGACTCCGCCGCCGCTGACCACCACCGCCTGCACCTCGCGGCCTCCCGCCTCACCGCCCACCACCAGGGCCGCGTGTCCGTCCCGGTGCCGGACCGGGCGCAGGAGCACACCGAGCCGGCGTGGCGCTCCGAAGCGCCCGCGCCGTACCGCATCACCGGCGCCACCGACTCCGCCCCGCGAACCCTCACCTCGCCGGACGGCACGCTGGTGCGCGAGGTGCACGACATGCCGCACGACGGCGCGTCGTTCTTCCACGCGCTGATCGCCGTCGCCCAGGACCGCGGCCGACTGCCCCACCTCCTGGGCACCGGCCTCGCGGCCCGGTTCACCGCCGCTCCCGGCGATCCGGCGATCACCGAACGGGCCGTCCGGGCCGCCCGCAACCGACTCGCCTGGGAACTGGGCGAGACCCGCAACGCGGACCTGCTCGACACCCTCGCCCTCGACGTCGCGGACACCTTCACCCAGGAGGAGCTCGACTTCGCGGGCGTGCGGCTGACCCCCGCCCAGCAGGCCGAGTTCGACGCGTTCGGCCGCCTCCCGCTGACCCTCTGGCCGACCCCGGCGCAACGGGTGGCCCTGGCCACCGCCGCCCTGCTCCGGCCCTTCACCAGCGAGCCGCCGCGGACGGGCACCGCGACGGCGGACACCGCACACCCCGCCCCGGCGGAACGCCGCGCCGGCGACCACGGCGGCGCCGACCTGCTGCCCGCCCTCGCCGCCCGGCTCCTCGGCACCCCGGTGACCGTCGTGACCGGCGAAGGCCGCGAACAGCGCTTCCTCCCGCACGGCACCGACCCGGCCGCCGTCGACCCGGCCACCGACCCCGTCCTCCTCGCCGCCGACGGCTACTTCCACGCCGCCCTCCCGCCCGGCCGCCCGGCCCCGGTCGCCACCCCGCTCCCGGCGACGGCGACCACCGCGGGCCCCGCCCCGGACGACGGGATCGCGGGCCCCGCCCCGGCACACCGCAGCCACGCCACCCCGCCCTGGCACCCGCCCGCCGACAGCACCGGCCCGCGCTACCGTCTCGACCGCGACGGCGTCCTCACCGCACCCGACGGCGCCACCTACACCCAGGGCCCGCCCACCGGCCGCGGCAACGGCTTCTTCGCCGCGCTGTCCACCGCACTGCACCACGCGTCGCGGCAGCCCGGCCTGGACCGCCACGAAGCCGGGCGACTGCGCCGGCGCGCCGACATGCCGCCCGCCCGGCTGATGCGCCTGAACGGCCTGCCCGGCGCCCGCGCCGAGCGCGACACGCTCTTCACGCCGCCGCCCCTCGTCGTCCGCCCCGGCGCGCCCGCGCCGAGCCAGGACGCCCGCGACGGCCACCTGCGCCGCCATCTCGCCGAGGCCCCGTGGGGCCCCGGCGCCGACCGTGCCGTGGCCGCATGGGCCGCCGCCGCGACGGGCACCACCGTCACGCTCGTCGAGGAGAACGGCCTCGCCCACACCTACCCCGGCCCGTCCGGCGAGGCAGGCCCGCACCTTCGGCTCCGGCGCCGCGGCGGCGACTTCGTCCCGCTGCTCCCACTCTCCCCGGCCCCCGCGCCGAGCCCGGCGGTGCCGGCTCCGGACGCGGACCGGCCCGGCGAGGAGGAGGCGTACGACCTCCACACGCTGTCCGGGGCGGGCGGGACGACGGACGCGGACTCGGACGTCGAGATGGACCTCGACTCCGGCTCCGAGAGCGAGCGGGAGGCCGTCGAGACGAGCCCGGAGCACCCGTTCGCGGTCGAGTTCGCCACCCTGCTGGAGGAGCCCGAGCTCAGGGCCGACGCGCTGCTGGACGTGGTCCGGCGGCGCAACGCACGACTCGGCGGCCTCCCGGACGTGGCGTTCGACAGCGCGTTCACCGAGCACACGGGGATCGGGGTGCCCGAAGCCCTGGACCAGGTGGAGCAGGCCGGCAGGCTGTCGTCCGAGGAGTACGAGGAGCTGCGGGAGGCGCTCGGCCTCGGCACCGGGGTCCCCTTCACCCAGACGCGGCCGCCCGGCACGTCCGAGCGGGACCGCGAGGTGACGCTGCGGATGCTGGACCGGATCGCCCGTCTGGTGAAGGACGTGCTGCGCAAGCCGGACCGCCAGGCCGACGCCCAGGTCACCCCGCACATCGCCGTGACCGTCCTGCCGGACGGTTCGCTCGGCATCGCCGGCAACACCGGAGCGAAGGCGCTCACCGCCGACGAGGCCGCCCTGGTCGAGCAGGAACTGCGCTGGTTCGTCACCGGTCAGGAGCCGGGCGGCACCCAGCGGGTGCGCGAGCTCGAACAATGGTCGAGGGACGAGGAGTCCCACCGGCGGTGGGCGGCCCGGCTCGACCAGGAGGAGCGCGACCTCGCCGACCGGACCGCCGGACAGGCGCACCTGCGGACGCGGCTGGAGGAGCAGTACGACGCGGGGGAGTGGGACGACACCCTGGAGCAGCAGTGGAACACGCTCCTCGCGGACGAGACGGCCGCCGAGCAGGAGGGGCTGCGTCTGACGGGGGAGCGGCAGCAGTGGAGGCGCGACGAGCGGTGGCTGGCCCGCAGGCGGCCCGCCGTCGCGCGAGACGCCCGGGACCGCACGAAGCTCCGGGCGCTGGCCACCGGCTGGTACCGCCTCTACCACCCCGGATCTCCCGAACTGGACCTCGTCAAGCGGGCGTTGGCGAACCCACGCATCCTCAACGTGGCGGGCCGGGACGGCACCCCCGCACCCGGGGAACACGGCTCGGAGCACGGTGAACTGACCCTCCTCGGACACTGGGTCGCCCACTGGGAGAGCAACCCCGGCGACCCGGACGCGCCTCGGACGCTGCCGCTGGGCGGGTTCAAGATGGCCTGCGCCTCCTGCGACCTGGCCTACCAGGCGGTCAACGAGCACATCGGGCGCCCGCTCGGCCACCGCGTCCGGGCGTCCGGGACCCACGGCATGTTCTTCCCCGGCTGGCGCATGCCCCAGTGGATGCGGGAACGGCCGCGCCTGGTGCAGCACATCAGGGGCAACGCCGAGGACATCGGCGCCTACCTCGACCAGGGCGGCGTTCTCCAGGGCGAGCGGACCGAGGGGACGCACGAGCAGTACCCCGCCGGATCCTCGTCCGAGTACGAGTCCGGTGACGAGGCCATGGACACCGACGACCTGCCCGGCTCCCCGGCGGCGCAGGGCACCTCCCCGCGGTTGCCGCGGACCGGGTCGTCGCATCCGGCGGAGCCGACCGCCACCCCGCCGGTTCCACGCGGTCCGCGCGATCACCGCCCTCGCTTCGTGGTGCGTTCCGGCTTCGACGCACGCCGCTTCTCGTACGGCGGCGAGCCGGTCACCGACCTCACGGTGCGCCTGGCGATCCGGGGCCCCGGGGACCAGGCCGAGCACGTGCGCCGCCGACTGGACGAAGGCGTACGGCAGTTGCTCAACGACCCGGCCCACCGGCTGGCCGGCGGCGACCGGCTGCATGTGACCGTCGAGCACGTGGACCCCGCCGACTCGCCCCACCTCACCGTGGATCTCGCGGGCCGGGACCGGGCGATGGACCAGACGACCTGGTGGGCGGACGCGTCGCCGGCCCACCTCGTCCACGAGCTCACCCATCAGCTCGGCCTGCGCGACGAGTACCGGGACGCCGACTCCCCCCACCGCCCCCACGTCCCGGGCAGCCTCCTCGGGGCCCTGGACGAACCGCCCGAGGACGCCTCGCTCACCGCCGCCGGCCTGCGCGACCGGCACCTGGCGCTGCTGAGCGCCCTGATCGGCGAGGTGACGCCCGAGCCGCAACGGGACAGCGGGACATGGGACGCGGCCCGTACGGCCGCCACGCCCGTCACACGGCGGTCGGTCTGGGTCGACCCCGTCTCCCTGCCCCGGACCGGATCGGCGGAGGTCCCGGCGCGCATGCCGCAGGACGCGGCCATCACCCCCTTCCGTTCGGGCACCTACGAGTTCACCAACCTGAAGCACACCGACGAGACGTACCGCGACAAGGCCGTGCGCATCATCGACCTGCTGCGCAGGCACGACACGATCCGGGAGTACGTCGGCGGGCGCCCCTGCCGTATCACCCTGCATCTGCGCACGACGGAGACCCCGGCCGACGTGATCGACCGGGGCGAGGCCGGGGTGGACATCAATCTCGCGAGCTACTACTTCGAGAAGTACGACATCGGCCACATCATGGGGATGCTG
>NZ_LLZN01000044.1 GCF_001509795.1 Streptomyces sp. NRRL WC-3605 | reverse complement strand
GACACCGCGCACGATGAGCACCGAGGGCGCCGGCCAGGCCGACCACATCATGGCCGCGTTCCCCAGCAGCACCCGCCACCGCGTCTACCGCGACATCGTGGTGGGGATGGCGGGCATGCTGGCCCACGACGTCCGGGCGGGGGAGGAGGGTGCGAAGGCCAAGGACGTCACCGACCTGATCGACACCTACCTCATGGACCTGGCGACCATCGCGGTCACCAACGACCGCCGCAAGGAAGCGGCCTGGGAGCCCCGCTACACGGCGAAGGTCTACAACGCCTACAAGGAGATGTTCGTCGCGCAGCTGCCCGACGACAGCCCCGTCCGGCCGCTGCTGCCCGCGAACAAGAGCTGGTACAACGTCACCGGCAACTTCCTCGGTCTCGGCACCAGCTTCACGTTCAACAACCAGGGCGACAGCATCCAGACCACAGGCGCCCCCACCGCCGACGAAGCCCGCCCGCGCCTTCCCCAGGCAGGCACCGGCACGGCCCCGCCGCCGACCGGTGCACCATCGGGACGACGCGACAACCGCCCCCGCTTCGTCGTGCGTTCCGGCTTCGACGCACGCCGCTTCTCCTACGACGGCGAACCGGTCACCGACCTCACCGTCCGCGTCGCCCTGCGCGGCACCGACGCACAGACGGCCCAGGTGTACGACCGGCTCACCGCGGGCGTGCACGAGTTCCTGAACAACCCCGGGCACCGGCTCCCCAACGGGGACCGGCTGCACGTCACCGTCGAGCTCGTCCGGCCGGAGGACTCGCCGCACCTGACCGTGGACCTGGTGGGCCGGGACCGGGTGATGGACCAGAACACCTGGTGGGCCGACGCCGAACCGGTCCACCTCGTCCACGAACTCAGCCACCAGCTGGGCCTGCGCGACGAGTACCGGGACGCCGACTCCCCGCACCGCCCCCACATCCCCGGCAGCCTCCTCGGCGCACTGGACGAACGGCCCGACGACCCGTCCCTCACCCCCGCCGGCCTCCGAGGACGGCACCTGGCCCTGCTCGGCGCGCTCATCGGACCCGTCGGCCCGACCCCGCACCCCGAAGCAGAGGAGCAGACCTGGGACGAGGCCCGTACCGGCACCCCACCGGTCACCCGCCGGTCGGTCTGGGTCGACCCGGTCTCCCTGCCCCGGACCGGATCGGCCAAGGTTCCGGCCCGCATGCCGCAGGACGGCACGCTCACGCCCTTCAAGTCCGGCAACTTCGAGTTCACCAACCTGAAGCACACGGACGAGCGGTACCGCGACAAGGCCGTGCGCATCATCGAACTGCTCGGGGACCACCCGACGATCCGGGACTACATCGGCGGGCGCCCCTGCCGCATCACCCTGCACCTGCGCACCACGGAAACCCCCGCCGACGTGCGCGACCTGGGCGACGACGGCGTGCAGATCAACCTCGCGAGCTACTACTTCGAGAAGTACGACATCGGCTACGTCATGGGAATGCTGGCCCACGAGATCGGTCTGCACCCCCTCGCCTCCCGCAACCGGGACATCCCGGACGAGGAGGCGATGTTCCGCGGCATCCCGCTTCCGGTGCCCGGGCTGGCCGACCTGAGGACTCCGCGCACCATGAACACCGACAGCGCGGGCCAGGCCGACCACATCATGGCCGCCTTCCCCAGCAGCACCCGCCACGGGATCTACCGCGACATCGTCCTGACGATGGCCGACCTGCTGGCCCGGGCCGCGCGGGACGGCGTGGAGGGTGCGAAGCCCAAGGACGTCACGGACCTCATCGACTGCTACCTCATGGACGTCGCGTCCATCGCGATCACCAGCGACTACCGGATGAACGCCGCCAAGGAGCCCGGCAACACCGCCAAGGTCTACAACGCGTACAAGGCACTGCTCGCCCAGCGCATGCCCGAGGACAGCCCCGTCCGCGCCCTCCTGCCCGCCGACAAGGGACTGTTCGGCGTCGTACGCGACTTCGCCCAGCTCGCCACCAGCCTGGCGACGAACAACCGCGGCGACAGCATCCAGCGGCCCTTGACCGGGGACGAGGCGCGGCCCCGGCTGCCGCAGGGCACGGACGTGCCACCGCAGCGGACCCCCGCGGTCGCACCCCGCCCGCGCGACGGCCGTCCACGCTTCGTGGTGCGGGCCGGCTTCGACGCCCGCCGCTTCTCGCACGAGGGCGAGCCGGTCACCGATCTCACCGTGCGCCTGGCGATCCGGGGCCCCGAGGACCAGGCCGCGCGGGTACGCGAACGGCTCGAGGCCGGCGTGCGCGAGTTCCTGAACGCCCCCGCCCACCGACTGCCGAACGGTGACCGTCTGCACGTGACCGTCGAGCACGTGGACCCGTCCGAGAACCCGCAGTTGACGGTGGACCTGGTGGGCCGGGACCGGGTGATGGACCGGAACACATGGTGGGCCGACGCCGACCCCGTCCAGTTCGTCCACGAGCTCAGCCACCAGCTGGGCCTGCGCGACGAGTACCGCGACGCGGCGTCCCCCCACCGCCCGCACGTGCCGGGCAGCCTGCTGGGCGCCCCGAACGAAGCCCCCGAGGACTCCTCACTCGCCGTCGGCGGCCTCCGTGAGCGGCACCTGGCCCTGCTCGGCGCCCTCATCGGGGACGTCACGCCCGCCCCGGCGACGGACACCCCGCCGACCTGGGACGCGGCCCGTGCCGCGACCGTACCCGTCCCGCACACGTCGGTCTGGGTGGACCCGGTCTCCCTGCCCGGGCAGGAGGCCGACTCCGCGGCCGCCGACGGGGTACCGGCGCGGATGCAGCAGGACTCGAACACCTCGGCAGAGCCCGCCTACGTGCCGTTCTCCTCAGGAAACTTCACGTTCACCAATCTGAGGTTCACCGACGACCGGTACCTCACCAAGGCCGTCCGGATCATGGACCTGCTGCGCAGGCACGACACGATCCGGGAGTACGTCGGCGGCCGCCCCTGCCGCGTCACCCTCCGCGTCCGCACCACGGAGACGCCGGCCGACGTGATCGACCGGGGCGAGGCCGGGGTGGACATCAATCTCGCGAGCTACTACTTCGAGAAGTACGACATCGGCCACATCATGGGGATGCTG
>NZ_LLZN01000043.1 GCF_001509795.1 Streptomyces sp. NRRL WC-3605 | reverse complement strand
GACACCGCGCACGATGAGCACCGAGGGCGCCGGCCAGGCCGACCACATCATGGCCGCGTTCCCCAGCAGCACCCGCCACCGCGTCTACCGCGACATCGTCGTGGGGATGGCCGCCATCCTGGAGCAGGACGCGGCCGCCGGGGCGGACGGCGCGCAGGCCAGGGACGTCACCGACCTGATCGACTGCTACCTGATGGACCTCGCCTCGATCGCGGTGACCAACGACCACCGGATGAACGCGGCGACGGAGCCCGGCTACACGGCGAAGGTCTTCAACGCCTACAAGCAGGCGCTGCTCGCCCGGTTGCCGGCCGACTCACCGCTGCGGGCACTCGTCCCGTCGGACAAGAGCATGTTCGGAGTGATCAACGACTTCCGGCGCATCGGCACCTACCTCGCGATCAACAACCGCGGCGACAGCATCCAGCAGCCGGGCCTGACCTGACCTGAACTGTACGTGGCCGGGCGCAACGCGCCGTCGGAGTTTCAGGCGAAAACGGCCGATGCCGCACGGATTCGCGCACATGAGTCAGGGGTGACGCCCCCCTCGTTCGGCCCGGCAAGATCCCTCCGTGCCGTCAGACTCGTGGGAGGAAGCGCGCCGGTGGGGGCGTACGCAGGGGTGATACGGGGTGGGTGTGACCGAGCGCGGCGAGCAGCGGCGGGACGAGGGCCCGCCCCGTCCGGTACCGCGGCACGTGGCCTGCGTGATGGACGGCAACGGCCGCTGGGCGCAGCGGCGTTCGCTTCCCCGGACGGCCGGCCACCGGGCCGCGGAGACCACCGTCATCGACATCATCGAGGCGGCCCGGACGGCCGGCGTCGAGTGGCTCAGCCTGTACGCGTTCTCCACCGAGAACTGGAACCGTCCCGGCACCGAGGTCGACTACCTGATGCGCCTGGTCCGCCGGGTCGTGCGCAAGCACGCGCCCCTGCTGCTCGCCCGTGGCATCCGCTGCCGCTTCCTCGGGGTCGCGGACCCGCGCATCCCCCGTGAACTGGCCCAGGACTTCGACGATCTGGCGACGCTGACCGCCGACAACCAGGGGATGACGCTGACCGTCGCCTTCGACCACGGCGGCCGCCGGGACATCGTCGAGGCCGCCAGGTCCCTGATCCGCCGGGGGACACCCGCCGACGAGGTGACCGAGCACCTCTTCGCGGACCACCTTCCCTTCCCCGACACCCCCGACGTGGACCTCGTGATCCGCACCTCCGGCGAGCAGCGCATCTCCAACTTCATGCTCTGGCAGGTCGCCTACGCCGAGTGGGTCTTCCCCGAGGCGCTCTGGCCCGACTTCCGGGCCCCCGACTTCCTCGCCTGCCTGCAGACGTACCAGCGCCGTGACCGCCGCTTCGGCGGCGTGCCATCCCAGACGAACGGAGACCCGTCATGACGACTGGAACCACCACAACGGCCGATGAGGCACCCCTGTTCGGCCCGGAATCCCAGTTCCGCGACTTCTTCGACGACCCACGCTGGGCACCGGCCATGATCCGCGCCACCGTGCTGGAGGCCGCCCACCCGCAGATCGGCGCCGCCCTCGCCGACAACTCCACGTTCGTCGCCCACCCGTGGCGCCGGCTGCGCAACACCTTCCTCAGCATGCGCCGCATGTTCGACGCCGACCCGGCGGTACGCGAACGGGAGGCCGCACGGCTCAACAGGCTGCACGCCCGGATGAGCGGTTCCGACTCCCGCGGCCGGCCCTACGACGCAATGGACCGCGCGACCCGCGCCTGGGTCGTCGCCACTCTCTTCGAGAGCGCCGTCACCATGTGCCGGCTGAGCGGCCAGCCGCTCGACCAGGACACCATGGAGCGCATGTACGCCGAGTACCGGGCGTACCTCGCCGCGCTCGACGGCGACGCCGGGGAGCTCCCCGAGGACCTGAACGACTTCTGGCCGTACTTCGACAGGGTCGTCGAAGAGGAGCTGGAGAACACTGAGGCCGCCCGCGTCATCCTGTACCGGCTCTTCGACCACCTGCCCGCACCGGCGCTGCTCGGCGGCGCGCCGACGCTGTGGGCGGCCGGTCGGGCCGTCGTCGGTCCGCTCCTCGGCGCGATCACCGTCGCCTCGCTCCCCGAGCCCTACCGGCGCAAGGCCGGGCTGCCGGAGATGCCCGGTGCCCCGACCCTCATGCAGGGCGCCTACCTCGCGGCCGGGCTCACCCGCTTCCTGCCCGCCGGCTGGTTCGACGCCGAGACGATCATCGAGGTCCTGTCCCTCTCGCCCGAGAGCGACGATCCCCGCGCCAGGACCGTGACCGCGCTGCACGCCCGTATCAAGCAGGCGTCGGCCCTGCTCCGCCTCCTCGCCCCGCTCGGCGCCGACACCGCCCCCGACCCGGCGCCGGGCCCCTCGGGAGAGAGCCGACGCTCGGCGGAGGAGTTCTTCCGCCAGGTACTGGACCAGACCGGCGACGGCCACCTCGACTGGCCCGACCTCGCGGCCATGGCACGAGAGCTGGCCACCCGCCTCGACCTGGACGAACCCGAGGAGACCCGGCTCTACGACGCCTTCGCCGCCTGGTGGCGCGAACTCCAGGCCGCCCTCGACACGGACGGCGACGGCCGCGTCAGCGCGGAGGAGTACGCCGCCGCCGTCCCCTCGCTCGCCGGCCCCGCGCTCATCCGGGTCGCCGAGGTGCTCTTCGACGCCACCGACAAGGACGGCAACGGGACCATCGACGCGCAGGAGTACCGGACCCTCTTCCGCACCGCCTTCCACCGCGACCTCACCACCACCGACGGCACCTACGGGCGCAGCGCCTTCGTGGGCGACTTCCTCGCCTTCATGTCGGGCCGCCGCACGAACAGCCCGTACGACCCGCTCCTCGCCGACGCCTGATTCCCCTCGGGGGGAGACACCCGGTGAGACGGGGCCCCGTTCACCGCTCACACGGAGCCGGACGAGGGCCCCGGCGGGTCGTCGGGGCCCGCTGCGGGCGGCGGCCTGAACTCCACGGCCACCACCCCGTCGACCTCGCGGCACATGTCCTCCAGCACGGGGACGGCCGTCCGGGACGACAGGCGCCCACTGAGCACGACATGGCCGTGGGTGACGTCCACCTGCACTTCGGAAGGGGACTCGCCCAGGGCCTTGACGAGGACCTCCTCGACGATCTCCCTGCGGATCGCCTGATCCGTCCGCAGGTACACCCGCAGCAGGTCGCTCCTGCTCACCACACCGATCAGGCGGCCGTCGGCGTCGACGACCAGAAGCCGCTTCACGCCGTGCCGCGCCATCATCCGGGCGGCGTCGACCACGCTCCAGTCCTCCCGTGCGCACAGGGCGGGCGACGTCATCAGCCCCGCCGCGTCGGTGGCCCGGGCCTTGGCCGGACCCGCGGAGGCGTCGGCCCAGCCCTCGCCGTCACCCGGCTCGCCCCGCATCTTCTGGAGAAGGTCGGCCTCCGACACCACGCCCAGGGGCCGATTCTCTTCGTCCACGACGGGAACGGCGGTGATGTCGTACTCCTGGAGCAGGTGGGCGATCTCCTTGAACGGCGTACCGGCCTGGACACGGACGACGGCGTCGCTCATCTGGTCGCGCACCTTCTGGTGGTTCATCGAGGCATTCCCTTCTCCCGCCACCGCTGTGGAGGGAAGCGTCCAGCGGCGCCTCGGTGATGCCCCTGGCTCCCTCCCTCGAACATAGCCGCAAGCGTGCGGCGGCCGTCAGCCCAGGCAGCCGTTCGCGCGACGGCTGACCCCCTGAGGTGCCCGGGCACCACTCCTCACGGTCGTGACCGATGGCGACCGGGCCGGCGAAGCGCGAGCTTGACTTCAAGCGCTTGAGGTATCGGAGGCTGTCGGCATGGCGAGAGCGACCAGAGAAGAGACCGGGGACCTGACCATTCAGGAGATGGCCAGGCGCTCGGGCTTCAGCGAACCCACGCTGCGCTACTACGAGAGGATCGGCCTCCTGGGAGAGGTCGCCCGGGACGCGTCCAGCGGGCACCGCCGCTACGAGCCGGCGACCGCGGAACGCGTCGTGGCGCTGGCCTGTCTGCGTTCGTCGGGCATGACGGTGAACGGGATGCGCCGCTATCTGGACCTGCTCGCGCAGGGAGACTCCGCGGCAGCCGGCCAGCGGGACCTGTTCGCCGCACAGGCGGACAAGCTCGCCGCCGACATCGAGCAGTTGCGGCTGCGCCTGACCTACCTCCGTCGCAAGGCCGACCTGTGGGACGCGCGGCTCCGTGGGGACGCCGAAGCCGAGGAGCGGGCGGTCGAGGACGTCACGCGCGTCATGCACGACATCACACCGAAGGACTGACCACGTTGAACACGTTGAACACGTTGAACACCTTGAGCACAGAAGATTTCGTCCGTTCCCCCTCGGACCGGGGGACCGTCCTCGTCACCGGCGGTACCGGGTTCCTGGGCAGCCACTCCGTCGCCCGGCTGATCCACGAGGGCCACCGCACCCGGGTGACGGTCCGCGAGCCCGGCCAGGAGGCCGAGGTCCGGGCGACGCTGCGGCAGGCCGGCGTCGATCCCGGGGACCGGTTGGAGTTCGCCGTCGCGGACCTCGCCGCCGACCACGGCTGGGCCGACGCCATGGACGGCGTCCGCCACGTACTTCACCACGCGTCACCCTTCCCGTTCACCCCGCCCGAGAGGGAGGAGGACGTCATCCTCCCTGCCCGCGACGGCACCCTGCGGGTCCTCGCCGCGGCCCGTGGAGCCGGGGTGCCGCGGGTCGTGATGACGTCGTCCTACGCCGCGGTCGGCTACACGCTCACACCCGACGACCGTTACACGGAGGACGACTGGACCGACCCGGACACCGAGGGCCTGCCCGCCTACCACAGGTCGAAGGTGCTGGCCGAGCGCGCCGCCTGGGACTACGTCCGCACCCATACGGACATCGAACTGGCGGTCGTCAATCCGACCGGAATCTTCGGACCTCAGCTGGGCGACCGGCCGAACGCGTCGGTCGGCCTCGTCGAGGCCATGCTGACCGGGCGGATGCCGGTGGTGCCGATCATGTACTTCGGTGTCGTCGACGTACGGGACGTCGTGGACCTGCACCTGCGGGCCATGCGGCACCCCGCCGCGGCCGGCGAGCGGTTCATCGCGGTCGGAGGGCCCGCGGTCAGCCTCTTCGGCATGGCGCGGATCCTGCGTGAGCACTTCCCCGCCGCGGCCGATCTGCTGCCCTCCAGGGAGCTGACGATCGAGGAGGTCCGCGAGGCCGCGAAGACCGAGCCGGCCCTGCGGGACGCCGCGGTCCTCGGGGGCAGGATGCCTCTGATCAGCAACGACAAGGCCCGGTCGGTGCTCGGCTGGAATCCCCGCGACGCCGCCGCCTCCGTCGTGGCCACCGCGGACAGCCAGATCCGACTGGGACTGACACTGCCCGGGGCCGCCTGAGCGGCGCTGTCAGTCAGCCACAGCGCGGCCTGTGGAGCAAGAGGGGCGTCCGCCGATGCACACACTCGGGGAAAGCGGGTCGTTGTCAGGTGAGGTGCCACGTCGCGAAGATGAACAGCGCCGCTTCGATCTGAGTTCGTACGCTGTCCTCGGTCAGGCCCGTGACGTCGACGACGACCACGGAGGAGCCCGGGTCGGCGGCGATGTGCAGCGTCACGGGCACGGGGCCGTGCAGCGGGTAGTCGTACCAGGTGTCCTGGTCGACGTCCGTCCCGGGCAGAGCGGTTTCGACGGCCAGCCAGTCCGAGTCGCCGAACGAATATCCGGAGAACTCCGCGACCGCTTCGCAGAAGGGCCGCAGGTTCGCTTCGAAGATCCAGCTGCCGTTGAGCGTGCGCTCTCTGCCGGGGGACATGTGACGGTGGTGGTCCGGTGTCAGGCCAGGTTGGCGGCGTGTGTCCGCAGGAACCGCAGCAGGGCCTCGTTGAAGCGTTCCGGCCGCTCGGCGCCCGGAAGGTGCCCGGCGCCGTCGATGACGCACAGGACGGCGTGCGGCACCAGGTGCCTGATGGCTTCGGCGTCGGACACCGGGGTGAAGACGTCGTCGGCACCGGCGACGATCAGCACCGGGCACCGCACACCGGCGAGCGTCTCCCGGTAGTCGGGCCGTTCGGCCCGGCCGCGCAGGGCGGCCGCGGCACCGCGGGGATCGGTGGCACGCATCATCGCCAGCACGCGCGCGGCCACGTCCGGCAGAGCGGTGACGTTGTACGCGGCCAGCATCTTGTCGATGACCTCGTCCGCGTAGCCGGCCATGCCCTCGGCGAGCAACCGGTCGGCCAGGCGGTTGCGGAACGCCTTGCCGTCGGCGGTCTCGGCGGGCGCCGAGGTGTCCGAGAGGACGAGAGCGCCTACGCGGCGGGCGTGGCGGCGGTGTACTTCCATGGCGATCTGGCCGCCCATGGAGACACCGCCGACGACTGCCTGCTCGATGCCGAGGGAGTCCAGGAGGCCGACGAGGTCGTCCGCGAAGTCGGACAGGTACACCCTTCCCGGAGTGATGTCGCTGTCGCCGTATCCCCGCAGGTCCGGGGTGATGACGCGGTAGCCGGCCGCGGCCAGCCGCTCGCTCTGCGGAGCCCACAGGGTGCGGTTGAAGGGGTGCCCGTGGATCAGGAGGACCGGCAGCCCCGTCGACGGGCCGGTGTCGTCGTAACGGAGCATGGCGCCGTTCACCAGTGCTCGGCTCATCAGTCGGTCCTCGTACGGGGGTTGGGGTCGTCGCGGCAGAGTACACCCGCACACCGCGCCGCCCCGACCCCGGGTGACCTCTGCCGGGCGCGAGGCGTCCGACCCGTGATCATCGCCGGACGCCGATGCTCGGCGTGCGCACACGTGCATCCGTGGTCTCCCCGCTCGGCGAATACGTCACGGGCCCTCGGCGGCCGGAGGCTGACGCCGCTGAAGGGGCCCGAAGGGATGAGAGGACGCCGGCCGGGGTTTCAGCCGCCCCGGTGCCAGGGAGGGCACACGCAGAATGCGCCGTCATGTCGCAGCAGTGGAGAGCGAGAACCGTATGCACGACGAGGCCGTCCACGACCCTCTGCGAGGGCGGGTCGCGGTCATCACCGGGGCCGCCCGCGGCATCGGCTCGGCCCTGGCTCGGCAATTGTCCGGCGTCGGTATGCACGTCGCACTACTGGGACGCGAGGAGCGGTCCCTCCACCAGACGGCGGCGGTACTTCCCGGCCCGACCCTGTGTGTCGAGGCCGACGTCACCGACCAGGACGCACTCGACCGCGCGGCGGAGCAGGTCGCGCGGGAGCTGGGAGACGCGTCCGTGGTCGTCGCGAACGCGGGCGTGGCGGCGGGCGGCCCGTTCCGGCAGACGGACGCCGACCTGTGGCGGCGTGTCATCGACGTCAACCTCATCGGCGCGGCCAACACCGCCCGCGCCTTCCTGCCGCAGCTGGCCCGCACACACGGATACTTCCTGCAGATCGCCTCGACCGCCGCTTTCGGCTCGGCACCCATGATGAGCGCCTACTGCGCCTCCAAGGCCGGTGCGGAGTCCTTCGCCCGGGCCCTGCGCGGCGAGGTCGAGCCCGACGGCGTCACCGTAGGCATCGCCTACGTGCACTGGACCGGCACCGACATGATCAGCGGACTGGACGATCACCCGGTCCTGCGGGCCCTGCGGAGCCACCAGCCGTGGTTCGCCCGCCGCGTGCACAGCCCCGACCAGGTCGCCGGGTGGCTCACCGCCGGAGTCCACCGCCGGGCCCTCCAGATCTACGCTCCGCCCTGGCTGCGGTGGTGCCAGCCCCTGCGGCCGCTGTTTCCCGCCGTGGTCACCCGCGTGGCCCGTCGCGAGCTGCGACGATCGACCGCCGAGGAGCTCGCCGTCGACATCGGGGTGATGGGCGCGGGCGGGCGCGCCGACTGGGACGCCTACAGCTCCGACCCCCGTCGTTCCCGGCCCCCTCAGTGACCCTGCGCCGGCGCGCGACCTGAGGTCGGCTTCCGAGAGACCGTCAGCCACCCGGAATCACGCCCTGGCGCGACACGCCTCACGCCCCAGACGTCCCGCTGCTACGCCTCGACAACCGCTGCGGCGGGCGCCGGCGATGCCATCACGCGCATCACGCGCATCACGCGGCGGAAGCGTGGAAGACGCCCTCCATGACGACGCATACGGATGCCCAGAACGCCGCCGACTTCTACGACTTCGAAGGCGCCCTGCCGCCGGAGGAGCGCAAGACCCTGCTCAGGACGCGCGAGTTCATGCGGGACCAGGTGGCGCCGCTGGTGGCCGAGCACTGGGCGGAGGGCGTCTTCCCCAGGGAACTGATCGGCAGATTCCGGGACAGCGGGCTGGTCGGACTGCCGTACGAGGGGTACGGCGACGACCACGCGCCCGCCGCCAGCCACCTGCTGACCGGAATGATGGCGATGGAGATGAGCCGGGTCGACGCCTCGGTCGCCACCTTCTTCGGAGTCCACAACGGGCTCGCGATGTACTCCGTGCAGGCCGGCGGCGACCAGGCCCAGCGTGACCGCTGGCTGCCCGGGATGGCCAGGATGGACACCATCGGCGCGTTCGCGCTCACCGAGCCGCTCGACGGTTCCGACATCGCGGCCGGCATGGGCACCACGGCCCGGCGCGACGGCGACACGTGGGTGCTCAGCGGCGCCAAGCGCTGGATAGGCAACGCGACCTTCGCCGACCTCGTGGTGGTCTATGCACGCGACGTCGAGGACGACCAGGTCAAGGGCTTCGTCGTCGGCAAGGACACCCCGGGCTTCACGGCGGAGAGGATCGAGAACAAGACCTCGCTGCGCATGGTCGAGAACGCGGACATCACCCTGGAGGACGTCCGCGTACCGGAGGCCGACCGGCTGCAGAACATCTCGTCCTTCCGCGACGTGGCCGAGATCCTGCGTGCCACCCGCAGCGGCGTCGCCTGGCAGGCGCTCGGCGTGATGATCGGCGCCTACGAACTGGCACTGCGCTACGCCACCGAACGCCAGCAGTTCGGCCGGCCGGTCGCGGGCTTCCAGCTCGTCCAGGACCTGCTGGTGAAGAGCCTGGGCAACATCACGTCGAGCTGGGGCATGCTCCTGCAACTGGCCCGGCTGCAGGACTCCGGTGTGTTCCGCGACGAGCACTCCTCACTGGCGAAGGCCCACGTCACCGCTCGTATGCGGGAGGTCGTGGCCTGGGCACGGGAGATCTTCGGAGGCAACGGCATCGTCCTGGACTACGACGTCGCACGCTTCTTCGCCGACGCGGAGGCGATCTACTCCTTCGAGGGCACCAGGGAGATGAACACCCTGATCGTCGGCAAGGCGATCACCGGAGAGAGCGCGTTCGTCTGAGAGCAGGGCGTCACCTGAACCGCTCCGGTCACTCCGGGACCGAACAGTCCAGGATCCGCCCGTCCACCGTCCCGACCACCAAGCGCCGCTGATCCGACCGGTACGCCACGGACATCGGTGTGACCGGGTGGCCGTGAACGCTCAGGGTGTGCCGGGCGCGCACCTCGCCGGTCGCCGAGTCCAGGATCTCCACCTCACCGGTGAGGAAGGCGACGTAGACCCTTTGCTCGTCGCCGTCGAGGTCCGCGAGCGGCTTGTCCGTCTCGTACACCCAGCGTGCCGCCCCGTCCGGCAGCCCCCGGCTCACGACGTACGTGCCCTCGCGAGCCTCGGCGTAGGTGGCGCCCCGTCGATACGACCGGCCCGCGTGGACGAGGGCGTCCGTCAGTTCGACGGCGGGCCCGCACCAGGGCTGGAGCGTCGACGCCGGGTCCCAGTGCAAGGGGAACAGGGCGCGCAGGACGGCCTGACCCTGCTCGCCGGGAGGCTCGATCACGTTGATCCACGGCGCGTCGCCGTCCGGGCCGGGACCGTCCACGTACAGCAGACGGGTGCTGTGTCTGACCCGCAGAGCCGGGGAGTTGGAGTGGTTGGGTGCCAGGGCGAGGCGTGCCACTTCCTGGTGTGCGGGGGCGAGCAGGCGTGCCGCGTGTGCCGTGCGGCCTCGCGGGCACAGGGCGAGCCAGCCCTCGCGTGTGGCGGACGGTGCCGGGGCAGACGGCATGTCCACGAGGTCCACCACACGGCCGTCCGCCGTCGCTATCCGCCGGACGGTGGTGCCGCGGTCGGCCTGCCGGCCCGTCACCTCGTCGCGCTGGTAGCCCCGGTAGGTCACCCACGCCGACCCGCCGTCCGGGGCCGCCTCGACACGGACGCTGCCCTCCCCGGCAGCGGGGAGCGCCCATGTCAGCCCGCCCGACGGATCCCAGCACTCGAGGTCCGTGTGCCGGCCGGTGGCGAGCACCCGGCCGTCCGCGAGCACCGCGAGGTCCCGCACCTCCGCGCGCCGCCGCCAACGTCCCTGCGTGAGACGAGCGAGCGTGTCCTCCACCCGCGGATCGTGCAGAAGTCCGCTCTCGACCATGGGATGGCGTGCGCGGTCGGGGTCGATCAGACCGGACGGAGCGGACAGCCAGTCGTCCGCGGCGACGGCGAGCTCGAAACCCTTGCGGAAGCCGCCGTCCTTGTCCTCGGGGGACAGCAGCATCGCGAGCCTGCCGTCCTCCAGCCATCGCAGATGGCGTACTTGGCGGCTCTTGCTCAGCAGGTTGGTGACGCGGCCGGTCTCCAGGTGCAGCAGGAGCAGCTCTCCCTCGAAGTCCCACGAGCCGTCGTAGCGCCCCGTACCGACGGCGACGAGCGGCAGCTCGGGGTGGGGTTCTACGGCACATACGGGGTGGCGGGAGGCGACGACGTGGCGAGGACGCAGGGTGCCGGCCTCGTACACACCGATCCGGTGACCGAACCACTGGCCGGTACCGCGCCACATGACGTGCCCGAGGTCACCGGCGACGACGACGCAACGGTGAGGCGAGTCCGTCACCGCCCACACCGGCCGACCGATCTCGGCGAACGGCTGGTCGCCGAGTACGCGGTGGACGTTCAGTTCGTCCGGCATGACGATCTCCCCCCCCAGGTGGTGAACAGTCTGCCAGGCCGACCCGCGGTTCCCGCCCCCCGGGGAATGGGCCCGGCCGGCGCCGTAAGGATTCCGTCTCCCGCGTCGTGCGGCTGGAGAACCTGGACACCAGCAATGGGCCGGACCTTCGGGTGTGGCTGACCGACGCACCCGTGAAGGAGGGTACGGCCGGCTGGCGCGTCTTCGACGACGGCGAGTACGTCAGCCTGGGCAGGCTCAAGGGCAACAAGGGAAGCCAGAACTACGTCCTCCCCGACGACGTCGACCCCGCCCGCTACACCAGCGTCAGCATCTGGTGCGACCGCTTCGACGTCTCCTTCGGCGCGGCGGAGCTCGCCCGCGTCTGAAGAGGACCGGGTCGGCCCGGGTTCCGCTGACGGCCGGTGCCTGCGGCCCGCCAGCCGTATCCTGCGGGGGTGGAGCTGCGCTTCGGGATACGGCAGTCGGACTCACCGTGGGTCGACAGTGTGTGGACCTGCACCAGCGAGCAGGTCACGACGATGACGTCCGTCGCCGGTGTGCGCTGGGGCCTGGTGTTCTGGGAGCAGGACGGCCGGCACTACGCGGCGGTCACCGGCCCGGAGACCCGGACGAGCACGGCACCCGTCCCGGAAGGCGCCGCGTTCACCGGCATCGAGTTCGCCGTCGGTACCTCGCTGCGAGCCCTGCCCACACCGCGACTGGTCGATGGGGGCGCGGAACTCCCGGACACGACCCGCCGGACGTTCCGACTGGACGGTGCCCGCTGGCAGACACCCGGCGCCGACGACGCCGAGGCCTTGGTCGACCGACTGGTCGAAGCCGGGATCGTGGTGCGCGACCCGCTCGTGGCCGAGGTGCTGCGCGGCCACGAACCGGACGTGTCCGGCCGTACCGTCGAGCGCCGCTTCCGGGCAGCCACGGGACTGACACGGGGAGCGGTACGGCAGATCGAACGGGCCCGTACGGCGGCGGAGCTGCTGGCGGCCGGTGCCACGGCAGTCGACGTCGTCGCCAAGCTCGACTACTTCGACGAGCCGCACCTCGCCCGTGCCCTGCGCGCGTACGTGGGTCGCACCGCCGGACAACTGCGCGACGGCGCGGGCGGCCCGATCGCACTCGACCTGGGTCAGCGTCGGACGTCGTAGACCAGCTTCAGGATGCCGTTGGAGTAGCTCTCCGACTCCCGCAGGGACAGCATCTGCTTGTCCTGGTCGGCCCGGTGGAACAGGCTCTTGCCGGCGCCGAGGAGGACCGGGAAGACGAGCAGGTTGTACTGGTCGATCAGGCCGGCCTCCGACAGCCGCCGCGCGAGTTCGGCGCTGCCGTGGATGTAGATGGAGCCGCCGTCGCCCTCCTTGAGCTTGGCCACATCCTCCGTCGTGCGCAGGACGGTCTGGGACCCCCAGCCCTCGACGAGGGCGTCTTCCGACAGCGTGCTCGACACGACGTACTTGGGCAGCTCCTTGTAGGAGGCGTGGTCCTCGGAGGCGGGCCAGATCGGTGCGAACGCCTCGTAGCTGCGACGGCCGAACATCAGCGCCGTCGTGTCGGCAAGCTCCTCACCCTTCAGCGACCAGGCCTCCGGGACGAACTCCAGGTCCTTCACGACCCAGCCGCCGCTGCGGTGCCCTTCCTCGGGACCACCGGGCGAGTCCAGCACGCCGTCGAGCGACATGAATCCGGTGTAGACCAGCTTGCGCATCTGCGTCTCCTCATCACGGGCAGCGCTTCTGACGTCAGGTTAGGCGGCTTCAGGGCCGACGTCTTGGACGGAAACGACACGGGCGGGGACAGCCACCGGCCGGCGGGACGCGTCGGCGGACTGGACGCTCGAGAGACGTCATGTCTCCCGCAGAGGCCGCAGCGGCGTCCAGCCGACCGTGTCCAGTGCCAGGCGCTGATCTCGGTTCAAGGGCGCCCCCTCAGCCGCGCCGTCCTCGACGGAACCTGCATGCCTTCCCGGCCCGTCTTCCCCTGCCCGGCCTCTGATCCGGGCGGCGACCAGGCCACCCGTGCGTGGTTTTCACCCGGCCACGGCGGGTGTTGGTGACTGGATCGCCGTGTGTGACGCGTGAGGATGGAGCCGGGCTTCAAGGATGAGGGACGGGCGGCGTGCAGGACGATCGGGAAGGGCCCGAGGGCCACTGGGCCCGTCTTCGCGGGAGGCCGCAGTGGCCGGCGATTGTGCTGGTGTTCATCGTGTCTGTGGCGGCCGGTCTGTTCGCCTGGTCGTACACGTACGCCATGGCGAATCCGACCCCGCACCGGCTTCCGACGGCCGTCATCGGGTCGTTCGAGGCTCAGCGGGGCGAGGAGTATCTGGCGGGCCTGGGCAAGGCGCTCAACTCCTCGGTGACCACACACGAGTACGACTCGCGGAAGGCGGCACTGGAGGCCGTCGAGGATCAACGTGTCTTCGCGATCTTCGAGCTGCGGGACGGCGGTCGGCACGTCGTGCTGGACGTGACGTCGGCTTCGGGCGCCTCGGTCGCGGAACTGTTGCGGCAGGCGGCGCCCGAGGTCGGGCGGGAGACCGGCGTATCGGTGACCGTCCGGGACGTCAATCCGCTGCAGAAGGGCGATCCCCGCGGCCTCGCGATCTTCTACATCTCGCTCGCCGCGGTGATCATCGGCTTCGTCGGCGCGATCCAGCTCAGCGTCCATGCCCCGGCGCTCACGCCGGCGGAACGGATCGCTTTCACGGCCACCTATGCGCTGCTGGGCGGTTTCGCGATCGCGGCGGCCGTGGACTGGTTGCTCGGGGCGCTCGCGCTGCCGTTCGCGGAGTCGTGGCTGATCCTGGCGCTGACCATGTTCACCAGCGGCATGACCTTCACCATGTTCAACACGCTGATGGGCCGGTGGGCGATGATCCCCACCTGGGGCGTGATGGTCGTGCTGGGCAACCCGTCGTCGGGCGGCGCGGTCTCGTGGCCGCTGCTGCCGTCTGTGCTGGGCGCCGTCGGACGGTGGCTGCCGCCCGGAGCCTCGGTCAACGCCCAGCACACGGCGGTGTACTTCTCCGGGCACCAGCACGCCTTCCCGTTCCTGGTGCTGGCGGGCTGGGCGGTGGTGTCCACCGCGGTCTTCTTGATCTGGCGGCAGCGCCACCCGGGCGGGAGAGAACGTCAGCCGGCCGACGAACGAGCACCCGACGACGGCGAAAGCTGAGCCGGACACCGGCGTCGACGTTCTCCACCCCGCCCCTGGGCACCGCCGCGGCCGCAGTCGTCGGCCGACCACGGGCGCCGCTCCGCAGCGCCCGTGACCGACCTTCCGGACCCTGCGGAGGTGTCCTGAGGGCGGCGGAGATCAGCCCGCCACCAGCGCCGCCAGAGCGCGGCCCATGGCTGCGTCGAACTCCTCCGGCGCCATAGGCAGACGGGACTTCACATCCCGGCTCCACTGATCGGCGAGGACCTCCGCGGACCCGGCTTCGACACCGTCGAGAGCGGCGTCGGCCAGGTCGGACGGAGCGATCTTGGCCACGGGCCAGCCGGCGGCCATGTCGGTGTCGGCCAGGCCCAGGTGCACGGCCGTGACGAGCGTTCCCTGATCGGCCAGCTCCAGGCGGACACCGTTGGTCATGGCCCACGCGGCGGCCTTGGTCAGGTGGTAGGCGTTCGCGCCCTTGCCGCCGAACCACGACATGGCGGAGAGGACGTTGACGACGGCGCCCCCGCCGTTCCCGGCCAGCGTCGGCGCGAAGTGCCGGATCATCTCCAGGTGGCCGAACATGTTGGTCTCCAGTTCATGGCGCAGCGTGTCCAGCGAACCGGTCACCAGGTCCGTCCCCGTACTGATGCCCGCATTGTTGATGAGCAGCGAGACGTCCTGGGCCGTCTCGGCGGCGGCCCTGACGGACGCGGGGTCGGTGATGTCGAGGGGCAGCACCTCGACGCCGGGCAGGTCCACGGTCTCCGGGCGGCGGGCTGTCGCGTAGACCTTGTGAGCGCCCCGCTCCAGCAGACGCTGGGCGAAAGCGCGGCCCAGGCCACGGTTCGCTCCGGTGACAAGGGCGACGGAGTTCTTGATGTCCATGTCCAGTACGCTAAAACCTGACGCTGACGTCAGAGGCAAGCCCGGACCGTCGGCGCCAGGGAGAGAGGAGTCACCTTTGTCCGTCACACCGGACTCGACCGAGCGCTTGATCCGCATCGGTGAGGTGGCACGGGGCGCAGGCGTCTCGGTGCGCGCCGTGCGCTACTACGAGCAGCAGGGGCTGCTCACCCCGGAGCGCAGCCCGTCCGGCCAGCGGCTGTACCGGCAGGACGCCATCGCCATGGTCCGGTTCTTCCAGCAGATGTACGCCGCCGGTCTCACCAGCCGCAGGATCACCGAACTGCTTCCGTGCTGGGAAGCCGGGCACACCGACGCCGATCAGCGAGCCATGCTGCGCGTCGAGCGCGAACGCATCCAGGCCAAGATCGACGAACTGGAGGCCGCCAGGGACCGCCTCGACCAGGTCATCGCGATCACGGACACACACCCGTAGGGGCCCCACCGCTCGGTCCGGAGCCGACACCGCTGGTGACAGATCCAGACACATCCGGCCGGTGATGCCGATGCCGGATGCGTCCGACGGATACGCGGATGAGGATGGGGGGACGGCATTCGCGGTGACGGCATTCGCGGTGAAGGAGCGGGGCATGGCACAGGCGGACACGGGCGTGGAAGAGGTCGATCTCCTCGTCGTGGGGGGTGGCAAGGGCGGCAAGACCCTCGCCATGGACATCGCCCGCGGAGGCGGCCGAGTGGCCATGGTGGAGCAGGGCATGATCGGCGGCACCTGCATCAACGTGGCGTGCATTCCGACCAAGAGCCTGGTCACCAGCGCCAGACTCCTCGACAGCCTGAGCCGTGCGGAACAGGTGGGCGTCCGCACCGGCGAGGCCGCGGCCGACCTGGCTCTCCTGCGTGCGCACAAGGAGGGCGTGGTCGACGGGATGGTCGACCTCAACCACCGCCAGTTCATCGAAAGCGGTATGGACTTCATCCTGGGGACCGCCCGATTCACGGGCGAGCGCACGGTGCGGGTCCAGCTGAACGACGGAGGCAGCCGGTTCCTGCGCGGCAAGGACGTGGTGATCAACACTGGTACGACACCCGCCATCCCCGACCTCCCCGGGCTCGCCGAGGCCGAACCCCTGACGAGCGAGACGCTTCTCCACCTGGATCGGCTTCCGGAACACCTGATCGTCATCGGCGGTGGCTATGTCGGGCTGGAGTTCGCCCACATGTTCGCCGCGTTCGGTAGCAGGGTCACGGTGCTGCACCGTGGTGACCGTGTGCTGCCCCGGGAGGACCCCGACGTATCGGAGGCGCTGACCGGATTCCTCGTCGAGGCCGGCGTGGAGCTGCGTACGGGCGTCAAGCCCATCGGAGTCTCACGCGGCCCGGCCGGTGTCACGGTGGACCTCGGCGACCTGGGCGAGGTCACCGGCACGGACGTGCTGGTGGCCGTCGGCCGGGAACCGGTGACGAGGGACCTCGACCTCGACGCCGCCGGCGTCCGGACGGACGCGCGTGGCTTCGTGGAGGTCGACGACCGGTTGGCGGCCACGGCCCCGCACACCTGGGCGGTCGGCGACGTGGCGGGCAGCCCGCAGTTCACGCACGTCTCCCTCGACGACTACCGGATCGTCAAGGCGAACATCGCCGGCGGGGACAGGCGCACGTCCGAGCGGCTGGTGCCGTGGAACCTCTTCACCACACCCGAACTGGCCCGGGTCGGCATGACCGAGACCGAGGCCCGGGCCGCCGGATACGACGTACGGATCGCCCGTATGCCGGTCGCGGCCATTCCGCGTGCACGCACGCTCCGGGACACGCGCGGCGTCTGGAAGGCCGTCGTGGACCGGGCCGGCGAACGCATTCTGGGGGTGGCACTGATCGGCCCGGACGCGTCCGAGGTCCTGACGGTCGTCCAGACGGCCATGCTGACAGGCGCCCCGTACACGCTGCTCAGGGACTCGATCATCGCTCACCCCACCATGGCGGAGGGCCTGAACATGCTCTTCAACGCCTGGACCGACTGATCCACAGCTCTTCGGCTGCGCGGCCACAGCCGTGCACCCCGTCCTGAGGGAGTGATTCCATGCCGAACTCCGAAGCGGACACCGAGAAGCAGATCCTCGGCCGTATCCAAGAGATGATCAGCCAGGAGAAGGACCTGCGGGACCGCCTGGCGGAGAACACCATCGACCAGCCGACCGAACACGAGCGACTGGCCCAGCTGGAGACTGCACTCGACCAGTGCTGGGACCTGTTGCGCCAGCGCCGCGCCCGGACCGCGGCCGGGCAGGACCCCGCGGACGCGCACGTGCGCCCGGCCTCGCAGGTGGAGGACTACCTCTCCTGACCCCGGCCTCGACCTACTGCAGCGCCCTGCCCCCGTCCAGCCAGTGCGAGCAGAACCGAACGGTGGGGGCCCGCCGGCGTTTGCCGACGGGCCCCCACCGTCCGCAGCGGGTCGTGTGTCAGTGGTCGGAGTAGCTGAAGTCGCCCACGGTCCAGGCACTGACGTCCTCGATCGCGACGCGGTACATCCCGCCCGTCTCCGGGATCCCTACCGTTCCCTGCAGGATCCGGGCGACGTGGAAATGCAGATGTGTGGGCGGTCCGTCCTTCGCCGTGGGGGTGTCGAAGACCGCGGAGAACGCGCCCAGGTCGGCGGAATCCGTCAGCACCTCGGACACCCTCTGCCTCCACATGGCTTCCGGGGCCAGCCGACCGGTGATGACGGCACCACTGGTGATCGCGGTCAGGGACATCTGATTGCTCCGGCCGGTCTCCACGAGGGCGGCTATGGCAACGAGCAGCTCGTCAGGCTTCGGCATGGAACCGGATTCTATGCACCGGGCCGCCTGGGGGGTGCAGCGGTGCCGCGACCGGGTGAGCCGCGCGGACGGCTCCGCGCGGTGGCGCTCGACGGGCCAGGGGGCGCATCGCCTCTCGCCGTCGGACGGAAGAGATCACAGGGGCAATGGATCATCCTGCCCGGCACTGCGGGTACCGTCAGGGTATGAGTCATCCGCACCCTGAACTGAAGGCCGCCCCTGCCCTGCCTGAAGGAGGGCTGCGTGTCATCGCCCTGGGCGGCCTGGGTGAGATCGGCCGCAACATGACCGTCTTCGAGCACGCCGGGAAGCTGCTCATCGTCGACTGCGGCGTGCTCTTCCCCGAGGAGACCCAGCCCGGCGTGGACGTGATCCTGCCGGACTTCACCTCGATCCGGGACCGCCTGGACGACGTCGTGGCCGTGATCCTCACCCATGGCCACGAGGACCACATCGGTGGTGTTCCGTACCTGCTGCGTGAGCGGTCGGACATCCCTGTCGTCGGCTCCAAGCTGACGCTGGCGTTCCTGGAGGCCAAGCTCAAGGAACACGGGATCCGGCCGCGCCCGGTGCGGGTGCGGGAGGGCGACCGGCGCGCCTTCGGGCCCTTCGACTGCGAGTTCGTGGCGGTCAACCACTCCATCCCCGACAGCCTCGCGGTCGCGATCCGCACGCGGGCCGGGATGGTGCTGCACACCGGCGACTTCAAGATGGACCAGTTCCCCCTCGACGACCGCATCACCGATCTGCGCGCCTTCGCCCGCCTCGGAGAGGAGGGCGTGGATCTGTTCCTCACCGACTCCACGAACGCCGAAGTACCCGGCTTCACCACGTCCGAGCGCGAGCTGAACCCGGCGATCGAACAGGTGATGCGCGCCGCGCCGCGCCGGGTCATCGTCTCCAGCTTCGCCAGCCACGTGCACCGCATCCAGCAGGTCTTGGACGCCGCCCATCAGTACGGCCGCAAGGTCGCCTTCGTCGGCCGGTCCATGGTCCGCAACATGGGCATCGCGCGTGACTTGGGCTATCTGAAGGTCCCCTCGGGCCTGGTCGTGAGCACGAAGGAACTGGAGAAGCTGCCGGACCACAAGGTCACCCTGGTGTGCACCGGCTCCCAGGGCGAACCCATGGCCGCGCTGTCACGGATGGCCAACCGGGACCACATGATCCGCATCGGCAAGGGGGACACCGTCCTGCTCGCCAGCTCCCTCATCCCCGGCAACGAGAACGCCATCTACCGGGTGATCAACGGACTCACCCGGTGGGGTGCCCACGTGGTCCACAAGGGCAACGCCAAGGTGCACGTCTCCGGGCACGCGAGCGCCGGCGAACTCGTCTACTGCTACAACATCGTCAAGCCCCGCAACGTCATGCCGGTGCACGGCGAATGGCGCCACCTGCGGGCCAACGCCGACCTCGCCATCCGTACGGGCGTCGATCCCGAACGGGTCGTCATCGCCGAGGACGGCGTCGTGGTCGACCTCGTGGACGGGCGCGCGTCCGTCACCGGCAAGGTCCCCGCCGGCAACGTCTATGTGGACGGCATGGAGGTGGGCGGTGCCACCGAAGCCTCCCTCAAGGACCGCCTCACCCTCGCAGAGGAAGGCGTGGTCACGGTGGTGGCGATCGTCGACGCGGACACCGGCGCGCTCGCCGAGGCTCCCGACTTCCTGGCCCGCGGTTTCGTCCACGACGACACCACCTTCGAACCGGTGATCCCCGTCATCGAGAAGACGCTGGCCACCGCGGCGGAGGAAGGCGTCGGCGACGCGCGCCAGCTCGAACAGCTCATCGCCCGCGCCGTGGCGAACTGGGCGTTCCGCACCCACCGCCGCAAGCCCCTCATCATTCCCGTCATCATCGACGCCTGAGCCGGACGGACGGCGAGCGCCGTCCGGCTCCCCGGCGGCCTCGGCCTGGGTGCGCTCCTCTTCGCGGCAGAATGCCTGCACTGAGTGGGAAGAAAATCTGTCCTGGCGACAGTAGAAATCCGTGGGTCGCGGAGTTATGGTGTTGCACGTACCCAGGAGTCGAAGTGGGCGCGGCAGACAGGAACTGCCGCGCAGGCACGTCAAGCAAGGCGCGGCCCGAGGGCCGCGAGCATCCCGCATCACCAGCAGTAACCGAAGGTAAGGAGCGAAAGCGCCATCAGGATCGCCCGGGCGAGCGAGTCAGCCCGGGTACCGCAGGCCCCGGATTGGAAGGTGGTCCCCGGTCACGCATCCGCGATCCCCGCAGCTCCACCCTCCCGGGTGGAACCCCCTGCGGATACAGAAGGCCGGCGCAATGCGCCGGTAGATGGTGTTGAAAGCTCGGGGCCCGAACGCCAGGACGGCGTTCGGGCCCCCCGACGCGTCCCCGGAAGAAGAGGTCTATGCCCCCTGCCGCATCGCGTGCCATCGACAACCTCGACGACGACGACTACCCCGCCTACACGATGGGCCGGGCCGCCGAGATGCTCGGCACCACCCCCGCCTTCCTCCGAGCTCTCGGCGAACACCGCCTGATCACTCCACTGCGCTCCGAAGGCGGCCACCGGCGCTACTCCCGCTACCAGCTGCGCATCGCCGCCCGGGCTCGCGAGCTCGTCGACCAGGGCACTCCCATCGAGGCCGCCTGCCGCATCATCATCCTCGAAGACCAACTCGAGGAGGCCCAGCGCATCAACGAGGAGCTGCGCGCACGCGGCCACGAGCGGGAGCCCTCCGCCTGACGCCGGGGACCGAACTGTCGCACGCCCTGTCCGCACCGGGTTTGCTGTCCGGACGGCGGACGGGTCTCCAACACCCTGGTGAGGCGGATGGCCAGGCCCCCGACCGGGCGGCGAAGCAGGCCGTGTACAGCGAGCGGCGCGTGGTGCAAAGATCACGACGGGTACGGGGAGATCGAGACCTAGGGCCTGTCCGGCGGATCAAAGGTGGAGTTGGCTGGGCACGCCAGGAGAGCCGTGCCTCAGCAGCGATATCTCCTGGTCAGCGATCTGGCATGCCTGCCATGATCGGCTTCATGGGCACGGATATCCATGGATTCATCGAGGTCAGGAACAGCTACATCGACAGCTCGGAGCCCGATGACGACGAGTTGTTCTTCCGCTGGCACCCCGCGATGGCCCTGAATCACGTCTATAACAGCCGGTCCTACGAAGCCTTCGGCTGTCTCTTCGGCGTCCGAGGACGGTCTTTCGAGCCGCTCGCGGCGCAACGTGGCTTCCCGCGAGACGCCTCAGGCGCTGCAACGCGCGCCTTCGAGTGGGAACGGGAGGACTCGCACAGCCCGTCGTGGATCAGCTGGGCCGAATTGGAAGGTGCAGACTGGGAGAGTACGGGATCATTCGGAGGGCCGTCCGAGCCCGAGACGCTCCTCACCCGACGCCAGGTGGTACGTGATGAGGAGTGGGGTGACGTGTGGTCGGTGATGACCGTGCTTGCCAGGCGGCACGGTGCGGAGAACGTCCGCCTGGTGGTCTGGTTCGATAACTAGGCTGGCTCGACGGATCATGGACGGAGCCAGAGTCGGATCGCTGCGACGGTCACGGTGCCGTGGAAGATGTAGGCCCGTTTGTCGTATCTCGTGGCGACGGCGCGGGAGTTCTTGAGAGCGTTGATCGTTCGCTCGACCTCGTTGCGACGCTTCTAGATCGTCTTGTCGAAGCCGGTGGGCCGACCGCCATGGCTGCCGCGACGCCTGCGGTTGGCCCGCTGGTCCTTGGGCTCGGGGATGGTGTGCTTGATTTGGCGTCTTCGCAGGTAGCGGCGATTCCGGCGTGACGAGTACGCCTTGTCGCCGCCGAGGTGATCGGGCCTGGTGCGGGGGCGGCCGCCGTCCTGGCGGGCGACCCGGACACGTTCCATGACCGGGATGAGCTGCGGGGCGTCGCCCCACTGACCTGGCGTGAGCAGAAGCGCGAGCGGTCGCGGGCCTCCCTCACCGGCCAGGTGGATCTTGCAGGTCAGTCCGCCCCGGGAGCGTCCCAATCCCTCATCGGGGCGATGCTGCCGGGGCGTGCGCCTTTTCCCGGCACTCGTGGGGGCTTCTTGCGCGCTCCGGCGGCGTGTTGGTGGGCGCGGCACGAGGTCGATTCCACGCTCACCATCGACCAGTCGATGCGGCCGTCCTCGTCCGCATCGGCCAGGACGGCCGCCAAGATCTTGTCCCAGGTGCCGTCCGCCGACCAGCGTCTGCCGCTCGTAGATGGTCTTCCATGGACCGAAACGTGCAGGAAGATCCCGCCAGGGAACCCCGGTGCGTTCCCGGAACAGGATCCCGTTGATCACCCTGCGAGGCTCACCCAACGCCTGCCGCGCTGCCCGGCCTTGGGTAGATGGGGCTTCAGTCGCGCCCACTCATCAGTCGTCAGATCTCCCCGCCCCATGCCCATGCCAACGAGCTGGAGACGCGACAGTCACATGATCCGCCGGACAGCCCCTAGGCGCCGTTGTCGAGGCCGGGAATGGTGGGTTCCCTCGTCACTGCGGGAGATCCGCGCATTCGGCCCAGCCCTCAGCCCAGGCGACGCGCCCGCCCTTGTGCACGAGGTCCTCGCGTACCGGCATCGGGCATGCGCGGGCAGCGGCTGCCCGCAGCGAGGACACCAGCAGGCGGCCCTGTCACTCGGTCGGCTCCTCAGGGCGCCCAGGGCTTGAGCATGTCCTTCATGCTGTCGGCCATGGCGAATTGCAGGAGCGGGCCGTAGGTGATGCGCCGGACGCCGAGACGGCGGAACCGCTCGAGATCGTGCTTGGTGGGATGGGCGGTGGAGTTCACCGGAAGGTTGACAGCCCCGGTCACGGCGGCGAGCAGCTCGTCGTTGTCCTGAATGCCCACCGGGTAGACGCTGTCGGCGCCGGCCTCTTCCATGGCCCGCAGCCGCTCGATCGCCTCATCGAGGACGCGGGATGCATCCGGCGCATGCATGAAGAGGTCGGTGCGCCCGTTCACCCAGACCGGGACACCTGCGTCGTCAGCGGCTGCGCGAAGGTCGGCCATGAAGCGCGCGTGCTCTTCCGTGCTGCGCACGCGGCCACCGTCCGAGTGCACGGTGTCCTCGATGTTGAGACCGACGCCGCCGACCTGGATGAGCCCGGTGATGAGGTCGGCTGGCTTCTGCCCGTAGCCGGCCTCCAGGTCCACGGAGACGGGGACGTCGACGGCCGCGATGATCGGCCGGACAGCGGCGAGCACTTCCTCGAAGGTCTGCCCCTCGTGGTCGTCGGCCCCTCGGGAGTCCGCGAGGGGATGACTGCCGATCGTCAGCGCGGGGAACCCGGCGGCCACTGCCGTGCGGGCGGACCAGACGTCCCAGACGGTCGGCAACACGAGCGGCTCGTTCTGGGCGTGCAGTCGCTTGAGGCGTTGGGCGCGGTCGACGGTGATGTGAAAGTCCATGCGAGGAACGCTACCTCGGGATTCAGGGACAACATGCGCGCGGATACCGCCCTTTGACGGGAGAGCACACCGTGAAGAGGACCCATCGATGAGGGGCCACGTCCGCGTTCGTGATGTCCGACCCATCGGGGCCGAGATCGATGTCCTTGTGGACGACGAGAGTGAAGCAGGACAGCGCGACCCCTGCCCCCGTCAGGTTCCAGCGCTGGGAGACGCCGTCCTCACTGCCACGCGCCTCGATGACGATGTCCCCGCCCTGGCGCTGGCTCTCGTACTGCGCGGCGACCGTACGGACGACCGGTTCGAAGATCGCCCGGCTGCTGGCGGAGCACCATGTCACCGCCGTACCGGTGGTCGACGATCGGGACCGTCCGGTCGGTGTGGTGTCCGAGGGGGATCTCCTGCGCAATACCGCGGCCTCCCTTTCGTGCGCCTTCTCCGCCTTCGGTCCACATGCGCCGCGGCGGAGATTGAGGTACTCCTCAAGGAAGGAACCGACCCGTACTCGTCCCGTGGGCGACGTCCAGAACGTCCGCGCCCCCCGAGACGTTCATCGCCCTTCACCACATCTCCAACTTCGTACGAGACGGAGGCCGCCGCCATGCAACAGGCCATCACCGTGGGCCTCGACGGCTCACCCGAGAGCCTTGCCGCCGCCCGATGGGCCGCCGACGAGGCCGATAGGCGCAAGCTGCCCCTGCGCCTGCTGCACGCATGGCCCATGCTGGCGCCGGAACCGGCCCGCGTCCCCTCGGAGGTCGACCAGAACTACTGGGCGAAGCGTCTCGTCCACACGGCGCAGGCAGAGCTCCAGGCACACCACCCGGCACTGTCCGTCGTCGGGAACCTCGTCGCCGACGACGCCCAGCAGGCCCTGCTGCAGGCCGCGTCGGAGTCCGAGATGATCGTGCTCGGCTCCCGGGGGCTGGAGGCCGTCGAGAGCTACTTCCTGGGCGATGTCAGCATGCCTGTCGTGGCGCGGGCCGAGCGGCCGGTCGTGCTGGTGCGCGCCGAGGCACCGGAGGCGGCGACGTCCCCCGCGCCGACGAACCGTGTGGTTGTGGCCCTGAAGCTGAACGGCTCCTCCGAGGACCTGCTGGACTTCGCGTTCCACAGCGCCGCGGCGCAGGGACTTCCTCTCCTGGCCGTCCACGGCAGGAGCGTGCCGTTGCACGCACGCCTGCCCTGGGGCGCGGATCACGAGGTCACCGAGGAGATGACACGGGACGCGCGCGACGCGCTGCGTACGGCACTCAGGCCCTGGCAGGAGAAGTACCCGCAGGTGGACGTGGCCGAGAGCATCCGCCTGGAGAACCCGTCCAAAGTCCTCGTACAGGCCGCCGGCGACGCCGCACTCCTGGTCGTCGGTCGGCGTGCGCACCGGCACGGTCTGGCACCCCATCTGGGCCCGGTGGCCCAGGCCTCCATCCATCACGGCCGGTGCCCGGTCGCCGTGGTACCCCACGGCTGACGTGCGCGTGAGGTGCGCGAGCGCCGAGGCGCCCTGCCGGGCCGGCCGCCTGCCAGGTGACGATGACGCTCCCCGCCGGCCCAGGTGACCGGACGGTCCGTGGTGACCTCGCCGTACGAGGTCGGGCCCTCCGGCCTTGGTCGTGGAACAGTGGGAGAGGGCCGAAGGCGTCCGCGGACGCCCACGGCGGGCTGAGGAGGCCGCGATGAGTCGCTCGGTGCTGGCGGGTGTCGACGGATCGGAGCGCAGCTTCGCCGCGGCCGACTGGGCCGCCCGGGAAGCTCTGCGGCGCGCTGTTCCGCTGCGTCTGGTGCACGCCTCCCCACAGCTTCCGGGTGACGCGGTCCCCGCCCGGGCAAGGGACACACTGCACCGACTGGGCGAGATGACACTCCAGCGCGTGGCCGCCGAGCTCGGCGGCCGCTACCCGCAACTGCGGGCGTACTGCGAGCAGACCGGAGAGGCGCCCGCCTCAGCGCTGCTCTCCGCCGCGCAGGGAGCCGGACTCCTCGTGGTGGGGGCACGCGGCTCGGGCGGCTTCGACGGTCTCGCCGTCGGATCCGTGGCCCTGCGCGTGGCCGCGGCGGCTCCTTGTCCCGTGGTGGTGGTGCCCGGGCAGCAGATCGACGGGTTCGGCGGCAGGACCCGCGCGGACGCCCGCTCGCCGGAGATGGTGGTGGGGTTCGACGCGCACCGTCCGGTCAGGGAGGTCGTGGACCGCGCCTTCGCGGTCGCCGAGGCGCGCGGGGCGCGGCTGCGCGTGGTCCAGGCGTGGGCGCTTCCCGCCGAGGCCGTGTCGCCGCAGACGCTGTTCGTGACCGAGGAGGACCGGGCCACCTGGGAGGACCAGGAGGTTCTCCGGCTGTCCGACGCCCTGCGCGCCGTGCGGGCCACATTTCCGCAGGTGACGGCTCGCACCGATGTCGTCCTGCTGCACCCCGCCCAGGCACTCCTCAACGCCTCCCGGGAGGCGGACCTGCTCGTCGTGGGCCGCCGCACCGATCCGCGCGCGCCGGAGGGCCGGCTGGGACCGGTGACCCACGCCGTCCTGCACCACACCCGGTGCCCGGTGGCGATCGTGCCGCATTCCGGCTGAGGCACCAGTGCCAGCACCTGTGTCAGCCGAAGAACACCTCGAACTCGTCGTACAGCGACGGGTCCACCGTCTTGGTCGGGGACCGGGTGCCGTCTAGGGGAACACGGACGATCCGCGTACCCCGCAGCGCCACCAGGGTGCCGAAATCGCCGTCGTGGACCGCCTGCACGGCGTGCAGCCCGAAGCGGGTGGCCAGCCAGCGGTCGAAGGCGCTCGGAGTGCCTCCCCGCTGGACGTGGCCGAGGACCGTGGTGCGCGCGTCCTTGCCCGTGCGCGCCTCGATCTCCTGAGCGAGCCACTCGCCGATACCCGACAGCCGCACGTGGCCGAACTCGTCCAGCGTGCGGTCCTTGAGGAACATCTGCCCCTCTTTGGGGACCGCTCCCTCGGCGGCGACGACGATCGGCGCGTAGTGGATCTTGAAGCGGTTCTTCACCCACTCGCAGACCTGATCGATGTCGAAGGGCCGCTCGGGGATGAGGATCACGTTGGCACCGCCCGCGACACCGGCGTGCAGGGCGATCCACCCGGAGTGCCGTCCCATCACCTCCACCACCAGGGTGCGCATGTGCGACTCGGCGGTGGTGTGCAGGCGGTCGATGGCCTCCGTGGCGATGCCCACGGCGGTGT
This sequence comes from Streptomyces sp. NRRL WC-3605, assembly GCF_001509795.1. Lineage (GTDB taxonomy): Bacteria > Actinomycetota > Actinomycetes > Streptomycetales > Streptomycetaceae > Streptomyces > Streptomyces viridochromogenes. Next base: position 46,185 of record NZ_LLZN01000043.1, on the reverse strand, counting down.
CGAAGCCGAAGGTGTAGTCCGTACCGGACACGTCGTTGTCGATGGTCTTCGGCACGCCCACCAGGTCGACGCCCTGGCGGCTCAGCTCCGTGGCCACACCCAGCGTGTCCTCCCCACCGATCACGATGAGCGCGTCCACCTGGTGCGCGGCCAGGTTGTCCTTGATGCGCCGCACCCCGTCCTCGTGCTTGAACGGGTTGGTGCGGGAGGAGCCGAGGATGGTCCCGCCGCGGGGCAGGATTCCGCGCACGTCCGCGACGTCCAGCGGTACGACGTCACCGCCGAGCGCTCCGAGCCAGCCGTCCCGCAGACCGACGAAGTCGAATCCGTACTCCTGGACCCCCTTGCGGACGACGCTGCGGATCACCGCGTTGAGGCCGGGGCAGTCGCCGCCGCCGGTCAGTATTCCGACTTTCATGGCCTCACCCCTCATCCACGGACGGACGTGAACCCACGAGCCGTGGACTCCTCTTCCAGCATGGGCGACGCACGCTCCGTCGGCGACCTCGCCCGTCGTCGCGGGGCCGCGCTTGGGCGGCGGCCCCGCGCGGGGGCCACCGGTCGAGACCGATGAGCGCGTCGGCGAGTGCGCTCACACCGCAGGCGCGTCCTGCGCGGTCAGCTCGCAGTACACGTCCACGACGCCCTCCGCCGCTCGCACGAGCTGTGCGGCCGCCGGCACCAGCGACGCGTCCCTGATCCGGCCGCGCAACCGCACGACACCGTCGAGGACCTGGACCTGTACGGCCGAACGCTGAGCCGCGGTTCCGAGGCGGTCCGGCGGTGGTCCGGCGTGTGACGAGCGGGCCTGCCGGCCGCGTCGTCCGTGCGGGCAAACCCGGGACGACGGCCGGGCTTGGGCGGCAGACCGGGTGGGTTCCGTACTGCTTGGTGAGGCGGGGGTGCGGAACATTAGGGTAGGGAGGTGAAGCGAGGGAGGAAGCGGTGAGAGCGACACGCACGGTGGAGACGCTGGATGAGGTCGATGCTGGTGATCATGTGTGTCAGCTCCTGGACGTGACGGACGATGTCATGGCTCGGAGCCGGGCCTTCGTCGCGGACGGGGCCCTGTTCGGCGACAAGGTGCTGATCGTCTCGCCGTCCGCGCAGGTCTCGCCTGATGCCGTGGCTCTGGTACTCGATCCGACCCGGCTCGAGGAACCCCTCCTCGCTGTCGTGCGTCGGGAGGCGGCCAGCGCCGAGAGCGAGGGATACCGGTCCCTGCGCGTGCTGAACCACGTGACCGCTGAGGCTGCCGACCTGAGCGCCGAGCGGTTGCTGCGCAGCGAGCTGGAACTGGAGGAGTTCGCGGCCGACAGCGGTGCCGCGGTGGTCTGCGCCTATCAGAGAGCCCACTGGGACGACGCACTTCTGGAGCAGCTCAGATGTGTGCACCCTCATCACCTGGGCACGCGACCGTTGTCGCCCTCGTTTCAGCTCTACCGGGCGGGAAGGAGTGGCTGGACGGTGAAGGGGATCGTCGACACCGACGGCGCTCTGGCCTTCAGCGCCATCCTGCTCACGCTGCTGCGTCAGGCGACCACGGTGCGGTTGCTCTGCCACACCCTGGACTTCTTCGACGCAGCCGGCATGAGCGCCCTCGCGGATGCCGCTCGAGCACTGCCCGATCGCAAGATCGTGCTAGAGGGAACCAATGAGACCGTACGCCTGGCCTGGGAGCTCTCCGGCTTTGCAGACCCTTCCATCCCCGTGGTGATGACGCCATGATCTCCTCCGAAACCCGCACCACGCCGTCACCGTCCGGGGAGGGATACCGGCACGAGCTGTACCCCTACCAGGGCAGTGAGGAGTTCCTCAGTGGCACCTTGGGCTTCATTCGTGAGGCCCGGGACGGGGGAGAGGCTGTCGTCGTCGCCGTTCCGGAAGAGAAGGCCGCCCTCCTGCGTGCCGAGATGCCCGAGGACGACACCGTTCGCTACGTCGAGACCAGCGCGGTCGCGCACCACCCGGGCCGGCTCATCGAAGCCTGGCAGGAGTGGATCAAGGCGCATACGGCCGAAGGCCGGCCCGTCCGCGGGATCGGCGAGTCCCCCTGGAGCGAGGTGCGCAGCCCCGCCGAGGCGGAGGAGCTGCGCTACCACGAGTGGCTGCTGAACAAGGCGTTCGCCGCCGGCCCGGCGTGGTGGCTGCTGTGCCCGTACGACACCGCGGTCGAAGGGGCCGAGCTGGAGCGGATGTCCCGCTGCCACCCCACCATCCGCGCTGGCGGCCGCAGTGAGACGAGCGAGACCTACGACGCGCAGGCTCCCTTCGACTTCAGCCCGCTCAGTCACCCCTGTTCCCCGTACGACGAGTTCGCCTACAGCCGCGGGGATCTGCCGGCACTGCGGGAAAAGATCTCCTCCTGCGCCGAACAGCTCGGGCTGGAAGGGGCCCGCCTGCGGGAGCTGCATCTGGCGGCGACCGAAGTGGCCGCCAACAGCATCCGGCACGGCGGGGGTCAGGGCGTGCTGCGCATGTGGAGTCACGAGCACCGCCTGGTGTGCGAGTTCCGCGACACCGGCTACATCGAGGACCCTCTCGTGGGGCGTTCACGGCCCACCCGCACCCAGGTGGGCGGGCGGGGCCTCTGGCTCGCGCACCAACTGTGCGACCTGGTCGAGGTCCGTTCCACCCCGGGTGAGGGCACCACGATCCGCCTGCACACCGGACTGACGCACTGAGAGGCCGGAAGTGGCGTTCACGTCCGAATCCTCCCTAGGTGCACGTCGAGGGGGAGCAAGGGACCATGGACGAGCGGGTGCCTCGTCCTGAACCGGACTCGACCGAGCCTGCCCGGCAGTCCGCCTGCCCGCCCGGTCCGTCACGAGCCGCTTCTCCAGGAGCCAAGCAGTGAGCACCATCGGCGTCGGCATCATCGGGGGTAGTCCGGGAGGCTGGGCCTCCATCAGTCACATCCCCGCGCTGAAGGCGCTGCCCGACTATGAGCTGCGGGCCGTCAGCACGTCGCGCCTGGAATCGGCCCAGGCAGCGGCGAAGGAATTCGGGGTGCAGGGGGCCTACGACCATCATGCCGACCTCCTCGCTCACCCCGGAGTCGATGTCGTCGTGGTGGCGGTGAAGGTCCCCTATCACCGCGAACTCATCTCGGCGGCCATCGCGGCCGGCAAGATTGTCTACGCCGAGTGGCCCCTGGCCCTGAACCTGACCGAGGCCACCGAGCTCACCCAGCGTGCCGAAGCGGCCGGTGTGCGCACCGTCATCGGTCTTCAGGGGCGGTACCACCCCGGGTTGCGCCACGCGCGCCAGATGATCGAGGAAGGGCGGATCGGACGAGTCATCGGCACCACCATGGTCGCCTCCGGCATGGTGTGGGGTCCGCAGACCACGAAGAACCACACCTACTGGTTCGACAACGGCCAGGGGGCCACACTGCTGACCGCTGCTGCCCTCCACGCCGTCGACGCCCTCAACGTCACGCTCGGCGAATTCGAGCACCTGTCCGCAAACCTCGTCGTGGGACGGAGAGAAGTCACTGTCACCGACGACGGCGGCAAGGCCGTTCCGGTCACCGCTCCGGACCAGATCTCCCTCATCGGCACGCTCGAGGGCGGCGCCGCGGCTTCCGTGTTCTACCGCGGGGGTGTCTCCCGCGGTGACAACTTCCGTTGGGAGATCAACGGCACCGACGGAGACATCGTGGTGACGGCACCGTGGGGCAACCTGCAGGTGACCGACCTCACTGTGGAGGCCGGCTTCGGCGAGGACACGACGGTGGCCCCCGTTGAAGTCCCCGCCGAGTTCACGCGCGACATCCCGGAAGCCCTCTCGGGGCCGAGCAGGAACGTGGCGGCGCTGTACACGAATCTGGCCAGGGATCTGGGGGAGGGCACACACACCGTCCCCGATTTCACCTACGCCCTTCGCCGCCACCAGTTCCTGGATGCGGTGGAGCAGTCCTCCGCCGAGCGCGTCGGCACGCCCTCTCGCACCGCCCAAGCTCAGAGTCTCACCTGACCAGGCGCAGTGCGGTGCGGAGCCGTCGGGGACAGCACAGCTAGGGCACCTGCCCCCGGCACAGCATGGCCCCTCGGGGGGGCCTCCGCGTGCAACGCGTACGGGTTCAGGAAGCGGTCAGGCGACGTCGACCACGATCTTGCCCTGAGTGGCGCCGCTCTCCACGGCCTCGTGCGCTGCGGCGATATCGGTGAGGGTGAAGACCCTGGGGTCGACCATCGGCTTGAGCGCCCCCGCGTCGGCGAGGGCGGCGGCCTCACGCATGATCTCTCCGTGCCGCTCCCGCCCGCGCCCGGTGAGCAGGGGCAGCAGGGTGAAGACGCCGGAGTAGGTCGCCCCGCGGAAGGAGAGGGGTGCGAGAGCGTGGGTTCCCCAGCCCAAGGCGCTGACGACGTGGCCGGTGTAGGTGCGGACGGCCTTGAAGGAGTTGTCGAGCACGGCCCCACCGACGGTGTCGAAGATGACGTCGAACCCCTCCCCACCCGTGTACTTGGCCATGTAGTCCTCCACGGACGTGGTCGTGTAGTCGATGGGAGTGGCTCCCAGTCGCTCGACGACCTCCAGCCGCGAGGAGGACGCGGTGGCGAAGACCTCGGCACCGCGGGCTCGGGCGATCTGCACGGCCACATGACCGATACCACCGGCTCCGCCGTGGACGAGGACCTTCTGTCCCGAGTCGACCTGAGCGCGGTCCACCAGTCCCTCCCACGAGGTGATGAAGACCAGAGGCAGGACCGCGGCCTCGCGCAGGGTGAGAGAGGCAGGCTTCCGTGCGAGGAGATGGGCGTCCACCGCCGCGTACTCGGCGAGCGATCCCTGTACGTCTCCGACGCCTCCGGTCATGCCGAAGACCTGGTCGCCGGGGGCGAAGTCACTGACCCCGGTGCCGACCTCCTCGACCACGCCTGCCATGTCCAGCCCCAGAACGGCTGGAGGCGTGCGCTTCGCATGGGGCGCCTTGCCGGCCCGGATCTTGGCGTCCAGCGGGTTGACGCCACTGGACGCGATCTTGACCAGCACCTGGCCCGGGCCCGGAGCGGGCTTCTCGATCTCCCGGAGGACCAGGGGGGTGCCGAACTCTTCAAGGACCATCGCGCGCATGAGCGTGCCGTGCCTTCCTGTGTAGGGGAGCGGAGGGGAGGAGGTGGGGTCAGGTGTGGTCGGCGACCAGGCGCCGTGCCGCGGACTTCGCCTCGTCCACGACGGCCCTGTCCTGCAGCAGGCGACCAGAGGTCAGTGCGCCGTCGATGAGCAGCCCTATGTGTCGGGCAAGGGCGGCCGGACTCTCAGCGCCCGCCCGCTCGCTCAACTCGGTCAGCCATGCCTGACGTCGTCGGGTGTGCTGCAGAGTGATGGTGCGGGCTTCCGAGTCGAGATCCGTCTCGATCGCCGCGCTGACGAACGGGCAGCCGAAGAAACCATGGCGGTCGAAGGCGTCTGCCAACGCATCGAACAGCCCCACGAGACGGTCTCGAGGGTCATCGCCCGCGCGGGCGGCAGCTTCCTGCAGCTGCGCCATCCACGAGTCGTCTGTCGTGCGCAGGTACGCCGCGATCAGCTCTTCTTTAGTACGAAAATGGACGTACAGGGTGGACTTCGCAACACCTGACAGCTCCAGAACCTGATCGATGCCGACGCCGCGCAGTCCGTGCGTGTAGAACAAGGCGGCCGCCGCAGTGAGGATCCTCTCCTCCGACTTCGTCTTCCTGATCCGTGTCGCCATCCGCGCACCTCCTAATCAGACAGACTAGTACGTTCGATTAAGAAACGCCAAGGAGGCCTTGGGCCGTCGTTGCGCCTTAGGTCGGCGGAGGACCGCGAAGGCTGAGAGCATCGAATGAGATCCCGTGGCATGCCACTCCGCGTCTGACTTGGATCCGCCATGAAGGCAGTAGGCCTTTTCAGTTTCGGCGGCCCGGAGGTACTCCAGGTCGTCGATCGGGACGCACCCCACGCGGGACCCGGTGAGGTACGAATCCGCGTGAGAGCCGCCGCCGTCAGTCCGGCGGACACCCTGATCAGAAGGGGCGCCGCACCTCTGCGGTTCCAAGGCTCGGAGCCCATCATTCCGGGGCTTGACGTGGCCGGCGCGATCGACGAGGTGGGGGCCTGCTCCGATGTCGGCCTCTCCCTCGGTGATCGGGTGGTGGCCCTGGTGAATCCGACCTTGCGCAACGGCGGCGGATACGCCGAGCAGGTCGTGCTGCCCGGCTCGTGGGTCGTTCCCGCGCCGGCCGGAGCCGATGACGCCGAGGCGGCCACGCTGCCGCTCAATGGACTGACGGCTCTGCGGGCCCTCGATCAATTGGATCTGCCGACGGGCAGCACCCTCGCGGTGACGGGTGCCGCCGGAGCAGTGGGAGGGTTCGCGGTGCAATTGGCCAAGGTGGCCGGGCATCGCGTACTGGCCGACGCGTCGCCGAACGATGCACAGCTGGTTGCCGCCCTGGGAGCGGACGTTGTCGTCCCTCGCGGCTCTGGTGTGGCCGAGGAGTTTCGGGCTCACGCCCCCGACGGCGTCGACGCCGTACTGGACGCGGCGGTCATCGGGACTCCGCTGCTGGGAGTGATCCGCAAGGGCGGCAGGCTCGCCTTCGTGCGTGGTGTGGCCGGGCAGCGGGCGTTCGAGAAGGCAGCGGAGAGGCACGGCGTGCGGTTGTTCGCCACCTTCGTCCACGACTACGACGGCCGCTCGGACAAGCTCGGCCTTCTCTGTCGGCTCGCCGGCGAGGGGAGGCTGACGTTGAGGGTCGCAGGCCGTTTTCCGCCCGAGGAAGCGGCACGGGCCCACCGTCTCCTCGAAGCGGGGGGAGTGCGTGGTCGTCTGATTCTCGAATTCTGACCAGCACTGAGCCCGCACGCCACCGTCCTTCAGGAACGTGTCGGGGTGTGCGGCTGCGAGCCTGCCCCGACCGCATCCAATGCTGAAGAACCCTTCGCACGAGCGAGCAGGCGGGCGGCGTCGACGAGTCCGGACGCTCCGGCCTCACCACGTTCCAGACGTTCGTCAGGACGTCCTGGGCGTTCTTCATGTTGGTGATGGTCAGTGCGTTGGTGAACAGTTTGGTGAACTGTCGACCTCCCACCGGCCTGTTCTCGCCTTCTTCAGCCCCCGCTTCTCTTGGCTCGGTCAGGACAGGATGGTGGCGCCGAGGTTCCACAGACGCTCGGCGTTCGCGCCGTCGAGCGCGTAGGGCGCCACTCCCGGCACACCCAGTTCCGTGGGCCGTGCGGTCACCTGGGGTGCCTCGTTGACGTCCTCGAAATAGCGGCCGCCGATGCCGTCCACCAGCGGGGAGGCGGCGAGGAACACAGTGGTGGCAGCGCCCTGTTCGATGGTCTTGCGGTACGGCTCGGGCGTCTTCAGCCCGCCGGTGTGCCGCTGGAGATTGGTGGCGATCGCCCCGGGGTGCAGCGCGTTGGCCCGGATGCCGTCGTCCGACCAGCGCCGGTCCGCCTCCACGGCCAGCAGCACCTCCGCCGTCTTCGACTGGCCATAGGCGCCGAGCGGGTCGTAGGGGCGGAAGCGGTAGTCGACGTCGTCGAAGACGACCGGCGAGAACAGGTGGCCACTGGAGGACACGGTCACCACACGTGCGCCGCCGGCCTCGGCCAGTGCCCGGTGCAACCCCAGCGCCAGGGCGAAGTGCCCCAGGTAATTCGTGGCGAACTGCTGCTCCTGGCCGCCGATGCCCCGCTCCAGCTCGGGCAGCATCATGATCCCGGCATTGTTGACCAGGATGTGCAGAGGGCCGCTCCAGTCGGCGGTGAAGGTGTTCACGGAGTCCAGGTCCGCCACGTCGAGGCGGGAGACGTGAACGGCATCGTTGCCGGACCGGGCCCGAAGGTCCGCGGCGACCGTCTCGCCCGCGTCGAGCCGCCGGACCGCGAGCGTGACGTCGGCGCCGGCGGCCGCCAGCGCCCAGGCCGTTTCCACACCGATGCCGGAGGTGGCGCCGGTGACCACGGCACGCTTGCCGGACAGGTCGACTCCTTCGATCACCTCAGCGGCGGTGGAGTCGCGGTCGAAGGGACTGCGGAAGAGTTCGGACATGGGTGCTCCTCGGTCGGTACAGGGGCTACGGGAGCACGGCTCGACCTGCCCCGCTTCGTGTGGCAGGGACCGCGTCATCGAATGACTCCGCCGGTTCCCGTCCCGATTCCTCCGGCGGGGACCGCGTCATCGAACGATTCTGCCGGTGTCGGCCGTGCTCTGCCATGCTGACGAGTCCCTGGGCCGCCGCCCAGGACCGGCTGAGACTGGGAGTGACAGGGCCACCCGGACCAGGAGCGACCTGCCTACTCTGGAACGATGACAGCCACCGGTGATCCAGGCCCTCTGGCCGCCTACCTGCGGGCCCGCAGGGAACTCGTCCCGCCCGCCGCGGTGGGAATCCCCGATACGGGCAACCGGCGCGTCGCGGGCCTGCGGCGGGAGGAAGTCGCCTTCCTCGCCGGCGTCAGCTCCGACTACTACGTGCGTCTCGAACAAGGCCGCGACAGGCACCCTTCCGAACAGGTCCTGCTCAGCATCGCGGGCGCACTGCAACTGGACGAAGAGGCCACCGCCTACCTCCTCCAGCTCGCCGCTTCCCCCCGCATCCGCCGGCGACGCCCCCGCCCCGAGCAGGCCGGCGACGGCATTCGTACGCTCATCAACTCCTGGCCGCTGACCCCGGCGTACGTCCACGGCACCTACATGGACGTGCTCGCTGCCAACCCTCTGGCGATCGCACTCTCACCGTTCAACGCACCTGGCCACAACAGCATCCTCGCCGCCTTCCTGGAACCCGAGCTGCGCGCCCTGCACTCGGACTGGGAGGAGATGACCGCCCGCATCGTGCCCTACCTCCGGTCCGTCGCCGGTCCCGACACAACTGATCCACGCCTTGTCGAGATCGTGGGCGAGCTGTCCGTCCGCAGTGACCGCTTCCGCAGGCTCTGGGCCCGCCAGGACGTCAAGCACAAGGCAACCGGCACCAGCCGACTGCAGCATCCTCAGGTCGGCACGCTGACACTGCACTACGAGAAATTGCTGATCCCCGGCAGCCCGGGGCAGACCCTCGTCACCTACCATGCCCGCCCCGGCAGCGATTCCGAAGAGCGTCTCTCCCTGCTCGCCTCCCTGAACGGCTCCACCCGCACGCCCGCAGAAGACGGGCGCACGGAGGATCGCACTGCGAGGGCAGTCGCTTCTTCCGAGGGTTCTCCAGAAGGCGGCGGTCACACCGGCTGACATGGTCCTGGAGGCCGCATGCACCCGGTCAGCCGCCCGGGCGCAGAATGCCCTCGGGGTCGTAGTGCTTCCACAACTCGGTCACACGGGCACCGGTGAGCCCCGGATATGTCTGGTCGAACATGGCGGCGTCCGGGTGGCTCACGAAGTTCACGTACGCCCCATCTGCATGTTCCGCCATCGGCTCCCATGCCCGGACCAGGGCTTCGCGGCCATAAGGAGGGAAGGTGGAGGCGATGACGAGGGACCGCTGATGCCGGTGGGGGAAGGCTGTGGTGGCGGGATCGACGTCGGACACGGCGCCGCCGAGCGACCGCATCTGGAGGTGCACGGGTGTGGGTCCGCTCGCCATGTCGACGATCGCACGGGCAGCGGCCGGCGTGATGTCGGTGACCAGACCGTTCGTCGTGACGGATGGCATCTGCCCCGTATTGGCATGCATGTGCTGACGCGGCACCAGATTCGTGTAGGGGGTGATCACGGCCTGCTGGAGTGCCACATCCCTGAGACCGAGAAGGGGCTCGAGGGACCGTCGTATGACGTGCTCGTCGTCCGAGGCCACGACCGCTGTGATGAAGGCACTGGTCATCGAGCCCTGCGAGGACAGCATGAGAGCGGTCGTGAGCTCCCGCGGGGCCTCCTTCAAAGCGACGTCCAGGCGCTGGAGCACCCGGCCCGCGGGATCGACCCGTGCGACGAGCTGCGCGACTCCAACGTCGCGCAGCTCGACGGCCTCGAACTCGAAGGCCAGGGCGATACCCGCGCCTGCCCCGGCGCCGCGCATCACCCACAGGAGATCTGCTTCGGTGGAGTCGTCGGCGCGCACGGCCGAACCGTCGGCGAGCACCACCTCGACGGCACGTATGCGGTCGACCGCCAGTCCGAAGCTCCGGACCAGCCACCCGACGCCACCGCCCGAGGCCAGCCCGCCGACCCCGACATTGCCGTGATCGCCGGAGCTGATGGCGAGACCATGAGGGCTCAGCGCCTCGGCGACCTGCGCCCAGCGGGCTCCGGCCTCGACCCTCACCCGGCGCTTCCCGCGGTCCAGCACGGTGACCTTGTTCATTCGCCGGAGATCGATGACCATGCCCCCGTTGTTCGTGCCGCTGCCGGACAGTCCGTGGCCACCGCTGCGCACCGCGAGAGGAAGACCGCGCTCCCGCGCCAGGAGCAGGGCGGCGGCGACGTCACCGGCGGATTCGGGGACGGCGACGACGGCGGGGCTGCCCACGGTGGTGTAGGTGGAGCGGTACGCCGTGTAGCTGCTGTCGCCGGGGGTGATCAGCCTGCCGGACAGTGCGGTCGACGCAGCGGCCCGGTCCCCTCTCATCGTCGCCCCCGGGCGGCTGCGACGCGTGCGCGCACGACCGGTACGACGTGTGAGGCGAAGACGTCGAGCTGGTTCTCCGCGTCCCCCGTGGGCCAGAAGACGAAGGTGTCGAAGCCCAGTCGCAGAGCCCAGTCACTGAGGGTGTCCGCCCACACCTGGACGTCTCCCACGAGTCCCGGGCCGGCGCCGTGCGCCCCGATGGTCCCGAGGACGTTGTAGATGCGCCGGATGGACCGCGGATCGCGCCCGGCCGCTGTGGCCGCCTCGTCGATGATCTGCTGGCGCGCGGGCACCTCCTCGGGAGGCACGTAGATGTTCAGCGGGGAGATCCAGCCGTCGGCCGCCCGGCCCGTCACGTTGAGCATCTTCGGCTTCTGGGCGCCCAGCCACAGCCGCACCGGCGCGGACGCCACGGGGCCGGCGCGGTAACCCGTCACGGCATGGTGGGGGGTCTGCATCCTCACCACGCCACCTGCCAGAGCCTGGTGCATGAGGTGGAGGGACTCCTCGGTGAAGGCGACCATCTGGGCGCCACGGCGGGGCAGACCGCCCATCGAGGCGATCGCGTCGGCGAAGGCACCGCCGCCGACTCCGAGCTGGATGCGGCCCTCCGTGAGGACGCTCAGCGAGGCTGTGGCCTTGGCGAGCATGGTCGGGGGCCGCAGTTGGAGGTCGGCCACGTCCGTGAGGAACGAGATGCGGTGGGTCACTGCTGACAGGTGACTGATCAGTGTCCAGGTTTCCAGGTGTCCGGGCTGGTACGGGTGGTCCTGGACGGCGAGGTAGTCCAGGCCGCCGTCGTCGGCACGGCGTGCGAGCCGGCGGGTCTCTTCGAGTGCGTCCGCTGTCGGGTCGAGGCTCAAGCCGAACGACAGCTCGTGTCCGTAGTCAGTCATGTCATCACAGTGCGGCAGCCGCCGAAGCCCGGCAAACGACTCGTTAGGTGCTAATATTTAGTAAGCTACTAAGGGTGCTGCCAAGGGGTTGATCACATGTCACGACAGCTCGAGCGCGGGTCCATCCATGACGAGACGTGCCCGAGGTTCCAGGAAGCCCTCGACATGGTCGGCCGCCGCTGGACGGGCTCGATCCTGGGCGCGGCCGCCCAGGGGGCCAGGCGCTTCGTGGAGTACCGAGCGATGATCGACGGCATATCCGACCGTCTGCTCTCCCAGCGGCTCAAGGAACTCGAAGGCCAGGAGCTCATCAGAAGGACCGTGGTCCCCACCACGCCCGTTCAGATCACCTACAGTCTCACGCCCCTGGGTGAAGCCCTGATCGAGGCGTTGCAGCCCCTGGTGAAGTGGAACATGCGAAGGGCTGCCGAGACCGCCCATGCTCGCACGCACGAGGGCATGGACGGCCAACCTGCCTGAGCGTGGTGATACCACGCGGTGTCATTCCGAGAGTCACGGTGCCCGGATGACTCCGTATCGCCACCAGACACCGCAGACCTGCCCTGCCGCCTGTGTGCCGGCGCCCGCGGTCCTCAGCCGCGGGCGCCTGAGCAGTACGGATCGAGCGAATCAATAGCGATCGTTCGCTACATAATAAGCCGATCGGCGTGCAGCAGAACAGGTATGCGGTAGCCCCTGCGCCTTTCAGCCGAGGCGCTGCGCAGCCCCTTCGCGGGACGCACGCGCGATGGCGTCCATGAGCTCGTGGCGGGTGGCGGCGTAGGTGAAGTCGGGAACGGTGTGGGTCCCCTCGCGCAGGTCCCGTCCCAGGTGCGTGTAGAGCGCGGCCACATTCCTGGCGGGGCCGACAAGGCCGTCGGGGACACCCGCCGAGTACTGAGCGGGGACCGCGAGCGGGGACACCGTCGCAGCGTCGCCGAAGCCGGCCTGGAGGGTGAGGTCCGTCACCTGGATGTTGCCCCACGGAGCGGTCAGGACGAGGTCGCCGTCCGTGCCGTTGATCTCCCAGCGGAAGTTGTCGCCGCGGGAGCTGCCCCCACGGTAGAAGACCGAGGCCGCGGCGCCGTTCTCGAGGGTGCCGAGCACGGAGATCTGATCCGGGGCGGTCACCGGGACGACCCTGTTGTCGTCGTCGGTCACGGTCACCTCCGTGCGGCCGCGCACCAGATCGGCCGACAGGCGGTCGAAGTTCCCGAGAGTGACGTTGAGCGCATCGATGGCGTGAAGGGCGGCGCCGGACAGCGGGGTTGCGCCCTGGCTGTCGTCGAACCAGTACGTGTGCGCCTTGGTGGTCTGCCCGTTCCACACCATTCCGGACCCGACCAGGGTGGTGCCGATGACCCGGCCGATTCGGCCGTCCTCTATCAGGCGCCGCGCGTAGCGCAGTTCGGGGTGGTAGCGCCCCTGGAGGCCGATGACCGTGCGCACGCCGGCTGCCTCCGCGCGCCGGGTCAGCTCGGTGGCCTCCGCGAGGTTCAGGGCCAGTGGCCACTCGGAGTAGACGGTCTTCCCCGCGTCGATCGCCGCGGAAACCAGCTCCCGGTGGTGCGGGACCTTCACCGCCACGACGACGACGTCGACTCCCGGGTGGGCCAGGAGCGCCGCGTGGTGGTCGAAGGCCGCCGCGACGCCGAACTCCTGCGCGGCCGCGGCCGCTGACTCGCGCCGCGAGGTGCTGACGGCTCGCAGTTCGAAGCCCGGCAGCGCCTGGAGGGCGGGAATGTGGCTGAGGGAGGCCCAGCCACCGGGGCTGCCGCCGATGATTCCGACACCGATGGTGCTCATGTACGTATTCCTTCTGTGGGCGGCCCTGCGCGGGCCGAGGGGTTGCGGTCGAGGACTACTTCTGAGGGGCGGGCGGCGTCCAGTTGGGGACGGTGTCCACGCGGAACCGGGACAGCACGGTGCTGGAGATGTACCAGCGGCCGTCGATCCGCTGATAGGTGTCGTGATACTCGCCGTAGCCGTGGATACCGTTCTTGTAGCTGGATCCCGGCGGGAAACTCACGTAGTCCTCCATCGCCCAGATCGCCGTGGCACGGTTGCCGTGCACCTGGATCTCGGGAAGGAAGCCCTGATGGGCGGTGGGGGCGTCACCCAGGAGCGCAGCCGTCTTCTCGGCGAGTTCCTTGCCGCTGCTGTACTTGGCGCCCACATCGATGGTGGGGTGGGCGGTGAAGAGCGCGGCCAGCTTGGACCACTGCTTGCTGTCCAGGTAGCGGAAGTAGCGCGCCTTGACCTGCCGGATCTCCTCGACGTCGGCAAGTCGCCGCACCGCGGCCGCGTCGCTGGACGGTGCGGTATGAGCCGCGGACGCCGGCTGGGAGGCCCAGGCCGTGGCGCCCGCGCCCCCTCCGATCAGCAGAGTGGCTACAGCCGCTGCGCCGGCTGCGCGCGAGCGCCAACCTGGGGACGTGCGGGGTTCGTGCGTTCTCATGGTGATTTCCCTTCGTCGCCGTCTCGATGCGTGGGCGACGGGTCACTGACTTCGGGCCCTGGAGCGGCCGCCTGGGTCTCGCGCGCATGCCGCGCTCTCGGCGTGTCGTGGGACGCCCGTGCCTACAGTGAACCTTATCTGGAACGATCTGGCAAGAAAAAGAGAGCGGTACTGTATCGATCGAAACGTCGTGTACGTCGACATGCCTGCACCCTCCGACGGTGCGCGCCGCGTGAATCGGCTTCTCCGGGCCGTGTTCGGGTCTGGCAATTATTTGGCGATCGTTCTTCATAGAGGTATCGTGCTGTGCATGGCACGCACTCGTGAGTTCGACACCGAAGCCGCCATCAACGCGGCGATGGAGGTGTTCCGGAACACCGGATACGGCGGCACGTCCGTGCGGGATCTGGCCGAGGCCATGGAGATCGGCAGCGGCTCTCTCTACGCGGCCTTCGGCAGCAAGGAAGGCCTCTACCTGGCGGCATTGGACTTGTACCGGCGGCGCTACGCGCTGCCGTTCATCGAGATGCTGCGCTCCGGTGGCGACGCGCGGGAGACGGTTCGGTCTGCTTTCGATGCGGTGATCGACGAGATCACCCGTGGTCCTGGTCAGGCGTCGTGCCTGATCGTAGGAGCGGCCATGGAGCGGGCCCACAGCGATGCCCAAGTGGCCGAGAGGCTCCGCACGACGACGCAGCTGCTTGAACTCACGCTGTACGAAGTCATCACCGAGGCGCAGGGGCGCGGCGAGATAGCGGCCGACCGAAGCGCGGCGGACGTCGCCGGCTTTCTCGTCATGACCTTCCAGGGGTTGCGTGTGATGGGAGCGATCAATCCCGATCGTGCCGCGCTGACCCGGGCTGCGGAGGTTGCGCTGCACTGTCTTGGCTGACCCTGCGGCTCACTGACTCCCTGGTTCCGTAGCCAGGGGCCGGCGCCAGGATCGGGGCTGGACCTCGCCTAAGCGAGGGCTGTCCTCTGTCTATTTACTTTAACGAACGCTCGATAATAAAAGCGCGGGCGGGGTCCCCTTTGGCTCCGCGGACACCCCGGACGACACCCCGAAGGAACGCACACCATGTCCCAAGACGTCCACCAGCCCGTCCCTCGGCGCTGGTTGGCCCTGCTGTTCATAGCGGTCGCCCAGTTGATGGTCTTCCTGGACGGCGCGATCATGAACATCGCCCTGCCGTCCGCTCAGCAGGACCTGCACTTCACCGACGGCGGCCGGCAATGGGTGATCACCGCATACGGCTTGGCCTTCGGAGGCCTGCTCATTCTGGGCGGACGCCTGGGCGACCTGTGGGGGCGCAAGAGGGTCTTCGTGATCGGACTGCTCGGCTTCGCCCTGGCCTCGGGCCTCGGTGGCGCGGCGCAGAACCTGCCCACGCTCCTCACTGCCCGTGCCCTCCAGGGCGTCTTCGCCGCGCTTCTCGCTCCCGCGGCCCTGGCGCTGATCTCCCTGGCCTTCACCGACGCCAGGGAGCGTGCCAAAGCCTTCGGGATCTACGGCGCCATCGCGACTGCGGGCGGCGCCCTCGGCCTGCTGCTCGGAGGGATGTTCACCGAGTACACCGAGTGGCGCTGGGGGCTGTACATCAACCTGCCCATCGCGGTCATCGGCATCCTCGGCGTGCTGACGGTCGTGCGCGACCCGGGCATACCCGCAGGACGCGCCCGGCTGGACGTGCCGGGGGCTCTCCTGGCCAGCGGTGGCGCCGTCGCCCTGGTGTTCGGCTTCGCCAAGGCGGAGAGCGACGGCTGGGCTGCCGGCGTGACCGTCAGCATGTTCGTCCTGTCAGCTCTCCTGCTGGCGGCCTTCGTCCTGCTTGCGGCCAAGGTGACATCGCCACTGCTGCCGTTGCGCGTCCTCACCGAACGCAACCGTGCGGGCGCCTATCTCTCCCTCGCCCTGTCAGTCGTGTCCATGTTCGGCATGTTCCTTTTCCTCAGCTACTACTTCCAGTTGGTGAAGGGATACTCACCGGTGCAGAGCGGAGCAGCCTTCATCCCGATGGCCGCCGCGCAGGCCCTCGGATCCACACAGATCGGCGCCCGTCTCTCCCACCGGGTCCGCCCCGGTCTGCTGATGGGCGCCGGATATGCGGTGTCGGGTATCGGTGTGCTGATGCTCGCGCTGCTTGATGTCGATTCGTCGTTCGGGTACATCGCAGTGGCCGAGATCGTCGTGGGCGCCGGTATCGGCACCGCGTTCATGCCCGCCTTCAGTCTGGGTACCCACGGGGTCGAACTCCGCGACGTCGGGGTGGCGTCCGCCATGACGAACACATCGCAGCAGATCGGCGGGTCCATCGGCACCGCACTGCTGAACACCATCGCCGCCAGCGCCACGGCCGGTTACGTCGCCTCCCACCAAGGTGCCGTCTCCCTCACCGGCCTGTCACTGGTGCACGGCTACTCCGTCGCCTACTGGTGGGCCACCGGATTCCTTGCCGCGGCCGCACTCGTCGCCTTCCTTGCCGTCGACGCGGGCAAGCCGAAGGGTGAGCCGGCCATGGCGGCCAAGGGCGGGGACCCCTTGGAGCTTCAAGGCGTCGAGTAACCGGCACAGGTTCCCAGAACCGCCTGCGGGACGCGGACGAGCCGCGGGCGGCCGGGGGAGAGGCCTTTCGGTGCCGCCGGGGGGTGTTCGGCCCGTGGACGGGCGAGGCCTCGTGGCGTACTGACGCGGGCGGCAATGAGGGCCGACCGGGCGCTGATCGGCCTTCGTTGTGCCGGGCGGTGGCCGACGGTCCCTGTGGACCGGGCCTGTTCCGCACCTCAGAGCACGGCTTCGGCGCAGGTCACACGGTGGCCCGGGGCCCCGCGGCGCGGCGGAGCCGGTTGGCGATCGCCAGGCCCAGGCCCTCCTCCGCCGGCAGGGACGCCACGATGAGGTCGCACCCCCGCTGGTCGAGCTCGCGGAGGAACCCGTACAGCCCTCGCGCGTAGGCGGCCATCGAACCGGGGACCTGCACGACCGCGTGCGCCTTCACCTCGGCGCCTCCGAAAGCGGCAGGAAGAAAGACGCCGACCCGGTGCCCCAGTTCCTGCGCCTGCTCGGCCTCGGCGACGACCTTCTCCGGCTCGACCAGGACGACCCGGGCACGCGGCGCGTAGTGCGACGGATGCTGGCCCGGAACCCGGATGCCGCTGGACGCGGGGACAGCGAGCGGGAACCCCAGCACCGCTTCCAGGTCCTCGCGCGTCACCCCGCCGGGCCGCAGGATGGTCGGGATCTCGCCCGTGGCGTCGACGATGGTCGACTCGACACCGACCTCACACGGGCCCCCGTCCAGCACGAAGCCGACGGCGTCGCCGAGCTCGGCCCGGACGTCGTCCGCGGTCGTGGGGCTCACCGAGCCGAAGCGGTTCGCGGACGGGGCCGTGACGCCGCCACCGAAGGCCGACAGCAGCGCGAGCGCGACGGGGTGGTCGGGGACGCGCACGGCCACCGTCTCCAGGCCACCGGTCGCCTCCAAAGGCACCCGGCGCCCGCGCCGCAGGACCAGCGTCAGCGGCCCCGGCCAGAAGTGTTCGGCCAGCAGACGGGCCGTCGCCGGTACCTCCTGTACCCAGTCGTCCAGCTGCTCCGCCCCGCCGATGTGGACGATCAGCGGATGCGAGGGCGGGCGCCCCTTGACCTGGAAGATGCGTGAGACGGCGGCGGGATCCTCGGCGTTGGCGCCCAGACCGTAGACGGTCTCGGTCGGGAGGGCCACGAGGCCCCCGGCGCGCAGCACACCGGCCGCCTTCTCGATGTCACTGGTTCCTGCCATCACCCTCGCCATCCTAGGTGGTCGACGACCACCGACCGTCCTGATCGGTTTCGGAGCGGACCACGGCCCCGGTGATTCCCGGAGCTGGTCACGATCGACCGGTGGCGCTGTCGGCCGTGCCACAGATCCCGAGGCCGGTGTCGGGGGCGTCGTGGAGACCACGGTACGGAGTGGCGTCCACATGATCAGAACTCTCGCGCGCTGCGACCGGATGTATCGGAGCACCTCGTACGACCTGGAGCGTTCGCGGGGCCGAATGTGAAAACCCTGTGGAACCGGTGTCGGTGGGGCGCCCTATGATGCGCCGGATGATCACGCGGACCAGGGGAGGGCGCGACATGTTCGGCAAGATGTTCGGCAGGGGCGGGGACGGACCGGGGGCGGATCCGTACGCTCTTCCGACGCCGCGCAGGAAGAACGGCACGTACGCCCTGCGCGCCCTCGGGGACACACGGGTGCTGGCGGTCGTGGAGGCCGCCGACGCGGGTGACTGGACCGCGGTCAAGGCCGCCCTGGCCCCCTTCGACCTGGGCCGCGACCATCAGGTCCTCGGCCAGCTGGCGGTCCTGGACGGGGTGCAGGACTGGATCGGTCGCGCCGTCGAGGAGGACAAGGAGCACCGGGCCCTGGCCCTGCTGATCTCCGGGGCGCGGCACGTCAACTGGGGCTGGGACGCCCGCACCAGCGCCCGTGCCGTGGACGTCACCCGGGAGCAGTGGCAGGTCTTCCACGAGCGGCTCGACATCGCCGAGCGACACTTGTTCGAGGCGGCCGAGCTGCGTCCCGAGTGGATCACGCCGTGGCGCCACCTGCTCACCTCCGCGCGCGGCATGTCGCTCGGCTCCGCGGTCGCGGAGACCCGGCGCGACGCCGCCCTGCGCCGCGATCCGCTCGACCTGGAGGTCCACCTCGAATGGCTGTCCCAGCTCCAGCCCCGCTGGGGCGGTGAGCCGGGCGAGGCGCTGCAGTTCGCCCGTAGCGCGTTCGCCAAGGCGCCCGAAGGGCACCGGCTCGGCTGCGTGGTCGCCATGGCGTACGTCGAGGAGTGGGTGGAGTCCGACGACAGTGCCTGCCTGCAGCAGCCGCAGATCCGGACGGAGCTGAGGCAGGCCGCGGAGCGCAGCATCTTGCACCACGCCTACGAGCGCCGCCTGGGCTGGCAGGGCGACTACAACATCTTCGCCATGGCCCTGTCGCTGGCCGGAAGCAGTACGGCCTCGAACGTCTTCCGCGAGCTGGAGGGCGCGTTCACGGAGTGGCCGTGGGCGTACATGTCGGAACCGCAGAAGACGTACGCGCGCCTGCGCAAGGCCTTCTGAGCCCCGCTTCGCCCTCGCCTGTCGCCCCTCGCACACCCTCACACCCCGGACCGCCGATGACCCTGCCCGAGAACACCGCCGACCGGACCTTCCAGGTCGACCTGCGCGGACTCGTCGACCTGCTCTCCCACCACCTCTACTCCAGCCCCCGCGTCTACCTGCGTGAACTGATGCAGAACGCGGTGGACGCGCTCACCGCCCGGCACGCCCTCGAACCCGCCGCTCCGGCCGGCACCTTCGGGATCCGGCTGTACGCCGACACCGCCGTGGTCCGCGTCGAGGACGACGGCGTCGGCCTCACCGAGGCCGATGTGCACACCTTCCTGGCCACGATCGGCCGCAGCAGCAAACGCGCCGACGGCATCGCCGAGCAACGCGGTGACTTCATCGGCCAGTTCGGCATCGGACTGCTGTCCTGCTTCCTGGTCGCGGACGAGATCCACGTGGTCAGCCGGTCCGCCCGTACGCCGGACGCGCCCGCTGTGGAGTGGCGGGGACGCGGCGACGGCAGCTACACCGTGCGCACCCTGCCCGCCTCCGCCCGGCCCCGGCCCGGCACCACCGTCACGCTGACCCCGCGCGCCGACGCCGGCGAGTGGACCCGGCCCGCCCAAGTACGGTCGCTGGCCGAGCACTTCGGCTCGCTGCTGCGCCACCCGGTGACCTTCGACGACGGCAAGGGCAACGCCGTCCCGGTCAACCCCGAGACAGCGCCCTGGGCGCGGATGTACCCGACGCCGGGGGCCCGCTCCCGCGCGCTGGCCGCCTACGGCGAGGAGGTGTTCGGCTTCACCCCGCTGGACACCATCGAACTGGACCTGCCGGCCGTCGGTCTGCGAGGCATCGCCTGCGTACTGCCGGAGACGGTGCCGGCCGGGCGCCGCCACGGCCACCGGGTGCACGTCAAGGGCATGCTGTTGTCGGAGCAGGCGGAGGAGATCCTGCCCGACTGGGCGTTCTTCGTCCGCTGCGTCGTCGACGCCGAAAGCCTGCGCCCGACGGCGTCTCGCGAGGCCCTGTACGAGGACGACACCCTCGCCGCCGTGCGTGACGCGCTCGCCGAGAAGCTGCGCGCCTGGATCGCCCGCGTCGCCGCCAGCGACCCGGACCTGCTGCACCGCTTCCTCCAGGCGCACCACCTGTCGGTGAAGTCGCTCGCCGTGCACGACGACGAGATCCTGCGGATGCTGCTGCCGTGGCTGCCGTTCGAGACCACCGACGGCCACTGCACCCTGGACGAGTTCGCCCGCACCCACCGCACCGTGCTCGTGACGTCCAGCGTGGAGGAGTTCCGGCAGGTCGCGGCCATCGCGTCGGCCGCCGGGCTCGGCGTGGTCAACGGCGGCTACACCTACGACCGCGAACTGGCCCACCGGCTGCCGGAGATCAGGCCCGAGGTGAGCGTCGCCGACCTCGACCCGGCGACCCTGACCGCGCACCTCGACCCGGTCGACAGGGAGACGGAACTGGCCGCCGCGGCCTACCTGGCACTCGCCCGGGACGCCCTCGCGGTGTTCGACTGCGACGTCGCGCTGCGCACCTTCCAGCCGGCGTCCGCGCCCGCCCTGCTCGTCGACAGCCGCGAGGCCCGGCACGAGCGCACCCGCTCGAGGCTCGCACGGGAGCAGGACGGCGGCCTGTGGGGCGACATCCTCGGCGCCCTGCAACAGGAGGCCCCTCGCGCCCAGCTGATCCTCAACCAGCTCAATCCGCTGGTGCGGACCGCCGTCACGATCGACGAGCCCGAGCTGGCCCGCACCAGCGCCGAGGCCCTGTACGGGCAGGCCGCGCTGCTGTCCCGGCGCCCGCTCCGGCCCGCCGAGTCCAGCCTGATCAACCGTTCCTTCCTCGACCTTCTCGCCCACGCCCTGCGCAAGGACAGCTGACGATGCAGACCGCACCCCAGACCACCGACGAGCTGTACGAGGCGCTCCGGGAGAACGACCGCCGCCCCTACGGCCGCACCCGTACCGTCACCGCCGAGGAACTCGCCGAGACGGCTGAGCTGTTCGACGAGCCGGTGCCGCTGATCCACGCCCTGCTGGAGCTCCAGGAGGCGTACACGTACGGCTCCGAGCCGCGCAAGTCGCCGGTCGCCTTCGCCCGGCTGCTGAACCTCTTCGACGAGCAGCCCGACGTGTTCGACGACCGGCTGCGCCACCAGCTGTTCTGGCGGTTCAAGTGGGTCGCCAACGCCCTGCGCAGCCTGCCCGAGATACCGCTGGCCAGCCTGCGCCAGTGGCAGACGGAGATGCGCGACCGCTACGAGAAGGCAGGGCTCGACCTCCAGCCGTACTACGGACAGGCCTACCAGCTCGCCGCCCACGTGGGCGAGGACACCGCCCTCGCCTACGAGCTGTGGGCGGCCCGCACCCGCAGCAGGCTCAGCGACTGCGAGGCGTGCGAGACCTGCGAGCGCGCCCTCTACCACCTGGCGGCGGGCGACGACGAGCGGGCGCTGCGCGCCTGGGAGCCGGTGCTGGCCGGCAAGGAGTCCTGCCAGGAGGAGCCGGCCCGCTCCGTGTCGTACGCGCTGCTGCCGCTGCTGCGCTCCGGTCGCACCGACGAGGCGCGCCGGCTGCACCTCGCCGGGTACCGGGGCTGTCGCCGCAACCCCTCGATGGCCGGGGAGATCGGCCGGCACCTCGAGTTCTGCGCGCTGACCGGCAACGAGGCGCGCGGTCTGGAACTGCTGGCGGAGAACCGCACCCTGTTCGGCGAGGTGGACTCGCCGCTGGCCCAGCTCGACCTGCTCACCGGCGTCGAGGTGCTCCTCGCCCGGGTGGAGGCGCTCGGCCACGGGGAGCTGCCCGCCGCCGGGTTCCCCGGCCGGAGCTGGACGGTGGCGTCGCTGCGCGCCGAGGTCCGGCGGCGCGCCGACGACCTGGCCGCCCGCTTCGACAAGCGCAACGGCACGACGGCCCACACCGACCGCCGCGCGGCCCGTCTCGACCGGGCCCCGCTGCTGGAGTCGCTGGAGCTGACCCTGCGACCGCGCACCCTGGAGGACGTGGTCCCGGCGACCGCCCCGGCCGCGTCGACACCGGCCGAGGCCCTCCCTGAGACCCCGGCCGAACTGATGAAGCGGGCGCGGGAGCTGGACGAGCAGGGCCACCCGGACGCGCATGCCTGCTGGGCCCGTCTGCGCACCCTCACCACGGACCCGGAGTACGTCCACCCGGACGACCCGGAGGTCGGATCGCTGGTGCGCTTGCGGGCTGACCTGCTGGAGGAGGAGGCGACGCTGGCGGAGCGCAAGGACGCGCACGCCGACGCCGCGGCGCTGTACGAGGAGGCCGCGGGCCTGTACGAGGACGCGGGGCTCGCGGGCCACGCGGTGGTCGCCCGCGCGAGGGCGGTGCTGGCGGTGACACAGGTGGTTCCGCCGAGGCCGGAAGGCGAGGGCGCGGAGGGTGCTGCTTCCGAGGGCGCCGAACCTGAGGGCGCGGATCCGGAGACGCGGGCCACCGCCGCCCGGGTCGCGGCCCTCACCGAGGCACACGCGGAACTCACACGCCTGCACGAGCAGGCGTCCGGGAGCGCCCCGTACCTGGAGGCGCGGTTGCTGCGCCTGCGGGTGAGCGCACGCGGCCTGCTGCTCCAGGCCTCCGGGAACGACGAGCACGTACCCCCGATCCTCGCCGAGGTGGAACTCCTGCACGACTTCGCCACCCGGCACGACCTCACCGGGCAGATCGCCGCCGCCCGACTGCTGCGCGCCACCACACACGCCATGGCCGGCGACCTGCCGACCGCGCGCGCCGAAGCAGACGGACTGGTCGACCTGCTCCGCACGGACGGCCCCGCCTGGCACCTGCCCCGCGCCCTGTCCCTGCGCGGCAAGATCCAGCTCGGCCTCGGCGACCCGGAGGCCGCCCACGCGAGCCTCACCGAGGCGGTACGGCTGGCCGCCCAGTGGCCCGCCGAAGCGGTCGACGCCCCGACCCTGCACGGCGAACTGGCGCAGGTCTGCATGAGCCTGGGCCGCCACGACGAGGCGCTTCGTCATCTGACGCGGTCGGCGGAGCTGGAACTGCGGGCGGGCACCCGTTTCGACGCGTTCTGCACCTACAGCAACGCCGCCCAGCTCAGTCTCGACATGGGCCGGATCGAGGACTGCATCGCGCTGCTCGACTCCCTGCTCGTGGAGCCGGACGTCGTCGACGGCGAACTGGACGACCGCCTCGTCGCCCAGCTGCGCCTGACACGTGCCCGCGCACTGCGCGCCGGTGACGACCTCAAGGCCGCCACCGCGGAACTGGTCTCCCTCGCGGCCGAGTCGGCCGGCTGGGACGACGACCCGGGCAGCCACACCATGATCGCGGCGGAGACGGCCATCCTGCTCGGGGAGGCCGGTGAATTCGCCAAGGCCCGGGAGGCCATGGACCAGGCGCTCACCGCCCACGCCCTCGACCCCCGCTACGAGCAGGTCAGCAACGCTCTGCGAGAGCTGGCCCGGCTTCAGGCCCAGCAGCAGGGCCCCGAGGGCCTGACCGGCGCCCGCGCCCTCCTCGACGACGCCGGCCGCATCGCCGACGCCGCGCGCGCCGCCGGCTTCGAGACGCACGGCCGCTCCCTGGACACGGCCCTGGCCTACGAGCACGGCCGGGTCAACGCATACGCCGGGGCCTACGACGAGGCGCTGGCCGCACTGGAGAAGGCCCTCGGCCTGCTCGGGGAGCCGGGCGAGGACCCCGACGTGGCGGGGGAGTGGGCGGAGTGCGTCCGCCTGTCCGGCCTCGTGGAGGGCGTCTACCTGGAACGCACCGCCCCTGCCCTCGCCCGGGTCGAGGCGGCGGCGGCCCGGTTGAAGTCCCTCGGCCACACCGAGGCGGCCGAGTCCCTGACAGAGCTGGCGGACCGGATGCGCGACGAGGAGTGAGCGGCGCCGGTGCCGGGGTGGGGGACT
This sequence comes from Streptomyces sp. NRRL WC-3605, assembly GCF_001509795.1. Taxonomy (GTDB): domain Bacteria; phylum Actinomycetota; class Actinomycetes; order Streptomycetales; family Streptomycetaceae; genus Streptomyces; species Streptomyces viridochromogenes. The sequence goes on along the minus strand of NZ_LLZN01000043.1, from coordinate 22,277 downwards.
CCCCCTCCCCGGCATCAGCGTGCCAGACGCCGCTGCGGCGGCGGACACCGCCGTCATCGTGCGTCTCTTTGCCTGGTTTCCGGCCGCCACCCGTCGGGGTCAGCCGGCGGAGACCGCCTCCGCGGGGTCTGAGGCGTCCGCGGCCGCGGAGGGAGCGTTCGCAGGTCCCCGAAGGGCGATGAGGATGAGCAGGGCGCCCATGATGGCGGCCCCTGACCACATGGCCTGCTGCCAGCCGTCGACGAAGGACTGGTGGGCCGCATGGAGCAGGTCCTGTTCATGCGGGCCGGTGCTGCCCGCCGCCTCGACGGCGTTGGCCACGCCTTCGCGGGCGGTGTCCGCGGCTTCGTCGGGGATGCCGTGCAGTCTGCCGTCGATGGCGCTGCGGTAGCCGGTGGACACGAGCGCGCCGAGCAGAGCGACGCCGAGCGCGGTGCCGAACTCGCGGGTGACGTCGTTGAGAGCAGAGGCGACCCCCTGCTTCTCACGCGGCAGGGATGCGGTGATGGCCTCCGTGGATGGGGTCATCGACAGACCCATGCCGACGCCCATGGCGAGCAGGCCGGGCAGGACGGAGAGGTAGCCGCCGCTGACCGAGACGAACAGGGCCATGAACGCCATCCCGACGCCGGCCAGGGCGATGCCCACCACCATGGTCGAGCGCGCGCCGATCCCCGCGGCCAGCTTGGGGGCCAGGCCGGAAGCCGTCATCATCGCGAGGGCCATGGGCATCATCGCGACCGTGGACAGCAGACCCGACCAGCCGAGCACGGCCTGGAAGAACGGGAAGAGGAGCACGCCGATGCCCGCCTGGACACCGAAGACCACCAGCAGTGTGACCGATCCGGCCGACAGCCCGCGTTCCCGGAACAGCCGCACGTCCAGCAGGCCGGCGTCATGGCGACGCGACTCCCAGGCCACGAAGCCGATGGCGGCGCCGAGACCGACGGCCGAACTGGCCAGCGTTACGGGGGCGGTCCAGCCGCGTTCGGGACCTTCCTGCAGGACGAAGATGAGGCCGGTCACGGCGATCACGGAAATTAGGGCGCCGACGGTGTCGAATCGGTGAGCCGAGGTCTCACGGGAGTCGGGAACCGACTTCAGTGTCATGACCAGGGCCACGAGGATCAGGACGACCGGGAGCGCGAACAGCCAGCGCCAGTCGGCGACGTCGACGAGGAGTGCGGCGAGGAACATGCCCAGGATGCCGCCGCCCCCGGCGACGCCGGTCCACACGCCGATCGCCTTGCCTCGCTGCTCCTGGGGAAAGGTGGAGGTGATGACGGCCAGCGTGACCGGCATGATCATCGCCGCGCCGATGCCGCTCACCGTACGCGCGGCGAGCATCACTGAAGCCGTCGGGGCCAGGGCGGCGGCCACGGTGGCGATGCCGAAGATTCCCAGCCCGGCGACGAGCATGGGCTTGCGGCCCAGCCGGTCACCGAGAGCGCCGAGTGGCAGCAGCAGTGCGGCCAGGGCGAGGGTGTAGATGTTGATGATCCACAGGACCGCGCTCTGCGAGGCACTGAATTCCACGGCCATGTGGGTCTGCGCGACGTTCAGCCCGGTCACCGAGGCGATGACCGCCATCAGGGCGAGGGAGACGGTGATCAGGATGGTGCGCAGCTGACGTGCGTCGGGGTGGTCCCCCACTGGACCGCGTGGCTGGTGCGGGCTGGTTCGTACTCATGGATTCCTCTCACGATGGGCATGCCGAGTAGGCGCCGGGACAGGGCCGGTCGCGGGGTCGAGAAGGGTGGGCGGGGCCTGGTCCGTCCCGCGCGTCGCCGCGCGCGGTCGGGCGGTGGGCCGGTGCCCGGTCGTCACTGCGATGGCTTCCTGATGCCTCATGGACTGGTCCCTGACGGTGGGGACCATCCGCCACGACGCTAATCCCGCCTTGCCGGCAAGGCATACACTGTTGCCTATGACGCAAGAAGATGAAGACCTGGACAGCCTCGTACGCAAACGCATCCGCGCCTTGCGCGTGGCCCAGGGCTGGTCACTGGAGGAACTGGCCTCCCGCGCCCACCTCAGTCAGTCCTCACTGAGCCGCATCGAGAACGGCCGGCGCCGCCTGGCACTCGATCAGCTGGTCACGCTCGCCCGCGCCCTGGACACCACACTGGATCAGCTCGTGGAGACCGCCACCGACGACGTCGTCATCAGCCCGACGATCGACAGCGCCCACGGCCGGATGCGCTGGACCGTCAAGGCCGACCCGGGGATGAGCGTGGTGCGTCAGCGCATGACCCAACCGCCCCCCGAGAACCCGGCACGCATGCGTGCCCACCCGGGGCACGAATGGCTCGTCGTCCTGTCCGGCACGGCGATCCTCATGCTCGGTCACCGCCGCTTCCGCCTCGAACCCAACCAGGCCGCCGAATTCCCCACGATGATGCCGCACGCGATCGGCGCCGAGGGCGGGCCCTGCGAGATCCTGGGCATCTTCGACCGCGACGCCCGCCGGGGCCACCAGGGCGACAGCGGCGACGACGCGCAAGACAGCGACGAATGACGGCGGGGTCGCCCGACGGTTCCGCGCGGGTGGTCTCTTGCGCGTGAGGCAGCACCCGCGGCCATCGCGTTGCGTAAACCGGGATGCATCGTGCCGCAGACGCATACGGGCCCTAGCGTGATGAGCATGACCCACGCACACACGCACGCCCCCCACCACGGCGCTTCCCACGGTCACCACCACGGGCACGGCGCCGACGGCCAAGCGGAGATCCTCGACCTGGACGCCGAGGTACTCGCCGAGCACACCGCGTCCATCACCGCATGGCTGCCCCTGCAGACCAGCCCCCACCACATCGTGGACCTGGGCTGCGGTACGGGCGCGGGCACCTTCGCCCTTCTCGACCGCTTCCCCGACGCGCACGTCACCGCCGTCGACGCCTCCGCCGAACACCTTCAGCGCCTGCGCACGAAGGCGTGCGCCCTCGGCGTCGAGGAACGCGTCCGCACCGTGCAGGCCGACCTCGACCAGGCCGCCTGGCCCGACCTCGGCTCACCGGATCTCGTATGGGCGTCGGCCTCGATGCACCACATGGCCCGCCCCGACCACGCACTGCGCACCGTCCACGACGCGCTCGCGCCGGGCAGCCTGTTCGCCGTCGTCGAACTGGCCGGCCACCCCCGCTTCCTGCCCGCGGACGCACCCGCCGAACGCCCCGGCCTCGAAGAGCGCCTCCACGCCGCAGCCGACCGCCGCCAGGCCGAACACATGCCCCACCGCGGCGCCGACTGGGGCCCCATGCTGACCGCCGCCGGATTCACCGTCGAGGGCGAACGCACCATCGCCGTGAACCTCGACGGCACCCGCAGCGAAACGATCGGCCGCTACGCCACCAGCGTCCTGCTGCGCATCCGCGGCGCCATCGCGGACACACTCTCCGCCGACGACGTCACCGCGCTGGACCGGCTCCTCGACCCCGACGGCCCGCACAGCATCCTGCGCCGCGACGACCTGACGGTACGCACCGAGCGCACCGTCTGGGCCGCCCGCCGCAATTGACCCCGACGTGCCACCGGAGCGTGGCCCGGGCAGCGCGCCGTCACGGGAGTCACACCGTTGCGGGGGCTCCGGCAGCCGGGCGCGGGGGCGTCAAGCCCGGACCTCTGCGGTGGTGATGTCGTTCCAGTGGACGGTGCGGTCGCACCAGCGGTCCAGGAGCCTGTGGTCATGGCCGACGGCGAGCAGTCCGGCGCCCGTGGCGGCCCGGTACTCCTCGACGGCTCCGACCAGGGCAGCGGCGGTGGAGGCGTCCAGCATCGCGGTCATCTCGTCGCAGATCAGCCAGCGCGGACGCAGGACGAGAGCGCGGGCGAGGCAGGCGCGCTGGAGCTGGCCGTCGCTGACCTCGTGGGGCCGGCGGTCCAAAAGATCGGGGGTGAGACCGACGGCCGGGGCCAGGCCGGACAGGCGCTGCCGTATCTCGTCGCGCCGGCCGGTGGCCCGCAGGGGCTCGGCGATGAGGTCGGTGAGGCGCAGACGTGGGTCGGCGGACAGGCGGGGCTGTTGGAAGACGATCCCCAACGCGGTGCGCTGGACGCGTGGGGCGCGGTAGCGCCAGCCCCGTACGGGCTCCCCGTCGAGGGTCACGGTGCCGGTGTCGGGACGGTGCAGCAGGGCCGCGACCCGGGCGAGGGTGGACTTGCCGCAGCCGCTGGGCCCCAGAAGCCCGAGGCTCTCACCGGCGGCGAGGGTCAGGGTGGCGTTGCGGACGACGGGGGTTCCTCCGTCGTATCCGGCGGTGATGTCGTGCAGTTCAAGCACGGAGGTCCTCCGGTACGTGCGGGTGGTGGCAGGCGATGCCGTCGGTGGGCGGGGGGAGCACGGTGCAGGCGTCGGTGGCCCGCTCACAGCGTGGGGCGAAGGCGCACCCCGCGGGGAGGTCGCCGAGTTCGGGCGGTGTGCCGGGTATCGGGCTGAAGGCGCGGTCGGGGAGGGCCTGGAGGAGACCGCGGCTGTAGGGGTGGCGGGGACCGGAGGCGCCGAAGAAGCTCTCCGCGTCGGTGACTTCGACGACGCGGCCCGCGTACATCACGGCCACCCGGTCGGCGATGCGCTCGGCCGCGGCCAGGTCGTGGGTGATCATCAGGAGAGCCCGGCGACCGGTGTCGACGTGGCGGCGCAGTTCGTCGACGGTGTGTTCGACGAGGTCGCGGTCGAGACCGGTGGTGGGCTCGTCGGCCAGGAGCAGGGGGGCGTCACCGACGAGGGCGAGGGCGGTGGCGGCGCGCTGGGCCATGCCGCCGGAGAGTTCGTGCGGGAAGCGATCGAGGTGACCGGAGGGGAAGGCGGCCCGTTCGGCGGCTGCCTCGGCCGCGGATCGTACGGCCGCCCGTCCTCGCGCTCCCGTCAACGCGGTGACGGTTTCCTCCAGGTGCGAGCGGACCGTGCGCACCGGTGTGAGGTGTGCGGCCGGGCTCTGCGGGATGAGGCCGATCAGACGGCCCCGTACTGCCCGCGCCAGCGTGCGTTCGTCGGCGGCGAGCAGGTCCAGGTCTCCGATATGGGCCTCTCCCGCCGCTTGGGCGTTGGCGGGCAGCAGACCCAGCAGGGCGGAGGCGAGGACCGACTTTCCGCAGCCGCTCTCGCCGATCAGGGCGAGACACTCGCCGGCGGCCGCGTCGAAGTGTGCGTCGGTGACGGCGGCGATCCGCCGCCCACCTGGCATGAGGAAGCGCACGGACAGCCCTCGTACGGTGAGGATCGGGGTTCGGCCGGTCACAGCATCAGCTCCGATCGACGGCGGGGATTGATCCGTTCACGCCAGGCCCCGGCGAGCCCGGCGATGGCGAGCGTGGGCACGATGATGAGAAGGCCCGGGAAGAGCGTCGGCCACCACTGCCCGGCGAGCAGCGAGCCCCGCGCGCCCTGGATGAGGTTGCCGAGGCTGGCCAGGTGGGTGGGCAGACCCAACCCGAGGAAGGACAGCGCGGATTCGTGCCACATGGCGTGCGGCACCATGAGGACGGCGGCCAGCGCGGCCTGCGGCAGCACGCCGGGCAGCAGATGCCGTATCGCCACCCGCCACCGGGACGCTCCCCCGGAGACGGCCGCGTCGATGAAGGGGCGCGCACGCAGCGACAGCACCTCCGCGCGCACGATCCGCGCGGTGGACAGCCAATGGGTGAGCGCGACCGACACCACCACCGGCCACACACCGGGCCGGAACATGGCGACGATGAAGATGCCCAGCAGCAGATGCGGCACGGACGAGAGCGTGTCGACGAGCCGCATCAGACCGCGCTCGGCCCAACCGCCGAGCGCTCCGGCGGCCGCCCCCACGGCCGTACCGATGAGGGTCGCCGCGAGCGCGGCGGCGACCCCGACCAACAGGGAGACCCGGAGGCCGTAGACGCACCGCAGGAGCAGGTCCCGGCCCAGGTCGTCGGTGCCGAAGGGATGCGCCCAGCTCGGGGGCAGCAGCTTCGCCTGCAGATCCACGGCCTGCTGGTCGAGCTGTACCAGGGGCGGGACGAGGAGCACGGCGAGCACGGTGACGGCGACCAGGGCCGCCGAGACGCGCACGCGCACGGTCCGGGTGGAGCGGCGATCGGTGCCGTACGACCGCCAGACGGTGCCTTGAGGTGCTTCACATGTCATGGAACTTCACCCTCGGGTCGAAGAGGCCGTAGAGCAGGTCGGCGAGGAGGTTGCCGAGGAGCACGGCGGCGGTGGCCAGGGTCGTGAGGGCGGCGAGGAGGGGGAAGTCGACGGCGGTGGCCGCCTCGACGGTGGCCGCGGCGATGCCGGGCCAGCTGAAGACGCTCTCCACCAGGAGGGCCCCGGTGATGAGTTCGGGTACGCGGGAGCCGACCAGGGTGAGGACCGGGAGCAGGCCGGAGCGCAGTGCGTGGCCGAGCAGGACGGTGCGTTCGCTCACCCCCCGGGCGCGGGCGCCGCGAACGGGGTCCTCGGCGAGGGCGTCGGCGACGCCCTGACGTACGTACAGGGTGAACCAGGGCAGTTGGGAGACGGCGAGGATTCCGGCCGGCAGCACGATGTGGCGGGTGACCTGCCCGAACGTGACCTGCTCGCTGGCGGTGTCCGTCAGGCCGCCCGCGGGGAGCAGGCCCCACTGGAGAGCCGTCAGCCAGATCGCCAGCAGGGAGAGCCAGAAGACGGGAGCCGCCTCGAGCACGTAGGCGAGCGATGTCACGACCCGGTCGAGGACCGAGCCCGGCCGCCGGGCCGCGAGCACACCCAGCACCGTGCCCGCCAGTACGGCCACCACGAACGCCACCGCACACAGCAGCGCGGACCACACGAGCCGCTCACCGATGACCTGCGTGACCGGCTGCCGCATCACGCTCGACTGCCCGAGATCGCCTCCGAGCGCTGCGGTCAGCCAGTCCCACCAGCGCGCGACGAACGGCTTGTCCACGCCCAGGTTCTCCCGCAGCCGTGCCAGTGTCTCCGCGTCCGCGCCGAGGGCGGCCGTCCCGGCGTACGCCTTGACCGGGTCGAAAGGGGAGGCGGCCGCGATCGCGAAGACGCCGAAGGTGACGACGATCAGGATCGGCGCGGCGAACAGCAGCCGCCGCCCCGCCAGTCGTGCCATGGCGTTCCAGGGCAGGGGCCTTCCGTGGGCCGGCGTCACTTCTCGGGCTGCCAGGATTCGAGGTTCCACCACGGTCCGGAGGCGAAACCGTGCTCATGGGGCTCGACCTGTGTGGTCAGCCCGTCCCAGCGGTCGGCGAGGACGTAGAGGTGGTCGATGTGGGTGAGGAACGTGTAACCGGGGTTCTTCAGCAGTTCACGCTGGAGTTCGTCGTACGCGGCCTTGCGGGTCGCCGTGTCCGAGGTGCGGCGGCCGGTGTCGAGGGCCTTGTCGACGACCGGGGCCCGGTAGCGGGCCATGTTGTTGAAGCCGTCGCCGGCGAGGGAGGAGTGCAGGAGCGTGTAGAGACCGTAGTCGGGGTCTCCGGTGCTGCCGAAGCCGGCCAGGACCGCGTGGTCCTTCATGCGCGGCTCGATGACCTCCCAGGTGGCGCTCTCCACCTTCACCTCGATTCCGGCCTTCTTGGCGTCGGAGGCGTAGGCGAGGGCGTGGTCCTGGCGGACCTTGTCGCCGGAAGGGTAGAGCAGGGTGAAGGAGGCCCGCAGGCCGTTCCTGACGCGGATGCCGTCGTCGTCGGTCTTCCAGCCGGCGTGGTCCAGAATCCGCCGGGCCTCGCCGAGGTCCTGCTTGCGCTCGATGCCCTTGGCGAACCAGGGGGTGTCAACGGGCAAGGGCCCGTACGCGGGGCGTCCCGCGCCGTCGAGGATCGTGTCGACCATGCCCTGCCGGTCCACCGCGGCGTCCAGTGCCCGCCGGACGGCACGGTCGGCGGTGACCTTGTTCCCCTGCGGAAGGGTGACCGCGCGGAAGTCGTACGTTCGCGCCTCGTACGTCTTGCGTGCGGAGTCGTTCTTGAAGGTGGCGGCGAGATTGGGCGGCAGGACCGCGCCGTCGAGGTCTCCGGACCGCAGGCGGGTGGCGCGCACGTCGTCGTCCTTGATGATCGCCATGGTCACCTTCTTCACCTTCGGCGCGCCGCCCCAGTAGTCCGGGTTGGCCTTGAAGGTGAGCTTCTCCCCCTTGCTCCAGGCAGTGAGCACGTACGGGCCGGTGCCGACGGGCCTGGTGTTGAGGGAGCCGGTGTTGGGGTCCTGCCCCTTGGCCACGTGCTCGGGGACGACGGGCAGCACCGTGCGCCCGGCGAAGGGGGCGTAGGGGTACTTGAGGGTGAAGACCACCTTGTCGTCGCCGTCCGCGCGGACCTGCTCGATGGCGTCCAGCTCGCTGCGGCTGGTGTTGTTGGTCTTCGCGTCGAGGATCGTCTCGTAGGTGAACACCACGTCGGCCGAGGTCAACGGCTCGCCGTCGCTGAAGGTCACGCCGTCGCGCAGGGTGTAGGTGTAGGTGAGGCCGTTGTCGGTGACCTCGGGCAGGGCCTTGGCGAGGGCCGGCCTCAGCCTCAAGTCGGCGCCCCGGGCGAGCAGGCCGTCGAACACCTTCGAATTGCCGTCCTTGCCGTAGCCGAGCAGCGGACTGAGTGTGTCCGGCTCGGAGGCCACCCCGATCACGACGGAGTCGGCTCCGCCGCCGGCTTCGTTGTCACCGGGGGCCGAGCAGGCGGCGACGCCGGTGAGTAGGGCCGCCGTGGCGGCGGTTGTCCGTATCCGACGGACCGTCATGGACCTCACACCCTTAATGATGATCATAAGCTGTTGCATATTACTTGCAACAAGGGGTGCGCGGCAGCAGGGGGTGTGCGGCAGCACGGGGTGCGGCCATCTCCTCACCGGGGCGGTGCCGGGTGAGCCCTTCAGGCGCGTGGCTCCTGGGGGAGGAATGTCACCTGAGGGGCGCCCGTGCGCGGATGGACGGCCACTTCCGTCGCCACCCCGTAGACCTCGGCCAGGAGCCCGGGGGTGAGTATCTCGGCGGGAGGTCCGGAGGCGGTGACTTCGCCCTCGTACAGGACGTAGAGGCGGTCGCAGTAGCAGGCGGCCAGGTTGAGGTCGTGCAGGGCGAGCAGCACGGTGGCGGGCAGGCGCCGCAGGGCGCCGAGCACGGACAGTTGATGCCGGATGTCGAGGTGGTTGGTGGGTTCGTCCAGGACGAGGAGGGTGGGCTGCTGGGCGAGGGCCCGCGCGATGAGGACGCGCTGGCGTTCGCCGCCGGAGAGCCGGTCGAAGCCGCGGTCGGCCAGGTGGACGGCGTCGACCGCCAGGAGGGCCGCGTCGATGAGTTCGGCGTCCTCGGGGGTGTCGCCCGCGAGGAGCCGCTTGTGCGGGGTGCGGCCCATGGCGACGACCTCGCGCACGGCGAGGTCGAAATCGGCCGCCGACTCCTGGACCACCGCCGCCACGGTGCGGGCCAGTTGGCGCACCGGCAGCGACCAGGCGTCGGCGCCGTCGACCCGGACCTCACCCCTCTCGGGGCGCAGCACACGGTAGACGGCCCGCAGGAGGCTGGACTTGCCGCTGCCGTTGGGGCCCACGATCCCGATGGTCTCGCCCGGGCGGGCGGTCAGGGACACGTCGCGCACCAGGTGACGGGCACCGGCGGTGAGCGTGACGCCGTCGACGCTCAGTTCGGTCGCGGTCATGCCACTCCTCGGTCGGTGCCGCGCCGGGCGTCCCGGCGCATGAGCCACAGGAAGAACGGCCCGCCGCACAGGGCCGTGAGGACACCGACGGGTATCTCCATCGGCGCGGCGACCGTCCGCGCGGCGATGTCGGCCCAGACGAGGAAGACCGCTCCGCCGAGCGCCGCCGTCGGCAGGACCCGGCGGTGGTCGCCGCCGACGAACAGGCGCACGATGTGGGGCGTCATCAGGCCGACGAAGCCGATCGGTCCGGCCGCCGCGACCAGCACGCCCGTGACGAGGGAGAGCAGGACGAACAACCGGGCACGGAAGCGGGCCACGTCCAGCCCCATGGTCGTGGCCGCCTCCTCACCGGTCAGCAGCAGGTTCAGGTTGCGGGCCTGCGTCAACAGGACGCCGACACCGAGCATCAACGCCGTGCTCGGCAGCCACAGCGTCCCCCAGTCGACCCCGCCGAGGGTCCAGGCCAGGACCGCGCGGGTCTCGTTGCCCCGGTCGGTGGTGAGCAGCATCAGATCGAGGACCGCGGTGAGCATCGCGGCGATCGCCACGCCGGACAGCACGAGACGCGACGAGGTGATGCGTCCCCCGGTGCGGGCGGTGGCGTACACGAGCAGGAGTGCCCCCAGCGCTCCCACGAAGGCCGCCACCGACAGGGACACAGGGCCGAACAGGGTGACTCCGAACACGATGACGGAGACCGCGCCGAGGGACGCGCCCGAGGAGACACCGAGCAGGTACGGCTCTGCGAGCGGGTTGCGCACCAGGGCCTGAAGGGCGGTGCCGACCACCGCGAGGCCGGCCCCGGTGACCGCACCGAGCAGCACCCGCGGCGCCCGCACGTCCAGGACGATGGTCTCCCGGGCCCGCGACCAGTCCGGAGGTTGCCTGTCGGCACCCAGTGCGTGCGTCACGATGCCCCACACCTGGCCGGGTGGCACCTGGACGGAACCGATCGCGAGTCCCGCGATGGCGGAGACGCCGAGCAGGGCGGTGAGCACGAACAGTGTGACGGTCAGGCGTGTGCGGCTCTCTCCCGGCGCGGAGGCCGTCCTTCGTCGGTGGCTCCCCTCGGCGGACGTGGCGGTGGCCGTCCGGGTCACCGGAAGCTCTCGGGGTGCAGTCCGCGGGCCAGATCGCCGACCGCGTAGGCCGAGCGGATTCCCACCAACGTGGCGGTCAGCGGCAGGACGACGAACCGCTTGTTCCTCACAGCGGGTACGTCGGCGAGCGCGGGCTGGGACAGCAGGAACCGCTTCTTCTGCTCGACGCTTCCGGCACCCGCGTAGTCGTAGACGGCGATGACCTCCGGTCTGCGCTCGATGACCTGCTCCCAGGAGACGTCGCCGAAGACGTCGTCGAGGTCGGCGAAGACGTTCGTCCCGCCGGCCAGTCGGATCAGCTCGGTGCCGAGGCTCTTGCCGCCCGCCGTGAAGGCGGCCTTGTCGCCGCTGTCGTAGACGAAGACGGGCACCTCGGGCCGGCCCTCGACCTTGCCCGCGGCCTCGCCGACGCGGCTTTTGAGGTCGGTGACCAGCTCGTCCGCCCGGTCCGGGACACCGAAGATCTTGCCGATGGTGCGGACCTCGTCGTAGGTGTCCTCCATCGTCACCTTCTTCTTGCCGCAGTACTCACGGTTGAGGTAGGTGTCGATGCCGGCGTCGGCGAACGCCGTGCGGGCGCGGCCCTCCTTCTCGGCGAAGGCGCTGCCGTAGCCGCCGTAGACGAAGTCGGGTTCGGCATCCAGGATCTTCTCGAACGACGGTTCCCTCCGGGCCAATTCAGGAACGGCCTCGTAGTCCGCCTTCAGTCCGGGCAGCACCGCGGAGTCGGGGAAGGCCGTGCCGACCATGCGATCCTTGAGGCCGAGGGCGAGCATGAGTTCCGCCGGGTGCTGGTGGATGGTGACCGCTCGCGACGGCGGCCTTTCGTACGTCGTCCGCACGCCGCAGTTGTCGACGGTGACCGGGAAACCCGCGGGCACGGCCGCGGTGGCCTTGGCGTCCCCGCCGCTCTCGTCGGCCGCACCGCAGCTCGTGGTCAGCAGCACTGACGACAGCGCCACGGCAGCGGCCGTGGCACGAAGGAACCCGCGCGTGCGGGCAGGGGTGAACAACTGGGACACGTGAAGCCTCCTGGAGTCCGCGCTCCTCGGATCGGGCCCGCGACGGACCAGTGTCCTGACTCCCGGATCGACGCTTCCTCCGCCTTCCCGCGCGGTGCGCAGTGGCGTGTCGGAGGGGCGCTCCCCGGTCACAGTGGCGGGACCGTGCCGGATTCGCACCGGCTTCCTGTCTCCCGTCGCGGCGATGACCAGGTGATCCTACGGTTCCCCGTGGCATCGTCAAAAGGGCGAAGGGGTCTGGCCGTACAGACGCGAGATGACGTGCCGTCAGGCGGGTGGCCCGGCCTCGTACGGTTGCGGGCTCATGCCGGGAGCTGTGGGGACTGGGTGCTGGCCGGAATGCGCAGGGCGAGGATCGCGAGGTCGTCCTGGCCGTCGCTCGGGTGATGATCGGCCAGGACCTGCACGAACTCGTCGAGCGGCCGGGAGGCGTGGGTGGCGGCCAGGTCGGCGAGCGCGGTCAGGCCCACGTCGATGGAGTGGGCGGGATGTTCGACGAGCCCGTCGGTGAAGAAGAGGAGGATCGATCCCGCGGGCAGGGACCGCGTGTGGTCGGGGCGGTGTTCGCCGGTGCTCACCCCGAGGGGCAGGCCGGGCTCGGCGTGCAGGTACTCCGTGTGCAGGTCAGGTGTGATCAGCAAGGGTGGGAAATGCCCGGCGGTGCTCCAGCGCAGTACCCACCCGTCCGGGTCGGGTTCGATGCGGGCCAGGCAGGCCGTGGTGACCGGGACGTCCGCGGTGGCGTTCAGGGTGCGGTCGAGTTGGGTGAGGATCTCGCTGGGCGGGGTGCGGCGGTCGTACAGCAGCGCCCGGAGCATGCTGTGGGTCTGGGCCATGGCGGCCGCCGCGTACAGGTCGTGGCCGCCGACGTCACCGATCATGATGCCGACCGCTTCGTCGGGCAGCACGATGGCGTCGTACCAGTCCCCGCCGAGCCGGTTGGGCTCGGCGGCCGGCCGGTAGACGGTGGCGGAGGTGAAAGGGCTGAGATCGGGCAGCGTCGGCAGCAACAGACGCTGGAAGGTCTCCGCACTGTCACGGACCTGCCCGAACAGACGGGCGTTCTCGATCGCGATCCCGGCGGCGCCGGCGAGAGCGACCACCACGTCCTCGTCATCGGGGCCGAAGGGGCGACCGTCGATCCGTTCGGACAGATAGAGGTCGCCGTAGATCTCGCCGCGGACACTGATCGCCACACCCAGCAAGGTGCGCATGGGCGGATGACCGGGCGGGAAGCCGGCGGAGGCGGGGTGGGAGGGGATGTCGTCGACACGAAGCGGCTCGGGATTGTGGATCAGGTGTCCGAGCACGCCGCGACCGCGGGGGAACGCCACCCCACCCAGAGCGGCGCGTTCGGTCTCACTCAGCCCCGCGGTGATGAACGCCTTGAGGTACTCGCCGGACTCGTGAAGCACTCCCAGGGCGCCATAGCGGGCGCCGACCAGGTCCATCGCGGTGGTGACGATGCGCTGCAGCACCGCAGAGAGATCCAGTTCCCCACTGATGGCCAGTACCGCGCCCAGCAGACCCTGCAGCCGGTCCTTGGCGTCGGCCAGAGCGCGCACCTGCGCACCGATCTCGTCCAGCTCCGAATCCAGCCGCAGCCGCAGGTCGGGCACCCTCGGCTGCCCCGTCTGCCCGGGCTGGTCCTGGTCACTCAACGCGCATGCCTCTGGTTCTGGTGATGTGCGGTCAGGGGGAGTGGGGTCCGGCCTGTACCAGTCGCCTACGCACGGGAAGCCGCCACCGGCGCAACTTTTGCCCGATTTCGCACGTACGCAAACAGGACATGTCGCTTGGCGGCGTGTGCGAGGTCCAGACTTGATGACCTGGCTTCTGCCACGTCATTCCTGGCGGAAGCCGTGGCACCGTCTCCGGCCCATGCGTGGCGCCACGTGTCGGCCGGTGCGTGGCGCACGCCCGATGAGCCCACGGTCGCGTCCGCTCATGTCTACGCTGACGGAGTGACGTTGGTGTGGGTGACGGGCAATTCAGGGGCGGGCAAGTCCACGGTCTGCGGAGTGCTGCGACAGCGTGGCCACGTCGCGCTCGACGCCGATGAGGACGGCTTCTGTCGCTGGTTCGACCGGAGTGACGGCGAGGCCGTGGCAGGCCCGCCGTACCCGGTTCCCGAAGGCTGGCTCGATCGATACGGGTGGGAGATCGTCCGCGAGCGGGTGGAATCCCTCGCCGAGGAATCCCGGTCCCGCGTCGCGTTCCTGTGCGGCTCGGCGGAGAACGAGGCGGACGTCCTCGATCTTTTCGACGCCGTCGTGTGCCTGGTGATCGACGACGAGACCCTCCGCCACCGGTTGGCGACCCGCACGACGAACTCGTTCGGCCGCCATCCCGAAGAGCTCGCGGCGGCCCTGAAGTGGAATCCTCTTACGCGAACGATCTACGAGCGACACGGCGCTACGATCATTGACGCCTCCAAGCCCTTGACCGAGGTGGTGGACCGTGTGATCGCTGCGGTTCAGGAGTCGTGAGTTCCGCGTCTATCGCCTGCCCGGGCCAGGCGTGAGCATGGAGTCCAGCGGGGCGACGAGTACGTGTCTCGTCGCGTTCTACAGTGCATTGATCAGCTCGGCCACGGAGCGCCCAGGATGCGTTCCACCGTGGTCGTCCGCTGGAAGCCGGGAATGAAATGCTCCAGCAGATCCGAATTCACGGTTCCGTTCGTGGTGTCCGGGCGGTGCTTGAGTCCTTCGTAGCAAGCCTGCAAGAAATCGTTCTTGAAGTCACCTCGCGGATGGACGGCGTGGATCTCGTCCACCTGGCTGCGATCCAGATCGTCCACGCCCAGGCCGATCACATCGGTCAGAACCCCCAGATTCGTGACAGCGATCTCCGGGCCCATCCGCCCGGGAATTCCCGGAGTCGTGTGCAGCGCGATCGCCGTCCACACGACGTCCGCGGAAGAGGCCGGGAAACCGTTTTCGAGCATGAACTTACGCGCGTGGTCGGCGCCGTCGACCTCGAAGCGCTGCTCGACGTCGGAGAACGGCGTCAAGAGACCCGCGTCGTGAAACATGGCGGACAGGTAGAGAAGCTCCGGGTCGGGCTCCAGGCCGAGCCTCTGAGCATGTATCGCGCCGAAGGCGAAAACCCGCCGGGAGTGGTGGTAGATGAAAGGGCTGGTCATCTTCTGGATGAGACGGGTGGCCTCGGCGACCGCCGCCGTTTCAGGAATCTCCACCCCCGCGATGATCTCGCTCATGATCTTCGCTCCTTCCGAGAACGGTGTGTTACGAATGGACCGTGCGTCCGTCCTCCACCCTGCCGACCACCCGGGCTCCGGCGCTCCCTCGGTCCGGCCATGAGTCACTCGAATCCGGACAGGCGGGCAGTGGGGCCGTGGGCTCCGTCACACATAGGGTCGCGATCCTCGTCTACGACGGGGTGAAACTCCTGGACGTCGTCGGCCCGGCGGAGGTGTTCGGGGAGGCGAACCGGCTCGGTGCCGACTACACGACCGTGCTGGTGTCGCCGACCGGTGCCGATGTCACCTCGTCCATCGGGATCCGGATCGCGGTCGACGCCGCCGCCACGGAGTCCGCCCCCGACACGTTCCTGGTGGCCGGCGCAGACCTCTTCCCACGCACACCCGTGCCCCGTGATCTGATCGAGGCGACGCGAGCCCTGGCCGATCGGGCCGGCCGGGTGGCGTCCATCTGCACCGGGGCCTTCATCCTCGGTGCCGCCGGCCTCCTGGACGGCAAGCGCGCGACCACACATTGGAAGGTCGCGGACGAGCTCGCCGCCCGCTGCCGCGCCAGCCGCGTCGAACCCGACGCGATCTACGTCCGTGACGGCACCACCTACACCTCGGCAGGCGTGACCGCCGGCATCGACCTGGCACTGGCACTCGTCGAGGAGGATCACGGCCCCGATCTGACCCGCGAGGTCGCCCGCGCTCTGGTGGTCTACCTGCAGCGCTCGGGCGGCCAGTCGCAGTTCTCCGCCCCCCTGCAAGGACCGCCGCCCCGGTCTCCCGCCCTCCGGAGAGTCACCGACTTGATCACGGCGAATCCAGGAGGAAACCACTCACTCGGCGAACTCGCCAAGCACCTCAATGTGAGCCCCCGGCATCTCACGCGGCTCTTCAACGACGAACTGTCCACCACACCGGCCCGGTACGTGGAAATGATCCGGTTCGACATGGCCAAAGCTCTGCTCGACCAAGGGCATACCGCGACGCAGACGGCATCGCTCGCCGGATTCCCGAATTACGAGAGCATGCGGAGAGTCTTCGTGAGGAAATTGTCCCTCAGCCCCTCCGCCTACCAGCGACGCTTCGGCACAGCACGCCGAGCGAACGCCCAGGAGCAGTGACACCCCGACGGCCGGGTCTTCGGCGGACATGGACAACGTGTCGACCGCGCTTCGCTCACCGGGCCTGTCACGCCTGCCCGCGGCGCTCCGGGTGCCGTCACCTCGTCCTTCCGGTCGGCGCCTCGACCGAGCGCCCCCCGGTGCTGCCTGCCGGCCTGGTCAGCCACGGAAGCGCCGGACGGCCGATGTACTGCTCGGCAGCCTCCTCCCTGGCGGCCGATTGAACATATTTCGGACCGGTGTGAGGCTGAGGGGAGACACTTCACCGCCCTCGCGTCACGAAGAGGCCGACAAAGCCGCCCACCGGGTCCAGTCACCGAGCAGGTCGCGGCGGCGGAAGATGCATACGACCCCTGCGCCGCAGGGGGACGGCTCGTCTACGCGAAAGAGGCGATCGAATGGGCCGGGTTCCCGAGGTGGCCGTGGTCGGAGCCGGCATCGTCGGCCTCTGCACCGCCTACGCACTGGCCGAACGTGGAACGAGGGCGCGGGTGTACGAAAGCGGCGTTCCCGGCCATGGTCAGTCCAGTGGCCAGTCCCGCATCTTCCGCCATGCCCACGACGACGCCCGCCTGGTCGAATTCACCCGGCAGGGCCGCGCGATCTGGGAGGAGTGGGCCGACCGGCTGGGCACCGAGCTGATCTCCCCGGACGGAGTGGTCGCCCTGGGCGATCCCGTACCCGGGAGACTCCGCATTCTGCGGGAGGCCGGCGGCATACCGGCCCGCACCGTGGACAGCGCCGAGCTTCACACCCACATGCCGCTGCTCGCCGACTACAGCGGCCCCGCGATGCTCGATGAGAACGGCGGCGCCATCCGCACCCGTGCCGCGATCGAGAGACTGACCGACGCGCTGGGCGACGCGGTGGTCACCGACGAGGTCATCTCGCTGCATCCGACGGGCCACGGCACGGTGGAAGTGCTCAGCGCGGCCGGCCGCCAGGAGTACGCGACGGCTGTGGTGTGCGCGGGCCTGAGCAGCGCGCGGCTGGCACGCAACGTGGGGCTCTCGCTGCCCGTACGGCCGGCAGCCCACGTCCGCCTCACCTTCCGTGTCAGGGGAGCGCCCCCGGAACGGGTCGCCTGCCTGCAGGACAGCAGCGGCGACTTCGGAGAGGTCGGCGTCTACGCGGCCCCCTACCCCGGCAACAGCCGGTATGCGGTGGGCCTCAGCGAAACGGTCGAAGTGCGGGAGGACGGCAGCTTCGCGGACCCCGACGCACTGGTGGCGCTCAACGACCGCGCCCGCGCGTACGTCTCCCGCGCACTGCCCGGCCTCGACCCCGAGCCCGTCGAGTACCTGCACTGCTGGGTGACACGCCTGCCGTGGAGTGAAGACGGCATGGCGGTCTGGGAGGCCGAAAAGATCTTCTTCACAGCCGGGCACAACCTGTTCAAGCAGGCACCTCGCCTGGGACGGGCATTGGCCGGCGCGGCCATGTCCGAAGGACTCGAGGAGAATTTGCGGCCGTCGGCGGCACTCGGCCGGCCTAGCTGACCACGAGGGCCGCAGGCTCGTGCTCAGCCGGGGCGACACAGCTCAGGTGCTGAGGGCGCCATGGTGGCCATGTGGCAGAGTTCGCCGCTCGGCCGCTGCCGGGTCCAGGCGGACAGGCCAACGCGGGTGAGGTGGAACTGGTCGGCGTTTCAGACCTGTTGCTCGAACGCCAAGGCTCCATAGCGGCGCGCGGCGATGTCCTCGCGGGTACCGACGACGAGGGTCTGCGTGTAGACGTTGAGGTCGATCGCCTGTCCGTGTACTTGGGCAAGGAGGACGAGATCGCCTTCGTCCGGTGGTGACTGCCAGGGGGCCGAGTAGCCTCCGAGCTGGACGGCGACTCCGTGTGACGCGCCGCCAGTTGCCGCCTCGCGCACGGCGTCCTCGAAGTTGTCCAGGGTGTCGTCGCGGTCCTCGCCCATCTCCAGGAACGCGCTGGTTGCCGGGCTGTCGCGCCAGTCGGGTGAGACGGTCAGGCCCCGTACCGGATACAGATCATCCGGTTGATAGACCCTGACCTGCTCTGGCTCCCCGTCGAGCTCGTACGTCGCCGAGCGTTGCGTGGTTCGTACGCCGGCGGGAACGTGCAGCACCACCGACGCCTCCGGCTCGTACTCGATGGAGCTGAAGAACAACAGGGCTCCATCGGCGGGAAGTTCGATGCCCAGGACGTCACGAGGGAGCGCCGCGCAGTCGACGGTCAGTATCAGAGGTTGGCGCCCAGCGGGCCAGTCGACGCCGTCCGGCAGGCAGGGGAGGCCTCCCGTGCGCGCGGCGGGGCGGGTCTCCTGCTGCTGGGCGGGCGTGAGGGCCTGGAAGGTGACCAGGTGGAGACAGGGCCGGGATTCGGCAAGCAACTCCCGCGCCACCGGGCTGGGAACTCCATGCTTCCCGGCCGTCCTCAGCACGAACTCATCCACGATCGGAGTGGTCATGACCGCGATCATGCCAGGACCGACTGACATCGACTGCCCCAACTGCCCCACCACAGAACGCAGTTACCGACCTCACGGCGACGTGCGCGACCGAGGGGTACAGGCTTTGAGGGTGGTCGATCACCGTGACGGCGCGTTCGTCGTCGATCGCGTGTGCCGGATGCGGGAGGCCGTTGGTCAGTCCAGGTCGGACATGTCGAGCACGAAGCGGTAGCGGACGTCGTTGCGCTCCAGACGTTCGAGAGCGTTGTTGACCTGGGACGACGGCAGCAACTCGATGTCGGCGGTGATACCGCGCTCAGCGCAGAAGTCCAGCATGGCAGCGGTGGACGGGCGGCCGCCGCTGCCGGCGGAGCTGAGCTTCTTGCGGCCGACGAGCAGGTCCATCGTTTCCACAGTGACCGGTCCGAGGTGGCCGAGATGGCTGAGCGTGCCGTCCATGGCGACCACACGCAGGTACGGAGCCACGTCGTGGGGGGCGGAGACGGTGTCGATGACCACGTCGAACTGGTCGCGGGCCGCCTTCATCTGCTTCGCGTCGGTCGACACGATGAATCCCTGCGCCCCGAGGCCACGCGCTTCGTCAGCCTTGTCCGGAGTCCGGCTGATGACGGAGGTCGTGGCGCCGAGCCCGGCCGCCATCTTGACCGCGAGGTGTCCCAGCCCGCCCAGCCCGGCCACGGCGACGGTGCTGCCCGGGCCCACTCCCAGTGCCTGCAGCGGTTCCCAGACGGTGACGCCGGCGCAGAGCAGGGGGGCTGTGGCGGCGGCGTCGAGGTGCGGAGGCAGTTGGTAGGCGAATCGATGGCTCACGACGTACTCGCGGGAGTACCCGCCCAGGGTGGTCGACCCGTCCTCACGGTCGGTGCCGCCGTAGGTCAGGGTCGGGAACTCGTGGCAGAAGTTCTCCTGGCCGGCCTGGCACATGCGGCACCTGCCGCACGAGTCGACGATGTTGCCGACGGCCACGGGGTCGCCCGGGGAGAAGCCGAGGACCGCGCTGCCGACCTCGGTCACCACGCCCGTGAACTCATGCCCGGGTACGAGCACCCCGGTCGCGTCGCTCTCATGGGCCCGGAGTGCGTGAAGGTCTGTGTGGCAGACACCGCAGTAGTCGACACGTACCGCGATGTCGTCCGGGCGTAGATCCCGGCGCTTCAGTGCGGTGCGGCGCAGAGTCCGCGTCGCGCTGTCCGCCAGCCATCCAGTCGTGGAACGCATTTCTGACTCCTAAGACAGACTGTTCGGTCTATTTGACCGTAGAGGGGCGCGGACCGAAAAGCAAACAGACGATTCGGTCTGTTAAAGTCCAGGCATGCCTGACCAGCCATCGAGCAGTCGCGGTGCCGCGACCTACCAGCGGATCGTCGACGCCGCCACACAGGAGTTCGCCGAGTACGGCATCGCCGGTGCGCGCATCGAACGGATCGTCGCCGCCGCACGCACCAACAAGGCGCAGCTCTATGGCTACTTCGGCAACAAGGAACAGCTCTTCGACGCGATCTTCTTCGCCTCACTGGAGCGCATCACCAACGTCGTCCCCATCGACGCCACGGACCTGGCCGACTGGGCAGTACGCCTCTACGACGAGTACCTCAGTCGTCCCGACCTGATCCGGCTCGCGACCTGGGCGCGCTTGGAGCGGCGCCCGACCGGGCATCTCGTGGCGGACCACGACCGCTACGACGACCACAAACTCCGCGCGATCGCCGAGGCCCAGGCCGCCGGGCGCATCAGACAGGGAGACCCGTTCGACGTGATGGCCATGGTCATCGCCATGTCGATGGCCTGGTCCCCGGTGAGCAACGTCTACGCCGCCTCCCCGCTGGAACCCACCAGCGTGCACGACCAGCGACGCGCCCTGCTCCGCGACTGCGTACGCCGCGCCGTCACCCCGGACCCTGGGGCCTGAGCACCAGACCGGTTGGGTGCGGCAGGCACGAGCCGCGAGGGGGCGGGCTACAACTCACGCCACTCGCCGATATCGCCGGCCCTTCCCGTCTGGACGAAGTCGAGCATGAGGGCCCATGCACGGTCGACGGCGAGGACGCAGTCGCCGCTGAACCGAGTCAGGCGAGTGCAGTGCGGTGAAGTGATCCGCCAAGTCGCCGACGTCCGACCTTCGCTCGATCGCGGAGAACCGTCGCGATTCCGGGTCCGTCGTCGTCCAAAGCACGTCCATGCCTGCAACCTCGGTCGTGCTTCGCTGCAGCGCACCTGGCTTCCCTCCCGCGCACCTGACCTATTGACGTTTCGACCAAGGGACCGAAGAATTCACGCCATTGCCTGACAACGTTGTCTGACTGAGAGGTGCCGCTCGTGCTGCCGAGATCCCCGATGGACCGCCGCCGCTTCCTCCAACTCCTCGGTGCCACGGGTGCGCTGGCCTCCCTGCCTCTCGCCGTCGGCACAGGCACGGCTCAGGCCCAGGGACAACAGCAGAGCCACACAACGTCCGATCCGGTGGCGGACATCTATCACCGCGTCCTGCTCAACCACACCCGTTGGACCGAAACACAGTGGGACGCGGCCCGCGGCTACTACACGGACAAGGATTTCAGCTTCGCCGTCGTGCTCGGCCATGCGGTCCTGCTCACCCGCGGCAGCTACGACGAGGACCGAGCGGGGACGGAGAAGCAGGTCCTCAAGGCTCGGACGCTGGCGACCATCAAGCACTTCGCCGCGTCCAACAGACTGACGGGCGGCACCCAATGGGGCCGGACCCTGTTCTTCGACACCACGTTCCAGCTGTACTTCGTACTCGCCGCGCGGCTGCTCTGGGACGACCTCGACGAGACCACCCGCTCCCGTGTCGACACCATCGCCCGTGAGCAGGCCGCTTACACAACGGCGTTGGGCACGGGGAACGACCCGGCCTCGGGCAGTTGGACCCCTCGTGGCCTACTCGGCGGCTTTGAAGGAGACACCAAGCTCGAGGAGATGGGTGTCTACGCGCAGTCCCTGGCCCCGGGACTGGCCTGGGCCGTGGACGACCCACGGCACGCCGACTGGGCCACGGCCTTCGGCGCGTGGTCGCGCAACGAGGCCGGACTTCCCCAGGCCGACTTGGCGAACCCGGCACGCGTGGACGGGGCTCCCGTCTCGGACAACACCGCTCGCAACCTGTACGACACCTTCATCGTCGAGAACCACGGCTCGTTCGGACCCCACTACCAGGAGGAACTGTGGCGCACTTCGGGCCGTAACGCCGCCCACTTCATCGCCGCAGGCCGACCGCTGCCCCAGGTGCTCACCAACCAGCCGAACGCCGACCAGCTGTGGAGCACCCTCCTCGGCGTGATGAGCGACGCCGGTGAGCCGCTCATGCCCATGGTCAACGACCGTGAGCATCTCTACGGCCGAGACGTCATCCCGCTCGCCTTCCTCGCCCAGGTGGCGGGGGACAGGGCCGCCGCCCGGGCGGAGATCGCCTTGGCGGAGCGACTGGAGGCGTACCAGAGCTACCCGCCGGAATACCGGATAGCGAAGTTCTCGGGCGAACCGAAGTACGAGCCGGAGGCCCGCGCCGAGGTCGCCATCAGCTACCTCCTGCACCTGTGGGCGAACGAGCAGGGCCGCACCGTCCGCCCCCTCTCCACGGACGAGCTGTTCGAGCACGCCGCGGGCGTCACCGACTTCGGCCCCGGACCCGGCCTGGTCTCGCACCAGACGCCGGCCGCATGGGCGGGCGCCGTGACCAAGCCCGGATTCGTGAAGTTCGCCTGGCAACCCGGCCACGACGACTGGCTCTTCAAGCTCAGCGGGTCCACGCCG
>NZ_LLZN01000042.1 GCF_001509795.1 Streptomyces sp. NRRL WC-3605 | reverse complement strand
ACTCCGCCTCCTCGACCAGGCCCGCCCCACCAACGACAAAGCCCTCCGCGAAGCCCTCGACGACGCCGCCCGCAACCCCGAACTCGCCCCCCTCGTCCGCGTGGTGGAGTCGCTTCCCGCCTCCGCATAGGGTGCGGGCATGGGAGATCTTGAGATACGGCCCGCTGTCGCCGACGACGTCCCGGCCATCGTCGGCATGCTCGCCGACGATCCGCTGGGCGCCCAGCGCGAGTCACCGGACGACCTGACCCCCTACCTGGCCGCCCTGGAGCGCCTCCAGGGCGATCCTCACCAGCATGTGGTCGTCGCCGTGCGCGAGGGCCGCGTCGTCGGCACACTGCAGCTCACGATCGTTCCGGGGCTGTCGCGGCGCGGGGCGACCCGGTCGATCATCGAAGGCGTCCGTATCCACGCCGACGAACGCGGGAGCGGTCTCGGAACCCAGCTCATCGAGTGGGCGGTGGACGAGTCCCGGCGCCAGGACTGCCGGCTGGTGCAACTGACGTCCGACAAGACCCGCACGGACGCGCACCGCTTCTACCAGCGCCTGGGCTTCACCGCGTCCCACACGGGCTTCAAGCTCCAGCTCTGACGGCTCGTACCGACGAAGAAGCGCCTGTTTCACGTGAAACAGGCGCTTCGCTCGTCCGTCAGACGGTCCCGAATCCCCGCCAACCCTCGGGGTCCACACCACCCGGCACCGCAGCCCCCTCGTCGTACGGCTGCCGCGTGAAGACGAAGGACCCGAGGTCCAGGTGGTCCACCGTGCCGTCGGGCCGCCGTACGGCCTTCAGGCGCTCGCCCGCGTAGTAGCCCTCCAGTCCTGTCCAGGTACCGTCCCCGTTCGGCCGGAAGCGCGAACCGCGGCCCTTCCCGGACAGCGGCTCCAGCACCACCATGCCGTCCGCGATGAGACGCAGGGCAAAGGCGTGGGTACCCCAGTACCAGGGCCCCGCCAGCTCCAGCACCGCCGGATCGACCTCGGGCATCGGGCGCCAGGGCTCGGGGATGCGCGGCTCGGCCTCGGCGACGATCCGGACGAGGTCGGCGGCGACCGTGAACGGCAGCGGTCCGGATGTGCAGTTGGCGAGGACCACGGCCGCCACGTCGTCGTCCATGCTCAGGGTGAGGCAGGCCAGAAACCCCGGCAGGGACCCCGTGTGCCCGACGAGCGTCCTGCCGTCCTGATGCCGGGTCTCCAGGCCGAGGCCGTACGCGTAGCCGCTCGCCACGTCCGCCGTCTCGTGCGAGGCCGCGGGCGTCCTCATCTCCCGCAGAGTCTCGGCGCTCAGGACCCGTTCGTCCCCGTGGGCCAGGAAGGCGGCGAACCGTGCCAGGTCGGCGGTCGTCGACCACAGCTGACCCGCGGGAGCCATCCTGCCCAGGTCCTCCGCCGGTTCGGGAAGCATGACATCGGCCCAGGGGTGCACGGCCCAGCCGCCCGCGTGCGGGGCCTGGGGCCGGGTGGTGGTGCGCGAGAGGCCGAGAGGTTCGAGCACCTCGCCGCTCAGGACGTCCTCCCAGGGCGCCTTGCGCAGCTTCTCGACCAGCGCGCCCAGCACGGTGTAGCCGGGGTTCGAGTAATGAAACCTGCGCCCCGTCGGATGCAGGAACGGCTGCTCACCCAGGACATCCGCGAGCTCGGGCCGCAGCGCCCCGGAGGTCCGCTCCCACCAGGGCGCGGGCGACTCGGCCGCCAGCCCGCTGCTGTGCGCCAGCAGTTGGGCGATCGTGGCCTCCCCCGCGCCGGTACCCGGCAGATGCTTCTCCAGTGGGTCACCGAGGTCGAGCAGGCCCTCGTCCCGCAGACGCAGCACGAGCACGGCCGTGAACGTCTTGGTGATCGAGCCGATCCTGTACTGCACGTTCTCGTCCGGCCCGTGCCCGTCGACGGAGGTACGCGAGCCGTGCCACACCGCCCGGCCACCCCGCACGACCGCCGCGACCAACGAGGGCGCCCGCCCTTCGGCCTGCGCCACGGAGATCCGATGCACCAACGCACGCCGCGTGGCGGGCAACAGCTCTTCCTGAGATGTCGTCATACCCCCAGTCCACCCCGCCGACCACGCATAGGTCGAGCCCATTCCGGCCCGGGCCGGGATCGGCCGCTGTGCCCGTCAGGTCTGGGCCATGTCCACGAAGCGGGAGTAGTGGCCCTGGAAGGCGACGGTGATCGTCGCCGTCGGGCCGTTACGGTGCTTGCCCACGATGATGTCGGCCTCGCCGGCGCGGGGCGACTCCTTCTCGTAGGCGTCCTCGCGGTGCAGCAGGATGACCATGTCGGCGTCCTGCTCGATGGAGCCGGACTCACGCAGGTCGGACACCATCGGCTTCTTGTCGGTGCGCTGCTCGGGACCACGGTTGAGCTGCGAGAGGGCGATGACCGGGACCTCGAGCTCCTTGGCGAGCAGCTTGAGGTTACGGGACATGTCCGAGACCTCCTGCTGACGGCTCTCGGAGCGCTTGGAGCCACCGGACTGCATCAGCTGGAGATAGTCGATGATCACGAGCTTGATGTCGTTGCGCTGCTTCAGGCGACGGCACTTCGCGCGGATCTCCATCATCGACAGGTTCGGAGAGTCGTCGATGTAGAGCGGGGCCGCCGAGACCTCGGGCATCCGCCGGGCCAGCCGGGTCCAGTCCTCGTCCGTCATCGTGCCGGAGCGCATGTGGTGGAGGGCCACGCGGGCTTCGGCCGAGAGCAGACGCATCGCGATCTCGTTGCGCCCCATCTCCAGGGAGAAGATGACGCTCGCCAGGTTGTGCTTGATGGAGGCCGCACGGGCGAAGTCGAGCGCGAGCGTGGACTTACCCATGGCCGGGCGGGCAGCGATGACGACCATCTGGCCCGGGTGGAGGCCGTTGGTGAGCGAGTCGAGGTCGGTGAATCCCGTGGGGACACCGGTCATCTCGCCGGTGCGGGAGCCGATCGCCTCGATCTCGTCGAGGGCGCCCTCCATGATGTCGCCGAGCGGCAGGTAGTCCTCGCTGGTGCGCTGCTCGGTGACGGCGTAGATCTCCGCCTGGGCGCGGTTGACGATCTCGTCGACGTCGTCGTCGGCCGCGTATCCCATCTGCGTGATGCGGGTGCCCGCCTCGACCAGACGGCGCAGGACGGCCCGCTCGTGGACGATCTCCGCGTAGTACTCGGCGTTCGCCGCCGTCGGCACCGTCTGCACGAGCGTGTGCAGATAGGCCGCACCGCCGACCTTGTTGATCTCACCGCGCTTGGTGAGCTCCGCCGCGATGGTGATCGGGTCGGCCGGCTCGCCCTTCGCATAGACGTCGAGGATCGCCTGGAAGATCGTCTCGTGTGCCGGCTTGTAGAAGTCGTGGCCCTTGATGACCTCGACCACGTCGGCGATGGCGTCCTTCGACAGCAGCATGCCGCCGAGGACGGACTGCTCGGCGTCGAGATCCTGGGGCGGGACCCGCTCGAAGGTGGCTCCTCCGCCGTCCCACTCCCCGCTGTCTCTGCCCCGGTCATGCTGCTCGTCACGGCCACGGATGCTGTCGCCGCGGCGACGGGAGGCGGGAAGACGATCACTGGGACCGCTGTCGGCCCACGGGTCGTCCAAGGGCTCGGAAATACTCACCGAGCCACCTCCTCCCGTCCGCCGAGCGGACCTCGCATGCCCTCAGTTCTACGGCACGCCTCTGACAATCGAGAGCGCCACCTCCGGTTGTGTCACGTCGGATTTCGCGGCGGTTTTCCAGCCGTCTGACGGAGTAGGCGCCGGACCACGGTAGAGGTGCGAGGGGCGTCAGCCAATCTGGTTATCCACAGGCCATGTGGACGACGGCCCAGATGCTGTGGAGAACTCCGTGAAACCTGTGCACGACACGGTGGACAGCCCTGTGAACAAGACTGCGACCTTCCCCACACCACACCCCTGACCTGCCCATTTGCCGTCCACCGGCTGTGCAGAAGAAAAAGTTTCCCGGTCGGGCCAAGTTCCCTTCGAACGGTGCGCGACGACTCACAGCACCAGACGGTCAGTAAGGGGTGCTAGGAGATTGCATCACTTACCTGTGGACGATTACATTGATGGCCATGACACAGGCCCCCGCGTCTCCCAAGGCTGCCCGCCGGCAGCACGATCGCGAGATCGTCGCCCTGGCCGTCCCAGCCTTCGGCGCACTGGTCGCCGAGCCCCTTTTCGTCATGGCCGACAGTGCGATCGTCGGCCATCTCGGCACTGCACAGCTCGCCGGACTCGGCGTCGCCTCGGCCCTCCTCATGACCGCCGTCAGCGTCTTCGTCTTTCTGGCCTACGCCACCACGGCGGCGGTCGCCCGCCGGGTCGGCGCCGGTGATCTGCCGTCGGCCATACGCCAGGGCATGGACGGCATCTGGCTCGCCCTCCTCCTGGGGGCCCTCGTCGTCGCGGTCGTCCTGCCCACTGCACCGTTCCTCGTCGACCTCTTCGGTGCCTCCGACACCGCCGCCCCGTACGCGACCACCTATCTGCGCATCTCGGCGCTCGGCATCCCCGCGATGCTGGTCGTCCTCGCCGCCACCGGAGTGCTGCGCGGACTCCAGGACACCCGTACCCCTCTCTATGTGGCCGTCGGCGGCTTCATCGCGAACGCCGTGCTCAATGTCGGCCTCGTCTACGGCGCCGACCTCGGCATCGCTGGTTCGGCCTGGGGTACCGTCCTGGCGCAGTGCGGGATGGCCGCCGTCTACCTCCTGGTCGTCATTCGCGGAGCCCGTGCACACGGGGCCTCCCTGCGCCCGGACACGGCAGGCATCCGCGCCTCCGCCCAGGCCGGCGTGCCCCTGCTGGTCCGCACGCTGTCGCTGCGGGCCATCCTGATGATCGCGACGGCCGTCGCCGCCCGGCTGGGAGACGCCGATGTCGCGGCCCACCAGATCATCCTGTCCCTGTGGAGCCTGCTCGCCTTCGCGCTCGACGCCATCGCCATTGCGGGGCAGGCGATCATCGGGCGGTACCTCGGTGCCGACGACGCCGAAGGCGCCCGGGCCGTATGCCGCCGCATGGTCGAGTGGGGGATCGCCTCCGGCATCGGCCTCGGACTGCTCGTGGTGGCCGCCCGCCCGCTGTTCCTGCCCTTGTTCACCAGTGACGGCGCCGTCCAGGACACCGCGCTGCCCGCACTGCTCATGGTGGCGCTCTCCCAGCCGATCTGCGGCGTGGTCTTCGTCCTGGACGGTGTCCTGATGGGAGCCGGCGACGGCCCTTATCTCGCCTGGGCGATGGTGGCCACGCTGGCCGTGTTCGCCCCCGTGGCTCTGCTGATCCCCGTCATCGGCGGCGGCCTGACCGGAATCTGGGCAGCGATGACGCTGATGATGACGGTCCGGATGCTGACGCTCTGGCTGCGGGCTCGCTCCGGCCGCTGGATCGTCACGGGAGCGACGCGCTGACGGTTTCACGTGAAACGACGTGTTTCTCGAACCCCCGGCGTCCCAGCTGAGCCGCGAGGGGCAAGGCATGACGAAGGCCGACGCACGAAGAAGGGGCCGCACCCTGCTGGGTGCGGCCCCCTCCCTCAGCTCATCAAGCCGAGTGCGGCGATCAGGCCGCGACGACCTCGACGCTGACCTTGGCGGCCACCTCGGGGTGCAGACGCACGGACGTCTCGTGGGCGCCCAGGGTCTTGATCGGCGTGCCGAGCTCGATGCGGCGCTTGTCGACCTCGGGGCCACCGGCAGCCTTGATCGCCGAAGCGACGTCGGCCGGGGTGACGGAGCCGAAGAGCCGACCGGCGTCGCCGGAGCGGACGGCCAGGCGGACCTTGACACCCTCGAGCTGGGCCTTCACAGCGTTGGCCTGCTCGATGGTCTGGATCTCGTGGATCTTGCGAGCACGACGGATCTGCTCGACGTCCTTCTCGCCACCCTTGGTCCAGCGGATAGCGAACTTCCGCGGGATCAGGTAGTTGCGAGCGTAACCGTCCTTGACGTCGACGACGTCGCCCGCGGCACCGAGGCCGGAGACCTCGTGGGTGAGGATGATCTTCATGTTTCGGTCACCCTTCCCTTATCGCGCGGTGGACGTGTAGGGCAGCAGCGCCATCTCACGGCTGTTCTTCACGGCCGTGGCGACGTCACGCTGGTGCTGCGTGCAGTTGCCGGTCACGCGGCGGGCACGGATCTTGCCGCGGTCGGAAATGAACTTCCGCAGCATGTTCGTGTCCTTGTAGTCCACGTACGTGACCTTGTCCTTGCAGAAAGCGCAGACCTTCTTCTTCGGCTTGCGCACAGGCGGCTTCGCCATGGTGTATCTCCTGTGTGATCAAGAAGTGTGGGGTACGGCCCACCCCTGGACCCGAAGGTCTAGAAGGGGGGCTCGTCCGAGTAGCCGCCGCCACCGCCGCTGCCGCCGGAGTTTCCACCCCAGCCGCCGCCGCCCTGGTTGCCACCGGCGGGAGCGCCGGTCGCCCACGGGTCGTCGGCGGGAGCGCCGCCGCCCTGCTGGCCGCCGCCGGAGCCACCGCCCCAACCGCCGCCGGCCTGACCGCCGCCACCGCCGCCGCCGTAACCGCCCTGGCCACCGCGAGCGCCACCGGAGGTCTTGGTGACCTTGGCCGTGGCGTTGCGCAGGCTGGCGCCGACTTCCTCGACGTCCAGTTCGTAGACCGTGCGCTTGACACCCTCACGGTCCTCATAGGACCGCTGCTTCAGCCGGCCCTGCACGATGACGCGCATGCCTCGCTGGAGCGACTCGGCGACGTTCTCCGCCGCCTGACGCCAGACCGAGCAGGTGAGGAAGAGGCTCTCGCCGTCCTTCCACTCGTTCGTCTGACGGTCGAAGGTGCGGGGGGTGGACGCGACACGGAACTTCGCGACCGCCGCACCGGACGGGGTGAAGCGCAGCTCGGGGTCGTCGACAAGATTGCCGACCACCGTGATGACGGTCTCGCCTGCCATGGGGGAACCTCTCGGCGGGTTTGCTCTGGCTGCTTGCTACTCGAATCCCGAAATCAGCTGAGCGGAGCTCAGTGGGTCTCGGGGCGGAGGACCTTGGTCCGGAGGACCGACTCGTTCAGGTTCATCTGGCGGTCGAGCTCCTTGACGACCGCAGGCTCGGCCTGCAGGTCGATGACCGAGTAGATGCCCTCGGGCTTCTTCTTGATCTCGTACGAGAGACGACGACGGCCCCAGGTGTCGACCTTCTCGACCTTGCCGTTGCCCTCACGGACGACGGAGAGGAAGTTCTCGATCAGGGGGGCGACAGCGCGCTCCTCCAGATCGGGGTCGAGGATGACCATCACCTCGTAGTGACGCATGTGGAACCCACCTCCTTTGGACTCAGCGGCCACGGTCGTTCCGTGGCAGGAGGGTCGTGATGCGTACGCAACGGTATCGGCCGCCACTGACAATCGGGGGTGACCTTGCGGTTCTCCCGAGGCCGGGCAGACACCGGTGCAGACGGTACACACTACCTGCACACCTGCTTCCGGTTGAAATCCGGCCGCCGTCGCCCACAATCTGTACACATCGGGTGTGTATGGCGCTACGATGCGCCGCTTTTCGCAGGAGGTGCCCTATGGCACAGGCATTGCGACCCAACACCGCCGGAGGCCTCTTCGCCACGGACGGAAAGGCCCATCCCCTCCAGGACGCCCTGCTCGTGGTGACCCTGGTGCTCGGCATCACGTCCTTCGTCACGGCCCAGTTCCACAACCTGCACCTGCTCAGCTCCTGGACCGGCCTGATCGGCATCGCCGCCGGTGCCTACGGCCAATGGATCTCGGTGACGACCCGCGAGCGCTTCGGCCTGATCGTGGGCCTCGGGCTGTCGGGAGTCGGCTTCTTCCTCGGCATGGCACACGGCGGGCTCTTCGGCGGCGTCTGACACGCCTGCGACCGCCCTCGTCGAACCGGTGGCCGGGACGCCGGCCACCGGACATCGGCACAACACCGCATAGAACACCCACGACCGCCCCGGAGGCGCCCAGCGCCGGTGCGGAGCTTTCGTACGCCCGGTCGAGGCGCTCCCCGGGCGCAGTAGGCTTCGGCGCTAGAGCCGGAGCCCCTGTTCCCATGGGGACACACCAGCCCGAGGAGCGCCCCGAATGAGCCTGACCCTGAGGACGATCAGTCGCGAGCAGCATCTGGCGTACATCCAGAGCCTGCCGTCGGCGAGCCACATGCAGGTCCCGGCCTGGGCTGACGTCAAGGCGGAGTGGCGCTCGGAGAGCCTCGGCTGGTTCGACCGGAGCGGCGAGCTGGTCGGCGCGGGTCTCGTCCTCTACCGCCAGCTGCCCAAGATCAAGCGCTACCTCGCCTATCTGCCCGAGGGTCCGGTCATCAACTGGTTCTCGCCGAACCTGACCGAGTGGCTGGAGCCGATGCTCGCGCACCTGAAGCAGCAGGGCGCCTTCTCCGTGAAGATGGGCCCGCCGGTGATCATCCGGCGCTGGGAGGCGGGCTCCATCAAGCAGGGCATCCAGAACCCGGACGTGAAGCGCCTGCGCGACATCGAGGCCGACTTCATCGAGCCGCGCGCCTTCGAGGTCGCCGACAAGCTGCGCCGTATGGGCTGGCAGCAGGGCGAGGACGGCGGGGCCGGCTTCGGCGACGTACAGCCCCGCTATGTCTTCCAGGTGCCGCTGGCCAACCGCTCGCTGGAAGAGGTCCACAAGAACTTCAACCAGCTCTGGCGGCGCAACATCAAGAAGGCCGAGAAGGCCGGCGTCGAGGTCGTCCAGGGCGGTTACCAGGACCTGGAGGAGTGGCAGCGCCTGTACGAGATCACGGCCGTGCGCGACCACTTCCGCCCGCGCCCCCTGTCCTACTTCCAGCGCATGTGGACGGCCCTCAACTCCGAGGACCCCAACCGCATGCGGCTGTACTTCGCGCGGCACAACGGGGTGAACCTGTCCGCGGCGACGATGCTCATCGTCGGCGGCCACGTCTGGTACTCCTACGGCGCCTCCGACAACATCGGCCGCGAGGTCCGGCCCTCGAACGCGATGCAGTGGCGGATGCTGCGCGACGCCTACGCGCTCGGCGCCACCGTCTACGACCTGCGCGGCATCTCCGACTCGCTGGACGAGACCGATCACCTCTTCGGCCTGATCCAGTTCAAGGTCGGCACCGGCGGTCAGGCCGCCGAGTACCTCGGCGAGTGGGATTTCCCGCTGAACAAGCTGCTGCACAAGGCGCTCGACATCTACATGTCGCGTCGCTGACCCCGCGCGCCCAGCTTCGATACCGTCAATAGCTGCACCGTCGATAGCTTCCACACCTCTGATACACCGCAGCCACGAGAAAGGTTCCAGGTCCGGCCATGGCGCTCACGCTCTACGTCGACACCGCGCGCTGGCGGGCGCACCACAAGCACGTGCAGGAGCAGTTCCCGGGCCTCGTACCGGTCTGCAAGGGCAACGGCTACGGGTTCGGGCACGAGCGGCTGGCGGAGGAGGCCACCCGGCTGGGCTCCGACATCCTCGCGGTCGGCACGACGTACGAGGCCGCGCGCATCAAGGACTGGTTCGGCGGCGACCTGCTGGTCCTGACCCCGTACCGCCGCGGTGAGGAGCCGGTGCCGCTGCCGGACCGGGTCATCCGCTCGGTGTCGTCGGTGGACGGCGTGTACGGCCTCGTGGGTGCCCGCGTCGTCATCGAGGTGATGTCCTCGATGAAGCGGCACGGAGTGAGCGAGCACGAGCTGTCCCAGCTGCACGCCGCCATAGAGAACGTCCGGCTGGAGGGCTTCGCCATCCACCTGCCGCTCGACCGCACGGACGGCTCGGACGCCGTCGAGGAGGTCATCGGCTGGATGGACCGGCTTCGGGCGGCCCGGCTGCCGCTGCACACGATGTTCGTGAGCCACCTCAAGGCCGACGAACTGGCGCGCCTGCAGCAGCAGTTCCCGCAGACCCGCTTCCGCGCCCGGATCGGGACGCGGCTGTGGCTGGGGGATCACGACGCCACCGAGTACCGCGGCGCGGTCCTGGACGTCACGCGTGTCTCCAAGGGTGACCGTTTCGGCTACCGCCAGCAGAAGACGGCCTCCGACGGCTTCCTGGTGGTCGTGGCGGGCGGCACGTCGCACGGTGTGGGCCTGGAGGCGCCGAAGGCGCTGCACGGCGTCATGCCGCGCGCCAAGGGTGTCGCACGCGCCGGCCTCGCCACGGTGAACCGGAACCTCTCGCCCTTCGTATGGGGCGGCAAGCAGCGCTGGTTCGCGGAGCCCCCGCACATGCAGGTGTCGATCCTCTTCGTGCCGTCGGACGCGCCGGAGCCGAAGGTCGGTGACGAGCTGGTCGCCCATCTGCGGCACACCACCACGCAGTTCGACCGCATCGTGGACCGCTGACCCGGCCGTTCCCCGAGGAAGCGACGAAAGGCCGTACACGGATTCCACCGTGTACGGCCTTCTGCGTAGGGCCCTCCGCCCGCTGTTCGCTCAGAGCGAACCGTCGACGGCCTCCCGGTCGCGCCAAGCCACCTGCGGGCCTTCCTCGTCATGGGCTGCGTGGCGCGGCGGGTGAGCCGCCGCTCCGTACACGTGCACGTCCTCCGCCCGGTCGAGGACACCGCCCGAGGGGTCGTCCTCGCCGCCCTGGCGCACCGGGTCTCGCTCCGGCATGAGGATGTCCCGCACGACGACGGCGACCAGGTACAGCGTGCCCAGCAGATGCAGGCCGATGGCCCAGTGGTAGCCGTCGGTCGGCAGGCCCTTGTGGGCGTCTCCGCTGGTCGTGTAGGCGAGGTACATCCAGATGCCGAGGAAGTACGCCACCTCGCACGCCTGCCAGATGAGGATGTCCCGCCACCTGGGCCGGGCCAGCGCGGCCAGGGGCACCAGCCACAGGACGTACTGCGGCGAGTAGACCTTGTTGGTGAGGATGAACGCCGCCACGATCAGGAAGGCCAGCTGGGCGAAGCGCGGCCGGCGCGGCGCGGTGAGCGTGAGCACCGCGACGCCGGCGCAGCACAGCAGCATCAGCAGCGTGGCGAAGGTGTTGACGGTGTCGGTGCTCAGCGGGTCCGTGGAGTTCTGCGCCAGGATCAGCCAGAAGGAACCGAAGTCGACGGCCCTGTCATGACTGAACCGGTAGAACTGCGACCACCCGTCCCACGCGAGCAGCATCACCGGGAGATTGACCACCAGCCAGGCGAGCGCGGTGCCGCCCAGCGCCCGCCCGAAGTCCCGCCAGCGGGCCGCGCGCCAGCACAGCACGAACAGCGCTCCGAGCAGGAAGACGGGGTACAGCTTGGCGGCCGTGGCCAGGCCCAGCAGGATCCCGAAGGCGAGCGAGCGGCCACGCGACCACATCAGCATCGCCGCGGCCGTCAGGGCGACGGCCAGCAGATCCCAGTTGATGGTCGCGGTCAGCGCGAACGCGGGAGCAAGGGCGACGAGCAGGCCGTCCCAGGGACGCCGCCGGTGGGTCCGGGTCACACAGACGGCGATGACCGCGGCGCAGACCATCAGCATCCCGGCGTTGACCATCCAGTACCACTGCTCCTGGTCCTGGATGCTGCCGCTGTCCGAGGTGAGCCAGGACGCGACCTCCATGAAGACGCCGGTCAGCACCGGGTACTCCAGGTACTGCATGTCGCCGGGCAGCTTGTCGAAGTACGGCACCAGACCGTCGGCGAAACCCCGCCCCTGGTACAGGTGCGGGATGTCCGAGTAGCAGGCGTGCGTGTACTGGGAGCTGGCACCGAAGAACCAGGCCCCGTTGTAGCAGGGCGCCTTCTGGACCAGGCCGAGAGCGAACATGCCGATGGCGACCAGCGCGATGATCCGTACCGGTGTCCACCAGGACGTCCCGAGCAGGGCGCGCCTCCCGATCGGGCCGCCGATCAGCTCACTGCCATGCGCGGCGACCTTGTCCTCCCGGGTCGGCCGCACCTGATCCGGCTCATGCGCGCTCATGGGCGTCGTCTCTGCACTGGGCATGGGGCACATCCTGCCGCACGCGTCGGAGAACAGCGTCGGGAAGCCGTACCGCGGCCGGTGACTGTTTCACGTGAAACCGACGTTTCACGTGAAACAGGGATCAGCAGAAGCTGCTCACCTTCGAAGCCGCAGCACGGGGCAGCCACCTCGGTTCAAGCACCGTCCGTACGGCCCCTGCGGGGGCATCAGAGGACCGAAGGCCGGTGGCCGGCACCCGAACCCTCGGGTGCCGGCCACCGGCCTTCTCATCGCGGTAGAGCCCTTCGGCCCTCGGTCAGCCCCCTGGCTGGCCGAAGATGCCTCCAGCGCCGTTGTTGCCGCCGCCGTTGTTGTTACCTCCGCCACCGTCATCGGTTTCGGTCGCGGTGGCTGTCGGCGAGGTGGTCACACCCCCGTCGGAGCCACCGTTCTGCCCACCGCTGTCTTCCTCGCACCGCCAGTCGAACGGGTTGCAGGTCTCCGTGGGAGGCGGCGTCAGCGACGGCGTCTCGGTCGGGGTCGGCGTCTCGGACGGGGTCGCCTCCTCCGTCTCCGTGGGCGTGGGCGTCACGGACGGCGAGGGCGTGTCGTTGATGATCTCGCCGATGGGCTCGGCCTCGGGGAAGGGCTCCGGCGTGCCGTAGCTCTTCATGGCCTCGGCCATGTAGTCCCTCCAGACCTGCGCCGGGATGTCACCACCGTGGATGGAGGAGACGCCACCGGTGCCGTTCATGGAGAGAAGCCTGCCCTTGTCCGGATCCGTCCGGAACAGCGTCACGGCCGTCGACAGCTCGCGGGTGTAGCCGACGAACCACGCCGACTTGTTCTCGTCGGTCGTACCCGTCTTGCCGGCCACCGGGAACCCGATGTCCGCGACCTTCTTACCGGTGCCGTTCTTGACCACGTTCTCCAGGACGTCCGTCACGTTGTTCGCGATGTTCGCGTCCATGGCGGTTTCCTTCTCAGGGCGCTCGAAGCCCTTGAGCGGCTCACCGTCCTTGATCACCTTGACCACGGAGTACGGCTCGTAGTGGATGCCCGAGTTGGCGAAGCTCCCGTACGCGTCCGCCATCCGGATCGCGCTCGGGGTCGAGGTACCGAGCGAGAACGACACGTTCGTGATGTTGGCCTTGTCGAAGGAGCTGGCCGGGATGCCCATGTCCTGGGCGAGTTCCTGCGTGTTGGCCAGGCCGACGTCGATGCCCAGCTGGGCGAACGGGCTGTTGATCGACTGCTCCATGGCCTTGCGGAGCGTGACCATGCCCCAGGCCTTGGTGCCCTCGTTCTTCTGACGGAACGGCTTGTCGCCGTCCGGAATCGGGTCGCCGTTCCTGTCCTTGATGACGAGGAGGTCGTTGCCGTTGTACCGGGCCATCGGCGACAGGGGCTCACCGTCGGTCTCGTATGTCCCGTACTTCATCGCGGCCGCCAGCACGATCGGCTTCCAGGTCGATCCGACCGGTACACCCAGGGTGTTGGCGTTGTTGGAGTAGTGACCCTTGTTGTAGCCCGCGCCACCATAGACGGCGACGATCGCTCCGGTCTTCGGGTCGACCGACGCGCCACCGAACTGGACGTGCTTGTCCTTCTCGCGCTTCTTGGGGTCGAGGAAGCTCTTCTCCGTCTTGTCGACGGCGGCTGCCAGCTCGTTGACCTTCTCCTTGTTGAAGGTCGTGTAGATGCGGTAGCCGCCCTTCTCCAGATCCTCGGGGGACAGACCCGCCTTCTTGGCCACGTACTCCTTGGCCAGGTCGATGAGGTAGCCCGTCTGACCGGAGAGGTTGGAGCTCTGCTTCTTGAGCTTCGGGAAGGCACCGACCTTGGCCCGCTCGGCCGGGGTCATGCGCCCCACTTCGACCATGCGGCCCTGGATCCACGACCAGCGGTCCTTGACCCGCTTGGTGTTCGCCTTCTCCGTGGCATTGGCGCCCACACCGCCGTCGGGGTTGTAGAAGTTCGGACCCTTCAGGACCGAGGCGAGGAAGATGCTCTGCGACGGCGTGAGCTTCTTGGCGTCGACGCCGAAGTACGCCTGGGCCGCCGCCTGGATGCCGTAGGCGTTGCGGCCGTAGTAGGCGGTGTTGAGGTAGCCGGCGAGGATGTCGTCCTTCGACATCTTCTGGTTGACCTTGATGGAGATGAACAGCTCTTTGAACTTCCGGGAGAGCGTCTGCTCCTGGCTCAGGTACGTGTTCTTCACGTACTGCTGGGTGATGGTCGAACCACCCTGCGTCTCGCCACCCTTGGCCATGTTGAACAGCGCGCGGCCGATACCGGCCGGGTCGATGCCCTTGTCGTCGTAGAAGGACGCGTTCTCGGCGGAGACCACCGCGTCCTTGATCTCCGCCGGGATCTCCGCGTTGCTCACCAGCTGGCGGTTCGTCTGTCCACCGGTCGCGGCCATCTGCTTGCCGTTCGACCAGTAGAAGACGTTGTTCTGGGCCATGGCGGTGTCCTGGGCCTTCGGGATGCCCACCATGGCGTATCCGATGCCCGCGGCCGCGACCAGACCTCCCATGAAGGTGAGGAAGAGGCCCGTCACGAGCTTCCAGGACGGCATCCAGCGCGCGGCCCCGTACTTGCCGGCACGCGGATAGTCGATGAACCGCTTCTCCGCGGGCGGTTCCGAACGTCCTCTCCCCTGAGCCGCGCGGCGGCCCCCCCTTGCCGGTTCGGCCGCCCTGCGGCGGCTTCCATTGCCTCTCTGGGCCGCGCGTCGCGCCTCGGCGCGGCCGCCGTACAGACGGTCCTCGCCTCCTGATCCGGTGGCACCCGACCCGTACGGGTCGGAAGGAGATCCGGTGGCGCCTCGCGGTGCCGCACGGCGGCCGGTGGACGAGCCGGACTGGCCGCGTCGGGCCGCGGCACGTCCGCCTCCCTGCGGCTGCGGCGGTTTGCGACGGTGCTCGCTCATCGAACGACTACTCCTCGGGCAGGCGCACCCCTGGGCGCCTGGCAACGGCGGCTGGTTTCCGGTCCCCCCGACATACGGATGTGAGCGGTTTCGCATTCACCCGTACTGCACCAAGGACGACGACGTCCTCTGGCGTCACTTGGTTCCCGGTGCTGTGCATGGCGCACAGACTACGCACCGTCAAAGTCCTCGCGAGCCCGAACTTCACCCCAAATCAGGCAAGTCGCTCGACACAAGCCGGTGATGTGATCCCGTTCACCATCTCTCCACTTGTCGCTTCCGAGAGGCCGTTCTATCGTGCTGATGT
Organism: Streptomyces sp. NRRL WC-3605; assembly: GCF_001509795.1. Taxonomy (GTDB): domain Bacteria; phylum Actinomycetota; class Actinomycetes; order Streptomycetales; family Streptomycetaceae; genus Streptomyces; species Streptomyces viridochromogenes. The sequence goes on along the minus strand of NZ_LLZN01000042.1, from coordinate 154,248 downwards.
ATCGAGTCGATACATCAGCGAGAGATAAGGCGAGGAGGCGAGCGGATGAGCCGGCGTTCCGGGATCCTCGAGTTCGCCGTTCTCGGACTGCTCCGCGAGTCCCCCATGCACGGCTATGAGCTGCGCAAACGACTCAATACGTCACTCGGTGTGTTCCGCGCCTTCAGTTACGGCACGCTCTACCCCTGCCTCAAGACGCTGGTCGCCAACGGCTGGTTGATCGAGGAGCCGGGGAGCACGACCGAGGACGCCCTCGCCGCACCACTCGCGGGGCGTCGCGCCAAAATCGTCTACCGGTTGACGGCGGAAGGTAAGGAGCACTTCGAGGAGCTGCTCTCGCAGACCGGCCCCGACGCGTACGAGGACGAGCATTTCGCTGCCCGATTCGCCTTCTTCGGACGCACCCCGCAGGACGTACGCATGCGCGTACTGGAGGGCCGCCGCAGCCGGCTGGAGGAGCGTCTGGAGAAGATGAGCGCCTCCTTGGCTCGCACCCGGGAGCGCCTCGACGACTACACGCTTGAGCTCCAGCGCCACGGGATGGAGTCCGTGGAGCGCGAAGTGCGCTGGCTGAACGAGCTCATCGAGAGCGAGCGGGCCGGGCGGGACCTCAAAGGTGCCGCCTCCGGGGAGCCCGACTCGCCGGACACCACTCATGGAACGCCGGGCGGCCTGCCCCGGCCGGGAGACACCTCCCGACCGGATACGCCCGACGACACCGCCACGTGAGATCCACTCAGGACCTCACTCGTACACACAGGGAGCAACCGGAATGGGTTCGGTTCGCGTAGCCGTCGTCGGCGTGGGCAACTGCGCCGCGTCGCTGGTTCAGGGAGTCGAGTACTACAAGGACGCCGACCCGGCGTCCAAGGTCCCCGGCCTGATGCACGTGCAGTTCGGCGAATACCACGTCCGCGACGTCGAGTTCGTCGCCGCGTTCGACGTCGACGCGAAGAAGGTCGGCCTCGACCTCGCGGACGCCATCGGCGCCAGCGAGAACAACACGATCAAGATCTGCGACGTGCCCAACACGGGCGTGACCGTCCAGCGCGGCCACACCCTCGACGGTCTCGGCAAGTACTACCGAGAGACCATCGAGGAGTCCGCCGAGGAGCCGGTCGACGTCGTCCAGGTCCTCAAGGACAAGCAGGTCGACGTCCTGGTCTGCTACCTGCCCGTGGGTTCCGAGGACGCGGCGAAGTTCTACGCGCAGTGCGCCATCGACGCCAAGGTCGCCTTCGTCAACGCCCTCCCGGTCTTCATCGCCGGCACCAAGGAGTGGGCGGACAAGTTCACCGAGGCGGGCGTCCCGATCGTCGGTGACGACATCAAGTCCCAGGTCGGCGCCACCATCACGCACCGCGTCATGGCGAAGCTGTTCGAGGACCGCGGTGTCATCCTGGACCGCACGATGCAGCTGAACGTCGGCGGCAACATGGACTTCAAGAACATGCTCGAGCGTGACCGCCTCGAGTCGAAGAAGATCTCGAAGACCCAGGCCGTCACCTCGCAGATCCCCGACCGCGAGCTCGGCGAGAAGAACGTCCACATCGGCCCGTCCGACTACGTGGCCTGGCTGGACGACCGCAAGTGGGCCTACGTCCGCCTCGAGGGCCGTGCCTTCGGTGACGTTCCGCTGAACCTGGAGTACAAGCTCGAGGTCTGGGACTCCCCGAACTCCGCCGGTGTCATCATCGACGCCCTGCGCGCCGCGAAGATCGCCAAGGACCGCGGTATCGGCGGCCCGATCCTGTCGGCGTCGAGCTACTTCATGAAGTCCCCGCCGGTCCAGTACTTCGACGACCAGGCCCGGGAGAACGTCGAGAAGTTCATCAAGGGCGAGGTCGAGCGCTAAGCACGACGGCACCCCGTCCCCCGGCCCGGACAACGGTCCGCCGGTGAGACATGGCGGCACCGCGCCCCGAGCGCGCGGTGCCGCACCAGTACGCTCCTGCCAGAGCTGCCGAGGGTCCCTGGGTCGTCCCGGGGGCCCTCGCCGTATGTGAGGCTGTGCCCCATGTCCGTCGTACGTGATCTGCGGGTCCTCTGGCGCTTCCGGGACTTCCGGCGCCTGCTCGCCGTGCGCCTGTTCTCACAGGGCGCCGACGGCGTCTACCAGACCGCCCTCGCCACGTACGTCGTCTTCTCACCGGAGAAGCAGAGCTCCGCCGGCGCGATCGCCGCCGCGATGGCGGTGCTGCTGCTGCCGTACTCCCTGGTGGGCCCCTTCTCCGGTGTCCTGCTGGACCGCTGGCGCCGCCGCCAGGTGCTGCTGTACGGCAGCGTGCTGCGCACCATGCTGGCGTCGGCCACGGCGGTGCTCATCGTCGCCGACGTGCCCGACTGGCTCTTCTACGTCTCCGCCCTGTGCGTCACCGCGGTCAACCGGTTCGTGCTGTCCGGGCTGTCCGCCGCGCTGCCCCGGGTGGTGGACGGCGAGCGGCTCGTCGTCGCCAACTCCCTGTCCCCGACCGCCGGGACGCTCGCCGCGACCATGGGGGCCGGTCTCGCCTTCGTCGTCCGGCTGGTAGTCTGGGACTCGGACGCCGCCGTGGTGCTCTTCGGGGCCGCCCTGTATCTGTGCGCGGGTCTGGCCTCCCTGCGGATGGCTCCGCAACTTCTGGGACCCGATCCCGAGTTGGTGCGGCCACGCCTCGCGGCGGCCCTGTCCGGCACCGCGCGCGACCTGGGGGCCGCTGTACGCCATCTCACCTCCCCGCCGCGCCGGGAGGCCGCCTGGGCGCTGCTGGCGATGACCCTGATGCGCTTCTGCTACGGCGCCCTGCTGGTCATGCTGCTGATGCTGTGCCGGTACGCCTTCACCTCGGACACGGAGGACGGACTCGCTCTGCTGGGTGTGGCGTTGGGCCTGTCCGGCGCCGGCTTCTTCACGGCGGCCGTGGTGACGCCGGCCGCCGCGGGCCGTCTCGGGCCGGGGCGCTGGATCGCCGTGTGCGCGGGGGTGGCCGCCGTCCTGGTGCCGGTTCTCGGGTTGCCCTTCGCTACGGTTCCCATGCTGGTGGCGGCCTTCGTCCTGGGCGTGACGACGCAGGGCGCGAAGATCTCCACGGACACCGTGGTGCAGTCCTCGGTCGACGACGGCTTCCGGGGCCGGACCTTCTCCGTCTACGACGTCCTGTTCAACGTCGCGTTCGTCGGAGCCGCGGCGGTGGCCGCCCTGATCCTGCCTCCCGACGGCCGCTCGGCTCCGCTCATTGTCACGGTCGCCGTTATCTACACGGCGGTTGCGGTTGCTATGGCCCAGTTTGAGAGGCGCTCCGTGTCACGGCAATGACACAGTGCCACTCCTGGGTGGGGAAGTGTCAGTGGGGACCGGTAACTTACGTGCGTCTTACATCGCGCATAGCTCGCGATCAGCACCCATGTTCTAGGGGGACCCCCAAGTGTCGACTCCGCCGCCCCAGGGCAATCCATTCGCCCAGGGCCAGAACCCGTACGCCCAGGCTCCGCAGGGCCAGGCTCCGTACCCTCAGCAGCCGGGCGCTCCGGGCGTCCCCCCGCAGGGCGCCGCTCCGTACGCCCCCGTCCCGCCGGAGCAGCCCCGTCGCAAGGTCAGCTTCAAGACGGTCAAGAACATCCTTGTGGGCATCGGCATCGTCACGGCCATCGTCGTCGGCTACATAACGAGCCTGGACGACGCGGACCAGGCGAAGGTGGGCGACTGCCTGAAGTCCGCCTCCTCCTCGAGTGACGAGATGGAGGTCGTCGACTGCACGTCCACGGAGGCCGAGGCCAAGGTCCTGAAGAAGATCGACGGCACCTACACCTCGTTCACCGCCGAGACGGAGTGCCGCAAGGTCAGCGGCGCGACGAGCTTCTACGCGCAGACCGGCGACGGCGACAACTTCCTGCTGTGCCTGAAGGACGCCTGATCTGAGCTTCTGCTCTGAGTCTGTGTTCTGAGCTTCCACACTGAGGGGCGATGTTTCACGTGAAACATCGCCCCTCGGTGTGTCCGCGGCTGTGTTTCACGTGAAACACAGCCTCTCCCGACCTCAGTCCTGCGCGGCGGACCTCAGCCCTGCGCAGCCCACCATTCCTTGAGTGCCGCCACCGCCGCGTCATGCTCCATCGGCCCGTTCTCCAGCCGAAGCTCCAGCAGGTGCTGGTACGCCTTGCCGATGACCGGGCCCGGTCCGACGCCGAGGATCTCCATGATCTGGTTGCCGTCGAGGTCCGGGCGGATGGCGTCGAGCTCCTCCTGCTCCTGGAGCTGGGCGATGCGCTCCTCCAGGCCGTCGTAGGCGCGGGACAGCGCGGCCGCCTTGCGCTTGTTGCGCGTCGTGCAGTCCGAGCGGGTCAGCTTGTGCAGGCGCTCGAGCAGCGGGCCGGCGTCCCGGACATAGCGGCGCACCGCCGAGTCCGTCCACTCTCCGGTGCCGTAGCCGTGGAAGCGGAGGTGGAGCTCGACGAGGCGCGAGACGTCCTTCACGAGCTCGTTGGAGTACTTCAGCGCCGTCATGCGCTTCTTCGTCATCTTCGCGCCGACCACCTCGTGGTGGTGGAACGAGACGCGGCCGTCCTTCTCGAAGCGGCGCGTCCGCGGCTTGCCGATGTCGTGCAGCAGCGCCGACAGTCGCAGGGCCAGGTCCGGACCGTTCTCCTCGAGGTCCATCGCCTGCTCCAGCACGATCAGTGTGTGCTCGTAGACGTCCTTGTGCCGGTGGTGCTCGTCGCTCTCCAGCCGCAGGGCCGGGAGCTCGGGCAGGACGTGTCCGGCCAGCCCGGTGTCGACCAGCAGCGTCAGGCCCTTGCGGGGGTGGTCGGAGAGGATCAGCTTGTTCAGCTCGTCCCGCACCCGCTCCGCGGAGACGATCTCGATGCGCCCGGCCATGTCCGTCATGGCCGCCACGACCTCGGGCGCCACCTCGAAGTCCAGCTGGGCCGCGAAGCGCGCCGCTCGCATCATGCGCAGCGGATCGTCCGAGAACGACTCCTCTGGCGTACCGGGCGTCCGGAGGACCCGCTCGGCGAGATCCTCGAGCCCTCCGTGCGGGTCGACGAACTCCTTCTCGGGGAGGACGACGGCCATCGCGTTCACGGTGAAGTCACGGCGGACGAGATCCTGCTCGATGGAGTCGCCGTACGACACCTCGGGCTTGCGCGAGGTGCGGTCGTACGCCTCCGAGCGGTACGTCGTCACCTCGATCTGGTAGCCGTCCTTCTGCGCCCCGACCGTGCCGAACGCGATCCCGACCTCCCACACCGCGTCCGCCCACGGACGCACGATCTTCAGCACGTCGTCGGGACGGGCGTCGGTCGTGAAGTCGAGGTCGTTGCCGAGCCGGCCGAGCAGCGCGTCCCGTACCGATCCGCCGACCAGGGCGAGGGAGAACCCGGCCTCCTGGAAACGGCGGGCGAGATCGTCGGCGACGGGCGCGACCCGCAGCAGTTCACTGACCGCGCGGTGCTGCGCCTCGCTCAGGGCGCTGGGCTTGTCTTCGTTGGCGTTCGGCACAACAGAAGAGGGTACGTGGCCCCGGCGGCCGCCCGCTCCCTGCGTGACGCGCCCCCGCGAGCGCGGACACCTCCATCGATACGAGCACAAGATCTGCTCTTGCCCCGTACGGAAGCCCTCCCCTTTATACGGGAACATAAGGGGCAGGACGGATGCCTGAAGCGATCTTGCTGGGGGAGACCGTGGCACTTCCCCACAGCGCGCATCGTTACCATGCCTGGACGCACATTCCGACGACCACTGACGACGACTAGGGACGGACGAGCGCGTGGCCGAGGCGGCAGACTTCCAGGGGACCAGTCCCTCACCTGCCCGCCGGTGGCTGCGGCGCACCGGGGCACTGCTCGCCGGCGCGCCCCTGCTGGCCGGTGTGCTCCAGCTGCCCGCCTCCCCGGCCGCGCAGGCGGCAGCACAGGCCTCCCCGAGTGCCGTGTCGGGCCCCGGCTCGGTCGATGTGGCTGTGGATTCCCTCACCCCCGGCGTCCCCGGGGAGGGCGACACCGTCACGGTCACGGGCACGGTGACCAACAAGGGGAAGCGGACGGTCACCGACGCCCAGGTGGATCTGCGTCTGGGCCGGCCGGTGAACACCCGCTCCGCCATCGACACGATCTCCCGCCGCACCACCTTCCAGCCCGGCCTCGACGGCGACCCGGTGGGCGGGAAGTACGTGAAGGAGTTCGCCAAGCTGGCTCCGGGCATCTCCCAGCGCTTCAGCATCGCGGTACCGGTCGACAAGCTGAACCTCGACCGGGACGGCGTGTACCAGTTCTCCGTCTCCCTGTCCGGTGAGACGTCGGCCCAGCCCTGGCCGCAGGTACTCGGCATCCAGCGCACGTTCCTGCCGTGGCAGCCCGACGGGGCCGAGACCAAGACCCGGACGACCGTCCTGTGGCCGCTGATCTCGACGTCGGACATGACGGCCGAGACCGGCTCGGACGAGTCGCAGACCCCCGTCTTCCACGACGACGACCTCGCCAAGGAGATCGCCCCCGGCGGCCGCCTCCAGCAGATGGTGGCGCTCGGCAAGGAACTCGACGTCACCTGGGTGATCGACCCCGACCTGCTCGCCTCCGTGGACGCGATGACGGAGCGCTACAGCGTCGAGGGCGAGGGCGACACGACGACGCCGGGCACCCACCAGGGCGTCGCCAAGCAGTGGCTGTCCGACCTGCAGGACGCGGTCCAGGACAAGGAGGTCGTGGCGCTGCCCTTCGCCGACCCCGACCTGGCCTCCTTGGCCCACAACGGCACGAGCGTCACCGGGTCCCTGAACCACTTCAAGGAGGCGACCGACGTCGCCGGGGACACCGTCGAGTCGATCCTCCATGTGGAACCGGCCACCGACTTCGCCTGGCCCGTCGAGGGTGCCGTGGACCCGTCGATCGTCAAGGTGGCCACCTCCGCCGGCGCGGACAAGGTGATCGCCCGCAGCGACAGCCTGGCGGAGGACAACAGCCTCCCGTACACCCCCTCCGCCGCCCGCCCGATCGGCGGCGGCACCAGCGCCGTCGTCGCGGACGCCCGTCTGTCGACGCTGTTCCAGGGCAATCTGACCCGGGCGTCGACCTCGACGCTCGCAGTGCAGCGGTTCCTCGCGCAGAGCCTGACCCTGAACCTGCAGACGAGCAAGCAGCGCAACATCGTCGTCGCCCCGCAGCGCATGCCGACCGCGAGCCAGGCGCAGACCATGGCCGAGGCCGTGCGGGCTCTGCAGGGCGGCTCCTGGTCACAGGCGCAGGACCTGACGGCGGCCGCCTCGGCCAAGCCGGACCCGTCCGCCACCACACGCGTCCCGGCGGCCTCCAAGTACCCCTCCGCCCTGCGCAAGCAGGAGCTGCCCCGGGGTGCCTTCGCGCAGATCGCCACCACCCAGGACAAGCTCGACCGGTTCAAGGTCATCCTCACCAACCAGTCGCGGGTCGTGACCCCCTTCGGGCGGGCCATGAACCGGACGATGTCGACGTCGTGGCGCGGCCGTGCGGGCGCGGCGGCGGACTTCCGCAACGGTGTGGAGGCGTACGTCGACTCCCTCGCCGGCCAGGTCACGCTGATCGACAAGTCCGAGACCAAGCTGTCCGGCCGCAGCGCCACGATCCCGGTGACGGTGAAGAACAACCTGGTGCAGGGGGTCGACCACCTGGTGCTGCGGCTCAGGTCGACCGCCCCGAGGCGTCTCGAGATCGGTGGCGAGGAGTACGAGGAGCAGCAGGTCGCCGTGTCCGGCGGCCACAGCCAGACGGTGAAGTTCACGGCCTCGGCCCAGGCGAACGGCAAGGCGACCGTGATCGCCCAGCTGTACACCGAGGACGGCCAGGCGTACGGCGACCCCGTCAAGTTCGACGTGAAGGTCACCGAGTTCACGGCCACCGTGATGCTGGTCATCGGCGGCGGCTTCCTGCTCCTCGTCCTCGCCGGATTCCGTATGTACACGCAGCGCAAGCGCGCGGCTGCGCGGGCGGCCGAGGAGGACGGTCCCGAGCAGACGAACGATTCCGAGGACGATCCGGAGAACCCGGAAGGCCCTGCGGAACGTCTCACGGACGAGGGACCGGCCGAGGAGGGGTCGGGCGCCGAAGCCCGGGCAGGCGCCTCCGAGCAGCCGAGTGACCCGACCCCGGACACCGCAGCGGAAAGCGCCGACCCGTCCGGCACGGGTGAGAGAGTGGACCGTTGAGCGAAGTCGTGGCCGGTGGGCCCGGGACGATGAGGTGGGGTAGCCATGAACGCGCCGTACGACGGTGACCGCGGCCAGGCCGCGGGCAGCTCGGGGCACCCCGAGGGCCCGCCGCCCGAGGGCCAGGTACCGCCGCAGCACCCGGCGGACATGTACCTCCAGGACGCCTACGACCAGGACCCCTACCAGGGGCAGGACATCACCGCCCAGGACCCGGTCGCCGAGGCGCTGTACGACCGTGCCGCGCACCCGCCGCCCCCGCCGGGCGCCTACCAGCCCCAGCAGCCCCTCTACTCGCAGCCGCCGCAGTCGCCGTACGCCCCCGACCCGACCGTGTGGGCGCAGACTCCGGCGCCCGAGCCGGAGGGCCCGACCCAGTACCTGCCGTACGGGGACGACCCCCGGACGACCCAGTACGTCGGCGTCGACGACCTCGTCTCACACTCGGCGGAGGAGCGTCCGCAGCACGACGCCTTCGCGCACCTCTTCCGGGACCAGCAGCAGGGCGGCGGTCAGCAGCAGTACCAGTCGACGTCGGTCCCCGGCCCGTCTTCCGCGCCCGCCCCAGGCCCGCAGCCCCCAGGTCCGCAGCAGGCGGCCGCACCGGTCGCCGCGCCCGAGAGCGACGAGCCGGCGCCCGCTCCGGCCCCGGCGCCCGTGGCGAAGAAGGGCGGCAAGGTCGGCGGTCTGCTGAAGTCCAGCGCCGTCATGGCGGCCGGCACGATGGTGTCCCGCCTCACCGGGTTCGTCCGGTCGATGCTGATCGTCTCGGCCCTCGGCCTCGGTCTGCTCGGCGACTCCTTCCAGGTCGCCTACCAGCTGCCCACGATGATCTACATCCTGACCGTCGGCGGTGGCCTCAACTCCGTCTTCGTGCCGCAGCTGGTGCGCGCCATGAAGGACGACGAGGACGGCGGCGAGTCCTACGCGAACCGTCTGCTGACCCTCGTCATGGTCGCGCTGGCCGCCCTCACGGCGCTCGCGATGTTCGCGGCGCCCTACCTGGTCAGCGCCCTGTCGACCGAGGTCGCCAACGACCCCGCCGCCAACGAGGTGGCCGTCACCTTCACGCGCTACTTCCTGCCCTCGATCTTCTTCATGGGCGTCCACGTCGTGATGGGCCAGATCCTCAACGCCCGCGGCCGTTTCGGCGCGATGATGTGGACCCCGGTCCTGAACAACATCGTCATCATCGTGACGCTGGGCATGTTCATCTGGGTGTACGGCACCTCGGAGCGCTCCGGGATGTCCGTCACGAGCATCCCGCCGGAGGGGCAGCGGCTCCTCGGCGTCGGCATCCTGCTCGGCCTGGTCGTCCAGTCCCTCGCCATGATCCCGTACCTGCGGGAGACGGGCTTCCGGATGCGGCTGCGCTTCGACTGGCGGGGTCACGGCCTCGGCAAGGCCGCCATGCTCGCCAAGTGGACGATCCTGTTCGTCCTCGCCAACCAGGCCGGCGCCCTCGTCGTCACCCAGCTGTCCACCGCGGCCGGCATCGCGTCGGGTGACGAGGGCACCGGCTTCGCCGCCTACGCCAACGCCCAGCTGATCTGGGGTCTGCCGCAGGCCATCATCACCGTCTCCCTGATGGCCGCCCTGCTGCCCCGGATCTCCCGCTCGGCCGCCGAGAACGACGCCGGCGCGGTCCGCGACGACATCTCGCAGGGCCTGCGCACCACCGCGGTGGCGATCGTGCCGCTCGCCTTCGGCTTCGTGGCGCTCGGCATCCCCATGTGCACCCTGATGTTCGGCTCGTCCGGCACCAGCCAGGCCACCAACATGGGCTACATGCTGATGGCCTTCGGCCTCGGTCTGATCCCCTACTCGGTGCAGTACGTCGTCCTGCGCGCCTTCTACGCGTACGAGGACACCCGTACCCCCTTCTACAACACGGTCATCGTGGCGGCCGGCAACGCGGCGGCCTCCGGGCTCTGCTACTTCCTCCTGCCCGCCCGCTGGGCCGTGGTGGGCATGGCGGCCTCCTACGGCCTGGCGTACGCGATCGGCGTCGGGGTGGCCTGGCGACGGCTGCGCGCGAAGCTGGGCGGCGATCTGGACGGCGCCCGCGTGACGCGGACCTACGCGCGGCTCTGCATCGCGTCGGTCCCGGCCGCGCTGGTGAGCGGAGCGGCCTGCTACGGCATCAGCCAGGTCCTCGGCCAGGGCGCCGCCGGTTCGCTCGCCGCCCTCCTGGCCGGTGGGGCCGTGCTGCTCGGCGTCTTCTTCGTGGCCGCCCGCCGGATGCGCATCGAGGAACTGAACTCGCTCGTCGGCATGGTCCGCGGGCGCCTGGGTCGCTGAGGTGGGGGTAGGCGCACAACCATCGTCCGTCATCGTGTGTCGTGCATAGCGGCGGACTGTGGGCACAATTGGTTCGGCGTCGGACGGCGCGCACGAGGTGTGGCGGCGCGCATTGAATGGGGAGGCGGGAACGACGGTGGCGGAACGGAGCACGGCTGCCGTCGACGTGGCAGACAACAGCGGTGACGAGCCGCTGACCGCTCAGGCGGACGAGTCGTCCACGGCCGACGGGGTGGCCACGAATCGGGAGCGGGGCACGGACATCGACGAGGCACAGGGGAGTGGCGGGACGGAGGGTCCCGGGAAGGCCTCGGCGCCCGAGCTGCACAGCGGTCACAAGCTCGCCGAACGCTACCGCCTGGAGGAGTGCGTCACCCGTCTGGACGGTTTCAGCAGCTGGCGTGCCGTCGACGAGAAACTGCGCCGCGCCGTCGGCGTCCACATCCTGCCCGCGGATCACGCGCGTGCGCGCGCCGTGCTGGCCGCGGCCCGCTCCTCCGCGCTGCTCGGCGATCCCCGCTTCGTCCAGGTCCTCGACGCCGTCGAGGAGGACGACGTCGTCTACGTCGTCCACGAATGGCTCCCCGACGCCACCGAACTGACGACCCTCCTCGCCGCCGGCCCGCTGGAGGTGTACGACGCCTACCAGATGGTCACGCAGGTGTCCGCCGCCATGGCCGCCGCGCACCGCGAGGGTCTGGCCCATCTACGCCTCAACCCGAACGCCGTGCTGCGTGCCTCCACCGGGCAGTGGCGCATCCGCGGCCTCGCGGTGAACGCCGCCCTGCGGGGCATCAGCTCCGACACCCCGCAGCGCGCGGACACGGAGGCAATCGGCGCCCTGCTGTACGCCTCGCTGACCCAGCGCTGGCCCTACGAGAGCGACGCCTACGGCCTGTCCGGGCTGCCCAAGGACGTCGGGCTGATCGCCCCGGACCAGGTGCGGGCCGGCGTCCACCGCGGGCTGTCCGAGCTCGCCATGCGCGCACTGGCCAACGACGGCGCCACCGCCTCCCGCCACGAGGCCGCCTGCACCACTCCGGAGGAACTGGTGAAGGCCATCGGCGAGATGCCCCGCATCCGCCCGCCGGAGCCCGCGTTCACCGCCCCGCCGGACTACCAGCGCACGACCTACCAGCAGGGCACCTATGGCCGCCCGGCGCCCCGTCCCGGCGCCACACAGCCCGTGGCCGCCCCGCCGCCCCCGTTGCAGAGCCGCACCGGCAAGGCCCTCAAGTGGGCTGTCTCTGCCCTCCTGATCGCCGCGCTGGGCCTCGGGAGCTGGCAGCTCGCCGATGCCCTCATGGACCGGGGCAAGCAGTCCGACGACCCCAACCAGACGCAGACGAACGACGGCGGCGAGAAGAACGGCGGCAAGAACAAGCCGACCAAGCCGCTCAAGATCACGGGCTCCAGGGAGTACGTGGCCGAGGGCGACGCACAGCACCCCAACGACGTCGGTCTGACGTATGACAACGACGCGTCGACGGGATGGCGGACCAACAGCTACAAGGACGGTCCGAAGATAGTGATCAAGCCTGGCGTGGGCATCGTCTACGACCTCGGCTCCAAGCAGGAGGTCTCGGCCGCCACGCTGTCCCTCCGGTACGGCGGCGATCACACCACACTCCAGCTCTACGCCACCGACACGCTCGACTCGTCCACGCCGCTGAGCTCGATGAAGAAGCTGGGGCAGGCGACGACGAGCGGCCTTTCCGCCAAGGTGAGCGTCGACAAGCCGGTGAAGACCCGCTACGTGCTGGTGTGGCTGACCGCGATGCCGTACTCCGGGACCGACTCCGCCAACTACAGTCAGCCTGGATACAAGCAGGCCATCACCGAAGTGAAGTTCGCCGGCTGACTGCGTCCCAGGGGAGGGGGTCCGCGTGACAGATCGCACCGCTCACGGCGACGCGAGCGATCAGGACCTCCTCGCCCTGCACGTGGCCGGCGATCCCGACGCCTTCGGCGAGATCGTGCGGCGCCACCGCGACCGTCTCTGGGCGGTGGCCCTGCGCACGCTCGGGGACCGCGAGGAGGCCGCCGACGCCGTCCAGGACGCCCTCGTCTCCGCCTACCGGGCCGCCCACACCTTCCGGGGCCAGTCGGCCGTCACCACCTGGCTGCACCGGATCACGGTGAACGCCTGCCTGGACCGCGCCCGCAAGGCCGCCTCCCGGAAGACCTCTCCCGTCGACGACACCGAGCGCCTCGAGCAGCTCCTGGAGCCGCACGAGTCGGCCTCGGCGCCCGCCGAGCGCAACGATCTGCACCGGCAACTGCTGGAAGCGCTCGGCACGCTGCCACCCGACCAGCGGGCGGCTCTCGTCCTGGTGGACATGCAGGGCTACCCGGTCGCGGAGGCGGCCCGGGTCCTGGACGTCCCCACCGGCACCGTGAAGAGCCGCTGCGCGAGAGGCAGAGCCCGGCTGCTGCCGCTTCTCACGCATCTACGGCCCGAGCGCGCGGTCAAGGATTCCGGCGACAGGCGGAACCGGACGCAGGGGACATCCGTCCCACCGGCAGCGGGTCCACGTGCCGCGGGTCAGGACACGGAACCACGCGACAACGGTCCGAGTGATTCAGCGGCAGTGAAGGGCGGAGGTGGGCGAGCGTGACATCCACGACGGGCAAGGCCGGGCACCCGGACGTCACCGAGATCTCCGACCTCACCGAGGGCCTGCTCTCTCCGTCCCGGGCCGCCGACGTACAGCGGCACCTGGAGGACTGCGAGCTGTGCGCAGACGTCTACGACTCGCTGGAGGAGATCCGGGGGCTGCTGGGTTCGGTACCGGTCCCCTCGCGGATGCCTGACGACGTCGCCGACCGTATCGACGCCGCCTTGGCGGCAGAGTCGCGGGCGCGCTCCTCGACGCCGGGTGATTCCAGCACGCCGGCTCTGGACGAGGACGATCGCGCCTCCACCGGCTCCCATGTTTCACGTGAAACATCGCCCGCGGCCGACCGGCCCGCGGGACGCGCGCGTCCGTCTACCACCGGTCCTGGCCGCAAGGGCCAGAAGAAGAAGAGGACAGGGAACCGCAGGGTGGCCCTGGGGGCGGCCTTCACAGCCGTCGGACTGGGTCTCGGGTCCGTGCTTCTGGTCTTCGCGGTGAACGGCGGCGGGTCCAGCCCCACGGCCGAAGGGGATCAGACGGCGTCCGACACGTTCTCCGCAGCGAAGCTGGAGAGCAAGGTCGCCGACCTCCTCGAGAAGAGCGCGCCGGCCGCACCGTCCTCGCGCGGTCCCAAGCGCAGCATGGGTGTGGAGGGCGGCGCCGACACCGCGAGGCCGAAGATCCTGCGCGAGGTCGACGTTCCGGACTGTGTCCAGAAGGGGATCGGCCGCGACGAGAGTGCGCTCGCCGCCGAGGAAGGCGTCTATCAGGGCAAGGACGCCCTGCTCGTCGTCTTGCCGGACGCCTCCGACATCGCCCGGGTCACCGCCTATCTGATGGACGCGACCTGTGTGAAGCACGCGACGGCGAACCCGGCCAAGATCCTTCTGACGAAGTCCTACGCGCGTTCCTGAGGACCGCGCGATTGGTTGTCCTCCGGCGTGGCAACCCGTAGAGGGGGCATCACCGTGTGCCCTGACACAGCGGGAATGCGCGCCCCTTAGGATCCGTTGGGTGGGGTGAGAGCTCCGAAAGGGGCTCCCACCGGTCCGACGAGGTATTCCAGAGACGAGGAATCAAGCCGTGAGCGACGTCCGAAACGTGATCATCATCGGCTCCGGGCCCGCCGGCTACACGGCGGCGCTCTACACCGCGCGCGCGTCGCTGAAGCCGCTGGTGTTCGAGGGCGCCGTCACCGCCGGTGGTGCGCTCATGAACACCACCGAGGTGGAGAACTTCCCCGGCTTCCAGGACGGCATCATGGGCCCCGAGCTCATGGACAACATGCGCGCCCAGGCCGAGCGCTTCGGTGCCGAGCTGATCCCGGACGACGTCGTCAACGTCGATCTGACCGGTGAGATCAAGACCGTCACGGACACCGCCGGCACCGTGCACCGCGCGAAGGCCGTCATCGTCACCACCGGCTCGCAGCACCGCAAGCTCGGTCTGCCGAACGAGGACGCGCTGTCGGGCCGCGGCGTCTCCTGGTGTGCCACCTGTGACGGGTTCTTCTTCAAGGACCAGGACATCGCCGTCATCGGTGGTGGCGACACCGCGATGGAGGAGGCGACCTTCCTCTCGCGCTTCGCCAACTCGGTGACGATCGTGCACCGCCGTGACACCCTGCGCGCTTCCAAGGCCATGCAGGACCGCGCCTTCGCCGACCCGAAGATCAAGTTCGTCTGGGACAGCGAAGTGGCCGAGGTCCAGGGCGAGCAGAAGCTCTCCGGCCTCAAGCTGCGCAACGTCAAGACGGGCGAGCTCTCCGACCTGGCGGTCACCGGCCTGTTCATCGCGATCGGCCACGACCCGCGCACGGAGCTGTTCAAGGGCCAGCTGGAGCTCGACGAGGAGGGCTACCTCAAGGTCGACGCCCCCTCGACGCGTACCAACGTGACCGGTGTCTTCGCCGCCGGTGACGTCGTGGATCACACCTACCGCCAGGCCATCACCGCCGCCGGCACCGGTTGTTCCGCCGCTCTGGACGCCGAGCGCTTCCTCGCCGCCCTGGCGGACGAAGAGAACGCCGAGCCCGAGAAGACCGCAGTCTGAACCCCACCCGCCCCACTTAGTTAAGGAGCCCGCAGTGGCCGGCACCCTGAAGAACGTGACCGACGAGACCTTCGAGCAGGACGTCCTCAAGAGCGACAAGCCCGTCCTGGTGGACTTCTGGGCCGCCTGGTGCGGTCCGTGCCGCCAGATCGCTCCGTCCCTCGAGGCGATCGCCGCCGAGCACGGCGACAAGATCGAGATCGTCAAGCTGAACATCGACGAGAACCCGGGTACGGCCGCCAAGTACGGCGTCATGTCCATCCCGACGCTGAACGTCTACCACAACGGCGAGGTCGCCAAGACCATCGTCGGTGCGAAGCCGAAGGCCGCGATCGTCCGCGACCTCGAGGACTTCATCGCTGAGTGATGTTTCACGTGAAACACGAATGGGCCAACCCCCTCGGGTTGGCCCATTTTCGTGCCGCGTAGCTCGCCGGTCGGCGGTGTCTAGAGCGGCCTCAACGCCGGTTCCTTCTGCACGGCCCCCAGGAGCCGGTCGAGCGCCATCTCGACGTCTTCCTTCCAGGACAGGGTCGTCCTCAGCTCCAGCCGCAGGCGGGGCGTCGTGGGGTGCGGGCGGACCGTCTTGAACCCCACGGCCAGGAGATGATCCGCGGGCAGCACGCACGCGGGTTCCTTCCACCGTGTGTCCCCGAACGCCTCGATCGCCTTGAACCCGCGCCGCAACAGATCCTTCGCGACCGTCTGGACCATGACCCGGCCCAGTCCCTGCCCCTGGTAGCCGGGCAGGATGAACGCGGTCATCAGCTGCACCGCGTCCGGGGACACCGGGCTCGTGGGGAACGCGGTCGAGCGGGGGACGTACGCCGGAGGCGCGTACAGCACGTGCCCCACGGGCACCTCGTCGACGTACACAACGCGGCCGCAGGAGCCCCAGTCCAGCAGGACGGCCGAGATCCAGGCTTCCTTCTCCAGAGCGGCAGTGCCCGCCTTTACCGCTGCCTCACCGCTGACGGGGTCGAGCTCCCAGAAGACGCATGACCGGCAACGCTTGGGAAGGTCCGGGAGGTTGTCCAGCGTGAGCGGTACGAGCCGACGCCCCATGAAGCCTGTTCCTCGCTTCCTTCGCCCGCGGCATCGCGGGCGGCTGCCAAGGCGCTCCGCTCCTTGAGCAGGCTGCCGACGAAGCCGCCGACCGCCCCCAGGCTCAGGGCCGCGCTCACCAATCCGGTGCGGCTCACCGTTCGCATGGACCCCGCCTCCCCTTAGAGGTCTTGCCCAGTGGATGCGCCATACCCGAACGCATCGTATCCACGATGAGATTCCATCGATACCGCATAAAAGCAAAGTGCGGGCCGTGTTCCGGTACACACCGGACACGACCCGCACTCACGACCGAGGAACCCGGTCAGAGGCTCCTCAGAGACTGGTCATAGTCGCTCGAGACTCAGCTCTCGGCGTCCTCGGCGTCATCACCGAGCAGGCTCTTCTGGAGCGCGAGCTTCTCCCCCGGAGCCAGCGTGCTGAGGATCCGCTCCAGGTCCTCGGGGGAGGCGAACTCGACGGTGATCTTGCCCTTCTTCTGCCCCAGCTCGACCTTCACCCGCGTCTCGAAGCGATCCGAGAGCCGAGTGGCGAGGTCGGACAGCGCCGGCGAGGGCACCGAGCCGGCCCGCGGCCCCTTGGAGCGCGGCGCTTTCTGAGGGCGCGACCCCATCAGCGTCACGATCTCCTCGACGGAACGGACCGAGAGCCCTTCGGCCACCACCCGGTAGGCGAGCCGTTCCTGCTCCTCCGGGTCGTCGACCGAGAGCAGGGCCCGGGCGTGCCCGGCGGAGAGGACTCCGGCCGCCACTCGGTTCTGGACCTTGGGGGACAGCTTCAGCAGACGCAGGGTGTTGGAGACCTGGGGGCGGGACCGGCCGATGCGGTCCGCCAGCTGGTCGTGCGTGCAGTTGAAGTCCTTCAGCAGCTGGTCGTAGGCCGCTGCCTCTTCGATCGGGTTCAGCTGCGCCCGGTGCAGGTTCTCCAGGAGGGCGTCCAGGAGAAGCTTCTCGTCGTCCGTGGCCCGCACGATCGCCGGGATCGCTTCGAGGCCGGCCTCGCGGCAGGCACGCCACCGCCGCTCGCCCATGATGAGCTCGTAGCGGGACGGCGCGAGCTGACGTACGACGATCGGCTGGAGAAGGCCGACCTCCTGGATGGAGGTGACGAGCTCCTGCAGAGCGTCCTCGTCGAAGATCTCCCGCGGCTGCCGGGGGTTCGGCGTGATCTCGTCGAGGGGGATCTCCGCGAAGTGGGCGCCCATCGGAGCCGAGGGAGCCTCGACAGCGTTGTTCGCCGGCGGCTCCTCTGTTTCACGTGAAACAGGCGGCAGGGTCGCCACCTTGGCCGCGGCCACTCCGCGGTCGCTCAGCGCCGGGGCAGCCGCCGTAGACGTACCGGCAATGCCGCCCAGCGCCGGTGGGGGCACGGTCTTCTCCGTCGGTGCAGCAGGGATCAGTGCGCCGAGACCACGGCCCAACCCCCTCCGTCGCTCGCTCACTGGATCCCCTCCACCATGTTCGGGTTGCTCTGGGCTCCGATATGGGCCTGCGTCGGGTCGTAGTTCACACCGACGCCCCTCAGAGCGATTTCTCGTGCCGCCTCAAGATAAGACAGGGCACCGCTCGATCCTGGATCGTAGGTCAGGACCGTCTGCCCATAGCTCGGCGCCTCGGAGATGCGGACCGAGCGGGGAATGCTCGTTCGGAGCACCTCTTCGCCGAAGTGGCTGCGCACCTCGTCCGCGACCTGCGACGCCAGCCTGGTGCGGCCGTCGTACATGGTGAGCAGGATCGTGGAGACATGCAGGGCGGGGTTGAGATGTCCCCGCACCAGGTCGACGTTCCGCAGGAGCTGCCCCAGGCCCTCCAGCGCGTAGTACTCGCACTGGATCGGGATGAGAACTTCCTGTCCCGCCACCAGCGCGTTGACCGTCAGCAGGCCGAGCGACGGCGGGCAGTCGATGAGGATGTAGTCCAGCGGCTGCTCATACGCCTGGATGGCCCGCTCCAGCCGGCTCTCCCGCGCCACCAGCGAGACCAGCTCGATCTCCGCACCAGCGAGATCGATCGTGGCCGGGGCGCAGAAGAGGCCTTCGACGTCGGGGACCGGCTGGACGACTTCCGCCAGCGGCTTGCTCTCCACCAGTACGTCGTAGATCGAGGGGACCTCGGCGTGATGATCGATTCCCAGAGCCGTGGATGCGTTGCCCTGCGGGTCGAGGTCGATGACCAGTACACGGCCACCATGCAGAGCCAGAGACGCGGCAAGGTTGACCGTGGTGGTCGTCTTGCCTACGCCGCCCTTCTGGTTGGCGACGACCATGACACGGGTCTGCTCGGGCCGTGGCAGGCCCTCGCCGGCGCGGCCCAGAGCTTCCACCGCCAATTGGGCAGCACGACCGATGGGAGTGTCGTCCATCGGGGGCGGTGTTTCACGTGAAACATCCTCCCCCATCGACTCGGTACGGGGACCGGGGACCGGATCGGTCATCGGTCCCGCGATGTTGGCGTCGGACCGCAAGGATTCACTCTCCTCGACTTCAGGCTCGCAATGAACAGAGCCTCCCATGTCTTCGGGGTCGTGAACCAGTGAGGCCTGGTGTTCTGTGGAGAAATCCACCTCTGTGGACAACTCCGTGCCCCTCGCGGGGGACGGATTGCTGTCAGGAACACCCTCTCCTAGAGAACCGAGAGGCTTCCGATCTCGAGGTTCGGCAGCAGCGCGGCCGCGGCTGATGATGCCGTGCAACAGTGAGCGACGTTTCACGTGAAACACGATGCACAGCAGCCGAGGCCGAACTGTCGCGACACTCCGGCATGGGTAGGTTTGCCAGCTTGTGTGGAGTACGTCTGGTCGTCGGGACGGATCAGCGGCGCCGGCGCGTGCGCCCCGTCCTGGCCGCCTTGGCACGCTTGGCCGCGAAACGCACGCCGCCCGGGCTCTCCCCGACCTCGACCCGGACGACTGTGGACAGCGGATCTACGACGCCCTCACCCACATGGAGGATGGACGTGCCCACCGCACCGAGCTTGCTCAACGCGGTGGCCGCACTCTTCAGCTCTTCCTCGGCGGTGTCCCCCTTGAGGGCCAGCATCTCGCCGTAGGGACGCAGCAGAGGGATTCCCCAGGTCGCCAGCCGGTCCAGCGGGGCCACGGCACGCGCGGTGACGACATGGACCGGCTGCAGCGTCCCCATGACCTCTTCGGCGCGCCCGCGCACGACGGTCACGTGGTCCAGTCCCAGCAGCTCCACGACCTCCGTCAGAAAGGTCGTACGCCGCAGCAGCGGCTCCAGCAGAGTGATCTTCAGGTCCTCCCGGACCAGGGCCAGGGGGATACCGGGCAGACCGGCCCCCGAGCCCACGTCGCACACCGTGACGTTCTCGGGTACGACCTCGGAGAGCACCGCGCAGTTCAGGAGATGCCGCTCCCAGAGACGAGGCACCTCCCGTGGCCCGATCAGGCCACGCTGCACACCCGCCTCGGCGAGCAGCTCGGCATAGCGGACCGCATCCGCGAAGCGATCGCCGAACACCTCACGTGCCTGCTCGGGCGCGGGGGGAAGCTCCGCTGCCTCCGTCACGGGGACCGTCCTTCCGTACGGCGCGGCGCACCGGGCGCCTGCACCAGAACCACGAGAACTATCGCTGACAAAGTTCGGCCCCGCCTGCGGGCAGACGGGGCCGGAGAACGTAAGGCCGATCAGGCGGGCAGAACGACGACGAACCGCTGCGGCTCCTCGCCCTCGGACTCGCTGCGCAGCCCCGCCGACTTGACCGCGTCGTGCACGACCTTGCGCTCGAACGGCGTCATCGGCTTCAGCTTGACCGGCTCGCCGGTGCTCCTGACCTCGGCGGCGGCCTTGGCACCCAGCTCGGAGAGCTCGGCACGCTTCTGGGCGCGGTAGCCCGCGATGTCCAGCATCAGCCGGCTGCGATCCCCGGTCTCCCGGTGCACGGCGAGACGCGTCAGCTCCTGCAGCGCCTCCAGCACCTCGCCGTCGCGCCCGACCAGCTTCTGCAGGTCGCGGCCGCCGGCGTCGCTGATGATCGACACAGCGGCGCGGTCGGCTTCGACGTCCATGTCGATGTCGCCGTCGAGATCGGCGATGTCCAGCAGACCCTCGAGGTAGTCCGCCGCGATCTCGCCCTCCTGCTCCAGGCGGGTCAGGGTGTCTGCACCCTCGGCGGCGGCGGAGGTGGTGCCTTCCGTCACGGGATGGGCTCCTTCTTACTTCTTGGACGGGGACTTGGGGCGCTGCGGACCGCCCTTGCGCTGCCCGGACTGGGCCTTGCTGCGACCCTGTCCTGCGGGCTTCGGCGCGGGCTTCTTGGCCGCCTCGGGCTTGTCGTCCTCGGACGCGTCGGCCTTCTGCAGGGACGTCGGCTCGTCGGCGTGCTTGGCGGCCGACTGGCGCTGCGACTTGCTCTGCCGCTTCGGCTGCTGACGCCGTGGAGCACCGCCGGCCGGGGTGCCGTCCTCGGTCACGGTGGCGACGGCGCCCTCGCTCTTGAGCACGGTGCCGTCGGGCTGCGCGGCGAGGCTCGCCTTGGACAGACTGTTGATGAACTTGCGCTCGTACTCGTTGCGGTCGCGGCCCTTGGCCACGATGGCCTTGATGATGGCCTTCTCGCCGCGCCCGCGGACCTTGCCGTGCTGCGTGACGCGCTTGGTGAGGCGCTCCAGGTAGGCGGCCTGGGCCTTGGAACCCGGGGTCGGGTTGTTGTGGATGACGTACATCTGCTGGCCCATGGTCCACACGTTGGTGGTCAGCCAGTAGACGAGGACACCGACCGGGAAGTTGATGCCGAAGACGGCGAACATGACCGGGAAGATGTACATGAGCATCTTCTGCTGCTGCATGAACGGCGTCTTCACCGTGGTGTCGACGTTCTTCGTCATCAGCTGGCGCTGCGTGTAGAACTGCGACGCCGACATCAGGACGATCATGATCGCGGTGACGACCCGGACGTCCGTCAGCGTGGCGCCGAGCTGGGCGACCTTGTCGGCGCTGTCCGTGAACTTCGCGGCGAGCGGGGCACCGAAGATGTGTGCCTTACGGGCGCTCTCGAGCAGCTGATCGTCGATGACGCCGATCGTCTTGCCCGTGGCGATGCCGTTGAGCACGTGGTACAGGGCGAAGAAGAACGGCGACTGCGCCAGGATGGGAAGGCACGAGGAGAGCGGGTTGGTGCCCGTCTCCTTGTACAGCTTCATCATCTCTTCGGACTGACGCTGCTTGTCGTTCTTGTAGCGCTCCTGGATCTTCTTCATCTCGGGCTGGAGCGTCTGCATGGCCCGGGTCGCCTTGATCTGCTTCACAAAGAGCGGGATCAGGCAGATACGGATCAGGATCACCAGGGACACGATGGACAGGCCCCAGGCCCACCCCGTGTCGGGGCCGAAGATGGCGCCGTACACCGAGTGGAACTGGACGATGACCCATGAGACGGGTGTCGTGATGAAGCTGAAGAGGCTGGCAATCGTGTCCACTAATCATGCTCCTTGGGCATGGGGCGAGGTCTCTGCGGCCGGGCTCGAAGGAACATTCTCTTCAATGGCCGTTTCGGCGGCGGAGGGCCCGCCCTTGCGTGCGCGCCATGCGTTGCGCAGCAGTTCGTGCCACCGCGGACGCTTGCGCGGCGGGACATGGTCCACACCGCCCAGTGACCACGGGTTGCATCGCAGGATGCGCCAGGCGGTGAGCGCCGTGCCCTTGATCGCACCGTGCCGGTCGATGGCCGTGTACCCGTAGTGGGAGCACGACGGGTAGTACTTGCACACCGGACCCAGCAGTGGACTGATCGTCCACTGGTACAGCTTGATCAGAGCCAGCAGTGGGTACTTCATCGCGCGCCCCCTCCCAGGAGCCGCTGCAGAGCGGCGTCCAGGTCTCGGGCCAGCTGTGCATGGTCGGCGTCACCCGAACCGGGTAGCGCTCGTACGACTACCAGGCTACCGGGGGGCAGCTGGTCGACTCGATCGCGCATGAGATGGCGAAGCCTGCGCTTCACCTTGTTCCGCACGACTGCACCACCCACGGCCTTGCTCACGACGAAACCCGCACGCGTCGGGGGAGCGCTCTCCCCAGGCGCATGCGGGTCCGTGGCACCGCTACGAAGATGGACGACGAGGTGCGGGCGTCCTGCCCGGCGCCCTCGTCGTACCGCGGTCGCGAAGTCCTCGCGCCGCCTCAGCCGGTTCTCGGTGGGCAGCACGACGGCATGACCTGACCGGGATCAGGCGGACAGACGGGCGCGACCCTTGCTACGGCGGGACGCGAGGATCGCGCGGCCGGCACGGGTGCGCATACGCAGCCGGAAGCCGTGGGTCTTCGCGCGACGACGGTTGTTCGGCTGGAAGGTGCGCTTGCTCACTCGGGGGCTCCAGTAATAAATCGGTGGTGGCGGGTGCCGTCCTGGCTGTCACCGTGCGCCCACGAGTAGCTCGCAGTTACGCCCGAGTGCACCGCTATCCGGTCACCTGACGTGACCTGTGCCCATCGGAGGCAGGCGGCAGCAGCCATCGACAACTCGACCTGGTTACGGTACGCGCGGCTACGCCATCCGGTCAAACCAGCCGCGACTGGGGGACACTATCCACAGGCTGGGGACAACGACTTGAACCGTACCCGTCGCGCTGACTACCGTGACGGAACTCCGATTCGTTCCCTTGTCCCCCCAGATTCTGACTCCACCCGATTGAATCCCGACCCGTCCCACAATCACACGTTCGTGGGACCTGTGAGAGAGCGTGCCCTGTGGCTGACGTACCTGCCGATCTTGCCGCAGTGTGGCCACGAGTACTCGAGCAGCTCCTCGGTGAGGGCCGCGGGCAGGGTGTGGAGGCGAAGGACGAGCACTGGATCCGGCGCTGCCAGCCCCTCGCGCTGGTCGCCGACACCGCACTGCTCGCCGTACCGAACGAATTCGCGAAGGGCGTACTGGAGGGCCGGCTGGCCCCGGTCGTCAGCGAGACCCTGACCCGTGAGTGCGGACGCCCGATCCGCATCGCGATCACCGTCGACGACTCGGCGGGCGAGCCCCCGGCCCCGGCCCCTCCGTCGCCCCAGCCCCAGGCCCAGCCCCGCTACGAGGAACCGGAGCTCCCGTCGTACGAGGGCTACGGCCGGCACCGCGCCGACGACCACATGTCCGACCCGCTGCCGACCGCGCGCCCGGCCTACCCCGGCGAGTACCAGCGCTCGGAGCCCGCGCCGGGCAGCTGGCCGCGCCCGTCCCAGGACGACTACGGCTGGCAGCAGCAGCGCCTCGGCTTCCCCGAGCGCGACCCGTACGCCTCGCCGCAGGAGTCGTACGGCCAGGACTCCTACGGGCAGGACGCCTACGGCTCCTCGTCGCAGGACTACCGTCCCCAGCCGGTGGACCGGCCGTCGTACGAGGGGAAGCGCTCCGACCGCGACCAGCGCCGCTCCGACTACGAGCAGCAGCGCCCGGACTACGACAAGCCGCGGCCCGAGTACGAGCAGCAGCGCCCGGAGTACGACCAGCGGCCGGACTACGACCAGCCGCGTTCGGATTACGACCGCGGGCCGCGCCGCGAGCTGCCCGATCCGCCGCCCGGCTCCGGTCATGTGCACCGGGGCGGGCCGGTCGGCTCGAACCTTCCGGCGTCCGGCGCCCCCGGTCCGCTCGCCGCGCAGCCCGCGCCGGCGTCCGGCCCCGGTGAGCCCACCGCGCGGCTGAACCCGAAGTACCTCTTCGACACGTTCGTCATCGGCGCGTCCAACCGCTTCGCGCACGCGGCCGCGGTGGCCGTCGCCGAGGCGCCCGCGAAGGCGTACAACCCCCTCTTCATCTATGGGGAGTCGGGGCTCGGCAAGACGCACCTGCTGCACGCGATCGGGCACTACGCGCGCAGCCTCTACCCCGGCACGCGCGTGCGGTACGTGAGCTCGGAGGAGTTCACGAACGAGTTCATCAACTCGATCCGCGACGGCAAGGGCGACAGCTTCCGCAAGCGGTACCGCGAGATGGACATCCTGCTCGTCGACGACATCCAGTTCCTCGCGGACAAGGAGTCGACGCAGGAGGAGTTCTTCCACACCTTCAACACCCTGCACAACGCGAACAAGCAGATCGTGCTCTCCAGCGACCGGCCGCCCAAGCAGCTGGTCACCCTGGAGGACCGGCTGCGCAACCGCTTCGAGTGGGGTCTGATCACGGACGTGCAGCCGCCCGAACTGGAGACGCGTATCGCGATCCTGCGCAAGAAGGCGGTCCAGGAGCAGCTCAACGCCCCGCCGGAGGTGCTGGAGTTCATCGCCTCCCGCATCTCGCGCAACATCCGCGAGCTGGAGGGCGCGCTGATCCGGGTGACGGCGTTCGCGTCGCTCAACCGGCAGCCTGTCGACCTGGGGCTGACGGAGATCGTGCTGAAGGACCTGATCCCCGGTGGCGAGGACTCGGCACCGGAGATCACCTCCACGGCGATCATGGGCGCCACCGCCGACTACTTCGGCCTCACGGTCGAGGACCTGTGCGGCACCTCGCGCGGGCGGGCACTCGTCACGGCCCGCCAGATCGCCATGTACCTGTGCCGTGAGCTGACGGACCTGTCGCTGCCGAAGATCGGCGCGCTGTTCGGCGGGCGCGACCACACCACGGTGATGCACGCCGACCGCAAGATCCGCAATCTGATGGCCGAGCGGCGCTCCATCTACAACCAGGTCACCGAGCTCACCAACCGCATCAAGAACGGCTGACGGACCACCTGCCGCCGGCCCGTCCGTGGCCGGCCGCACACCGCCGAGGGCGCCTCCGGATCTCTCCGGAGGCGCCCTTCGTCATGCCCGGGGACGGGCCGGGGACGGGCCGGCAAGTGGTCGGGGACGGCGCGCGACGCCGGCCCGCGGCGCTTCCCGACACCGTCCGCAGCACCCCCCGAAACCGTCCAGGGCGCCTCCCGAGACCGCCCGCGGCGCTTCCGACACCGTCCGCGGCACCTCCCGCGGCATCGTCCGCCCCGCGTCTCGCGACAGCGCTTGTTCGATTAACTGCCGGGTTACGGTCTTCCTCCACAGATTCGGCGACTTTCTCGCGTCCACACCCTGGGGACCGGGAAGTTGTCCAGACTGTGTCCACAGGCGGGTCTGTTGAAGGACCATCAGACCAGGTCAACCGGTTGTGGATTCGTGGACGAGCGCTCTCCACAGACTGTGGACGACGCGGAGATCCACAGCCTGTGCACGAAGTTGTCCACGGGCGACCCACAGGCTGGAGCCGGTTGTCCCCAGTGATTCCCAGCTTCTCCACACCGCTGTCCACTGTTCGGCAACGCGACGCGGCTCCTCACCGAGGCGAGTGAAAGGCGTCACACGAAGGTGCCGGGTTGCCCTGTGGGAAAGGCGGGTAAAGCTGGGGACGGCGCTGGGGAGAAGTCGCCCTGTCCTGTGCACGGGGTGTGCAGAACTTTCCGTTCTCCACAGAAACGGCCGGTTGTCCACGGCCTCCACCCACAGCCCCGGTGGACAAAATCTCGGCCCTGAGCTGGGCAAACGAGGTTATCCACGGTATCCACAGGCCCTACTACTACTCCCAACTAGAGAGAGCTGGGAATTCGTTTCGAAGAGGGGCCTGTGCACAACTCGCTGTCCGGCTCCCGGCTGCCCCACGTCACGACTTGACCCCGAGAGGCACCTACTGTCAGTGGGGTGCGTCAGACTGTTCCCGGTGTCCTTCCCCTCACTGGGGCCGACGACACCGAGACAGACGACGAAGCCAGGCAGGCCGAGAAGCGCCGGCAACAGCAGGAGGCGGCAACAGTGAAGATCCGGGTGGAACGCGACGTACTCGCGGAGGCCGTGGCCTGGGCGGCGCGCAGCCTCCCGGCCCGTCCGCCGGCGCCTGTCCTCGCCGGCCTCCTCCTGAAGGCCGAGGACGGTCAGCTGAGCCTGTCCAGCTTCGACTACGAGGTCTCCGCCCGGGTGGGTGTCGAGGCCGAGGTCGAGGAGGAGGGCACCGTCCTGGTGTCCGGCCGTCTCCTCGCCGACATCTGCCGCGCACTCCCCAACCGGCCGGTGGAGATTTCCACAGACGGTGTACGGGCGACCGTGGTCTGCGGCTCTTCGCGCTTCACCCTCCACACCCTGCCGGTGGAGGAGTACCCGGCGCTGCCGCAGATGCCCACCGCCACCGGCACCGTCCCCGGTGAGGTCTTCGCCTCCGCCGCAGCCCAGGTCGCCATCGCGGCCGGCCGCGACGACACGCTGCCCGTCCTCACCGGTGTCCGCATCGAGATCGAGGGCGACACCGTCACCCTGGCCTCCACCGACCGCTACCGCTTCGCGGTCCGCGAGTTCCTGTGGAAGCCGGAGAACCCGGAGGCCTCGGCGGTCGCCCTGGTGCCCGCCAAGACCCTCCTGGACACCGCCAAGGCGCTCACCAGCGGTGACAGCGTCACCCTGGCGCTCTCCGGCTCCGGTGCGGGCGAGGGCCTGATCGGTTTCGAGGGCGCCGGGCGCCGGACGACGACCCGTCTGCTCGAGGGCGACCTCCCGAAGTACCGCACGCTGTTCCCGACGGAGTTCAACTCGGTCGCCGTGATCGAGACGGCGCCGTTCGTCGAGGCCGTCAAGCGCGTGGCCCTGGTCGCCGAGCGGAACACGCCGGTGCGGCTCAGCTTCGAGCAGGGCGTGCTCATCCTGGAGGCCGGCTCCAGCGACGACGCACAGGCTGTGGAAAGGGTCGACGCCCAGCTGGAGGGCGACGACATCTCGATCGCCTTCAACCCGACCTTCCTGCTGGACGGCCTGAGCGCGATCGACTCCCCGGTGGCGCAGCTGTCGTTCACCACGTCCACCAAGCCCGCGCTGCTCAGCGGCAAGCCGGCCCTGGACGCGGAGGCGGACGAGGCCTACAAGTACCTGATCATGCCGGTGCGCCTGAGCGGCTGAGCCGCCGGCGGTCACCGCGGTTTGTCTCGGTTGTCCACAGGTCGGGGACGAAAGCCGCCCGGCCTGTGGGGAATCCCCAGGTGAGGGTGTACGTATGAGCGCGTATGCCCACAGCTGTGCGCGGACGTCCGGGTTTAGGGTCGACCCGGGCACGAAGGTGCCTGACACGCCACAGCAACCGAAGGAACACAACTGATGGAGCTCGGTCTCGTCGGCCTCGGCAAGATGGGCGGCAACATGCGCGAGCGGATCCGCCGCGCAGGCCACACCGTCGTCGGATACGACCGCAACGCTGACCTCGCGGACGTCCACAGCCTGGAAGAGCTTGTGGGCAAGCTTTCCGGCCCACGCGTGGTCTGGGTGATGGTCCCGGCGGGCGCGGCGACCCAGTCGACCATCGACGAGCTGGCCGAGCTGCTGGAGCCCGGCGACGTCGTGGTGGACGGCGGCAACTCCCGCTGGACGGACGACGAGAAGCACGCCGAGCAGCTGGCGGCCAAGGGCATAGGTTTCGTCGACTGCGGTGTCTCCGGCGGGGTCTGGGGCCTGGAGAACGGCTACGCGCTGATGTACGGCGGCTCCGAGGAGGACGTCGCCAAGGTGCAGCCGATCTTCGACGCCCTGAAGCCGGAGGGCGACTTCGGCTCGGTGCACGCCGGCAAGGTCGGCGCGGGCCACTTCGCGAAGATGGTCCACAACGGCATCGAGTACGCCATGATGCAGGCCTACGCCGAGGGCTGGGAGCTGCTGGAGAAGGTCGACTCCGTGACCGACGTCCGGGAGGTCTTCCGCTCCTGGCAGGAGGGCACGGTCATCCGCTCCTGGCTGCTGGACCTCGCGGTGAACGCCCTCGACGAGGACGAGCACCTGGAGGGCCTGCGGGGTTACGCACAGGACTCCGGCGAGGGACGCTGGACTGTGGAAGCCGCGATCGACCACGCCGTGCCGCTGCCCGCGATCACGGCCTCGCTGTTCGCGCGCTTCGCCTCGCGGCAGGACGACTCGCCGCAGATGAAGATGATCGCCGCCCTGCGGAACCAGTTCGGCGGGCACGCGGTCGAGAAGAAGTAGCCCGCACCAGAAGGAGCCCGCACACCGGCCGCGGCGGCGGCCGGAGGCGGTCCGCCGTCCGGGGTGGCCGATCTGGCACCCTGGACAACCCCGGTTGTCCACAGCTGGGGACGGTTGAACCACACGTTGGGGGAGGTCGGCGAACGACCATGCACGTCACGCATCTTTCGCTGGCCGACTTCCGCTCGTACGCCCGGGTCGAGGTCCCGCTCGACCCGGGCGTCACCGCGTTCGTCGGCCCCAACGGGCAGGGCAAGACGAACCTCGTCGAGGCCGTCGGCTATCTCGCCACCCTCGGCAGCCACCGCGTCTCCTCCGACGCCCCGCTGGTGCGCATGGGCGCCGACCGCGCCATCGTCCGCGCCCAGGTACGGCAGGGCGAGCGCACCCAGCTGGTCGAGCTGGAGCTGAACCCGGGGAAGGCCAACCGCGCCCGCATCAATAGATCGTCGCAGGTCAGACCGCGTGACGTGCTCGGCATCGTGCGGACCGTGCTGTTCGCCCCGGAGGACCTCGCGCTGGTCAAGGGCGACCCCGGCGAGCGGCGGCGGTTCCTCGACGAGCTGATCACCGCCCGCTCCCCGCGCATGGCGGGCGTGCGCTCCGACTACGAGCGCGTGCTCAAGCAGCGCAACACCCTGCTGAAGTCGGCCGCGCTGGCCCGCCGGCACGGCGGCCGGTCCATGGACCTGTCCACCCTCGACGTCTGGGACCAGCACCTCGCGCGCGCGGGCGCGGAGCTGCTCGCCCAGCGCCTCGACCTGATCGCCGCGATCCAGCCGCTGGCCGACAAGGCGTACGAGCAGCTGGCCCCCGGCGGCGGTCCGGTCGCCCTGGACTACAAGCCGTCGGCGCCCGGTGAGGCGCACACCCGCGACGACCTGTTCGAGCAGTTGACGGCGGCGCTCGCCGAGGCCCGCAAGCAGGAGATCGAACGCGGCGTCACCCTCGTCGGCCCGCACCGCGACGACCTGCTGCTCAGGCTCGGCCAGCTGCCCGCCAAGGGGTACGCCTCGCACGGCGAGTCCTGGTCGTACGCGCTGGCTCTGCGCCTGGCCTCCTACGACCTGCTGCGCGCCGAGGGCAACGAGCCGGTGCTGGTCCTGGACGACGTCTTCGCGGAGCTGGACAGCCGGCGCCGTGAGCGCCTGGCCGAGCTGGTCGCGCCCGGCGAGCAGGTCCTGGTGACCGCCGCGGTCGACGACGACGTACCGCACGTCCTGGCGGGGGCGCGGTACACCGTGTCCGAGGGGACGGTGGAGCGCGTATGAGCGAGCAGCCGTCCGAGAACCCTCCCGCCGGCTCCTCCGGGGAGGCCGCCAGGACCCCCGAGCCCTCCGGGGTCGACCTCGCGCGCGTGGCGCTGCGCGCGGCGAAGGAGCAGGCACGCGCGCGGGGGGACGCGGCACACCAGAAGAAGCAGGCCCGGCGCGGTGGCGGTCTGCGCTCCGGCGCGCGGGCCGACGGACGCGACCCCCTGGCGCTCGGCGCGGCCATCAACCGCCTGATCAACGAACGCGGTTGGGAGACGCCGGCGGCCGTGGGCGGTGTGATGGGCCGCTGGCCGGAGATCGTCGGCGAGGACGTCGCCAAGCACTGCGTACCGGAGCGGTACGACGAGGACGAGCGGGTCCTGGTCGTGCGCTGCGACTCCACGGCCTGGGCGACCAACCTGCGGCTGCTCGCGCCGACGCTGGTGGCCCGGCTCAACGAGGACCTGGGCCACGGGTCGGTCCGGCAGATCAAGGTGCAGGGCCCGGGTGGCCCCGCCCGCCGCTACGGCCCGCTGCGCGCCCCCGGCAGCACGGGTCCGGGCGACACGTACGGCTGAGCGCGTTCGGCAGCGGTTCCGGGCGCTGTCCCCACCGCCCCGCCCCGGCCGAAAAGGCGCCCGAAACAGCCGTCACGGGCGTCCCCGCGGCCTCTCCGGGCTCAGGTGACAGACATCACATCATTGCCTCTGTGGAGCCTCGAAACGACGTCCGCGAGCCGTTCGTCGTACAACCGCACGCGGTTGCGAATCCTGAGGTGACTCCGAAGTAGCCAAGGGTTGACGGCTCGAAGCGCTGAGTGCCGCTGTGAGCCTCTTGGAGCCCCCTTCCGCATATCGGGAGTCCTCCGAGCCGGGTTCAGGGCGGCACATGCGGACTCAGGTACCGCCAAACCCCCATCACTGTCAGCGCTACCGGTAGACTGGAAGACAATCCCGCCCCAGTCGTGGGGACCGTCCGGGACACGCTGAGCAACGCTGATCAAGGCTTACCAACGCAACATGCCGCAGCCGCTCCGGCAACCCGCCGACGAGCTTGGCTCGTGCTGTGCCAGAAAGGGCGCTTCGTGGCCGATTCCGGCAACCCCAACGAGAACATTCCGTCCACCGACGCCGGCGCCGACGGCGCGGGCGCTTCGTCGAGCGGTGAGGTCACCTCCTCCTACGACGCCAGCGCCATCACCGTCCTCGAGGGCCTGGACGCGGTTCGCAAGCGACCCGGTATGTACATCGGTTCGACCGGCGAGCGCGGACTGCACCACCTCGTGCAGGAGGTCGTCGACAACTCCGTCGACGAGGCCCTGGCCGGTCACGCGGACACGATCGACGTGACGATCCTTCCCGACGGCGGCGTCCGCGTCGTCGACAACGGCCGCGGCATCCCGGTGGGCATCGTCCCGTCCGAGGGCAAGCCGGCCGTCGAGGTCGTCCTGACCGTTCTGCACGCGGGCGGCAAGTTCGGCGGCGGTGGCTACGCGGTCTCCGGCGGTCTGCACGGCGTCGGCGTGTCCGTCGTGAACGCCCTGTCCACCAAGGTCGCCGTCGAGGTCAAGACCGACGGCTACCGCTGGACGCAGGACTACAAGCTCGGCGTCCCGACCGCCCCGCTCGCCAAGCACGAGGCGACGGAGGAGCACGGCACCTCGGTCACCTTCTGGGCCGACCCGGACATCTTCGAGACCACCGAGTACTCCTTCGAGACGCTCTCGCGGCGCTTCCAGGAGATGGCGTTCCTCAACAAGGGCCTGCGCATCCGGCTCACCGACGAGCGCGAGTCGGCGAAGGCGACCTCCGGCGCGGACGAGGCGGGCGCCGACGAGAAGGCCGAGGTCAAGTCGGTCGACTACCACTACGAGGGCGGCATCGTCGACTTCGTGAAGTACCTCAACTCCCGCAAGGGGGACGTGGTGCACCCCACCGTCATCGACCTGGAGGCCGAGGACAAGGACAAGCTCCTGTCCCTCGAGGTCGCGATGCAGTGGAACAGCAGCTACACCGAGGGCGTCTACTCCTTCGCCAACATCATCCACACGCACGAGGGCGGTACCCACGAAGAGGGCTTCCGCGCCGCGCTGACCTCGCTGATCAACAAGTACGCGCGCGACAAGAAGCTGCTGCGCGACAAGGACGACAACCTCACGGGCGACGACATCCGCGAGGGTCTGACGGCGATCATCTCGGTCAAGCTGAGCGAGCCTCAGTTCGAGGGCCAGACCAAGACGAAGCTCGGCAACACCGAGGTGAAGACCTTCGTCCAGAAGGTCGTCTACGAGCACCTGGCGGACTGGCTCGACCGCAACCCGAACGAGGCCGCGGACATCATCCGCAAGGGCATCCAGGCCGCGACCGCGCGCGTGGCCGCCCGCAAGGCGCGCGACCTGACCCGCCGCAAGGGGCTGCTGGAGACCGCGTCCCTGCCGGGCAAGCTCTCCGACTGCCAGTCGAACGACCCCACCAAGTGCGAGATCTTCATCGTCGAGGGCGACTCCGCCGGCGGCTCGGCCAAGTCCGGCCGCAACCCCGAGTACCAGGCGATCCTCCCGATCCGCGGCAAGATCCTCAACGTCGAGAAGGCGCGGATCGACAAGATCCTGCAGAACCAGGAGATCCAGGCGCTGATCTCGGCCTTCGGCACGGGTGTGCACGAGGACTTCGACATCGAGAAGCTGCGCTATCACAAGATCATCCTGATGGCGGACGCCGACGTCGACGGCCAGCACATCAACACCCTGCTGCTGACGTTCCTGTTCCGCTTCATGCGTCCGCTGGTCGAGGCCGGGCACGTCTTCCTGTCGCGTCCGCCGCTCTACAAGATCAAGTGGGGCCGGGACGAGGTGGAGTACGCCTACTCCGACCGCGAGCGCGACGCGCTGATCGAGATGGGCCGCCAGCGCGGCAAGCGCATCAAGGAGGACTCGATCCAGCGCTTCAAGGGTCTCGGTGAGATGAACGCCGAGGAGCTGCGCGTGACGACGATGGACCAGGAGCACCGCGTCCTCGGCCAGGTCACGCTCGACGACGCCGCCCAGGCCGACGACCTGTTCTCGGTCCTGATGGGCGAGGACGTCGAGGCGCGCCGCCAGTTCATCCAGCGCAACGCCAAGGACGTCCGCTTCCTCGACATCTGAGTCGGTCTCAGCTGACCGCACCAGGAAGGATCTTCACCAGCAATGGCCGACGAGAACACTCCCGTCACTCCTGAAGAGGGCGGCGTCATCGCCCAGCGTGTCGAGCCCGTCGGGCTCGAGACGGAGATGCAGCGCTCGTACCTCGACTACGCGATGTCCGTCATCGTCTCGCGTGCGCTGCCCGACGTCCGGGACGGCCTCAAGCCCGTCCACCGCCGCGTCCTGTACGCCATGTACGACGGCGGCTACCGCCCCGAGCGCGGCTTCTACAAGTGCGCGCGCGTCGTCGGCGACGTCATGGGCAACTACCACCCCCACGGCGACTCCTCGATCTACGACGCCCTGGTGCGTCTCGCCCAGTCGTGGTCGATGCGCATGCCGCTCGTCGACTCCAACGGCAACTTCGGCTCTCCGGGCAACGACCCGGCGGCGGCCATGCGCTATACCGAGTGCAAGATGGCGCCGCTGTCGATGGAGATGGTCCGTGACATCGACGAGGAGACCGTCGACTTCACGGACAACTACGACGGCCGCTCCCAGGAGCCGACGGTCCTGCCGTCCCGCTTCCCGAACCTGCTGATCAACGGCTCGGCCGGTATCGCGGTCGGCATGGCGACCAACATCCCGCCGCACAACCTGCGCGAGGTCGCCGCCGGCGCCCAGTGGTACCTGGAGAACCCCGAGGCCTCGCACGAGGAGCTGCTGGACGCGCTCATCGAGCGCATCAAGGGCCCCGACTTCCCGACCGGCGCCCTCGTCGTCGGCCGCAAGGGCATCGAGGAGGCGTACCGCACGGGCCGCGGCTCCATCACGATGCGCGCGGTCGTCGAGGTCGAGGAGATCCAGAACCGCCAGTGCCTGGTGGTCACGGAGCTGCCCTACCAGGTCAACCCCGACAACCTCGCGCAGAAGATCGCCGACCTGGTGAAGGACGGCAAGATCGGCGGTATCGCCGACGTCCGCGACGAGACGTCGTCCCGTACGGGCCAGCGCCTGGTGATCGTCCTCAAGCGGGACGCGGTCGCCAAGGTCGTCCTGAACAACCTGTACAAGCACACGGACCTGCAGACGAACTTCGGCGCCAACATGCTGGCGCTCGTCGACGGCGTCCCGCGCACGCTCTCCCTGGACGCGTTCATCCGCCACTGGGTGACGCACCAGATCGAGGTCATCGTCCGTCGTACGCGCTTCCGGCTGCGCAAGGCCGAGGAGCGGGCGCACATCCTGCGCGGCCTGCTGAAGGCCCTGGACGCCATCGACGAGGTCATCGCGCTCATCCGGCGCAGCGACACCGTCGAGATCGCGCGCGGCGGCCTGATGGAGCTCCTGGAGATCGACGAGATCCAGGCCAACGCCATCCTCGAGATGCAGCTGCGCCGGCTGGCCGCCCTGGAGCGCCAGAAGATCGTCCAGGAGCACGACGAGCTCCAGGCGAAGATCACCGAGTACAACGCGATCCTGGCCTCCCCGGTCCGCCAGCGCGGCATCGTGAGCGAGGAGCTCGCCGCGATCGTCGAGAAGTACGGCGACGACCGCAAGACCATGCTGGTGCCCTACGACGGCGACATGTCCATCGAGGACCTCATCGCCGAAGAGGACATCGTGGTCACCGTCAGCCGGGGCGGCTACGTCAAGCGCACCAAGACGGACGACTACCGGGCGCAGAAGCGCGGCGGCAAGGGCGTGCGCGGCACGAAGCTGAAGGAAGACGACATCGTCGACCACTTCTTCGTCTCGACCACGCACCACTGGCTGCTCTTCTTCACGAACAAGGGCCGTGTCTACCGGGCCAAGGCGTACGAGCTGCCGGACGCCGGCCGGGACGCGCGCGGGCAGCACGTGGCGAACCTGCTGGCCTTCCAGCCGGACGAGGCCATCGCCGAGATCCTCGCGATCCGCGACTACGAGGCGGCGCCGTACCTGGTGCTGGCCACCAAGGCGGGCCTGGTCAAGAAGACGCCTCTGAAGGATTACGATTCGCCGCGCTCCGGCGGTGTCATCGCGATCAACCTTCGCGCGATGGAGGACGGTTCCGACGACGAACTGATCGGTGCCGAACTGGTCTCGCCCGACGACGATCTGCTTCTGATCAGCAAGAAGGCCCAGTCGATCAGGTTCACCGCTACGGACGAGTCACTGCGGCCCATGGGCCGTGCCACCTCGGGTGTCAAGGGCATGAGCTTCCGCGAGGGGGACGAGCTCCTCTCGATGAATGTTGTTCGAACCGGTACGTTCGTGTTCACTGCCACCGACGGCGGGTACGCGAAGCGGACCGCGGTCGACGAGTACCGCGTCCAGGGTCGCGGCGGCCTCGGCATCAAGGCCGCCAAGATCGTCGAGGACCGCGGTTCCCTCGTCGGCGCGCTGGTGGTCGAGGAGACCGACGAGATCCTCGCCATCACGCTCGGCGGCGGTGTGATTCGTACGCGAGTCAACGAGGTCAGGGAGACGGGCCGTGACACCATGGGCGTCCAACTGATCAACCTGGGCAAGCGCGACGCCGTCGTAGGTATCGCACGCAACGCCGAGGCGGGACGCGAGGCGGAGGAGGTCGACGGCGACGTGGCCGTCGACGAGACCGCCGAGGGGGTCGCGACCACCGGCATGGACGAGGGTGACGCGCCCTCTGCCGAGTAGCACGAGGAGTGAGTCATCGTGAGCGGAGCCACGGGCACCGGATCGTCCGGTATCCCGGCCGGTTCTCCGGCCGGTTCGGAGACGGGCGGCGGCGGTCGTGGCTCCGCCGCGCAGGCGGCGGACACCCACACCACGCAGCTGAAGGCGATCAAGTCGTCGCCGGCGAAGGGCACGTCCACGCCCGACGCGACTGGATCCCAGGGGGGAACCGTGACGGACACCTACGCGGCCGGTGGGGGCCCGGCCGCTCCGGGGGGCGCCCAGCAGCAGGCGTCGCCCCTGCCGGGTGAGCGCCAGCCCCAGCAGGCCGGCGGTCCGTACCACCCGCCGCAGGCCTACCAGACGGCCGGCGGCGGCACCCCGGCGGGCGCGGTCCGCAAGCCGCGCACCGGGGCGCCTACGACCCCGCGCACCCGCAAGGCCCGGCTGCGGGTCGCCAAGGCGGACCCGTGGTCGGTGATGAAGGTCAGCTTCCTGCTGTCCATCGCGCTGGGCATCTGCACGATCGTCGCGGCCGCGGTGTTGTGGATGGTCATGGACGCCATGGGCGTCTTCTCCACGGTCGGCGGCACGATCTCCGAGGCCACCGGCTCGAACGAGTCGAACGGCTTCGACCTGCAGTCCTTCCTGTCGCTGCCGAACGTCCTGCTGTTCACGTCGATCATCGCGGTCATCGACGTCGTCCTCGCGACGGCGCTGGCGACCCTCGGCGCGTTCATCTACAACCTCTCCGCGGGCTTCGTGGGCGGCGTCGAGCTGACCCTTGCCGAGGACGAGTGAGGGACGACTGAGGCAGGGTCCCGGCCCTGCCCCGCGCCCCTCCGGGAACCGATTTTGGGACTGCCCGTGTCGTGCGCTAATGTTCAGGAGTCAGCGCGCGGGAGACACACCGCAGAGCGCGGCGGGGCTATAGCTCAGTTGGTTAGAGCGCATCCCTGATAAGGATGAGGCCACAGGTTCAAATCCTGTTAGCCCCACCAGCGAGAAGACCCCCGGTCCACACGGACCGGGGGTCTTCTGCGTTCCGGCCGGCGTCGGCCGGGAAGCGCTTCCGGTCCGCCGGGTGGGAGGCCGTTGTCAGTGGTGGGTGGGAGGGTGGCGGGGTGATCGTCGAACGGGCCTATGCGCATGTCACCGAGGGTGAGGCGGCCGAGGGGCGGTGGCCGTGGTCGGTGCCGTGCGTGCGGCAGCTCGTGGAGGAGGGACTGCGGTTCTCCGCGCCTGTCACGTTCCTGGTGGGGGAGAACGGCTCCGGGAAGTCCACGCTGGTCGAGGCGCTGGCGGAGGGGTTCGGCCTGGATTCCTGGGGCGGGTCCGCGGGCTACCGGTACGCCAGTGCCCGCGAGCCCTCGGAGCTGGGCGCGCGGGTGCGGTTCGAGGCGACGGCGGCCGGGCGGCGCATGCTGCGCGGGTCTCGGACGCGCCGCAGGGGCTTCTTCCTGCGGGCGGAGACGGCGCTGGACGCGCTGGGCCGGGAGCAGACGACGGGAAGGATCTCGGGGTCCGTGGACGAGATGAGCCACGGAGAAGGCTTTCTGATGGCCTTCCGCGAGCGTTTCGAGGGGCCCGGGCTGTACGTCATGGACGAACCCGAGGCCGCGCTGTCGTTCGCTTCCTGTCTTCAACTCGTGGGGCTGCTGCATCACCTGGGGCGTTCCGGTGCGCAGATCGTCTGCGCGACGCACTCACCGGTGCTCACGGCGCTACCGGGCGCCGAGATCATCGAGGTGGGTGACCACGGAATGCGTCCCGCCGGCTGGCGGGATCTGGAGCTCGTCGACCACTGGCGTCGCTATCTCAATGACCCCTGGGCCTATCTACGGCACATCGTCGAAGCGGAGTGACGTCCCGCCGTAGCGGAGGGCGTCGTTCTGCGTCGTCGGCGTTCACTGCTGCGTGCTGCGTCTGCGTGTACTGCTGTTACCGCGTTACGTCCGTACTGCGGAGGCTGTCGCTCGGGCGGGCCCGAGGGGTCAGCGTTGGTGGGGCACCAGGGGCTGGAGGGCCGGGGAGGCCGCTGTGGCGCACTCCTGGGTCGCCGGGACCGATGCGGCCGCTTCCGTGTCCGAGAGCGGACGGTGCCGGCAGCTGGGGGTCTTTCCATGGGCCTCCGCCCGGATGCGCTGCTTCATCGTCGGAGGCAGGGCCCTGGCGTAGGACCAGGCCCAGTGGGGCGGCGCCGGCACCGCGAGCTCCGCGCTGCGCTCGCTGTCGTCGCGTCCGGTGTTGCGGGAGGAGGTCTCGGTCTGCGGCGAGGCCGCGGCCGCGGTGTTCGAGACGAAGCCGAGCGCCGTGAACAGCGCGAGGAAGGCGGTGACGATGGCGGTCCACAGGTTCATGACCTTGTTCCTGGTCATGGCCCCTCACTTTCAGGTTGGGCGATTTGCGTACTTTCCTCATGATGTGGATGTGGGCCGCGAAGTCATGGACCGACGCCCGTGGCGCGTCGATCTTCAGATGAACAGCACTCGAATGGGCGCAAGAGCCGCGAAGACAGGCAAAAGTTGCATTTCGCGGCAAAGTCACCCAGCGTCCGGAGGTGATCACTCTCCGGTCCGGAGGCGGTTCGTCCCCATCTACTGGGGTGTGCCGGGCGGCAGTTGAGCCACCACGCAGGTCACCGATCGGTATCGGCCGGTGTGTATAGTCGGGCGCCAGAGGTCCCCTACGTCAAGGAAAGACGAGGTCGCGCGGTGAAGAAGCTTCTCCTGGTCGCACTGGCCGCCATCGGCGGGCTCCTCGTGTACCGCCAGATCCAGGCGGATCGCGCCGAGCAGGATCTGTGGACGGAGGCGACTGACTCCGTGCCCACGGGTTCGTGAGCCGTCACGACGGATTCGACACAGACCCCGGCCGCCCACGCGGCCGGGGTTTCGTGTGTTCGGAGCAACGCACGGCCACCGTTCCTCGAGTTGCGGAAGCCGGCGCAAGCGTTTAGACGCCTCTGTTTCGGACGGGCGTGCGGAATGCGGGGGTGCCGGAGCACCGGGCTGGGCAGGATGGGCGACGGTCCGGTAGCGGCGACGAGGGGTGGCGCGGGATGGGGCGGCGTACGGGGGCACGGCAGGGGGCGCGTCCGGTGCGCCACGCGGGCCGTGCGCGGTCGGCCGCCGTGGGGACGCTGCTGCTGTGCACGACGGCCGCGCTGCCGGTGCCCTCGGCGCTCGCCGCCGGGGCACCGGGACCGTACGGCTTCGCCCCCGACGCCGCGAGCGTCACCGGCGCGCCCGCGACCGCCGGTGCGAAGCGCCTCTCCGCCGGGACGACGTACCGCAGCTCGCTGCCCGGCGACGCGGCCGTGCACTACTCCCTCGAACTCGACGCCACCACCGACACCTACGTCTCCGCCACGGCGGCCCCCGCCCCCGGCGGCACGGTCTCCGCGGGCGAGGGCATCAAGGTGACCGTGCGGGACGCCGCCGGCCGCTCCTGCTCCCTCGACACCGAGACCTTCGGCGTCGTCCGCAGCGCCCGCCCGATCGCCGCCTGGGGCGCCCGGGAGATCTCCGCCGACCGGCCCCGCTGCAAGACGGCGGGCACCTATGACGTGCTCGTCGAGCGCGTCGGTACGCCCGTGTCGGCGCCGGAGGACTGGGACCTGGAGCTGTTCGTCGTCTCCGAGCCGGCGTTGCGCGAGCCCGTCGCCGCCGAGGTGCCGGAGGCCTGGAACTCGCGGACCCCGGCGCCCGCCTCCGGTGAGCCCGTCACGCGCGAGGGCGGCTCGGGCTTCGCCTCGGCGGTGCCCGTCGGCCCGGGCGTGTGGGGCGCGGGCATCGAGCCCGGCGGCACGCTCTTCTACAAGGTGCCGGTCGCATGGGGCGGGCAGCTCGCCGCGACCGCCGAATTGGCCGCCGAGGACGGCCGGGGCGGCTATACGACCGGCGCGCTGAGCCTCACCCTCTACAACCCCGCGCGCGGGTTCGTCGACGACGTGAGCGCCAACTACGCCGGCCGCCGGGAGTCCGCCGCACTGCCGCCCCTGCCCCCGGTCGCCTACGAGAACCGGTACGCGGGACCGGACCGGCTCAGTGCCATGCGGTTCGCCGGTTCGTACTACCTGGTCGTGCACCTCGCGTCCGAGGTGGCCGACAAGTTCGGGGACGGGCCCTTCGACATGGCCCTGCGGGTGCGGGTGGACGGCTCGGAGAAGGCCGCGCCCGACTATGCGGGGGAGCCCAGGCCGGACGGCCTCTTCGAGGCCGAGCCGGTGGACCCGGTCCTGAGCGGGGTCACCGGGGGACCGGCCGCGGGCGGCACGGGGGGCGGAAGCGGGCGCGGGGACACCGCGATGACCGTGCTGGCAGTGAGCGGCATCGGTACGGGGACGGCGCTGCTGGCGGTGCTCGGGGTGTGGCGGGTGGTCGCGCGCCGGAGGCTCGGCAGCCCGTAGAAGCGCCCGGAGGAAGGTGGGAGGGCGGTGCCCACTGATCGGCGGTGGGCGTGACCGGCGGTGCGCGTGATCGGCGGTGCGCGCCGGGTCAGATGCGGCTGAGCGCCCAGAACCCCACGGCGTAGCAGGCCAGCGCCAGCAGCAGGAGCGGGATGGCCACCTTGGCGGGGGGACCGGGCCGGCGCACGGCACGGTGACCGGCGCGCGGGCGGGACGGTGCGCCGGGTGGCGGCGACTGTGCGCCGGGCGGCGGCGAAAAGGGAACCTGCGGGCTCTGGGCGGTGTATGAGGCAGTAGAGGCATCGACGCGGTGATACGGCGCCGGTGCTGGCGAAGGAGTGGGCGTCGGGGGCTCCGCGGGGGCCGGGGGCCCGTACGGGTACTGCGGGACGGGGGATCGATGGGCGGCGAGATCGCGGGTGCGGTCGTACGGCGGTGGGGGCGCCGTGGCGCCGGCGGTGGACGCGGTGCTGTCGGGCGGGGGCAGCGGGAAGCTGCCGGTGTCCGACATGGTGGGCAGCCGGTGGCCGGACGGCGAGGAGTCAGGGGGCGTGCGGGTGCCCTGCTGCGGCGCCTCGGGGCGGTGTGGGGGCGGTGCGGGCGAGGCGGACGGCACCGGGGGTGCCACGGCCGGCGGGGCCGGTATGGAGGGCACGGGTGGCAAGGGCATGGGGTGAGGCGGCACGGACGGCGGCTGATCCCCGGTCAGGGAAGCGGACGAGTCGGCTCCGGCCGTCCCTGCCCTGTCCGCCCGCAGGGCGGTGGACGTGGTCCCCGTTCCGTCGATGACTCCGGGCGCACGCGTCTGGGGTCCCTCCGGGCCGAATCCCGAGGGCAGCGGCCCGAGTTGGTCGAATATCTCGATCAGCTCGTCGTCGGGGCCGGGTTCGGGCAGGAGCTCGGCGGCCGACGCGAGGGCCTTGCGCGCGCCCGTGGCGGTGCGGAACCGCGCGTGCGGATCGGGCTGGAGCAGCGTCGCCACGATCTGCCACAGCGGCTCGGGAATGCCTTTGGGCGGGCCGGGTGTGCCGTGCTCGGTGAAGTACTGCACGAGCGCCTTGGCGTCGGGCTTGGCGCCCTCCAGCAGATACAGGGCGACCAGGCCCACGGCGAACAGGTCCGCCGGGAAGTCCGGGTCGGAGCCGAGGAGTTGCTCGGGGGCAAGGTAACCGGGCGTTCCCACCACGAGGTTGGTCTCGGTCAGCCGTGCCTCGCCCAGTCGCATGGCGATGCCGAAGTCGGACAGCCGCAGCCGCGGCCGGGCCGTACCGGTGGCCTCCAGAAGCACGTTGGCGGGCTTGATGTCCCGGTGGACCACGCCTTCGGCGTGCACGGCCGCCAGGCCCGACAGCAGCTGGTCGAGCAGCGTGCACACGAACGGCGGCGGCAGGGGTCCGTAGTCCCCGACGAGGTGGACGAGCGATCCGCCGCCCACCAGGTCCATGGTGAACAGGACCTTGTCGTCGTCCGCGGCCCAGCTGGCCGGGGCGAGCACATGGGGGTGGTCGATCCGCAGGGCCTGCTCCCGGACGAACCGCAGCAGCGAGTGCGCGTCGCTCTGCTGGAGCACCTTGGCCGCCACGTACCGGCGGCGGCGGTGGTCCCAGGCACGCCAGACGGCACCGACGCCTCCGCGCCCGATCGGGTCGACCAGTTCGTACCGGCCGGCGAAGACCTCACCCATGGCTGTGCGTCGCTCCTCCCCCTGTGGTCGTCCCCCTTGCCTCCCCCGCGACGGGCGATACGACTCCTCCTTGCCCGCCCCCCCGTGGTGCGCGGTGATCGGAAGCACCGGTGGGCCGGCGTCCGCTCAGCCGGCGGCCCGGTCGCCGACCCCCTTCGACGACCGGGCCCGGGGCTCAGCTCAGCTCTGGTGCGACTGGTAGTGCGCGACCGCGTCGGACGTCCGGCCGGCGCCGTACACCCGGAGGAACTCTGCCAGTTCCGGGTGGGTCACGGCGAGACTGTCGGCGGCCTCGATGATGTCCCCCGCTGCCGCGACCGAGCGCAGCAGTGACTGGATCTCGCGGACCACCCGCTTCACGGTGGGCGCACCCGAACTGCCCGTCGTCTGCGTGGTGTTGCTGAGCACCGAGCCCCCCTGTGACTTCTTGATCTCCTCCATGCGCTCGGTGGCCTCGGCCGCGCTCACGCTTCCGTCCGCCACCTGCCCCGCCAAGTCCTGCAGCAGCTGCACCCGCTGGACCACGGCGGGATTGCCGATCTTCGCCCGCTGGCCGCTCATCAGCTGCGACAGCATCGGCGCGGACAGTCCCAGAACCCCCGCGAGACGAGCCTGGTTGAGACCAAGATCGTCGATGAGCCTACGGAAGAGCGTCCCCAGCGGCTCCCCGTACCAGTTCCGCTGCAGATCCCGCGCTCTTGCGGTGGCTTCCTGCTGTGCGGCGTCCATTGCGTCTCCCCATCGCTTCCCCAAAACCGCGGTTCGCTGTAGCGAACCACGTCGAGCATCTTACGGAGAGTGGTTGTGCATCGGGACCCCCCATCTTTTTTGCGAGATACGGGGCGCGACCCGGTAGTCTGGTCTGCGGCAGCCGCCGGGACGTGCTCGTTCCGGTCGGATGCTCCTCTTCCGGGGCCTTAGCTCAGTTGGTAGAGCGCTGTCTTTGCATGGCAGATGTCAGGGGTTCGACTCCCCTAGGCTCCACTCTCCGGACCGGCCGGCACCCTCGCGGGTGCTGGCCGGTTTCGTCTGTCCGACCACCTTTCTCCCGCACTCACGGCCGTGACGTGTGTCACCGGCGAGCGGCACGTGGTGACGTTGCGCATATTTGCGCAAACATTCTCGGTGCCCTCGGCCCGGGTGAGGAAGTCCTCGGCCGACGCCTGCCGAAACCCTTGTAGGACGTCCGAACCCCCGTGTGAGCTGGTCTTCAGGTGATCAGGTAATCAGAAGGGTGCATTCCGTTAGGGGAGCTTGTGTGGAGCTCGCGCGCACAAGTCGTTGCAAACGTCATCGTGGGCGGAGGTGTGAACACAGCTGCCTCACGGCTTCGAGCGGAGGCCGATGACGCTCGAAGACAGCCGATCTTCGGCGGCAGCCGATGTTCCACGTGAAACGCCGCCAGGGGGCGGGAGACCTCAAGTCTCCCGCCCCCTGGCGGCGTTGGAACGAGCCGATCGAAACGAGCCGAAGTGACCGACGCTCAGGTCACTTGCCCTCGTCGCGCCGGGCGGCCTCCTCGGCTTCCTTGGCCTGGACCTCGGGGTCGAGCGCGCTCTGGTCCGTGCCGTCGACCGATGCCAGACGGCCGGACTCCGGCACCTCCGTCGCGGCGGGCGGCTCGACGAGCCAGTCCGGGTTCGCCTGCTTGTCCCACCACTTCCAGGCGGCGAAGGCACCACCCGCGAGAAGACCGACGACGGCCAGGGCCTTCGCCAGACGGCCGGCCTTGGCACGCCGCTGGTGCTTGCGCACCAGCTTCTGCACGTCCTTCGGCGAGACCTGACCGCGCAGCGCGGCCAGTGCGGCGACCCCACGGGCGGCTGCTTCCTCCTTGACGGGTCCGGCCG
Source organism: Streptomyces sp. NRRL WC-3605 (assembly GCF_001509795.1). Classification (GTDB taxonomy): domain Bacteria; phylum Actinomycetota; class Actinomycetes; order Streptomycetales; family Streptomycetaceae; genus Streptomyces; species Streptomyces viridochromogenes. Next base: position 111,168 of record NZ_LLZN01000042.1, on the reverse strand, counting down.
CGGCCACCGCCTGCTCGAGCTTGGGCCGGGAGTATTCGGCGGCCTGCAGAGCCGCCTTGCGGGTGCGGAGCGCCGCCTCCTGGGCGGCCAGGTCGACCTTCGATGGCACATGGGCGCGTGCCTGCTCCAGGCGCGGGGCGACGTGGACGCCGTACTGGGCGCGGGCCTGCTCGGTGGCCTGCGACACCTTGGGCGCGAGCCGTACGCGTGCCTCGTGTGCGTAGTGGGCGGCCCTGTCCTTGGCGGTGTCGGCGTAGGGCGCCACCACTTCCGCGGCGTGCAGCACGCTGTCCTTCGCCGAGCCGGTCGCGGCGCGCACGCTGTCGATGCGGGTCACGGGTTCCTCCTCCTCGGTGGCGTACGGTAATTCGACTTTCCACCCTTTTACGGATCATGCCTCCCGGAACGCGGCGGGGCATGTAGGGGCGGGCATTCGGGTGCCGGTGAAAGTGATCGATTGGAATAAAGGATCAATATGGGGCAACGGTGGCTTGTCGTCGACAATGCCACGGTTCGCCGTGTCGCGCCCCCGCCACGGGGGTACTCGACGCGTTTTCCGCAAGGGATCTGCCCGGTTGGGTGCCGGTTCACGAGCGTCGGGCATCCGCCGAGACCGTCCGTGCGAGGATCGAGGGATCACAGAACGACGACGGAAGGCAGATCGTGGCCGAGCAGCTCTACGCCACCCTGAAGACCAACCACGGCGACATCGCGGTGCGGCTTCTCCCCAACCACGCGCCGGTCACGGTCAGGAACTTCGTCGAACTCGCCCAGGGCGAGCGTGAGTGGACCAACCCCGCCACCGGCGAGAAGTCCACGGCCAGGCTCTACGACGGCACTGTCTTCCACCGGGTCATCAGCGGCTTCATGATCCAGGGCGGTGACCCGCTGGGCAACGGCACCGGCGGCCCCGGCTACCAGTTCCCGGACGAGTTCCACCCCGACCTGGCCTTCGACAAGCCGTACCTGCTGGCCATGGCGAACGCCGGTCCGGGCACCAACGGCTCGCAGTTCTTCATCACCGTCGCCCCGACGACGTGGCTGAACCGCAAGCACACGATCTTCGGCGAGGTCGCCGACGCGGCCGGCCAGAAGGTCGTCGACGCGATCGCCTCGCTGCAGACCAACCCGCGCACCGACCGCCCGGTGAACGACGTCGTCATCGAGTCCGTCATGATCGAGACGCGTCAGGGCTGAGGCGGGACCGTCCGCTCGGACGTCCGACACCTCCCGCAGGGAACCAATCGCCCCGCTCGTCCGTAAGGATGGGCGGGGGCGGTGTATGGGCCTGTGCGCCGCGGACGACGACCTAGGGGATCCGATGGACCAGCCGGTGGGTAGCCCGCAGGACGCCCGGAGCCTGCCTGTCTGCTACCGCCACCCGGACCGTGAGACCGGTGTCCGCTGCACCCGCTGCGACCGTCCCATCTGTCCGGAGTGCATGATCAGCGCCTCTGTCGGCTTCCAGTGCCCGGAGTGCGTCCGCACCGGCTCCGGCACGGGCCACGCCCCGGAGGCCTCCCGGCCGCGCACGCTCGCGGGCGGCAGCATCGCCACGGATCCCCGTCTGATCACCAAGATCCTCATCGGGATCAACCTCGCGGTGTTCATCGCCGTAAAGGCTGATGAAGCGCTGCTGTCCGACCTCTGGCTGATCGGCGCCTGGCCGCCCGCTCCCTTCCAGACGACCTCGGGGGTCGCGGACGGCGAGTGGTACCGCCTGGTGACCTCGATGTTCACGCACGAGGCGATCTGGCACTTCGCCTTCAACATGCTCGGCCTGTGGTGGCTGGGAGGCCCGCTCGAAGCGGCGCTCGGACGGGCCCGATATCTCGCGCTCTACTTCGGCTCCGGACTCGCGGGCAGTGCCCTCACCTATCTGCTGGCCGCGCCGACCACGGCCACGCTCGGGGCGTCCGGCGCGATCTTCGGCCTGTTCGGCGCGACGGCCGTCCTGGTGCGCCGCCTCCAGTACGACATGCGCCCGATCATCGCCCTGCTGGTGATCAACCTGATCTTCACCTTCGGGTGGAGCAACATCGCCTGGCAGGCCCATATCGGTGGTCTGGTGGCCGGGGTGATCATCGGTTACGCCATGGTCCACGCCCCACGCGAGCACCGCGCGCTGATCCAGTACGGCACCTGTGCCGCGGTGCTGGCGGTGGTCGTTCTGGTGACCGCGCTCAGAACCCTCCAGCTCACCTGAGCAGCGGGTTCTGCCACCTGAGACGCACAGTTGTCCACAGCGGGTGGCGGATCTTGTGCACAGTGTGCGGACAGCGCGACGCCCCCTGTCCTGGACCAACGTTTCCGCAGGTCAGACAGGGGGCGAACAAGCTTTCGACTGTCCATGATCACCGGTAGTTCCGTCACACCGGTGTCAATGCCCCGTTGGTTATCCACAGATCGTCGTTCTTTTTCAACACTGTGGAAAACCGCTGTGGATAACTCAGTGGATAGCCGTGGGCAGAGCTGCGTTCACCGCGAAGCGGCCGCCGCTTTCCGGGCCGGGCGGGCCGTCACTTCCACTGCGTGGAGACGCCGAATCCGGCGGCGATGAAACCGAAGCCCACCACGATGTTCCAGTTGCCCAGTGCCTCGATGGGCAGGGAACCGTCGGTCACATAGAAGACGACGATCCAGGCGAGACCGATCACGAACATGGCCAGCATGACCGGTGCGACCCAGGTACGGCTGGTCAGCTTGATGGCGGTCGCCTGCTTCGACGGCGGCGGCGTGTAATCGGCCTTCTTGCGGATACGTGACTTCGGCACGAGGGTCTCTCCTGTCGATGCGCTGCGTGGCCGCGCAGGGAACTGGTCGGGCTCGGGGCAGCGTACAAGGGGACACTGTGGGCTCCCCCGGGCGTCCGTTAGCGTAGTGCTTCCGTGGCGCCGAAGGAGATAAGGGTACGTTGAGCAATTCTGCCGACTCCCCCGGTACGGGATCCAGCCCTGTCCGTGGCCGATTCCGTCCCGTACGGGTGCTCACCGCCGCCGTCTTCGCCCTCGCCGGCCTCATCTTCTTCACCAGTTTCAACACCGCCAAGGGCACCGACATCCGTACGGACGCCTCGCTGCTGAAACTCTCCGACCTCATCCAGGAGCGCAGCCACGAGAACGGCCGGCTCGACGAGACCAACGCGGCCCTGCGGAACGACGTGGAGGCGCTCGCCGAACGGGACGACGGCAGCACCAAGGCCGAGGACGCCAAGCTGTCCGCGCTGGAGGCCCGCGCGGGGACGAAGAGGCTGACCGGTGAGGCGATCACCGTCACGCTGAACGACGCCCCGCCGGACGCCACCGCCAAGCTCCCCGGCTACCCCGAGCCCCAGCCGGACTACCTGGTCATCCACCAGCAGGACCTCCAGGCCGTGGTCAACGCCCTCTGGGAGAGCGGCGCCAAGGGGATCAAGGTCATGGATCAGCGGCTGATCTCCACGAGCGCCGTGCGCTGTGTGGGCAACACCCTGATCCTCCAGGGCCGGGTCTACTCGCCGCCGTACAAGATCACGGCTGTCGGTGATCCGGAGAAGATGCAGCAGGCCCTCGCGGCCTCGCGGGCGATCCAGAACTACATGGTCTACGTCAACGTCTACGGCCTCGGCTGGAAAGTCACGGAGGACGGGACGGTGACTCTGCCGGGCTACTCGGGCACAGTGGATCTGCAGTACGCCAAGCCCGTGGAGTGAGCCTCACTGGAGCTGCCGGTGCGCGTCGTCGTCAGGACCGTCAGCGAGCTGTGCGTCACCGTCGGCACGGTGATCGTTCTCTTCGTCGTCTACGTGCTGTTCTGGACCGGCGTGCGGGCCGACACCGTCATGGACGACCAGATCGACCAGTTACAGGAGCAGTGGGCCCAGAGCGCGATGCGGCCCTCGCCCGGGGCGTCCGGCGCATCGCGGGCGTCCGGTGCTCCGCAGGCCTCCGGCGCACCGCAGGCGCCCGCGACTCCGCCGGGGCCCGCCCCGTACACGGCGGACAAGCCTTTCGCGATCATGTACATCCCGCGGCTTGGTTTCACGTGGAACAAGCCGGTGCTCGAAGGCACGGCCACCGGGACCCTGAAGAAAGGGCTCGGCCACTACGCGAACACCGCCCGGCTGGGGCAGAAGGGCAACTTCTCGGTCGCCGGTCACCGGCGGACCTATGGGGACCCCTTCAAGGACTTCCCCAGGCTGCGGAGGGGCGACGCGGTGGTGCTGACGGACGGAACCTCATGGTTCACGTACAGGATCGACAAAGGCCCCTACAAAACAGTGCCCTCCGACATTGAGGTGATCGACCCTGTGCCCCGTAAGTCGGGGTATACGGGTGAGGGCCGCTATCTGACGCTGACCACGTGTGATCCCGAGTGGGGGCACAGTCACCGCCTGATCGTGTGGGCCCACCTGGACTCCACGCAGCCTGTGGAGGCCGGGAAACCGAAGGCCCTGCGCCGTTAGTCTGGTGACCGTGCGGCGTGATTCTGGTGCCGTGGTGCGACGGAAGGGACGGCATGTACGGCTGGATCTGGCGGCATCTGCCGGGGAACGCATGGCTGAAGGCGTTGATCTCCCTCGTGCTGGTCATGGCCGTGGTCTACGTCCTCTTCAACTACGTCTTCCCGTGGGCCGAACCTCTGCTGCCCTTCAACGATGTGACGGTGGACAACCAGTGAGCGCGCGCATCCTCGTCGTGGACAACTACGACAGCTTCGTCTTCAACCTGGTCCAGTACCTCTACCAGCTGGGCGCCGAGTGCGAGGTCCTCCGCAACGACGAGGTCTCCACGGCCCACGCCCAGGACGGCTTCGACGGCGTCCTGCTCTCGCCGGGCCCAGGCACCCCTGAGGAGGCCGGGGTCTGCGTCGACATGGTCCGGCACTGTGCCGCGACCGGCGTCCCGGTCTTCGGGGTCTGCCTCGGCATGCAGTCGATGCAGGTGGCGTACGGCGGTGTGGTGGACCGGGCCCCCGAGCTGCTGCACGGCAAGACCTCGCTCGTCGAGCACGAGGGCAGGGGCGTCTTCGCCGGACTGCCGACCCCGTTCACGGCGACCCGCTACCACTCGCTGGCCGCCGAGCCGGCGACCGTGCCCGCCGAGCTGGAAGTGACGGCCCGCACCCACGACGGCATCGTGATGGGCTTGCGGCACCGTGAACTCCCGGTGGAGGGGGTGCAGTTCCACCCCGAGTCCGTGCTGACCGAGCACGGGCACCGGATGCTGGCCAACTGGCTGGCCGAATGCGGCGACGAGGGCGCGGTGGCGAGGTCGTCGGGGCTCGCCCCGGTGGTGGGCAGGGCCACGGCGTGACCGCGCTGCGCCCCGAGCGCGAGTCCGGCACCGCCTACGGGCAGTCCTCCGGGGACTCCTACGGCGGCGCCGGCGACCAGGGAACCCCGTACGGGCAGCAGCCGTACGGGGACCCCGGTGCGCACGGGGACTGGCACGGCGGCCCCGCGGCCGCCGCGCAGGCCCAGGCCGGCTACGGAGGCGACGGCTACGGCAGCGAGCGGTACGGGGCGCAGACGTACGGCACGGACGCGTACCAGGAGCCGTACGCCCAGCCACACCACCCGCAGCCGCAGCACCCGCACCCGCACCCGCAGCACCCGCAGGCGCAGCAGCCCGGCCGGCCGCAGCACGCGGAGCCTCAGCAGACGTACATACCGCCTCCGGACGACGAGACCGTCGCCCTGCGGATAGCGGACACCGCTGCCGCCGTTGGAGCGCGCTCTGGGGCCCGTTCGGCGGAGAGCCTCGACGAATCCCCCGTGGGTGGCCGCGCGGCCCGCAGGAAGGCCGCCAAGCGGCGTCATGGGCGCCGTGGCGCCGGACGAGCGGACCTGGAGACCGCGGAGACGGAGTCGGACGCTCCCTCGGCCCCCCGCTCGCGCCTGGAGGCCCGGCGGCAGGCGCGCGCCCGCAAACCGAGCGCCGCGACGCTGGTGAGCCGGGCCCTCGGCGAGGTGTTCATCACCACCGGCGTGCTGATGCTGCTTTTCGTGAGCTACCAGTTGTGGTGGACGAACGTCCGGGCGCACGCACAGGCGGACAAGGAGGCCAGCAGCCTCCAGAACGACTGGGCGAGCGGCAAGCGCAACCCGGGCAGCTTCGAGCCGGGCCAGGGCTTCGCGCTGCTGCACATCCCGAAGCTGGACGTCGTCGTGCCGATCGCCGAGGGCATCAGCAACAAGCAGGTGCTGGACCGGGGCATGGTCGGCCACTACGGCGAGGGCAAGCTGAAGACGGCGATGCCGGACGCCAGGACCGGCAACTTCGGTCTGGCCGGGCACCGCAACACCCATGGGGAGCCGTTCCGGTACATCAACCGGCTCACCCCGGGGGACGACATCGTCGTGGAGACGCAGGACAAGTTCTTCGTGTACAAGATGGCGTCGGTCCTGCCGGTGACGTCGCCGAGCAACGTCAGTGTGCTGGAGCCGGTCCCGAAGGGGTCGGGATTCACCAAGCCGGGCCGCTACATCACGCTCACCACGTGTACGCCGGAGTTCACGAGTAAGTACCGGTTGATCGTCTGGGGCAAGATGGTCGAGGAACGGCCGCGCAGCAAGGGCAAGCCGGATGCGCTCGTCAGTTAAGGGCAGATGAACGTGGCATCGACCACCGACGACACCGAGTACGCGGACCGCTCCGCGACGCGTCAGTCCCCGCGCCGGCCGGATCGCCGCCGCCGTCTGGGTCCCGTCGCGGCGGTGATCAGCGTCTTCGGCGAACTCCTCATCACGGCGGGCCTGGTGATGGGCCTGTTCGTCGTCTACTCCCTCTGGTGGACGAACGTCCTCGCCGACCGCGCGGCCGACAAGGAGGCCGACAAGGTCCGCGACGGCTGGGCGCATCAGGACGACGGCTCCCGCCGCCCCCCGGAGTTCGACTCCGGAGCCGGCATCGGCTTCCTCCACGTCCCCGCGATGAGCAAGAGCGAGATCCTCGTCGAGAAGGGCACGACGGCGAAGATCCTCAACGACGGTGTCGCCGGGTACTACACCGACCCGGTCAAGGCGACGCTGCCGACGTCGGACAAGAAGGGCAACTTCTCCCTCGCGGCGCACCGCGACGGGCACGGCGCGAAGTTCCACAACATCCACAAGATCGCCAAGGGCGATCCGATCGTCTTCGAGACGAAGGACAAGTGGTACGTCTACAAGGTCTACTCGGTCCTTCCCGAGACCTCGAAGTACAACGTCCAGGTCCTCGGGGACGTCCCGAAGGAGTCCGGGAAGACCAAGGCGGGCCGCTACATCACCCTGACGACCTGCACGCCGGTCTACACGAGCCGCTACCGGTACGTCGTGTGGGGCGAGCTGGAGCGCGTCGAGAAGGTGGACGAGCAGCGCACACCGCCGGAGGAACTGCGCTGACGCGGACGTGAGAAGAGCCCCGGTGTCCTCTCTAGGACGCCGGGGCTCTTTCGTGTGGTGCGGTCTGCGGTCTGCGGTCTCCGGTCAGCCGAAGGGGCCGCCGCCGCCCGGGCCACCTCCGTTGTCGCCGCCGCCGAAGCCGACCGTGGTCAGCTTGACCGTGGTCTTCGCGGGGTCGACCTGCTGGCCGGCGTTGGGGTCCTGCCGGACGACGAGGGCGTTGTCGTTCTGGTCGCTGCCGTTCTCCAACTGGATGTTGGTGAACCCGGCCTGCCCCAGGGTCTGCTTGGCCTGGCCGAGCGTCTGACCGACGACGTTGGGCATCTGCGCCTTCTGCGCGGCCTGCTTGCCGATCTGGATGGTCACCGTGGAGTTCTTGTCGACCTTGCTGTTGGCCGCCGGGGACGTGGAGATGACCTTGCCGACCTGGTTCGGGTCCTGGGTCTCGACCTCGGTGCAGTTGCCGGTGAGGTCGTTGTCCTGCATCTGGGCCTTCGCCTCGTCACAGGTACGGCCGGCGACGTCCGGGACGGTCGACTGCTCCTGCTCCTTGGCGACGGTCAGGGTGATCGTGGAGCCCTTCTCGACCTCTTCGCCGCGCGCCGGGTCCTGGTCGAGGACGGTGCCGGGCTCCTCGGAGGAGACCTCGCGCGTCTCGGTCTTGATCGTGAACTGGAAGTCGTCGCCCTCCAGCTTCTTCCGGGCGTCCTCGAGGCTGATCCCGATCACGCTCGGCACGGTCACCTTCGGGGCGCCCGTGGACACCACGACGTCGACCTTGGAGCCCTTGTCCACCTTGGTCTTGGAGTCGGGGCTCTGCGAGCAGATCTTGCCCTTGGGCTGGTTCTCGCACTCGTCCTGCTTGACCTCGCCCAGCTCGAGGTCGACGTTGGCGAGGAGCTCGCGGGCGGCGCTCTGGCTCTCGCCGACCAGGCTCGGGACGGCGACGGAGTCGTTGCTCGCCGTGCCTCCGTCGAAGACCCACTTGCCGATGAGGATCGCGCCCACGAGGACCAGCACGGCCGCGACGGCCAGCAGGATCGTGGAGGTGTTGGACTTCTTCTGCCGGCGCCGGTCGACGCGGTCGTCGTAGCCGAATCCGCCGTCGTCCGGGTTCATGGGCGGCAGCATCGACGTGGCGCCGGCGTCCTGCTGGCGCAGGGCCGTCGTCGGCTGGTCGTCGGGGTAGCCGCCGTAGCCCACGGAACCCATCGCGGCCGTGGCGGCGACGGGCTGGCCGTCGAGGCAGGCCTCGATGTCGGCGCGCATCTCGTCGGCCGACTGGTAGCGGTAGTTGGGGTCCTTCGTCAGGGCCTTCAGCACGATCGCGTCCATCTCGGGCGTGATCTCGGGGTCGAAGACCGACGGGGCCTGGGCCTCCTCGCGCACGTGCTGGTACGCGACGGCGACCGGGGAGTCGCCGACGAACGGCGGCCGGACCGTCAGGAGCTCGTACAGCAGACAGCCGGTGGAGTACAGGTCCGACCGGGCGTCGACCTGCTCGCCCTTGGCCTGCTCCGGCGAGAGGTACTGGGCGGTGCCGATGACGGCCGCGGTCTGGGTCATCGTCATCCCGGAGTCGCCCATGGCGCGGGCGATGCCGAAGTCCATGACCTTGACCTGGCCGTTGCGCGTCAGCATGACGTTCGCCGGCTTGATGTCCCGGTGGACGATGCCGTTGCGGTGGGCGTACTCCAGACCCTGGAGGATGCCGATGGTCATCTCCATCGCCCGCTCCGGCAGCAGCTTGCGGCCGCTGTGCAGGAGCTCACGCAGCGTGGACCCGTCGACGTACTCCATGACGATGTACGGGATCGACACGTTGTCGATGTAGTCCTCGCCCGTGTCGTAGACCGCCACGATCGCGGGATGGTTGAGCGAGGCGGCCGACTGGGCCTCCCGGCGGAACCGGGCCTGGAAGGACGGGTCGCGCGCGAGGTCCGCCCGCAGCGTCTTCACCGCCACGGTGCGGCCGAGCCGGGTGTCATGCGCGAGGTAGACCTCCGCCATGCCACCACGACCGAGCACCTGGCCCAGTTCGTACCGGCCGCCGAGGCGACGCGGCTCTTCCATAGCTACCTACCAGCCCTCTCCGTCGGTCCCGCCCTCACCCTTGTGGGTGTGGCGGTGGTCCGTCCGGGCATACCGTACCCGGCTCATCCTGCGTGACCTGGCCAAGCCCGTAACCCGATACAGGACCGGTATCGCAACGTGCACCGATGTGAAGGGGACGTGAGCGGGGTCACTTCTTGCTGTTGATGACCGCCTCCATGACGCTCTTCGCGATGGGCGCCGCCAGACCGCCGCCGGAGATGTCGTCACGGACGGCGTTCTCGTCCTCGACCACCACGGCCACGGCCACGGGCGCGCTGTCGTCGACCTTGGCGTAGGAGATGAACCACGCGTAGGGGTTCTCGCTGTTGTCCACGCCGTGCTGCGCGGTACCGGTCTTGCCGCCGACGGTGGCGTTCGGGATCTGCGCCTTTTGGCCGGTGCCCTTCTCGACGACCGTCTCCATCATCGACTGCAGGATCTGGGCGTTCGCGGCCGACAGCGGCCTGCCCAGCTCCTCCGGGTCGGTCTTCTCGATGGCGTCCAGGTTGTGCGTCTGGAGCTCGTCCACCATGTACGGCTTCATCAGCGTGCCGCCGTTGGCGACGGCGGAGGCGACCATGGCCATCTGCAGCGGCGTCGCGGCGGTGTTGAACTGGCCGATGGAGGACAGCGCGGTCTGCGAGGGGTTCATGTCGTCGGAGAAGACGGAGGCGGTGGCGCGGACCGGGGTGAACTGCTCCTCGGTGAAGCCGAACGCCTTCGCGGTCTCCAGCATCTTCTCGTTGCCGAGGTCCGCCCCGACCTTGCCGAAGACGGTGTTGCAGGAGTACTGCAGGGCGACCCGAAGCGTCGCGTTCTTGCAGGGGATGTTGCCCTCGTTGGGGAGCTTGGTGTTCGTCCCCGTCATGACCCACGGGTCGGGGGAGTCCGTCTTCTCGTCCGCGTCCTTGTAGAGGCCGTGCTGCAGGGCGGCGGCCGCGGTGACGACCTTGAACGTCGAGCCGGGCGGGTAGACCTCGCGCAGCGCCCGGTTGAGCATCGGGTCGGCGGCGTTGTTCTTCTTCTGCAGGCCCGTCCACGCCTTGGTGTCGGTCGTCGTGGAGTTGCCCGCGAAGGACGACGGGTCGTACGACGGGAAGGACGCCAGCGCCAGGATCTTGCCGGTGGACGGCTCGATGGCCGCGACGGCACCCTTGCCGCCCTGCGCCTTCAGGCCGTTGTACGCGGCCTTCTGCGCGGCGGCGTTGAGCGTGGTGACGACGTTGCCGCCCTTGTTCTCCTTGCCCGTGATCATGTCGAGGGTGTTGCGGAAGAACAGGCGGTCGTCGTTGCCGGTGAGGATGCCGTCCTCGATGGACTCCAGCTGCGTGGCCCCGAAGGCCTGCGAGGCGTACCCGGTGACCGGCGCCCACATGGGGCCGTTGGTGTACGTCCGCTTGTACTTGAAGTCGCTGCCGCTCGTCTCCTTGAAGCCGGTGATGGCCTTGCCGTCGACGATGATGTTGCCGCGCGGGGTGCTGTAGCGCTCGATGATGACGCGACGGTTGTTCTTGTCGGTCCTCAGCTCGTCGGCCTGGACGTACTGGATCCAGTTGTCACGGATCAGCAGGGCCAGAACGAGGAGTCCGCAGAAGATCGCGATCCGGCGTAGGGGCTTGTTCATGACGGGCGGACCACCTGGGTCATCTCGGCGTCGGGGTTGGGCGCCGGGGCCGGCGCGGGACGGCGGGCCGTATCGCTGATCCGGAGCAGGATGCCGATCAGGGCCCAGTTGGCGATCACGGAGGAACCGCCGTACGCCACGAAGGGCAGCGTCATACCGGTCAGCGGGATGAGACCCATGACACCGCCGGCGACGACGAAGACCTGGAGGGCGAAGGCGCCGGACAGGCCGACGGCCAGCAGCTTGCCGAAGGGGTCGCGGGCCGCGAGGGCCGTGCGAACGCCGCGTTCGACGATCAGGCCGTAGAGCAGCAGGATCGCCATGACGCCGGCCAGGCCGAGCTCCTCGCCGAAGGTGGCGAGGATGAAGTCGGAGTTGGCGGCGAAGCCGATGAGGTCGGAGTTGCCCTGGCCGAGGCCGGTGCCGAGGGTGCCGCCGGAGCCGAAGGCCCAGAGGGCCTGCATGGCCTGCTCGGTGTGACCGAGCGCGCCCGACCGACTGAGCTTGAACTCGTTCGCGGGGTCGAGCCAGGCGTTCACACGCGTCTGGATGTGGGGCTCGAAGCTCGCCACACCGACGGCGCCGACCGCGGACATCAGCAGACCGAAGACGATCCAGCTGGTCCGCTCGGTGGCGACGTACAGCATGATGACGAACATCCCGAAGAACAGCAGGGACGTACCGAGGTCGGTCTCGAAGACCAGGATCAGGATCGAGATCATCCATACGACGATGATCGGTCCGAGGTCGCGGCCACGGGGCAGGTACAGGCCCATGAAGCGGCGGCTGGCCAGCGCAAGGGCGTCTCTCTTGACCATGAGGTAGCCGGCGAAGAAGACCGCGAGGACGATCTTCGCGAACTCGCCGGGCTGCAGCGTGCCGAGGCCGGGGATCTTGATCCAGATCTTGGCGCCGTAGACGTTGGCGCCGAGTCCGGGCACCAGCGGCAGGAGCAGGAGGAACAGCGCACCCGCCATGGAGATGTAGGTGTAGCGCTGCAGGACGCGGTGGTCCTTGAGGAAGATCAGCACGGCCACCAGCAGGGCCACGCCCATGGCCGAGTACAGCAGCTGACGCGGTGCCGCCTCGACGAACGTCTTGCTCGCCTGGAGACGCTTCGACTGGTCCAGGCGCCAGATGATGACCAGCCCGAGCCCGTTCAGCAGGGTCGCCAGCGGGAGCATCAGCGGGTCCGCGTACGGCGCGAACTTGCGTACGGCGAGATGGCCTATGCCTGCCAGCAGGCCCAGGCCGATGCCGTAGGCGAGCAGGCCGGCCGGCACTTCGTCGTTGATCGCCAGACCCACGTTGGCGTAGGCGAACACCGGGATCACGACCGCGAAGACCAGCAACCCGAGTTCGGTGTTGCGGCGGCTCGGCGCTCCGATGGCGCCGATCGTGGACGTGTGGTGCGTCGGCGAGTTCGTAGTACTGCTCATCGTGTGACGGGGCCTCTCACGGCTTGCCTACTGCGTACCGCAGTTCGAGACGACCTTCTGCTCTTCCTCCGAGAGGGTCGGGCCGGGGCTTGGCGTCGCAGTCGGTGTCGGGGAGGTGGACGAGGGAGGTGAAGTGGACGAGTTGGGCGACGGCGTCGATGTCGCCTTGGACGTGAGGGAGGTGCGGGTGGTTCCCGTGGTGCCTCCGGCCTCGCCCTCACCCGTCTTCGCGTTCTTCTCGCTCTCGGCGGCCTGGCGGTCGGCCCGCTTCTTGCACGCGGACGCCTGCAGCGCCAGTTCGTCGATCTTCGCCTGGGCGTCCTTGAGACCGCCTTCGGCGATGGTCGCCTCGACCAGCTTCTGCTGGTAGGGCGGCAGGTACTTGAGTTCGATCTCGGGGTGGTCCTTCTCCACCTTCGACAACGACACCCAGGCCAGGTCCTGGCTGATCCCGCGGTACAGCGCGACGTGCTCGTCGTTCGTGCCGACGTAGTACTGCGTCTGCGTCCAGCGGTAGCCGCCGTACATGCCGCCGCCGATGACGGCGAGCGCGAGGACCGTGTAGAGGGATCTCTTCAGCCACTTGCGGCCCTTGCCGGGCTTGACGAAGTCGTCGTCGGTGTAGGCGCCGAAGCCGTCCGTCGGCGCATAGCCGGTGGTGTCGCCGGAGCCGGGCGGGCCGAACTCGCCGCCCCCGCCCTGGCCGGGCACCTGGCGGCCGAGCCCGGAGGCGCGGCCCGCGGGCGTCTGCATGATGCCGTTGTCGTGCGGGTGGTGCTGCTGGTTCTCGGCGACGGCGCCGACCACGACCGGGGTGTCGGAGAGCTGCCCGGCGAGGGTGTCCCCGGTGTCCAGGTCGAGGACGTCCGCGACGATCACCGTGATGTTGTCGGGGCCGCCGCCGCGCAGGGCGAGCTGGATCAGCTCCTGGACCGTCTCCTGCGGGCCCTGGTAGCTGGCGAGGGTGTCCTCCAGGGTCTGGTGGGACACGACGCCGGACAGGCCGTCGGAGCAGATCAGGTACCGGTCGCCGGCGCGGACCTCGCGGATCGACAGGTCGGGGTCCACATGGTCGCCGCTGCCCAGTGCGCGCATCAGGAGGGAGCGCTGCGGGTGGGTGGTGGCCTCTTCCTCGGTGATCCGGCCCTCGTCGACCAGCCGCTGCACCCAGGTGTGGTCCTGCGTGATCTGGGTGAGGACGCCGTCGCGCAGCAGGTACGCGCGCGAGTCGCCGACGTGGACGAGGCCGAGGCGCTGTCCGGTCCACAGCAGGGCGGTGAGTGTGGTGCCCATGCCCTCCAGCTGCGGGTCCTCCTCGACCATCGAGCGCAGCTGGTCGTTGGCGCGCTGCACGGCGGTGCCGAGCGAGGTGAGCAGGTCGGAGCCCGGGACGTCGTCGTCGAGCGCCACGATCGTGGAGATGGCCTCGGAGGAGGCGACCTCGCCGGCGGCCGCGCCGCCCATGCCGTCGGCGATGGCGAGCAGGCGGGGCCCGGCGTATCCGGAGTCCTCGTTGCCCTCCCGGATCATGCCTTTGTGCGATCCGGCGGCGAAGCGCAGTGACAGACTCATGCGCACCTCGCCCGTCGGCTCCGGGTACATCCGCACGGTGCCCACCCTCCGGTCGGGAGCGCGCCGGGGCCCTGGGTGGGGGCCACCGCTGCGTGCTCGCTCCGCTCGCTCATGTTCGTACTACTTCCGCAGCTCGATGACGGTCTTGCCGATGCGGATCGGCGCGCCCAGCGGAACAGGCGTGGGGGTCGTCAGCCGCGTTCGGTCGAGGTACGTGCCGTTGGTGGAGCCAAGGTCCTCGACGATCCACTGGCCGTCGCGGTCCGGGTAGATCCTGGCATGCCGGCTGGATGCGTAGTCGTCGTCCAGCACGATCGTGCTGTCGTGCGCCCGGCCCAGGGTGATCGTCTGGCCCTGGAGGGCGACGGTGGTGCCGGTGAGCGTGCCCTCGGACACGACCAGCTTGGTGGGGGCGTTGCGGCGCTGGCGGCCGCCGCCCTGCTGGCCGCGCTGCTGTGGCGGCGCGGCGGCCTGGCGGGCGGCCTGCTGCTGCCGTCCGGCCTCTCGCCTGGACCCGCGCTGGGTGACACGCGTACCGAACAGGTCGCTGCGGATGACCTGCACGGCCACGATCACGAACAGCCACAGTACGGCCAGGAAACCCAGCCGCATGACCGTGAGGGTCAGCTCTGACATTGCCCCCGCTTCACCCTTCGGCTTGCCGGTAAATGATGGTGGTGCTGCCCACGACGATCCGCGAGCCGTCGCGGAGCGTAGCGCGGGTGGTGTGCTGCCCGTCCACCACGATGCCGTTGGTGGACCCGAGATCCTGGATCGTCGAGGGCGTTCCGGTCCGGATCTCGCAGTGCCGGCGGGACACGCCGGGGTCGTCGATCCGCACGTCGGCGTCGGTGCTGCGGCCCAGCACGAGCGTGGCGCGGGAGATCTGGTGGCGGGTGCCGTTGATCTCGATCCAGTAGCGGGTGCGTCCGCCGGGTGCCGGGGCGGCGGGAGGACGCGCGCCGCCGGCGGGCTGCGGGTAGCCGTAGCCGCCGGGACGTCCGCCGGGGGGCGGAGCGGCCGGCATCGGCGGGGCGCCCGTGGGCGCGGCGGCCGGCGGGTAGCCGTAGCCGCCCGGGGCGCCGGGGCGTCCGGCCGGGGCGGGCCGCTGGGGGCCGCCGGCCTGCTGGTCGGTGGAGCCGGCGAGGGTGCGGCTGCGCACCCGGTACAGGCCGGTGTCGAGGTCGTCGGCCTTCTCGAGGTGGACCTTGATCGGACCCATGAAGGTGTAGCGCTGCTGCTTGGCGTAGTCGCGGACCATGCCCGCGAGCTCGTCGCCGAGCTGGCCGGAGTAGGGGCTCAGCCGCTCGTAGTCCGGTGTGCTCAGCTCCACGATGAAGTCGTTGGGGACGACCGTGCGGTCGCGGTTCCAGATCGTGGCGTTGTTGTCGCACTCGCGCTGCAGCGCTCCGGCGATCTCCACGGGCTGCACCTCGGACTTGAACACCTTGGCGAAGGTGCCGTTGACCAGACCTTCGAGACGCTGCTCGAACTTCTTCAGGACTCCCATGGGGCACCTCCTCCGTCGTTGCCTACGTCCTGCATCCCGCGGGGCGGGTACTGCCTTACCTGGTACTGCTTACTGATCGTATCCACGCGCCGGTCGATCGGCTGGTTCCCCCTGTCGGCCCGGTCGACAGGTGTCGACGCCCTCGAAGTTCCCCTGGGAGGTCCCCTTCGAACTCCTCATGGGCGGTGTCCTGCCATGGATCGTAGAGGGGGCCGCAGACCAGTGTCCCGCACCTGACCGCGGACCCCGGTCCCGTCCTGGGGAGATGCGCGGTACCGGTACGAGGTTGATACGTGAACAAGTTCTCGTCGATACGGAGCGAACGGGGCTGTGGCCTGGCCGTGGCCTCGCCGTGGCCCGGTGGCGTGGCCGGCGAACGTGGCCCTCGCCACGCGCGTGGGTGGGGCGGCCGTCGGGTCAGGACGCGACCGCGCTGGTGGGCGCGCGCATGTCGTCCGTACGCCGGTCGCACGGCGGCTGCCTGGGGATAAGGGATGTGAATCCACCCTGGCGAGCGTGCTAATGTTCTGGGTGTCGGAAGGCGCCGGACCGCACGGAAAGGCCCTGAAGACACACCCAATGCGCGGGTGGCGGAATAGGCAGACGCGCTGGATTCAGGTTCCAGTGCCCGCAAGGGCGTGGGGGTTCAACTCCCCCCTCGCGCACAGACGAAGAGGCGGCACCGTTCACACGGTGCCGCCTCTTCTGTTGTGTTCACCACGTGGCCGCCGCGCTGGACGGGCCGACGGCTGTCCCTGACGACCCGTCCTGTGATGAACCTCTCAGGTCGGAAGCCCGCGGGCGTCAGGCCGCGAGGCGCTGCACCAGGGACTTGGCCGTCGTGGCGGCCTCGTCGAGGGCGCGCTGGCGCGAGGCCTCGAAGAGGGGGACCAGGTCGGCCATCTTCGGGTCGGCCGGGGCCATGGTGAGCTCCGGCACGATGAACGTGAGGTCGGCGCCGAGGAAGTCCTTGAAGATCGCCGACAGGTAGTTCTGCACGTACTCGTACCCCTCGCGCGGGCTGCCCGGGCCGTACGCGCCGCCGCGGCTGGCGACGACGGTGACCGGCGTGCCCTTCAGTGGCTGGACCTCGCCGACGGTGCGGCCCATCAGGATCACGTTGTCCAGCCACGCCTTGAGCGTCGACGGGATCGCGAGGTTGTACATCGGCGCGCCGACCAGGAGGGCGTCCGCGGACTCCAGCTCCTCGATCAGCTTCACGCGCTCCGCGAAGGCGGCGGCCTGGTCGGGGGTGTGCGTGGCCGGGTCGGCGAAGCCGGCGGTGTGGGCGGCTGCGGAGATGTGCGGCACCGGGTGCGCGGCGAGGTCGCGGTGGATCACCGTGCCGCCGGGGTGCTGCTCCTCCCAGGTGCGCCGGAAGGCCTCGGTGACGGTGCGGGACGAAGAGATACCGGTCGGAAAGACCGAGGAGTCGATGTGCAGAAGGGTGGCCATGACGTCTCCAGGATGAGGATCAAAAGGGCATAGGGGGGTGATCTGCCGCCATGAGGGTTGAGCTTTCCTCAGGGGCTCTAACTTCGTACATGACTATGGATAACACAGTCACTTACTTTTTTTCATCCCCACACGGAAGGCCAGTACTCTTGAAGGCATGGCGGGTGAGGAGAGTCACGACGTAGCGAGCTGCAAGCGGGTGGATGAAGGCATCACCCGCGTCTTCCAGCTGCTCGGCAAGCGCTGGACCGGACCGATCGTCTCGGTGCTGACCGCAGGCCCCGCCTACTTCGTCTCCCTGCGCCGGGCCATCCCCGGGATCAGCGAGCGCATGCTGTCCGACCGGCTCACGGAGCTGACGCAGGCGGGGCTCGTGGTGCGCGAGGTGTACGAGGGGCCGCCGTTGCGTGTGGTGTACCGCCTGACGGAGGCCGGTGCCGCGCTGGAGCCCGCGCTGACGGAACTGGGGGGCTGGGCGATGAAGCATCTGCCGGAGAAGGACCGGCCCGGCAACTGCTGACGGTGCCGATGGTGCGTCCCGGGTACGTCCGAAGTACGTCCCGGGTGTCCGAGGTGCGCCGGGTGCGTCCCGGGTATGTCCGGGGGGCGGGTCTGCGCGGATCCGTACGGGTCCACACGGGTCCCCTCATTCCACAGGCCCGGAGTTGTCCACAGGCCCTGACGCCTTTCGGCCACCCGCTGTACGGTCGGCACGAGTTGATGTTCGTGCGGAACGCCGGAGTGCGGGAGCGCGGGATGTGGGGGAGGCGGTCGTGATGGCCGAGGTCGTTGCCGAGCGCGCGGCGGGCGCGGTCGAGTCGGGGTCGGATCCGGGCACGGGCGTCGCGCGACTGCCGCAGGTGCGCGGGTTCGCCGACCGGGGCGCCGGGGGTACGTCCAAGGCGGAGGGGAAGTCGCTGCGCGCGCGGTTGCCGCGGACGGAGCACGCCCGCTTCGACGTGGACGCCGCCCGCCCGGACGCCGTGGCCGCCGTCGAGGAGTCGAACCTCGGCCGGATCGCCGAGCTGACTCCGATACGGGTGGGCCGGATGGCGGCGACGCCGTTCGCCTTCCTGCGCGGTTCCGCCGGGCTCATGGCGTACGACCTGGCCCGCACGCCGGTGACCGGGATCGGCGCGCAGATATGCGGGGACGCGCACGCGGCGAACTTCGGTCTGTACGGCGACGCGCGCGGCGGCCTGATCATCGACCTGAACGACTTCGACGAGACCCTGTGGGGCCCCTGGGAGTGGGACCTGAAGCGGCTCGCGACCTCGCTGGTGCTCGCGGGCCGGGAGGCCGGCGCGGACGAGGACGTCTGCCGCCTGGCGGCTCGGGACGCGGTCGGCGCCTACCGGCGCACCATGCGCCTGCTCGCCCGGCTCCCTGTGCTCGACGCGTGGAACGCCATCGCGGACGAGGAACTCGTCTCCCACACCGACGCCCATGACCTGCTCGGCACCCTGGAGCGGGTCGCGGAGAAGGCCCGGGCCAACACGAGCGGCCGTTTCGCTGCGAAGTCGACGGAGCGGACCGAGGACGGCGGATGCCGGTTCGTGGACGCGCCGCCTGTGCTGCGCCGGGTCGGGGACGCGGAGGCGGCGGCGGTCGTGGCGTCGCTGGAGAGCTATGTCACGACGCTCCCCGAGGACCGGCACCCCCTGCTGGCGCGGCACGCGGTGCACGACGTGGCGTTCCGGGTCGTGGGCACCGGCAGTGTGGGCACGCGGTCCTACGTCGTCCTGCTCCTGGACCACCGCGGTGAGCCCCTGGTCCTCCAGGTGAAGGAGGCCCGCACGTCGGCGCTGGTCCCGCATCTGCCGGCGGCCGGTTTCGAGGCGCCGGCGCCGGAGCACGAGGGGCGGCGCGTGGTGCTCGGGCAGAAGCGCATCCAGGTGGTCAGCGACGTGCTGCTGGGGTGGACGACCGTGGAGGGGCGGCCCTTCCAGGTGCGCCAGTTCCGCAACCGCAAGGGCAGCGTCGACCCCGCGGCGCTGGCCGCCGACCAGATCGACGACTACGCCCGGATGACCGGCGCACTGCTGGCCCGCGCCCACGCGCACAGCGCCGACCCGCGGCTGATCTCCGGCTACTGCGGCAAGAACGAGGAGCTGGACGAGGCGATAGCCGCCTTCTCCGTCGCCTACGCCGACCGCACCGAGGCGGATCACGCCGACCTGGTGGCGGCCGTGCGGTCGGGGCGGATCGCGGCGGAGCTGGGGGTGTGAGGGGACCGGAGCCGGGAGTGCGAGGGGGCCGGAGCCTGGGGTGTGAGGGGCTGGCGGCGGGCGGAGCGGCGGTGTTCGAACAGCCGGCGGCCGGGTGGCCTACGCTGGGCGGGTGACTACGCCGGAAGCTGAGCAGTCCCAGGCCGAGACCGCCGACGCGGCGGCGCCCGGCGGTGCCGAGGTGCCCGCCGGCGACACGACCGCGCAGGACGGTGGGGCACGGCCCGAGGAGCGGCTGGAGAAGGCCGTACGGGCCGCCGAGCAGGCGTTGATCGAGTACGAGATCGCGGTGGAGACCTTCCGCGTCGAGGTCGACAACTTCTCGCGGCTGCACCACCAGAAGCTCGGCCCGATGTACGCCCGGCTCGACGAGCTGGACGCCCGGATCGCCGAGGCGGTCGCCGCGCGCACCGGCGACCCCGAGGACATCCGCAAGGCCGACGAGGCGCGGGCCCGGGTGATGCCGATGCCCGGCGTCGAGGAGCTGTTCCACGGGTGGATGGACGACTCGGGGCTGTTCCCGGAGGCCGTGGCGATGCTCACGGACCAGCCGGTGCGGCCGCCGCAGCGGGTGCGTCCCAGCGACGAGGCACGCAAGCTCTACCGCGAGCTGGCCCGCAAGGCGCACCCCGACCTGGCCCAGGAGGCCGGTGAGCGGTCCCGGCGCGAGGAGTTCATCACCCGCGTCAACGCGGCCTACGCCCGGGGCGACGAGGCGCTGCTGCGCGCGCTGGCCGAGGAGTGGGCGGCGGGGCCCAAGCCCGCGGAGCAGGGGCCGACCCCGGCGGAGGAGCTGTACGCCCGCCTGGAGTGGCTGTCCCAGCGCAAGGAGATGCTCACCCTGGTCGCGAAGGAGCTGGAGGAGAGCGCGATCGGGGCGATGCTCCGGCTGGCTCCCGACGACCCCGACCGCCTCCTCGACGAGATCGCCGAGCAGCTGCTGGCGCAGGTCGCCGAGCGGGAGTCGGAGCTGGCGTCGCTGCTCGCGCGGGCGGACGGCGGCCCTGCGGACGGTACGGGCGCCTGAGAGGGCCTGACCGGGGCGTGAGAGCGCGGTGGCCCGTGCGGCCGCGGCGCGGGGTGCGGGTCGGGTAGCGTCGGAGTATGCATTTCGGATCTGGCGTACCGGCGGTCGAGGTCACGGACCTCAAGGACGACGACTTCCTGCTGGACGTCCGCGAGGACGACGAGTGGCAGGCGGGTCACGCCGAGGGCGCCCTGCACATTCCCATGAGCGAGTTCGTGGCGCGTTACGGCGAGCTGACCGAGGCCGCCCCGCAGGACGGGCGGGTGCATGTGATCTGCCGTTCGGGCGGGCGTTCGGCGCAGGTCACGATGTATCTCGCCCAGCAGGGCCTCGACGCGGTGAACGTCGAGGGCGGCATGCAGGTGTGGGCCGCGTCGGGGCGTCCCGTGGTGACCGACGAGGGCCGGACGGGGCACGTGCTCTGACGCGTCGTGGCGGTCCGGCCGGCCGTCACGGTGGTTCTCACCCCAGGGGGTGGGCCGCCAGCAGGTCGCCGAGGGTCTCTTCGTGGGCCGCGGCCGGGCCGAGCGAAAGTTCCAGGTGCTTGGCCCAGGCGTGGTAGCGGTGCAGCGGGTAGTCGACGTCGGCGCCGAAGCCGCCGTGCAGGTGCTGTGCGGTCTGGACGACGCGCCGGACGCCGTCCGAGGCCCAGATCTTGGCCACGGCGACGTCCCCGGCGGCGGGCAGGGCGCCCGGCGCCCCCGAGCCGATCCGCCAAGCCCCCTGCCACAGCGTGGCCTCCATCGCGCAGAGGTCGATGTAGCGGTCCGCGCACTGCACCGCGACCGCCTGGAACGTCGCGACGGGATGCCCGAACTGTTCGCGCCCTGCGGTGTAGGCGGAGGTCATGCGGAGGACCTGTTCGCCCAGGCCGAGGGCGAGCGCGCAGGTGCCGGTGGCCAGCAGCTGCCGTAGCCACTCCCAGGCGTCCGGGGTGTCCATCACGTCCCGTGCGGTGATCCGCACCGCGTCCAGGCGCAGTTCCCCCAGCCGTTCGCCGCTGGTGGAGAACTGTTCGGCGAGCGTCAGGCCCGCGGTCTCGCGCGGTACCACCGCGAGGACGGTGCGGTCGGCGGGGGTACGGGCCGGGACGACGACGAGATCGGCGTCGTGGGCCCAGGCGATCGCCGTCTGTGTCCCGTCGAGCAGCCAGTCCCGGCCGTCCGGCCGGGCGGTGACGGCGAGTTCGGCCGGGCCGTGCCCGGTGCGGCCGTGCGCGGCGACGGTCAGGACGAGGTCCCCGCGTCCCGCCCGGCGCAGGACGCGGTCCTTGAGCTCCCCGGTGCCGAACGCCTGGACGGCGGCCGTGGCGGCGCAGCTCTCCAGCAGCGGCACGCGTGCCAGTACCTTCGCGGACTCGCGCAGGACGAGGCAGAGCGCGATCGGGTCGAGGCCGGCCCCGCCGTACTCCTCCGCGAGCAGCAGGCTCAGCAGGTCCGCCTCCGCCAGCCGGTCCCACAGGGTGCGGTCGAAGCCGTCGGCGACGGCGCCGGGCACCAGGGCGGGCGAGGGCACCGCGTCGGGCGTGACGCCGGCGAACACCCCGCGGGCCGCCTCGGCCGCCGCCTGCTGCTCCTCGCTGAAGGTGAAGTCCACGGTCCCTGCCCTCCGCACGTCCGGCACGGTGATCTGACGGAGCGTCAAGATAGAACAGGTTCTAGAAGAAGGGAATGCCCTCTGCCGGACCCCCGTATGGTGTGGGCAACGGCGGCCCGGCAGGGGCTGTGCCCGGCGGCCAGGCCTGAGTACCGTTCCCGTGCGACGCCTGGGCAGGACCGACCGGAATCGGGAGACGGGGCAGGATGGACGCGCACGAGGCAGGCTCGGCCGTGCGGCACGGGCCCGGCGGGGAGCCGCACGACGCTCCGGCCGTCGACGTGCCCCCGCCCCCGCCCGAACCGGAAGCGGAACCCCGTGCGGGAGTGGCCGCGCTCTCCCTGCGGTACCAGATCGCCGCGGCCCTCGCCCTCGCGGTCGTGGCCATCACCGTCTGCGTCCACACCGGCATGGTCTTCCTGCACGTCGCGCCGTCGAACACGGTCACCAAGCAGCACGGCCAGGCGATAGACGACTGGATATACCCGGAGTTCGAGCAGAACTGGAAGCTGTTCGCGCCCAATCCGCTCCAGCAGAACATCGCCGTCCAGGCCCGCGCCAGCGTGGCGACGGCCGACGGCCGGATCCGCACCACCCGCTGGCACGACCTGTCCGCCGAGGACGGCCGGGCCATCGACGGCAATCCGCTGCCCAGCCACACCCAGCAGAACGCGCTGCGCCGGGCCTGGGACTTCTTCGTCGCCACGCACGACGCCGAGAACCGCCCGGTGGGTTTGCGCGGGGCGCTCTCCGAGTCCTATCTGCGGCGGATCGTCGAGCTTCGGCTGGGCCGGGAGGACGTGGCCGGTGAGGGCGGCGCCGTGGAACGCGTCCAGGTGCGATCCCGCACCACCAACGTGCGCCCCCCGAAGTGGAGCGACGAGCGGGTCTCCGACCGGCCCACCTACCGTGTGCTGCCCTGGTGGCGGATCCCGGAGACGCATGAGCGGGAGGACGCCCGGTGAACCGCGTCTCCCTCGCCGTCTCCGCCGCCATCGCCCGGGTGACCGAGTCCGCTCTCGGCCCGTACCAGACGGCCGTGATCCGTATCGGGTTCACGGCGACCTGGCTGCTGTTCCTGCTGCGGGAGTTCCCGCACCGCCAGGAGCTGTACGGGCCGGACGGCCCCTGGGACTTCGGCCTCGCCCAGCAGCTCGTCGGGACGAACGGGGCGTTCACCGCCCTGATGTGGTCGGGGAGCCAGGTCTGGTTCGAGACCGTCTACGCCTTCGCCGTGCTGACGTCGGTGCTCCTCCTGCTCGGCTGGCGCACCCGGACGATGTCCGTGCTGTTCATGGTCGGGGTGCTCTCGCTGCAGAACCGCTCGGTCTTCGTGGGCGACGGCGGCGACAACGTGCTGCACCTGATGTGCGTCTATCTGGTCTTCACCCGCTGCGGCCAGGTCTGGTCGCTGGACGCGCGCCGGGCGCGCCGCGCCGGTGAGGCACGCGCGCGCGGCGAGCATGCCGGCCCCGACCGGGTGGGCCCCGTGCTGTGGGCGGTGCTCGGTCTCGTGCTGGGCGCGGTCACCGCCGTGGGCCGGCTCGACGGGGACCCGACGATCCCGGTGATCCTGTGGGCGGTGTGGCTCGGCACGGCCCTGTGGTGGGTGGTGGACCGCCGGGCGCGCACCGACCAGCCGCGCATCCTGCTCGACGTCGTCGGGAACATCGCGCACAACGGCGCCCTGCTCGTGATCATGGCGGAGGCGTGCCTGATCTACGCGACCGCCGGCTGGTACAAGATCCAGGGCTCCCGCTGGCAGGACGGCACGGCCGTCTACTACCCGCTGCACCTGGAGTACTTCTCGCCCTGGCCGGGCCTCGCCGACCTGCTGTCCGCCAGCGGCACGATGGTCATGCTCATCACCTACGGCACGGTCCTCGTCCAGGTCGCCTTCCCGTTCACCCTGTTCCACCGCAGGGTGAAGAACGTCCTGCTCGCCGCGATGATGACCGAGCACGCCGTGATCGCGGTCGTGCTCGGGCTGCCGTTCTTCTCGCTGGCGATGATCGCGGCGGACGCGGTGTTCCTGCCGACGCCGTTCCTGCGCCGGGTCGGCGCGGGGGCGGATCGCGCCCGGGCCCGGCTGGCGCGGACGGTCCGGCGCCGCGACGACGGGACGCGGGTGCCGGAGCCGCGCACCCCGGAGGACCCGGAGCCGGCGCACGTAGGCTTCACGGCATGACCGACTCCGCCCCCGGTGCCGTGCGTGTCTGGCACCGCCTCTCCGGCACGTCCGTCCTGCTCGACGGCTTCCACGCCCTCAAGCACGCCGTCCGCTTCGGCGCCGAGGTCCCGGTGGCGGTGGCCGTCGACCGCGAGGCCGCGCTCGCCCTCGCCGAGGAGCTGGCCCCGGACGTGCGGGACGCCCTGGACGGGCTGCTGACCGAGGTCACGGAGACGGAGTACGCCGCGCTCGTGCCGCGCCCGCACCCCACCGCGGTGGCCGCGCTGGCCGTACGCCCGTCCCGCGAGGCCAACCTGGCGAGGCTGGCGCGGACCGGGCGCAACGCCCCGGTCGTGGTCCTCGACGACCCGCGCCACCTCGGCAACGCGGGTGCCGTGATCCGGCTGGCCGCCGGGTTCGGCGCGACCGGCGTGGTCACCACCGGAACCCTGGACCCCTGGCACCCGACGGTCGTGCGCGGCGGGGCGGGCCTGCACTTCGCCACGGCCGTGGAACGGCTGGCCGTGGCGGAGCTGCCGCCGGGTCCGCTGTTCGCGCTGGACCCGGAGGGCGACGACATCCGGGGGGTGGAGATCCCGGACGACGCCGTCCTCGCCTTCGGGTCCGAGCGCAGCGGTCTGTCGGCCGCGCTACGCGCGCGGGCCGACCGCTCGGTGGCGCTGCCGATGCGCCCCCAGGTCTCCAGCTACAACCTGGCCACCAGCGTGGCGATGACCCTGTACCACTGGAGTCTGACCGGCGAGGCTCAGGACAGGCCCTGAGCCTCGCGGCGCACCTCGACGACACGGAAGCGGTTGGCGACGAACGCGCCGTCGCACAGGGCCGCGTTGGCGGCCGGGTTGCCGCCGGAGCCGTGGAAGTCGGAAAACGCGGCCGTCTGGTTGACGTACACGCCGCCCGTGAGGTTCAGCGACAGCTGGGCCGCCTCCTCCAGGCACACCTCCTGCACGGCCTGCTCGACCTCCTCGTCGGTGGTGTACGCCCCGACGGTCATCGCGCCCTTGTCGCGCACCGTGCGCCGCAGCAGCTCCACCGCGTCGGCCGCCGAGTCGACGGCGACGGCGAAGGACACCGGCCCGAAGCACTCGCTCATGTAGGCGGCCTCGTCGTCGGGCTTGGCGCCGTCGAGCTTCACGATGACGGGGGTGCGCACGACCGCGCCCGGGAAGTCCGGGTGGGCGATCTCCCGTGAGGCGAGGGCGACTTCGCCGAGACCGGGGGCGGCCTCCAGCCGGGACTTCACGTCCGGGTTGACCAGGGCGCCGAGGAGGGCGTTCGCGCGGGCGTCGTCGCCGAGGAGGCCGTCGACCGCGCGCGCGAGGTCGGCGACGACCTCGTCGTAGGTCTTGGGGCCCTGGTCGGTGCGGATGCCGTCGCGCGGGACGAGCAGGTTCTGCGGGGTGGTGCACATCTGGCCGCTGTACAGGGACAGCGAGAACGCCAGGTTGGAGAGCATCCCCTTGTAGTCGTCCGTGGAGTCCACGACGACCGTGTTGACGCCGGCCTTCTCCGTGTAGACCTGCGCCTGGCGGGCGTTGGCCTCCAGCCAGTCGCCGAACTCGGTGGAGCCGGTGTAGTCGATGATCCGGATCTCGGGGCGGGTCGCCAGGGTCTTGGCGATGCCCTCGCCGGGGCGCTCGGCGGCCAGCGCGACCAGGTTGGGGTCGAAACCGGCCTCGGTGAGCACCTGACGCGCGACCTGGACGGTGAGTGCGAGCGGCAGCACCGCGCGCGGGTGCGGCTTGACCAGGACGGCGTTGCCGGTGGCGAGGGAGGCGAACAGGCCCGGGTAGCCGTTCCACGTCGGGAAGGTGTTGCAGCCGATGAGCAGGGCGATGCCGCGCGGGACGGGCGTGAACCGCTTGTTCAGCGCCAGCGGGTCGCGCTTGCCCTGGGGCTTGGTCCACTCGGCGTTGTCGGGGGTGCGGACCTGCTCGACGTACGCGTAGGCCACCGCCTCCAGGCCGCGGTCCTGCGCGTGGGGGCCGCCCGCCTGGAGCGCCATCATGAACGCCTGGCCGGAGGTGTGCATGACCGCGTGGGCGAGCTCGTGGGTCCGGTCGCTGATCCGCTTGAGGATCTCCAGACAGACCACCGCGCGCGTCTCGGCGCCCGCGTCCCGCCACTGCCGCATGCCGGCGCGCATGGCCGGGAGCAGCTCGTCGAGGTCGGCGTGCGGGTACTCCACGCCCAGCTCGATGCCGTACGGGGAGACCTCGCCGCCGACCCAGTCGTCCGTGCCGGGCTGGCCGAGGTCGAGGCGGCTGCCGAGGACGGCGTCGAAGGCGGCCTTGCCGGCCGCCGCGTCCAGGCTGCCGTTCTCCCCGTAGGCCTTGGGGTGCTCCGGGTGCGGAGACCAGTAGGCGCGGGTACGGATCGCCTCCAGGGCCTGGTCGAGAGTGGGCCGGTGCTTGGCGATCAGCTCGTGGGCGGTGAGTTCGGCGGTGGCCATGCGGGACCAACTCCTCGTTTCCTGAGCTCTCCGTCGAGCTCATGACCTGGGCAGAAACATGGGCAGGAACAGGCGGTCAGAGTTAGAGTAACCGAACGATCGGTCGGTTCAAGGGGGTCCGCCGCATCTGTGGAAAACCCCGTGCGGGAGGATCGCGCCCATGACAGCACTCGACCTCAGCAGCCCCGTGGCCGTCGTCGGCACCGGCACCATGGGCCAGGGCATCGCCCAGGTCGCACTGGTCGCGGGGCATCCCGTACGGCTGTACGACGCCGCCCCGGGGAGGGCGCGGGCCGCCGCCGACGCCATCGTCGCCCGGCTGGACCGGCTCGTGGAGAAGGAGCGGCTGACCGGCGCGGACCGCGACGCGGCGCGGGACCGGCTGCGGCCCGCCGAGTCGCTCGGCGACCTCGCGGAGTGCGCCCTGGTCGTCGAGGCCGTCCTGGAGCGTCTCGACGTCAAGCAGGAGCTGTTCCGCGAGCTGGAGGGCATCGTCGGCGAGGACTGCCTGCTCGCCACCAACACCTCGTCCCTGTCGGTGACGGCCATCGGCGGCGCGCTGGCCAACCCGGGCCGGTTCGTCGGCCTGCACTTCTTCAACCCCGCGCCGCTGCTGCCGCTGGTCGAGGTCGTCTCCGGGTTCGCCACCGACGTCACGTCGGCCACGCGCGCGTACGAGACGGCCCGCGCGTGGGGCAAGACGCCCGTGGCCTGCGCCGACACCCCCGGCTTCATCGTCAACCGGATCGCGCGGCCCTTCTACGCCGAGGCGTTCGCGGTGTACGAGGCGCAGGGCGCCGACCCGGCCACCATCGACGCGGTGCTGCGCGAGTGCGGCGGCTTCAGGATGGGCGCCTTCGAGCTGACCGACCTGATCGGGCAGGACGTCAACGAGTCGGTGACGCACTCGGTGTGGGAGTCCTTCTTCCAGGACGTGCGCTTCACGCCCTCGCTCGCCCAGCGGCGCCTGGTCGAGTCGGGCCGGCTCGGCCGCAAGACCGGGCACGGCTGGTACGACTACGCGGACGGGGCCGGCGGCGGGCGGCCCGAGCCGCACACCGCCGAGCCCGGCCGCACGCCGGCCCACGTCGTCGCCGAGGGCGATCTCGGCCCGGCCTCCGAGCTGCTGGCGCTGATCCGTGAGGCCGGCATCCAGGTGCGCGAGGAGGACGAGGACCACGGCACCCGCCTGGTGCTGCCGAGCGGCGGCCAGCTCGCCCTCGCCGACGGGCAGACCTCGGTGGAGTTCCGCGACGTCGTGTACTTCGACCTCGCCCTCGACTACCGGCGGGCCACCCGGATCGCGCTGTCCGCCTCCCAGGACACCTCGCCGCAGACGCTCGCGGAGGCCACCGGGCTCTTCCAGGCGCTCGGCAAGGACGTCAGCGTCATCGGCGACGTCCCCGGCATGATCGTCGCCCGGACCGTGGCGCGGATCGTCGACCTGGCGCACGACGCCGTCGCCAAGGGCGTCGCCACCGAGGAGGACATCGACACCGCGATGCGCCTGGGCGTCAACTACCCCCTCGGCCCCTTCGAGTGGAGCCGCAGGCTGGGGCGCAACTGGGCCTACGCCCTCCTCGACGACCTGCACCTGCGCGACCCGTCGGGCCGCTACGCCCCGTCCCTCGCGCTGTACCGCCACGCCTACGCCTCCGACAAGCGCCAGGGCGGCTCCTCATGACCCGGGAGGGCAGCACCCCATGACCACTGCCAAGCGCGACACGTACACGCCGGAGACCCTGCTCTCCGTCGCCGTCCAGGTCTTCAACGAGCGCGGCTACGACGGCACCTCCATGGAGCACCTGTCCAAGGCGGCCGGCATCTCCAAGTCGTCGATCTACCACCATGTGACCGGCAAGGAGGAGCTGCTGCAGCGTGCCGTCAGCCGGGCCCTGGACGGTCTGTTCGGCATCCTCGACGAGGAGCACGCGCGCACGGGGCACGCCGCCGACCGGCTGGAGTACGTCGTACGCCGCATGGTCGAGGTGCTGATAACCGAGCTGCCGTACGTGACGCTGCTGCTGCGGGTGCGGGGCAACACCGACACCGAGCGGTGGGCGCTGGAGCGGCGCCGGGACTTCGACCACCGGGTCGCCGCGCTGCTGAAGGCGGCCGCCGCGGACGGCGAGGTGCGCGCCGACGTGGAGGTGCGGCTGGCCACCCGGCTCGTCTTCGGCATGATCAACTCGATCGTCGAGTGGTACCGGCCGGACGGCCGCGGCACGAGTCGGCGCGAGGTCGCCGAGACGGTGGTCCGCCTGGTCTTCGACGGGCTGCGCAAGGCCGGCTGACCGGCCCGCGGGGGCCTACGCGCGTGGTCAGCCCTGCGGCTCCAGGTCCTCCTCCTCGAAGACCAGCAGGGTGCGGGTGCTGAGCACCTCCGGGATCGCCTGGAGCCGGGTGAGGACCAGCTCGCGCAGGGCCCTGTTGTCGGGGGTGTGCACCAGCAGCAGGACGTCGAAGTCGCCGCCGACCAGGGCGATGTGGGAGGCGCCGGGCAGCCTGCGCAGCTCCTCGCGGACCGTGCGCCAAGAGTTCTGGACGATCTTCAACGTGATGTAGGCCGAGGTGCCGTGGCCCGCCCTCTCGTGGTCGACGCGGGCGCCGAAACCGCGGATCACGCCGTCCTCGACGAGCCGGTTGATGCGCGCGTAGGCGTTGGCCCGGGAGACGTGCACCCGCTCGGCGACCGACCGGATCGAGGCGCGGCCGTCCGCCTGGAGCATCTGGAGGATGTCCTGGTCTATGGCGTCCAGCGGACGGACGGGCGGCCGGAGAGGACCTCCCCCGTCGTCTTCGGCCATTTGTTCAGAGTCCATGTCCCCCCACCCTCCTCGCGTGGACGTCCTGCGTTCATTGGAGGTTGTGGAGAACCGTTTGTCCACAGCCTGGGGGCGCCTGTAGCCAAAATGTGCCGACGACCGAACAATCGGTAGGTGAGGCGCGTCACGGACGCCGCGCCTCCCGTAGCCGCTCCCACGAGGAGGTGCCGTCATGACGGTCATGGAGCAGCGAGGCGCGTACCGGCCATCGCCGCCGCCCGCCTGGCAGCCCCGCATGGACCCCGCGCCCCTGCTGCCCGACGCGGAGCCCCACCGCGTTCTCGGCACCGAGGCCGCCGCGGAGGCCGACCCGGACCTGCTGCGCCGGCTGTACGCCGAGCTGGTGCGCGGCCGCCGGTACAACGCGCAGGCGACCGCGCTGACCAAGCAGGGCCGCCTCGCCGTCTACCCGTCCAGCACCGGCCAGGAGGCCTGCGAGGTCGCCGCCGCGCTGGCCCTGGAGGAGCGCGACTGGCTCTTCCCGAGCTACCGCGACACCCTCGCCGCCGTCGCACGCGGTGTGGACCCCGTCGAGGCGCTGACGCTGCTCCGCGGCGACTGGCACACCGGCTACGACCCCCGCGAGCACCGCGTGGCCCCGCTGTCCACGCCGCTCGCCACCCAGCTGCCGCACGCCGTCGGCCTCGCGCACGCCGCCCGCCTCAAGGGCGACGACGTGGTCGCGCTGGCCATGGTCGGCGACGGCGGCACCAGCGAGGGCGACTTCCACGAGGCGCTGAACTTCGCGGCCGTCTGGCAGGCGCCGGTCGTCTTCCTCGTGCAGAACAACGGCTTCGCGATCTCCGTCCCGCTCGCCAAGCAGACCGCGGCCCCGTCGCTGGCCCACAAGGCCGTCGGCTACGGCATGCCCGGCCGCCTGGTCGACGGCAACGACGCGGTCGCCGTGCACGAGGTGCTCGGCGAGGCCGTACGCCGCGCCCGCGAGGGCGGCGGTCCCACGCTGATCGAGGCGATCACCTACCGGATCGACGCCCACACCAACGCCGACGACGCCACCCGCTACCGCGGGGACGCCGAGGTGGATGCCTGGCGCGACCATGACCCGATCGCGCTCCTGGACCACGAGCTGACCGAGCGCGGCCTGCTCGACGACGCCGGCCGGCAGGCCGCCCGGGACGCCGCCGAGGCCATGGCCGCCGATCTGCGCGAGCGCATGAACCAGGACGCGGCGCTCGACCCGGCGGACCTGTTCGCCCACGTGTACGCCGAGCCCACCCCGCAGCTGCGGGAGCAGCAGGCGCAGTTGCAGGCAGAGCTCGACGCCGAGCACGACTCCCACGGGGGTGCCCACCGATGACCACCGTCGCCGTCAAGCCGGCCACCATGGCGCAGGCCCTCACGCGCGCGATGCGCGACGCCATGGCCGCCGACCCGTCCGTGCACGTCATGGGCGAGGACGTCGGCACCCTCGGCGGTGTCTTCCGTGTCACCGACGGACTCGCCGCCGAGTTCGGCGAGGACCGCTGCACGGACACCCCGCTGGCCGAGGCGGGCATCCTCGGCACCGCGGTCGGCATGGCCATGTACGGGCTGCGCCCGGTCGTGGAGATGCAGTTCGACGCCTTCGCCTACCCCGCGTTCGAGCAGCTCGTCTCGCACGTCGCGAAGATGCGCAACCGCACCCGCGGCAGGATGCCGCTCCCCCTGACGATCCGCATCCCCTACGGCGGCGGCATCGGCGGCGTCGAGCACCACAGCGACGCGTCCGAGGCGTACTACATGGCGACCCCGGGCCTGCACGTCGTCACGCCCGCGACCGTCGCCGACGCCTACGGCCTGCTGCGCGCCTCCATCGCCTCCGACGACCCGGTCGTCTTCCTGGAGCCCAAGCGGCTCTACTGGTCGAAGGCCGACTGGAACCCGGACGAGCCGCAGTCCGTGGAGCCCATCGGCCGCGCGGTGGTGCGGCGCTCCGGCCGCAGTGCCACGCTCATCACGTACGGACCGTCCGTGCCGGTCTGCCTCGAAGCCGCCGAGGCGGCCCGCGAGGAGGGCTGGGACCTGGAGGTCGTCGACCTGCGCTCGCTGGTGCCGTTCGACGACGAGACGGTCGCCGCCTCGGTCCGGCGGACCGGACGCGCGGTCGTCGTGCACGAGTCGGGTGGCTTCGGCGGCCCGGGCGGGGAGATCGCCGCCCGTGTCACGGAGCGCTGCTTCCACCACCTGGAGGCGCCGGTGCTGCGCGTGGCCGGGTTCGACATCCCCTACCCGCCGCCGATGCTGGAGCGGCACCACCTGCCCGGCGTGGACCGCATCCTGGACGCCGTCGGGCGTCTGCAGTGGGAGGCCGAGAGCTGATGGCACAGGTGCTGGAGTTCAAGCTCCCCGACCTCGGGGAGGGGCTCACCGAGGCGGAGATCGTGCGCTGGCTGGTCCAGGTCGGCGACGTCGTCGCGATCGACCAGCCGGTCGTCGAGGTCGAGACGGCCAAGGCGATGGTCGAGGTGCCCTGCCCCTACGGCGGTGTCGTCACCGCCCGCTTCGGCGAGGAGGGCACCGAACTGCCGGTCGGCGCCCCGCTGCTGACGGTCGCCGTCGGCGCGCCGGCCTCCGGCGAGGAGTCAGAGGGCTCGGGCAACGTGCTCGTGGGCTACGGCACCTCCGAGGCACCCGCACGCCGCCGCCGCGTGCGGCCGGCCACCCCGGCGGCGCCGGCCCGGGACAGCGCGGCGAACGGCGCCCCGCGCGCAGACGCCCCGTCCGCCGAGCGCGTGGCGCGGCCCGTCGGCACCGCCGCCGGCCACGGCACGGACACCCCGGCGGCCTCCGAGCCGGTCCGCCACGACGGACCCGTGCCCGTGATCTCCCCCCTCGTCCGCCGCCTCGCCCGGGAGAACGGCCTGGACCTGCGTGAGCTCCACGGCTCCGGACCCGACGGGCTCATCCTGCGGGCCGACGTCGAGTACGCCCTGCGGGCCGCCGGGTCCGGACGTACCGCGCAGCCCGCCGCCCCCGCACCCCGCGAGGCGTCAACGCCCGCGCAGACCCCCGTCCGTTCCTCCGCGCCCGCCGCCGGTGTCCGTGTCCCCCTCAAGGGCGTGCGCGGCGCCGTCGCCGACAAGCTGTCCCGCAGCCGGCGCGAGATCCCGGACGCGACCTGCTGGGTGGACGCGGACGCGACGGAACTCATGCGGGCGCGCGCGGCGATGAACGCCGTGGGCGGGCCGAAGATCTCCCTGCTCGCGCTGCTGGCCCGGATCTGCACGGCTGCCCTCGCCCGGTTCCCCGAGCTGAACTCCATGGTCGACATGGAGGCCAGGGAGGTCGTCCAGCTGGAGCACGTGAACCTGGGCTTCGCCGCGCAGACCGAGCGGGGTCTCGTCGTCCCGGTCGTCCGGGACGCCCACGCGCGGGACGCGGAGTCGCTGACCGCCGAGTTCGCCCGGCTGACCGAGGCCGCCCGGGCGGGCACCCTGACCCCGGCCGACCTGACGGGTGGCACGTTCACGCTGAACAACTACGGCGTGTTCGGCGTCGACGGCTCCACCCCGATCATCAACCACCCGGAAGCCGCGATGCTCGGCGTCGGCCGCATCATCCCCAAGCCCTGGGTGCACGAAGGGGAGCTGGCGGTGCGCCAGGTCGTCGAGCTCTCGCTGACCTTCGACCACCGGGTCTGCGACGGCGGTACGGCGGGCGGCTTCCTGCGTCACGTGGCGGACTGCGTCGAGAACCCGGCGGTGCTGCTGCGCACCCTGTGACGCACCCGTCGCGACGGGCCGCCCCGCGTGCGTTCCCTGTGATCGCGGGGACACGCATACTCGGGGGGTGACCGCGTACGAACCCACGCCCCCGCCGGGCGCTCCCCCCGCCGCGTACGACGCCGTCGTGCTCGCCGGCGGCGGGGCGCGGCGGCTGGGCGGCGTGGACAAACCGGCGGTGCGCGTGGGCGGCCGGGCCCTGCTCGACCGGGTCCTCGGCGCCTGCGCCGACGCGCGGCAGACCGTCGTCGTCGCGGCCCCGCGGCCCACCGCCCGTCCGGTGCGCTGGGCGCGGGAGGACCCGCCCGGCGGCGGCCCGCTCGCCGCCCTGGACGCCGGGCTCCGGCACACCACCGCCGACGTGGTCGTCGTCCTCTCCGCCGATCTGCCGTTCCTCCACGGGGACACGGTGCGCACCCTGCGGGCCGTCCTGAGCGGCGACCCGGACACGGCCGGTGCGCTGCTCACCGACGCCGACGGCCGTGACCAGCCGCTCGTCGCCGCCTACCGCGCCCCGGCCCTGCACCGTGAACTGGCCGCGCTCGCCAGGGAGCACGGCGCGCTGACCGGGCTCCCCCTGCGCCGGCTGACCGGCGCCCTCGACCTCACCCGCGTCCCCGACCCCGTCGCGTCCTTCGACTGCGACACCTGGGACGACATCGCCACCGCCAGGGCACGCATCAGGGAGCATGGGCACGTGTTGGATGAATGGATCTCCGCAGCCAAGGACGAACTGGGCATCGACCTCGACGTCGACATCAAGGTCCTGCTGGACCTCGCCCGGGACGCGGCGCACGGCGTCGCGCGGCCCGCGGCACCCCTGACCACCTTCCTCGTCGGCTATGCGGCGGGCCGGGCCCAGGGAGGCCCCGAGGCCGTCGCCGAGGCGTCCCGCAAGGCCGCCGCCCTAGCCCAGCGCTGGGCGGACGAGGCCACCGCCGCCAAGGCCGACGCGGCGCCCGACGCCACCAAGGCCGACGCCGCCACCGAGGCCACCCCCAAGGCCGACGCCGCCCCCGACGCCCGCCCGGACGCCGGATGACCGCCGGCGGTACGCGTGCGGGCCAGGACGCCGAGGACCTCGACATCGAGGAGGTGCTCGCCCTCGTGAACGAAGGCCACGGCCCGTCCGGGCACGGCGACTCCGTGCCCGCCCCCGCCCCCACCCCGCGCCCCCACGGCTCCGGGCGGACCGGGGAGGACGGCCACCACCGGGCCACGCCCTGGCCCGACGCCCGCGAGGTCGCCGCACGGGCGGCCCGCGCGGCGGTGAAGGCCGCACGCCGCGCCCCCGTCTCGGTGCCGCTGGACGCCGCTCTCGGCCTCACCCTGGCCGCCCCGCTCAGCGCGCTGACCGACCTGCCCTCTTTCGACACCTCCGCGATGGACGGCTGGGCGATCGCCGGGCCCGGCCCCTGGGCGGTGCGCGAGGAGGGTGTCCTCGCCGGGCACGCCGAGGCCGACGCACTGACCGACGGGGAGGCCGTGCGGATCGCGACCGGCGCCCGTATCCCCCCGGACACCACCGCCGTGCTGCGCTCGGAGCACGGCACCATCGACGCCAAGGGCCGGCTGCACGCCGGACGGGACATCGAGCCCGGCCAGGACATCCGCCCGCGCGGCCAGGAGTGCCGTACCGGCGACCATCTCCTCGCGACCGGCACCATCGTGACGCCGGCCGTGCTCGGCCTGGCCGCGGCAGCCGGGTACGACACGCTCACGGCCGTACCCCGCCCCCGGGTGGAAGTCCTCGTCCTCGGCGACGAGTTGCTCACCGAGGGACTCCCCCACGACGGGCTGATCCGTGACGCCCTCGGGCCGATGCTGCCGCCGTGGCTGCGTGCCCTCGGGGCCGAGATCCTCGCCGTGCGCCGGCTCGGAGACTCCGCCAAGGCCCTGCAGAAGGCGCTCACCGCCTCCCGCGCCGATCTCGTCGTCACCACGGGCGGCACCGCCGCCGGCCCCGTCGACCACGTCCATCCCACGCTGGAGCGCATGGGCGCCGATCTGCTGGTGGACGGCGTCAAGGTGCGCCCCGGCCACCCCATGCTGCTGGCCCGCCTCAAGGAGGACCAGCACCTCGTCGGCCTGCCCGGCAACCCCCTGGCCGCCGTGTCGGGGCTGCTCACGCTCGCCGAGCCGCTGCTGCGGACGCTCGCGGCACGTCCCGCGCCGGAGTCCTACACGCTTCCGCTGAAGGAGGCCGTGCACGGGCATCCGCGGGACACCCGGCTGGTGCCGGTCGTCCTGCGCGGCGACCACGCCGAGCCGCTGCGCTACCACGGTCCGGCCATGCTGCGGGGCATGGCGGCGGCCGACGCCCTGGCCGTCGTACCGCCCGGCGGTGCCCGGGCCGGTCAGGAGACCGCACTGCTGGATCTGCCCTGGGCGGCCGCCGGTATCGAGGTGTGTTTCACGTGAAACTTCCGGGTCAGGACGCGATCGCCCGTCAGGCGGACGAGCGGATCGCGACCTATCGGGTCACGCTCCCGAAGAAGATCGTGGAGCACCCCTTCCGGCAGGTCGCCAAGCGGGTGTCGCTGGCCCTCGCCCTGCTCGTGCTCACGGCGCTGATCGTCTACGCCGACCACGGGGGCTACAACGACAGCTCCGACGGCTCGGTCGACCTCCTCGACGCCTTCTACTACTCGACCGTCACGCTGTCGACCACCGGGTACGGGGACATCACCCCGGTCAGTGACGCCGCCCGGTTCACCAATATCTTCGTCATCACGCCCATGCGGGTGCTGTTCCTGATCATCCTGGTCGGCACCACGCTCGAGGTCCTGACCGAACGGACCCGCGAGGAATGGCGCCTGAACCGCTGGAGGTCCACCTTGCGTGACCACACCGTCGTCGTCGGCTTCGGCACCAAGGGCCGCTCGGCGATCCAGACCGTCTGCGCGACCGGGCTGAGCAAGAACCAGGTCGTCGTGGTCGACCCCAGCTCCAAGGTGATCGAGGCGGCCGTCGCCGAGGGCTACGCCGGTGTGACCGGGGACGCGACGCGCAGCGAGGTCCTGAAGCGGGCCGAGGTGCACAAGGCGCGGAAGATCATCATCGCGACCCAGCGCGACGACACGGCCGTGCTGGTGACCCTCACGGCCCGCCAGCTCAACCGGGGCGCGAAGATCGTGGCCGCGGTCCGCGAGGAGGAGAACGCGCCGCTGCTGAAGCAGTCCGGGGCGGACGCCGTCATCACCAGCGCCAGCGCGGCCGGACGGCTGCTCGGCCTGTCCGTGCTCAGTCCCGCCGCCGGCATGGTGCTGGAGGACCTGATCCACCAGGGCACCGGGCTCGACATCGTCGAACGGCCGGTCATAAAGGCCGAGGTGGGCAAGAAACCCAGGGAGCTGGACGACCTGGTGATCAGTGTCCTTCGCGGGCACCGGGTGCTCGGCTACGACGACCCGGACGTCGGCACCCTGGAGCTGACGGACCGGCTCATCACCATCGTGCGGATGACGCCGGGCGCACACGTGGCGCCCGACGCCCGGCCGCTGCCCCAGGACTGACGCCCCGCCCGGTTCTACTTGCGGTTGTACAGCCGCATCGTGATCGGCCCGAAGACCAGCACGAACAGGCACGTCCAGCCGAGCGACCAGGCGATGTCGGCCGCCGGCCAGTCGCCCGCCATCAGTCCGCGCACCGCCGTGGCCAGATGCGTGATCGGGCTGTTGTTGACGAACGCCTGGAGCCAGCCCGGCATGGTCTTCGG
Source organism: Streptomyces sp. NRRL WC-3605 (assembly GCF_001509795.1). Taxonomy (GTDB): domain Bacteria; phylum Actinomycetota; class Actinomycetes; order Streptomycetales; family Streptomycetaceae; genus Streptomyces; species Streptomyces viridochromogenes. The sequence continues at coordinate 74,352 of NZ_LLZN01000042.1, read as the reverse complement.
GTCGACGAAGACGTTGGACAGGAAGGTCAGCGGGAAGATCACCATCATGCTGACGCCCATCACCGACTTCTCGGAGCGCAGCATCAGACCGAACATCGTCCAGATCCACGAGAAGGCGAAGGAGAAGGCGACCAGCAGCGCGATGCCCGCGACGACGCCGCCCACCCCGCCGTCCGGGCGGAAGCCGAGGATCATGCCGACGGTGAGCATGACGACGGACGCGATCGTGTAACGCAGGGCGTCGCCCAGCAGGTAGCCGACCATCGTGGACGGACGCCAGATCGGCAGCGTCCGGAACCGGTCGAAGACGCCCTTCTCGATGTCGGTGTTCACCGAGACGCCGGTGTACATGGTGATCATCACGACCGACATCACCAGGATGCCCGGCAGCAGGAACTGGATGTACGCCGTCGGGGACCCGGCCAGGGCGCCCCCGAACAGGTACGTGTACATCAGCACCAGCATGATCGGGAACGCGGTGACGTCGAAGAGCTGCTCGGGCACATGCTTGATCTTCAGGATGGCCCGCCAGCCGAACGTCATCGACGCCGACCAGGCGCTCGGCCGCGGTGGCCGGTCCTTGGCGATCAGCAGCGCGGCCAGCGATTCGGTGCTGACGGGGGCGAGTTCCCTGCCCTCGGTCTGTGTCACGGTGCTCATGCCGCCACCTCGTCCTGGCCGCCCTCGGCCTCGTGCGTGTCGTGTCCGGTCAGGGCGAGGAACACCTCGTCCAGGCTGGGCTGGCCCAGCGAGAAGTTGTCGACGGTGATGCCGCCGCGGGCCAGCTCGGCGAGCGCGCGACCGGCCTGCTCCGCCGCGCCCTGCCCGTTCCCGGCGCCGCCGACGCGGGCGGTGAGGGCCACGGGGTCGGGCTCGGACTGCACCTCGGCGTCCAGGGCCAGCCGCAGGATCCGCGCCGCCTCCGGCCGCTGTGCCGGGTCGCGCAGCCGCAGATGGACGGTGCCGGCGCCGACGGACGCCTTCAGCTCGCCCTTGGTGCCCTCCGCGATCACCCGGCCCTGGTCGATCACGGCGATCCGCGACGCCAGCTGGTCCGCCTCGTCCAGATACTGCGTGGTCAGCAGGACGGTGGTGCCCTGCGCGACGACCGCGCGGACGATGTCCCACACCTGGTTGCGGCTGCGCGGGTCGAGACCGGTCGTCGGCTCGTCGAGGAAGAGCAGGTCGGGGGTGTTGAGGATCGACGCGGCGATGTCGATACGGCGGCGCATGCCGCCCGAGTAGTTCTTGACCTGCTTGCCCGCCGCGTCCGTCAGCCCGAAGGCCTCCAGCAGCTGTGCCGCGCGCTCGCGTGCGGCCGGCTTGCGGTGGCCGAGGAGGCGGGCCAGCAGCACCAGGTTCTCCGTGCCGGTGAGGTCCTCGTCGACCGAGGCGTACTGGCCGGTCAGGCTGACGCGGCCACGCACCGCGTCGGCCTCGCGCACCACGTCGTGCCCGAAGACATGGGCCTCGCCGCCGTCCGGGCGCAGCAGGGTGGCGAGCATCTTCACCGTGGTCGTCTTGCCGGCGCCGTTCGGTCCGAGGACGCCGTAGACCGTTCCGGCCGGAACCGCGAGGTCCACGCCGTCGACGGCCCGTGTCTCACCGAATGTCTTCACCAGGCCCGCGGTCTCGATGGCGAGACCGGTCGTCTGCGTGCTCATGCTGTCGGGTTCCTTCCGGAAGGGTCCTTCCACGGTCTTGGGCTACGCATGGGGAGACCTTTACGGTCCCGCAAACTCATCGGTGACGCACAGGATTTTCACGAGGACGGGCGCGGCACGTTCCCGCGACGGGTGCGGCACACGGGACGGCGGACGGTGGTGGACGCGGGCACCGGGGGTAGCGTCCGTGACATGCATGCGATCACGATTGCGGAACCGGGCGGGCCCGAGGCGCTGGTGTGGGACGAGGTCCCCGATCCCGTGCCGGGCGAGGGCGAAGTGCTGGTCGAGGTGGCGGCGGGCGCCGTCAACCGGGCCGACCTGCTGCAACGGCAGGGCTTCTACGACCCGCCGCCCGGCTCCTCCCCGTACCCCGGTCTGGAGTGCTCCGGCCGGATCGCCGAGGTGGGGCCCGGTGTCTCCGGCTGGGCCGTGGGCGACGAGGTCTGCGCGCTGCTCGCGGGCGGCGGATACGCCGAGAAGGTGGCCGTGCCGGCCGGGCAGCTGCTGCCGGTCCCGGAGGGGGTGAGCCTGACCGGGGCGGCGGCGCTGCCCGAGGTGGTGTGCACGGTGTGGTCGAACGTCTTCATGGTCGCCCACCTGCGTCCCGGGGAGACGCTGCTCGTGCACGGCGGGTCCAGCGGTATCGGCACCATGGCGATCCAGCTCGCCAAGGCGGTCGGCGCGAGGGTCGCGGTCACGGCCGGCAGCAAGGAGAAGCTCGAGCGGTGCGCCGAGCTCGGCGCCGACATCCTGATCGACTACCGGGAGCAGGACTTCGTCGAGGAGATCAAGGGGGCCACGGGCGGTGCCGGGGCCGACGTGATCCTCGACATCATGGGAGCGAAGTACCTCGACCGCAACGTCCGGGCCCTCGCCGTCAACGGCCGTCTCGCGATCATCGGGCTGCAGGGCGGGGTGAAGGGCGAACTCAACCTGGGCGCCCTGCTGGCCAAACGCGCCGCCATCACCGCGACCTCGCTGCGGTCCCGGCCGCTGGAGGAGAAGGCGTCGATCGTCGCGGCCGTACGCGAGCACGTGTGGCCGCTGCTGAAGGCCGGCCACGTCCGTCCGGTCGTCGACCGCGAGATCCCGATGGACGACGCCGCCGAGGCGCACCGGGTGGTCGAGGAGAGCGGTCACATCGGCAAGGTGCTGCTGGTCGTGCCGTAGCGGGAGGCTACCCGCGGCGCAGGCGCAGTCCGACGAAGGTCAGGCCGAGGCCGAGGCCGACGAGGACGAGGCCCATGCCGAGGGGCAGGACCTGCAGGACGGGCTGCTGCGCCCGCTCCCGGGTGCCGGCGCCCTGCGCGTCGTCCGCCGCCCGGCCGGACGGCGGCGCGGTGGCGCCGGCGGTGGCCTCGTCGTCCGGCAGGGTCGCGGTGTCCTCCTCGTCGGCCGGCGGTGCCGTGTCGTCCCGGTCGCCGGCCGGGCGCACCGCCGCCTCCGACTCCTCCAGGGGCACCTTCTGCCGTCCCGGCCGCTCACGGCCCTCGCCCGGCCGGCTTCCGGCCCGGGACGGCTCGTCGGAGGGCTTGGTCCGCCCGGCGGCGGGTCCGTGGGCGCTGGCGCTGGGCGACGGCTCGTGCCGTCCGGAGTGCCAGGTCTCCCGCACCTCCTCCCGGTCACGGGGCTCCTCGCGCCCGCCCGGCCGGTGGTGCTCGCCGTGCTCCGCGTGCCGCGACGGCGTGGCGGAGGGCTTCCCGGAGGAGGAAGGGGCCGAGGGGCGCCCGGAACCCGGGCCCTCCGGCTCGCCGGCGGACGGGTCCGGGGACGGCGACCCCCGAAGACCCGCCGTAGGACCCTGAGCGGGATGCCCGGCCTCGGCGCCGAGGGCCGCGCCGGTGCCACCGCCCGCGACCAGTCCCATGACGAGCACACCCAGCAGCCCGGTCGTGCGCATGACCCCCATCGCTCCCACTGCCTTCACCACCCAAGAGTCCGCGGCACCCCGAGCCAGCACCCCCGTCCTCGCAGGACAAGCCTCACAGGAGCCGGCGCACCCGGCATTCCGGGCGCCGCCACCCGGCCGACCCGCCCTGCCGGGCCCGCGGAATCCCCGGTGGCGCGAACGGTCGATCGGCCTCCGCGGGGGGCACCACGATGATGAGCTGTACGGGTGCGAGAGAATGGCGGCATGGAGATGCCGAGGAACGACAGGCAACCCGAGAACCCCCAGATCCTGGTCGTGGGCCAGGACGGCATGGCGCTCGGTGGCGGCGGCGGGGACGACGACTCCCGCGAGATCCCGGTGACGGAGCAGGTGGAGCAGCCCGCGAAGGTCATGCGCATCGGCAGCATGATCAAGCAGCTGCTCGAAGAGGTGCGCGCCGCTCCCCTCGACGAGGCGAGCCGGGTCCGGCTGAAGGAGATCCACGCCAGTTCCGTCAAGGAACTGGAGGACGGCCTGGCCCCCGAGCTCGTCGAGGAGCTGGAACGGCTGTCGCTGCCGTTCACGGACGAGGGGACACCGTCCGACGCGGAACTGCGCATCGCGCAGGCCCAGTTGGTCGGCTGGCTGGAGGGCCTCTTCCACGGCATCCAGACCACCCTGTTCGCCCAGCAGATGGCGGCGCGCGCCCAGCTGGAGCAGATGCGCCGTGCCCTCCCGCCGGGTGTCGGCGGCGACGACGGCGACCACCCGCAGGCCGGCCGGACGGGCGGCCCCTACCTGTAGGGCGTCTTGAGCCAGACACGACGAGGGCCCGGCGGCCGATGCCGCCGGGCCCTTCTGTGTCTCCGCGTCACTCCGGATTGCCGGTGGACACCGTGAACTTCATCACCGGGGGGTTGTCCGGGTCGAAGTCCTGGCGGACCTTGGGGTCCTGTTCCATGACGGTGCCCTGGCCGTACGTGTTCTCGTTCTTGTCGATCTTCTCGTACTTCCAGCCGGCGGCCTTCAGGCACTTCTCGACCGACGGCCAGTACCGGAAGGTCATGTCCGGCATCGTCACCTTGTCGGGGTCGAGGTAGGCCTCGCGCGGCTCGGTGCACTCGCTCGTCTCGACGGTCCGCGAGGTGTCGCCCTGCCGCCAGCCCGGCGCCTTGGAGATCTCGGTGGCCGTGGTCGAGCCGCCGCCTCCCTTGCCCTCGTCGCCCCCGCCGCCGTTCATCGACAGCGCGGCGATCAGACCGCCCACGGCGGCCAGGGACACGACGATCGAGCCGATGATCACGCCCCGGTTGCGCTTCCCGCCGCCCGGCGCGCCCTGCCCCTGCGGCGCGATCGTGTACGGCGGAGGCGTCGCGTGGCCGGGCTGCGGGGAGTAGGAGGCGGGCGCCGGCGTCGTGAAGCCGGACTGCTGCGGATAGCCGTACGCCGGAGTCGGCCCGGACGGCGGCGGGGTGCCGTACGGAGAGGGCGTCGGCGTCGGCTGGTAGGGCTGCTGGACGGGCCCCGTGCTCGGGGGCGTCTGCCCGACGGGCGGGAACACCGAGGCGCCGACGCCCTGACCGCTCTGCGTCTGCGCGCCCGGCACGATGCTCGGCGGCGCCGCGTGGAAGGACTGCGCGATGCGCAGGCACTCGTCGCGCATGGCCTCGGCGCTGGGGAAGCGTTCGTTCGGGTTCTTCTTCAGCGCGCGGGCCACCAGCGCGTCCACCGCCGGGGGCAGGGAGCGGTTGATCGAGGAGGGCGCGACCGGCTTCTCCTGCACGTGCGCGTACGCGATGGCCAGCGGCGAGTCCGCGTCGAACGGCAGCCGTCCGGTGACGAGCTGGAACAGCATGATGCCGACCGAGTACAGGTCGGAGCGGGCGTCCACGCCCCGGCCGAGGGCCTGCTCCGGAGAGAGGTACTGCGGGGTGCCGACCACCATGCCGGTCTGCGTCATCGACGTCACGCCGGACTGCATGGCGCGCGCGATGCCGAAGTCCATGACCTTGACGACGCCGCGCTTGTTCAGCATCACGTTGCCCGGCTTGATGTCGCGGTGGACCAGGCCCATCTCGTGGCTGATCTCCAGGGCGGCGAGCACGTCCGCGGTGATCTTCAGGGCCTGGTCGGCGGGCATCGCCCCGGCCTGCCGTACGGCCTCGTCGAAGACGGAGCTGAGCGGACGGCCCTCGATGTACTCCATGACGATGTACGGCGTCGTCATGCCGTCCATCTCGTCCTCGCCGGTGTCGAAGACGGAGACGATGTTGGTGTGCGTGAGCTTGGCCACTGCCTGGGCCTCGCGGCGGAACCGCTCGCGGAACGCCGGCTCGCGGCCCAGCTCGGTGTGCAGCGTCTTGACCGCGACCTGGCGGTCGAGCACGGAGTCGTAGGCGAGGTGGACGGACGCCATGCCGCCCTGGCCGAGCAGGTCGCGCAGCTGGTAGCGGCCACCGGCCAGCGACCGTCCCGCGTGCGCGTTCTGTGCGCCGTCCTGGCTCATGTTCTGCGTCCCCCGTGCCCCTTGGGCGCCTGCGGCTGCCCGGGATCCGCTGATCCCGGTTGATCCAATGTGCTATTCCCGGCCAAGTCTGCCCCACGGCACCGACAGGTCAAGCGAGGTGCCCGTTCCGTGACCGTACGCGAAGGCGGCGTCGCCCAAGCGTTACAGGGGTCGTACCGTCGGTGCACACAATTTGCACGTGGGGGACGGGTGAAGGTTTCATGACCGGTCCGTCTTCGCCGGACCGGGGCGGCCGTCCCGGACCGGCGGCTTGCGCCGAGGCTGTAGCGTGGCCGACGGAGACCGTAACAACACCGCGCGCACCGCGGGCAGAAACGACGGCGAGGACCGATGGCACAGCAGCAGCGCGCTCAGGGCCCGTCCGACCCCGAGGCGGCTGGCGGCGGTATGTCAGACGCGCCGGAGATGTGGGGTAACGGCGGGCTGGTCGGGGACGGCCGGTACCGGCTGACCCGCAGACTCGGCCGGGGCGGCATGGCCGAGGTGTTCGCGGCCGAGGACGTCCGGCTGGGCCGCACCGTGGCGGTCAAGCTGCTGCGCTCCGACCTCGCCGAGGACCCGGTGTCCAAGGCCCGCTTCACGCGTGAGGCCCAGTCCGTGGCCGGCCTCAACCACCACGCGATCGTCGCCGTGTACGACTCCGGCGAGGACGTCGTCGGCGGCCACTCCGTGCCGTACATCGTCATGGAGATCGTCGAGGGCCGCACCATCCGCGACCTCCTGATCAACGCCGAGGCGCCCGGACCCGAGCAGGCGCTCATCATCGTCTCCGGCGTCCTGGAGGCCCTCGCCTACTCGCACCAGCACGGCATCGTGCACCGCGACATCAAGCCCGCCAACGTGATCATCACCAACAACGGCGCCGTGAAGGTGATGGACTTCGGCATCGCGCGCGCCCTGCACGGCGCGCAGTCGACGATGACCCAGACCGGCATGGTGATGGGCACCCCGCAGTACCTCTCGCCCGAGCAGGCGCTCGGCAAGGCGGTCGACCACCGCTCCGACCTGTACGCGACCGGCTGCCTCCTCTACGAACTGCTCGCGCTGCGCCCCCCCTTCACCGGCGAGACCCCGCTGTCCGTGGTCTACCAGCACGTCCAGGACATCCCGACCCCGCCGTCCGAGGCGTCCGACGCCGCGCCGCCCGAGCTCGACGGCCTGGTCATGCGCTCGCTCGCCAAGGAGCCGGACGACCGGTTCCAGACGGCCGAGGAGATGCGCGGCCTCGTCCAGTACGCCCTCCAGATGCTGTACGACCAGGGCGGCCACACCGGCACCTGGAACACCGGCCCGGTGACGATGCACGAGGGCCGGCACACCCCGGCCGGCGGCTTCGCGCACACGGCCGTCATGGGCCACCCGGGAGACCCGGCCTCCGGTACGACGCAGATCCCGCAGCCGATCCTGCCCGGCGGCTACGGCGGCGGGGACGACGGCGGTTTCGAGGGGCACGGCAACCGGGGCAGCGGCCGCGGCAAGCTGTGGATCCTCGCCGTCCTCGCGGTCATCGCGATCGCGGCCGGTGTCGCGCTCGCCGTCAACAACGGCAAGGGCGGCGGCGACGACAACACGCCGACGAAGCCGACCGCCACGCAGAGCGAGGACCGGGACAAGCCGTCCGAGGAGCCCACCGACGAGGCCACCGAGGACCAGACCGGCGGCTTCGACGACGGCGGTACGGACACGGGCTCCGACCCCGACTGGTCGCCGACCCAGGAGCCGACGCAGGAGCAGACGCAGAAGCCGACGCAGGAGCCGACCCAGGACCCGACGACGCAGGAGCCGACGGAGGACCCGACGGATGACCCGACGGATCCCGCGACGGAAGACCCGACCACGCCGCCGCCGGATCCGACAGCGACGGGGACCGCGGCGGGCAACCAATAGCTGACCGGCACCCCTCCACCCCCGCGCGCGTGCGCCCCGAAACGGGCTCACGCGCGCTTTTCACATCCCTGAGCTGCACTTTGTCACTCCGTGTGGCCCCCGGACACGAACCGTGACACGACGACTCTTCCCGTGACCTGGCTCACCGATATAACGTGCCGTTGTTCCGGCCCCCTGCAAGGCTGTGACCAGGACCGTTCCCGACTTTCGCGATTTACTTGGATTTCCAAGCAAAATCCCAGGTCAGGAGGGGTTTCACAGAAATGTGGAGCACTGGGTAACGTGCCTTTTGCAGGGCGCTCGCCGGGGCACCTGTCACGCCTGTCCCCAACGAGCCGCACCCACCCCGTGCGTCCGAGGGCCGCAGGTGAGCCGCGCCCCCACGTTCCCACCGCGGAACAGGGGGTAACCCCAGCACCCGGCGAACCCGGGTAGCCGGACCGACGGAGGAGCACACGTGACCGTGGAGAGCACTGCCGCGCGAAAGCCGCGACGCAGCGCCGGTACCAAGAGCACGGCCGGCAAGACCACATCCGCGAGGAAGACGGCGAGCGCCGAACCCGAGCTCGTCCAGCTGCTGACGCCCGAGGGCAAGCGCGTCAAGAACGCCGAGTTCGACAAGTACGTCGCCGGCATCACCCCCGAAGAGCTCCGCGGCCTCTACCGCGACATGGTGCTCACCCGCCGCTTCGACGCCGAGGCCACCGCCCTGCAGCGCCAGGGCGAGCTGGGCCTGTGGGCCTCGCTGCTCGGCCAGGAGGCCGCCCAGATCGGCTCCGGTCGCGCCACCCGCGAGGACGACTACGTCTTCCCGACGTACCGCGAGCACGGCGTCGCCTGGTGCCGGGGCGTCGACCCCACCAACCTGCTCGGCATGTTCCGCGGGGTGAACAACGGCGGCTGGGACCCGAACAGCAACAACTTCCAGCTGTACACGATCGTCATCGGCTCCCAGACGCTGCACGCCACCGGCTACGCGATGGGCGTCGCCAAGGACGGCGCGGACAGCGCGGTCATCGCCTACTTCGGCGACGGCGCCTCCAGCCAGGGCGACGTGGCCGAGTCCTTCACGTTCTCCGCGGTCTACAACGCCCCCGTGGTGTTCTTCTGCCAGAACAACCAGTGGGCGATCTCCGAGCCCACCGAGAAGCAGACCCGCGTGCCGCTGTACCAGCGCGCGCAGGGCTACGGCTTCCCCGGCGTCCGCGTCGACGGCAACGACGTCCTCGCCTGCCTCGCCGTGACGAAGTGGGCGCTGGAGCGCGCCCGCAACGGTGAGGGCCCGACGCTGGTCGAGGCGTTCACGTACCGCATGGGCGCCCACACCACCTCCGACGACCCGACCCGCTACCGCGGGGACGAGGAGCGCCAGTCCTGGGAGGCGAAGGACCCGATCCTGCGCCTTCGCGCGTACCTGGAGTCCGCAAACCACGCGGACGAGGGATTCTTCGCGGAACTGGAGACCGAGAGCGAGGCGTTGGGCAAACGAGTGCGCGAAGCGGTCCGCGCCATGCCGGACCCGGACCGTTTCGCCATCTTCGAGAACGTGTACGCGGACGGGCACGCGCTCGTCGACGAGGAGCGCGCCCAGTTCGCCGCCTACCAGGCGTCGTTCGCGGACGTAGAGGGGGCCTGACATGGCAGCGGAGAAGATGGCTCTGGCCAAGGCGATCAACGAGTCGCTGCGCCGCGCCCTGGAGACGGACCCGAAGGTCCTCGTGATGGGTGAGGACGTCGGCAAGCTCGGCGGCGTCTTCCGCGTCACCGACGGCCTGCAGAAGGACTTCGGCGAGAGCCGGGTCATCGACACCCCCCTCGCCGAGTCCGGCATCGTGGGCACCGCGATCGGTCTCGCCCTGCGCGGCTACCGCCCGGTGGTGGAGATCCAGTTCGACGGTTTCGTCTTCCCGGCGTACGACCAGATCGTCACGCAGCTCGCGAAGATGCACGCCCGCTCGCTGGGCAAGGTCAAGCTCCCCGTCGTCGTGCGCATCCCCTACGGCGGCGGCATCGGCGCGGTCGAGCACCACTCGGAGTCTCCGGAGTCGCTGTTCGCGCACGTCGCCGGTCTGAAGATCGTCTCCCCGTCGAACGCGTCCGACGCGTACTGGATGATGCAGCAGGCCATCCAGAGCGACGACCCGGTGATCTTCTTCGAGCCCAAGCGCCGCTACTGGGACAAGGGCGAGGTCGTCACCGACGCGATCCCCGGCCCGCTGCACAAGGCGAAGGTGGTCCGCGAGGGCCGCGACCTGACGCTCGCCGCCTACGGCCCCATGGTGAAGACCTGCCTGGAGGTCGCCGCGGCGGCCGCCGAGGAGGGCCGCGACCTGGAGGTCCTGGACCTGCGGTCGGTCTCGCCGCTCGACTTCGACTCCATCCAGACGTCGGTGGAGAAGACCCGCCGGCTGGTCGTGGTCCACGAGGCCCCGGTGTTCTTCGGTTCCGGCGCGGAGATCGCCGCCCGGATCACCGAGCGCTGCTTCTACCACCTGGAGGCCCCGGTGCTCCGGGTCGGCGGCTACCACGCCCCGTACCCGCCGGCGCGCCTGGAGGAGGAGTACCTGCCGGGTCTGGACCGGGTGCTCGACGCCGTCGACCGTGCCCTGGCGTACTGAGGAGAGGGTCGTGACGACGATGACAGACGCGTCCGTGCGCGAGTTCAAGATGCCCGACGTCGGTGAGGGACTCACCGAGGCCGAGATCCTCAAGTGGTACGTCCAGCCGGGCGACACCGTCACCGACGGGCAGGTGGTCTGCGAGGTCGAGACCGCCAAGGCGGCCGTCGAGCTGCCCATCCCGTACGACGGCGTGGTCCGCGCCCTGCACTTCCCCGAGGGCACCACGGTCGACGTCGGCACGTCGATCATCGCGGTCGACGTCTCGGGAGGGGCGGCCCCGGCCGCCGAGGAGCCGGCGGCACCCGCGCCGGCGCAGGAGGAGGAGACCGAGCCGCAGGGCCGCCAGCCGGTGCTCGTCGGCTACGGCGTCTCCGCCTCGTCCACCAAGCGCCGCCCGCGCAAGGGCGCCGAGGCGCCGCGCCAGGAGGCCGAGCCGGCGACGCAGGCCCTCCAGGCCGAGCTGAACGGCCACGGCCCCGCCGCCGCGCCGGCCCTGGGCCGCCCGCTGGCCAAGCCGCCGGTGCGCAAGCTGGCGAAGGACCTGGGCGTCGACCTGGCCACGGTCACGCCGACCGGCCCCGACGGCGTCATCACCCGCGAGGACGTCCACGCGGCGGTGGGGGCGCAGGCCCCGGCCGGCGAGCCGGTGCGGGAGGCCCCCCAGGCCCCCCAGGCGGCCGCGCCCGCCCCGGCGGCCGTCCCGGCGCCCGCCGCCTCGTACGACGGCGCCCGGGAGACCCGCATCCCGGTCAAGGGCGTCCGCAAGGCCACGGCCGCGGCGATGGTGGGCTCGGCGTTCACGGCCCCGCATGTCACGGAGTTCGTGACCGTGGACGTGACGCGGACCCTGAAGCTGGTCGAGGAACTGAAGGCGGACAAGGAGTTCGCGGGGCTGCGGGTGAACCCGCTGCTGCTGATCTCCAAGGCCCTTCTGGTCGCGATCAAGCGCAACCCGGACGTCAACGCGTCCTGGGACGAGGCGAACCAGGAGATCGTGCGCAAGCACTACGTGAACCTGGGCATCGCGGCGGCGACCCCGCGCGGCCTGATCGTGCCGAACATCAAGGACGCCGACGCCAAGACGCTGCCGCAGCTGGCGGAGGCGCTGGGCGAGCTGGTGTCCACGGCCCGTGAGGGCAGGACGTCCCCGGGCGCGATGCAGGGCGGCACGGTCACCATCACCAACGTCGGCGTCTTCGGCGTCGACACCGGCACCCCGATCCTCAACCCGGGCGAGTCGGCGATCCTCGCGGTCGGCGCCATCAAGCTCCAGCCGTGGGTGCACAAGGGCAAGGTGAAGCCGCGTCAGGTCACCACGCTGGCGCTGAGCTTCGACCACCGCCTGGTCGACGGCGAGCTGGGCTCCAAGGTGCTCGCGGACGTGGCGGCGATCCTGGAGCAGCCCAAGCGGCTGATCACCTGGGCGTGAGCCCCGGAAGGCGCTGAAAGGGGCGGTCACCTCGCGGTGACCGCCCCTTTCGTCATGCCCGACCGCTCGCCGAAGATCAGCTGATCTTGGCGTAGCCGTAGGTGATGAGCTTCTTCACGTCCGCCGTGCGGTTGGCCTCCGAGGAGGCGGTGAGCACGGTGCCGATCACGGACTCGCCGTTGAGGGTGGCCGCGAAGACGAGGCAGTACTTCGCCTCGCTGCCCGAGCCGGTCTTCACGCCGAGCGTGCCGTTCCAGCCGAGCAGGGTGTTGGTGTTCTTCCAGGCCGCCATCGTGCGGGTGGAGCCGGTCTTGGTGATGGTCTTCGCCGTGTAGGACTTCGTCTTGACGACGGTCTTGAACGTCGAGGACTTCATCGCGCTGCGGGCCAGCTTGGTCAGGTCGCGCGGGGTCGAGTAGTTCGAGCCGTTGCTGATGCCGTCGAACGAGTCGAAGTGCGTGTTCGTCATGCCCAGGCTCTTCGCCATGGTGTTCATCTTGCCGATGAACGACTTCACGCGGGCGTTGACCGTGGAGCCGGTGCCGAACTTGTCGGCGAGCGTCATCGCGGCGTCGCAGCCGGACTTGAGCATCATCCCGTACAGCAGCTGACGGACGGTGACCTTGTCACCGACGATCAGGTTCGCCGAGGACGCCCCCTTGGACACGATGTAGTTGCTGACCTCCTTCTTTATGGTCACCTTCGTGTCGAGATTGAGGTTCGACTGCGAGAGGACGACCTTCGCGGTCATGACCTTCGTCGTCGAGGCGGTCAGCCGCTTCGTGTCCGCCGACTTCGTGAAAAGCGTCTTGCCGTCGGCGCTGTTCATCAGGAACCCGCCCTTGGCATTGATCGAGGGCGTGGTGACGGCCTGCGCGGGCGCCGCGGTGAGGGCGCCGGAGGCGAGAACGGCGCCGGTCGTGAGGACGACGGCGGCGGCTCTGCGCACGCGCATACCCTTGTGTGCAGTTATCAACTGATTTACCCCGATTACGTCTTGTGCCCCTGCGGTGCGGCCGAGTTGGAGGGGAAGAAAGTGGGGCCGCACGTGTGTGACACGTAAGTAGCACACATGGTTGTGCCGCCGCTGGCCCGGACGGTGCTTCTTTGCCGGGAGATTCCACCGGACGGGTCCGCATCGTGGACCGGCCGACCCTTGCGTACGTGTTGTATCTATGCTGTGGGCATGCCTGTCGCCCCGCCCGCCCCCGTGAAGCAGCCGCCCGCCGCCGACCGCGTCTACGGCCATGTGAAACAGGGCGTCCTGGAACGCCGGTACGAGGGCGGCACGCTGCTCACCGAGGGCGAACTCGCCGACGCCGTCGGGGTCTCCCGCACCCCCGTCCGCGAGGCGCTGCTGCGGCTGGAGGCCGAGGGGCTGCTCAAGCTCTACCCGAAGAAGGGCGCCCTGGTCCTGCCGGTCTCCGCGCAGGAGATCAAGGACGTCGTGGAGACGCGCATGCTCGTCGAGGAGCACGCGGCGCGCAAGGCGGTCCCCGCGCCCCCCGGGCTCCTGGAGCGCCTGGAGGAGCTGCTCGACCGGCAGAAGGCCCAGGCCGCCGCAGGCGACTTCGCCGCGGCCGCCGTCACCGACCGCTGCTTCCACGCCGAGATCGTCCGCAGCGGCGGCAACGAGATCCTCTCCCGTCTCTACGACCAGCTCCGCGACCGGCAGTTGCGCATGGGCGCCGCCGTGATGCACTCCCACCCCGACCGGATCGCCAAGACGCTCAGCGAGCACGAGGAGATCCTCACCGCGCTGCGCTCGGGCGACCCGCAGGCGGCGGTCGCGCTGGTCCACCGGCACATCGACTGGTTCTCGCACCTCGCGCGGGGTGAGGAACGATGAGGCCGGCCACCATCCTGCCCGGTGACCCTCCGGGCGGGCGGCGCGCGATCGCCGTCTGGGGCATCGGCGTCTCCGTCTACTTCGTCGCCGTCATCTTCCGCACCTCGCTCGGGGTCGCCGGACTCGACGCGGCCGACCGCTTCGGCGTGAACGCCTCCGCCCTGTCGACGTTCTCGATCCTCCAGCTGCTCGTGTACGCGGGCATGCAGATACCCGTCGGCCTGCTCGTCGACCGGCTCGGCACCAAGAAGGTGCTCGCCATGGGCGCCGTGCTGTTCACCGCGGGGCAGCTCGCCTTCGCCTTCTCCCCGTCGTACGGCATGGCCCTCGCCTCCCGGGCCCTGCTGGGCTGCGGCGACGCGCTGACGTTCATCAGCGTCCTCAGGCTGGGCACCCGCTGGTTCCCGGCCCGGCGCGGCCCGCTGGTCGCCCAGCTCGCCGGCCTCGCGGGCATGGCCGGCAACCTCGTCTCCACCCTGGTCCTGGCCCGGGTGCTGCACGGCGTCGGCTGGACCGCGGCCTTCGCGGGCAGCGCGGGCGCGGGCGCCGTGGTGCTCGTGCTCACCCTGCTGTTCCTGAAGGACCACCCGGAGGGCCACGAGCCGCAGCCGGTGCCGCACCAGGGCGCCGCCTACGTCCGCCGTCAGATCGCCGCGTCCTGGCGGGAGCCCGGCACCCGGCTGGGCATGTGGGTGCACTTCACGACGCAGTTCCCGGCGATGGTGTTCCTGCTGCTGTGGGGGCTGCCCTTCCTGGTCGAGGCCCAGGGCCTGACCCGCGCCACCGCCGGTGAGCTGCTCACCCTCGTCGTCCTGTCCAACATGGCCGTCGGCCTCGTCTACGGACAGGTCGTCGCCCGGCACCACGGCGCCCGGCTGCCGCTCGCCCTCGGCACGGTCGCCGCCACCGCCGTCCTGTGGGCGACGACCCTGGCCTGGCCGGGGGAGACGGCGCCGATGGGCCTGCTCGTCGTGCTGTGCGTGGTGCTCGGCGCCTGCGGACCGGCCTCCATGCTGGGCTTCGACTTCGCCCGCCCGGCCAACCCGCCCGAGCGGCAGGGCACGGCCTCCGGCATCACCAACATGGGCGGCTTCATCGCCTCCATGACGACGCTGTTCGCGGTCGGTGTGCTGCTGGACGCCACCGGCGACGACTACCGGATCGCCTTCTCGGCGGTCTTCGTCCTGCAGGCCCTCGGCGTCAGCCAGATCCTGCGCCTGCGCGGACGCGCCGCCCGCCGCGAGCGGGAGCGCCTGGTCGCCAGCCGGGTGGAGACGGTGCACGTCCCCGCGTGAGTTCAGCGCGCGGGCACCAGCGTGAGGTAGGCGAGCCCGAGGATGCCGCGATAGCTCATCCACTGGGCGCGGTGCCGGTCGAGGCGCTCCCGCGTCTCGGCCGCCCGGGGGTGGTCCGGGTGCCCGGCCAGCCACACCTCGGTGTCCGCCTGGTACGCCGACTCGAACTCCTCCCACTCCCCGGCGTCCGCCGTCTCCGTCCACTCCGGACGGAAACCGGCCTCCACGGCGAGGTCGAGGAGGGTGCCCAGGTCGTGGTGGTCGGCGGCGCTCGCGCCCGGCCACATCCCCGCGAGCTCGGCCTCGGCCGGCGGACGCTGCCAGAAGCCCTCCCCGAGCAGCACCCGGCCCCCGTCGGCGACCAGGCCGCGCAGCGCCCGCAGCGCCTCGGCGGTGTGACCGGGCGGCTCCAGCGTGGTGAGGGCCTGGCTGGACCCGACGCACAGCACCAGGTCGGCCGGGCCGCGGGACGTCCCCGTAGCCGACTCCTCCACGAACCGCACCCGTCCGGCCAGTCCGCGCTCCTCGGCGGCGCGCCGGCCCCGGGCCAGGTCCTGGGTGTTCAGGTCGATCCCGACCCCGGTGGCCTCCGGCGCCGCTTCCAGAACCCGCAGCATCAACTCGCCCCAGCCGCAGCCGATGTCCAGGACGGTGGCGGGCTCGGTCCGGGCCAGCCGCTCGACCAGCCGGCCGGCGCGGTGCTCGGACAGGGGGCCGTGGAAGGTCAGCCGGGTCAGCCGCGGCGGCTCGGCGGAGAGGGGCGCGGGGTGCGTGTCTGCGTCGGTCACGGCGGGGACGGTAGCCGCCACCGGGGCGGCGGCGACACCGGTTTTCGGGGCCCGCCGCCGCGTCCGTGACCGGTTACTGGGTGACCGTGAAGTTCTTCAGGATGGCCGCCGTCAGATCGGGGTCGCCCTCCGTCTTCACCCGGTCCGCCACCGCCTCCGGCGTGACCCGGCCGCAGGCCAGCCGTACGAAGGTCTCCCAGTCCAGGGTCAGGGAGGCGGCCGGGCCCAGTGCGGGGGCCGTCTCCAGGGTGCCGCGGCCCTGGATGTCGATCCGGATCGTGCGCAGGAACTCGACCGGGCCGTGCACGTCGAGGACGATCGCCGAACTGCGGGGCGCCTCCACCTTCGTGGCCATGACCTCCGGCAGCCGGCCCAGCAGCACGTCCCGGGCGATGAGCGCGCCGGGGGAGTCCAGGTTCCCGGGGCGGCCCAGCGCGGCTCGCAGGTCCTGCTCGTGCGCCCACACGGCGAAGGCGTGCGTGCGCATCGCCTCCTCCAGGGTCAGCTCCGCGCCCAGCGGGCCGCGCACCTTGGTGCCGGGGTCACGGCTCTCGTTCCGCAGCTGGCGGTTGCGGCGGATGATCGTGTACTCCAGCTCCGACGTCATCTCCGGCGCCGTGTGGTGGCGGCGGACGTCGACCTGCATCTCCATGTAGCGCTGGTGGTCGTTGGTGACGTGGAAGAGGTCGCGCGGCAGCGTGTGGATGGGGCGCGGGTCGCCCAGCATCTCGCAGTCCAGCCCGATGACATGGGAGACGACGTCGCGCACCGACCAGCCGGGGCAGGGGGTGCGCCGGTTCCACTCGCCTTCGACGAGCGGTGTCACCAGCTCGGATATCGCTTCGATGGAGTGGGTCCAGGCGTCGGCGTAGGGCTGGAGGGTGGGATGCAGACTCACGGAACGGGACCCCTCGGCGGTTGGTACGTCGGTTCGCGGGCAGGTTCTGGCGGCGGTGCCAGTGGGCGGCGGCGGCTGTCGGCGGGTGTCTCGGCGGTCCCCCACGTTCTCGGCTGCGCTCGAACAGGGGGGACCCCCAAAGTTACGCTGCTGTGAGGCACCCCGGCAGTGCTTTCGTGTGACGATCGTAGGCCCGTGTGGACGGCTCGAATGCCAGGACGGTGGTAGTGTGCGCGCCTCTTTGCTCCAGATCGACGTGAACGAGGACGAATCGGTGGAATCACGCCGGGTGAGGGTCGCCTCCCTGGTACGAGAACAAGCCGGAGCGGATCTCGTCGTCCTGCCCGAGCTGTGGACCACCGGCGCCTTCGCCTACGAGGAGTTCGGCACCGAGGCCGAACCGCTCGAAGGGCCCACGTACGAGGCGATGGCCAAGGCGGCGAGCGACGCCGGTGTCTGGCTGCACGCCGGGTCGGTCCCCGAACGCGACCCGGACGGACCGCTCTACAACACGTCGCTGGTCTTCTCCCCCTCCGGCGACCTGGCCGCCGCCTACCGCAAGATCCACCGGTTCGGCTTCGACAAGGGCGAGGCCGTGCTGATGGGCGCGGGCCGGGACCTCGTGACGGTCCGGCTGCCGGACACCACGCTGGGCCTCGCCACCTGCTACGACCTGCGCTTCCCCGAACTCTTCCGGGGCCTCGTCGACGCGGGCGCCGAGACCCTCGTGATCCCCGCCGGCTGGCCGGAACGGCGCCGGGCGCACTGGACACTGCTCGCCCAGGCCCGTGCCGTCGAGAACCAGGCGTACGTGCTCGCCTGCGGGACGGCCGGGTCGCACGCGGGAGTTCCGCAGGCCGGCCACTCGATCGTGGTGGACCCCTGGGGCGAGGTCCTGGCCGAGGCCGGGCCCGGCGAGCAGGTCCTCACCGTGGAGTTCGACCCGGCCCGGGCCGCGGTGACACGGGATCAGTTCCCGGCCCTGAAGGACCGTGTGCTCGGGCTGGCCCCGCCCCGGCGCTGATCCGCGCCTCAGTCGTCCCCGCGCTCCTTCTCCGCCAGGTGGATCACACACACCGCCACCGCGATCAGCAGCGCCGGATCGGCGTCCTCGCGCACCACGTCCACGCCGTACGTCTCCCGGACGTGCAGCCAGCGGCGCGAGACCACGGCCAGCAGTTCGCCGTCGTACTCGACGGCGAACTCCCGGTCGAGGATCTTGCCGCTGACGTCCAGCTCGGTGCTGCCGTCCGCGAGCGCGACCCGGTAGTGGTTGCGCAGCAGCGACAGCCGCTTGCGCCGGATCGTCGCCAGCGGCCTGCCGTCCCGCTCGATCACCATGGTGTCGCGCAGCGCGAACATCTTCTGGTGGATGTCGATGAGGACGCGTCCCTGCACGTCCTTCAGCTCGAAGGTGTCCCGCAGCCGCATGGCCTTGCCGTCGACGAGGAAGACCTTCTCCCCCCGGTCGTCCTCGATCCAGTAGTCGTCCCCGAAGCCGAGCAGCCGGTCCCGCACGAGAAATCTCATGTCACGAGGGCTTCCCCGCCGCCCGCCCCGAAACCCCCGCGTGTAGGCCGACGGGCTGATCGAGGCCCCCCCGGTGGCACCCTGGGGACATGACCGACCCCGCACCCCGGCACGCCCGCGTCCGCGCCCCCGAGCTGACCGGGGCGGGGGGCTGGCTCAACACGGGCGGCCGCTCGTACCGCCTGGCCGACCTGCGCGGACGGATCGTGCTGCTCGACTTCTGGACGGCGGGCTGCGTCAACTGCCAGCACGTGATCGACGAGCTGCGCGAGCTGGAGGCCGGGCACCCGGACACCCTCGTCGTGGTCGGGGTGCACTCGCCCAAGTTCGCGCACGAGACCGAGCACACGGCCGTCGCCGACGCCGTGCAGCGGTACGGCGTGGAGCACCCGGTGCTGGACGACCCGGACCTCGCGACGTGGAGGCAGTACGCGGTGCGGGCGTGGCCGACGCTCGCCGTGATCGACCCGGAGGGGTACGTCGTCGCGCAGCACTCCGGCGAGGGGCACGCGCCGGAGATCGAGCGGCTGGTGACCGAGCTGGAGGCCGAGCACACGGCGAAGGGCACGCTGCGGCGCGGCGACGGGCCGTACGTGCCGCCGGAGCCGGAGCCGACGGAGCTGCGCTTCCCGGGGAAGATCGTGGCGCTGCCCGGCGGCGGGTTCCTGGTGAGCGACACGTCCCGGCACCGGCTGGTGGAGTTCGCGCGGGACGGTGAGAGCGTCGTACGGCGAATCGGCTCCGGCGCGCGCGGATTCGCCGACGGTCCCGCGGGCGCGGCGTCGTTCAGCGAGCCGCAGGGGCTGCTGCTCCTGGACGACGGGTCGGTGCTCGTCGCCGACACCGTCAACCACGCGCTGCGCCGCGTCGGCCTCGCGACCGGTGAGGTGACGACGGTGGCGGGCACCGGACGGCAGTGGCGGCGCGGTGCGGCCACGGCGGGCCCGGCGCGGGAGGTGGACCTGTCCTCGCCGTGGGACGTGGCGCTGTTCGCCGGGCGGGTGTGGATCGCGATGGCCGGGATCCACCAGTTGTGGACGTACGACCCGGCGGTGGGGACCGTCGAGGTGGCGGCGGGGACGAGGGACGAGGGACTGGTCGACGGACCGGCGGACGAGGCGTGGTTCGCGCAGCCGTCGGGGCTCGCCGTGTCACCGGACGGGGAGCGGCTGTGGGTGGCGGACGCGGAGACCAGCGCGCTGCGCTGGGTGGACCCGCGGGGTGTGGTGCGCACGGCGGTCGGCACCGGGCTGTTCGACTTCGGGCACCGCGACGGCCCGGCCGGGCAGGCGCTCCTCCAGCATCCGCTGGGGGTCACGGCGCTCGCGGACGGCTCGGTCGCCGTCAGCGACACCTACAACGACGCGCTGCGCCGCTACGACCCGGCGACCGGTGAGGTCTCCACGGTGGCCGGGGATCTGCGGGAGCCGTCGGGCGCCGTGGCGGTGGGCGGGGACGTCGTGGTCGTGGAATCGGCCCGGCACCGGCTGACCCGGCTGCGGCTGCCCGAGGAGGCCGTACGGGCGGCGGAGGGCCCCGCGCGGCGGGCGGTGACGGACGTGGCCGCCGGCGAGGTGGTGCTCGACGTGCTCTTCGAGGCGCCGGAAGGACAGCGCCCGGACGACCGGTACGGGCCGCCGGCCCGGCTGCTGGTGTCCGCGACGCCACCGGAGCTGCTGCGCACGGGCGAGGGTGCGGGGACGTCGCTCTCCCGCACCCTCGTGTTCGACCCGTCCGCCGGGTCCGGCGTCCTGCACGTCTCGGCGAGGGTGGCGTCCTGCGACGACGATCCCTCGGTCCCGTACCCGGCGTGCCGACTGCACCGGCGGGACTGGGACGTCCCCGTGCGGCCGGCCGGCGGGGGCGCCGGGCGGCTGCCGCTGGTGTTCGCCGGACCGGACGGTCAGACGCCGTAGCCGCCGTTGTAGCCGTCCCGCCGGTGCGGGTCCTCGCTGACGACCGGGGTCGCGGGCGGCACCACTACGCGCTTGCGCCGGGCGATGCTGCTGAAGGTCGTGACGCCGATGAGGCCCACGATCATCAGGATGATCCCGACGAGGTCGAGGTTCACCCCGTCCATGTCCCAGTCGGTCGCAAACGTGAGGATGGCTCCCGCGGCGATGAGGATGATGCATCCGCCGAGGCCCATGGTGTCGCCTCCTGTCCGGTCCGGACGTTCCGGTCCGGACGTCCGGGTACCCCGGCTCCGGGCGCCCATGCCGCAGCCGCCCCAACTAGCGCTGTGACCGGGAAGGTTCACCGGCTCGCGGCGCCCGGCACGGCACCTCGCCGCGTTGTCGCATGACCCGCCCGAGTACATCCAGTACGCGGGTCATGCTCCGCCTTGCGATGCACCGCACCGGACGCCGCGAGCTTCCCGGCGAACCTTCCCGGTCACAGCACTAGCCCTCCAGGAAGGCCGCCAGGGAGGTGGCGAGCAGCCACGGGTCGTCGACGCCGCACAACTCCCGTGCGCTGTGCATGGAGAGGATCGCGACGCCGATGTCGACGGTGCGGATGCCGTGCCGGGCGGCCGTGATGGGACCGATGGTGGTGCCGCACGGCATGGAGTTGTTGGAGACGAAGGACTGGAAGGGGACGTCCGCCTTCTCGCAGGCCGCCGCCCACACGGCACGGCCCGAACCGTCGGTCGCGTAGCGGTTGTTGACGTTGACCTTGAGGATGGGGCCGCCGTTGACGCGCGGGTGGTGCGTGGGGTCGTGCCGCTCGGCGTAGTTGGGGTGGACGGCGTGGCCGGTGTCGGAGGAGAGGCAGACGGTGCCGGCGAAGGCCCGGGCCTTGTCCTCGTAGGAGCCGCCGCGGGCGAACACCGAGCGCTCCAGGACGCCGCCGAGCAGCGGTCCGTCGGCGCCCGTGTCGCTCTGGGAGCCGTTCTCCTCGTGGTCGAAGGCGGCGAGCACCGGGATGCAGGGCAGCCCGGCGCCGGAGCCGGCCACGGCGGTCAGCGCGGCCGTGCCGGCGTGCACGGAGAGCAGGTTGTCCATCCGGGGACCCGCGAGGAGTTCCTTGTCGCGGCCCAGGTAGGCCGGGGGCTCGACGGAGTGGACCATGAGGTCCCAGCCGGTGACCTCGCCGGGGGCGATGCCCGCGGTCTCCTCCAGGAAGGCGATCAGGTCGCCGTCGCGGACGTCGCCGAGGCCCCACACGGGCTGGAGATGGCGCTGCTTGTCGAGCTTGAGGCCGTCCGAGGAGACCGCGCGGTCGAGGTGGATGGCGAGCTGGGGGACGCGCAGCAGGGGGCGGTCCACGTTGACCAGCCGGGTCGAGCCGTCCCGCAGGGTGAGCCGGCCCGCGAGGCCGAGGTCGCGGTCGAGCCAGGAGTTCAGCAGCGGTCCGCCGTAGATCTCGACGGCGACCTGGCGCCAGCCGTGCGCGCCGGTGTCGGGGAGCGGCTTGACGCGCAGGTTGGGGGAGTCGGTGTGGGCGCCGATGATCCGGAACGGCGTGTGGGGCGCAGCGCCTTCGGGGACGTACCAGGCGACGATGGCGCCGCCGCGCAGCACATACTTGCCGCCGCTCGACCCGTCCCAGGCGTCCGTCTCCGCGACCTGGCGGAAGCCGGCCTTCTCGAGCCGTTCGGCGGTGTTCGCCACGGCGTGGTACGGCGACGGGCTCGCCGCGAGGAAGGACATCAGGTCGTCGGTGTGGCCGCGGTCGAAGCGGGGGGGTGCGCTCATGGGTTCACCTTAACGACGTGCGAGGGCCCGCTCCCGGGGAAGGGGAGCGGGCCCTCGTGCGGGCGATGTGGATTGTCCGTGAGTGACGGGAACGGCCCGTTGCCGGTGAGCCGTTCCGGGCGGGGGGAGGGCCTAGAAGGCCGCCTCGTCCAGCTCCATCAGGTCCAGCTCGACGCCCTCGGCGAGCTTGCGCGCGCCGGTCACGCCGGGCAGGACGTTGGCCGCGAAGAACTTCGCCGCCGCGATCTTGCCGGTGTAGAACGCCTTGTCCTTGGCGGAGGCCGTCGGGAGCTTCTCGGCGGCGACCGCGGCGCCCTTGAGCAGCAGGTAGCCGACGACGACGTCACCGGAGGCCATCAGCAGCCGGGTGGTGTTCAGGCCGACCTTGTAGATGTTCTTGACGTTCTGCTCGGTGGCCGCGAGGTCGGTGAGCATGAGGCCGACGATGGCCTCCAGCTCGACGGCGGCCTTGGCCAGGTGCTCGCGGGCGCCCGCCAGCTCCTCGCCGCCCTCGCCGACCGCGAGGAACTTCTTGATGTCCTCGGCGAGCGAGTTCAGGGCGGCGCCCTGGTTGCGGACGATCTTCCGGAAGAAGAAGTCCTGGCCCTGGATGGCGGTGGTGCCCTCGTACAGGGTGTCGATCTTGGAGTCCCGGATGTACTGCTCGATCGGGTACTCCTGCAGGAAGCCGGAGCCGCCGAAGGTCTGGAGCGACTGGGCGAGCTGCTCGTAGGCCTTCTCGGAGCCGTAGCCCTTGACGATCGGCAGGAGCAGGTCGTTCAGCGCGTGCTCGGTCTTGGCGTCCTCGCCGTTCGCCTCCTTGACCTGGATGGCGTCCTGGACGGAGGCGGTGTACATCACCAGGGCGCGCATGCCCTCCGCGTACGCCTTCTGCGTCATGAGGGCGCGGCGCACGTCGGGGTGGTGGGTGATGGTGACCTTGGGGGCGGTCTTGTCCATGAAGTTCGCCAGGTCGGGGCCCTGGACGCGCTCCTTGGCGTACTCCAGCGCGTTGAGGTAGCCCGTCGACAGCGTGGAGATCGCCTTCGTGCCGACCATCATGCGGGCGAACTCGATGATGCGGAACATCTGGCGGATGCCGTCGTGCTTGTCGCCGATCAGCCAGCCCTTGGCGGGGTGCTTGTCGCCGAACGTCATCTCGCAGGTGTTGGACGCCTTGAGGCCCATCTTGTGCTCGACGTTCGTGGCGTAGACGCCGTTGCGCTCGCCCAGCTCGCCGGTCTCGAAGTCGAAGAGGTACTTCGGGACCATGAACAGGGACAGGCCCTTGGTGCCCGGTCCGGCGCCCTCGGGGCGGGCCAGCACGTAGTGGATGATGTTCTCCGACATGTCGTGCTCGCCGGACGTGATGAAGCGCTTCACGCCCTCGATGTGCCAGGAGCCGTCCTCCTGCTGCACGGCCTTGGTGCGGCCGGCGCCGACGTCCGAGCCGGCGTCCGGCTCGGTGAGGACCATCGTGGACCCCCACTGCTTCTCGGTGGCGATCTGCGCGATGTGCTTCTGGACCTCGTTGCCCTCCTCGAAGAGGATGCCCGCGAACGCGGGGCCCGAGGAGTACATCCACACGGCCGGGTTGGCGCCCAGGATCAGCTCGGCGTAGGCCCAGATGAGGGAGCGGGGCGCGGTGGTGCCGCCGATCTCCTCGGGCAGGCCGAGACGCCAGTACTCGGAGTCCATGAAGGCCTGGTAGCTCTTCTTGAAGGACGCCGGGACGGGCGCGGTGTTGGTCTCCGGGTCGAAGACCGGCGGGTTGCGGTCGGCGTCGGCGAAGGACTCCGCGAGCTCGTTCTCGGAGAGGCGGGTCAGCTCCTCCAGGATGCTCTTCGCGGTCTCGACGTCCATCTCCTCGAACGGACCCGTGCCGTACAGCTTGTCGCGTCCGAGTACTTCGAAGAGGTTGAACTCGATGTCGCGGAGGTTCGACTTGTAGTGCCCCATGGTCACGGCTCCGTAGCGGGTCGGCGAGGCACTGGATCCTCGCGCTCGTTCACATACCAACAAGTAGCTACGATGATGCTACCCGCCAGTAATAAGACGCAACCCCGATCCCCGATCTGTGACAGGTCCCACCGGACCGGCCTTGGCGGCCGTACCGGTCCACTGCTCCGGTCGCGGTGGGTACGCTTGCGCGCATGTATGGATACGGCCAGCCCATGGACGGTGGAGCCGCACAGCAGCAGTACGCCCCGCCGCAGCAGCCCATGGCCGGTGGCGCCGGCGGGTACGGCCAGCAGCCGCCGCTCTACCCCGAGCCGTCCCCGCCCTCGCTCGCGGACGCGGTGCGCGCCTTCACCACGGGTCAGGTGACGGCCGAGGACTTCCAGCAGGTCTTCGCGACCTCGAAGGTCTACTGTCCGCGCGGCGACAACCCCGGCTTCCTCGCCCTGCACAACACCCAGCAGCCGGTGATCCCGATGTTCACCTCGCTCAAGGAGCTGCGCCGGTACGCGGGCAAGGAGTCGAAGTACTTCGTCATCACCGGCGCCGAGGTGATCGACCTGCTGCCGACCGGCTACGGCTTCGTCCTCGACATGGAGGGCGAGCACCGCATGGTCTTCGACGCGAAGGCCGTCGAGCAGATGGTCGAGTTCGCCATGCGCCGCATGTACGGCTAGAACACACCGGACCAGGTGGGCCGGAGCCGGGGACCCCGGCGCGGCCGACCGGCTCGTGCTGTCACACTGAGCCGCTTTCCCGGATCAAGCGCCCGGAGGGAATGCCCTCCGGGCTTTGTGCGTTCGGGGTGGCAGAAAGTTCAACGCTCAACTAAACTGGCCGCACAAGGAGGTACCGACATGCCTGCAGTGACCGTCGAGAACCCGCTGACGCTGCCCCGTGTCGCCGCGCCCGCGGAGGCCGTGGCCCGTCCCGTGCTCGTTGTCACGACCGCGCCGAGCGGTTTCGAGGGTGAGGGCTTCCCGGTGCGCCGCGCGTTCGCCGGGATCAACTACCGTCATCTGGACCCGTTCATCATGATGGACCAGATGGGTGAGGTGGAGTACGCGCCTGGCGAGCCCAAGGGGACCCCGTGGCACCCGCACCGCGGCTTCGAGACCGTCACCTACATCATCGACGGGATCTTCGACCACCAGGACAGCAACGGCGGCGGTGGCACGATCACCAACGGCGACACCCAGTGGATGACCGCGGGCTCGGGCCTCCTGCACATCGAGGCTCCGCCGGAGTCCCTCGTCATGTCCGGCGGCCTCTTCCACGGCCTGCAGCTGTGGGTGAACCTCCCGGCCAAGGACAAGATGATGGCCCCGCGCTACCAGGACATCCGCGGCGGCAACGTCCAGCTGCTCACCACCCCCGACGGCGGCGCGCTCCTGCGGGTCATCGCCGGTGAGCTGGACGGGCACGCCGGACCCGGCATCACGCACACGCCGATCACGATGATCCACGCCACGGTGGCGCCGGGCGCCGAGGTCACCCTGCCCTGGCGCGAGGACTTCAACGGGCTGGCGTACGTGCTCGCGGGCAAGGGCTCGGTCGGTGCCGAGCGGCGGCCGATCCACGTGGGGCAGACCGCGGTCTTCGGCGCCGGCGGCTCGCTGACCGTCCGCGCCGACGAGAAGCAGGACTCGAACACGCCGGACCTGGAGGTCGTGCTCCTGGGCGGACAGCCCATCCGGGAGCCGATGGCCCACTACGGCCCGTTCGTGATGAACACCAAGGACGAGCTGATGCAGGCCTTCGAGGACTTCCAGAAGGGCCGCCTGGGCACCGTCCCCGCGGTGCACGGCATGAGCGCCGCCGGACCCGCGCAGGACTGACCCTCGCATCACGAGGCCCGCGGCCGCACCGACCCGGTGCGGCCGCGGGCCTCTCGCCGTCCGTCACCCGCCCGGATCGCCCGCGCACGACACCCGGCCCCGCGCATGATCCGCTGGAGGCGTGCAGGCTCCCACCCCGTTGCTGCCCGAGCCCGTCCGGCGGCTCGCCGCCTGGTGCGCCGTCGTCCTGCTCGTCGCCGGAGTCGTCTACGTCGGCATCCGGCTGACGGTGGAGCTGAGCACCGCGGTCGTGCCCGTCCTGCTCGCGCTGCTCGGGACGGCACTGCTGGGCCCGCTGCACCGGCGGCTGGTCAAGGCGGGCGTGAACCGGTCCCTGGCCGCCGGGCTCACCTGTGTCGCCGTGGTGGCCGTGGTCGGCGGGGCCGTCTACATCGTCGCCGCCGCCATCGTGGAGAGCGGCGACGAGATCGTCGCCTCGCTCCGGCAGGCGGGGCGCGACCTCACGGAGCGCTTCGGGCCCGCCGGGACCTCGCTGGACGACCTCGCCGGCAACTCCCGCGAACTGTTCTCCCGGTTCGGCGAGACCGCCGCCTCCGGTGTCATCAGCGGGGTCAGCGTGGTCGGCGAGACCATCGCGATCGGCGTGCTCGCGCTGCTGCTCGTGTTCTTCTTCCTGCGCGACTCCCACCGCGCCGCCGGCGCGCTGCGCTCCCTGGTGCCCCGGCACAGCGGCGACCTCACCGAGGCCATGGCCCGGCGGGCCTTCCGGGCCGTCGAGGGGTTCATGCGCGGGACCACCTTCATCGCCCTCATCGACGCCGTGTGCATCACCATCGGGCTGCTGATCCTGGACGTGCCGGGCGCGGTCGGGCTGGGCGCGCTCGTCTTCATCGGCGCGTACATCCCCTACCTGGGCGCCTTCATCTCCGGTGCCGTCGCCGTCCTCGTCGCGCTCGCCGACCGGGGGTTCGTCATCGCGCTGTGGGTGCTCGGCATCGTGCTCGCCGTGCAGCAGCTGGAGGGCCATGTGCTGACCCCGATGATCCAGAGCCGCACGGTCCAGATGCACCCGGCCGTCGTCATGGTGACGATCACCGCGGGCGCCTCCGTCGCCGGCATCCTGGGGATGCTGCTCGCCGTGCCCCTGACGGCCGCCGCCACCGGCGTCGCCCATGAACTCAGAGAGCGTTACGCCCGCCCCGACCCGCCCGGCGCCACCGCCGTCCCCGAGCCGTCGCCACCGCCGGACTCGTAGAGCTCGAACCAGATGCTCTTGCCCTCGCCCCGGGGGTCCACCCCCCACGCGTGGGCCAGCAGCTCGATCAGGACCAGGCCCCGCCCGGACGACGCCAGCTCCCCGGGCCGGCGCATGTGCGGCAGGTCGTCACTGGTGTCGGACACCTCCACCCGCAGCCGGCGGTCCCCCGGCCCGCCCCGCACCTCGGCCAGGAACAGGGCGTCCGCATCCGTGTGCACGAGGACGTTCGTCAGCGTCTCCGACAGCAGCAGCACCGCCGAGTCGACGTGGTCGGCTACCGGCCAGTCGTGCAGCAGCTCCCGCAGCTGCTGGCGCGCCACCGCCACACGCTCCGGCTCCGCCTGGGCCACCGACATCATCGTGCGGCGGACCGCGGCCCGTGCGGCGTCCCGGGTTCCGGCCGTGCCCTCGACCTTCCGGCGCAGCAGCAGCACCGCGATGTCGTCCTCGCGCCGGTCCGCGAGCGGCCCGGTGGTGTGGTGCGAGGACGGGCCGTGGACAGCCTGCACGAGCGCGTCGGCGAGTTCCTCCAGATCGCCGTCATGGCCGTCCAGGACCGTACGGATGCGGTTCCAGCCGGTGTCGAGGTCGTGGCCGCCGGTCTCGATCAGGCCGTCCGTGCAGATCAGCATGGTCTCGCCGGGGCCCAGGGCGATCGTGGTGGTCGGGTAGTCGGCGTCCGGGTCGATGCCGAGCGGCAGTCCGCCGGCCGTCGGGCGGTGCAGCACCGTGCCGTCGGCCATCCGGACGGCCGGGTCCGGGTGCCCGGCCCGGGCGATCTCCAGCAGACCGGTCGCCGGGTCGACCTCCACGTACAGACAGGTCGCGAAGCGCAGCGCCGCCGGGTCCTCGTCGGGGGAGCCGAACGTCATGCCGTGCAGGAAGCGGGAGGCACGGGAGAGCACCGCGTCGGGGCGGTGGCCCTCGGAGGCGTAGGCGCGCAGGGCGATCCGCAGCTGGCCCATCAGCCCGGCCGCCCGTACGTCGTGGCCCTGCACATCGCCGATGACCAGGGCGAAGCGTCCACCGCCGGTGGACGGTCCGCCGGGCAGCGGGATCATGTCGTACCAGTCACCGCCGACCTGGAGCCCGCCGCCGGTCGGGACATAGCGCGCGGCGACGGCCATGCCCGGTATCTCGGGGCCCAGCCGGGGCAGCATCGAGCGCTGGAGACCGTCCGTCAGCTCGCGCGCGGACTCGGCGGCCTCGGCCCGCGACAGCGCCTGGGCGAGCATGCGGGCCACCGTCGTGAGCACCGAGCGCTCGTCGGGGGTGAAGGCGACCGGATAGGCGAAGGCGGCCATCCAGGCGCCCATCGTGCGGCCGGCCACGACCAGCGGCAGGAACGCCCAGGACCGCCGGTCGAAGTGCGCGGCCAGCGGCCAGGTCGCCGGATAGCGCTCCTTGTACTGCTCGGGGGAGGACAGATAGACGGCACGGCCGGTGCGGACGACCTCGGCGGCCGGGTAGTCCGAGTCCAGGGTCAGCCCCTTGAAGGGGTCCTCGTCGCCGGGCTCGTGGCCGTGGTGGCCGATGACCGTCAGCCGGTCGCCCGTCACACCGAACACCGCGAGCCCGTCCGGGGAGAAGCCCGGCATGGCGAGGCCCGCCGCCACCCGCAGCACCTCCGACGTCGAGCGTGCCTCGGCCAGCGCCCGGCCCGCGTCCAGCAGGAACGCCTCCCGTGAGCGGCGCCAGTCGCCGGTGACGGCGGTGCGCTCCGCGGAGGTGCCCGGCGCCGGCTCGGTGACCTCCTGGAGGGGGGCTGTGGCACTGGGACACGGACACGGGGCTGGTCGCGGTCGACGCGGAGGCGGCACGCCTGCTCGGGCTGCCCGCCGAGGGGTCACCTCGTACGCGTGCTTCTCCCGGTCGAAGGCCGCGTGGAAGCGGCTGCGCCCGACCCGGACGACCCGTCCCTGGTCGTCCATGATCCGTACGCGCACCTCGCCGAGCGTGCCCTCGGCCCGCACGCTCAGCCAGGCCCAGGTCCGCGCACGCCTGCACCCGGTGGACTGGAACGAGATCACGTCCGTGATCCAGCTGGCGGTGGCCCGTCGCGAGGACGGTGAGGACCTCCTCCACGGCGGGCAGGGCCTCACCAGTACGCATGGCCCCACTGTAAGAAGAGCTGATCGCACCGTGCCACCGAAGCCGGGCGGGCCCGGCGGCCGGTCGGAGCCAAGGGGCGCGGGGAAACGGTGGGGAGGCGATCATGGGCTGCCCGGTAGGCTTGGGTGGAGTTTCACGTGAAACAAAGCCTCTCCTTCACGGGAACCACGCCCCCGATCCGCGAAGACTGGATGAACGACGATGCATCGGTACAGGTCCCACACCTGCGGCGAGCTCCGCTCCTCTGACGTCGGCACCGACGTCCGGCTGAGTGGCTGGCTGCACAATCGGCGCGACCTGGGCGGCATCCTCTTCATCGATCTGCGCGACCACTACGGCATCACGCAGCTCGTCGCCCGCCCCGGAACCCCCTCCTACGAGGCCCTGGACAAGGTCTCCAAGGAGTCCACGGTCCGCGTCGACGGCAAGGTCGTCTCCCGCGGCACCGAGAACGTCAACCCCGACCTCCCCACCGGTGAGATCGAGGTCGAGGTCGGCGAGGTCGAGGTGCTCGGCGCCGCCGCCCCGCTGCCGTTCACGATCAACGCCGAGGACGGGGTCAACGAGGAGCGGCGCCTGGAGTACCGCTTCCTCGACCTGCGCCGCGAGCGCATGCACAAGAACATCATGCTGCGGTCGTCGGTCATCGCCTCGATCCGCTCGAAGATGGTCGCCCTCGGCTTCAACGAGATGGCGACGCCGATCCTGTCCGCGACCTCCCCCGAGGGCGCCCGTGACTTCGTCGTCCCGTCCCGTCTGAACCCGGGCAAGTTCTACGCCCTGCCGCAGGCGCCGCAGCAGTTCAAGCAGCTGCTGATGATCTCGGGCTTCGACCGCTACTTCCAGATCGCGCCCTGCTTCCGCGACGAGGACGCCCGCGCCGACCGCTCGCCCGGCGAGTTCTACCAGCTCGACGTCGAGATGAGCTTCGTCGAGCAGGAGGACGTCTTCCAGCCGATCGAGAAGCTCATGACCGAGCTGTTCGAGGAGTTCGGCAACGGCCGCCACGTGACGTCGCCGTTCCCGCGCATCCCGTTCCGCGAGGCGATGCTGAAGTACGGCTCCGACAAGCCGGACCTGCGGGCCCAGCTGGAGCTCGTCGACATCACCGACATCTTCGAGGGCTCGGAGTTCAAGGCGTTCGCCGGCAAGCACGTGCGCGCGCTGCCGGTGCCGGACGTCTCCGGACAGCCCCGCAAGTTCTTCGACCAGCTCGGCGACTACGCGGTCTCGCAGGGCGCCAAGGGCCTGGCCTGGGTGCGGGTCGGCGAGGACGGCTCACTGACCGGCCCGATCGCGAAGTTCCTCACCGAGGGCAACGTCGCCGAGCTGACCAAGCGCCTCGCGCTGGCCCCCGGCCACGCGGTGTTCTTCGGCGCCGGCGAGTTCGACGAGGTCTCCAAGATCATGGGCGCGGTCCGCGTCGAGGCCGCCAAGCGTGCCGGCCACTTCGAGGAGAACGTCTTCCGCTTCTGCTGGATCGTCGACTTCCCGATGTACGAGAAGGACGAGGAGACCGGCGCGATCGACTTCTCGCACAACCCCTTCTCGATGCCGCAGGGCGGCCTGGAGGCCCTGGAGACGCAGGACCCGCTGGACATCCTCGGCTGGCAGTACGACATCGTCTGCAACGGCGTCGAGCTGTCCTCCGGCGCCATCCGGAACCACGAGCCGGAGATCATGCTCAAGGCGTTCGAGATCGCCGGCTACGACCGCGAGACGGTCGAGGAGAAGTTCGCCGGCATGCTGCGCGCCTTCCGCTTCGGCGCCCCGCCGCACGGCGGCATCGCCCCCGGCGTCGACCGCATCGTGATGCTCCTCGCCGACGAGCCGAACATCCGCGAGACGATCGCCTTCCCGCTCAACGGCAACGCCCAGGACCTGATGATGGGCGCGCCGACGGAGCTGGAGGAGGCCCGGCTGAAGGAGCTGCACCTGTCGGTGCGCAAGCCCCAGCCGAAGTAGGCGGAACGCGCGAAGGGCGGTGGCCCGGAACCCTTACCGGTTCCGGGCCACCGCCCTTTCGCGCATGTCCTCCGCTCACTCCTCGGGGGGTGGCCGCAGGGCCTCCTCCTCCAGCAGGCGCTCGGCGATGTCGTCGGCCCAGGTGCGGATCCAGCGGCGCAGCGCCGGCACGGCGTCCTCGGGGAGCCCCCGGGCGGTGAACTCCCGGTCGTCCAGGAGGTCCGTCGCCTCCAGACGGGACTGCAGGTCGGCGGGGTCGAGCGCGTCCCACGCGTGCCGTCGGCCCTGCTCCTCCAGGTCGGGGAAGGTCCAGCCGGGCGCGGCCAGGTACACGTCGACGACGTCCCGGGCGGTGCCCCGGTCGGCCAGGGCGCGGACCTTCGTGCCGATGACGTCCTCCAGGGCGAGCGCCGGGCCCAGATCGGTGGTGACCGGGGGCCGCCAGAAGGTCTCCTTGACGACGTCGACCGTGCGCTCCTCGCCGGTGTCCGGGTCGGTGACGAGCAGCCGCGCCGACAGCGGGTCGGTCTCCACCGGCCGCACCTCCCAGCCGCGTTCGGCGAGACCGGCGCGCAGCACGGCCGCGATCCGGTCCATGGGGTCGGCGGCCTGCGTGGCGACCTCCACCGGACGCGGGCGGCGCGGCCGGCGGCGCCGCCGGGCCCAGCCGTCGTCGCCGCCCGGCAGCTCCAGCGGCTCCGCGCCCGCGGCCGGCGCCGGTGTCTCCCCCTTCGGGGCGGGGGCGAGCCCGTGGGCGCGCACGGCGCACTCGCCGGCCAGGACGAGCGCGTAACGGGCGCCCACGGTCAGGACGTCGGCGGTGAGATGGCGGCGGGGTGGGATCATGGTCCGCCGATTATGGTCCCTACT
Source organism: Streptomyces sp. NRRL WC-3605 (assembly GCF_001509795.1). Classification (GTDB taxonomy): domain Bacteria; phylum Actinomycetota; class Actinomycetes; order Streptomycetales; family Streptomycetaceae; genus Streptomyces; species Streptomyces viridochromogenes. Next base: position 42,330 of record NZ_LLZN01000042.1, on the reverse strand, counting down.
TGGCGACGAACTGCGTCAGGATCGCCTGCACCTCGTAGATGTCGACACCCTTGGTGAACGTCTTCTCGATCGGGACGGAGTTGCCCGAGACCCAGATCTTCAGCTCGGCGTCGAGGTCGAAGGTGCCGGCCGTCTCCACCGCGAAGTGCGTGATGCTGCGGTACGGGATGGAGTGGTACTCCACCTTCTTCCCGGTGATCCCCTGCTTGTCGACCAGGATCAGCCGGCGGTCGGTGAACAGGATGGTGTCCCGTATCAGCAGATACGCGGCGTGCACGTGTTCGCCGTGGCCCAGCAGCCGCGCGTAGTCCTGCTGCGCCTGCCCCTGGTCGATCGTGTGCGCGTTGCCGAACAGTGCCATGGAAGGCCCCCCTTGGTAGGCCAGCCATCGTAGGCGACAGTCGCCGGAACGCGGCCGGTCAGGTGTCGTACGAGCCGTCCCACGGCTCGCCGAAGCCGAGGTGGTCCGGGTACAGCTCGGCCCAGCCCTCCCCGTCGTCCTCACCGGTGACCAGGCCGAACAGGACGTTGTCGACGGTGAGTTGGAAGGGCCGCACGGCGATGTCCGTGTACGTGCGCCGCGGGAGGCCGCGCAGCCGGGTCGCGAGGTGGACGCGGGCCCGCGAGAGCACGGAGTCCGGGCCGTCGGGCTCGCGCTGCTGCTCGGCCCAGGTGCCCGCGCACCATATCTCCGAGTCGCGGTAGGTGCCGTCGGGATCGAAGGTGTGCAGCACCGCGTAGAGGCGTTTCTGTTCTTCCCAGCCGGGACCGAGCTCGAAGCCCTTGGGGAAGGCGTAGGTGACGGACCCCATGAACTGCCCGTCTTCGTAACAGCCGATCGCCTCGGTGCGGCCGTGGGGCGCGTAGGCGATCGGAATGACCTCTGGGACTGCCATGGCGAAAACCATACGGTCGTAACGGGGGTGGTGGTGGCGGTGGGGTCCGATCGTTGCCGACTGGTTGGCCAAAACTTCTCTATGGTCCCGAGTCGGTGTGGGTCTCGGTTCGAAGTCGCACATGGCCCGGTACAGGGTCGTCGCCGTCATGCGAGGTGCCCTTCGGTGTGGCGATCGGATCGGCAGTCGCGGCAGTGGCCTGGGGTGGGGGAGCGGAAGGCTCGGTCGCAGCCTTCGCAGGTCTGGAGCCGGTGGCGGGGTTCAGGGGCCGGTGGCGCCTGGGGGCGGGACGGGGGTGGGGGTGGGAGTTGGGCCGTCAGGCGGTGGGCCAGGAAGGCCGCCGGGCGGATCAGGGGCTCGTGCGGCAGGTTCTCGGTCAGGGCGTGGCGTACGGCGGTGGGGGTGACGTCGCGCTCCAGCCAGGCGGCGACACCGGGGGCGAGATGTTCGGCGTCGGTGGCGGAGAGGAGCAGGCGCGGGTCCTCGCGGCGCAGGCCCGACAGGACGTCGACGGCCGTCTGGAGGAGGGCCGGCCAGGGGCGGGACGGCTGGGGGACGGCGGGCAGCCGCTTGCGGGGTGCGGGCTCCTCGGGGGAGGTGCGGCGGGCGGGCCTGCGGGTGGCCTGCTCGCGGGCGCCCCGGTGGCCCGGCCGGTTGCAGGAGATCGTGCGGGTGACGATCCGGCCCGTGGCCGTGCGTTCGCGGGTGCGGCGCAGGTAGCCGTGCGCCTCGAGTTCGCGCAGGGCGGCGGCGATCCGCGTGGGGCCCTCGGGGAAGCGGGCGGCGAGGGTCTTGATGTCGACTGCGGTGCCCCGCCGCACGGACTGGATGTAACAGGCCAGTCCGATGGCGAGCAGGGACAGGTCCGGGTGCTGGGTCAGGTCGTTGCCGATCACCGTGAAGTTCTCGGTGTGGCGGACGTGGTCGTGGACGACGCCGGCGATCCGGTGCCCGTCGGGGTGGTTCTTGCCCGGGATGCGGGACTGGGGGCGCGCGGGCGCGCTAGGGTTTTCGGTGTCCATCGGGAAGCCGTTTCTTCCTCGGTGGTCAGGCCCTCGCATCGGGATGCCAGTCCCGGCGAGGGCCGTCGCATGTCTGGGGGTCGTCTCGTGCTGCTGGCGCTGAGCGTACGGCAGGCAACCGGTCCCGAATCCAGCCCAGTTGGGCATATTCACTCGCCGGAGTGAGTTTGCCCGGCGGGAGGGAGGGGTGGGGCTTGGCGGGGTGCTTTATCCCTCGTGGGTAGTGCATAGGGACCGCAGGTGGGACCGGAGCGTGGGCGTTCACGTTCCGGTGCCTGAGGGGCGGCGAGGGTGACCTCGGCCCAGACGGTCTTGCGGGGTGGCAGGCTGCGGGAGACGCCCCAGCGGTCGGCGAGGGCGGTCACGAGGGTCAGTCCGCGGCCGGACTCGGAGGTCGGGTCGGCGTGCCGGCGGTGCGGGACTTCGTCACCGCGCGTGTCCGTGACCTCGATGCGGAGCGTCTCGCCGACCACGTAGAGCAGGAGCTGGAAGTTCCGGCCGGGGACGCGTCCGTGGGTGGCGGCGTTGTTCGCCAGTTCCGCCACGATGAGCTGGGCCGGATCCAACGGCAGTCCCCAGACGAGCAGTTGCTGGGTGGCGAGCAGGCGGGCGAGACGGGCGCCCCGGGGTGTGGGGGACAGCAGGACGCTGAAGTTGCGGATGGCGTGTTCGGGGGCGGCGAGCTTCTGGTTCACGTCACTCAGAGTGGCCGACCGCACCTACCGTGGGGAGTGACGCCATGGTTGCGTACGGTGACTGTCCGGTCGTTGTCCGGTGCTGTCCGGGCCTGTCGGGACGTTGCGTACGGGTAGGGCGTCGCTGGTACGAGCGGTACGACGGAGGGGTGCGCATGCTGAGGACGGAGGCCGACGAACCGGGGTGGGAGGTCGACCCGGACGACGAGTGGGGCGTGGCCGTGGTCGCCACCGTGGGGCGGCAGTTGAAGCTCCGGCGCGAGGCCGTGGGGATGCGGGCCGGGGAGTTCGGCAAGGCGGTGGGGTACGGCGAGGACCTCGTCTACAAGATCGAGAGCGGCAAGCGGATTCCCCGGCAGGAGTATCTGGACAGGGCGGACGAGGTGCTGGGGGCGGGTGGGCTCATCGCGGCCGCCTGGGAGGACGTGAAGAGGGTCCGTTACCCGAAGCGGGTCCGGGAGCTCGGACAGTTGGAGGCGAGGGCGGTGGAGATCGCCCTGTACGAGTGCCACATCATCCCCGGCCTGCTGCAGACACCGGAACACGCTCGGTCGGTGATCGGTGCGGCGCAGCCTCCGTACTCGCCAGACGACGCGGAACGCATGGTGGCCGCCCGTCTGGCACGGCAGTCGGTCTTCCAGCGCTCACCTGCGCCGGCGATGAGCTTCGTCCTGGAAGAGGGGGTCCTGCGGCGTCCCATCGGGGGCACAATGGCGTGGCGTCAGCAGCTCGAACGTCTGCTGGAGGTGGGGCGTTCGCATCACGTCGTGCTTCAGGTGATGCCGATGGGCAGCGACACCCACTCGGGTCTGGACGGCCGGATCGAGCTGCTGAAGTTCCCGGACGGCACGGCGGTGGGCCGCTCCGACGGTGCGTTCAACGGGCGGCCGACCCATGAACCCAAACACCTGCGCATTCTCGAACTGCGGTATGGCACCATCCGGGCTCAGGCGCTCTCGCCGAGGGAGTCGCTAGCCCTGATCGAGCGAATGCTGGGAGAGACATGAACCGCGAGACCGAGCTGGTGTGGTTCAAGAGCAGCCACAGCGGCGGCAACGACGGCAACTCCTGTGTCGAGCTCGCCCTCAGCCCCGGAACCGTGCACGTCCGGGACTCCAAGTACGGAGACGCCGGCCCCCGCCTCGCGCTCGGGGCGGAGGCGTGGGCCGGCTTCGTCGGGTGGCCGGCGTCGGACTACTCGCCGCCGAAGCGCTCCTTGTAGAGCTCCAGGTCGTCGTCCGTCAGCTTCGCGAAGAGGACCGGCGGGACGATGAAGGGGGTGCCGACCGGGACGGCGGTGAGGGAGCGCGCCTCCTCCGGGGAGACCCAGGTCGCCGTGTCGTCCGGCAGGGAGAACGCCTCACGCATGGCCTTCGACGACGTCGGGATGAACGGCTCCGACACCACCGCGTACAGGTGGATCAGGTTCATCGCCGTACGCAGGGTGAGGGCCGCGCCGTCCTTGTCCGTCTTGATCTCCAGCCAGGGGGCCTTCTCCTCCAGGTAGGAGTTGCCCGCCGACCACAGCGCCCGCAGGGCCGCCGCCGCCTTGCGGAACTGCAGCGACTCCATGTGGGACTCGTACTCGGCCAGCAGCTCCGCGATCTGCTCGCCCAGCTTCGTCTCCGCCTCGCCGGGCTCGCCGCCCGCCGGGACCTGCTCGCCGAAGCGCTTCTTCGAGAAGGACAGGACGCGGTTGACGAAGTTGCCCAGGGTGTCGGCGAGGTCCTTGTTCACCGTCGCGGTGAAGTGCTCCCAGGTGAACGACGCGTCGTCCGACTCGGGGGCGTTGGCGATCAGGAAGTAGCGCCAGTAGTCGGCGGGCAGGATCTCCAGCGCCTGGTCGGTGAAGACACCGCGCTTCTGCGACGTGGAGAACTTGCCGCCGTAGTACGTCAGCCAGTTGAACGCCTTGACGAAGTCGACCTTCTTCCACGGCTCCCGGATGCCCAGCTCGGTCGCCGGGAACATCACGGTGTGGAAGGGGACGTTGTCCTTCGCCATGAACTGCGTGTAGCGGACGTCGGTGTCGACGTCGTACCACCACGACTTCCAGTCCCGGTTCTCCGGGTCCTGGTCGGCCCACTCCTTCGTCGACCCCAGGTACTCGATCGGGGCGTCGAACCACACGTAGAAGACCTTGCCCTCGGCCGCCAGCTCCGGCCAGGTGTCCGCCGGTACGGGCACGCCCCAGTCCAGGTCACGGGTGATCGCGCGGTCGTGCAGGCCCTCCGTCAGCCACTTGTGGGCGATGGAGGAGGCCAGGTGCGGCCAGACGCCGTCGTGGCGGCTCACCCACTCCGCGACCTCGTTCTGGAGCTTGGACTGGAGGAGGAAGAGGTGCTTGGTCTCGCGGACCTCCAGGTCCGTGGAACCGGAGATCGCCGAGCGCGGCTCGATCAGGTCCGTCGGGTCCAGGACGCGCGTGCAGTTCTCGCACTGGTCGCCGCGGGCCTTGTCGTAGCCGCAGTGCGGGCAGGTGCCCTCGACGTAGCGGTCCGGGAGGAAGCGGCCGTCGGCCGGGCTGTAGACCTGGCGGATCGCGCGCTCTTCGATGAAGCCGTTCTCGTGCAGCTTGCGGGCGAAGTGCTGGGTGATCTCGACGTTCTCCGCGCTGGAGCTGCGGCCGAAATGGTCGAAGGCGAGGGCGAAGCCGTCGTAGACCGCCTTCTGCGCGTCGTGCGCCTGGGCGCAGAACACGTCCACGGGGAGGCCCTGCTCCTTCGCAGCCAGTTCGGCCGGGGTGCCGTGCTCGTCCGTCGCGCAGATGTACAGGACGTCGTGACCGCGCTGGCGCAGGTAGCGGGAGTACACGTCCGCCGGGAGCATGGACCCCACCATGTTGCCCAGGTGCTTGATCCCGTTGATGTACGGAAGGGCGCTGGTGATGAGGTGTCGAGCCATCGCGGGCTGCTCCCAAGTCGTTACGTGGGGTGACGGATGCCGGGTTCTGCGACCGCTGCCGTCACTTTCGAACCTTGAAATCGTAGCCGACATGGGCGAGCCGCCCGTCTTCCGTTTTGCAGGGTGGGAAGCGGGCGGCTCGGAGTGTGGTGCGTCTGCCTACGGTGCCTACGGGCGCCAGGACGACAGGATGCCGTCGTAGAGCTGGTCGTCTGTGAGCTCCAGGGGGGACTCGCCGGCGAAGAAGGTGGCGGTGTTGCCCGTCTTCAGCTTGCGGAGGTAGTCGAACGCCTTCTGCTCGGGGTCTCCGAAGGCGACGATCGAGAAGAAGACGTTCGGGTGCTTCTTCGCCGCGTCCGTGAGGGCCTGGTTGGCCGGGGTCTTGGCGTCGGGGGCACCGTCCGTCTGGAAGACGACCAGGGCCGGGGTCTCGGGGGCCGTCTTGGCGTGGTGGGCGACGACCTCCTCCACGGCGACGTGGTAGCTGGTGCGGCCCATGCGGCCGAGGGCGGCGTGGAGTTCGTCGATCTTGTTCTCGTGCTCGGTGAGGGTGAGTTCGCCGGTGCCGTCGAGTTCGGTGGAGAAGAAGACGACGTGGACGGTCGGGTCCGTGTCGTCCAGGTGGGCGGCGAGGGCGAGGGTCTGCTCGGCGAGGGCCTGGGCGGAGCCGTCCTTGTAGTACGCGCGCATGGAGGCGGAGCGGTCGAGGACGAGGTAGGTCTTGGCGCGGGTGCCGGTCAGGTTGTGGGTGGTGAGGGCGTGGCCTGCGGCGGTGTGGGCGGTACGGAGGTTTGTGGGGACGGGTGTCTCGGCCTCGGCTTCGCCTTCGGCCTCGTTGTTCCCACCCGCACCACCCGTGCTGCTTTCGTCGTCGGCTGCCGGTTCGGCTTCGCCGGTGGGGGTGGTCGGCTCGGCCTCGGCTTCGCCTTCGGCCTCGTTGTTCCCACCCGCACCACCCGTGCTGCCTTCGTCGTCGGCTGCGGGTGGCCCCTGTGGGGCTTCCTCGCCGTCGGCGGCCTCCGGCTTCGGCTCGGGCTCGGGGGTGACCTCGGCCACCGGTTCCGGCTCGGGGTCGGGCTCGGGGGTGACCTCGGCCACCGGCTCCGGCTCAGGGGTCGCCTCGGCGACCGCCTCCGGCTTCTCCTCGGCCTTCGGCTCCTCGGCCTCGGCCTCTTCGGCCTTCGGTGCTTCCGGTTCCGGCTCCGGCTCGGGCTCGGGGGTCGGCTTCTCTGCCTTCGGCGTCTCCGGCGCGGGCTCGGCGACCGGCTCCTCCGCCGGAGGCGTCTGCTTGGGGACCGTGATGTTGTCGAAGGCCGCCGTGACGAGGTCGTGCTCGTTGTCGTCCGCCGTCGGCTCCGGCTCCGCCGTGCGCGGTTCCGGGACCGTCGGCGTGGCGGTCGGCTGCGGTTCCTGCGAAGGAGTCGCACCCTCCGCCTCGGCGGTCTGGGCCTTGCGTGACCGGCCGAACGCGTTCCGCAGGAGAGTGAGAATGCCCATGTGCGCAACCCTTCGCGTGAGTTGATGCCCGTAGATCCCTGGCCAGGACGGACACGTAAGGTTAGCGGCCCCTGGTGGTGATCTTGGGGAGGGGTGAACACAGGCTCTTTCGCCCGTCAAGGTCGCATCGAGCCGCCTGCCGGCGATCCGTACAGCCACCCTCGCTTCACTCCTCGTTCACGCTCACGCCCTGCTGCCGCTCGCACGCACCCCTACCGTCACCGACGCCGCATCTCAAGGGGAAGCAAGGGGAGTACCAGCAGCCATGCGTATCCAGTTGCCGATCATCAGCGTCGACGGCGCCCCGCGCCACGGTGCCAGGGCCGCCCTGACCTGCCGTTTCCGGTGTGGGGACGCCTGTTTCCACGAGGTCCCGAACACCACCGCCAACCCGTACGTCGGGGATGTCGTCGCCGACGCCCTCAGCCGCCGTACCGTGATGCGGGCCGCCGCCGTCGTCACCGCGGCCGCCGCGGTCGGGGCCTCCGCGACCCTCTCCGCGCCGCAGGCGAGCGCCGCCCCGGCGACCGGTTCCCGGCCCGGCGCCCAGGGCGCGCGCGGGCTGCGGTTCACGCCCGTCGCGCCCAACACCGCCGACGCCGTGACCATCCCGGACGGGTACGCCCAGAACGTCGTCATCCGCTGGGGCGAGCCCATCCTGCGCGGGGCGCCCGCCTTCGACCCGGACCGGCAGACCGCCGAGGCGCAGGCGAAGCAGTTCGGCTACAACAACGACTTCCTCGCCCTGCTCCCGCTGCACGGCGAGCCCCACCGGCAGATCCTCGTCGCCAACCACGAGTACACCGACGAGGTGCTCATGTTCCGCGGCTACGACGCCGAGAACCCGACCCGGCAGCAGGTCGAGGTCGCCTGGGCGGCCCACGGGCTGTCCGCCGTGGTCGTGGAGGAGGACCGCCGGTCCGGGAAGCTCACGCCGGTGCCCCGGCACCCGCTGAACCGGCGCGTGACGGCGACCACCGAGTTCCGGGTGACCGGTCCGGCCGCCGGGTCCGACCTGCTGAAGACCTCCGCCGACCGGACCGGCACCAAGGTCCTCGGCACCCTCAACAACTGCTCCGGCGGCGTCACCCCGTGGGGCACCACGCTGCACGGCGAGGAGAACTTCAACCAGTACTTCTCGGGCGCCACCCGTGCCACCGACAAGCGGTACGGGCTGGGCAGCGGCGCGAGCGAGCGCAAGTGGGAGCGGTTCGACCGGCGCTTCGACGTGGCCCGGGAGCCCAACGAGCCGCACCGCTTCGGGTGGGTCGTCGAGCTGGACCCGTACGACCCGACGTCCACGCCCCGCAAGCGCACCGCGCTGGGCCGGTTCAAGCACGAGGGCGCGACCGTGCGGCTGACCGACGACGGGCGGCCGGTCGTGTACTCCGGTGACGACGAGCGCTTCGACTACTTCTACAAGTTCGTCGGCAGCAAGCGGATGCGGAAGGGGTCGAGCCGGGCCGTCCGTGAGCACAATCTGTCGCTGCTCGACGAAGGGACGCTGTATGTCGCCCGGCTCAGCGGCGACTCCCCCGCCATCGAGATCGACGGGACCGGGAAGCTGCCCGCCGACGGCGAGTTCGACGGCAGCGGCGAGTGGATCCCGCTGGCCACCGCCACCGCGCACGGGGCCGTCTCGCACGTCGAGGGGATGAGCGCGGAGGAGGTCTTCGTCTTCACGCGGCTCGCCGGGGACAAGGTGGGGGCCACCAAGATGGACCGGCCCGAGGACATCGAGCCCAGCCCGCACACCGGCAAGGTGTACGTCGCCCTGACGAACAACTCCAACCGCGGTGTGGGGACCAACCCCCGGGCCGACGAGGCCAACCCGCGCAACGCCAACAAGCACGGCCAGATCCTGGAGCTGACCGAGCACCGCAACCGGGCCGACAGCGAGCGGTTCGCCTGGTCGCTGTTCCTGGTGGCGGGCGACCCGGACGACCCGGCCACCTACTTCGCCGGGTTCCCGAAGGACGAGGTCTCGCCGATCTCCTGCCCGGACAACGTGGCCTTCGACCCCTACGGCAACCTGTGGATCTCCACGGACGGCAACGCCCTCGGCAACCACGACGGCCTCTTCGGTGTCGCCACACGGGGGGAGCGGCGGGGTGAGCTCAAGCAGTTCCTGACGATGCCGAAGGGCGCCGAGACCTGCGGTCCGCTCGTGCAGGACCGGCGGGTGCTCGTCGCCGTGCAGCACCCGGGCGAGATCGACGGGGCGACGGCCGAGAAGCCGCTGAGCGCCTGGCCCGACGGGCCCGGCCGGATCAACCGGCCCGCTGTGGTGGCGGTGTGGCGCCGGGACGGGCGCGACATCGGCGTCTGAGGCCGGTCGCACGCCGGTCAGGGGAGCGCCGGGACACGCGGCGGACGCCGTTCGCCGTCGTGTTCCAGCCACTCCCGGTACGCCGGTGCCTGCCGGGCCGCCTCCCAGTACGCCTGCTCCAGCGCGGGGTAGACGCCGTCGAGGTCGGTCTCCGTGCGGGCGGCCAGCAGCAGCCGTACGCCCAGGGGGTCGCCGCGCAGCCGCCGTACGGCCATGGTGGGGCTGTCGGCGTGGGTGGGCTGGCAGACGGTGACGACCTCGCCGGTGGCCACCAGGGCGTCGGCGGTGTAGTAGTCGCCGTGCAGGACCTGCGGGCTGACGCCGGCCGCGCGGAACATCCGCTGGACGGCGTCCCATTCGCCGTCGACGGTCGGGTCGACCATCCAGCGGTCGCCGGCGAGATCGCGCAGGTCGACCTCGCGCCGGGCGGCGGCCGGGTGGTCGGTGGGCAGGGACACGAACTGCGGTTCGCGGTCCATCAGCACGCGCAGCCGCAGCTCGGCCGGGATGCGCAGGGGGCAGCCCTCCACCTCGTGCACGAAGGCGACGTCCAGCTGTCCGTCGGCGACCATGCGCAGCAGGGCGTTGGGGGAGACGTTCATGTGGAGGCTCGGGTCCTGGCCGTGGCCGCGCAGCCGGCGCAGCCAGCCCGCCAGGGCCTTGCTCGCGGTCGAGCCGACCCGCAGGGCGGCGCCGCCCATCGCGGCGGCCCGCGCCTCGGTGACGAGGGCGCGCATCTCGGACACCAGGGGGCGGGCGCGGCTGAGGACCAGGCGGCCCAGCGGCGTGGGCCGGCAGCCGGTGCGGGCCCGCAGGAACAGCGGGCCGCCGAGCTCCTGCTCGATGCGGCGCAGTTGTGTGCTCAACGATGGCTGGGCGACGCCCAGTTGCCGCGCGGCCCGGTGCAGACTGCCGGTGTCGGCTATCGCGCACAGCGCGCGGAGGTGTCTCACCTCGAGCTCCATGCCCTGGGAGACTAAAGCGGAAGGACTGGTTTCACCAGCCACCCAAATCCCCTCCGAACGCGGCGAATCGGGGCCCTGATAGGCCCGTGCTATCGCCGATTGCCATCATCACAGCGGCTTTTCGGACGCGGACACTCGCTTTGACGACTCACCCCCCACCTAGGAGTCATCGATGCGCATGTCCTTCGCCCTGTCCGCCCGTACGACGGCGGCGGCCGCTCTCGGTGTCGCGGCCCTCGGCCTCGGCATGGTCGCCCCGGCGACCGCGGCCCCGGCCCACACTCACGCCCAGGCCGGTTTCGTCGCCGGCCCGTCCCACTCCGACGCCTCGAAGGCCTTCTTCCAGGCCGTGCTGAAGTCGGTCGCCGAGAAGCAGGCCGCCCGGCCGACGGCCGCCGCGGCGGTCACCGTCGTCTACGACGCCTCGGGCGCGCCCACGTTCAGCGCGCAGATAGCCCGCAGCGCCCAGATCTGGAACAGCTCGGTCTCCAACGTCAAGCTCCAGTCCGGTTCGAACGCCGACTTCACCTACCGCGAGGGCAACGACTCACGCGGCTCGTACGCCTCGACCGACGGACACGGCAACGGGTACGTCTTCCTCGACTACCAGCAGAACCAGGAGTACGACTCCACCCGTGTCACCACGCACGAGACGGGCCACGTCCTCGGGCTGCCGGACCACTACGAGGGCCCGTGCAGCGAGCTGATGTCGGGCGGCGGACCCGGCCCGTCGTGCACCAACTCCCAGCCGGACTCCAACGAGCGGGCCCGGGTCGAGCAGCTGTGGGCCAACGGCTTCGCGGCCGCGCTCGACAAGGCCCTCGACAAGGGAGCCCGCCGCTGAGGCGGTTCCTCCACGTTCCACCCCCCACATGGCGCGGCCGCCCTCCTGCACGGGGCGGCCGCGCCCATGTCGTCAGCCGGGCCGCCGGTGCAGGGTGATGTCGGCGAGCAGGGCGCGGTGGTCGGTGCCGGGCAGGTCGAGGAAGCGGGTGGCGCGCACGGAGAAGTCCCGGGAGAGCAGCACGTGGTCGATCTGCGCGCCGAGCGGCGGTGCGGTGCGGGCCGGCCAGCTCGGGGTGCGGTCGTGGCCGCCGAGCCGGGCCGCGTCCTGGAGGCCGGTGTCGAGGATGCGGCGGAAGGCGGCGTGGTCCTGGGAGGCGTTGAAGTCCCCGGCGAGCACGAGCGGGGTGCGGCCGCGTCCGGCGGCGTGGTCGCGCAGCCGCCCCAGTTCGCGGCGCCAGGGCCCGGTCCGGCCGGGCAGCGGCGGCATGGGGTGCGCGAGCTGGAGCCGTACCGGCCGCCCGCGCACGTCGGCGACGGCGCCCGGCATGGCCATGGTGCCGTCGACGCCCTCGGCGGGGGCGAGCGGGAACCGGCTGAGCAGCACCGAGCCGTGGGACCCGGCGGCCACCTCCGCCACCCGGTGCCGATACGCGGAGCCGAGCTCCCGGCGGAGGACGGCGTCGCAGGTCTGCTCGCACTCCTGGACGAACACGAGGTCCGGTTCCTCGCGGCGGACGGCGGCGGCCAGCGCGCCCGCCGCCTGCCCGAACTCGACGTTCGAGGTCAGGACGCGCACGGAGGCCAGCGGCGGCCCGTCCGGCCGGCGGCTCTTGCCGTACGGCTCGATGAACCAGGCCAGCAGGCCGAGCAGCGCGACCGCCCACACCAGGCCGGTCCACCAGCGGGCGAGCAGGGCGAGCAGCAGCCCGGCCACGGTGGGCACGAGCAGCCAGGGCAGGAAGGCCAGCAGCTGCGGGACGGGGGTCAGGGCGTCGGTGTCGGCGGCCCGGCAGGCGACGACGGCGGTGACGGCGAGCAGGAGCAGCGCGCCGAGCCACCGGCCGGCCCGGTGGCGGCGGCGTCCGTTCCGGCTCCCCCGGTCTGTCACGGCGACGACGTTACGAGATGGGGTGCCGATGGTGCCAGGAGCACCGGGTGTCCCCCGGGTCCCGTCAGACCCGGGCGCGGGTCGGCGGAGGGGCGGGGTCCGTGGCGGGCCGGGCGGCCTCGCGGCGGCGCCGGGCCAGGTGGGCGGCGAGGCGGGCCGTGAGGGCCACGGCCAGGCCGAGGGCGACCAGTGACCAGGCCACCGAGCGCAGCGGCTGGGTCAGCGCGTCGTACACGGCGCCGGCGGCCGGGCGGTGGGCGGCCTCGGGCAGGTCGGCGAGCGTGAGCCGGCGGCCGAGGGTCACGGCGAGGACGAGGAGCGCGCCGCCCAGGGCCGTGCCGAGCGCGGCCGCGGTGACCGCGCGGCGGCGGCAGGCGGCCACGGCGATCCCGGCCACCGCGAGCACGGCGGCGGCCACGGGCAGCCAGAACCCGGCGACCTCCAGCACGTCGTACCCCTTCCTGAGCCGGGCCAGCTCGTCGGCGCCGAGCACGGGCACCTCGGTGTGCTCGACCGGGATGTGCCGGGCGACCGTCACGTGGTCGTCCAGCAGCCGCTCCTTGACCTGCGCGGTGATCGGCGCGAGATCGACGGTGACGGGGCCCGCGCGGCCGTCGCGCAGGGCGTCCAGGACGGCGTCGTGCACGGCCCGGTTTCCGGCGTCCCAGGCGGTGCGGAAGGTCGCGGTGCGGGTGAAGGAGTCGGCCGCGTCCCGGACGAAGGGGCGGACCGTGCCGGGCGCGGGTGACGCGGGCGCCCCGGCCAGCCGCCGGTCGACCTCGCGCATGATCCCGGTGCCCAGGGCGTCGGCGGCCGCGCGCCGCACGGCCGGGTCGGACGCGAGCGGTGCCATGGCCGTGACGTAGCGGCCGGTGTCGGCGAGCCCGTACGCGGCCCAGGACGCCGCCGCGCCGAACGGCAGGAGGAGGCACGACAGCGCGATCAGCGCCGCCGACAGACCGTCGCGCAACCGTGTGGACACCCCTCAAGCGAAGGACCGCGCGGCCCGGGGCGCCCGCCGGGTGCCTGCATCCGGGCGCACGGTTCCCCTCTCCGGTGGAGGGTTCACCCGAACGGGTGTCTCATGGATCGGGGGAGCGAGGAGAAACCCCCGGGCCCCCAGGTGGATGGATGCAGGTGGATGCAGGGGAAGGAGCTCGGCCCCGGCGCGCGGCCGGGGCCGAGCCGTGTGCTTGTGCGTGTGCTCAGGAGGCGCGCCGGCCCTCGGCGTCCTCGTGCGTGTAGTAGCGGTAGAACAGCACGACGAAGCAGACCGCGCCGAACACGACCCCCATCAGGGACGACCTGACGACGCTGTGGCCGGTCTGGCTGTACAGGAACCCGAGCGCGCAGCCGGTGAAGGCGGCCCACAGGATCGCGTGCATCTCGCGCCGCATCTGGCCGGAGACGGCCCGGACGGCGACGAACAGCAGCATGAACACCGCCGCGGAGACGAAGCCGAGGAGCAGGTTCCAGCCGGTGATCTCGCCGCCTGCACGGCGGTCCGCCGCCACCCAGTAGCCGTAGACCAGGCCGAGGACGATCGGAACGGCCACGCTCGCGACGCGGTGAGCGCGCGGGCTGAGGATGTCGGTCGCCGGGCGTCTGCTCACCATGCGCCGCCGGGACGCGGGTGCCGCATGAGCCATGAGAGCACTCCTTCCTCTCCGCCCCCGCCCTCCAGAGCACACCTGGGGCGGCGGCCTGGCAAGTCGGCGTCGCGCGCCGGCTCGGTGCCGTCGGCCCGGGTACCCGGATGCGGCCCGCCGGACGCCGTGTTTCGCTGAGGCGCATGAGGGCCGTCAGCGACGGTGAGGTCAGCCCGCTGGGTGGCATGCGCCGGGCGCGGCCTCTGCGTGTGCGGGGCAGGAGCGTGGCCTGGGCGCCGCCGCTGCTGCTGCTCGTCGGCATCGTCGCCGTGGACTTCCGCACCAGCAGCGACTTCCGCATCCTGTCCTGGATCGTGCTGGTGCCCGGCATCGCGGCCGCGATCTGCGGGGTGTGGGGGACGGCCGTGTACGCCGTGCTCGCGCCGCTGACCTACATCGCCGCCGACGCGGTCCTGCCGCACCAGTTCCAGGCCGGCCTGCCCGACCTGGTCCTCGCCGCCATCGGCGGTGTCCTCGCCACGCTGGCCTGCGTGGTCCGGGTGCGCGGCGAGGAGCGGATGCTGCACATCGAGGACGTGGCGGCCACCATCCGGCACACCGTGCTGCGCGAGCTGCCGCCCGGCTGGGGCGGTCTGGAGCACGCGGCCGTCTATCTCGCCTCCGACAGCGAGGCCCGGGTCGGCGGCGACTTCTACGACATCCAGGCCGGGCCGCACGGCACACGCGTGATCCTCGGTGACGTCCAGGGCAAAGGGCTCGGCGCGGTCGAGGTGGCCGCCGCACTGCTCAGCACGTTCCGGGAGGCCGGCTACCACGAGCCGGACCTGCCGACGATCGCCGCCCGGCTGGAGCTGCGCCTCCAGCGGCATATGGGGATGCGGGCCGCGCTCGGCCGGGAGGACGGCGACCGGTTCGCGACGGTCGTCCTGGTCGCGTTCCCGGACGCGGAGCCGGAGATCATCGAGGCCCTCGTGCTCGGGCACGACAGCCCTCTCGTCGTCGGGCCCGACGGGGTGCGGCAGGTGCGGAACCGGGCCCACCTCCCCGTCGGGATGAGCGAACTCGACCCGTCCCCCGGGCCGCCGCCGGTGCTGCGGGCCCCTCTGCGGTACGGCGAGACGCTGCTGATGACGACCGACGGGGTCACCGAGGCACGGGACGGCCGCGGCGTCTTCTTCCCGCTGGCCCGCACGGTCGCCGACGCCGTCGCCGCCGATCCCGGTCTGGCCCTGCCGGGCCGGCTGGTCGACTTCGTCCGGGAGAGCACGCTGCGGCACAGCGGCGGGCATCTCACCGACGACACCACGGTGTTCGCGGTCCGGCGCATCCCCCCGGCGGGGGAGGAACATCCGGGGGACGGACGTCCCTGAGATCCCCTTCCCGCACGCGCAGCGGTTACGGTGCTGCCGTACGTGATCGACGGGGGACGGGGAGGGAACGATGCCCGGGACAGTGCTGCTGCTCGCCGCCGCTCCGGCCGGCCGGGGGCGTCTGGTGGACGCCGCCTCCGTGCTCCCGGTCCTGGCCGCCGTGCCGCCGCCCGTGCTGTCCGGCACCAGCACCGCGAACGTCGTCGAGCTCGCCGACCCGCTGGAGCCGCAGGCCGTGCTGACCCGCCTGCGGGCCGCCGCCGTCTCCCCCGGCCCGCTCACCGTGTTCGTCACCGGCCAGCTGCACCTGGACCGCCGCCAGCGGCTCCCGCATCTCGCGCTGGCCCGCTCGACACGGGCCACCGTGCGCTACACGGGCCTTCCCTGGCACTGGTTCCGGGACGAGCTGCGTCTGCGCCCGCCGGGGTCGACGTCCCTCCTCCTCGATCTGCACGCCGACGCCGAGACCTGGGAGTGGCTGCGCGCCCACCCGCTGGACTGCGGCCGCGGCACCACCGTCCTCGGCCGGATCGCCCCGCCGCCGGGCCGTCGGGCGCCGGGCGGCCCGGTGTACATGAAGGCGGTGGCCACGCTGCTGCGCAGCGGGCTGCGGCCGCCGCTGGACCGGCTCCACGAGCAGGCGCTGGCCCGGATCGCGCCGGAGGCCGGGGTCGGCGTCGACCTGGTACTGACCGCTCACCCGCCCGCGCCGGGCGACCCGCACGCCGCGATCTCCGAGGCCGCGCGGGCCGGGCGGCACGCGGAGGCGGACGCGCTGGCCGCCGGGCACGAGCGGACGGCCGTGCACACCCACGGCCCGGCCTCCGAGCAGGCGCTGCACTGGATCGAGGTCCGCGCGGACCTCGCGATGCTGGCGGGGGACCCGGTGCGCAGCTGCCGTACCTGGCTGACGGTGGCGTCGGCGCGGCTGACCGCCGGGCAGTCCCCGGACGCGCCCGCGGTGGAGTCCGCGGTCGACCACGCCCACCACCAGTGGCGCCGGATCGACGACCCGGCGCGCGCCCGTGAACTCGGGCCGATCCTGGTGGAGCTGCGCAGCCGGGTGCCGGGCCGCCGGCAGGGCGCCCTGGAGAACGTGCACCGGCAGCTGCGCCAGCTCCAGGTCACCGGGTGAGAACCGGGGCCGGGCACGTGGTGATTCCGTGAGACCTACCGCGTGGCGGCCTGCGGAATGACATGCTGAGTCCGCTGCTGTGCCGGTCTCGGCTCCATCGCTCTCGCCGGTCCCGCGTTGGCCGCCAGGATCAGGGTCGTCACGGCGACCACCGCGGCGGCGACGCCCCGGGTGTAGCGCTCGGTGGTGCTGGTGCGTTGCTGCACGGCGACCTCGCAACAGCCAAGGGTTAACCACGTTTAATACGCGGTTTAACCTAGGGGCTGTCGCAGTGGAACGGCAAGGGCGCCAGGGGGAGTTGAGCGTGTCGGACCGTGATGATCCGGGGACCATCGGACGCCGGGTGCAGCAGTTGCGCGCCGACCGGGGCCTGACCCAGCGGCAGCTGGCCGAACCGGCGTACACCCCCGCCTACATCTCCACCCTGGAGGCCGGCCGGGTGCGCGCCTCCGACGAGGCGCTGCGGCACATCGCCGACCGGCTCGGGGTCGCTTTCGAGGAGCTGGCCACCGGCCGGCCCGCCCATCTCGTCACCGATCTGCGGCTGCGGCTCACCGAGGCGCAGCGCGTCCTCGCCACCGGCGACACCGGCACGGCGGACGGGCAGTTCACCGCCCTGCTCGCCGAGGCGACGGCCCACGGTCTCGCCGAGGAACGGGCCGCCGCCCTGCTCGGGCTCGGCGACTGCGCCCTCGACGCCGGTGAACTGGACGCCGCGCGCGGCCACTTCGAGGAGGCCGAGCAGGTGCTCGCGGCGGCCGGGGCGCCGCTGCCCGCCCGGGCTCCGGCCGTGCGGGGCCGGGCCGTCTCCCACTACCTCACCGGTGAACTGCGGTACGCCGTCTACCTCCTGGAGTCCGCCCTCGACGAGCTGAACCGCGGCGGACTGCACGACCCGGACGCGCTCCTGCTGCTGTACGCCAGCGTCATCGGGCCCTACATGGACATGGGCGCCCACGCCCGCGCCGCCCAGGCCGCCGAGTACGCCCTGGCCCTCGCCCCGCAGGCCGGGGACCCGGCGCTGGTGGCCCGGATGCACCGGTCCGTGGCCCGCACCCTGCTCGCCGAGGGCCGGACCGCGGAGGCCGACGCCTCGCTCGCGAAGGCCGCCGAGCTGTACCGGCAGCTCCAGATCCGCACCGAGCTCGCCAACTGCCACTGGATGCGGGGCTACGTCTATGCCCAGAACGGCGACCTGGAGCGCGCCGAGGCGGAGATGCGCGAGGCGCAGACCATGCTGACGGCCCAGCGCGCCACCCTCTACACCAGCCAGGTCGCCGTCGAGCTGGCCGACGTGCTGCACCGGCGCGGCAAGTCCGCCGAGGCCGCCGCCCTGCTGCACGAGGTCCTCAGCGACCTCAGCTCCGAGCGCGGCGCGCTGCACTCCGCCGCCGCGCACCGGCTGCTCGGCATCATCGCCGAGGACTCCCGGGACACCGAGGCCGCCGAGGAGCACTACGTCCGCGCCCTGAGCCTGCTGGAGCGCGCGGGCGCGGCCGGAGACCTGGCCGACCTGTGCCGCCTGCTGGGCGACCTGCTCCGCCGCACCGGCCGCGTCGAGGCCGCCCTGGACGCCTACCGCACCGGCCTCGGCCACCGCACGGCCCCCGGCACCACCACCCTGGGCCCGGCCCCGGCACAGCCACCGTTGTGACCGGTGTCCGGGGCGTGCTCCCCGACGTCCCTCGCACCCGGTCCGGCACCGTGTGGTCCTCTCCGGGCGGACTGCCCGGGGAGCGGCCCGGAGGCGTGCGTCGGCCGGGGAGAGGGCTTTGGGTGCCTGCCTGGTGAGGGTGCCGCCGTGACCGGGGCGGGCGGGGTTTCGGGGGAGGGCGGACGGGTAGTCGGGGCTGGTCCGGGGTGGGCGGTCGGGAGCCTCCGGATCGCTGCCCGTTGCCACACCGGGAGGCATGTGTGCGGCGCAGAGACGGCCATCGCGGTGGACCGGGGCCCGAGCCACGGCGTGCCGCGGACGCGATCGCCGAGAGCCTGCGCGGTGCCGGTCCCGGTGAGGCGCCGGTGCGGCTGTGCCGGGTCGCCGTCGACCTGCTGCCCGTCACCGGAGCCAGTGTGTCGCTGCACAACGACGGGATGCCGGTCCAGCTCGTTGCGACCGGCCCGCGAGCCGCGTACGTGACGGAGATCCAGGCCACCCTGGGCGACGGCCCCTGCCAGTGGGCCGCCCGCAGCCGCGCCCCCGTGCTCGCCGGCGATCTGACCGCCGGGCGGGACGCGGCACGCTGGCCGGTCTTCGCCCAGCAGGCCACGGCGGCCGGAGTGCGGGCGGTGTACTCGCTGCCCCTCGGCGACGCCCATGTCTGCGTCGGCACCCTCGACCTCTACGGCGACACCCCCGGCGAGCTCACCGGCCAGGACCTGCGCACGGCGCGGCTGGTCGCCAGGACGCTGACGATGGCGCTGATGGCGCTGCCGCACGCCTCGGACGGGCAGGACGAGGAGCTGTGGCTGGGCGGCCTCGCCGCCGACCACGACCCCCTCTACCAGGCGACCGGCATGATCATGGCCCAGCTCGCCGTCGGCACGGACGAGGCGCTGGCCCGGCTGCGGGCGCACGCGTTCGCGCAGGGCCGTACCGCCCTCGACGTCTCCCAGGACGTGGTGGCCCACCGGTTGCGCTTCGACATCGAGTGAACCCCGGCGGCCCGGGCGGCGTCCTCCACGGTATGGAGACGATGGCTGTGATCCTCGCGGTGGCCGCCGGCGTCCTGCTCCTGCTGAGCATGCAGAGCCGGATGTCCCAGGCGGAGCGGCGCGCGGCCCGGCTCGAGCACAAGCTCGACCTGGTCCTCGGGCACCTGGGGCTGCGGGAGGAGGACCCGCGCCTGGCCGAGGTGGCGGCCCTGCTGCGGGCCGACAAGAAGATCCAGGCGATCAAGGTGTACCGGGAGGTCACCGGCGCGGGCCTCGCGGAGGCCAAGAACGCCGTGGAGCGCATGGTCTGAGGGGCTTGAAGGGGGAGTTCCCCGTTCAGACCTCGGCCCGGCCCCGCTTCCTGACCTCCTCCAGCCGGCTCGTGCCCAGCTCGACGGCGGTCAGGGTGGCCTCGGACGGCACCTCGCCGAGGCTGCCGTTGGTGACGGCGATCGCGTCGTCGCCCACCCGGACGGCGGCCACGTCGAGGGTGAGCCGCGGCGCGTCCTCGTACTCGGAGACGGCGCCGACGACGATCCGCAGGGCCTGCCGGGCGTCCCCGATCTCCGGCAGGCCGACCGCCCTGACCTCCACGGACAGCGGCCCGCCCGCCGCCTCCGCGGTGAACGACCCGCACCGCTCCGGCAGTTCGCCGAGCCGGCGCAGTGCCTGGTCCAGAGCGTCCGGGCGGTGGGCGACGACCTGGTAGCGCAGCTGGGCGCCGCCCCACTCGTCGTCCAGCCCGACCGCCGCCCGTGTGGTGGCGTCAGGCCCGAAGAAGTCGTCCGCGTACAGCGCGTCGAGCAGGCCCGCGCACTCACCCGGCTCGGCGGTCGCCTTCAGCATGGCCTCACGCCAGGTCGCGAAGCCACGGGTGGGCACCCACGATTCCCCGAGGTCGGCCTCGGTGACGAGCGCGGCCCTGGCCTGCGCCTCGGTGAGGGTCGGGGCGGCGGCCGGGGACTGCGAGGCGGGGACGTTCACGGGCGGGGGCGCGGCCTGTTCCTGACCGGCGAGCGCGCACGCGGAGACGGACAGCAGGGCGGCGGCCGAGAGCGCCGGGGCGACGAGTGCACGGGCCGGGGGACGGGGCATCGCAGGGCCTCCCTGGGCTGGGACGGGGGACGCGCTCGAGGTCGGCACGTGTTCCCAAGGCACCACCGCGGGCCCCGCCCCACCAGCGCGCCGGTCCGTCCGGGTGACACCCCGGCCGCGCGGCCCGCCGTCCACGGCACCGGCCCCGAACGCGCGAGAGGCACCCGGCCCCGGACAGCGGAGACGCCGTATGACGCCGCGCACGCGCATCCGCGTGGCGACGTCATACGGCGACGCACTCCACCTGTACGACACCGTAAGGTCGGTTCGTAGGGCCCGCCACCGCACTGCTCCAGACAGGAGACCCGCCGTGACGAACGACGGCCGGCCGATCCCGGTGATCATCGACTGTGACACGGGCGTGGACGACGCCCTCGCGCTGCTGTTCGCGGTACGCCATCCGGGGCTGGACCTGCGCGCGGTGACCTGCGTGGCCGGCAACACGGACGTGGACGGCGTCGTCCGCAACACCCTGACCGTGCTGGAGGTGGCCGGCGCCCCGGACGTCCCGGTCGCCCGCGGGGCCGCCCGCCCGCTGATCGAGCCGTCCCGTTCGGCCCGCCATGTGCACGGCGACGACGGCATGGGCGACATGAGCCTGCCCGCCCCGACCCGCGCCCCGTCCGACACCGGCGCGGTGGAACTGCTGCGCCGGGAGATCCTGGCGTCCCCGCGCCCGGTCACCCTGATCCCGACGGCGCCCCTCACCAACATCGCCCTGCTGCTGCGCACCCACCCCGAGGTCACGGACAACATCGAGCGGATCGTCTTCATGGGCGGCGCGGTCGCCTGCGGCAACGCCACGCCGGTCGCGGAGTTCAACGTGTGGCACGACCCGGAGGCCGCCGCGATCCTGCTCTCCGCCGGGGTGCCGACCACCATGTACGGGCTGGACGTCTTCCAGCGGGTCGTGGTGTCCGGCGCCGACGTCCGCCGGCTGCGGGAGAGCGCGGAACCGGGCGCCCGGCTCGCCGGCGACCTCCTCGCGCACCGGCCCGCCGCACCGGACGTCGACGGCGACCCGGAGGCCGGCGGCATCGGGGACGCGGGCGCGGTCTGCGCGGTCGTGGACCCGGCGGGGATCACGACCCGGCTGCTCCCGGTGGAGGTGTCCCTGGCACCCGGGCCCACGCGCGGGCAGACCCTCGTGGACCGGCGCGCCCGGCCCGGCGAGTCCGAGATCCACGCCGGGCTGCGCGAGCAGTCCCTGGTGGACGTGGCCCTCGATGTCGACGTGGACCGGTTCGTGAAGCTCTATCTGGAGACGGTCGCGGGCTTCTGACGGCCCGTCGGCCCCCCCTACGCACACGCACGGGGGCCCGGGGCGGTGAACCCCGGGCCCCCGTCGGCGTCCTCGCTCAGGAGCGGGCCGAGCGGCGCCGCTTGGAGGCGACGACGAACGCCGCGCCGCCCGCGACCAGCACCACGGCGCCGAGCGCGATCGGACCGGTCGCGCTGCTGCCACCGGTCTCCGCGAGGTCGCCGCCGCCCCCCTGGGGCTTCGGCGCCGGCGCGCTCGTCGAGCCGGACGGCTCCGGGGCCGGCGACTCGTCACCGGGCGTCTCGGAGGCGGGCGGGGCCGTCTCGTCGGCCGGGGTGGACGGCGCCGGCTCCGAGGGGGTGCCGGGCTCGGTGGCCGGGGGCTCGGTGGCGGGGGGCTCCTCGGTGGCCGGCGGTTCGGTGGTGCAGTCCTTCGTGCCGCCGTTCCAGGCGGCGATCAGCTTGTCCTTGATGACCGGGCGGTCCGGACCCTTGGGCAGGTCGCCGTGCTCGAAGCCGTCGTTCGCGTCGTGCTTCCCGTCGAACTTCACGGCCCCGCGGTACAGGTCGATCTGCGCGAAGCAGCCGGCGTCCGGGACGGCGATGTCGAGGGTGTCGGTGGCGCCCGGCTTCACCGTGACCGTGTCGAAGTCGACGAAGACCTGCTCGCCGGAGGTGGCGAAGGTCGAGCCGTGGGCGAGGTAGGACGCGAGCGAGGCGGTGCAGGTCGTGGCGTCGGAGGCGGCGCGCACGGTGATGTGGGCCTTGCCGTCGCCGGTGACCTTCAGGTTCTGGTCGTCGACCTTCACGGAGGCCGTGAAGTGCGTGCCGTCGAGCGAGAACTCGCAGCGGTCGGTTGCGGTCCGGGTGCCGGCGCCGGTGCCCGGCCGGTAGCTGCCGCCGGAGTTCCAGCCGTCGCCGCCCGAGCCGTGGGCCCAGGCGCCGGAGGCGGAGGCGACGGTCGCGGCGCACAGGGCGAGCGACGCGGCGCCCGCCCCCAGCAGGCGCCGTCCGGTGACACGTCTCGCTATGGACATGCGTATCCCCTCGTGGGGTGGAGAGTGGTCGAAGAAGAAAACACTGGGCCCACTGGTCACATGCGCCACAGCGTGAGCACATCGTCTTGGGGCGGATCACTCGTGTCAACCTGCGGAAACACAAGGGAAGTTCAAACGGTCATCACGATCTCGTCACACGAGGAATGATTCGATCCGCTCTGCGCGGTGTTCGCTTTCCGGGCCAAGTGGACAGTGTTGGTGATGTCGCCGTACCCATCCACGAGGAGACCGCGTGACCGTCCGCACCACCACGCCCGACCTCTCGTCCAGCAATCCCGACTGGTGGCGCCAGGCCGTCATCTACCAGGTGTACCCGCGCAGCTTCGCCGACGGCGACGGCGACGGGCTCGGGGACCTGAAGGGCGTCGCCCAGCGCCTGGGCCACATCGCCGCCCTCGGCGCCGACGCCCTGTGGCTGAGCCCCTTCTACCCGTCCGAGCTGGCCGACGGCGGCTACGACGTCGCCGACTACCGGGACGTCGACCCGCGCCTGGGCACCCTGGACGACTTCGACGTCCTCGTCGCCGAGGCCCACCGCCTCGGTCTGAAGGTCATCGTCGACCTGGTCCCCAACCACACCTCCCACCAGCACGTCTGGTTCCAGGAGGCCCTGCGCGCCGGACCCGGCTCGGCCGCCCGGGAACGCTACGTCTTCCGCGACGGACGCGGCGCGCACGGCGAACTCCCGCCCACCGACTGGCAGTCCGTGTTCGGCGGCAGCGCCTGGCAGCGGGTGCCCGACGGGCAGTGGTACCTGCACCTGTTCACCCCGCAGCAGCCGGACCTGAACTGGGGGAACGAGGAGGTCCGCGCCGACTTCCGGACCACACTGCGGTTCTGGTCCGACCGGGGCGTCGACGGCTTCCGCGTCGACGTCGCCCACGCCCTCGCCAAGGATCTGAGCGAACCGCTGCGCGACCTCGGCACTCCCGAGCTGAGCCGCGAGGACGCGCTCCCGGACCTCCCGCCCGGCAGCCACCCCTTCTACGACCGCGACGAGGTCCACGAGATCTACCGCGACTGGCGCAAGATCCTCGACTCCTACCGCCCGCCCCGCATGGCCGTCGCCGAGGCCTGGGTGAACCCGAGCGCCCGCCGAGCCCTGTACGCCCGCCCGGACGAACTCGGCCAGGCGTTCAACTTCGAGTACCTCCAGGCCGGCTGGGACGCCGAGGAGCTGCGCCGGATCATCACCGACTCCCTCGCCACCGCCCGCTCGGCCGGCGCGTCCGCCACCTGGGTGCTGTCCAACCACGACGTCGTCCGGCACACCTCCCGGCTGATGCTGCCGCCCGGCACCGACGACAACGCCTGGCTGCTGTCCGGCGGGCACGCCCCCGAGGTCGACGAGGCGGCGGGCCTGCGCCGCGCCCGCGCCGCCACCCTGCTCATGCTGGCGCTGCCCGGCTCGTCGTACGTCTACCAGGGCGAGGAGCTCGGGCTTCCCGAGGTCGCCGACCTGCCCGTCGAGGTCCTCCAGGACCCGGTGTGGGAGCAGACCGGACGGGTGCGCAAGGGCCGCGACGGCTGCCGGGTGCCGCTGCCGTGGACGACGACCGGCCCCTCGTACGGCTTCGGCGCGGGCGGCGCCTGGCTGCCGCAGCCCGAGCGCTTCGCCGCGTACGCCGTCGAGGCGCAGGACGGCGTGGAGGGCTCGACCCTGGAGCTGTACCGCCGGGCCCTGCGGCTGCGCCGCAAGCTACTGGACGGCGAGGAAATGCGCTGGGCGCCGGACGCCCCGGCCGGGGTGCTGCACTTCGCCCGCTCGGACGGCTGGCGCTGCGTGGCCAACCTCTCCGCCGGGACCGTCGACCTGCCACCGGGGGAGGTGCTGCTCACCAGCGCCCCGCTGGAGTCGGGCCGGCTCGCCCCGGACACGACGGCCTGGCTCGCCTGAGGGCTGTCCCGTGATCCCCGGCGGGCGCGCGACGCCTGGCCCGGGAGCGCCGCCGCGCCCGGACGGGTGGTAGCAGTCCTCCCTCCGGCCCCGTCCGGGCGCCGAGCGCGGGCCGGGCGGGGCCGGGGCCGCGAGAATCGCGGCGAGGGGGGGGTACCGCCGAGGTATGTGAGGAGCTCCCCCGACGATGAGCAGGACCCGGAAGACGACGATCCTCGCCGCGCTGGCCGCCGCCGGCGCACTGTTCGCGGCCGGCCCGCCCGGTACGGCGCGCGCGGCCGGCGGCTCACCCGATCCCGTGGGCCACGAGCTGTGGGCGTCCGCCACCATCGAGCCCGGCCGCGCGGGCATCGTCCAGGCCGGCGGCTACGAGGGCGCGCCCCTCGGGGCCGGCAGCGTGCTGACGCTGACGGCACCGGCCGGCACCCGGGTGACGGGTGTGCCGTTCGCCGCCTCCGGCTTCCGGGGCTCGGTGGCCGCCGGCGGGCACAGCGCCTCGTACGCCTTCCAGGGGACGGCCGCCGCCGGCGCCTGGCACGGCCGTACGTTCCCCTTCGTGCTGACGGTGTCGCCGGACGCCGAACCGGGCACCCGGCTCCCCGACTGCACCCTGGACCTGCGGGACGCCAAGGGCACCGTCCACCAGCGCGGCGGCTGCGCGGTGACGGTGGGGCTGCCCGCGCCCACGCTGTCCCGCCCCGACTCCGGGGTGGCGCTGGGCGGCTCGCCCGAGACCTCGGGCACCGCCTACCCGGGCGCCCAGGTCACCGTGGTGGACGCGCTGGAGCAGGAGGTCTGCTCGGCGACCGCCGCGCCGGACGGCACCTGGTCGTGCGTGCCGGGTATCCCCCTGGCCGCCGGGCCGGGCCGCCTCCAGGCGACGGCCACGCTGAACGGGGTGTCCGCCACGAGCGAGCAGATCGACATCACCGTGGCCGGCTGACGGCCGTACCGAGAGCCGTAAGGGCACCGCTCAGTAGCGCACCGCCCGCGCCACCTCCGCGCGCACCTGGCCGCCGAGGTCGCGGGTGCTGCGGGCGGTGCCCTTGGCCGTGCCGCCCGCCGCCACGTCGGACACGGTCACCACGGCCGCGTCCAGCAGATTGCCGTCCTCGTCCTTGAAGTCGACCTGCACGGCGAAGGACTTCGTCGAGCCGGTGGTGTTCTCCACCGTGATCTCCGCCTCCGCGCGCCCGTCGGAGTTCGTCGTGGTGCCGCCCACCTTCACGGCGCTCTTGGCGTTCACCCCGCCCTTGATCTCGTCGAGCGCGCGGCCCGCCTCCGCCGTCGCCGAGGCGTACGCGGACGCCGCCCTGCTCGCGACCGAGGAGGGGGTGGAGTCGTCCGAGCACGAGGTGAGGGCCGCGACGCCGAGCGCGGCGGCCGTCAGCAGGACTGCGGTCCGGGTCCGCGGGGTGCGGTGAGGGGGCATGACGGCTCCAGGGGTGTCCGGCGGTTCCTCCAGTGAAGGGCGCGACCGGTCCGCCCGCACCCCGGCCGTCACCCGATCGGCCCGTGCCCCGTGGTGGGCGGCTCCGGGCGCCCGGATCGTCGTACCGACCGCAGCACCCGTTCGACGACCGATCGCGGGCACCGCGAGAAGTGGGGTACGGCAGCCATGACCCAGCAGCAGCAGCCACCGCAGGCGCACGCCACCGACGCGGCCCACAGCGCGTTCGGCCCGTCCGCGCCCCGGACGGCACGGCCCGTCCCGGCGGCCGCGACCGGTCGATCGTCCGACTGGTTCACCGGCGGGCTGGTCTTCGCCGGTGTGCTGATGCTGGTCGACGGGGTGCTCGCCATCCTGCAGGGCATCTCCGCCCTGGCCGCCGACGACGTGTACGCGCGGGTCGGCGACTACGTCTTCAAGGGGACCCTGACGACCTGGGGCTGGGTCCTGCTCGCGCTGGGCGTGGCCGCCGTGTGCGTGGGCTACGGCATCCTCAAGGGCGCCTGGTGGGCCCGGATCACCGGCATCTTCCTGGCGTCGCTCGGCATGGTCGCCCACTTCCTGTTCCTGCCGTACGCGCCGGTCTGGTCCGTGATCATGGTGGCCGTGGACTTCTTCGTGATCCTGGCCCTGGCGCTTGCCCCTGACCCCTCCTGACCCGTGCGGGGCCGGGGCGGGGGCCAGGGCAGGGGCGGCCGGGTCAGCGGTGGCCGATGCCGCCGCCGCCGAAGGACCCGCTGTGGCCCGGATCCCACCGCCTGCGGTGCTGGTCCTCGCTGCGCCTGCTGCTCGCGGCGTGCAGCTCGTGCGGCAGGAGACGGGTCGCGCCCTCCGCGTGCGGGACCTCGTCGGGTTCCCGCACCTCACGGATCTCGTGGACGGCACCGGTCTCGGGGAGGTGCGTCTGTTCCTCGGGGGTGGGCCGCGGCGACTCCTTGTCGCGGACCCGCATGCCGAACTGCACCGCCCACACCAGTGCGCCGGCGATGAAAATGCCACCTGCCAGGGCGGCGATCCAGCGAAGGACATCGCCCGCCGCGGCCGCCAGTTCAAGCGTCGCCGTATTCATGCCTCAATTATCACCAAAACGGACGAATAGGCTACGGCTGGGAGGAATCGCCCTGTGCCGCTTCCTCCGTCGTCTCCCCCAGTTCCGTGAACAGCGTCAGCTGCAGGGCGCCCGGTGCCTCGAGGCGGGAGTTCAGGGAGTTCCAGGGCGTCCGCGTCGGTTCGGCCAGGACCTCGGCGCCGGCCGCCGCGAGCCGGGCGGTGACCGCAGGGGAGTCGTCCACCTGGAAGGCGACCCGGACGTGCCCGGCGACCCGCCGGCCCACCTCGACCTCGTCGATGTACTCCGCGTGGCGCGGGTCGGTCAGCTCCAGGGTGGCCCGGCCCGCGTCCAGGATGGTGACCCGGCCGTCCGGGGAGGAGAACGCCGCCTGTTCGGGCAGGCCGAGCACGTCCCGGTAGAAGCGCAGCGCCTCGTCGTAGTCCTCGGCCGTGACCACGAGCCGGAGCTCACGTACCCGGCCGGGGCGCTCGTCGGGGTTCTCGGGCATGGCGTTCTCCTTCGTCGGCGGACGTGACCGGTCAACCGCCCCGCGCGGCACGGGAATTCCCGGCGCCCGCCTCCTGTCACCCGGGCGCCGGGTTCCAGGAAACCGTGTCCTCCGCGGCTTTGCCATCTCTTTACAACCTGCCCGGGGGCCGTGTCGTCTCTCCGCTCGACCCGTCACCATCCGCCCGCCGTTCCGGCCGGGCGAACGACGAAAGAGAGCGACCCGATGCGCCGAACCGTGTTCAGTGCCCTGGCCCTCACCTGCACCGCCCTCCTGGCGAGCGCCGCCCCGGCCCTCGCCGACAGCTCCACCCCCAGCCCGGTGCCGACCCGCGTGGCGGAGGACGCCGCCTCGCCGGTGCCCTCGACCGGCCCCGCCGACGAGGCGGCCTCCCCGGTGCCCTCGACCCGTCCCGCGGACGACGCGGCCTCCCCCGTGCCGGCCGAGCGCGGCCAGGTCGCCGTCCGCCCGTCCGGGGCGCCCGACACCGGCGTGGCCGACACCTCCTCCGGCACCGCCACGGGCGGTCTGGTCGGCGGCGGCGCGGCCGCGCTGCTCCTCGCCGGAGGCGCGGCGACGTTCGTCGTCCGGCGCCGGCGGACGCACGGCGTATGACGCCGCTGTCCCGGCGCGCGTTCGGCACCGCAGCGCTCGCCTCGGTCCTGGTGGGATGCGGCGGCGCGGCCTCGGAGCCCGCGAGCGCGCCCGCCCGCCGGACGCGGGGCACCCGGCAGACCGGCGACCGGTCCGCCGACGCGACCGCGAACCCCGCACGCGCCCTGGGGCGTTCGGCCCCCGTCCGGCTGCGCATCCCCGCCATCGACGTCGACACCCCGGTGATCCGGCTGGGCCTGGAACGGGACGGCACCGTCGAGGTGCCGCCCATCACGGCCCACGACCGCGCCGGTTGGTACCGGCACTCGCCCACCCCCGGCGAGGTCGGCCCGTCGGTCGTCCTCGGCCACGTCCACGTGGGCGAGTTCGGCGACGGCGTGTTCCGCGACCTCGTGCGGCTGCGCAAGGGGGACGCGATCGAGGCGCGCCGGCAGGACGGCAGCACCGCGCGGTTCACCGTCGACTCCGTCCGCACGGTCGCCAAGGCCGACTTCCCCGCCGACGACGTCTACGGGGACGTCGACCGGCCCGAGTTGCGGCTGATCACCTGCGGCGGGCCCAAGGAAGGACAGGAGTACCGCGACAACGTGATCGTGTTCGCGGTGCTCGGCTCCACGTCCCCCTGAACCGGCCCGCCGGGGCGGAACCCGGTACGGGCGCGCAACGCGCGCGGCCGTACCGGCATCCTCCCCCGTGACACCCCGGCCACCGCACCCGGTCGCCGGCCCGACCATGGAGAGCGTTGAAACGGTCCCGAGACGAGGCGGCGTCCGAGCTGTTCGCCGCCCTCTACCCCCGTCTGGCCGGCTGGTGCCGCCGGCTGGTCGACGACGACGAGACGGCGCACGAGATCGCGTCGGAGTCCTTCACCCGGCTCTGGGCCCGCTGGAACCGGGTCGAGGAACCCCGCGGCTTCCTCTACGTCACCGCGGCCAACCTGGTCCGCGACCACTGGCGCAAACTGGAGCGCGAACGCCGGGCCGTGCGCCGCGCGACCACGGAGGCCGCCGTCGCCCCGCACCCCGAACAGGCCGACCCGTCGGTCCGGCTGCTGGTGCAGTCCCTGCCGGAACGACTGCGCATCCCCATCCTTCTCCACTACTACGCTGACATGCCGATCCGGGAGGTGTCCGTGCTGACCGGGCGCAAGGAAGGAACCGTCAAGGCCGACCTGCACGCGGCCCGCGAACTGCTCCGCGTCCACCTGAGGAGAAGCCTTGACCACTCGCATTGACGGCGACGAACCGGACGGCCGCGCCCTCGCCGACGACGACCCCCTGGTCGTCGTCCTGCGCCCGCCGTCCGAGCACCTGGCCCCGCCGCCCGGCCGCTACGAGGCGATCCGCCGCCGCGCGTCCCGCCGGCGCCTGGCGCGTACGGCCGCCGGAGTGGGCGTCACCTGTGCCGTGGCGCTGCTGGCCGCCCTGCCGTTCGCCTCGCAGCGCGCGGACCCGCCGACGACCCCGGCGCCGCCGCTCGCGCCTCCCACGGGCGGCCGTTCGGCACCGGCGACCCCGGTGCCGCTGCCGACGCCCAGCACGGGGCCGTCCCCGAGCCGCACCCCGGTGTCGCCCCCGGCGCGCACGGGTCCCTCCGTGCCCACCGAGGGCACGCGGGAAGATGTGACGCGCGCGCCGCGGGACGAGGCGGCGGCCCGGCCCACGGCGGAGACGACGGCGTCCCCGTCGGCGCGGGGGGACGTTCCGCAGAGGGTGGTGCCCACCCGCGAGGCGGCGGAGCGCGGCTGAGGGACAGCCCTTGGCAGACGAGATCCGGGAACCCCTGGTGAGCCGCCCGGTCGGGATCGGGCCGGGCGCAGGGGGTGGGACGGACGGAGGGCCGTCCGCGCGGAGTACCGTGCGGCGAGATCGTGACCGGCGGACCCTCCGCCCCACCCGGAAGGACCGGAAGCTGAACGCCTCGCTCGCGGAGACGTTGTCCGTGGCCCTGCTCGTGCTCGTGCTGGCCGGTGCCGTCGTCCGTCCCTTCGGACTGCCCGAGGCGGTGACCGCCGTGCCGGCCGCGGCGCTGGTCGTCGCCACCGGTGCCCTCTCCCCCGCCCACGCGCTGGACGAGGCCGAACGCCTCGGCCCGGTCATCGGCTTCCTCGCGGCCGTGCTGGTCCTCGCCCAGCTCTGCGACGACGAGGGGCTGTTCCAGGCGTGCGGGGCGTGGATGGCGCGGACGGCGGCGGGCCGGCCCCGCCGGCTGCTCGGCCAGGTGTTCCTGGCCGCGTCCGCGATCACGGCCGTGCTCAGCCTGGACGCCACCGTCGTCCTGCTCACCCCCGTCGTGTTCGCGACGGCCGCCCGGCTCGGCGCCCGCCCGAAACCGCACGTCTACGCCTGCACCCATCTGTCCAACACGGCGTCCCTGCTGCTGCCGGTGTCCAACCTGACCAACCTGCTGGCGTTCGCGGCCAGCGGGCTGACCTTCACCCGGTTCGCCGCGCTGATGGCACTGCCGTGGCTGGCCGCCATCGCCGTCGAGTACGCCGTCTTCCGGCGCTTCTTCGCCACCGACCTGGACGCGGGCGCGCAGGCCCCGTCCGGTGGCGACGCACCCGAACTGCCGCTGTTCGCCCTGGTGACGGTGGCCTGCACCCTGGCCGGGTTCGTCGTGACCTCGGCCGTCGGCGTCGACCCGGCCTGGGCGGCCCTGGCGGGCGCGGCCGTGCTCGCCGTGCGGGCCCTGCTGCGGCGCCGCACCACCGCGAAGGCGCTGCTGAACGCCGCGTCCGTGCCGTTCCTCGCGTTCGTCCTGGCCCTCGGGATCGTCGTCCGCGCGGTCGTGGACAACGGACTCGACACCGCTCTCGGGCGCCTCGTGCCCGACGGCACCGGACTGGCCGCCCTGTTCGGCCTCGCCGTGCTGGCCGCCGTCCTCGCCAACGTCATCAACAACCTGCCGGCCGTCCTGGTCCTGCTGCCGCTGACCGCCGGGTCCGGGCCCGGCGCCGTCCTCGCGGTGCTGCTCGGCGTGAACATCGGGCCGAACCTGACCTACGCGGGGTCTCTGGCCACCCTGCTGTGGCGGCGTATCGTGCACGCCCACGACACCGAGGTACGGCTGGGGGAGTTCACCCGGCTCGGCCTGTACGCCGTACCCGCGAGCCTGTGCGCCGCCGTGGTGGCACTGTGGGCCTCACTGGCCGTGATCGGAGGAGGATGAAGCCGATGGCCGTGGTCGTCTGGATCGTCGAGGGCACCTGGCCGGCCTGCGTGGACGCCGCGCGCCGGCACGCACCCGAGGACGCCGAGATCGTCCTGCTGCACGTCACCGGGGACGACGTGGCCGACGCCGCGCACGGCGCGTTCGCCGGGCTGCTGGGCCGCGGCCACCCCGAACGCGACCCGGGCACCCGGGTCGAGCACCTCGCCGCCGCCTCCGCCGAGACCCTCCTCGGCGCCGCCGCCGAACGGCTGGGCCGGCCCTGCACCCGCACCGAGCGCACCGGCCGCGTCGAACGCGAGGTCGTCGCGGCGGCGGACGGCGCCGAGCTGCTCGTCCTGGCCCGCGACGGCGACCGGAGCCGGCTCGGCCCGCACAGCCTCGGCCCCGCCAGCCGCTTCGTCGTGGACCACGCCCCGTGCCCGCTGCTGCTGGTCTGGCCCGAAGCGGCACCGGACCTCACGACCATGCCGGGACCGCCGCACCACGATTGAGCCGTCACCGGCTCCCCGGTGTCAGAGCCCGAACTCCTGCGGCGACAGGTTGAGCACCCCGCACGCCTCCCGCAGCACCTGCTCCTCGGCGGGGGCCACATAGCCGTCCGCCCCGGCCACGACGAAGCCGGTCTGGACGACGGCACGGGCCTCGGTCGGCTTCTTCGCGGCCTTGGCGATCTCCTGGAGCGCGTCCGCCTTGCCCTGCGGGAAGTTGGCGGCCATCTGGTCCACGTGCTTGTTGAAGCGCTGGCGCAGCTGCTCGGACGGGAAGTTCTGCAGGACGTCGTTGCTCAGGATCAGCGACTCCACGTGCTGCCGCTCGGCCGGGTCGACGTGCCCGTCGGCGGCCGCCACCAGCGCGCACATGGCCATGCTCGCGTCCCGGTACGCGCCGCTCTTCAACTCCGTCTTGAGCGAGGTGAGCTGGTTCTTCAGCGTGCTCACCAGCTGCGCCTTCGAGCCCCCGGACCCGGAGCCCGGCCGCCCGTGCCCGCCGGAGCCGCGGCCCTGGGCCTGCTGCTGCAACCCCTTGGCCTGGTCCTTGATCCGGTCCCACATCGCCATGCGTGCCACCTCGGCTTCGTATCCGTCGGCTCGGTCGTCCGCGCGCTCCCGCACGTCACGTCACATCACGAGGAGAACTCCCGCCGCTTCCGCGGAGTTCCGCGCGGATGTCACTCCATCCGGTGACCGTGGTGACGCGGTTCACAGGCGTACGGCGATGAGGCCGGCAGCCCTCACGGGTCTGCATCGACGACAGGACAAGCCAACTGAACGGACGGACCGACATGAGCGCACCGGTGAAGGGCCCCGCCTCCTACTTCCCCGCGATCGAGAAGAAGTACGGCCGTCCGGTCGCGTACTGGAAGGACCTCGTCCGCACCTCGCCGCTGACCCGGCACATGGAGCTGGTCGGCTGGTTGAAGACCGAGCACGGCCTCGGGCACGGGCACGCCAACGCGCTCGTCGCCCACACGCTGGCCGAGCGGTCCGGCGACTGAGCCCGGTCCGGCGACCGAGCTCAGGTACCGGCGGGGTCCTGCCCCCCGGGCGCCCGGAAGGGCACCTGGCGGTGTGCGGCCTCGTCGAGCTCGTCCAGGGCGAGCAGGGGAGTGGCCCGTGTGTGCAGGGCGCCGCTCGCCTTGACGGTGAGGCTGGCGGCGGCCATCGCGGCCGCGTCGGGGAAGTCGACGATCACGACGATGTCGTACTCGCCGAACGCGAAGTACATCGCCTCGACCGTCCCGCCGAGCCCGGACACGGCCTGCTCGACCGCCGCCCGGCGCCCGCTCGCCCCCTCCTCCAGCAGCCCCCGCGTGCCCTCGGCCGTGTAGGTGGCCTGGATGAGGAACTTCGGCATCGGACACTCCTGACCTGCTCGCCGCGACTGCGCTCCGGCCGAGGGCCTTCCCGTCCCGCCGCGGGCCCAGCGGCCGGCGCGTCCGCATTCACCCGATGGGCCCCGGAAATCCCTGCGCACGCGCATACAACCCTTGGGCCCGGCTGAAGGTCTCCTGAGAGTCGACCCTTCGTAAAGCCATGGCCAAGGCCAGGTGGACGATGCCGGTCGCAGCCCCGTCTGCGATGCCCCGCCGGGCATCCCGCATGCCGCAGGAGAACCCGCATGCATCACGCGTACGCGCCCGCGCACCCGCGCCGGCACGCCGGCCGCCGACGTGCCCCCGGGACGGCGGCCGCGGCCGCACGGACCGGCCGCGGGGCCGCTCCGCGCGGCACCGCCTGTCCGGTCGTCGTGCGCGGCACGGTCCGCCCGGTCGTCGTGCGCGGCACCGCAGGTCCCGTCGTCGCAGGCGGCACCGCCTGTCCGGTCGTCGTGCGCGCCACCGCCCGCCCGGTCGTCGCAGGCGCCACCGTCCGCCGTACCCAGGCCGCCGCCGGAAGCGCGCGCCCGCGCGTCCTCCCCGCCGCCTGAGCCACGTCCGGCCACCGGCCGCCCGCCCTCCCCGACGACCGGGGAGCCGGACGGCCACCCCCGCGGCGGACCCCAACGTCCCGCACCGCGTCACCCGCACGGTCGCGGACGTCCCGCCGCACGCCGGGCCCGTCCCCCACCGTCCCCACGGGCCCGGCCCCGACCCGTCACCATGGAGCACCCACCTTGCGCAAGCGCCCCCTCCTCCTCGTCGCCACCCTCACCACCGGCCTCCTCACCGCGCTCCCCGCGACCGGCGCCTCGGCCGCGCCCTCCAAGCTGGCCGGTGACTTCAACGGCGACGGCTACCGCGACGTCGCCGTGTCCGCCCAGTGCGCCCAGGTCGGCTCCCAGTCCTGCGCGGGCGCCGTCATCGTGCTGTACGGCTCCTCCTCGGGCCTCTCCGCGAGCCGCAAGGCCGTGATCACCCAGAACTCCACCGGCGTCCCGGGCACCGCCGAGTCCGGCGACCTCTTCGGCTCCTCCCTCGCGGCCGCCGACCTCGACCGCGACGGCTACTCCGACCTCGTCGTCGGCGCGTCCGGCGAGACCGTCGGCACCAACGTGAGTGTCGGCTCCGGCACCGTCCTGTGGGGTTCCAAGTCCGGCCTGAGCGGCGGCAAGGGCCTGCCCCAGCCGTCCGGCCTCGCCCAGTACGGCGGCTACTCGTGGGGTGCCGCGGCCGCCGACTTCGACGGTGACGGCGACGTCGACGTCACGCTGACCGGGCAGAACCACACCCACCTCTACCAGGGCCCGTTCACCCGCACCGGCGGCCCGCTCAGCCACCAGCGCGTCGGCGAGGTCGGCACGACGTACGACGTCATCGCCGGCGACCTGAGCGGCGACGGCGCGGCCGAACGCGTCTACCCCATGCTGGTGGACGGCGACCCCGGCGGGACGGTCCTCACCTACCGCTGGACCGGTACGAGCTACAAGTTCGGCGAACTCGCCCAGGCCGACGGCCTGCACGGTTCCATCGCCGACATCAACCGCGACGGCTACGGCGACCTCGTCCTCGGCGACTCCTCCGACCCGGACGCCGACAAGCCCGGCGGCCACAAGGGCGGCCAGATCACCGTCTGGTACGGCGGCCCGACCGGCCCCGACCCCGCCCAGAAGCCGACCGTCATCCACCAGGACTCCACGGACGTCCCCGGCTCCGGCGAGACCGGCGACTCCTTCGGCTCCGCCCTGAGCACCGGCGACATCAACGGCGACGGCTACGCCGACGTCGTCGTGGGCGCCCCCGGAGAGGACATCGACAAGGCCAAGGACGCGGGCTCGGTCACCGTCCTGTTCGGCTCGGCGTCCGGGCTGAAGACGTCCGGCGCGAAGTCGTACACCCAGGACACCGCGGGCGTCCCCGGCAGCGCCGAGACCGGCGACCGCTTCGGTTCCGCCGTCGACCTCACCGACGTCACCAAGGACGGCCGGGCCGACCTCACCGTCGGCGTCGACGGCGAGAACGGCACCGGCGGCGTCTGGACCCTGCGCGGCTCCGCCACCGGCCTTTCCACCAGCGGTGCCCAGGGCATCACCGCCGTCGGCGTCTCCGTGAAGGGCTACTACTTCGGCATGGTGATCGCCCAGTGACGTCCGGCCCGGTGATCGCCGGGCGACGTCCCGCCCGGTGACGCGCCCCGCTCCCGCTCTCCACTCCCGAACTCCTCCCTCTCGAAAGGGGACCCGACCGTGCGCAAGCGCAGCGTCCTGCTGGCGGCGGCCCTCACCACGGGCCTGCTGACCGCGCTCCCGGCCACCACGGCCACCGCCGCCCCCTCGGGCCTGGCCGGCGACATCAACGGCGACGGCTACCGCGACACCGTCATCGGCGCGCCCCTCGCCAAGGTCGCCGGCAAGAGCAAGGCCGGCTACGTCGCCGTCGTCTACGGCAGCTCCAGCGGCCCGAACACCGGCAAGCGGCAGATCATCAGCCAGGACACCGCCGGCATCCCCGGCGTCCCCGAGAGCGGCGACTACTTCGGCGACCGCGTCACCACCGGTGATCTCGACGGTGACGGCTACACCGACATCGTCGTCGGCGTGCACGGCGAACGGATCGGCTCCACCGACGACTTCGGCGCCCTCACCGTGCTGTGGGGCGGCGCCAGCGGCGTCACGTCCGGCACCGACGTCTCCTCCCCGCTGCCCGAGTACCGCAGCGAGCTGGGCTGGTCCGTGGCCACCGGCGACTTCGACGGCGACGGCGCCACCGACCTCGCCGCGGTGAACCTGGCCTACCCGGAGCTGAACATCTTCAAGGGCCCGCTGACCCGCACCGGCAAGGCCGCCGCGCTCACCGGCATCGACACCAACGAGCAGACCGGCATCAACGCCGACCAGATCACCTCCGGCGACGTCACCGGCGACGGCCGTACCGACCTGCTCGTCATGGGCCAGGAGGAGTACAGCGGCGGCTACCGCACCCGCGGCGTCCTCTACAAGGGCTCGGCCTCCGGCCTCACCCCCGGCGCCAAGGTCGCGGGCGGCTACGCGTCCGTCATCGGCGACGTCGACAAGGACGGCTACGGCGACATCGTCACCGGCAACTTCATGGAGAAGTCCGCCGACGAGCCCAACGGCGGCCTCGGCGGCGCCGTCACCGTGACCTACGGCGCGGCCGGCGGCCTGAGCACCCGCACGCCGGTCCGCATCACGCAGGACACCGCGAACGTGCCCGGCGCCTCCGAGGAGAACGACGCCTTCGGCTGGAGCCTGGACGCCGGCGACACCAACGGCGACGGCTACACCGACATCGCGGTCGGCGTCGCCGAGGAGGACCTCGGCAGCAAGCGGGACGCCGGATCGGTCGTCGTCCTGCGCGGCTCCTCCTCCGGCCTGACCGGCACCGGCTCCAAGTCGTTCACGCAGGACACGAGCGGTGTCCCCGGCACCGCCGAGTCCTACGACTACTTCGGCCACTCCGTCCTGCTCACCGACGCCAGCAAGGACGGCCGCGCGGAGCTCGTCGCCGGCGCCCGCGGCGAGAACGACGGCGCCGGCTCCGTCTGGACGCTGCGCGGCACCTCCTCCGGCGTCACCGCCACCGGCGCCAAGTCCTTCGGCAGCACCACGGTCGGCGGCGCCTCCGGCCTCGCCTACTTCGGCGACGTCCTGGCCGGCTGACCCGACCCACCACCCGGACCCCCACGGGCCATCCCGACACCGCAGGAGACCTCACATGCTCCGGCACCACCGCAAGCGCCTCCACTCCCTCGCGCTCGCCACGGCCACCGTCGCCGCGACCCTGACCGCCGCCCCGCTGCTGACCGCGGCCCCGGCGGCCGCCGCGCCCGCGAAGTACGCGGACGACTTCAACGGCGACGGCTACCGCGACCTCGCGACGGCGGCGCCGTACACCCCGGTCGGCGGCAAGACCGACGCGGGCGCCGTCGTCGTCACCTACGGCTCCAAGAACGGCATCAGCGCCTCCAACCGCACGATGATCACGCAGAACACCGCGGGCGTCCCCGGCACCGCCGAGCAGGGCGACCGCTTCGGCAAGGCCCTCGCGTCCGGCGACCTCAACCGGGACGGCTACGCCGACCTCGTGATCGCCAGCCCCGGCGAGGACGTCGACTCGGACGTGGACGGCGGCGGCGTCGCGATCGTCTGGGGCGGCAAGAACGGCCTGTCCGGCGGCCAGTCCGTCCCCGACGGCGCACCCTCCGCCCACGACGAGTACGGCATGTCCCTGACCGTCGGCGACTTCACCGGCGACGGCAAGGCCGACCTCGCCGTCGGCAGCACGGGCAAGGACGTCTGGATCCACAAGGGCGGCTTCCTGAAGGCGTCGGGCGCCGCGTCCCGCGAGGCCCTCACCACCGACCTGCACACCGGCTCCATCTACGGCTCCCAGAGCCTCGCCGCAGGCGACGTCAACGGTGACGGCACCGACGACCTGGTCATCAGCGGCACCCAGGACGAGACCTACGACGACGGCGCCTTCGTCTACCTGGGATCCCCTTCCGGCCTGACCCGCCAGACCCTCCTGGTCAACGGCGCCTACGAGATCGCCGCCACCGGCGACCTCAACGGCGACGGCTACGACGACATCGTCACCTCGACCTACGGCGACGGCGTGAAGAGCCTCGGCGGCTCCGTCAGCGCCTACCTCGGCACCCCGAACGGCATCAGCACCCGCGCCCAGACGACGATCGACCAGGACACCCCCGGCGTCCCGGGCGCCGACGAGGAAGGCGACTGGTTCGGCAACGCGCTCTCCCTCGGCGACATCGACAAGGACGGCTACGCCGACCTCGCCGTCGGCACCCTGCACGAGACGATCGGCGACGCCGAGATCGCCGGCAGCGTCACCGTGCTCCGGGGCTCCGCCGCCGGCCTGACCGCGACCGGCGCGAAGACCTTCACCCAGAACACGGCCGGCGTCCCCGGCACCGCCGAGTCCGCCGACCGCTTCGGCGCCTCCGTCCGCCTGTCCGACCTGACCGGCGACGGCCGGGCCGACCTGTCCGTCGGCGCCGACGGCGAGAACCACCCGG
Organism: Streptomyces sp. NRRL WC-3605; assembly: GCF_001509795.1. GTDB lineage: Bacteria > Actinomycetota > Actinomycetes > Streptomycetales > Streptomycetaceae > Streptomyces > Streptomyces viridochromogenes. The sequence goes on along the minus strand of NZ_LLZN01000042.1, from coordinate 4,321 downwards.
CGGGCTCGATCTACAGCCTGCGCGGCTCCGCCACCGGCGTGACCACGACGAACGCGACCAGCTTCGGCCCCGGCTCGCTGGGTCTGCCGTCGGGCTACCTGCGCCTCGGCCAGGACATGCTCCGCTGACGGCGTCCCCCGTGACATCCCCTCGGGGCACCCCCTAGGGGATGTCACAGCTCGGCAGCAAAGCCGGGCCCTAACCCCGGGGCCCGGCACGCCGTTTGCCAGGACCAGGTACGTTCGAAGACGTGGCTGGATTCAGGATCGGACGGGGCGGCAGGAACAACGGCACCCCGCACACGCAGCAGACGCCCCAGGGACCGTCGTACGGCTACCCTCCGCCGCCGCAGCAGCCGTACGGCGGCTCGGGCGGCGGAGGCGGCTGGCCGCAGGCGCACGGCGGCGGGCACGGCGGCTACGGCCCCGGTCCCGCGAACCACGGCGAGCCGGAGTACTTCGGCGACGGCGGCTACCCGCACGCGCCCGCCGACCCGTACGCGGCGAACAACCCCGGTCACACCCAGGCGTTCTCCGTCGGCGAGGACCCGTACACGCAGGGCGACACCTACCGCGCGGGCACGGCCCCGGCCGGCCCGATCGGCCCCCGCCTGCACTGGAAGGACCTGCTGCGCGGCGTGATCCTCTCGCCCCAGCAGACGTTCCTGCGGATGCGGGACTACGCGATGTGGGGCCCCGCCCTGATCGTGACGTTCCTCTACGGCCTTCTCGCGGTCTTCGGCTTCGACGGCGCACGCGAGGACGCGATCAACGCGACCCTCTCCAACGCCATCCCGATCGTCCTGACCACCGCCGTCGCCATGGTCCTGTCGGCGTTCGTCCTGGGCGTCGTCACCCACACCCTGGCCCGCCAGCTCGGCGGCGACGGCGCCTGGCAGCCCACGGTCGGCCTCTCCATGCTGATCATGTCCCTCACGGACGCCCCGCGCCTGATCGTCGCGATGTTCGCGGGCGGCGACGCCTCCTTCGTCCAGATCCTCGGCTGGGTCACCTGGGTGGCGGGCGGCGCCCTGCTCACCCTGATGGTCTCCAAGTCCCACGACCTCCCCTGGCCGAAGGCCCTGGGCGCGAGCGCGATCCAGCTGGTCGCCCTCCTGTCGATCGTGAAACTGGGCACCTTCTAGCCCCACAGCCCACGGAAGGGGCCCCTGCCGCGATCGCCGGCGAGGGCCCCTTTCTCTCGGCTCCCGGTACGTGGACGCCCTGGCGATCCGCCGCCCTCCCGCCCGCCCGGCGATGAGTTTCGAGGTGTTCCCCGGTCCACCCGTCGGACCGCTCCCTCGCACTCGTGTCAGGAGTCATCGTGAAGCTTCTTCTTACGGCGGCGGGCATCACCAACCCGAGCATCCGGGACGCGCTCGTCCGGCTGCTGGGCAAGCCGATCGCCGAGTCCGACGCCCTGTGCGTCCCCACCGCGGGGTACGGGCACCCCATGGGCAGTCCTGCCGGGGCCTGGCGGTTCATCAGTGGGCAGTCCCCCCTGCCCATGTGCGACCTGGGCTGGAAGTCCCTGGGAGTGCTGGAGCTCACCGCGCTGCCCAGCATCGGTGCGGAGCGCTGGGTCCCCTGGGTCCAGGAGGCGGACGTCCTGCTGGTGAACGGCGGCGACGCGCTGTACCTGGCCCACTGGATGCGGGAGTCCGGCCTGGCGGAGCTGCTGCCGTCGTGGGGCGGGAAGGTGTGGGTGGGGCTGAGCGCCGGGAGCATGGCGATGACCCCTCGCATCGGCGAGTACTTCGTCGAGTGGACGGCGCCCACCGGGGACGACAGCGCGCTGGGCGTCGTCGACTTCTCGATCTTCCCGCACGTGGATCACCCGGACCTGCCGGAGAACACCATGGCGGAGGCGGAGAAGTGGGCAGCCGGCCTCCCGAACCCCGCGTACGCGATCGACGACGACACCGCCATCACGGTCGCCGACGGTGCGGTCGAGGTCGTCTCCGAGGGCAGGTGGCGTCACTTCCCCGCCTGACCGGGCGCGGCCCCGGCGCCCGGCGGTGCCGGTCAGAGGGCTTCCGTGTTCCCCTTCGGGACGTCCCCCGACTTGTGTACGGGAGGCAGAACGCTCCACGGGAAGTTGATCCAGTCGTCCGTGCGCTTCCAGACGTACTCGCACTTCACGAGGGAGTGGGACTTCTCGTAGATCACGGCGGAGCGGACCTCGGCGACGTGCTCGACGCAGAAGTCGTGGACGAGCTTGAGCGTCTTGCCGGTGTCGGCGACGTCGTCCGCGATCAGTACCTTCTTGTCGGTGAAGTCGATCGCGTTCGGGACGGGCGCCAGCATGACCGGCATCTCCAGCGTGGTCCCGACGCCGGTGTAGAACTCGACGTTCACCAGGTGCAGGTTCTTGCAGTCGAGCGCGTACGCGAGGCCGCCGGCGACGAAGACGCCGCCCCGGGCGATGCTCAGCACGATGTCCGGCTGGTACCCGTCGTCGGCGATGGTCTGTGCCAGCTCGCGGACGGCGGTGCCGAAGCGCTCGTAGGTCAGGTTCTCCCGTACGGGGGCGTCGCTCATGCCGTCCTCACACCTGGGTCCGATGGAAGTTCTGGAAGGACCGGGACGCGGTCGGCCCGCGCTGCCCCTGGTACCGCGACCCGTACCGCTCGCTGCCGTAGGGGAACTCGGCGGGCGAGGTCAGCCGGAACATGCACAGCTGCCCGATCTTCATGCCGGGCCACAGCTTGATCGGCAGCGTGGCGAGGTTCGACAGCTCCAGGGTGACGTGTCCGCTGAACCCCGGGTCGATGAACCCGGCGGTCGAGTGCGTGACGAGCCCGAGCCGTCCGAGGGAGGACTTGCCCTCCAGCCGCGAGGCGAGGTCGTCGGGCAGCGTGATGACCTCGTACGTGGAGGCCAGCACGAACTCCCCGGGGTGCAGGATGAACGGCTCGTCGCCCTCCGGCTCCACCAGCCGCGTGAGGTCCGCCTGCTCGATGGAGGGGTCGATGTGCGGGTACCGGTGGTTCTCGAACACCCGGAAGTACCGGTCCAGCCGTACGTCGATGCTGGACGGCTGCACCATGGAGTGGTCGTAGGGATCGATCCGTACCCGCCCGGCGTCGATCTCGGCCCGGATGTCCTTGTCTGAGAGAAGCACGCCCCGAGGATACGCAAGGCGCGCGTACCGGCCACAACCGCACCGTCCGCGCGCCCCACGCCTGCCCTGTCCGTACGTCGGCTACCGCTTCTCCACCTGGACCGGCACCGCGCTGCGGAGCCGGGCACAGCGGGGACATCGGACGAGCCGGCCGGGGCCGAGCCGGTCGGCCTGCTGCATCGGGAACGACGCGGTGCTGAACACGTGCCCATCGGCACACTGGACGACGGTGCGCTCCATCAAGTCCTAGAGTCCCTTCCCCAAGAGCCGCGCCCGGCTGCTGCCTGCCGGGCGACGCGAGGCCACATTACGGGATCAAAGGGACGGCCCTCCAGGCGGCACTCCGACCCCGCCCGGGACCCTCTTCCACCCCTCCACGGTACGCCTCAACTCCGGCGCCCCGCAGTCGCGTCCACGCCCTGAAAAGCACTCAGGCCCCGACGCGACAGCGCCCGGGCCCGGAGATGAGGTAGAGTGACGAGGCGATCGGACACCCCCTCCGGTTACCCCGGATCGGGCGTCTTACGCGGGTGTAGTTTAATGGTAGAACATCAGCTTCCCAAGCTGAGAGCGCGAGTTCGATTCTCGTCACCCGCTCCATGCGAAACCCCCAGGTCATCGACCCGGGGGTTTTGTTGTCCAGACCGGCGAGCGGGTGCCGCACCACAACCGCGCCATTAGCCCACCGACGGCTCCTCCCTGTGGTGCGCACGGTCGCCGGTGTGGTGCTTCGCACGCTCGGCGCGTACGAGGTCGTCGAGCCCGGCGGCGACCTCCCGTTGCCGGTCCGGAGTGCTGATAGATCAGCGCCGCCTTCTCGGAGGACTGGCCGGCACGCACCATCGTGTCCCGGAGGGTGGCGCCCGAACGGGTCGACAGGGTGTGCCCGGTGTGGCGGAGGTCGTAGAAGCGGAAGCCGTCCGGGAGACCGGCTACCTCGCGAGCCCGCCGCCACCTCCGCCCGAAGGTCGTACGCCGGAAGGCCGCTCCCTTCTCTCCCGCAAAGACCAACCCGTCCGGACCCTTCTCGGCGAACGAGTCGAGGTGCCGCTTCACCTCCTTCCGAAGGAAGGGCGGCACACCACGGCGCCGAGGGGAACACCCGCCAACTCGAAGAACTGGTGTCTCACCTGGCCCCGGCATCGATCGATCTGCTCGACGTAGGCGGTGACATCCTCGCCCAGGGCGATGAACCCAC
>NZ_LLZN01000041.1 GCF_001509795.1 Streptomyces sp. NRRL WC-3605 | reverse complement strand
CCCCGCCCCCCCCCCCGGAGACCCGCCGATGTCCACCGCCCCCTCGACCGCCCCGGCCCCGGCGCCGGACGCCCCGGCCCCGCCCCGCCGCGGCTGGGCGGCCCTGCGCCCGCTGGTCCTGCGGCTGCACTTCTACGCCGGGGTGCTCGTCGCCCCGTTCCTCCTCGTCGCCGCCGCCACCGGATTCCTGTACGCGGGCGCGTTCCAGGCCGAGAAGCTGCTCTACGCCCACGAGATGTACGTCCCTGTCGGCGACACCGAACTGCCGGTGTCGCAGCAGGTCGCCGCCGCCCGGAAGGCCCACCCCGAGGGCACGGTCACGGCCGTACGGCCCTCCCCGGCCGACGACGAGTCCACCCGCGTGATGCTCTCCGGGGCCGACGGCGTCGAAGCCGGCCACACGCTGGCCGTGTTCGTCGACCCGTACACCGCCGAAGTGCGCGGCGCCCTGGAGCAGTACGGCTCCACCGGCGCGCTTCCGCTGCGCACCTGGATCGACGAGTTCCACCGCGACCTCCACCTCGGTGAGCCGGGGCGCCTGTACAGCGAACTCGCCGCCAGCTGGCTGTGGGTGATCGCGGCCGGCGGACTGGCGCTGTGGTTCTCCCGCCGGCGCGCCCTGCGCCGGGTGCGCGGCACCACCGGCCGCCGGCGCACCCTCGGCCTGCACGGCACGGTCGGCGTCTGGGCGGCCCTCGGCTTCCTCTTCCTGTCGGCGACCGGCCTGACCTGGTCGACGTACGCCGGAGCGCACATCGACGACCTGCGCACCTCGCTGCGCCAGGCCACCCCGTCGATCACGGCGACGGCCGGCGGCGATCACGGGGGCCACGGCGGCGCCGCGACGGCCGGCGGCGCCGGCGGACAGGGCGTCGGTCTCGACACGGTCCTCGCCGCCGCCCGCTCCGAGGGCCTGTCGGACCCGGTGGAGATCGTGCCGCCCGCCGACGCGACGTCCGCCTACGAGGTCCGGCAGGTACAGCGCGCCTGGCCGACGAAACAGGACGCCGTCGCCGTCGACCCGGCGTCCGGCGAGGTCACCGACGTCCTGCGGTTCGAGGACTTCCCGGTGCTCGCCAAGCTGACCCGCTGGGGCATCGACCTGCACACCGGCGTCCTGTTCGGGCTGGTCAACCAGATCGCCCTGATGGCGCTGACGCTCGCGCTGATCCTGCTGATCGTGTGGGGCTACCGCATGTGGTGGCAGCGTGGGCGGGGCACGTCGTTCGGACGGCCGGTGCCACGCGGCGCCTGGCGGCAGGTGCCTCCGCGCGTCCTCGTCCCCCTGGCCGCGCTGGTCGCGGCGCTCGGCTACGTCGTCCCGTTGCTCGGCATCCCGCTGGCGGGGTTCGTCGTCGTGGACGCCGTACGCGGGGAGATCGCGCATCGGCGGGGGAGCCCCCAGGAGGCGTCGTGAGGAGGGGCCCGGACCCCGTCGGTACGGAGTCCGGGCCCCTGCCTGTCCGGCCGCGCCTCAGGCCTGCTCGAAGTCGCCGGCCAGCGCGGAGGCCAGGCGCATGTGCGGCTCGGCCTCCTCGTGCCGCCCCTGGCGCTGGAGCGTGCGGCCCAGCATCAGCCGGGCGTAGTGCTCCACCGGGTCGCGCTCGACGATGACGCGCAACTCGTCCTCGGCGCGGCGCAGTTGGGCCGAGTGGTAGTAGGCACGGGCCAGCAGCAGCCGCGGCCCGGTCTGCTCCGGCACCTCCTCGACCAGGCTGCCGAGGACCCGCGCCGCGGCGGCGTAGTCCTTGGCGTCGAAGAACATCCGCGCCCGCTCCCAGCGCTCGGCCGTTGTCCCGTGGTCGTAGTACGTCGTCTCCACTCTGACCTCCTTCGCGCGGGTCAACCGGCCCGAGTGGTTGAATATTCCACTAGCTGGCGGCCGTGTCCTGGGTCAGGGCCGCGAGCTCACGGTTCGCCCGCTCGGTGATGAGCGTGAGCACCCGCCCGGCGGCGACCAGGTCCTCCTCCGGCAGGTCCGCGTAGACCCGGGCTGAGATCGGGGCCGTCTCGGCGGACGTGGTGGTGTGCGTCTCGCGTCCCGCGTCCGTGATGCGCACGGCGGACGGGCCCTCGGGTGCCAGCAGGCCGGCGCTCACCAACTCGTCGACCACGGAACGGGCCTCCTCCGGCGTGCACTTGAGCGAACCGGTCACCTGGCCGGCGAGGTGGTCGCGCTCGAGCGGCCCGTCGGCGAGGGCGGCCACGCGCAGGGTGACGGACTGCTGGAAGGTGGCGCCGTGGCGGGCCAGTACACGCTCCAGGAGGGCGCGGCTCGCGTAGTGGGCCAAGGCTATGACGCGCGGATCGAGACGGGGAGGGGTGGTGGTCATGACTGCTCCTTGTCGTGCTCGTGGTCCTTGTGCTCGTGGTCGTCGTGCTCGCTGTCGTGCCGGCTGCCCGGCGCCGGCGGATCGAGGGGTGCGTCGAGCAGGGTCGCCAGAACCTGGGTGAACTCCCGTGCGGTGGGGCTGTCGAGGCCGCCGAGCGGGGCGAGCCAGCGCTCGTGCAGTCCGTGCACCACGTCGATCGCCTTCCGGGCCCGCTCCCGGCCCTGCTCGGTCAGCGCCAGCTGGACCGCCCGCGGGTCACGGGGGTCACGGGTGCGTTCGAGGAGGCCGGCGCTCTCCAGGGAGCGCGCCAGCTTGGAGACGTACAGCGGCTCCAGGCCGGTGTGGTCGGCCAGTCGCCGCTGGCTTGGGCGTTCGCCCGCGCGCCGCATGCCGTACAGGGAGGCCACCACGGCGTACTGGGCGTGGGTGAGCCCCAGCGGGGCCACGGCCCGGTCGACCGCGACCCGCCACTTCGTCGACAGCCGCCACACCAGGTAGCCGGGGGTGGCGTTCATGGAACCCGTGCTCATGAGAAAAACAGTACATGGCTACTATATCCATGGCTACTATTTCTCGGCGCGCTCGCTCCGGGGGCCCGTACCCACCCGGAACCCGCCGCCGGACGCCCGCCCGCCCGCAAGACAGCCCGTACGACGGACTGACGGGGCGCCCCGGAGGGGGTTAGTTTGGGCGCCATGAGCAATCTTGATCGCGAGGCGGTGCCCTCCGTCTGCGGCGGCCGCGGGTTCGTCGTCGCGGAGCCCGTCCGCGAACTCCTCAGCCCCCGGCGGGTACGGCTCGGCGAGTCCACCGAGGTCCGCCGGCTGCTCCCCAACCTGGGTCGGCGCATGGTCGGCGCCTGGTGCTTCGTCGACCACTACGGCCCCGACGACATCGCCGACGAGCCCGGCATGCAGGTGCCCCCGCACCCGCACATGGGCCTGCAGACGGTGAGCTGGCTGCACGAGGGCGAGGTGCTGCACCGGGACTCCACGGGCAGCCTCCAGACGATCCGCCCGCGCGAGCTGGGCCTGATGACCTCCGGCCGGGCGATCAGCCACTCGGAGGAGAGCCCACGCGCCCACGCCCGCTTCCTGCACGGCGCCCAGCTCTGGGTGGCGCTGCCCGACGGCCACCGGCACACCGAGCCGCACTTCGAGCACCACGCCGACCTGCCGATCGTCACCGCGCCGGGCCTGCGGGCCACGCTGATCCTCGGCGACCTCGACGGCGCGAGCTCGCCCGGCACGGCGTACACCCCGATCGTCGGCGCCGACCTGGCGCTGAGCCGGGGCGCCGACGTCCGCCTGCCGCTGGAACCGGACTTCGAGTACGCCGTGCTGTCGATGTCCGGCGAGGCCCATGTGGACGGCGTACCGGTGCTGCCGGGCTCGATGCTCTACCTCGGCTGCGGCCGCACCGAACTCCCGCTGCGCGCCGAGTCGGACGCGGCCGTGATGCTCCTCGGCGGCGAGCCGTTCGAGGAGGAGCTGATCATGTTCTGGAACTGGATCGGCCGTACCCAGGAGGAGATCGAGCAGGCGCGGCGGGACTGGATGGACGGCACCCGCTTCGGCGAGGTGAAGGGCTACGACGGCGCCCCGCTCCCGGCCCCGCAACTGCCTGCGACCCCGCTGAAGCCCCGGGGGCGCGTGCGCTGAGGCGCCGGGTTCACCGGGCCGGGCGGTCGCCCGGCTCCGGGTGTTCCAGGTGGGAGGCCAGGACCGCTGCCTGGACGCGGCGCTGTACGCCGAGCTTGGCCAGGAGGCGGGAGATGTGGTTCTTGACGGTCTTCTCCGAGAGGTAGAGCCTCTTGCCGATCTCGCGGTTCGTCAGGCCGTCACCGATCAGGGCCAGGATGTCCCGCTCCCGGGGCGACAGGCCCGCGAGTTCCGGCGCGACGGACGGTGTCTCCACGGGGTCCGCGCGCAGCGAGCGCATCAGGCGGGCCGTCGTCGCCGGGTCCAGCATGGACTGGCCCGAGGCGACCGTGCGGACCGCGGAGACCAGGTCGGAGCCCTTGATCTGCTTCAGGACATAGCCCGAGGCGCCGGCCATGATGGCGTCCAGCAGGGCCTCCTCGTCGTCGAACGACGTCAGCATCAGGCAGGCCAGCCCGGGCATCTGACTGCGCAGCTCGCGGCAGACCGTGATGCCGTCGCCGTCCGGGAGACGGACGTCCAGCACCGCGACGTGCGGGCGCAGGGCCGGGCCTCGGACGAGCGCGTGTTCGACGGTGTCCGCGTCACCCACCACCGAGATGTCCGGCTCGGCGTCCAGCAGATCCGTCAGGCCCCGGCGTACGACCTCGTGGTCGTCGAGGAGGAACACGCGGATCGGGTTCTGCTCCGTGAACGTTCCTGACTCGGTCATGACGCTTCCCTGTCCCGACGGCACAACGGAAGCGGCCGGCCGACCGCTCCTCCTCCCGATCATCGCTCGCCGGGGCCGGACGCACTAGGGCCGACCGGCCCCATCCGCCGCTCCGCCGGTCAGACGGCGGTACCCGCCCCGTAGGGGGCGTACAGGTCGAGCAGCCGCGCACGCGCGCAGCGCAGACGGTGGGCGAGTACGTCACCGACCCACTGGGACACCGCGTGGCCGAGCGCCGGATCGTCCCGGCACAGCGACCGTACGGCCTCGGCGTCGAACTCGTACGCCCGCACCGGCGTCGTCGCCTCGGCGCCCAGGTGCCACACGTGCGGGGAGAACAGCCAGGACCAGCCGAGGAGTTCGTTGTGCCGCAGGCTCTCGATGACGGCCGGGCGGCGGCCCGGGACCCGCATGTCCAGCTCGACGGTGCCGGTGCGGATGATCCAGAACCGGTCGGCCCGTGCGCCCTCCTCGAAGATCCGCGCACCCTGCGGGAAGGAGACCTCGCGGGCGAGGAGCATGAGCCGCTGCCGCCGCTCCGCGTCCAGGGCGCGCGTCATGCTGGGAGCAGAGGTGGTGATCATGGCATGCCTCCCGACGACGACCAGGGACTATCCCCACCGCCAGCGTCCGCCCGCCGCGCCCGGGGGCGCCAGGGCCATTGGGCCCCATCCCGGCGGGCCGTCCGGATCCCGTCGCGGACACTCGCGCCGTAGACCCGGACCGGGCCGCGCGGGAAGGGCCGTTGGACCCCTGAAGGCGGACCTTCGGCATCGGGCGCGGTGCCCCGGACACCGGGAGGGTGAGGCACGGCGGACGGCACCGGGGCCCGCGCTCGCTCACCACACGCCCCGCCCGTCCGCCGCGGCCCCTCGCTGTGCCGACCGGGGGGAGAGGAGGTGCGGTGGGCCCGGACGTGGCCCACCGCACCGCTCGGCACGGACCGGCACGCGCCGGTCCACGTCCGGTCCCGCGGCCCTCGCGGGCTCCACGGCCGTGGACCGGGAGGTCCTGCGGCCCTCGCGGGCCTCATGGCCGTGGACGGCGCCCGTGTCGGCGGGACCGGCTCAGGAGGGGAGGCCATGACCCGCACCGTCAGGCTCTGCGGCAGCGCCGGATCGCGCGAGAGCCGCGCGGCCGGGGAGCACCCTCGGGCGCATGAGCCGCGGGCGGCCGAGGTACTGGACAAGGCGCCGGGCGACGTCCCGGCCGGCGTCGTCGCACACCGCCGCACGGCCGAGGGGCCCGCCCGTACCGTCCTCGTGGACGCCTCGTACGCCGCAGACCCGCTGGTCGGCGGCGCCGGGCGGGGGCACCGGCCCGCCGGGCACCTCGGCCGGGTGGTGCACGGCGTACCGCACCGGCCGGCCCGCCCGGTGGCCATGGTCCCCGGACCGGAGTGAAATGCGAGGACGGGCGCACCCGCACACAGCACCCCGACCACCGGACCCCCGCACGCGAGCGAACCGACGACCACCGACCCCGGAGACCTCTCATGTCCCAGGTGGACCCCCACCCCTCCACGGCACTCTCCGACGACACGGCACTCTCCGACGACGAACTGCGCACGCTGGACGCCCACTGGCGGGCCTCCAACTACCTGGCCGCCGGGCAGATCTACCTGATGGCCAACCCGCTGCTGACCGAGCCGCTGCGGCCCGAGCACATCAAGCCGCGCCTCCTCGGCCACTGGGGCACCTCGCCCGGCCTCAACCTGGTCTACACCCACCTCAACCGTGTGATCTCCGCCCGCGGCCTGGACACGCTGTGCGTGTGGGGCCCGGGACACGGCGGGCCGTCCGTCCTCGCCGGCTCCTGGCTGGACGGCAGCTACGGCGAGCACTATCCGGACGTCTCCCGGGACGCGACCGGCATGGAGCGGCTGTTCCGGCAGTTCTCCTTCCCCGGCGGCGTGCCGAGCCATGTGGCGCCGGAGGTGCCGGGGTCCATCCACGAGGGCGGTGAGCTCGGCTACTCGCTGGCCCACGCCTACGGCGCCGCCTTCGACCACCCGGACCTGCTGGTCGCCTGCGTCATCGGCGACGGAGAGGCGGAGACCGGGCCGCTCGCCGCCTCCTGGCACTCCAACAAGTTCCTCGACCCCGTCCACGACGGCGCCGTCCTGCCGATCCTGCACCTCAACGGCTACAAGATCGCCAACCCGACCGTGCTGTCCCGGCTGCCCGAGGCCGAACTCGACGCACTGCTGCGGGGATACGGCCACGAACCGATCCACGTCACCGGCGACGATCCGGCCGCCGTCCACCGGGCCCTGGCGCGGGCCCTCGACACGGCGCTCGACCGGATCGCCCTCATGCAGCGCTCCGCCCGCGAGGAGGGCGTCACCGAGCGCGTCCACTGGCCGGTGGTCGTGCTGCGCACCCCGAAGGGCTGGACCGGCCCCCGCGAGGTCGACGGGCTCCCCGTCGAGGGCACCTGGCGCTCGCACCAGGTCCCGCTCGCCGGGGTCCGCGACAACCCCGAGCACCTGCGGCAGCTGGAGGCCTGGCTGCGCTCCTACCGGCCCGAGGAGCTCTTCGACGCGGACGGCCGGCCCGTCGCCGACGTCCTCGCCTGCGTGCCCCAGGGCGCCCGGCGGCTGGGCGCCACCCCGTACGCCAACGGCGGCCTCCTCCTGCACGACCTGCCCGTCCCGTCGCTGGACCGCTTCGCCGTGCCCGTCGACAAGCCCGGCGTGACCCTGCACGAGCCGACCCGCGTCCTCGGCGACCTGCTGGAACAGGTCATGAACGACACCCGGGCGCGCCGCGACTTCCGGCTCGTCGGCCCGGACGAGACCGCCTCCAACCGGCTCCAGGCCGTGTTCGACGCCAGCGGCAAGGCGTGGCAGGCGGGTACCCTGCCCGTCGACGAGCACCTGGACCGGCACGGCCGGGTCATGGAGGTGCTGAGCGAACACCTCTGCCAGGGCTGGCTGGAGGGCTACCTGCTGACCGGCCGGCACGGGCTGTTCTCCTGCTACGAGGCGTTCGTGCACATCGTCGACTCGATGGTCAACCAGCACATCAAATGGCTGCGGACGTCCCGGCGGCTGCCGTGGCGGGCCCCGGTGGCCTCCCTCAACTACCTGCTGACCTCGCACGTCTGGCGCCAGGACCACAACGGCTTCTCCCACCAGGACCCCGGCTTCGTCGACCACGTCCTCAACAAGAGCCCCGAGGTGGTGCGGGTCTACCTGCCGCCGGACGCCAACACCCTGCTGTCGGTCGCGGACCACGCCCTGCGCAGCCGCGACTACGTCAACGTGATCGTGGCCGGGAAACAGCCCTGCTTCGACTGGCTGTCCATGGACGCCGCACGCGACCACTGCGCGCGCGGCGCGGGCATCTGGGAGTGGGCCGGCACCGAGAACGGCGGCGAACCCGACGTCGTGCTGGCCTGCGCCGGGGACGTGCCCACCCAGGAGGTGCTCGCGGCGGCGCAGCTGCTGCGCCGCCACCTGCCGCAGCTCGCCGTCCGCGTGGTCAACGTCGTCGACATGACCCGGCTGCTGCCGCGCGAGGAACACCCGCACGGCATGAGCGACTTCGAGTACGACGGACTGTTCACCCGCGACAAGCCGGTGATCTTCGCCTACCACGGCTACCCGTGGCTGATCCACCGCCTCGCGTACCGCCGCGCCGGGCACTCCGAGATGCATGTGCGCGGCTACAAGGAGTCCGGCACCACGACCACGCCGTTCGACATGGTGGTGCGCAACGACCTGGACCGCTACCGGCTCGTCATGGACGTCGTCGACCGGGTCCCCGGCCTCGCGGTGCGGGCCGCCGCCGTACGGCAGGCCATGGTGGACGCCCGCACCCGCCATCACGCCTGGATCCGCGAGCACGGCACCGACCTGCCCGAGGTGGCCGACTGGTCCTGGAACTCCTGACCGGGCGCGGGGACGCGGGGGTGCGGGAAGCCGACGCGTGGCTGGGCGCAAGGCTCAGCGCAGGGCGGCCCGCGCCCCCGCGGCCGTGTCCACCGGCCGGGACATGACGTCCGGCAGCCGGGACGCGACCTCGAAGGCGCCGCCCAGGTCCGCCAGGCGCAGCATCCGCCGGAACCGGGCGCTCTCGCTGACCAGCCGGAGCCGGCCCTCCCGGGCCCGGACCCGATTGCGGACCCGGCACAGCACACCGAGGCCGGCGCAGTCGATGAAGGTCACACCGCGCAGGTCGAGCACGAGATCCGGGGACGGGGCCGACGTCAGGGCGTCCAGGCGCATCATGAGCGAGGTCGCGGTACTGAGGTCGATCTCGCCGCGCAGCGCCACGACGGCCGGCCCGTCGCCGGCACCTCGTGCCCCGGTGCCGGCGGGCTCGGTGCGGTTCTCGGTCATGGCACCGATCAAACCTCCGCCGGGCGCGCGGGCGACAGGGCCGTAGGTCCCTGCCGGGTGGGCCCCCGGTCCCGCACGGGGGCGGCCGCGGGGGGCTCGTCCGGCCCGTGCGGGCCTCGCCCATCCGGGTCAAGCTGGAGATGCGGGACGCACCGGACGAGTGGGGTGAGGAGTGCCATGAAGGGTTACGTGTTCCACGGCACCGGCCAGGCCGCCTGGGAGGAGGTCCCCGACCCGGCCCTGAAGGAACCCACCGACGCCGTCGTGCGCGTCGGAACCGTCACCATCTGCGGCACGGACCTTCACATCCTCAAGGGCGACGTGCCGGAGGTCCGCCCCGGCACCGTCCTCGGGCACGAGGCGGTCGGCGAGATCGTCGAGGTCGGCGGCGACGTACGGACCGTACGCCCCGGGGACCGCGTGCTGGTCTCCTGCATCACGGCGTGCGGGCGCTGCTCCTACTGCCGGCAGGCGGCGTACGGGCAGTGCCGGGGCGGCGGGGGCTGGATCCTCGGCCATCTGATCGACGGCACCCAGGCCGAGTACGTCCGCGTCCCGTACGCCGACCTGTCCGTGCACCCGCTGCCGGGCACCCTGTCCGACGAGGCGGCCGTACTGCTCGCCGACATCTTCCCGACGTCGTACGAGGTGGGCGTGCTCAACGGGCGGGTGCGGCCCGGCGACACCGTCGTCGTGGTCGGCGCCGGGCCCGTCGGGCTGGCGGCCGTCGCCACGGCCCGGCTGTTCTCACCGGAACGGATCGTGGCCGTCGACCTCGCGCCCACCCGGCTGGAGGCCGCCCGGCGGCTCGGCGCGGACGCGGTCGCCGACGCCCGCGAGACGCCCGAGCAACTGGTCGCCGATCTGACGGACGGACTCGGCGCGGACGTCGTCGTCGAGGCGGTCGGCATCCCGGCGACCTTCGAGCTGTGCACCCGCATGGTCCGCCCCGGCGGGCACGTCGCCAACGTCGGCGTGCACGGCGCCCCCGCGACCCTGCACCTGGAAGACCTCTGGATCAAGAACATCACGCTCACCACCGGCCTCGTCGACACCTACTCCACGCCGACCCTGCTGCGGATGGCGGCCGCCGGCCGGCTGCCCACCGCCGACCTCGTCACCCACACCTTCGTCCTCGACCAGATGCAGGAGGCGTACGACGTCTTCGCCGGCGCCGCCGACACCGGGGCCCTGAAGGTGGTCCTCGGCGGCGAGCACCACGACGAGATCGTGCCGGTGGCGGCGGCCTGAGAGCGGCCGGTCCGCCCAGGGGGCGGGTCTCAGGCCCCGGCCGGGCAGTCGTCCGCGGCGGTCAGCAGGATGCCGGTGACCAGGTCGGGGCGGATCCGGACCGCCTGATCCATCGCCTGGTCCATCCACGGCCGCACCAGCGCCCGGCAGCGCGCGAGGTCCTCGGGATCGGTCACCAGGCGGGCGTATCCGGTCACCACCACGCTCCAGCCGAGATGCGTGCGCGGATCGATGGCGTCCGCCTCGTAGGCGACGACCACCCCGGGGTCCCCGACCCGTTCGGTGCGGGACGTCAGGGCGGCGCCCTCGTGGGTGCGGATGACGATGTCCCCGCCGTCCAGGACGTGGTTGACCGGGCGGACCGTGGGCAGCGCGTGCCGGGTGAAGACGATCCGGCCCAGGGACACGCTGCCCAGCAGCCGCAGCGCCTCGGCGCCGTCGAGCTCGATGCGTCGGCGCGGCCCCACGAGGGCCGGCCGGGTGTCGTCGTGAACCATCACGGGCTTCCGTAGGGGTGGGTCGCGCGTCGTGTCGCGCCTGCACACACGGAGCGACACCGCGGGGGATCGGTGCCGCTCCTGTCTCAACCATCCCTCGTGTCGCCGCCCGGCGCCAGGGCCGAGCGGCCCTGTGGGGGGCCCGGAGGACCCAGGTGCGGCGCACGGGCGCACGGGGCGTGCGGGCACGGCCGATTCCATGCAGGCGCGCACCGGCGGCCGGTAGCGTGGTGCCTGTCCGGAGCGGCCCGGTCCGGCCGCCCGCGGAACCGGAGGAGACGCAGGTGGGAAGCGCCGAGACGCCGCGGCAGGCACGCATCAGGCTGCCGCAGCTGAGGCTGGACGAGTTGCTGGAGGAGCTGCAGGCGCGCCTGGACGCGGCCCGCGGCACCCGCGACCGGGTGCACAGCCTCCTGGAGGCGGTGCTCTCCGTCGGCCGGGACCTGAACCTCGAACAGGCCCTGTACAGCATCGTCGAGGCGGCGGCCGTCCTCGTCGACGCCGAGTACGCCGCGCTCGGGGTGATCGGCCCGGACGGCAAGCGGCTGTCCGCTTTCCACACCGTGGGCGTCAGCGACGAGCAGATCGCCCGGATCGGCCACTACCCGGAGGGCCACGGCATCCTCGGCGAGCTGATCCGCCACCCCGAACCGCTGCGCCTGACCAAGATCTCGGAGCATCCGGCGTCGTACGGCTTCCCGCCCAACCACCCGCCGATGAACACGTTCCTCGGCGTCCCCATCCGGGTCCGCGACCAGGTGTTCGGCAATCTGTACCTCACCGAGAAGCGGGGCGGGGCGCAGTTCGACGGCGAGGACGAGGCGGTGCTGTCGACGCTGGCCGTCGCGGCCGGTGTCGCCATCGACAACGCCCGGCTGTACGAGGAGTCCCGGCAGAGGGAGCGCTGGTTGCGGGCCGGCGCCGAGATCACGCACACCCTGCTGTCCGGTGGCGGGCGTGTTGAGGTGCTGCGGCTGATCGCCGAGCGGGCCGCCGACATCACCGCCTCGTCCCTGGCCGTGGTCGGCATGCCCATGGAGGACACCGGCACCCTCTCCGTGGAGATCGCCGTGGGACTGGACGCCGAGGCCCACCAGGGGCTCGTCCTGCCGGTCGGCTCGACGCTGATGGGGCTGGCCTTCACCGGGGCCGTTCCGGTCACCAGCGCGGACGTCGGCGACGACCCGCGGGTCTCCCCGGAGCCGCCCCGCTTCGCCGGACTCGGCCCCGCCGTCGCCGTGCCGATCGGCACCGCCGAGGGCGAGGTCCGGGGCGTCCTGTTGCTGGCGCGGGAGGCCGGGCAGACCGTGTTCTCGCCGTCGGAGACGGAGACGCTGCAGGCGTTCGCCGCCCAGGCCGCCGTCGCGATGGAGCTGGCGCAGCGGCGGCAGGACGCCGAGGAGGTCGCCGTCCTCAAGGACCGCGACCGGATCGCCCGGGACCTGCACGACCTGGCGATCCAGCGGCTGTTCGCGACGGGGATGACCCTGCAGAGCGCCGGCCGTTTCATCGACCACCCCGAGGCCGCCGAACGCGTCGTGCGGGCCGTGGACGACCTCGACGAGACCATCAAGATCATCCGGTCCACGATCTTCGGGCTGCGCTCGCGCGAGGGCGGCGCCGGGTCGGGGCTGCGGGCGCGGGTGGTGCGGGTCGTGGGCGAGGCCGCACCGGTGCTGGGCTTCGCGCCCAGCGTCCGGATGGAGGGCCTGGTGGACACCGACGTGCCCCGGGAGATCGCCGACCACGTGGTGGCCGTGCTCTCCGAGGCCCTGACCAACGTGGCCCGCCACGCACGCGCCGGCCGGGTCGACGTGGCCCTCGCCGCCGAGCCCGGCCGGGTCCGCCTCGGCGTCACGGACGACGGCGTCGGCATCCCGTCGGGCGGCCGCCGCAGCGGCCTGCGCAACATGGCGGAACGGGCCCGGCAGTCGGGCGGCGACCTGGAGCTGAGCAGCCCTGAGGGCGGCGGAACCCGGCTGGTGTGGTGGGCGCCGCTGCCGACCGGGTAGCGGCAGCCGTCCCCCGCACGCCCCGTGTGGGCCGCCCGGCCCACCCCGTGTGGGCCGTTCGCCGACGACCGGTGCCCGTCCGCCTCTCGTGCCGTCGCCCCCTCCGGAGCGACGGTGGGATCGGAAAGCCGATGGCTGTCCGGCCGGGCAGCCGGACGGAAGGCGGTGAGGGTGATGACGCTTCCCCTGATCGTGGGCGTCGACGGATCGGATCCCAGCCTGGTCGCGGTCGACTGGGCCGCGGACGAGGCCGTCCGCCACGGACTGACACTGCGGCTGGTGCACGCCTCCCTGTGGGAGCGCTACGCGGGCACCGTGCCGACGCTGGGCGGCGGACGCTTCTCCGAGCGCGTCCTCGCCGAACACCTCGTGACCTCCGCGGCCGAGCGGGCCGCGCGCCGGGCCCCCGGACTGAGGATCACGACGGACATCCTGCCCGCCGACGCCGTCGACGCCCTGCTGCACGAGGGCGCCAACGCCCACGCCCTGGTGGTGGGCGACCGGGGCCGCGGCGAGCTGAAGGGCCTGCTGCTCGGCTCCGTCAGCCTGGGTGTGGCGGCCCGCGCCCGCTGCCCCGTGATCGTGGTCCGGGGCGACGATCCGGGCGTCGTCGGCCTGCACGAGCGCGTCCTGCTCGGGGTGGGCGACACCGCGACCAGTGGCCGGGCGGTGGACTTCGCGGTCCGTGAGGCGGAGCTACGCGGCTGCGCCCTGGACGCCGTGCGCGCCTGGCGGCGCCCCGCGCCGATCGGCGCCGAGACCGCCGGGGACGGCGCCGACGAACGGCGGGCCGCGACCCTGCTCGACGAGGCGCTGCGCGCCCCGCTGGCCGCACACCCGGACGTCCGGGTGCGCCGGACCACGGTCGAGGGCCCCGCCCGCACGATCCTGGTGGACCGCTCGGGGGCGGCCGACCTGGTGGTCCTGGGCGCCCGCCGCAGGCACGGCCACTTCGGCCTGCAACTCGGCCGGGTCGGTCACACGCTGCTGCACCACGCACAGTGCCCGGTGGCGATCGTGCCGCAGCTGGCGTGACCCCTGCCGGGGGCGGACCTCGGCCGGGTGCCGGACGCCGTCAGGGGCGTGGGTGCACGCGCTGCCAGCGGGGCCGGGCGTCCGGGCCCCGGCGGCCCGCCCCCGCCGCGCAGCGGGGGCACACCCGCTGCACGCGGTCCGCCGCCCCGCCCGACTCCGGGAAGATGTCCGGCCAGGGCACGTGCGCGAAACGGGACAGCCGGGAGCGGCTGAGCGACAGGCCGCACACGGTCTGGTTCAGGCCGGGTTCCCAGGCGTGGACCTCACCGGCGGGCAGGCGGCGCCGGCCCGCCTCCTCCACGTCGGTCCACTGCCCGGAGGCGGCCACGGCGTAGTTCTTCGCACGTCCCATGGTGCGGCCCGGGTTCCCCGCCGGGCGCGCCCCAAGCGCGAGGACGCCCGGCGCGCGGGCCGGCCGTCGTCCGGGCAAGGTGGAGCCATGGTCGCTCGCGGGTGCCGGGCCCCCTCCGGGGGCCGGTCCGCCGGCCGGCCCGCCGCCTGTGCCGCGGGGGCGCCGGCGGGCCCTCCGACGCGCTCACCTGCGACGCAGGCGGTGCCTGCGGACGGTGCCGGGATTGTGCTCCTCAGGGCTGGGAACCCAGAGCACACACAACCACCCGAGACCGCCCGGAGGGCCGGAGCTCGGATCCCGAGGAGAGACCCGTGACCATGCGCATCGGTGTGGAGGAAGAGTTCCACGTCCTGGAGGTGGAGAGCGGGCTGCTCGTACCGCGTGCCGACGCGGTGCTGCGGCGCCTCCCCGGACAGACCTTCACGACCGAACTGCAACCGTGCACCGTCGAGGCCAACAGCGCCGTGCACACGTCCCTGCACGATCTGCACGCCGACCTGACCGGCATGCGCCGGCAACTGGACGCCGCCGCCTCCTCCCTGGGGCTCGCCGTCGTGGCCTCGGGCACCGCCCCGCTCGCCCCCGCCGCCTCGGCGAACCCCACCGCCGAGGACCGTTACCGGCACATGGCCGAGGAGTACCGCAGGGTCGCCGACGAGCAGCTGATCTGCGGGGCCCAGGTCCACGTCGACATCCCGGACCGCGACACCGCCGTCCAGGTCATGTGCGAGGTGTCGCCCTGGCTGCCCGCGCTGCTGGCGCTCTCCGCGAGCTCGCCGTTCTGGCAGGGGACCGACACCGGGTACGCGAGCTGGCGCACCCTGCTGTGGCAGCGCTGGCCCACCGCGGGCCCGCCCGGCTGCTTCCCGACCGCCGCCGAGTACGACGCGGCGGTGAACGACTTCGTGCGGGCCGGGATCATCAGCGACACCGGGATGGTGTACTACGACGTCCGGCCCTCGGACCACCTGCGCACCCTGGAGCTGCGCATCTGCGACGCCTGCCCGCGCGCGGAGACCGTGGTCCTGATCGCCGGGCTGTTCCGCGCCCTGGTCACCGAGGCCCGCGCCCGCCTCCGCAAGCGCGGCGCCCCCGGCTGCGCGGGCCGGCACGAGTGGCTGCGGGGCGCGTCCTGGCGGGCCGCCCGCTCGGGCCTGGAGGGCACGCTGGTGGACCCCGAGACACACCGGGAGGCCTCCGCGCGCCAGGTCGTACGGAAGCTGCTGCTGCGGCTGCGCCCCGCGCTGGAGGCGCACGGCGACTGGGGGACCGTCCATGAGCTGGCGGAGGAGACCCTCGCCGAGGGCTCCGCGGCCCGCCGGATGCGCCGCACGGCCCGCCGCGAGGACCTGCTGGGCTGCGTCGACATGCTGATCGCCGAGACCCGCGGCGAGCGCGGCGGCCGCGGCCCCGCGCGCACCCTGCCGCCCCGGACCGTCATGGCGCCGACGCGTCCGCTGGCCGGTCCGGAGGCCTCGGATGTGGTCGGCCGCTGAGCTGCCGGGGACCGGCCCGCGCCCCGGCGCGCCCCGGTCCCGTACGGCGCCTGCCCTGTCCCCGAACAGAGAGGATTTCCCCATGCGTTCCGTCACCGCCGAGGCCGCCTCCGCGGGCCGCGCACCGGCCCCTCCGCCCTCCCGAGCCGGGGCGGGTGCCCGGAAGGGAGGCGGCACCGCATGTGCGGGCTGAGCGGGGAGATCCGCTTCGACGGACAGCCGGCCGACCTGACGGCTGTCGAGCGCATGAACGAACAGCTCGTGGGGCGCGGCCCCGACGGGCAGGGCAGCTGGCACCGGGGCCCCGTCGCCCTCGGCCACCGCCGGCTGAAGATCATCGACCTGACGGACCGCGGGGCCCAGCCGATGACGGACGCCCGCGGCGCGCTCACCGGCGTCTTCAACGGCTGTGTCTACAACTACCCGGAGCTGCGGGAGGAGTTGCGGGCCCTGGGACACCGCTTCGCGTCGACGTCCGACACCGAGGTCGTCCTCAAGGCGTACCAGCAGTGGGGCACCGACTGCGTCGACCACTTCAAGGGCATGTTCGCCTTCGCGATCCTCGAGCACCGCACCGGCCGGCTCGTCCTCGCCCGGGACCGGCTCGGCATCAAGCCCCTGTACCTGGCCCGCACCCCCGGCAGGCTGCGGTTCGCCTCCTCCCTGCCCGCGCTCCTCGCGGCGGGCGACGTCGACACCTCCCTGGACCCGGCCGCCCTGCACCAGTACCTGAGCTGGCACGCCACGGTCGCGGCGCCGCGCACCGTCCTCAACGGCGTCCGCAAGCTCCCGCCGGCCACCGTGCGGGTCGTCGAGCCCGACGGCACGCACCGGGACCACTGCTACTGGCAGCCTTCGTACACCCGCCGCGACGCGTACGCCGGCATGAGCGCGGACGAGTGGCGCGACGCGGTGCTGGAGGCGCTGCGCACGGCCGTCCGGCGCCGTATGGTCGCCGACGTGCCGGTCGGCGTCCTGCTCTCCGGCGGCCTCGACTCCAGCCTGATCGTCGCCCTGCTGGCCGACGAGGGGCAGCGCGGCCTGAAGACCTTCAGCGTCGGGTTCGAGTCGGAGGGCGGCGAGGAGGGCGACGAGTTCGCCTACTCGGACCTGGTGGCGGGCGAGTTCGGCACCGACCACCGGCGGCTCATGGTCCCCTCCCACCGGGTCTCGGCTGCCCTGGACGGCGCCGTCGCCGCGATGAGCGAGCCGATGATCAGCCACGACGTCGTCGCCTTCCACCTGCTCGCCGAGCAGGTGTCGAAGGAGGTCAAGGTCGTGCAGAGCGGGCAGGGCGCCGACGAGGTCTTCGCCGGCTACCACTGGTATCCGCGCCTCGCGGACACCACCCGCGAGGACGAGCCGCGGCGCTACGCCGACGTGTACTTCGACCGCTCCCACGACGACATCGCCCGCATCCTGCGGCCCGACCTGCTCGCGGACCACGACGTCTCAGGCCGTTTCGTCGACGCTCACATGGCCGTCCCCGGCGCCGAGACCGCCCTGGACGCGGCACTGCGCCTGGACACGCACGTCATGCTGGTGGACGACCCGGTCAAACGCG
Organism: Streptomyces sp. NRRL WC-3605; assembly: GCF_001509795.1. Classification (GTDB taxonomy): domain Bacteria; phylum Actinomycetota; class Actinomycetes; order Streptomycetales; family Streptomycetaceae; genus Streptomyces; species Streptomyces viridochromogenes. The sequence goes on along the minus strand of NZ_LLZN01000041.1, from coordinate 100,665 downwards.
TCGACAACATGACGATGGCGTGGGGCCTGGAGGCCCGTGTGCCGTTCCTCGACCACGAACTGGTCGAGCTGGCCGCCGCCTGCCCGCCGGAGCTCAAGCTGGCCGACGGCGGCAAGGGCGTGCTGAAGGCGGCGGGCCGCAAGCTGCTGCCGGTGGACGTCGTCGACCGGCCCAAGGGCTACTTCCCGGTGCCGGCCATCCGGCACATGGCGGGCCCCGTCCTGGAGCGCGTGCGCGACGCCCTGGAGGCGCCCGAGGCCAAGCGGCGCGGGCTGTTCCGCCGGTCCTACGTCGACGAACTCCTCGCGGCGCCCGACGAGCACAGGACCCGGCGGGGCAACAACGCCCTGTGGCAGATCGCGTTGCTGGAGATATGGCTGCAGACGCACGGAATCAAGTGACCGGCACCGGGGGCGGTCCGGCGCCGCGGCTCCTCGCGTTCCGCCCGGCCCCCGGCCCGTCCTCCGCGTGGCCGGCCGAGAGCCGGGCGGCGGGGGAGTGGGGCGGTGCCGACCGGACCGCCGCACCGGAACCCATGCAGCTGCCCAGGGCGGGCGGGCCGCGCGACGCCGTGACCCGGCTGCGCGCCCACGGCTGCTGGTACCCCTCCGCCGACCCCACCGGCACGGAGGTCGCCTTCATCTGCGACCGCGGCGGCGTCCCCCAGCTGTGGGCCGGACCTGTCGGCGGCGAGGACGTACGGCTCCTGGACTCCTCGCCGGACCCCGTCAAGGAGGTGTCCTGGTCGCCGGACGGCCGCTGGATCGCGTACACCACCGCGCCGGGCGGCGGCGAGCACACCCGGGTCCTGTGCGTCCACCCCGACGGCTCGGGACGGCGGCTCCTCGCGGGCGCCGACCCGGCGGGCTCCGCCTACCTGGGCCGCTGGGCGCACGACGGGTCGACGGTCTCCGTCACCGTGGCCGCCGGCATGGCGCCCGCCTCCGCCGCCGCCGACCACGAGAGCGGCGCCCCCGGCGCGGCGGCCGAGTGGACGGAACGGGACGGACACGCCACCCTCCTCGGCCCCCTCGCCTACGACGCTGTGACGGGTCCGCGGCCGGACGGCGGTCCCGCGCTCCTCACCACCCCGGCCGACCGGGCCGTCCGCGCCGAAGGCGGCCTGTCCGTCTACCTCATCGACCCCGACGGCCTGGCGTCCCCGGTGCTGATCTCCACCGAGACGCACGCGGCGTCCCTGCGGGTCTGCGACCTCAGCCGCGACGGCCGCCTCGTCCTGCTGCGCCGGGGCCCGCGCGGACGCCGGGAGGCCGTGGTGCGGCGCACCGCCGACGCGGAGCCCACCTTCGTGATGCCGGTGGCCGACGGCGACCCGTGGATCGGCCGGTTCTCCTCCGACGCGCGCACCCTGTGGCTGCGCAGCAACGCCGACCGGGAGTTCGCGGCCCTCGTCGCCGTAGGGCTGGACGAGGACGGCGGGCCGCGCGGCGCGTCCGTCCTGGCCGAACGCGACGGCAGCGACCTGGAACTGCTGACCCTGGCCCACGACGGCACCACCGCCGTCCTGGCGTGGAACGTGCAGGGCGCCAGCGAACTGGAGGTCGTCGAGACCGCACCGCCCGGGCGGGAACCCGGCACCCTGGGCCCGCTCCGCCCGGTCCCGCTGCCCCACGAGGTGGTCACCCGGGTCGCCACGGCGGGCCCCGGCCGGCTGCTGCTGGCCATGTCCGGGTCGCAGCGCCGCCCCGGCATCTGGTGGGTCCACGAGGGCGTGGCCTCGCTGCGCACCCCCTGGTCGGCCCGCGACGAGGACGCCGTCCCACCCGGCCGCCCGCCGGTACGCCCCGTGCCCATGCGGCTGACCGCGCGGGACGGGCTGCCCCTGAGCGGCTGGTACTACCGGGCGCCGGGGCGCGGACCGGACGTGCCCGCGCCCTGCGTCATCCATCTGCACGGCGGCCCCGAGGAGCAGGAACGGCCGGTCTTCAACCCGCTGTACCACGAACTCCTCGGGCGCGGCCTCGACGTCTTCGCGCCCGACGTGCGCGGCTCCCTGGGGCACGGCAGGTCCTTCGTCGACGCCGACCTCGGCGCGGGCCGCTTCGCCGCGCTCGACGACGTGGCGGACTGCGCGGCGCACGCCGTCGTCGCGGGCCCCGCCGACCCGACCCGGCTGGCGGTCATGGGGCGGTCGTACGGCGGCTATCTGACGTTCGCGTCCGTGGTGTGGCACCCGGACCTGTTCCGTACGGCGGTCGCCGTCTGCGGCATGTCGGACTTCCTGACCTTCTTCGCCGGGACCGAGCCCTGGATCGCGGAGTCCGCCGCGCACAAGTACGGGCATCCCGAGCGGGACCGCGCCCTGCTGCGCAGCCTGTCACCGATGAGCCGGATCGACGGGCTGCGCGCCCCGGTCCTCGCCGTCCACGGCGAACACGACACCAACGTGCCGCCGGGGGAGTCCCAGCAGTTCGTGCGAGCCGCGCGGGAACGGGGCGTCGAGGCCGAGCTGCTGACGCTGCGCGACGAGGGGCACGACTTCCTGCGGGCGGAGAACCGCCGGCTGTTCCGGCGGGCCGCTGCCGACTGGCTGCAGAGCCACCTGGGCCTGTGACCCGTGCGGCCCTCCGCCGGGCCGCTCAGGCGGCCGTGGTGAGCGCGGTGGCGGTCTCGATGGCGGTGTGCGCGCGGGCGTGGATGACCATGCGGATGCCGTGGGTGTCGGCGTTGGCGTCGAGCAGACGCCGGGCCGGTGCGCTGTGGGTGGCGACGAAGGTCACCAGGTCGAGGTGGCTGCACAGCCGGTGCACACGCAGCACCACGCTCACCGCCGCCTCGGTCGCCGCGGGTTCGTCCAGGACGATGACCACGGACGACGGCCTGACCCCCTGCACGAGATCGCTGATCTGGGTGAGCAGGGCGGCCCGCCCGCCGATTCCCGGGTCCTCGAGCACCGTGATGACCAGTACGCCTCGCTCGACGGTGTGAGACAGCATCACGGCCCGGTCCCTTCCACGGCGAATCAGTCCATAGTCGGACTACCCGATATTGTGCGCACAATGCGGCACGTTCCGCGGGTCGAGCGCCCCGTCCGGGCGGCGCGAGGCGGCTCGCAGCGCCCGCCCCCGCGCCGCGTACCAGCCGGCGCCCACCACGACCGCCGTCGCCGGCGCCACCGGATCGCCGCCGCGGGAGCCGCCGCGCACGGCCTTGTCACCGGCCCAGCAGCGACACCAGCGTGGCCGCGCCGCCCGTGCCGGCGACGAGGGCGCACGCGGCGAGCGCGTGCCGCCGGAGCAGGGCCCGGCGCAGCCCGGCGTACCGTGCCTCGTACTCCTCGCGCAGTTGCCCCGCCCGTTCGACTGTGGCGCGCAGCATCCTCCGTGTCAGGTCGACGCGCTGCTGCACGTAGTGCCGGGAGACGTCCTCGGCCTGAGCGGTCGTCAGCCACGGCAGCCGCGCGCACAGCTCCTCGGCCTCCCGGCATGCCTGGACATGATGGTCGTGCACCAGCAGATAGCCCGCGGCCTCGTCGGCGACGGCGCTGTCCCTCTCGCCCGCGGGCGCGTCGTGCCGGCCGGGCCTCACTGCTCCGAGCCCTCGTGGCCCTCGGCGTCGAGCACGTCGCGCTTGCCGGCGTACTCCTTCTCGTCGAGCGCGGCCACGGCCGGGTGGTGCAGATCGAAGGCGGGGGATTCGGAGCGGATGCGCGGCAGGGTGACGAAGTTGTGCCGGGGCGGCGGGCAGGACGTGGCCCACTCCAGCGAACGGCCGTACCCCCAGGGGTCGTCGACCTCGACCCGCTCGCCCTTGTGGGCCGTCTTCCACACGTTGTACAGGAACGGCAGCGTGGACAGGCCCAGGATGAAGGAGCCGATGGTGGAGACGGTGTTCAGGGCGGTGAAGCCGTCGGCGGCGAGGTAGTCGGCGTAGCGGCGGGGCATGCCCTCCGCGCCCAGCCAGTGCTGCACCAGGAACGTCGTGTGGAAGCCGACGAACAGCGTCCAGAAGTGGATCTTCTCCAGTCGTTCGTCGAGCATCGTGCCGGTCATCTTGGGCCACCAGAAGCTGAACCCGGCGAACATCGCGAAGACGACCGTGCCGAAGACGACGTAGTGGAAGTGGGCGACCACGAAGTAGGAGTCCGTGACGTGGAAGTCCAGCGGGGGAGAGGCGAGCAGGACGCCGGTCAGACCGCCGAAGAGGAAGGTCACCAGGAAGCCCACCGCCCACAGCATGGGTGGCTCGAACGAGATCGAGCCCTTCCACAGGGTGCCGATCCAGTTGAAGAACTTCACGCCGGTGGGCACGGCGATGAGGAAGCTCATGAACGAGAAGAACGGCAGCAGCACGGCACCGGTGGCGAACATGTGGTGGGCCCACACGGTCACGGACAGACCGGTGATGGCGATGGTCGCGCCGACCAGACCCATGTAGCCGAAGACGGGCTTGCGGGAGAACACCGGGAAGATCTCGGTGACCACGCCGAAGAACGGCAGCGCCAGGATGTAGACCTCGGGATGCCCGAAGAACCAGAACAGGTGCTGCCACAGGATGGCGCCGCCGTTCTCCGGGTCGAAGACCTGCGCGCCGAACTTCCGGTCCGCCTCCAGCACCAGCAGCGCGGCGGCGAGAACGGGGAAGGCGAGCAGCACCAGGACCGAGGTGAGCAGCACGTTCCAGGTGAAGATCGGCATCCGGAACATGGTCATGCCGGGCGCGCGCATGCAGATGATGGTGGTGATGAAGTTGACGGCGCCGAGGATCGTGCCGAAGCCGGAGAGGGCCAGGCCCATGATCCACAGGTCACCGCCCACGTGCGTGGTGCGCTCGGCCCCGCTGAGCGGGGTGTAGGCCGTCCAGCCGAAGTCGGCCGCGCCGTCCGGCGTGAGGAAGCCCGAGAAGGCGATGAGCCCGCCGAGCGCGAACAGCCAGTACGAGAACATGTTCAGCCGCGGGAACGCCACGTCCGGGGAACCGATCTGCAACGGCATGATGGCGTTGGCGAAGCCGGCGAACGTCGGTGTCGCGAAGAGCAGCAGCATGATCGTGCCGTGCATCGTGAACGACTGGTTGTACTGCTCGCTGGACATGATCTGCAGTCCGGGACGGGCCAGTTCCGCCCGGATCAGCATCGCCAGCAGACCGCCGACCAGGAAGAAGGCGAACGACGTGATCAGATACAGGTGACCGATCTTCTTGTGGTCCGTCGTGGTGATCCAGCTGATGATCACCTCCCCTCGGCTGCGGCTCTCCGCCGCGGGGACGGGGGAAACGGGCTCGGTCTGGATCGCCATCAGTTCTCGCAATCGGCACAGGCGTTGACGGGCGGACGACGGGGCTTCACGGACACGCCCTGGGGGCTCGCGCTGGGACAGATCACCAGCCTTGCGGAACCTAGTCCCGTCCGCCCGTTCGCACGGCCCGGCGACCGCCCCGTCTGCGTCGAACGGCCCAATCAATCATCCGTCCGGGGGGCACGGGCGTGTCGCGACGACGGCCACCCGCGCCTCACCCGGCGTCGAGCTCCACCGTGGTCGTGACACGGGTGACGGCGGGCCGGTGCGGCACCGAACCGAAACCGAAGCGCACCGGCGGTTCCACGGGCGCCGACGCGCCCAGGTCGTGGCCCTCGAAGGTCGCCGACAGCGAGGTCACCGGGCGCAGGTCCCGGGCGCCGTACCACTCGCGGCGTCCGCCGCCGGTGCTGCCCCGGGTCCGCACGCCGGGCATCAGCAGCCGGGCCGGACGGTCCGTCAGGGCGCTCCAAGCGGGACGCCGGGCCAGCGGCGCCGGGACCGCGCGGAGCAGGAGCCCCAGCGCGGTGCGGTGGCCGGTCGTGAAGCGGAGCCGCAACGGCCCCGCGGTGACCGTCCACACCCGGCCCGCGACCGTCACGTCGACCGCGACGACCCGCACAGTGTCGAACGTGTAGGTCGCCGCGACGAAGTCGGCCGTCTCGGGCGTGGGCGCCAGCAGCAGCCGTTCCCCGTCCGCCCGTTCGAGCATGACGTCGGAGAACGGCCCGAACGGCGAGGCGGGCCAGTGCCCGACGACGACCCGCACCCCGGACGTGGTGCCCAGACCGGCGATCCAGCCGTCGAAACGCAGCCGGCGCCGCCGCGCGGCTCCGCTCATCCGACGATCAGCTCCGTCACCGCGCGAAGGCCCCCCTCGGCCAGCGCGGCGCGCTGACGGTCGGCACCGGTCCCGTCCTGCAGCAGCCGGTGGACCAGACCCGACACCTGCCGGGTGTCCCCGGCCTCCTCCAGGGCCGGCGAGACGTGCCGCAGAAGCTGGTACAGCACGTCACCGGCCCGCCGGGCCTCGCCGTGGGGATCGACGAGCGTGTCGTTCAGGCCGTGCCGGGCCGCGTGCCACAGCGCGGCCCGCAGCAGCTCCGGCGCGACGTCGGGCGCGGGCGCCCCGGCCTGGACCGACTCCAGCTCGGTGCGGACCAGCGCCCGGACCAGACCGGCGAACAGCACGGCGTCGTCGGGGCGCAGCTGCACGTCCAGGCAGCGCACCTCGATCGTCGGATAGCTCGCCGACAGGCGCACCAGCCAGTACAGCTGGCCCACGTCCGCGATCAGACCGCTCTTCAGCAGCCGCTGCACCCGCCGGTCGTAGTCGGCCACGTCCGCGAAGTACGGCGGCATCCCGCTGACCGGCCAGCGGTCGAACACCACCGTGCGCCAGCTGGCGAAGCCGGTGTCGTGGCCGTCCCACAGCGGGGAGTTCGCCGCCATCGCCGTCAGCACCGGCAGCCACACCAGCAGCCGGTTCATCACCTGCACGCCCTCCTCGCGGCCGGGGACGGCCACATGGACGTGCATGCCGTTGACCAGCTGCTCCGCCACCAGCTGCGGGGCCTGCGAGCGCATGGCCCGGTAGCGGGCCTTGTCGGTGACGGCCACCGGCCGCCCGTGCCGCAGCGGGGACGTCCCGCAGGGCGCGAGCCGGCAGCCGTGCCGCTCCGCCGCCGCCCCGACGGCGTGCCGCAGCCGCAGCAGATGCCCGCCCGCCTCCTCCAGCGTCTCGCACACCGGCGTGGCCACCTCGACCTGCGCCTGCAGCAGCTCGCTCTGCACCTCCTGATCGCCCACGAAGGACGCGAGGCCCGCCGCCGCGCGGACCTTGTCGGCCGCGGGCACCGGCAGACCCGTCACCGGGTCCAGCAGCAGGTACTCCTCTTCCACACCGATCGTCGTCATCGGTCGCTCTCTGTTCCGCCCCGTCGCCGGAGTCTCGGTCTCCACGGTGGCGTGCCCCACCGTCGGGCGCACGCCCGCCGACTACCGAGTGCCGCGGTTCCGGCCCCGGAAACCGCCGTGGCGCGCGCACCCACCGGATCCGGCCACGCGCGGGGCGTGGGGGTACCCGGGACGCCACGCCCCCGGGCACGAGGGCCCGGCGCCGGCGACCCGCTCCGGTGTGTGGACGTGCGGCATCGCGACGACCTTGCGGCCGGTGTGGTTGGCCGCGTGCTCGAAGTGCGGGGCGTGGATGCCCGCGCGCATCACCGTGCAGGCGTGCCGTGGCCGGTGCGGCGCTCGCGCCGGGCGGCCGGCCGGGGCGATGCGCTCGAACGGGTAGTGATCAGCGGCTGCCGGGGGTACTGCGGTGGGTCCGGAGGAGTCGGGAACGCCTGCCGAGGCGGGGCGGCCTCCGGGCCCTGCCGGACGGGACGGTCATGACGCCGGTCAGCGACGACACCCCCGACGACACGGTCGACGTGCACTTCGTCGGCAACGCCACCCTGGTGATCCGCTACGGCGGGCTCACCCTGCTCACCGATCCGAACTTCCTGCACCGCGGCCAGTACGCCCACCTCGGGTACGGCCTGTGGAGCCGGCGGCTGACCGAGCCCGCGCTCGACACCGGCGAACTGCCCCGGCTGGACGGGATCGTGCTGTCCCATCTGCACGGCGACCACTGGGACCGGCGCGCGAGCCGGTACCTGGACCACACCGTGCCGGTGGTCACCACCCCGCACGCCGCGCGCCGCCTGCGCGTCCTGCACCGCTTCCCCCGCACGGCCGGCATCCGGACCTGGCGCGGACTCACCCTGGGCAACCACCGGGACCGGGTCAGGATCACGGCGCTGCCGGGCCGGCACGCGGGCAACGCGGTCCTGCGGGCGCTGCTGCCCCCGGTCATGGGCAGCATGCTGGAGTTCGGGCCCGCGGGCGGTCCCGTCCGCCTGCGGCTGTACCTCTCCGGCGACACCCTCGTGCACGACGGCCTGGACGAGATCACCCGGCACTTCCCGGCCGCCGACCTCGCCGTCCTGCACCTGGGCGGCACCACCCTGCCGGGCGGTTTCGTGGTGACCATGGACGGCGCCCAGGGTGCCGAACTGGCCCGCCGCCTGAACCCGCACCGTGTCCTGCCGGTGCACTACGGCGACTACACGGTGATGCGCTCGCCGCTGAGCGCGTTCCTGGACGAGCTGGCGTCCCTGGGCCTGGCCGACCGCCTGGTGCCGTGCCGGCACGGCCAACGGGTCAGGGTGACGGCGGGGACGGCACCTACGCCGGTGTGAGCGTCGGGCCGATCCGGCGGCGGCGCAGCTCCTCCAGGGCGGCCTGTTGGCGACGCGTCCGTTCCAGGAGACGGTCGAGGTGGTCCGGGTCGATGCGTTCGTCGCGGTCGGCGAGGTCCCGCAGCGTCTGCCACAGGGCCGCCCTGCCCTCCGCCTCCAGCCGCAGCGCCTCCAGCTCCACCAGGGAACTCAGCGGCGAGCGGCGGACGATCCGCCCGTTGCCCTTCAATCGCCCGAGCCGCTCGGCGAGACGGCCCGCGTACACCTTGTACGGCCGTACGGGGACGTCCAGCCGCCCCATGAGGGCGAGCAGCGCCGCCCGGTCCTCGGCGAGTTCCGCCGCGATCGGCTCCAGGGCCGTCGCCAGTTCCGTACCGGCCGAGGACCGCGCCATGTGGCGGGCCCGCTCGGCGCCGCCGGTGGCGGCGGCCAGGTGGTCGTTGAGGTAGATGCCCAGCAGGTTCACCACGTCTCCTTCCGGCGGCTCAGGCGGGGACCGCGGCGGCCGCCGGCACCGGCGCGCGGACGCCTTCCAGGACCAGGCCGCTGCGGACCCGGGACGGCAGCCGGTTGAGCGGGATCCGCAGATCCTGCGCGGGCACCCGGTACTCCAGGCGGGCCAGCCGCGGCCCGAGGACCGACAGCAACGCCACCGTGATGTCCTCACCGGGGCACCGGTGGCCCGCGGCGGGGTCGCCGCCGCCCTGCGGGACCAGCTCGTCGCGTCCCGGGGCCCGGGCCACGAACCGTTCCGGGGCGAAGGTGTACGGGTCGCTCCACAGGTCCGGGTCGTGGTTCTGGCCGAACAGGTCGAGCAGGATCAGGGTCCCGGCCGGGATCGGCTCGCCCTCCCACTCCAGGTCGGTGGCGGCCCGGCCGCCCACGAACGGGGCGAACGGGTAGAAGCGCCGCAGCTCATGGGCGAACGCCACGGCGTACGCGGGATCGCCCTGCGCGAGCCGCTCCCGGATCTCCGGCCGGTGGTGCAGCGCGTGCCCGGCGTAGGTGACGAACCAGGTGACCGCGGCGGTCGGGCGGACGACGTTCAGGAGTTCGACCGCGGCCGTGTGCGGGTCGAGCGGGTGGCCGTCGGCGTCCCGGTGCCGGACGACGACGTCCAGCGCCGACCCTTCGGGCGCGGTGGCGGTGCCCGCGCGGACGTCCTCCACGAGGCGGCACAGCCAGATCTCGCTGCGGGAGCGCGCCCGCCGGGCCCTCCAGTGGCGGGGACCGGGCGTGGCGAACCCGTCGACCATGGCGACCAGGTCGCGGGCCACGCCCTCCACGTCGTCCACCGGGATGCCGGCCCACCGGCAGACGCCTCGGGTGAGCACCCGGCTCGCCTCGTCGAACAGGACCACGGACGGCCGCGCGCACCAGGTCGGCACCGCCTCGTCCCAGGCGGCGGCGACGCTCTCCACGACACCGGCGACCGCCTCGCGTCCGGTGAGCAGGTCCAGGAACATGCCCTTGCGCGCCCGGTGTTCCGCGCCGTCCAGGGTGTGCACGGCGCCGTGGCCGAACAGGGTGCTCAGCACCGGGCCGGGCAGCGCCGGGCGGCGGGCCACGTGCCGTTCGTCGTAGAAGAACCGCACCGCCTCGGGGCCCCGCAGCGCGACCGTGTGCCGGCCCATCACGCGCGCCCGCACGAGGGTGCGCGCGGCACGGCGCCGGCGGTCGGGGAGCCATGCGTATCCCTTGGCCAGCAGGGCAAGTGAGCTGTCCGCGATCGGGGCGCTACCGAGATGCATGCGGGCCGGGTGCCCGCCGCCCCCCACCGGAAACGCGGCCCCGGGCGGTGACGCCGGGTGCGGGCGGGGTGGGGTACGCGGACTCTCCTTCGGACGCCGGCCGCGTATGGGACCGCAGGCCGGCTCGCATCCGTCGGACGACTCCTGGCGCCGCTCCTGAGCCGGGGTCCGGACGGTCAGGAGCCTGCCGGCTGTTCGGCCCGGTGGTGCGGGTTCACCCGGGACACGGCGGCGGTCAGGGCCGTGCGCACGTCCTCGGGCAGCCGTCCCTCGTGGGGCCAGCGCACGACGAGCTCGGCCACCTCCCGCAGCTTGGTGTTGGTGTGCTGGGAGACCTCCTTGAGGACGTCCCAGGCGGTGCCCGGACGCACCCCGCCGTAGGCGACCACCACACCGATCGCCTGGTCCACGATCGCGTGCGACAGGACGGCGTGCTGGAGCTGCGCGACCTCTTCCCGCAGCGCCGCGATCGTCTCGTCGCTCTCCACCTGCTCCGACATGGCGAAATGGTTCTCCGGAAGGTCAGTCGTGCCGTTACTGACACGCTGCCCCCGATCGGCGCGCACGAGGGTGCGGAGAACGAATCGTCGGAGCGGTGGCTGTACGGAAAACGAAATGCGATGCTTCGGAGTCGAGGGCGTCCGGACGTCCGGACCGGTGACGGCGTCGATCGGGGGCAGAAGGTTCTCATGGGTTCGCTGATCTTCGACAGTGATGACCTCGAGGCGACCGAGGAGTTCCTCTGCCGCGCCTACGCGCGGATGAGCATCGGCAGCAGCACCCCCGAGTCCAGCCGGGTGCGCATCCGCCGGGACGCCGACGCGTCGGTGAGCGTGGACGAACTCGAACTCGACTTCGAGATGACCTACTCTGTGGCCCCGCTCGGCCGGATCTGCCTGTGCATCGTCCACGAGGGCACCGTCCGCGACCACGTCTTCCAGGGCGTCCGGGACGACTTCGGGCCCGGTGACGTGGTGATGTTCGCGCCGCCGGACCTGCCGTACGCGGGCCGGATCGACAAGGCCCGCTACAACATCACGATGCTCGAGCCCGGCCTGCTCGACCAGGTCGCCGCCGGGTCCGGGAGGACCCTGCTCGAACCCGTCCGGCTCACCGGGCACCGGCCGCACACCCCGGCCGCCGCCGAGCGGCTCAAGCGCACGATCATCTATCTGCGCGACCATGTGCTGGGCGACGCGGACGCCGCCGCGGAACCGCTGGTCGTGTCGGCCGGCACCCAGCTGCTCGCCGCGAGCGTCCTGGCGGCCTTCCCGAACAACGCGCGCACCGACCCCACGGCGCAGGACCGCACGGACGCCCACTCGGCGACCCTCCGGCGCGCCGTCGCGTTCATCGACGACCACGCGCACGAGCCGATCACCGTCGCCGACATCGCGGCCGCCGCCCACGTCACCATCCGGACGCTGCAGTACGCGTTCCGCCGGCACCTGGACACCACGCCGCTCGGCTACGTGCGCCAGGTCAGGCTCAGCCACGCCCACCGCGACCTGCTGGCGGCCGGACCGGGCGACGAGACGTCCGTCGGCGCCGTCGCCGCCCGCTGGGGCTTCCCGCACCCCGGCCGGTTCGCCTCCCTCTACCGCGCCATGTACGGCACCAGCCCGTCGCGCACGCTGCGCGGCTGAGCCGCGGCACGGAAGGGTCGGTCAGGCGCTCGTCAGGACCGGGTGCCGGGCCCGTGGCACAGTGGCCCCATGTGCGGCCGATACGCCTCCACCCGCAGCCCCCAGGACCTGGCCCAGCTGTTCCAGGTCGCCGAGTGGCACCCGGAGGAGGCCCTGGAACCGAGCTGGAACGTGGCGCCGACCGACGACGTGTGGGCGGTCCTGGAACGCCGGCCGCGCGGCGCGGGCGAGGACGCCCCGGCGCCGCGCACGCTGCGCCCGATGCGCTGGGGCCTGGTGCCGTCCTGGGCGAAGGACGTGAAGCAGGGCGCGCGGCTGATCAACGCGCGCGTGGAGACCGTCCACGAGAAGCCCGCCTTCCGCCGCGCGTTCGTCAAACGCCGCTGCCTGCTCCCCGCCGACGGCTTCTACGAGTGGGACCAGGTCCGGGACGAGACGTCCGGGAAGGTCCGCAAGCAGCCCTGGTTCATCCATCCCGAGGACGGGAGCGTCCTGGCCCTCGCGGGGCTGTACGAGTTCTGGCGCGACCCGGCCGTCAAGGACGACGACGACCCGGCCGCCTGGCTGCTGAGCTGCACCATCATCACCACCGAGGCCACCGACGCCGCCGGGCGCGTCCACCCGCGGATGCCGCTGGCCCTTCCGCCCGGCCACTACGACGCCTGGCTCGACCCGCGGCACGAGTCCACGGACGACCTGCGCGCCCTGCTGGTCCAGCCGGCCGAGGGCCACCTGGCCGCCCGCCCGGTCTCCACGGCGGTCAACAGCGTCCGCAACAACGGCCCCCAGCTCCTGGAGGAACGGACGTAGGGTCGGGGACGCCGGGCACGACCGACCTCACCCCGCTGGAGGGCACGCGTGACGACCACCACCCCGACGGTCACCCTCGACGACGTCCGTGACGCGGCCGCCCGCCTCGCCGGCGTCGCCCACCGCACCCCGGTGCTGCGCTCCCGTGTCCTGGACGAACGCGTCGGCGCCGAGGTCTTCCTGAAGTGCGAGAACTTCCAGCGGGTCGGCGCCTTCAAGTTCCGCGGCGCCTACAACGCGGCGTCCAGGCTGAGCCCGGAGCGGCTCGCCCGGGGCATCGCCGCCTACTCGTCCGGGAACCACGCCCAGGCCGTCGCACTCGCCGCCCGCGAGCTGGGAACCACCGCGGTGATCGTCATGCCCGAGGACGCGCCACCCTCGAAGCGGGCCGCGACCGAGGGCTACGGCGCCGAGGTCGTCACCTACGACCGCTACACCGGCGACCGCGTCGCGATCACCGAGGCGCTGGCCGCCGAGCGGGGCCTGACCGTGATCCCGCCGTACGAGCATCCGCACATCATGGCCGGCCAGGGCACCGCCGCGCTCGAACTCCTGGAGGAGACCGGGGAGCTGGACATGCTGGTGGTGCCGGTCGGCGGCGGCGGGCTGATGGCCGGCAGCGCCACGGCCGCCAAGGCCCTCCACCCGGGGATCCGGATGACCGGGGTCGAGCCGGAGGCCGGGGACGACACCCGGCGGTCGCTCGCCGAGGGGCGGCGGGTCGGCGTCCCGGTGCCCCGCACCATCGCCGACGGGCAGGCGGTGCACACACCGGGGGAGCTGACCTTCGCGGTGAACCGGCGGCTCGTCGACGACATCGTGCTGGTCGGCGACGACGAGATCCGCGACGCGATGCGGTTCGCCTTCGAACGCCTGAAGATCGTGGTCGAGCCGAGCGGCGCCACCCCGCTCGCGGCCCTGCTCCGCGGCCGGACCGGCCCGCTCCCGCGCCGGGTCGGCGTGATCGTCTCGGGCGGCAACGTGGACGCCGGACGGTTCGCCGAGCTGTGCGGTGCGGTTAGCTGACTCCCGGCTGGCGGGCCCCGGTGGCCGGGCGGACGATGGGGTGGTAGAGGGCCGGCCGCCGACGGCGGCGCCCAGGGCCGCTGGGAGACCGGCCCGGCCGCGTGCGGGGACGCGGCCCGAAGGGAGCGCGCCATGCTGGAAGTCAAGATGCTCGAGAAGCCGGACGAGCGGCGTGATTTCCCCCGCGGCCACATCGAGGCGGTCCACCTGAGCGACCTGGACTTCGCCGTGGCCACCCTGGAGCCGGGCTGGCGCTGGAGCGAGTCGGTGGGCCCGATCGCGGGTACCTCCACCTGCCAGATGCACCACAACGGCTACGTCGTCCAGGGGCGCCTGCACATCCACATGGACGACGGCGCCGAGACCGAGGTCGGCCCCGGCGAGGTCTATGTGTGCACCCCCGGGCACGACGCCTGGGTGGCCGGCGACGAGCAGGTCGTCGTGTACGACTTCCACGGCCAGACGGCCCGGGAGTTCGCCAGGCAGTAGACGTCGCGAGGCGCGTGCCGGTCCGTCAGACGGTGATGACGACCTTGGCGCGCGCGTGCTCGACCTCCAGATACCGGATCGCCTCGGCAGCCTCACCCAGTTCGTAGGTCCGCTCGACGACCGGGGCGATCCTCCCCGACTCGGCCAGTTCGCGCAGGGCCGCGAGGTTGGCGCGGCTCTGTCGGGCCGCGACGGCCCGCAGCCGCCGGCCGCCCGCGAAGGGCGCGGCCAGCTGCCGCTTGAGGAACAACGCCATCGGCCCGACGACGCTGCCGCCCTCGAAGACGCCTCCGCCGGACAGCACGAGCGTCCCGGTGGGCGCGAGGGCGCGCCGGAGGTCCCCCAGCGAGCGGTTGCCCACAAGGTCCAGCACGACGTCCCAGCGCTCGGCGCGCCGGGCGAAGTCCTCCCGGGCGCGGTCGATCACGTGGCCGGCGCCCAGTGAGCGGACCAGGTCGGCGTTGCGCGCGCTGCACACCGCCGTGACCTCGGCGCCGTACGCCCTGCCGAGCTGGACGGCGAAGGTGCCGACGCCCCCGGAGGCGCCGTTCACCAGCAGGGTCTGGCCCTCCTGGAGGCGGGCGACGTCCCGCAGCGCCATCAGCGCGGTGTTCCCAGCCAGGGGCATGGCGGCCGCCTGCTCGAAGGTGAGCCCGGCCGGCTTGGGACCGATCTCGTCGGCCCGGGCGCACACGAACTCGGCGAAGGTGCCGTCGGCCTCGCCGTACACCTCGTCGCCGGGCTGGAGCCCCGTGACCCCGGCGCCCACCGTCTCCACCACGCCGGCGAGGTCACGGCCCCGGATGCGGTTCCTCGGCCGGCGCCAGCCCATCGTGCCGCGCCCGATCAGGGGGTCGCCGCGCATGAAGTGCCAGTCGAGGGCGTTCACGGACGCGGCCCGCACCCGCACGAGCACCTCGCCGGCGCCCGGCAACGGCCGCTCGACGTCCGTGAACTCCAGGGTGTCCGCCGACCCGTACCGGTCCTGGACCACTGCCTTCATGGGGTCCCCCCTCCACTCACGCCGAGCGTAGGAAAGCCCGCGGGACCTGACCATCCGGGCCGCACCCTGATTTCTCCCCGGGCTCCCGGAGGCCGGTGGCAGGGGCACACACCTCCCGCGCACGCACCTTCCGCACACGCGTTTCCCGCGCACGCGCCTCCCGCGCTTGCCTCTGGAAACCGATCGGTTTACGCTACCGGCCATGGAAACCGATCGGTTTCCGCGCGGGTCGGCCCGACACGCACCCCCGTTCCGAGGAGAGACCCATGACCGCCATCGAAGGATCCGTCGCCCTGGTCACCGGAGGCAGCCGCGGCATCGGCCGGGCCCTGGTCGACGCCCTGTACGAGCGCGGCGCGAAGAAGGTGTACGCCACCGCCCGCGATCCCCGCACCGTCACGCACCCCGACGCCGTGCCGCTGGCCCTGGAGGTCACCGACCCCGCCTCCGTCGCCGCCGCGGCCGAGCAGGCGCAGGACGTCACCCTGCTCATCAACAACGCGGGCGCGTCCGTGAACGCGAAGTTCCTGGACGCGCCCGTCGACGACGTGCGGCGCGAGTTCGAGACCAATTTCTACGGGCCGCTCCTGGTCACCCGCGCCCTCGTGCCCGTCATCGAGCGCAACGGCGGCGGCCACATCCTGAACGTCCACTCCGTGCTGTCCTGGATCGGCCTCGCCAACTCCTACAGCGCCTCCAAGGCCGCCCTGTGGTCGCTGACCAACTCGCTGCGGCTCGACCTGCGCCCGCGCGGCATCGAGGTCACCGGCCTGCACGTCGGCTATGTCGACACCGATCTGGCCGCCCACGTCGACGCGCCGAAGAGCAGCCCGGACAGCGTCGCCGCGCAGGCACTCGACGGGATCGAGGCGAACGCCTTCGAGGTGCTCGCCGACGACATCTCCCGGCAGGTCAAGGCCGGACTCGCCGCCGACCCGGCCGTCCTCTACGGGCGGTTCGCCGCCTGATCACACCGGCAGCAGGCGCCCCACCAGGGCGCTGAGCTGCCGGGCGGTCCGGCACTCGTGCATCTCCACCAGCTCGGCGTAGGCGGGGGCGGCGGAGTCGCCGGTGCCCCAGCGGGACCGCTGCTCGGGGTTCAGCCAGTACACGCGGCGCGCCCGGCGGGCGATCCGGCGGACGGCCGGCAGGCCGGGGTCGCTCATGTTCGTCCGGGCGTCACCGAGGACGAACACGGTGGTCCGCGGGCCCACCGCCTCCTCGTACCGCTCGGCGAACTCGCCCAGGGCCATGCCGTAGTCGCTGCTGCCGTGGTAGCCGGTGACGCCGGCCTCGCCCTGGATGCGCGCGGCCAGCCCCTCCGGGTCGGCGGCCCCGCGCTCCAGGAGCCCGGTCACCTCGTCGACCCGGTTGACGAAGGCGAACACCCGCACCTTGGAGAACTGCTCGTGCAGCGCCTGCACGAGCAGCATCGTGAAGTCCGAGAACCCCGACACCGAGCCCGACACGTCGCACAGCAGCACCAGTTCGGGCCGCGCGGGCCGGCGGCGGCGCAGCACCGGCCGCATCGGCACCCCGCCCGTGGACAGCGAACCGCGCAGCGTCCTGCGCAGGTCGATGCTGCCCCGGGAGGCCCGACGGCGCCGGGCGGCCAGCCGCGTCGCCAGCTTGCGGGCGAGCGGCTGCACCGTGCGCCGCAGCTCAGCCAGCTGATCCCGTCCGGCGAACAGGAAGTCGACCCGGTCCGCGGTCGTCCGTACCCCCCGCCGCGCGATCTCGTCCCGGCCGCGCCGCTCGGCCACCCGGCGCCGCGCCTCGGCGGCCACCATCGCCCGGAAGGCGTCGATACGGCGCCGGACCTCGTCCTCCAGCAGCCGGTCGGTGAACCCCGGCGCGCCGCCCCGCGCCCGCACGTCGTCGCGGACCCGCGCCATCAGCGTCTGCGGCCGCACCCGTTCCAGCGTCTGGTACGACGACCAGCCGTCCGACTCCGGTGACGAACCGTAGCCGCCGAACCCGTCGACCGCCTCGGCGGCGAGCCGCAGCATCAGGGCCCGGTCGTCGGCGGCGAGGGCGGCGGCCAGCCGCTCCCGCAGATCCTCCCGGCCGGCCGCGGGCTGCTCGGGGCCGCCGACCCCGCGCGGGAAGTACAGGTCGAAGACCGGGTCGAACACCTGCCGCTGCCCGGTGCCGTGCAGCAGGGTCGCGGCCAGGCCCTCCCGCAGCAGCTCCCGGTCCGCGAGGCCGAGCGCCTCCACGGCCCGGGCCGCGTCCACGCTCTCGCCCGTGCCGATCCGCATGCCGTGCGCCCGCAACGCCCCCACCAGGGAGGTCAGCCGCTCGGCCACCCCCGCGGGCGTGGTCACAGGGCGTCCAGGTCGAGCTTGGCGGTCGCCTTGAGCACGTCGTCCTGGTGCTTGAGCAGCACTCCGAGGGTGGACCGCACGACCGACTCGTCCAGCGTGTCCGCGCCGAGGGCGAGCAGGGTGCGCGCCCAGTCGATGGTCTCGGCGACCGACGGCACCTTGCGCAGGTCCATGGCCCGCAGCGCGCCCACGACCCGGACGACCGAACGGGCCAGAGCCTCGTCGAGCCCCGGCACCTTCAGCCGGACGATGCGGCGCTCCAGCTCCTCGTCCGGGAAGCCGATGTGCAGGAACAGGCAGCGGCGGCGCAGGGCCTCGGACAGCTCCCGGCTGGCGTTGGAGGTGAGGACCACGAAGGGCCGGCGGGTCGCGGTGATGGTGCCGAGCTCGGGGACGGTCACCTGGAAGTCGCTGAGCACCTCCAGCAGCAGGCCCTCCACCTCGACGTCGGCCTTGTCGGTCTCGTCGATCAGCAGCACCTTCGGGTCGTCGCCCCGGATGGCCGTCAGCAGCGGACGGGTGAGCAGGAACTCCTCGCCGAAGATGTCCGTGCGCGTCTCGTCCCACGTCTCGTCGCGGCCCGCGCTGATGCGCAGCAGCTGCTTGGCGTGGTTCCACTCGTACAGCGCCCGGGACTCGTCGACCCCCTCGTAGCACTGGAGGCGTACCAGCCGGGCCTGTGCCACCTCGGCGACGGCCTTGGCGAGTTCCGTCTTGCCCACCCCGGCCGGGCCCTCCACCAGCAGGGGCTTGCCGAGCCGGTCGGCGAGGAAGACGGTCGTGGCGACGGCGGGCGAGGCGAGGTAGCCGGTCGCGGCCAGACGCGCGGAGACGTCGTCGACGGAAGTGAACAACGGGGCCTCCGAAGGAGAGTGTCCAAGCGCTTGTTCAGTGGATGATGCCATGGCGGCTCCCGGCGCCGGAAGGTGGTACACCGATCGGTTTCCCGACGGTCCCGCGCGCGGTACCCTCGCGGGTATGGCCACATCAGACAAGGCGTCCACGCGGGACCGGCTCCTCGACGCGGCGTCCGAGCTCTTCTACCGCGACGGCGTCTCCATCGGCGTCGAGACGCTGTGCCGCACCGCCGGGGTCTCGAAGCGGTCCATGTACCAGCTGTTCGCCTCCAAGGACGAGGTCCTGGCCGCCAGCCTGGAGCGCCGGCGCCCCGAGTACGAGGCCCAGCTGATCCTCCCCGAGCAGGAGCCCGGCACCCCGCGCGAGCGCATCCTGCACGTGTTCGAGCGCCTGGAGAAGAGCGCCGCCCAGCCCGGCTACCAGGGCTGCCCCTACCTCGCCGCGCTGGTCGAGCTGAAGGACCCCGAGCATCCGGCCAGCGTCGTCGCCCGGGGCGCCAAGGACGGGATGAGGGACCACTTCCGCGCCCTGGCCCAGCAGGGCGGAGCCCGCGACCCGGAACTGCTGTCCCGTCAGCTCATGCTGGTCTTCGACGGCGCCAACGCGCGCGCGGGGTCCCGCGTCGAGACCCTGGACGGACTGACCACGGAGACGGTGACGCTGCTCCTGGACGCGTCCGGCCTGGCCTGACGTACGGCGGGCCGTCAGGACGGCAGCAGCACCACCTCCAGGGTGCGCGGGCCGTGCACCCCCTCCACGCGGTCCAGCTCGATGTCACTGGTCGCCGACGGCCCGGAGATCCAGGTGAGCGGGCGGGCCGGGTCCAGGCGTTCGAGCGCCTGGGGGACGGACGACACGACCTGCTCCGGGACCCGGACCACACAGATGTGGTGGTCGGGGACGAGGGTGATCCGGCGCCGGCCCTGGTCGGGCGAGCCGTCCAGGACGATCGTGCCCGTCTCGGCGATCGCGACCGCGCAGCCCGTGACCACGCTCTCCACCCGGTCGAGTTCCTGGGGTGTGCTCACGGCCCGGTCGTGGATACGCGTGGGATCGGCGGCCGACATCCATTCCGGCGGCAGGCCGGGCGGGACGAGCACGTACTGCGAGCCGCGCTCGGCGAGCAGCCGCATGACCAGGTACGGCAGCTCGTCGAAGTCCGTACGGTGCACCACCGCCCGGTAGTCGGCCAGGTTCTCCGCCAGCAGGTCCACCGTCTGCTCGACGGTGCGCTCACCGTGCTCGCGCAGATAGTCACGGACGACCGCCCGCTCGTACGGGGTGTCGTCCCTCGGCACGTCCGCCAGCGCACGCCGCACCCGGCCCAGAATCCGCTCCCTGGCGCTCACTTCACCCCGTCCTTTCCGCCGTCCGTCCGCCGCCACCAGTCCCGGAACGGCTCCGCGGGCACCTCCGGCAGATCGCGCGTCCCGCTCCACGCCCTGCCTGGGCCGGGCAGTGTCCGCGGATGCAGCCGCCGGGTGCGCGAGGCGAGCCGCTGGCCGGTGCGCAGGGCGCCCGGGTGGCTGAACGCCCAGCGCGCCGCCCGCATCGCCGCGCGCTCGGCCGCGTGCCCCTTGGCCGGCTTCAGGACCACCTTGTCGCCCCGCGAGGTCACCTGGCCGCCCTCGACGACCCGCTCCCGCAGATGCACCAGCACCTCCGGGATGTCGATGGCGACCGGACACACCTCGTAGCAGGCACCGCACAGCGACGAGGCGTACGGCAGCGACGCGTCGATCTCACTGCCCGTGCCGCGCAGCTGCGGGCTGAGGATGGCGCCGATCGGGCCCGGGTAGACCGAGCCGTAGGCGTGCCCGCCCGCCCGCTCGTACACCGGGCACACGTTGAGGCAGGCCGAGCAGCGGATGCAGCGCAGCGCCTGCCGGCCCACCTCGTCGGCCAGCGTGTCGGTGCGCCCGTTGTCGAGCAGCACCAGATGGAAGGCGCGCGGCCCGTCCCCGTCGGTCGTCCCGGTCCACATCGACGTGTACGGGTTCATGCGCTCGGCGGTGGAGGAGCGGGGGAGCGTCTGCAGGAACACCTCCAGGTCCCGCCAGGTGGGCACGATCTTCTCGATGCCGACCACCGAGATCAGCGTCTCGGGCAGCGTCAGGCACATCCGCCCGTTGCCCTCGGACTCCACGACGACCAGGGTGCCGGTCTCGGCCACCATGAAGTTGGCGCCGGAGATCCCCACCTTCGCCCGCAGGAACTTCTCCCGCAGATGCAGCCGGGCCGCCTCGGCCAGTTCGGCGGGCGTGTCCGTCAGCCCGTCCGGGGCGGGGCGGCCCCACGCGCCCATCTCGCGGCGGAAGATGTCCCGGATCTCACCCCGGTTGCGGTGGATCGCCGGGACGAGGATGTGCGAGGGCCGGTCCTTTCCCAACTGCACGATCAGCTCGGCGAGATCGGTCTCGTAGGCGCGGATGCCCTCCGCCTCCAGCGCCTCGTTCAGGCCGATCTCCTGGGTGGCCATCGACTTGACCTTGACGACCTCCGACTCGCCGGTCGCCTTGACCAGACCGGCCACGATCCGGTTGGCCTCCTCGGCGTCCGCCGCCCAGTGCACGGTCCCGCCGGCCGCCGTGACCGACGCCTCCAACTGCTCCAGGTAGCGGTCGAGATGAAGCAGCGTGTGGTCCTTGATCCGCTTGCCCGCCTCCCGCAGCCGGTCCCAGTCCGGCACCTCCGCGACCGCCTTGGCGCGCTTGGCGCGGATGGTGTGCGTGGCGTGCCGCAGGTTGCCCCGCAGCGTCGCGTCGCGCACCGCCTCCCGGGCGGCCTCGGGGAACGCCGGCATCCCGACGAACGTGCCACTCATACGGCCGGGTCCTCCTTCGTGCTCGCCAGGATCTCCGCGATGTGCACCGGCCGCATTCCCGTGCGCAGCCGGGCCATCGTGCCGCCGATGTGCATCAGACAGGAGTTGTCGGCCGCGCACAGCACCTCGGCACCCGTCGACTCGGCGTTGCGCACCTTGTCGGCGCCCATCGCCGCCGAGACGTCCGCGTTCTTCAGGGCGAACGTGCCGCCGAAGCCGCAGCACTCGTCAGCGCCCGGCAGTTCGGCCAGCTCCAGGCCCTCGACGGCCCGCAGCAGCCGCAGCGGCCGTTCGCCGAGCCGCAGCGACCGCAGCCCGTGACAGGTCGGGTGATACGTCACCCGGTGCGGGTAGTACGCGCCGACGTCCGTCACCTCCAGCACGTCCACCAGGAACTCCGTCAGCTCGTACGTCCTGGGCACCACCGGCGCCAGCGTGGCCGCGAGCGTGTCGCCGCGCCCCTCCGCCCGGGCCCGCTCACCCATCCGCGGATACAGTTCCCGCACCATCGCCCCGCACGACCCCGACGGGGTGACGATCGCGTCGTACTCCCCGAAGACATCGGAGAAATGCCGGGCCAGCGGCTCGGCCTCATGCCGGTAGCCGGTGTTGTAGTGCGCCTGCCCGCAACAGGTCTGCGCCATCGGGAAGTCGACCTCGACACCCAGCCTGGTCAGCAGTTTCACCACGGCACGCCCGGTGTCCGGATAGAGCGTGTCGTTGACGCAGGTCAGGAACAGGGCGACACGCATCGCGGCTCCTTCGGGGTCGGTCATCGGACGAGTGCAGGGTAGTGCGGCGGCACGCTCACGGGGAGACCGCTCACGCCCTGGCGAGCCGGGCCTCCGCCGCCGCCCAGCGCGCCGGGTCCCCGCCGGGCTCGTAGCGGGCGAGCGGCTGGGTGCGGCGCAGCAGGCGCCGCCCGTCTGCCAGGCCGCCCACCAGCCCGTGGGCGCGCGCCTGGACGAGGACGTTGCCGAAGGCGGCCGCCTCGGCCGGGCCGGCCACCACGGGCAGCCCGCACGCGTCGGCCGTCAGCCGGCACAGCAGCGCGTTGCGCGCCCCGCCGCCCACGACGTGCACCACGTCCACCGGGTGACCGGCGAGCCGCTGCGCGTCCAGGACGGCCCGCCGGTGCGCCAGCGCGAGGGAGTCCAGGATGCAGCGCGTGATCTCGGCGGGGGACGCGGGCACCGGTTGCCCGGACGACCGGCAGGCCGCGGCGATGCGCTCCGGCATCCGGCCCGGCGCCAGGAACGCCGCGTCTCCCGCGTCCACGACCGACCGCAGCGGGGGCACCCGGGCCGCCTCCTCCAGCAGCCCGTCCAGGTCGGGGGTGCCCCAGGCCCGCAGGCACTCCTGGAGCAGCCAGAGCCCCATGATGTTCCGCAGGTAGCGGACCGTGCCGTCCAGGCCCAGCTCGTTGGTGAAGTTGGCGGCCCGGCTCTCCTCCGTCAGGACCGGCGCCCGCAGTTCCAGACCGGCCAGCGACCAGGTGCCCGTGCAGATGTACGCGAACCGCTCGCCCTCGGCCGGGACGGCCGCCACCGCGGACGCCGTGTCGTGCGAGCCGACCGCCGTCACCGGCACCGGCCCGGTGAGCCCGGTCTCCTCCAGCACCTCCTCGCGCAGCAGTCCCGCCGGGTCGCCCGGGGCGCGCAGCGGCGCGAACAGGCTCAGGTCCACGCCCAGCCGCGCGGCCACACCGTACGCCCAGTCACGGGTGCGCGGGTCGATCAACTGGGTGGTGGAGGCGTTGGTCAGCTCGGTGCCCTGCTCGCCGGTCAGCCAGTAGGCGATCAGGTCCGGGATGAGCAACAGCCGTTGCGCCCGCGCCAGTTGCGCGGAGTCACGGGCGGCCGCCAGCTGGTACAAAGTGTTGAACGGTGCGTACTGCAGCCCCGTCGCCGCGTACAGCTCGGCGGCGGGCAGGGTCTCCCACACCGTCCGCGCGACCCCGTCCGTCCTGGCGTCCCGGTAGTGCACGGGGTTGCCGAGCAGCGCCCCGTCCGCGTCCAGCAGCCCGTAGTCCACGGCCCAGCTGTCGATGCCGACGGAGTCGACCCGCCCGGCCGCCCGGAGCCCGTCCAGCACTCCCGCGTACAGGCCGAGGACGTCCCAGCGCAGCCCTTCCGGAACCCGTACGGGCCGGTTGGGGAAGCGGTGCGCCTCGGTCAGCTCCAGGGTGCCGGGGCCGACCCGGCCGGTCATGACGCGCCCGCTGGACGCGCCGAGGTCGACCGCCGCGTACGCCCGCACGCCCGCGCTCACCGCAGGAACGCGGCCGCGACACCGGCGTCGACCGGGATGTGCAGGCCGGTGGTGTGGGTCAGCTCGCCGCCGGTCAGCGCGAACACGGCGTTGGCGACGTGCTCGGGCAGCACCTCACGCTTGAGCAGGGTCCGCTGGGCGTAGAACTCGCCCAGCTTCGCCTCCTCCACCCCGTACACCGCGGCCCGCCGGGCGCCCCAGCCGCCGGCGAAGATGCCCGAACCGCGCACCACGCCGTCCGGGTTGATCCCGTTGACCCGGATGCCGTGCTCACCGAGTTCGGCGGCGAGCAGCCGCACCTGGTGGGCCTGGTCGGCCTTGGTGGCGCCGTACGCGATGTTGTTCGGGCCGGCGAACACGCCGTTCTTGGAAGCGATGTAGACGATGTCGCCGCCGAGTCCCTGCGCCGTCATCACGCGGGCCGCCTCCCGGGACACGAGGAAGGAGCCGCGCGCCATGATGGCGTGCTGGAGGTCCCAGTCCCGCGCCGAGGTCTCCAGCAGCGGCTTGGAGATGGAGATGCCCGCGTTGTTCACGACGAGGTCCACACCGCCGAACGCGAGGACGGCGGACCGGAAGGCGGCGGCGATCTGCTCCTCGTCGGTGACGTCCACCGTCACGGCCACGGCCCGGTCGGGACCGCCCAGTTCCTCGGCGACGGCGGCGGCGCTCTCGCCGTCCAGGTCCGCGACGACCACGCACGCGCCCTCGGCGGCCAGCCGGTGCGCGATCGCCTTGCCGATCCCGCTGCCGGCGCCGGTCACCAGTGCGATCCGGGTCGCCAGCGCCTTGGGCGGCGGCATCCGCCGCAGCTTGGCCTCCTCCAGCTCCCAGTACTCGATGCGGAACTTCTCCGTCTCCTCGATGGGCGCGTAGGCGGAGACCGCCTCGGCGCCGCGCATCACGTTGACGGCGTTGACGTAGAACTCGCCCGCCACCCGTGCGGTCTGCTTGTCCTTGCCGAAGCTGAACATGCCGACCCCCGGCACCAGCACGATCGCCGGATCCGCCCCGCGCATGGCGGGGGAGTCCGGCAGGGCGTGCCGCCGGTAGTAGGCGGCGTACTCCTCGCGGTATGCGGCGTGCAGCTCCGCCAGCCGGGCCAGGGCCTCGTCCAGCGGCGCGGTGGGCGGCAGGTCCAGGACCAGCGGCCGCACCTTGGTGCGCAGGAAGTGGTCGGGGCAGGAGGTGCCCAGCGAGGCGAGCCGGGGATGCTCGGCCCGCGCCAGGAAGTCGAGCACGGTCTCCGAGTCGTCGAAGTGCCCGACCTGCGGCCGGTCCCGTGAGGCGACGGCCCGCACGTACGGCGCCAGCGCCGCCGCCCGCTCCCGCCGCTCGGCCTCCGGCAGCGGCTCGAACCCAGAGAGGACCGGCCCGAAGGGCTCGGTCTTCCCCCGCTCGGCGAGGAACGCCTCGGCGCCGCGGATGATGCGCAGCGCGTTGCCCTCGCACTCCTCGGAGGTGTCGCCCCAGGCCGTGATGCCGTGCCCGCCGAGCACACAGCCGATCGCGCGCGGGTTGGCCTCCTTCACGGCGGCGATGTCCAGGCCGAGCTGGAACCCGGGCCGCCGCCACGGCACCCACACCACGGTGTCGCCGAAGCACTCCGCCGT
The DNA here is from genome assembly GCF_001509795.1 of Streptomyces sp. NRRL WC-3605. Classification (GTDB taxonomy): domain Bacteria; phylum Actinomycetota; class Actinomycetes; order Streptomycetales; family Streptomycetaceae; genus Streptomyces; species Streptomyces viridochromogenes. The sequence continues at coordinate 75,541 of NZ_LLZN01000041.1, read as the reverse complement.
CAGCTTCTCCCCGTCGGCCGCGCACGCGAGCGCGATCCCGGAGTCCGGGTGCAGATGGTCCACGTGCGTGGCGTCGACCAGGCCGTGCATGGCGGTGTCGATGGAGGGCGCGGCGCCGCCCTTGCCGTGCAGGCAGTAGTCGAACGCGGCGACCATCTCGTCCTCGCGCTCCACACCGGGGTAGACGCCCTTCAGCGCCCGCAGCCGGTCGAGCCGCAGTACGGCCAGCCCGCCCTCGGTCAGCGTCCCGAGGTCGCCCCCGGACCCCTTGACCCACATCAGCTCGACGTCCCCGCCGGTGACGGGATCGGTCCCGGTGCCCTTGGCGGAGGCGTTGCCGCCGGCGTAGTTGGTGTTGCGGGGGTCGGCGCCCAGCCGACGAGACCGGGCAAGCAGAGCAGCGACTTCACGGTGAACCATGGCAACCAGTCCTTGAGGAAGAGGGTGAGCGGAACGCGCCTCCAGGGGCGCGGGGAACTGTGCGGCAAGCCCCCGCGAACCCGCGGTCCGCGAGGAACGAGAACCCGGCGGACGCCTACGCCCCCCACCCCGCCTGCTCGCCTCCCACCCGCTCGGCCACGATCTTCTCGGCCCACCCGGACCGGGCGTACGCCCCCATCGGATCGGGATCCAGCCCCATCTCCTCGCGCACCTCGCGCAGCAACGGCCGCACATCCGTGTTGTACGCGTCCATCAGCACGGCGTTCGCCCCGAGCACGTCCCCGGCGGCCTGCGCGCCGGCCAGGGCGGCGCGGTCCACGAGCAGTGCCTTCGCCGTGGCCTCCTGCACGTTCATCACCGACCGGATGATCGCCGGGATCTTCGCCTCGATGTTGTGGCACTGGTCGAGCATGAAGGCCACGTCGGAGCCGAGGCCGTCGCCGCGGACCACCTCGTACATGATCCGGAAGAGCTGGAAGGGGTCGGCGGCGCCCACCATCAGGTCGTCGTCGGCGTAGAAGCGCGAGTTGAAGTCGAAGGCGCCGAGCCGGTCCTCCCGCAGCAGCGTCGCGACGATGAACTCGATGTTGGTGCCCGGCGCGTGATGGCCGGTGTCGACCACGACCCGCGCCTTCGGGCCGAGCTTCAGGCAGTGCGCGTACGCCGTGCCCCAGTCCGGGACGTCGGTCGTGTAGAAGGCCGGCTCGAACAGCTTGTACTCCAGCAGCATCCGCTGGCCCTCGCCGAGCCGCCCGTACACCTCGGCCAGCGCCTCGGCCAGCCGGTCCTGACGGGCGCGGATGTCGTCCTGGCCGGGGTAGTTGGTGCCGTCGGCGAACCACAGCTTCAGGTCCCGCGAGCCGGTGGCGTCCATGATGTCGACGCACTCCAGCAGATGGTCGACCGCCTTGCGGCGCACGCCCGCGTCGGGGTGGCAGACGCTGCCGAGGCGGTAGGCGTCGTCCTGGAAGGTGTTGGAGTTGATCGCGCCCAGCCGCAGCCCGCGCTCCTCGGCGTGCCGGGCCAGCGCCGCGTAGTCGTCGACCCGGTCCCACGGGATGTGCAGGGCGACGGTGGGCGCCACCCCGGTGAACTCGTGCACCTTGGCGGCGTCGTCCAGCTTCTCCCGCGGCGAGCGCGGCACGCCCTGCTGGGCGAAGACCTTGAAACGCGTCCCCGAGTTCCCGTACGCCCACGACGGCGTCTCGACGGCCTGGGACTTGAGTGCGGCCTTCACCGCGGCGAGCTCGGTCACTGAGGGCTCCTGTGACGTCGGGACCTGGATCGGTGGGGGAGCGAACTGAACGCTTCACTGTGAAACGATTCAGAACGGGAACGTATGAGCCGCCTGAAGGGGTGTCAACCCCCGTGCCGCCGTCACTTTCCCGTGACATGGCGGCGATCGACCGGCGTCGCAATATTTCGCCCCGCACCCATTGACGTGACATGGGGTCCGTGCCTAACGTCCCGGCAACCGAGTTGAAACCTTTCACGACGCCGGGAGGGCCGTCCCGCCGGTGTCGTCGAGGAGCCCCCAATGACCCACCCGTCCACCACGGGTCCGGCCCCGGTTCTGGCGCTCAGGGACGTCTCCAAGTCCTTCGGCGCGGTCCGCGCCCTGCGGGACGTCTCCCTGGAGCTGTCCCCCGGGGAGGTGCACGCCCTCGCAGGCGAGAACGGCGCCGGCAAGTCGACCCTGATCAAGACGCTCGCCGGTGTGCACCGGCCCGACAGCGGCCAGGTGCTGCTCGACGGCTCGCCCGTCGTCTTCCACGGACCCGGTGACGCCCGCGACGCCGGCATCGCCGTGATCTACCAGGAGCCCACCCTCTTCCCCGACCTGTCGATCGCCGAGAACATCTTCATGGGCCGCCGGCCGCGGCGCTCCCTCGGCCGTATCGACCACCGGGCCACCCACGAGGCCACCCTGGCCCTGATGGCACGGCTCGGCGTCACGCTCGACCCCGACCGCCCCGCGCGCGGCCTGTCCATCGCCGACCAGCAGATCGTCGAGATCGCCAAGGCGCTGTCCTTCGACGCCCGCGTCCTGATCATGGACGAGCCGACCGCCGCCCTCACCGGCAGCGAGGTCGCCCGCCTCTTCGGCGTCGTACGCACCCTGCGCGACCAGGGCGCCGCCGTCCTGTTCATCTCCCACCGGCTGGAGGAGATCTTCCAGATCTGCCACCGGGTCACCACCCTGCGGGACGGGGCCTTCGTCGCGAGCGAGCCGGTGGACGGCATGACCGAGGACGACCTCGTACGCCGCATGGTCGGCCGGGACCTCGACGAGCTCTACCCCAAGCAGGACGTCGCACCGGGCGAAGTCGCCCTCAGCGTGCGGCGGCTGACCCGCGAGGGCGTCTTCACCGACGTCTCCTTCGACGTCCGGCGCGGGGAGATCGTCGGCCTCGCGGGACTCGTCGGCGCCGGACGCACCGAGGTCGCCCGGGCCGTCTTCGGCATCGACCGATGGGACGCCGGCGAGGTCCACGTCGGCGGCAGGCCCCTCACCAGCGGCGCCCCGTCCACCGCCATGGCCAACGGACTCGCCCTCGTCCCCGAGGACCGGCGCGCCCAGGGCCTCGTGATGGACCTGTCCATCGAGCGCAACATCGGCCTCACCGGGCTGCGTTCGACCGTGCGGGCCGGCCTGATGGACCGTGGCGCCGAACGCAGCCGCTCCCTCGACTGGGCCGTCAGGCTCCAGGTCAAGTACGCCCGGATCGCCGACGCCGTCTCCACCCTGTCCGGCGGCAACCAGCAGAAGGTCGTCCTCGCCAAGTGGCTCGCCACCCGGCCCGAGGTGCTGATCGTCGACGAACCCACCCGGGGCATCGACGTCGGCACCAAGGCCGAGGTGCACCGGCTGCTCGGCGAACTCGCCGCCGACGGCGTCGCCGTCCTGATGATCTCCTCCGACCTGCCCGAGATCCTCGGCATGGCCGACCGCGTGCTCGTCATGCACGAGGGACGGCTGACCGCCGAGCTCCCGCGCTCCGAAGCCACCGAGGAAACCGTGATGGCCGCAGCCACCGGGAGGGCCGCCGCATGACGGTGACCACCCCCGACAAGGCCCCCGTGACCGACGTGCCGGCGTCCAGCGGCACCCGCCTGGTCGACCGGGTCTTCAAGATGCGCGAATTCGCCATCCTGGCCGTCCTCCTGGTGATGATCGCCGTCACCCAGCTGGGGAACAGTGAGTTCCTCACCGAGCAGGGCATCAAGGACCTGCTGCTGAACGCCACCATCCTCGTCCTGGTCGCCACCGGGCAGTCCCTGGTGGTGATCACCCGGAACGTCGACCTGTCCGTCGGCTCCACCCTCGGCATCAGCGCCTTCGCCGCCGGCCTCTACCTCCAGGGCGGCGGGAACCCGGTCGTCGCCGTGCTGCTCGCCGTCCTCATGGGTGTCGGCTTCGGCCTGCTGAACGGCCTGCTCGTCAGCCTCGGCCAGGTCCCCGCGCTCGTCGTCACCCTCGGCACCCTCTACATCATCCGCGGCGTCGACTCCCTCTGGGTCGGCTCCCGCCAGATCGTCGCCTCCGCCCTCCCCGACGGCTTCGTCGACTTCGGCTCCGGCGGGGTGTGGGCGGTGCCCTGGCCGGCCCTGATCGCCCTCGCCGTCCTCGTCGCCACCGCGTACTGCTTGAAGCACTACGGCAGCGGACGGGAACTGTACGCCCTCGGCTCCAACCCCGAGGCCGCCCGCCTCGCCGGCATCCCCGTGCGCCGGCGCATCCTCGCCGCCTACATCTTCTGCGGCGCGCTCGCCGGACTCGCGGGCGCCCTGTACCTGGCCCGCTTCGGCAACGTCGACTCCGGCACCGGCAGCGGCTACGAACTCACCGTCGTCAGCGCCGTCGTGGTCGGCGGCGTCGTCTTCACCGGCGGCTCCGGCAGCGTCTACGGCGCCGCCCTCGGCGCGCTGCTGCTCACCTCGATCAACAGCGTGCTGCCCGCCCTCGGCGTCAGCTCCGTCTGGGTGCTCGCCATCAACGGCGTCCTGCTCCTCCTCGCCATCACCGTCGACCGGATCGTCGCGCTGCGCGTGGCCACCGCCCTGAAGAAGAGGAACGCTCGCCATGGCTGACTCCCCCCTCGCGCGCGCCGTTCGCTGGGACACGGTCGTCGGCGCCCTCCTCGTCGTCGTGCTCCTGCTGTCGTTCGGCACCGTCGACGGCTTCGGCAACGCGCTCAACCTGTCGTTCCTGATCGGCAACACCCTCCCCATCGCCCTCATCGCGCTGCCGATGACGCTGCTGGTCGTCGCCGGGGAGATCGACCTCTCGGTCGCCTCGACCGCCGGTCTGTCCGGGGCCGTGATGGGCGCCCTGTGGAACCAGGGCATGGCGATCGAGACGATCATCCCGATCTGCCTGCTGCTCGGCGTGGTGTGCGGCCTGGTCAACGGCCTGCTCGTCACCAGGCTGGGCCTGCCGTCCCTCGCCGTCACCATCGGCACCCTCGCCGCGTACCGCGGTGTCGCGCAGATCGTGCTCGGGTCGGACGCGGTGACCGACTTCCCCGCGCAGTACCTGGACTTCGCGGCCGGACGGATCGGCGACACGTTCCTCCCGTACGCGTTCCTGCCCTTCCTCGTGCTGCTCGCGATCGCCGTCGTCGCCCTGCACGCCACCCCGTTCGGGCGGTCGCTGTTCGCGATCGGCGCGAGCGAGGAGGCCGCGCGATTCACAGGGATCCGGGTGAGGCGGCAGAAGCTGATCCTGTTCACGGTGACGGGCCTGATGGCCTCGCTCACCGGGATCTTCTGGGCGCTGCACTACGCGTCCGCCCGCTACGACAACGCCACCGGGCTCGAACTGTCGGTCGTCGCCGCCGTGCTGCTCGGCGGGATCGACTTCGACGGGGGCAAGGGCACGCTGGGCGGTGCCGTCGCCGGGGTGTTCCTGATCGGTGCCCTGCAGAACGTGATGAGCCTCAAGGACGTCTCCGCCCAGTCGCAGATCGTCGTCACCGGTGTCCTGCTCGTGCTGTCCGTGCTCGGCCCCCGGGTCGCGCGCCAGATCTCCGTGGCGAGGGCGGGCCGCAGAGCCGCCTCGGCCCCGACCTCGTAACGTCCAGCCCTTTCCTCCCCGTAAAGGACCCACCGCCATGCGCAAGTCATCCCTGAGCCGTGCCTGCGCGGCCCTCGCCGCCGTCACCTCCCTCGCCCTCGCGGCCACCGCCTGTGGCGGCACCACCAAGGAGGACGTCGAGAACGAGGGTGCCTCCGCCGCCACGGCCGGCAAGGCCGACCCGAACGCCGAGCTGAAGAAGGGACTGACCGTCGGCTTCCTGCCCAAGCAGGTCAACAACCCGTACTTCACCTCCGCCGACAAGGGCGGCGAGGCGGCCCTGAAGGAACTGGGCTCCAGCTACAAGGAGGTCGGGCCGAGCAGTGCCACCGACACCGCCGGGCAGGTGTCGTACGTCAACACCCTCACCCAACAGCAGGTCGACGCGATGGCCGTCTCCGCGCAGGACCCCGGCGCCCTGTGCACCGCGCTCAAGCAGGCCATGAAGAACGGCGTCAAGGTCGTCACCTACGACTCCGACACCAAGGCCGACTGCCGCAACGCCTTCGTCTCGCAGGCGTCCGCCGAGGACCTCGGCCGCACCGAGGTGCAGCTGCTCGCCGAACAGATCGGCTACAAGGGCGAGATCGCGATCCTGTCCGCCGCGCAGACCGCGACCAACCAGAACGTCTGGATCGACTTCATGAAGAAGGAGCTGAAGGACCCGAAGTACAAGGACGTCAAGCTCGTCAAGGTCGCCTACGGCGACGACGACGCCCAGAAGTCCTTCCAGCAGACCCAGGGCCTGCTCCAGGAGTTCCCGGACCTGAAGGGGATCATCTCCCCGACCACCGTCGGCATCAAGGCCGCCGCCCAGTACCTGTCGGGCTCCAAGTACAAGGGCAAGGTCAGGCTGACGGGCCTCGGCACCCCCAACGACATGCGCAAGTACGTCAAGAACGGCACCGTCGAGGCGTTCGAGCTCTGGGACCCGGCGAAGCTCGGCGAACTGGCCGCGCGGACCGCCGTCGCCCTGGCCTCCGGGCAGATCACCGGCAAGGAGGGCGAGACCTTCACGGCCGGCGGCATGGGCGAGTACACGATCGGTGAGGACGGCGTGATCAGCCTCGGCAAGCCGACCGTCTTCGACGCGAAGAACATCGACCAGTTCAACTTCTAGAAACGGAGGGGGCGTTGATGCAGCGCGTGTGCTTCCTGCTCAAGGTCCGGGCGGACCGCCTCGACGCGTACCGCGAGCGGCACGCGGCCGTGTGGCCCGAGATGCTTCAGGCGCTCTCGGCCACCGGCTGGCACAACTACTCGCTCTTCCTGCGGGAGGACGGCCTGCTGGTCGGCTACCTGGAGACCGAGGACTTCGCCGCCGCCCGGGCCGGCATGGAGGCCACCGACGTCAACGCCCGCTGGCAGGCGGAGATGGCGCCCTTCTTCGAGTCGCTGGACGGCGCCGGACCCGACGCGGCCATGAAGCCCCTCACCGAGGTCTTCCATCTGGCCTGAGCCGGGACGTCCGCGCCGGTGCGCACCCTCGGGCGTCCGCCTGCCCGCCTGCCCGCCCGAGCGCGGTCGGCCGTGGGCGGCATGACGGTAATGTGAAGCCCCTTCCCGCCGCCCCTGTCGTGTTCCGTCTCTACTGGAGGTCCCTGCCCGATGGCCCAGTCGGTGGGTATCAAGGACGTCGCCCGCGCCGCCGGAGTCTCCGTCGGCACGGTCTCCAACGTGATCAACCGCCCGGAGTCGGTCGCGACCGAGACCCGGGCGCGGGTGCAGTCCGCGATCGACCGCCTGGGCTACGTCCGCAGCGAGTCCGCCCGCCAACTGCGCGCCGGCCGCAGCCGGATCATGGGCCTGCTCGTCCTCGACATGGGCAACCCCTTCTTCGTCGACGTGGCCCGCGGCGCCGAGCGGACGGCCCGCGACGCCGGGCTCGGCGTGATGGTCTGCAACAGCGCGCAGAGCGCGAGCGAGGAGGCCGACTACCTGTCCCTGTTCGCCGAGCAGCGGGTGCGGGGCGTGCTGCTCACCCCGGCCGACGCCACCAGCCGCAACATCGAGGCGTTCCGGCGGCACAACATCCCGTTCGTCCTGGTCGACCGCGTCGCCGAGGGCACCACGGAGTGCTCGGTCTCCGTGGACGACGTCGCGGGCGGCGCGCTCGCCGTACGGCATCTCGTGGACGCCGGGCACCGCTCCATCGCCTACGTCAGCGGCCCGCCCGGCCTCAACCAGGTCCGCGACCGCCGCACCGGCGCCCTGAACGCGCTGGAGGAGGCCGGCCTCGGCCCCGGGCACCTGCGGGAACTGCCGACCGAACGGCTCGACGTGGCCGCCGGCCGGGACGCCGGGGCCCGCCTGCTCGGCCTCGCGGACCGGCCGACCGCCGTGTTCTGCGCCAACGACCTGCTCGCCCTCGGCGTGCTCCAGGCCCTGTACGCGGCCGGCGTCGGCGTCCCCGACGACCTGGCCATCGTCGGGTACGACGACATCGAGTTCGCCGCCGCGGCGGCCGTCCCGCTGACCTCCGTACGGCAGCCGGCCGTCACCATGGGGAGGCTGGCCGCGGAGATGCTGCTGGAGGAGACCGAGGCGCAGACGGGTGCCCGGACGCACGAGCACCGCCGGGTCGTCCTGCAGCCGGAACTCGTGGTGCGGCGGTCCTCGCTCGCCGCACGCTGATCCGCCGTTCAGTACGATTTCATGATCCCGGGGCTCACCCGGCGGACGAACATGTGCTGAACTGGGACGCGGCCCGAAAAAACCTCCGTCCCGGGAGCACCGTTGTCCGTCAGCTACCGCCAGCCCGGCGTCGTCCTCACCGACCGACGCTTCACCGTGCCGCTCGACCACTCCCGCCCGACGGGGGAGACGATCGAGCTGTTCGCCCGGGAGGTCGTCGCCGGGGACAAGGCGCACCAGGACCTGCCGTGGCTGGTCTACCTCCAGGGCGGCCCCGGCTTCGGGGCGAACCGTTTCGTCGGGAAGGGCGGCGCCTGGCTCGGCCGCGCGCTCAAGGAGTTCCGGGTCCTGCTGCTCGACCAGCGCGGCACCGGGCACTCCACGCCCGCCAACCGCCAGACGCTCCCGCTGCGCGGCGGCCCCGCCGAACAGGCCGACCACCTCACGCACTTCCGCGCCGACTCGATCGTCCGCGACTGCGAGCTGATCCGCCGGGAGGTGACCGGCGGCGCCCCCTGGACCGTCCTCGGCCAGAGCTTCGGCGGGTTCTGCACGGTCACCTATCTCTCCACCGCCCCGGAGGCCCTGACCGCCGCAGTCGTCACCGGCGGGCTGCCCTCCCTGGACGCGCACGCCGACGACGTCTACCGGGCCGCCTACCCGCGCATCGAGCGCAAGGTCGCCGCGCACTACGCCCGCTACCCGCAGGACGTCGAGCGGGCCCGCCGGATCGCCGACCACCTCCTCGCACACGACGTCGTCCTGCCGAACGGCTACCGCCTGACCGCCGAGGCCTTCCAGTCGCTCGGCATCCTCCTCGGCGGCAGCGAGGGCAGCCACCGGCTGCACTACCTCCTGGAGGACGCCTTCGTCCGCACCTCGGGCGGGACCGCCCTGTCGGACGCCTTCCAGGAGGAGGTCCAGGGCCTGCTGTCGTACGCCGGGCACCCGCTGTACGCGCTCGTCCACGAGGCGATCTACGCTCAGGACGCCCGGCCCACCGCCTGGGCCGCCGAGCGGGTGCGCGCCGAGTTCCCGCAGTTCGACGCGGCGAAGACGCTCGCCGGGGACGGGCCGCTGCTCTTCACCGGCGAATCGATCCACCCCTGGATGTTCGACTGCGACCCGGCGCTGCGCCCGCTGCGCGACACCGCCGAGATCCTCGCCGCCCGCACCGACTGGACCCCCCTGTACGACCCGGCGCGCCTCGCCGTCAACGAGGTCCCGGTCGCGGCGGCCGTCTACCACGACGACATGTACGTCGACACCGCGCACTCCCTGGCCACCGCCCGCGCCGTCCGCGGACTGCGCACCTGGGTCACCGACGAGTTCGAGCACGACGGCGTCCGCGCCGGCGGCCCCCGGGTGCTGGACCGGCTGCTCGCCCTCACCCGCGACGAGGCGTGACGCGCCGCCCACGGGTTAGGGTGCGGGCATGACCGAGCCGACGCCCCCTCAGCTGCAGCCCATGCCCGAGGACTGGCAGCGGGCCCTCGCCGTCGTCGCCCACCCGGACGACCTGGAGTACGGCTGCTCCGCCGCCATCGCCGCCTGGACCGACGCGGGCCGTGAGGTCGCCTACGTCCTCGCGACCCGCGGGGAGGCCGGCATCGACACCCTGGAACCGGCCAAGTGCGGCCCGCTGCGCGAACGCGAGCAGCGGGCCAGCGCCGCGGTCGTCGGTGTCACGGCGGTCGAGTTCCTGGACCACGCGGACGGCGTCATCGAGTACGGCACCGCGCTGCGCCGCGACATCGCCGCCGCGATCCGCCGCCACCGGCCCGAGCTGGTGATCACCCTCAACCACCGGGACACCTGGGGCGGCGTCGCCTGGAACACCCCGGACCATGTGGCGGTCGGCCGGGCCACCCTGGACGCCGCGGGCGACGCCGGCAACCGCTGGATCTTCCCCGAGCTCACCGAGCAGAGCCTCGAACCCTGGGACGGCGTCCGGTGGGTCGCGGTCGCCGGCTCCAGCTCGCCCACGCACGCGGTGGACGCCGCGGCCGGACTCGACCGGGCGGTGCGCTCCCTGCTCGAACACCGCACCTACATCGAGGTGCTGACGGACGAGGACCCGGAGTCCTACGCCCGCCGCTTCCTCACCGCGAACGCCACGGCGACGGGCGAGCGGTTCGGCGGCCGCCCGGCGGTGGCGTTCGAGCTCTTCCCGCGCGGCTGAGGCGTCCGCCCCGCACGGGCCGCACCGGTCCGCCGCCTAGGATGAGAGACATGCAAGATCACCCCGGTGCCCTCGCCGAACTGCGTGGCGACTGCGCGAACTGTTTCGGGCTGTGCTGTGTAGCGCTGCCCTTCTCCGCCTCCGCGGACTTCGCGGTGGACAAGGCCGCCGGGACGCCCTGCCGCAATCTCCTCGACGACCACCGCTGCGGCATCCACGCCCGGCTGCGCGACACGGGCTTCAACGGCTGCACGGTCTACGACTGCTTCGGCGCCGGGCAGAAGGTCTCGCAGGTCACGTTCGGCGGGGAGGACTGGCGCCGGGGTCCGGCGGACCGCGCCCGGAAGATGTCCGACGTGTTCCCCGTCGTCCGGCAGCTGCACGAACTGCTCTGGTACCTCACAGAGGCCCTGTCCCTGCCCGCCGCCCGCCCGCTGCGCGCCGACCTGCGCGCACTCGTGGAGGCCACGGAAACCCTCACCCTCGGGACTCCGGAGGACCTGGCAGCGCTCGACGTCGCCGCCCACCGGCAGCGGGTGAACGTGCTTCTGCTCAGGACGAGCGAGCTGGCCCGCGCGGGGGTGCGGGGCCGTGGGAAGAACCGCAGGGGCGCCGACCTGATGGGCGCCCGGCTCCGGGGCGCCGATCTGCGCGGGGCCGACCTGCGCGGCGCCTACCTCATCGCGGCCGACCTGACCGGTGCCGATCTGCGCGGGGCGGACCTCATCGGCGCCGATCTGCGCGACACCGACCTCACGGACGCCGATCTGACGGACGCCTTCTTCCTGACCCAGCCGCAGGTGAACGCGGCGCGGGGGAGCGCCGGGACGCGGCTGCCCGGCTCAGTCTCCCGCCCGGCGCGCTGGGCAGCGCGGGGCTGAGTCGTCTCCCTGCACGGACGTGAGGTCCTCGGCCGGCGCGGGCGCGGCCGTCCGCCGCTCCAGGCCCAGCCGCAGTCCCTCCGGCATCAGGGTCAGCCGTTCCGTGACCCGCAGCCGGTACGCGGGATCGGCCCGGAAGTCGTACCGGCGCAGCAGCAGGCCCAGCACGAGCGTCGCCTCGTGCAGCGCGAACTGCCGTCCGATGCACGCCCGGGCGCCCGTCCCGAACGGCTTGAAGGTGTGCGCCGCCCGCGTCCGCACCGCCCGCGGGTCGAACCGGTCGGGGTCGAAGCGCTCCGCGTCCGAGCCCCAGACCTCCGGGTCCCGGTGCACCGTCGGCGTGAGTACCAGTGCCCAGCCGCCCCGCCGCATCGGATGCTCCCCGCCCAGCACGGTGTCCTCGCGGGCCTCCCGGGCGAAGGCGGGCGCCGTCGGCCACAACCGCAGCGCTTCGTCCAGCACCCGGCGCACGTAGCGCAGCCGGGCCACCTGCTCGTACCCAGGCGCCTCCGTGCCGCCCCAGACGCGGTCGACCTCGGCGCGGGCGCGGGCCGCGACGTCGGGGTGCCGGGAGAGGTGGTGCAACGCGAAGGACAGCGCGCCCGACGTGGTCTCGTGACCGGCCACGAGGAAGGTGATCACCTGGCGGCGGACGTTGAGCGCGGAGAGCCGCTCGCCGGTCTCCGGGTGCGCGGTCGCGAGCATGCGGTCCAGCAGGTCCCCGTCGCCGGGCCCGTCCGCGCGGCGCGCGCGGATCAGCTCGTCGACGGTGTGGTTCAGGAACGCGATGTCGGCGTCGTTGCGCCGCGCGGCCCGCCGCAGCAGCCACGGCACCGGTACGGAGTTCAGGCGCTGGGCGTGGGTGAGGGTGCCCACCATCGCCGTCACGAAGGGATGCGGCCGGGACCGCTCGAAGGAGCCGAAGTCATGGCCGAACCCGGTGCGGGCGATGGTCTCCAGGGTCAGCCTGGTCATGTCGCCGGGCACGTCGACGGTCAGCCCGGCCTCCTGCGCCCGGTCCCACTGGTCCATGAGCCGGCCGGCCACGTCGAGCATCATCGGGTGGTAGCCCGCCATGGCCTCCCGGCTGAACCCCGGGGCCAGGACGTCGTGCGCGAGCTGCCAGTTGGGCTCGTGGTTGTACGCGGTGAACAGGCCGTCGCCGGCGACCGGCCGCAGATTGGCGATGCCCAGGCCGACGTGCTTGGCGAACCGGGACTCGTCCGCCATGTCGGCGGCGAGCGCGGCGCCCGCGACGAACACGAACTCCCTGTTCAGCACCCGGCGCCGGAAGATCGGGCCGAGCCGCCGCGCGAGCCGCAGGGAGTCCTGCAGCGGGGTGTGCCGGCTGGCGCCCACCACATCGCCGACCAGCGGGACGCGGTACGGGGGGTGGGGTATGCGCGACAGCTCGGGCCAGCCCTGCTCGGCCCCGCGGAACCCCTTCGGCAGACCGGTGCCGGTCGTCGTCTCCGCCATGACGCGATCTCCCTCGGTGGGGCGGCAGTTCGGGCTCGTTGTACGTGGGTTCAATAACGCGCCACAGTCTGGGCCCGCCGCCGAAGCCCCGTCAAGTAAGGTGCGCGCATGGCCGGGAACCAGGGGGAGCGCGTACGCCGCCGGCTCGGCACCGAGGAGCGGCGGGCCCAACTGCTCGCCGTCGGCGCCCGCCTGTTCTCGGAGCACCCGTACGACGAGGTGTGGATCGAGCAGGTGGCGGAGATCGCCGGGGTCTCGCGCGGGCTGCTCTACCACTACTTCCCGACGAAGCGGGACTTCTTCGCGGCCGTCGTCGAGCGGGAGAGCGAGCGCATGCTGCGGATGACCGCGGCCGAGCCCGGCGTCCCGGTGCGCGACCAGCTCTCGGCGAGCCTCGACACGTTCCTCGGGTACGTCGAGGCCCACGCCCACGGCTACCGGGCCTTCCACCGCGCCGACGCGGCGGGCGACCAGGCCGTGCGCTCGGTCTACCGGCGCGCCCTGGCCGCGCAGGAGAAGCAGATCCTGGAGGCGCTGGCCGCCGACCCCGAGTTCGGCCCGGCCGCGCGGGAGCGCCCGGAGGTCCGTCTCGCCGTGCGGGGCTGGCTGGCATTCACCACGGCCGTCTGCCTGGAGTGGCTGCGGCGCGAGGACCTGACCCGGGAACAGGTGCGGGACCTGTGCGTCCGCGCGCTGCTGGGTGTGCTCACCTCCTGACCCCGGCACGACCCGGACGGGCGGGGCTGGTTGGCGTGCGCCTCGATCTCCGATAGGTTAGGCAAGGCTTACCTAAGAGGAGGTTGGGGATGGGTGACAGCCAGACCTGGACGGCCGCTCCTTCCGCGGCACAACAGGCCCGCTCGGTGCTCGCCGCCGCTTGGTCCTGCGCGGTGACCACCGAGAGCTGCCGGGAGGAGCTCGTCGGCGCGCACCGGATGGGCGACGACGGGCGGCTCCTGCTGTCCGTGCCGGAGGACAGCGCCCTGCGCACGGCCGCGATCTGCGCGCCGCGCGGGGAGCCCTCCGCCGTCCTGGAGTTCGCCGACGTCGCCCCCGTGCCCGTCCGGACCCGCATCCGCGTCCGGCTCTGGCTGTCCGGCTGGTTCACGCCCGAGCGGGACGAACTCGCCTTCCGGCCCGCACGGGTGGTGCTGCGCCGGCCCTCCGGACCCGAGGTCGTCGACCTCGCCGAGTTCGCCGAGGCCCGGCCCGACCCGCTGGCCGAGGCGGAGGCCCGGCTGCTCACCCACCTCGCCGACTGCCACCCGGACGCCGTGGAGCGTCTCTCCCGGCTCGTCGACCCCGGCAGCCTGCACGGCGCGGTCCGGGTGCGGCCCCTCGCCGTCGACCGGCACGGCCTCACCCTGCGGATCGAACGCGTCCGCACCCACGGCGACGTACGCCTGACCTTCCACCGGCCCGCCGACGACCTCGCCCAGCTCACCGAACGCGTCCACGCGCTGCTCGCGCAGGCCGCCGCCGGCTGCCCGCGGACCCTACAGCGGCAGCGCGCAGACGGCGACGGGTGACGCGAAGGGCTCGCCCGCGAGGCGCAGTCCGCCGTCCGCCGCGTCGACCTGGAAGACGGCGACGGTGCCCGACTTCTGGTTCGCCGCGAACAGCAGGGCTCCGTCCGGGGACAGCGCGATCTGGCGCGGGAAGTCGCCGCCGGCCCGCACGGTGCCGAGCAGCCGCAGCCGGGCGCCGTCCTCCTCCACCGCGTAGCGCGCGAGGCTGTCGTGCCCCCGGTTGGCCAGCCACGCGTGCCGGCCGTCGGGCGCGACCGCGACCTGCGCCGGATAGTTGGTACCCGCTTCCGACCCCGTGTCCTGCCCCGGCCCGATCGTCAGCCGGCCCGTCGCCGGGTCGTACGCGCAGACCGCCAGGGTGTCGTCGACCTCGTTCGCCAGATAGGCGTACCGCCCGCCCGGATGGAACGTCAGATGGCGCGGCCCCGCGCCGGACGCGGCCCGCGCCCGGGAGACCTCGGTGAGCTTCCCGGCGTTGGTGTCGAGGCGGTAGGTGTACACCGTGTCCGTGCCCAGATCGACGGCGAGCACATGGCGGCCGTCCGGGCTCGTGACGATCTGGTGGGCGTGCGGGCCGTCCTGGTCCGGGCCGGGCGGCGGAGAGGAGTGCGTGACGAGGTCGGTGCGCTCCCCGAGCGCCCCCGACGCCTCGATCGGGTGCACGGCCACGCTGCCCGTGCCGTAGTTGGCGCTCAGCAGCCACCGCCCGCCCGGGTGCACCGACAGGTGGCAGGGCGCCGAGCCGCCGGTGCTCCGGCTCCCCAGCACCTTCCGGTCGGCCAGGCGCACGGCGGTCACCGCGCCGTCGTCGCGCTCGTCGACCGCGTACAGCGTGCGCCCGTCCGGATGGACGGCCAGATACGACGGATCGGGGACGCCCTCGATCGTCCCGGCGCCCGTGACCCGGCCCGTGACCGGGTCGTACGTGGCGGTGCCGATGCCCTGGCCGCCGCCGTCGACGGAGGTGTAGGTGCCCAGGTACAGAGGGCGGGGCCCGGAGGGCGCACGGCTCTCGGCCTGCGGACTCGGGCGTGTCCCGGGGGTGGACGCCCGCGCGGCCGGCGTCCGGGAGGGGGCCGGTGCGCCGTCGCAGCCCGTGACCGCCGGCAGGGCCGCGCCGGCGGCCGTCCCCGCGAGCGCCCCGACGAACCGGCGCCTGCTCAGCCCACCCGTACCCATGTCCCACCTCAGGTCGTCGGTCGTCCTGGTCGCCCGGCCACCATGGCGTGCCGCCGCCACCCGGCGCAAGGACGGCACCGGCCGCCGCGCGCGCCGCGGGCACCGCACGGCTACCGGGAGCGCCCGCTCACCCCGGTGCGGCTCCACAGCTTCTCCTGCACCCCCATGCGTTCCCGCATCCGGGTCAGCCGCGGCATCCTGGCGCGCTGCTCCTGCGACACGCGGTCCAGCTCCTCCAGCAGACGGCGGGAGCGGTGCTCGGTGTTCATCTCGTCGATGATCCGGTTCACCTCGGTCAGGA
Organism: Streptomyces sp. NRRL WC-3605; assembly: GCF_001509795.1. Taxonomy (GTDB): domain Bacteria; phylum Actinomycetota; class Actinomycetes; order Streptomycetales; family Streptomycetaceae; genus Streptomyces; species Streptomyces viridochromogenes. Next base: position 59,838 of record NZ_LLZN01000041.1, on the reverse strand, counting down.
CGGCGCCGTACAGCTGCCAGTGCTCGGGCCGGTGCGTCGCCTCCTCGCGCAGCAGCGGGGCCAGCCGGTCACGAGTGCCGGCCGCCGTGTGCAGCTCCGCGGACAGCCGGGACTCCGCCGCGTCGGCGTTGCTGCTGACATGGGTGGTGACCAGGACCGCGAAGCTGACCACCGCGTCGGCGATCTCGGAGAGCAGCTGGTCGAGGACCGCGCCCGTCTCCTTCTCGAACAGCGAGTCGGGCTCGCGGTCCTTGGCGAGGTCGGTGAGGGTGCGGGCGAGGACGCGCAGCACCACCGTGCAGATCTCCAGGGTGTCGAGTCCCGTGCGCAGCACCACGCGGTGCAGCAGGCCCTCGCGGACGCGCGGGTTGAGGCGCAGGCTGTCCTCGGCCTGCCGGAGCGCCGCGTCCACCTCGATGATGTCGTGGTCGAGCCGGCGCGCCTCGTGCAGCCGGGCCGCCGCCTGCTCGTACGGCTGCCGGCCCGCGGCCTCCTCGCCGATGCGCAGCATCAACTGGCGCAGCCGCCGGGACAGATCCACCAGGGACTCACCGGCCTCGTCGACCCAGACGGGCGGCGCCAGCAGCAGATTGAAACCGAGGCCGACGACGGCGCCGATCAGGGTCTCCAGCACGCGCGCCCAGGCCACGTCGCCGACGGAGGTGACGCCGAGGACCAGCATCGCGCTGATCGCGACCTCGGGGACGTACTCGTTGACCCGCACCAGATGGCCGACCCCCAGCGCCGCCACGATCAGCAGGCCGAGGCTCCACCAGGTCAGACCGACCAGGAGGCTGAAGGCGATGGCCACCAGTACGCCGGCCACCACGGAGTTCACCCGGCGGATGCCGTTGGTGAGCGTGGCGTAGAAGGTGACCTGGACGACCAGCAGCGCCGTCAGGGGAGCGGTCAGCGGCGCCGCCTCGGGGCTCAGGCGCAGCGCGATGACATACGCGATCGTCGCCGCGGCCGCCGACCGCAGCGTCTGCACCACCACCGGGTCCCGGAGGGCCTTGGCCAGCCGCTCGCGGGACCACTGCCCCTCACGTGCCTTACGCATCCTTGGGCTGTTCCCCTCTCACCGTCCCCGCACACCGCTCGCGGATCATGATGCTCCGCGAGGAACCCCAGGGTGGTCGCAGGGGCCGGGCCACAGCAAGGAGCGGGGCCGGTGACCGCCGACACCCGGGCGGCGGGTGGGCCGAACGGGCTCACGGGGGAGCGGGGCGAGGACTCAGGCGTACAGCTTGTCGAGGAAGGCGTGCAGATTCCCGGTGGTGCGGGCGATCTGCTCCTGAAGGGTCAGGCTCTCCTCGAACCGCCCGCCCGACGCGGGGGCCTTCTTGCCGCGCACATAGAGCGAACAGGCGAGGTCGGTGCACATGTACAGGCCGACCGAGTTGCCCTCGCGCCCGGCGGGCCCCGCCTTGCGGGCCGTCATCAGGGAGACGCCCCCGCCCGGGTGGGTCGTCAGGCACAGGGAGCACAGGCTGCGGTGCGTGAAGCCGCGCTGCTGCGACGGGAAGCGCAGCGTGATGCCGACCGGCCGTCCCTCGCGCTCGGTGACCAGGTAGCTGCGGTCGGGGGCACCCGGCTCGCGCCAGCCGAGGAAGTCGAGGTCGTCCCAGGGGCGTTCGTCCAGGTCGCGTGGCACCGACAGACGCTTCGCCTCGCCTTTGGAGCAGTTGACGAACGAGTCGCGGATCTCTGCCTCGGTGAGTGACCTCACGGGAGCCTCCAGGGGAGCTGGTACGGAAACGGCAAAACCTAGGGGCTCTAGGTTCACGGCTAGGTTAGGCAGGATGACATGTCGGGGCCAGCGAATTTCGCCGCCGCCGGGGCCATGCGCCGGGGCCCGGCCGAGCACCTGACGTCGTGGTTCACAATGGAGGCGGATCCATCGGGGCGGGAAACGGCAGGTCGGAAGGGAGCCGCATGGCGGGGCGGAACGGGCGAACGGTACGGGACCTCAGACGGGGCAACCGTACGGCCGTACTCCAGCGCCTCTACTTCGACGGACCCCTCAGCCGCTTCGAACTCGGCCCGGCGACCGGACTCAGCTCCGGTTCCGTGAGCAACGTCGTCGCCGAGCTGATCGGCGAGGGCCTGGTCGAGGAGGCCGGCAGCGTCGACTCCGACGGCGGCCGGCCCCGCATCCTGCTGCGGGTCGCCCCCGGCAGCGGCCACATGATCGGCGTCGACGTCGGCGAGACCCGGGTGCGGGTCGGCCTGTTCGACCTCACCCTCACCGAACTCGCCCGCGCCGAACTGCCGCTGGAGCAGCAGCGCTACGAGGTCGACGGCATCGTCCGCCATGTGCGCGACGGCGTCGCCGAGGTGCTCGCGGGCGCCGGCATCGGACCCGGACGGCTGCTCGGCGTCGGCATAGGGGTCCCCGGCATCGTCGAACGCGCCCCCGACCTCGGTGCCGTGGTGCACGGCCAGACCATCGGCTGGGACGCCGTCCCGCTGGAGCGGCTGCTGCGCGACGGTTCGGAACTCCCCGACAGCGTCCCGTACTTCATCGACAACGGCGCCCGGACGCTCGGCCAGGCCGAGATGTGGTTCGGCGCCGGCCGGGGCGCCGGGAACGCGCTGGTCGTCCTCTTCGGCTCCGGCGTCGGCGCCTGCCTGGTCACCCCGGAGGTGGAGCACGGGCGGGCCGTCGAGTGGGGCCATCTGACGGTCCGGGTCCGCGGCCGGCGCTGTCGCTGCGGCGCCCTGGGCTGCCTGGAGGCGTACGCGGGAGCCGAGTCGCTGCTCGCCCGCTGGGTCGAGGCCGGCGGCAGCGTCCCGCCGGGCGCCGACGAGGAGACCGCGCTGTCCGTGATGCTCTCCGGCGCCTACCCGGCCGACGGCGGTCCGGCCGACCCGGTGGCGCTCACCGTGCTGGAGGAGACCGCCGAGTACGTCGGCGCGGGCCTGTCCGACCTGATCAACCTCTTCCAGCCGGAGCGCATCCTGATCGGCGGCTGGGCCGGCCTCCAGCTCGGCACCCGCTTCCTGCCCGCCGTCCGACGCCACGCCGCCTCCTACTCGCTGCGGCACCCGGCCGAGAAGGTCGGCATCGAACTGGGCAGGCTCGGCCCGGACGCGGTGACCGTCGGCGCCGCGATCCTGCCGGTCGCCGACTTCTTCGCGCACGGCGGGCGCCGCCCCGGCCCCGCGCCGGAGTCCGGCGGCACCCCCGCGCGGTCCGTGCCGCGCTGACGTTTGCCGAGGCCCCGGGACGGTACTCGCAGCGTCCGACACGCGGGAGGCGCACCATGGACGACCATCGCCGAGAGGCACCCGGCGAGAGCCCGGACCCGATCCCCAGGGACCTGCCGGACCAGCAGGCGCGCGGCGGGGAGGACCCGTGGGAGGTGCCCGCCGGGCCCACCCGCGACGCCTCCGAGTCCGAGTCCGACGACGTCCCGGAGACGGACGAGGCGGGCACGGGCCGGCAGGGCGAGCCCCAGACCGGCGCGGTCCACCCCGAGCACCCGGCCCCGGAGGAGCCGACGGGCTGATCCGCCCGGCGCCCGCCGCCTCAGCCGGCCTTCCGGCCCCGGAGGTTGGCGGTGCCCGCGCCCGCGCCCTCCCGCAGGCCCCCCAGGAACTCCTCGAGCACCTCGGGCGCCGTGCGGGACGGCTCCCAGCCCAGTTCCGCGCGGGCTCGCGAGCAGTCCATCAGCGGCACCCGCAGGACCGCGTCGAACAGGTGCGGAGACGCCGGCAGCAGCCGCAGCCCCCACGCGGCGGCGATCGCCGAGCGGGCCGCCGTACGGGGGAGGCGAACCGTGCGGGCGCCGAGCATCCCGCCCAGCAGCTCGGCGTCGACCGGCGGGTCCGCCGCCAGGTTGAAGGCGCCGCGCACGTCGGACTTCACCGCCAGCCGGTAGGCGTGGGCCGCGTCGTCGGTGTGCAGGGCCTGCACCCGCAGCCCGGGCACATCGGGCAGGAACGGGAGCAGGTCGGGCCGCAGCAGCGGCCCCGGCAGGTAGCGGCCGCCGAAGATCCGCCGCTGCTCGCTCGCGGACGCGCGCTTGAACAGGAACGCCGGCCGCATCCGCACCACCCGGACCTCGGGGTGCTCCCGCTCGAAGATGTCCAGGCTCCGCTCCAGGTACGCCTTCTCCCGGCAGTACGCGGCGTCCGGCCAGCCGTGTGTCGGCCAGGACTCGTCCACGGGGTGGTCCTTCGGTCCCGGCGAGTACGCGCCCACCGACGAGGCGTGGATCAGCGCGGGCACCTCGGCCTCCGCCACCGCCTCGTACACGCGCAGGCTGCCCAGCACATTGGTGCGCCAGGTCGTCGCCGGGTCGTGCGTCGGCTGGAAGGCCCAGGCCAGATGGACGACGGCATCGGCGCCGGCGAAGACCCGCGTGAGATCCGTGTGCCGCGACGCGAGGTCGGCGGCCGTCCACTCGGTCTTCGCCGGGCCCACGTCGGGTTTGCGGCGGGCGAGGCCCACGACGGACCCGACCTCCGGGTCCTCCGCGAGGAGCCGCACCACGCTGGTGCCGACGTTGCCGGTGGCTCCGGTGACCACGATCCTGCGTTCCGGTCCGCTGCTCACCTGCGGCTCCTCCCGGACGGTGGGGACGGGAGCGCCCGAGTACCCCGTGCGCCCGCGCGCACGCCGTCAGCCGGCGAAGGCGTCCACGCCGGTCAGCTCCGCCGACAGGGCCCACAGCCGGGCCGCCTGCTCGGGGTCGGTCGCCCAGTCCTTCACCCCGACGCGCTCGCCGTCGGCCGGGGCCGGCTCGGCGACCTCGCAGTCCTCCAGGTACAGGCCGCCCAGGCCCGCCAGCCGGGGCGAGGTCGCCGCCCACACCTGGGTCGCGGCACCCTGCTCGGGCGTCTTGAAGCCCGGCTGGGGGATCTCGTTGCCCTCCTCGTCGATCCAGCCGTTGGCGATCATCTCCTCTCGGGGCAGGTGCCGCTGGAGAGGCGTGAGGATGCCGCCGGGATGCAGCGAGAACGCCCGGACACCGCGGTCGGCCGCGAGCCGGTCGAGGTGGACGGCGAACAGGGCGTTCGCGGTCTTGGCCTGGCCGTACGCCTGCCACTTGTCGTAGCCCTGGCGCCACTGGACGTCGTCCCAGCGGATGCCGGAGTAGTGGTGGGCGCGCGAGGACACCGACACCACCCGGGCGCCACCGGGCTCGATCGCCGGCCACAGCCGGTTGACCAGGGCGAAGTGCCCGAGGTGGTTGGTGGCGAACTGGGCCTCCCAGCCGGGGCCGACCCGGGTCTCCGGGCAGGCCATGACGCCGGCGCTGTCGATCACGATGTCGACGGTCCGGCCGCCGGCCAGGAACCGTTCGGCGAAGCCGCGGACGCTGTCCTGGTCGGCCAGGTCGAGCTCGTCCACCTCGACGCCGCCCATCCCGGCCAGCGCCTCGTCGGCGGTGGACCGGCGGCGGGCGGGGACGACGACGTGGGCGCCGGCGCGGCTGAGGGCCCGGGTGGTCTCCAGGCCGATCCCGGAGTAGCCGCCCGTGACGATCGCGAGCTTTCCGGTGAGATCGATGCCCGCCAGGACCTCGTCCGCGGTGCTGGCCGCTCCGAAACCGGACCCGATCTTGTGCTGTGCAGTACTCATGTCCGGAACGCTACGAATTGGAGTGCTCTCGAAGTCAAGCGGACGGGGGCGCGGTGCGCCCGGACAGGAAAAAGCCCCGGCCGGACGGGGGATTCCGGTCGGGGCGTCGAGGGTGGGTGCGCATGGCGGTCGCCTCTCGGCGAAGGGCTCCACAGGGCTTCAGCCGAACGATCTTCCCTGTGGGCGGATGGTGAGGCCCGGGGACACTGTCCCATCCGCACCCACGGCTGGTTCAACGGTGAACCACGGGAGGATGTTCCTGTTCCCGCCGCCTGCGGCGGTGAGGTGCGTCACGCCCCGGAGTGCTGCTTCTCCCGCGTCCACGCCAGCAGCTCGTCGGCCGTCCACGTGGTGACGACCCGCTCCGCGGGCACCCCGCACTCCTCGGCGCGCGCACAGCCGTACCGCTGCCAGTCCAGCTGCCCCGGGGCGTGCGCGTCGGTGTCGATCGAGAACAGCGTGCCCGCTGCCACCGCCCGGCGCAGCAGACGGCGGGGCGGGTCCAGCCGCTCGGGCCGGCTGTTGATCTCCACGGCCGTCCCGGACTCGGCGCAGGCGGCGAACACCGCGTCCGCGTCGAACTCCGACTCCGGGCGCCCACGACCGGTGATCAGACGGCCGGTGCAGTGCCCGAGGACGTCCGCGTGCGGGTTGCGCACCGCCGCGATCATGCGACGGGTCATCGAACGGGCGTCCATGCGCAGCTTGGAGTGCACCGACACCACGACCACGTCCAGGCGCTCCAGCAGTTCCGGTTCCTGGTCCAGCGAGCCGTCGTCGAGGATGTCGCACTCGATGCCGGTGAGCAGCCGGAACGGCGCCCAGCGGGCGTTCAGTCCCGCCACCACGTCCAGCTGCTCGCGCAGCCGGCCGGCCGACAGTCCCCGGGCGACGGTCAGCCGGGGCGAGTGGTCGGTCAGCACCGCCCACTCGTGCCCGAGCTCCGCCGCCGTCCGCCCCATCTCCTCGATGGGGCTGCCCCCGTCGGACCAGTCGGAGTGCAGATGGCAGTCGCCGCGCAGCGCCTCCCACAGCTCCCGCCCCCCTTCGGGCGGTCCCGCGGCGGGCCGGGCCTCCAGATCGGCGAGATAGCCGGGCACCCGACCGGCCAGGGCCTCGCGCACCACGCCGGCCGTCTTCGGGCCGACGCCCTTCAGCTTCTCCAGCGTCCCGGCCTCCGCCCGCGCCCGGACCTCGTCCGCGGGCAGCTCGGCCAGCACCCGGGCGGCCGTACGGAACGCCCGGACGCGGTACGTCGGCTCCAGGGACCGCTCCAGCAGGAAGGCGATCCGGTTCAGGGCCTCGACGGGATCCATCGCCACCTCCTCCTCCAGGGTTCCCCGGCACCGCCGGCCCCGCACGGTGACGGCGGGCGGGACGCCGCGGACCCGGCCTACGCTCTATGCATGACCGAAAGCGCGAGCCCGCACATCGCACAGCCGCGGATCATGGTGCTCGGGGTCCAGCCGGGCACGCCCCCGTTCCGCATCATGGAGATCGATGGTGAGATCGTCTGCGAGGCCAGGACCATCACCGACGTCCTCACCACCGCCGCCCTCTACGGCATCACGGTCCACGACCTCGACGACCCGGACGTGGTCCGCTGGGTGGGTGGCGACAAGTTCACCTGGCACCACCGCTGAGGGACCGGCTCAGCCGACCGTCCACTTCTGGTTGGCTCCGCCCGAGCAGGTCCACAGCTGCAGCCGCGTGCCGTTGGCCGAGCTGTTCCCGGTGGCGTCCACGCACTTGTCGGCCTGCGGATTGACGATGTCGCGCGCCGCGGACACGGTCCACTTCTGGTTGGCGCCTCCGGTGCAGTCCCACAGTTGCAGCGGTGTGCCGTCGGCGGTGCCGTTGCCGGTCGCGTCCAGGCACTTGCCGAGCGCGCGCAGCGAGCCGTCCGGGCCGGCCGTCCACCGCTGGGCTGCGGTGCCGTTGCAGTCGTAGAGCTGCACGGGCGTGCCGTTGGCGGTGTTCGCCCCCGCCACGTCCATGCACTTGCCGGCGATCCCGCGCACGGTGCTGCCGCCGGCCGGGGTGTCGCCCGTGGTCACCGAGACGTGGTCCACGACCAGTTGCTGCGGGAAGACGGTGGAGCCGTCCGGGTCGCCGGGCCAGTAGCCGCCGACCGCGAGGTTCAGGATGAGGAAGTAGGGCCGGTTGAACACCCACTGCCTGCCACCGAGGTCGGCCGGGGTGCGCCGCTGGTAGACGTTGCCGTCCACGGACCAGGTGATGGAGTCCGGCGCCCAGTCGACGGCGAAGGTGTGGAAGGCGTCCGCGAACGCCTGCCCGTTCGGCAGGGTGTAGCCGGCGCCGATGCCGCCCGATCCGGAGTAGCCGGGGCCGTGGATCGTGCCGTGCACGGTGGACGGCTCGAAACCGACGTTCTCCATGATGTCGATCTCGCCCGAGTCGGGCCAGTTGACCGGGGTGCCGAGCATCCAGAACGCGGGCCACATGCCCTGGCCCCGCGGTACCTTCATCCGCGCCTCCACGTGCCCGTACTGGGCGGTGAACTTGCCGGAGGTGTTCAGCCGGGCCGAGGTGTACTGACAGGTGCCGTACCAGCACTGGTAGTTGGCGGGGTTCTCGCGCCGGGCCGTGATCACGAGGTGGCCCTGGCCGTCCAGGGCCGCGTTCTTGTTGCCGGAGGTGTAGTACTGCCGCTCGTGGTTGTTGACGTTGTCGCCGGTCTCGATCTGCCACTTCGACCCGTCGACGGCGGCGCCCGCGGGGCCGTCGAAGGTGTCGGAGAAGACGACCGCGGCGGCCGCGGCACGCGGTGGTTCCGCCTGGGCGGGCGCGATCGCGGCGGCCGCGACCAGGACCGCCGAGAGGGCGGCGAGCAGGGCAGAGCGGATCAGCCGTGGGGAGGCCATCGTGCTCCCTTCCGTGCGACGCCCCGTCGAAGGGTGCGTCGACCGTGGTGGGGGGTGAAGGTGTCGCCACTTGATTTAAGAAGTGAGTTAAGGGGCCGTCAATACCTTGGTACGGACCAGCGGGCAGAGGTCCGCCCCGCGCCCGGCGGGCCGGGGCGGGGCGGCAGGGGCCGTGTCAGGCCCGGACCCGCCTGGCGTGCACCGCGCGGCTCAGCCGCCGGCCCAGCAGGAGATAACCGATGAGCGCGCCCGACGTGTTGAGGATGACGTCGTCCACGTCGAAGGCGCGGCCCGTCACCAGGGCGCCCTGCGCGAACTCCACCAGCAGCATCACCGTCGCCGTCAGCAGCAGCACCCGCAGCACCCCCCGGGTCCGCGGGGCCACGATGGGGACCAGCACGCCGAACGGCACCCCCAGCAGCAGGTTGCCGCCGATCTGCCGTACGGCGTCGCGCAGTTCGGGCTGGTCCAGATAGGCGCGCAGTGAGCGGCCGGGGTGCAGGTTGGTGTGGGTCAGGCTCTCCGACGCGGGGGAGGGCTGCAGGGTGAGCTTGGCCAGAACCACCGCGAAGGCGACCATGAACGCGAAGGCGCACACCATCGCCACACAGCGGGCGAGCAGGCGCAGCGGGCCGGGCCGGGAGCCGGGGCCGTCCCGGTCAGCGCCCTTGGATTCGGGGCCGGGGCCGGTGGCGCCCGTCGTCCTGGGTGCGCCCAGGCGCAACGCGACACGCGAACGCAGGGTCTCACCGGCCATCATGTCCTCCACTCGTCAAGGTCCGGGCGTGGTCACGCGCTTACCCCCGTACCGCCCCGGGATGCGGCCGCTTTCGGCCGCGGGCGGGCCGGGTCCCTCATGTCCCGTACGTCACCTTCACCTCCTCGAAGCCCAGGGAGCGCAGCAGCCCTTCCAGCATGTCGGTGGTGTTCTTCTCGGCCCGCGCGGTCAGTCCGCTCTTCTTCGCCGCGTCCCCGATGTGCCGCACCGCCAGCTTCTGCACGGCCTGTTCGCCGTTCGGGTTGTCCGAGAACAGGTCGCCGAGGCGGTCGAGCAGCCCTCGCTGCTTGGAGACCGCGTAGGAGCGGTCGGGGTCGAGCGCCGGGGTGCCGAGCACGGCGTGCGGCAGGCGCAGCGTGGCGGACGTGCGGTCCTCGTTCACCGTGACGTCGTCCTCGCCGACCTTGCCGAGGTTCACATAGGCGTCCACGGTGCCCGCGCCGACGTACAGGGTGCGGGTGCCGCGGATGGCGTCGGGCAGGAACTTGGCGTCCTTCTCCAGGTCGACGACGATCTGGAAGTTGCCGGAGGCGGCGTCGTAGCGGCTCATGTCCTGGATGGACCGGAGCAGCGCGGGGCCCGACCGGTCCTGGGTCTCGGTGCCGAACAGGTCCTTGAGCCCCGGGAGCACGCTCAGCCGGATCCCGGCGAAGAACACGCCCAGCACCAGGATGACGGCGGTGACCGCCTTGGCCCAGCGGGGCAGGCGCCGGTCGAGGCGCTTGATGGGAGTCGTCATGTCGACGTCCCTCCTTCCTGCTCACCGGATACCCCCAAATCCCTTGCTGATCGGGTCGGTTGACCGGTTTCCGGGGGTGCGCCGGGGCGCGGCCGGCGGCTGGACGCCGAAGCAACGTTTCTGCAATCTCAGTAGCATGTGGCCGCCACCCGTAATGATCATGCGAGGAGCGGATCGTGCGAGAGATCGCCGTGTTCAGCGGCAGTGCCCATCCCGAACTGGCGGAGGAGGTCTGCGCCCAGCTCGGGGTGCCCCTCAGCCCCACCCGGGTCAGCCGGTTCGCCAACGACTGCCTGGAGGTGCAGCTCCAGGCCAACTGCCGGGAACGGGACGTCTTCCTGATCCAGCCCCTGGTGCGGCCCGTCCAGGAGCACCTGGTCGAGCTGCTGCTGATGTGCGACGCCGCGCGCGGGGCGTCCGCGCGCCGGATCACCGTCGTGATGCCGCACTACTCCTACGCGCGCTCCGACAAGAAGGACGCCCCCCGCATCTCCCTCGGCGGGCGACTCGTCGCCGACCTGATGGTGGCGGCCGGGGCGAGCCGCGTGCTCGCCATGACGCTGCACGCCCCCCAGGTGCACGGCTTCTTCTCCGTGCCCGTCGACCATCTGCACGCGCTGCGTGAACTCGCCGCGCACTTCCGGCAGTACGACCTGAGCCGGACCACCGTCGTCTCGCCGGACCTCGGCAACGCCAAGGAGGCGGCGGCGTTCGCCCGGATGATAGGCGCCCAGGTGGCCGCCGGCGCCAAGCAGCGGTTCGCGGACGACCGGGTCAGCATCTCCTCCGTGATCGGCGAGGTGAGCGGGCGCGACGTCATCGTCCTGGACGACGAGATCGCCAAGGGCAGCACGGTTCTCGAACTGCTCGACCGGCTGCGGGAGCTGAACCCGCGGTCGATCCGTGTGGCATGTACGCACGGCCTGTTCGCGGCCGGTGCCCTCAAGCGGATCGGCGAGCAGCCGGACGTCCTGGAGATCGTCTGCACCAACACCGTGCCGGTGCCCGAGGAGGAGCGCACGGACAAGCTGCGGATCCTGTCGATCGCGCCCGCGCTCGCGGAGGCCGTGCGCCGCATCCACAACGGCGAGTCCGTGAGCGCCCTGTTCGACGCTCCGGACATCTGACGAAACGTCAGGATGTGCCGGAGGCCGTCCCGGCCGTGTCGAGGGCGGCGTCCGGCGTCGGGTGCGGGGGCAGCAGCCGGGACAGGCCGGTGATCCGCAGGATGCGCAGGATCAGCGGCTGGGTGCACACCAGGTGCAGCCGGCCGCCGTGGTCGAGCACCCGGCTGCGGGCCCGGTACAGCAGCCGCAGCCCCGAGCAGTCGAAGAAGTCCACGTTCCGCAGGTCGATCACGACGCGCGCCGCCGGGTCCGTCGTCACCCGGTCCAGGTAGGGGCCTATCTCCGCGGCCGCGGCGATGTCGATCTCGCCGAGCAGTTCGAGCACCAGGTGGTCCCGGTGGCGGTGGGTGCGCAGATGCCGGGTGAAGGGTGCAGGTTCCTGCCGCACGACCACATCGCCTCCAACCCGTTCCCCTGCCGCGGGTGCCCAAGTCCGGCTCCCGCACTGCAAGTTACCCTCGATCGAGCGAATCTGAGCATGTTCGATTGACATATGTCTTTGATTTGCGACACAGGTTGCGCCCGATGGCGGGAGGGCGACCGCTCGGGCCGTGAACGGCCTGGTCCTCCTCCCCCGGCGGCACGGCGCGGCCGGGGGGGGGAGGACCAGGTGGGCAGGAGGGGCAGGGTCAGTCGACGGTCAGGACCAGCTTGCCCGTCGTGCGGCCCTGGTCCCCGAGCGCGTGCGCCTCGGCGGCGTCGGACAGCGGGAAGGTCCGCTCGACCGTGGCGCGGAGCTTGCCCTGCTCGATCAGGTCCACGAGGGAGCGCAGGTCGGCGCGGTCCGCGTCGACGAGCATCCGGACGGCCCGCACGCCGAGCCGTGCCGCCTCCTCGGGGAACTCGTCCGAGCCGACCGGGATGATGGAGACGACGACGCCGCCCGGACGCAGGACGCGCAGCGAGCGCACGGCGGTCTCGCCGCCGAGCGTGTCGAGGACGACGTCGACGTCCTTCGCCGCCTCGGCGAAGTCGGTCTCCCGGTAGTCGATCGCCTCGTCGACGCCGATCTCCCGCAGGAAGTCGTGCTTGCCGGCGCTCGCCGTGCCGATCACGTACGCGCCCCGCGCCTTGGCGATCTGTACGGCCACGTGCCCGACCCCGCCGGCGGCCGCGTGGATCAGCACCCGCTGCCCGGGCCGCAGGTCCGCGTGCTCGACCAGCGCCTGCCAGGCGGTGAGGGAGACCAGCGGCAGCGCGCCGGCCTGCGTGTGGTCGATCGAGGCCGGCTTGTGCGTCAGTGCGCGGACCGGCGCGATCACGTACTCGGCGTGCGAGCCGTGCCCGTACGGGTACGGCAGCATGCCGAAGACCTCGTCGCCGGGCTGGAACGCGGCGACGCCGATCCCGGTCGCCTCCACCACGCCGGAGACGTCCCAGCCGAGGACGAAGGGCGGGTCGCCGAGGAAGCCGCCGGTCGCCCGGTGCTTCCAGTCGGTCGGGTTGACGCCGGCGGCGCGCACCCGGACCAGGACCTGGTTGGGGCCCGGCGCCGGCCGCTCCAGCCGTACCTCCTGGAGGACCTCGGGACCGCCGAGGACGTTCTGGCTGATGGCTCGCATCGTGTGCTCAGTGCTCATGGTTCCTCAGCCTGCCCGGCGCGAGGCTTCCGGAAAATGGCACGATTGCCAACCTTCGATAAGATCGTGCCATGAGTGAGCGAGGAGCCTCCGGGCGGACCGAGCGGGTCGTGGTGCTGGCACTGGACGGCGTCTACCCCTTCGAGCTGGGCATCCCCAGCCGGATCTTCGGCGCGGCCGACGGCCACTACCAGGTGCTGACCGGCAGCGTCGACGGCCGTCCGGTACGCAGCAACGCGGACTTCACGATCGGGGTGCAGCACGGCCCGGAGATCCTCGCCACGGCCGACACCGTGGTCGTCGCCTCCATGGCCACCGCGTACATCCCGACCGAGCTGTCCCCCGAGCTCGCCGCGGCGCTGGCGCTCATTCGCCCGGACGCGCGCATCGTGTCGATCTGCACCGCCGCGTTCGTCCTCGCCGCCGCAGGACTCCTCGACGGCCGCAGGGCCACCACCCACTGGCAGGTCACCGAGGCGTTCCGCCGCATGTACCCGAGGGTCGACGTCGACCCGGACGTGCTCTTCGTCGACGACGGGCGCGTCCTCACCTCCGCGGGCGCCGCGTCCGGCGTGGACGTCTGCCTGCACATCGTTCGCACCGACCACGGCAGCGAGCTCGCCAACGCGGTCGCCCGGCGCTGCGTCGTCCCGCCCTTCCGCGACGGCGGCCAGGCGCAGTACATCGAGCAGCCGGTCCCCGAGAGCGGGCCCGCGAGCACCGCCGCCACCCGCGCCTGGGCCCTGGAGCACCTGGGTGAACCCCTCACCCTGTCGGACCTCGCCCGGCACGCCCGGATGAGCCGGCGCACCTTCGCCCGCCGCTTCGGCGACGAGGTGGGCCTCAGCCCCGGCCGATGGCTGATCCAGCAGCGGGTGGCGCGGGCCCGGCACCTCCTGGAGTCCACCGATCTGCCGGTCGACCAGATCGCCGCGCAGGTCGGCTTCGCCACCGGCGCCTCGCTGCGCCAGCACCTGCACGCCGCGATCGGGGTGTCCCCGCAGGCTTACCGGCGCACCTTCCAGGCCGCCACCGTCCGTTGACGGACCCGGCACGGACTGAAACCACCCCGGCGGGTTAGACGGGAGACACAGGGCAGCGGGGCAGGCCGCGCCCCGGACTCTTCGGAGGAGCCATGCCGCTCGTGAAAGCCGGGTTCGTCGTGCTCGACTGTGCCGAGCCCGAGAAACTCGCCGAGTTCTACAAGCAGTTGCTGGAGGGCGAGCAGACCGGCGCCACCGCCAACCAGGTCGAGATCCGGGGCGCCGACGGCATGCGGCTGGCGTTCCGCCGCGACATGAACGCCACCCCGCCGAGCTGGCCCCGCCCCGAGAACTCCCTCCAGGCGCACCTGGACTTCGTGGTGGACGACCTGGACGAGGCCGAGCGCCGGATCGTCGGCCTGGGAGGACGTCCCGTGGAGGCGAAGGACGCCCCGGGACCGTACGAGGAGCGCGGCTTCTCCGACCCGGCGGGTCACTCCTTCACCCTGCGCCGCACCCCCGCCACGGCACCCAAGCAGGGCTGAGGCCCCGGGCGGCACCCGGGACCTCAGCCGGCCGTCAGTCCCGTCCGCCCTTGTCCGCGGACGGCCAGACGCCGGTGGAGCGCTCGACCGCCTTGGCGCCGGTGCGGTCCGCGAGGCTGCGGGCCATCGCGAACAGGGCGCCCTGGACCGCCGCGGCGAGCAGCACCTCGCCCCAGCCGCGGTCCCGGTCCAGGGCGTCGGGGGCGTCCTCCTCGTGCCGGATCGCCATCCATGTCTTGCGGAAGGCGAGCCCCGCCAGGGCGCCGCTCGCCCAGCCGAGGGCGAACCCCAGCGGTTTGTAGGCGAGCGGGAGCTTCGCCTTCTTCTGCTTCTTCTTGCCCATGTGCCTGTGCCTCCTCAGTTGTTCACGGACGGGCGTGCGCCGGTACCCGTTCGGCCTCGGGAACCGGGCCGGGGGGCGTCCCGTCGCCGAACGGCCGGCCGCCCAGCTCCGCACGGTGATGCGGTGTCAGCCAGCCCGACAGGTCCGGCCCCACGGGGACGATGCCGGTCGGGTTGATCCCGGTGTGCACCTGGTAGTAGTGCCGTTTGATGTGGTCGAAGTCGACGGTGTCGCCGAATCCCGGCGTCTGGTAGAGATCACGGACGTACGCCCACAGCACCTGGTTCTCCGTCAGCTTCCAGCGGTTGCACTTGAAGTGACCGTGATAGACGGCGTCGAAACGGACCAGTGTGGTGAACAGCCGGATGTCCGCCTCCGTGATCGTGTCCCCGACCAGGTAGCGCTGCCCCGCCAGCCGCCCGGTCAGCAGGTCCAGCCGCCGGAAGAGCCTCCTGTACGCGTTCTCGTACTCCTCCTGCCCGGTGGCGAAGCCCGCCCGGTAGACGCCGTTGTTGACGTCCTCGTACACGTCGGCCATGACCTGGTCGATCTCGTCCCGCAGCGCCTCGGGGTACAGGTCGGGCGCGCCCTCCCGGTGCAGGGCCGTCCACTCGGTCGCCAGGTCCAGGGTGATCCTCTGGTAGTCGTTGGTCACCAGCTCGCCGCTGGGCACGTCCACGATCGCGGGGACGCTGACGCCGCCCGGGTAGTCCGTCTCCCGCCGGTCGTACGCCTCGCTGAGGAACCGGATGCCGAGCACCGGGTCGCGGCCGCCCGGATCCAGGGAGAACCGCCAGCTCCGGTCGTCCTGCACGGGATCGGTGATCGCCATGGGCAGGGCCTCCTCCAGGCCCAGCAGCCGCCGCGAGACCACCGCCCGGCTCGCCCACGGGCAGGCGCGGCTGACGACCAGCCGGTACCGGCCCGCCTCGACCGGCCACCCGTCCCGGCCGTCCGCCGTGATCCGGTCCGTGAAGTGCGCCCTGGACCGCTGGAACGCCTTCCGGCCATAGGCGGTGTTGCCCCCGCCGCTCATGATCGCTCCCTTCCGCCGGCCGCCGGTCCGTCCGGCCGATGCCGGGTTCCTCCGTTCCCGCCCGCCATGCGGCGGACCCGCCCGTACGCCGTCCTCGGGACCGTACGCCCGGGCTCCCCCCGAGTCCCCCGTTTTCCGCCGGACGCACGGTGTGAGCGGGGGACGCCGGGGCAGTCGGCGTTAGGTGAGCAGCACACCGGACACTCCGAAATCGGACCGCAGGACCCGGATCACGGTCCTGGTCGCCCTGATCGCCAACCTCGTCATCGCCGTCGCGAAGGCCGTCGGCGGGCTCCTCGCCCACTCACCCGCCCTGCTGTCGGAGGCGGCGCACTCCGTGGCGGACAGCCTCAACGAGGTGTTCCTGCTGGCCGCGCTGCGCCGCAGCCGACGCCCCGCCGACGCCCGGCATCCCTTCGGCTACGGCAAGGAGCGGTTCTTCTGGTCGCTGCTGGCCGCCGTCGGGATCTTCGTGATGGGCGGCTGCTTCTCGGTCTTCCAGGGTGTGGAGGCCCTGCGCGGCGGTTCCGAGGAGTCGTTCGGCGGCTATGTCGCGGGCATGATCGTCCTCGGCGTGGCCTTCCTCGCCGAAGGGGTGTCGCTGGTGCGGGCGCTGCACCAGGTGCGCCGGCAGGGCGGGCTCGCGGAGGGCATGCGCGACCCGGCGCTGCGCACGGTCGTCGCCGAGGACGGCACGGCGGTGCTCGGCGTGAGCCTCGCCCTCGCCGGTATGGCCCTGCACATGGTCACCGGTCAGGTGGTGTGGGAGGCGTCGGCGTCGCTCGCGATCGGCGCGCTGCTCGTCTACGTCGCCTATCGGCTGGGGCGCGAGGCCCGTGACCAGCTGATCGGCGAGGCCGCCGACCCGGAGGCGGCCGCCCGGATCTGCGCGCTGCTGGAGGCGCAGCCCGAGATCGACAGCGTGGAGGCCCTGTTCACGATGAAGACGGGCCTGGAGAGCGCGCTGGTGGCGGCGCGGATCGACCTGATGCCGGGACTGGACAGCGAACAGGTCGAGGAGGTCGCCGTCCGGATCAAGCGGTCCATCGGCCATACCGTCGCGGAGGCGGACCAGATCTTCCTCGACATCACCGAGCGGTCCGCGCGCGAGGCACAGGGAAGCCCCGCCGCGACGGGGGAGCGCGGCGGGGCCTGACGCTCGGATGCCCCGCATGCGCGGAGTCATGCGCCCCGACGGCGGAAAACCTCGCGGAATTCCGCCCCGGGAAAGACTTCAGGGATTCCCCGGCGGCGGGACCGGCCGGTGCCTCACGGGCACCGGCCGCACCCTTCACTCCCGGCCGAACGGCTCCAGGACGAACACCGGGATCTCCCGGTCCGTCTTCTTCTGGTAGTCGGCGTACGGCGGATAGGCGGCGACGGCCCGCTCCCACCACTCCGCCTTCTCGGCGCCGGTGACCTCACGGGCCCTCATGTCCTGCTTGCGCGGACCGTCCTGCAGCTCGACATGCGGCTCGGCCTTCACGTTGTGGTACCAGACCGGGTGCGTCGGCGCCCCGCCCTGGGAGGCGACCACGGCGTACCGGCCCTCGTGCTCCACGCGCATCAGGGGCGTCTTGCGGATCTTGCCGCTCTTGGCGCCGCGGGTCGTCATCAGGATGACGGGCAGCCCGGTGTCCTGGAGCGTGGTGCCCTCGGTGCCGCCGGACCGCTCGTACAACTCCACCTGGTCGCGCACCCACTTGCTCGGGCTGGGCTCGTATTCGCCCTCGAGAGGCATGACATCCATCCCATCGTCGTGTACGAGTACTGACACTTCGGTCAACAGTCGCACAGGCGCCGGTCATCCGCGGTCCGCCGCACCGCTACAGCAGCATCCGCACCGCGAGCGCCAGCATCACCGCGCTCGACACCAGCGCGGTCACCAGCCGTCCCCTGAGGCCGGTCAGCATCCGCCCCAGCAGGGCCCCGCCCCCGGCGAGCAGCACCTGCCAGCTCGCCGAGGCGGCGAACGCGGCCAGGACGAACACGCTCTGCCCGGCGGCCGACACGGAGTCCGCGGCGCGGGTGCCGAGCACCAGGGCCGTGAAGTAGACGACCGTCGTGGGATTCAGCAGGGTGATGCCCAGCAGCGACAGATAGGCGCGGCCCGGACCGGGCGGCGGGGGAGCGGACCGGGTGGCCAGACGGTGGGACCGGTACTGGCGTACGGCGAGGGCGGCGCCCCGCACGGCGAGCACGGCCAGCACCAGGGCCGAGGCCCAGCGCAGCGGCACCAGCACCGGGCGCAGGGCGGCCGCGAGCGCGGATCCCCCGAGGGTGGCCAGCAGGGCGTAGAGTCCGTCGGCCGTCGCCACGCCGAGCGCGGCACAGACGCCGGTGCGCAGGGAGGTACGGGCCGTGAGGGAGACGAGGTAGGTCGCGACCGCGCCGACGGGTACGGCGATGCCGTATCCGGCCAGCAGGCCCGCGAGGAGCGCGGCGGTCACGACGTGGGAGGCGTCGGTCCCCACGGTCGGCCGGGCTGCTGCTGGGACCGCACCGGACGGACGGCGGCGGTCGGCGGCAGAAAGGCGATGTTCTTCGGCATGGCCGGATTCTGTGGTCCCCGACCGGCCCGCGACAAGCGAATTTCCCCCGGCCCGCCGCGCGGGCGGATTCCCGTCCGGTGCGGGCGAAGCCTTGAGCGATCATCCCCGGCCAGTTTCTCCGCGGCGGTGTTCTGGCCGAACTTGCCGTCGTCTTTTAGGTGCCCCGGGCATCTAATGAAGATCGGCACGACGCACTCTTTCGTCTGCGAGGTCTTTTCATGACGGACATGACGGAAACCCCCACCGTCGCCTTCCCCCAGAGCCGGACCTGTCCCTACCACCCGCCCGCCGCCTACGACCCCCTGCGCGACACCCGCCCGCTGACCCGCGCACGTCTCTACGACGGCCGCCTCGTCTGGACGGTCACCGGTCACGGCCTCGCCCGCACCCTGCTCGCCGACCCCCGTCTGTCCTCCGACCCCACCCGGCCGGAGTTCCCCGCCACCACGGAACGCATCGCGCAGGTCCGGCGCCGCCGGTCCGCCCTGCTCGGCGTCGACGACCCCGAACACCGCGTGCAGCGGCGCATGATGATCCCCAGCTTCACCCTCCAGCGCGCCACCGCGCTGCGCCCCCACATCCAGCGGATCGTCGACGAACGCCTCGACGCGATGATCGCCGGCGGCCCGCCCGCCGACCTGGTCCCCGCCTTCGCGCTGCCGGTGCCCTCCATGGTGATCTGCGCTCTGCTCGGCGTGCCCTACGAGGACCACGACTTCTTCGAGGGGCAGTCACGCAGGCTGCTGCGCGGCCCGACGGCCGCCGACTCCATGGACGCCCGAGCCCGCATGGAGGCGTACTTCGACGAGCTGATCGACCGCAAGCAGCGGCAGGACGCGCCCGGTGACGGCGTCCTGGACGAACTCGTCCACCAGCGGCTGGCCGAGGGCGAACTGGACCGCGAGGGCCTCATCGCGCTGGCGATCATCCTGCTGGTCGCCGGGCACGAGACGACCGCCAACATGATCTCCCTGGGCACCTTCACGCTGCTCAGGCACCCGGAACGGCTGGCCGAGCTGCGCGCCGACCCGGACCTCGTGCCCGCGGCCGTCGAGGAACTGCTGCGCATGCTGTCCATCGCCGACGGTCTGCTGCGGGTCGCCGCCGAGGACATCGAGGTGGCGGGGGAGACCATCCGGGCGGGCGACGGCGTCATCTTCTCCACGTCGGTCATCAACCGGGACGAGGCCGTCTACGCCGACCCCGACACCCTCGACCTGCACCGCCCGGCCCGCCACCACGTCGCCTTCGGGTTCGGCATCCACCAGTGCCTCGGGCAGAACCTCGCCCGCGCCGAGATGGAGATCGCGCTGCGCACCCTGTTCGGCCGTCTCCCCGGACTGCGTCTGGCGGTCCCCGCGGAGGAAATCCCGTTCAAACCCGGCGACACGATCCAGGGGATGCTGGAACTCCCCGTGACCTGGTAAGAGGCTCCGGTCATGCACAACGAAACACGTGAGACACACGAGACCACGGCGGCCGCGCCCGGCGAGGCGTCCGGGACCCGCATCGACATCGACCACGACCTCTGCATCGGCGCCGGACAGTGCGCCCTGGCCGCCCCGTCCGTCTTCACCCAGGACGACGACGGCTTCAGCGCCCTGATCCCCGGCCGTGAGGACGGCGGCGGCGACCCGATGGTCCGGGAGGCCGCCCGCGCCTGCCCGGTCAGCGCCATCACCGTCTCCGAGGCGGCCGGCTGACGGGCCGTCGGACCGTTGAGTAGGGTTTCCCGGATGACCGAGCAGGCCGGGAAACCCTTCCTCTACGTCGTCGTCTGCGCCGCCGGGATCGCGGCGGACGTGGACAAGCTGGTCGGCGCCGCCCTGGAGCGGGACTGGGAGGTCGGGGTCATCGCGACCCCGGCCGCCCTGAACGGCTTCTTCGACACCACCGCCGTCGAGACTCTGACGGGCCGCCCGATCCGCTCCGCCTGGCGCACCCCCGCCGACCCCCGCCCCTTCCCGCCGCCGGACGCCGTTGCCGTCGCCCCGGCCACCTTCAACACGGTCAACAAGTGGGCGGCCGGCATCGCCGACACCCTGGCCCTGGGCACCCTGTGCGAGGCGGCCGGCCTGGGCGTGCCGGTGGCCGTCCTGCCCTGTGTGGCCGACGCGCTCGCCGCCCACCCGGCCTACCGGGACAGCCTGGAGCGGCTGCGCGGCATGGGGGTGCGGTTCGGGGAGCCGTACACGGGCGAGCCCGCACCGGACGGCACGCGGCCGGACTTCGGGTGGGAGCGGGCGCTGGACCTCCTGACGCGGCCGGGGGCGCCGTAGGCTCGCCGGGTAACCCCTTCCCGACGGCAGGAGCAGCAACGATGCAGTACGTGAAGCTCGGTTCGACGGGCCTGGACGTGTCACGGATCTGTCTGGGCTGCATGACCTACGGGCTCCCGGACCGCGGCACCCACGAGTGGACCCTGAACGAGGAGGCGTCGCGGCCGCTGATCCGGCAGGCGCTCGACGCGGGCGTCAACTTCTTCGACACCGCCAACGTCTACTCCGACGGCACCAGTGAGGAGATCGTCGGCAAGGCGCTGCGCGACTTCGCGCGCCGGGACGAGATCGTCCTCGCGACCAAGGTCAATGGCCGGATGCACCCCGGCCCGAACGGCGCCGGGCTCTCCCGCAAGGCGATCATGACCGAGATCGACCGCAGCCTCGCCCGTCTCGGCACGGACCACGTCGACCTCTACCAGATCCACCGCTTCGACCCGCACACCCCGGTCGAGGAGACGATGGAGGCCCTGCACGACGTGGTGAAGGCGGGCAAGGCCCGTTACATCGGGGCGAGTTCGATGTACGCCTGGCAGTTCTCGAAGATGCAGTACACCGCCGAGCGCAACGGCTGGACGAAGTTCGTCTCCATGCAGAACCACTACAACCTCCTCTACCGCGAGGAGGAGCGCGAGATGCTGCCGCTCTGCGCGGACCAGGGCGTCGGGGTGCTGCCGTGGAGCCCGCTGGCCCGCGGCCGGCTCACCCGCGACTGGGGCACGGCCACCGAGCGCAGCACCCACGACGAGTTCGGCAGCCGGCTGTACGCGGACGGCGACCGGGTCGTCGTGGAGGCCGTCACCCGAGTGGCGAACGAGCGCGGTGTGCCGCGCGCCCAGGTCGCCCTCGCCTGGCTGCTGCACCAGGACACGGTGACGGCGCCCATCATCGGCGCCGCCCGGCCGGGGCACCTCGAGGACGCGGTCGCCGCCGTCGAACTGGAGCTGACCGACAAGGAGTTGGAGGCGCTCCAGGAGTCCTACACGCCCCACCCGGTCATCGGCCACTGAGCGCGTCGCGGACGGAGGCGCCGGCCGGGCGCCGCAATGGTTGGCACCCCGGTTGTGAAGGCCCGGTGAAGGCGCCTTCGTCCGCATGACCAGCGGAAAATGCCGTGGCGCGGCGGTTCAATGGTTTGCGATGAAGTCGGCGGAGTGTCGAGTGAATCCGTTTTCCCATTGCTTCGCCGATAGTCCGCAATGCGGATCGCGCGGCTATTGACAATTCGTCGAACACTGTCCGCCGCGTACCCGGTGCACAATAAGTGGAGCGGCTTGTTCTCAGTCCCTGACCTGTGCAAAGGTGTGCCTCGCTCCTTTACGCCTCGCGCTTCACCAGAGCCGCACCCGGAGCATACCCATTGGTATGGACCCATCAAGCCGCAGTGCCCTCCGGAGGAATGCCCCCGTGCATGACGCAGGCCTGTCGAATTCACCAGGCGCCGCCCGCTTCTTTGAAGTGACCGACGCTCAACTGAGCGCCGAACTCAAGAAGTGGACGGGAGCGGCACCGGCGCTCCACCCGGTCGGAGAGCTGCTCGACCGGCACTGGGAGGCGGGCTTCGCCTACGCGCGGCTGTGCACCGCCGACACCCGCTCCGCGGGCATGCTCACCACGGCGGCGTTCACGCGCCTCTTCGGGGAGACGCTGCGGCAGACCGGACCGACCGCCGCCTGGCGCCCCCGGCTCCTCGTCACCGTCGGCCGGATCGCCGCGGAATGGGACGCCGACCACCGTCGCGAACTCCTCCACCCCGGGCTGCGCTCCGGACCCGACGGCGCCGGAGCCGCCGCCCGCCTGCTGCCGCCGGACAACCGCCGGCTGCTCTCCACGGCCTTCGAACGGCTGCCCCAGTCGGCCCGCTGCCTGCTGTGGCACACCGAGGTCGAGGCCGAACCGGCGTCCGTACCGGCAGCGCTCCTCGGCATGGACGCGGAGACCGGACGCCTGGAGCTGGAACGGGCCCGCGACCGGCTGCGCGAGGAACTGCTCCAGGTCCACCGCGAACTCGCCCCCGAGCACGAGTGCCGCCAGTTCCTGCGGATGCTCGACGTGACCTACCGGCGCGGCGGCGTCGACGTCGACCCCGACCTGCGCGCCCACCTGGACCGCTGCGCGCACTGCGGCGACACCGCCGATCAGCTCGGCGTCTTCAACGGCGGTCTGGGCATCGCCCTCGCCGAGTCCGTGCTCGGCTGGGGCGCGCGGGCCTACCTGATCGCCCGGGTGAGCCCCGGCGCACGGCCCCCCGCCTCCACACCGGCTCCGCACGGGCCGATCGCCGGCGAGTCCTTCTTCGCCGACACCGGCGCCGCCACCTCCGCGGCCCGCCCCCACCCGTCGGCGTTCACCTCCGTCACGGCCGCGGACGCCGCCGGGCCGCCTGCCGACATGCCCGGCCCGCGCAGCGCACGCCGCGCCGCCCGCCGGTCCGGTGCGCGCCGCGAGGCCACCGGGCCCGCCCGCGGCGGCGCCCGCGCCTGCTCCAGCCGCGTCGCCGTGAAGGTGGCCCGCCGCGCGGCCCGGCGCCGCAATCTGTCGGCGGCCGTCGCCACCGTCAGCGCCCTGGTCGTCCTGCCCCTGGTGGTCTGGTCGGCCGCCGGTTCCGACGGCGGCACCGACGACACCGCCGTGCCCACCGCCCACGACCAGCGTCCGTCCGGCTCGGCGAACCCCGAGAGGGACACCCCCAGCCGCAACCCGTCCTGGGCGGGCGCCGCCGAGGCGGCCAAGGGCGACCTGCGGGGCCGGCTCCACAACATCGGCTCCGGGCTGTGCGTCGCCATCGTGGGCGGCCGGGCCGTCGTGGGAGCGGAGACCGCACTCACCACCTGCGCCCCCGGTGCGGCCCAGCAGTGGACGTACGAGACCGACGGGCTGATCCGCAGCGCCGCCGACCCCGGCCTGTGCCTCGACTCGCACCTCGGCTACTCGGTCCGGCTCGCCCCCTGCCAGGCCACCGGTCCCGGGAGCGACGACGTCCGCTACGACTTCACGCTGCCGGGCGCCCTGGTGCCCCGCTTCGACCAGGAACTCGCGCTGAGCCCGGCGGCCACCGACGGCTCGGGCGCCCTGGTGCTCAAGAGCCGCGACGACGACAACGACGTGCAGCACTGGGCCGTCGACACGGCACGCACCACCTCCGCGCTGGAGACGGTCACCTGGGTCCCGGCGTCCGGGGGCACCACCACCCCGGCGCCGCCTTCCGCGCACCCCCCTGCCGCCGGGTCGGCCCCCACGGCACGGCCCCCGGCCACACCGCCGTCCGCCCGGGCGTCCGGTCAGCCGGCGCGCGACGGCGGGCCGAGGGGCGGCGGCCACGGGCACGGGGGCGGCGGCCACCGCTGAGCCGTCCGGTCAGCCGCCCGTGCCGGGCTGGAGGACCGTGACGAACACCGTGGACGCGTTGCCGCCCACCGGCACCTCGCCCGACGTCCACGGGACCCGCAGCGGGTCCCGTTCGTCCGGCGGTGTCACCAGCAGCTCCTTCGGCTCGGCGGTGCGGGCCCCGCTGATCTCCGGACTGGCGAAGGTCAGCCCCGCCCAGGCGCTGGCACCCGGCGCCAGCCTGACCGTCGCCGGCGTGTCCGCGGAGCGCCGCGGGTCGGGGCCGAGCTGCCGGCCCGAGGCGTCCACGAAGGCGGCGCCGGGGTAGCCGCGGACGGTGCAGGTGCGGTCGGCCCGGTTGGTCAGCACGATCGGGAAGTTGCGCTGGCCCGCTCCGGGGCTCGGGCGGCCCAGGCGCGCCCGCAGCTCGGAGGTGTGGCAGCGCGGCGCGGCGCCGCCCGACTGGGTCACCGGGCTCTCCGTGTCCGGGGTGCCGGGCGTGGTGGTGACCGGTGTCGTGGGCGGGCCCGTGCCGTCGGCCGTGCCCGGTGCGGTCGTCGCCCCGCCGCCCGCGGACGGCGTCCGCGTCGGCGTGGTGTCCGAGGCGCCGGTGCCGTCCGCGCAGGCGGCGAGCACGCACAGCAGGGCGGCGGCGGTCACCGGAAGAGCGGCGCGGCGCCCAGGGGGTGTCTTGCCGATCAGGCCGGGCTCCCGGCGCTGATCGGCAAGACACCCCCTGGGGCGGCCGCGGACAGAGAAGGGGGATTGCGGTGCGCGTCCCATTGCTCCCATGTCTGTGAGGCATCCCCGTTTTCGCGGAGCGTAGTCACGTTCGCGCGCGGGTCCTCACTCCTCGCCGAGCAACCCGATCTCCGCCCAGATGGTCTTGCCGTCGGCGGTGTGCCGGCTGCCCCAGCGCTGGGTGAGCTGGGCGACCAGCAGCAGCCCCCGGCCGCCCTCGTCGTACGTCTTGGCGCGGCGCAGGTGCGGGGCGGTGTGGCTGGTGTCGGACACCTCGCAGATCAGGGTCGTGGCGTCGTGGATGAGCCGGAGCCGTATGGGGTGCGTGCCGTAGCGGATGGCGTTGGTGACCAGCTCGCTGACCACCAGTTCGGCGGTGAACGTGGCCTCGGACAGGTTCCACCGGCCGATCTGCTCCACGACCTGCTTGCGGATCGGCGCCACGAGCGCCGGGTCCGCCGGGATGTCCCAGGTCGCCACCCGGGAGGACGGCAGCCCCTGGGTGCGCGCGAGGAGCAGGGCCACGTCGTCGGCGACACCGCCCGCCGGGAGCAGCGAGTGCAGGACGCGGTCGCAGGTCTCCTCGAGGGAGCCGGACGCCGCCGTGAGCGACTCGCACAGCAGTGCGTGACTGGCGTCGACGTCCCGCTCGCGCGACTCGATCAGCCCGTCGGTGTACAGCGCGAGGACGGTGCCCTCGCGCAGCTCGATCTCCGCCGACTCGAACGGCAGCCCGCCCAGTCCCAGCGGGGGTCCCGCGGGCAGGTCGATCTCCACGGGCGCCTCGCCGGGCGCGGCCATCACGGGCGGGGGATGTCCGGCGCGGGCCAGCGTGCAGCGCCGGGAGACCGGGTCGTACACGGCGTACAGGCAGGTGGCGCCGACCTCGCCGGAGACACCGTCGGTGCCGGCCTCCTCCGACAGGCGCACGACCAGGTCGTCGAGGTGGGTGAGGAGCTCGTCGGGCGCGAGGTCGATGTCGGCGAGCGTACGCACGGCCGTGCGCAGCCGGCCCATCGTCGCCGACGCCTGGATGCCGTGGCCGACGACGTCGCCGACGACCATCGCCACCCGCATCCCGGACAGCGGGATCACGTCGAACCAGTCGCCGCCCACCCCGGAGCGCGCCGCCGGGAGGTAGCGGGAGGCCGCCTCCAGCGCGGCGGTGCGCGGCAGGGTGCGCGGCAGCAGGCTGCGCTGGAGGGCCAGCGCGGTCTCGCGCTCGCGCGAGTACCGGCGGGCGTTGTCGATGCAGACGGCGGCGCGCGCCGTCACCTCCTCCGCCAGCAGCACGTCGTCCGGGGTGAACGGCTGCGGGTTGTCGAACCGGGAGAGCACCGCGACGCCGAGGGTCGTGCCGCGGGCCTGGATCGGCACGGACATCGCGGTGTGGATCCTGTACTGCTTGATCTGGTCGGCGCGGTGCGGGTCCCACGACAGCCACTGGTCGAGGTCGCCGGTCGCGGCCGAGGCGACGATGGTGTGCCCCGCCAGCAGCGCGTCGGCCTGCGGGGACGTGGCCGGGTACAGGTCGAGCTGCCCGGGCTTGACGACGGCGCCGCCGTCCGTGTCGATGATCCGGTGCGCGGTCCGCCGCAGCCCGATCGGCGCCACCGGCCGGGTCACGGGCGGATCGCCGTGCTCGGCCGGGTCCAGCAGGTCGACGCTGACGAAGTCGGCGAGCGCCGGCACACAGATGTCCGCCAGCTCCTGGGCCGTCGTCGCCACGTCGAGGGTGGTGCCGATGCGCACGCTGGCCTCGTTCACCAGCTGGAGCCGCTCCTGCGCCTGGTACTGCTCGGTGAAGTCGTGCGCGGCGACCGACACGCCCCGCACCCGGCCCAGGACGTCCCGGATGGGGGCCATGCGGGCCAGCCAGCTCAGGGTGCGGTCACCGCCGACCGGCACGTACGTCCGTACGGCCGTGCCGCGGCCCGTGGTGAGCACCTGGCGCAGCCGGCCCTCCATGTCGTGGCTGTGCGCCATGCCCGTCATCTCGTAGGTGCGCAGACCGCGCACGTTCTCCGCGGGCAGGTCGAGCACCTCCGCCATGACCGCGTTGATGCTGCGCACCCGCAGCCGGTCGTCGTAGATCGCGATGGCGCAGGGGGCGTCGAGGAGGGAGACGTCGTCCAGCGGATCGTTCTGCGCGCGGGTGCCCTCCGGGTCCAGCGGCGTGACGACCAGCCACCGGTCGTGGCCCTGGCGCGGGTGCTGGATCCGGTGGACTAGCACCCACACGGGGAGCGTGCCGCCGTCGTGGCGGCGCAGCGTGACGACGCCGTCCCAGCGGTCGCGGTCCGGGGGGACGGCCCCGTCCGTGCCCGGGCCGGCCAGCAGGTCCGCCGCCGGGCGCCCCACGACGTCGGCCGCCGAGTGGCCCAGGAGGCGTTCCGCTCCGGCGTTCCACTCGACGAGCAGGCCGTCGGCGTCGATGACGGCCCGGGCCGTCGAGGCCTCGTCGACCGGGTGATCCGGGCTCATGCTCGCAGCTCCCACGTGCACACTCACGGTGAACAAGCGTGTCACTCGCGCCCCAGCCTAGGTCGTGTCCGCAATGTCCCGCCTGCCGAGCGGCGCCCGGCACGCCTCGCCCGCGCGCACGTCGGTCCCCAGGGCCCGGCCCGGTCCGGCGGCGTGCCCCGGCCGGTACCGGCACTCACCAGGTCTGACCTGCGGGGATTTACGTCGAAGTACCCCAGCGGTACCGTAAGGGCATGCCAGCTCTCAACGTGGAGTTCAGCGATCGTGAGCTCGAGGACCTGCGGCAGATCGCCAAGGAACGCGGCACCTCGATGAAAGCGCTCGTACGGGAGGCCGCCGCGGCCGACATAGCCAGGCACCGCGCTCTCCAGGAGGGCGCCGAGGCGTTCCGCAGGTTCTTCTCCTCGCACGCCGAGGAGTTCGCCGCCGCCTTTCCCGACGACGAGCCGCCGGCCGACGGCGAGGGGCGGGCCGCCTGACCGATGGCATCCGTCATTCACATCGACGTGCCCTGGCTGCTCCAGCGACATGAAGAGGTCCTGCCGGACCAGCCCACCGTCAACGACTTCTCGGCGCTGGTCGCCGCCGTCGCCCGGCACCGGGTCGATCCGCCCCGGCTCGGCGTCGACTCCGACCCCGCCTGGCGCGCCGCCGCGCTGCTGCACACCCTCGCCCTGCTCAAGCCGCTGCCCTCGGCCAACGCACGCTTCGCCTGCGCCTCCGCCGTGGCCTACATGTTCGTCAGCGGCGTCGGCATCGACCCGCCCTACGGCGCTCTGGTCGACCTCGCCCGCGATCTGATGTCCGGCACGACCGATGTGTACGGGGCGGCCGACCGGTTGCGGTCCTGGCAGATCTGACCTTCCCCGCGGCCCTCGTTTTCCCGGGGTGTGCGGGTGGGGATTCTGACTTTTATTTCAATCGGTGCTGATGTTGCCCAAGTGCCTTGTTGGGCCTGAGCGCGCTGTGCAAGGGTGAATGCCGTGGGAGTGGAATAGGCCGGGGCTCAAGCGTTCCGCGAGGGAATCGGCGCGGACGGGCGTCGCGGAATTTCCGCCCCCGCGGTCCCGCCGGAGAGGTCCACGGCATGTCGCTCGCTCCTTTTCGGCGATCGGAACTTCTGTGTCCTGCGTGCGGGAAGGAATCCGTTCAGTACCCACCCCCCACCCCCCTCGGCCTCCCTATCCACCACCGGGAGGTCTCCCCGAGGAGTCCGACGAAGGACTCGCCACCCGGTTGCGGGGCCGGACCGACAGCGAGGCCGCGCCCTCCGTCGCCCTGCTCATGGCGCGCCACTGGGACCCGGTCCACGCCTACGCGGTGATCTGTCTGGCGGCCCCCGCGGGCCCCGCCTCCCACATGGTCACCGCCGCCGCCTTCCACCAGGTGCTCGACCGCCTGGCCTTGGGCGAGCCCGCCGCCGCGCTGCGCCCCCGGCTGCTCGTGGCGGTCCGGGACACGGTCCGGCACTGGTCCGGGGACGAACGAATAACGGGGACGGTGCCGGAACTGGCCAAACCCTCCGGCGGGCGCGGTATGCGGACCGCGAAGTCCCTCACGCCGGAAAATCGGCGGCTCGCCGACCGGTCATTCCAGGCGCTTCCCGGACTCGCCCGATGTCTGCTCTGGCACACCGAGGTCGATGCGGAGCCGCTGAATGTCCCCGCCGGACTGCTCGGCCTCGATCCCCTTACCGCGAGGGCCGCACTCGAACAGGCGCGGGACAAATTCCGTGAAGGTTGTGTACATGCCCATCGGGAACTCGCGCCCACGAAGGATTGCCGGTTCTACAACCGCCTGCTCGACGTCCCCATTCGCCGGGGCGGCGCCCTGCTGCCGGATGTGGAGGCGCATCTGACGCAGTGCCGGTACTGCCGGAACGCCGCCGAACAACTGAGCCATTTCGAGGGCGGGCTGGGTGTTCTCATCGCCGAGTCCGTCCTCGGCTGGGGTGCGCGCCGCTATCTCGAGACCCGTCCGGGCCGGGCCGCGTCCCGGACCCGCGGCGGCGCCCGGCACGGCGCGGCCCGCCGCGGGCTGCTGGCGCTGGTGCCCGCGCAGATCCGCGGGGCGGCAGCCCCGCCCCGCCCCTCACGGACGCTGCTGACGGGTGTGTGCGTCGCCTCCGCCGGGCTGATCGCCCTGCTGCTGGTCGCCGGGCTGCTGACCGACGACGACGGAGTCGACCCGACCGTCTCCGCGACCGCCGGAAGCCCCGGCACCCGGCTTCCGCCCGCCGTGTCCTCCGCACCGCCCGGCACCGCCCAGCTCCCGGCCGTGCCGTCGCCCACCCGGCTGCGCAACGCCGCCGCCGGCCTGTGTCTCGGCGTACGGGGCGAACCGGGGCCCGGAGCGGGGACCGGACTCGCCGCCTGCTCCGACGACATCGGCCAGAAGTGGTCGTACGACAAGGACGGGCGGCTGCGCAGCGCGGCGGACCCCGATCTGTGCCTGGACTCCCGCGCGGACGCCGGTGTGGTGATTCTCGGCAGGTGCGCCCCCTCGGGGTCCGGGCGCGCGGAGGACGTGCGCTACGACCTCACGGTCCGGGGCGAGCTGCTGCCCCGCTGGGACGAACGGCTCGCCCTGGCCGCGGCCGCCCCCGACCCGGGTGCCGACATCGTCGTCAAGGTGCGCGACCGCTCCGGCACCCAGCGCTGGCTGACGGACCCACCGACGTCCTCGACCCCGGACGCCCTGTCCAGTGCGGTGGTCGGCCCAGGGGGGACACGGGCCGCCGGGCGGGGGGAGCGGAGCGCGTAGCCGCCCGAGGCGGCGGGGGTGCCGGTCCCGGCCGCAAGGGGGACCGGCACCGTCGTGCGCGCCCTCTGACGCCGTGACGCGGGACGTGTTGTCGGGTGCGGTGGTCGGGGCGCCGGGCCGTCAGGAGGGCGGTGCCCCTGGGCGGGGGCGGGCCGGTCAGGTGGGTTCGGTGACCGCGTCCCGTGGGGTGTCGCCCGCCAGGAAGTCCGTCACGTTGCGTACCGCCGCGAGGGCGATGCGGATCATCGTCTCGCGGGTGACGCCGCCGACGTGCGGGGAGAGGACCACGTTCGGGGCGCGGAGCAACCGCAGGGCCGGGGTGGGTGGTTCGGGGTCGAAGACGTCGATGCCGGCCCCGGCCAGGGCGCCCTTCTCCAGGGCGTCCGCGAGGGCGTCCTGGTCGATCAGGCCGCCCCGCGCCGTGTTGACCACGAACGCCGACGGTTTCAGCAGCGCGAGGCGCCGGGCGTCCAGCAGCCCGCGCGTCTCCTCGGTGAGCGGGGCGTGCAGGGAGACGTAGTCGGAGACCCGGCACAGCTCGTCGAGCGGTACATGGCGGGCGCCGCCCGCCTCGGCCTCCGCCTCGGGAGCCGCCCGCCGGCGTCCGGCGTAGACGACGGTCATGTCGAACGCGGCCGCGCGCCGGGCCACCTGAAGCCCGATCTGGCCGAGGCCCACGATGCCGAGCGTCTTGCCCGACAGCTCGGTCAGCGATCCCTGGAGGCGGGGGAGGGCCCACTCGCCCTCGACGAGCGCGAGGTGACCGGGGATCACCTGCTTGGCCAGGGCCAGCATCAGGGCGAAGGTCTGCTCGGCGACGTTCTGCGCCTCGGCGCCGCTGGAGCCGATCGTGCACACCCGGACCCCGCGCTCCCCGGCCGCCGTCACGTCGACGTAGTCGAATCCGTGGCTCGCGCACTGCACCAGCTCCAACTCCGGTGCCGCGGCGAGGTGGGCGGCGGTGACCGGGGCCAGCGCGGTGATGACGACGTGGGCGCGGCGCAGCGCGTCCAGATCCTCGTCGGCCGCCTCGACGACGGTGACGTGCGCGTCGCCGGGCAGCAGCGCGGCCAGTCCGGCGCCGACGCCCCGGCCGCCGATGTGCGGCGGGACGACGGCGAGCACCTGGCGGGCGGCGCTCACGCGGTCGCCTCCACCAGGTCGCCGGGGCCCACGGTGCCGGGGCCCGCGTGCCCGGACAGGGCAAGGGTGAGGTCGAGTTCGGCGAGCAGGCAGCGGATGACGTGCTCGACGCCCGCCTGTCCGTCGAGTCCGAGCCCGTACGCGTACGGCCGTCCGACGAGGACCGCCCGCGCCCCGAGGGCGAGGGCCTTGAAGATGTCGTCCCCGGTGCGGACCCCGCTGTCGAACAGCACCGTCAGCCGGTCGCCGACCGCCTCGACGACCCGGGGCAGGGCGTCCGCGGCGCCGATCGAGCCGGCCACCTGGCGTCCGCCGTGGTTGGAGACGATCACGCCGTCCATCCCGGCGTCGGCGGCGGCCCGGGCGTCGTCCGGGTGCAGGACGCCCTTCAGGACGATCGGGCCGTCCCAGTTCTCCCGCAGGAAGGCGAGGTCGGGCCAGGTCTTCGCCGGGTCGGAGAACATGCCGACGAAATGCATGACGGCGGCGTTCGGATCCTCGTGGACGGGCTTGGCCAGACCGGCCTGGAACGCGGGGTCGGAGAAGTAGTTGGCGGTGCCGACGCCGTGCAGGAAGGGCAGGTAGGCCTGGTCGAGGTCGCGGGGCCGCCAGGCGAGCATCGGGGTGTCGAGGGTGACGACGAGCGCGGTGTACCCGGCGGCCTTCGCGCGGGCCAGGAAACTGCGCGCCACCTCCGGGTCCTTCGGCCAGTACAGCTGGAACCAGCGCTCGGCGTCGCCCATCGCCTCCGCCACCTGCTCCAGCGGGGTGCTGGACGCGGACGACAGGATGAACGGCACCCCCTGCGCGGCGGCGGCCCGGGCGGCCGCGCTCTCGGCGTCCGGGTGCATGATCGACAGCACGCCGATCGGCGCCAGCGCGACCGGGGCGGGCAGGGCGCGGCCCAGCACCTCCACGGACAGGTCCCGCTCGTGCACGTCCCGGAGCATGCGCGGAACGATCCTGCGGCGGTCCAGGGCCGCCCGGTTGGCGCGCGCGGTGCTGCCGGCGCCGGCGCTGCCCGCCACATAGCCCACGGGGCCGGGGCCGAGGCGCTGCTCGGTCAGCTCCTCCAGCCGGGTCAGGTCGGTGGGCAGCCGGGGCACGGTGCCCGACATGCCGTTCAGATAGATCTCGTACTGGAAGTCGGCCCAGTGCCTGCCCATGCCTACGACCCGCCTCTCGTCCCTGAGACCGCGCTGTACGCAGACCATACCGACCGGTAGGCCAGGTGGGGACCGGGGGGCGCACACCGGCGTGCGGGGGTGGATCGTGTGGACGGACCCCGCTCAGGCCTCCACCAGAGGCCCCCAACCGGAATGTTTCAGGCCTATTAATGAACCCCTGGGAATCAGCCATCGGGCGACTTCGAGCGATCAGGAATGGCCACGTTCCGGCATTGGAACGTTCGAATTCCGTTACTTCACGCCACTGATTCAATACGCAAGGTTACTGAAACCCGTGGTGTCGATGTGAGTTTCGGCGGCGGACTCGGCAGACTCCCGCTCGTCGTTCCGGCACCGATCGCGCCGGAGCCGGCACACCCTCGAAACAAGCGGAAGGATGCACACAATGCGGAACACCGCGCGCTGGGCAGCGACCCTCGCTCTGACGGCCACCGCCGTCTGCGGACCCCTCACCGGGTCCGCCCTGGCCGCCCCCGACGCCGCCCCCGCCTCGCTCTACGCTCCCTCGGCGCTGGTGCTGACCCTTGCTCACGGCGACACCGCCGCCCTCGCCTCCCCGGCACGCGCGGTGACCCTGAGCTGCGCACCGACGCCCTCCGGCACCCATCCCGCCCCGGCGGCGGCCTGTGCCGAACTGCGGGGCCTCAACGGCGACTTCGACGCTCTGAGAGCGACCGAAGGGGTGATGTGCACCAAGCAGTACGATCCCGTCGTCGTCACCGTGGACGGGGTCTGGCAGGGCCAGCGCGTCTCCTATGAGCGGACGTTCGCCAACGAGTGCGTGAAGGGCTCCTTCGGGACCACCTTCGCGTTCTGAGACCGGGGCGGCACCACGGACCCCGTGCAGTGCGGCCGGGCTCGCGGATGGGGAGTGCGAGCACGGCCGAGGGATCCGGTGTCACCTCGCATGGGTGCCGGCCGGGCGGAGTGGGGCCGCCCGACCGGCACCCAGATCGTGTACGGACGAACGGCCCGTCAGTCGCCCCGCGACTCCTCCTGGGCCTCCTGGTTCGGAGTGACCGCCTCACCGGCCTCGCCGCTGCGGCGGCGCTCGCCGGGCGACTCCCGGACCCGGCGCCCGGCCTCGGCGACCTCCTCCGTCACCTCCTCCAGTGCGGTCTCGGGGTGCTTCTGGTGCTGCTTGTCGTCCTGGGACACGGACTGCTCCTCCTGTTGTCGTCCGGTCAGCTCGTCACAGGTGCGGCGGCGATGCGCAGCGGCGCGGACCGGTCAGCCCCGGGTTCCTCGGCGTGGCCGGTGACCTCGGTCCACCAGCCGGGGCCGTCCTCGATGTGACGGAGCATGATCCCCTCGCGGATCGCCCACGGGCAGATCGTCACCGCCTCCAGCCCCGTCAGCTTCATCGCGGTGTGCGCGATCACCGCGCCCGCCAGGCTCTGCTCGGCCCTCGGCGCGGAGATCCCCGGCAGCTGGACCCGCTCGGCGGCGCTCAGCGCCGACATCCGGCGCACCGCCTCCCGCAGGTCCTCACGCGCCAGCCGCCGCTCGACGAACGGCCCGTGCCGGCCGGGCGGCGCCCCGCAGAGCCGGCCCAGCTGCTGGAACGTCCGCGAGGTGGCGGCGGCCGTCCGCGGCCCCTCCCAGCGGATCCGGGCGGCGACGTCACGCAGCTGATGCCGCACCGAGCGGCGCAGGTCGCGCAGCCGCCCCGGATCGGGCAGGTCCTCGCCGGCGGCGAGGTACTCGTGGGTCAGCCGGCCCGCGCCCAGCGGCAGCGAGGCCACGAAGTCGGGGAGCCGGCCCCGGCCGAACGCCACCTCCAGCGACCCGCCCCCGATGTCCAGCAGGGCGAGCGGACCCGAGCGCCAGCCCATCCAGCGCCGCGCCGCGAGGAACGTCAGCTCGGCCTCCAGCTCACCGGGCAGCGTGCACAGCCGCACCCCGGTCCGCAGGCGCACGGTGCGCAGCACCTCCGCCCGATTGGGCGCGGAGCGCACCACCGCGGTCGCGAAGGCCAGAGGCGCCGCCGCACCCCACCTCGTCGCGGTGCGGCTCGCGGCGGCGACCGCGTGGACCAGCCGCTCCACCGCTTCCCCGGGGATCGGATCGCCCGGCCTGACCTGCTCGGACAGCCGCAACCGCCACTTCTCGGTGTGCACGGGCAGAGGCGCGCCGTCCTGGGCGTCGGACACCACCAGGCGGACCGTCTTCGATCCCACATCCACGACGCTGATACGCATGGCAGGTCACGTACCCCCATACGCCGGTCGTCAACGGTCCGGGCGGCGATTCCCCGTGGTTCCCGTCCGCCCGGACCGCCGCTCAGGCCAGCTGACGCCGCACCAGCTCGTGCAGCCGCCCTCCCGTGTCCGCGAGCAGCTCGGCCGGCGGGCCCTGCTGGGCGACCTTGCCGTCCTCCATCACGATGACCCGGTCGGCGTCCAGCACCGTGGACAGACGGTGCGCGATGACCACGCGCGTGGCGTTCAGGGCCCGCGTGGACTCGATGACCGTGCGCTGGGTCTCGTTGTCGAGGGCGCTGGTCGCCTCGTCGAAGAACAGGATGCGCGGACGGCGGATCAGCGCCTGCGCGATCATCAGGCGCTGCCGCTGGCCGCCGGAGACGGCGCCGCTGCCCGACACGATGGTGTGCAGACCCATCGGCATCCGCTTGATGTCCTCGGCGAGCCCCGCCATCTCCGCCGCCGCCATCGCCTCCTCCGGCGTGTACGGCTCGGTGCCGCAGATGACGTCCAGGATCGACCCGGTGAACGGCTGGGCGTGCTGGAGCACCACCCCGCACTGGCGGCGCACCGCCGACTGGTCGAGGGCCGACAGGTCCTGCCCGTCGTACAGGACGCTGCCCGACACCGGCTTGTCGAAGCCGATCAGCAGTCTCAGCAGCGTCGACTTGCCGCAGCCGCTGGGGCCGACCACCGCGACGAACTCGCCCGGCCGGATCTCGAACGACACGTCGTCCAGGACCAGCGGGCCGTCGTCGGAGTACCGGAAGGACAGCCGGCGCGCCTCGATCGCCCCGGTCAGCGGCCCCGGCCGGGTGCTGCCCGCCCGCACCTCCGGCGTCGCCCGCAGCACCGGCTCGATCTCCTGGAACAGCGGCAGCGCCGACACCGCCGAGACGAACGCACCGGTCAGCTGCGTCACCGAGGTCAGCAGCATCGTCACCGACGTGCTGAAGGTCAGGAACGCCGCCGCCGACATCGAGCCGCGGGCCGGACCGGCCAGCAGCATGAACATCAGCAGCGTGCACAGCGGCAGGTACACGGCGCCCAGCACCGCCGTCAGGTTCTTGATCCGGCCCACCCGCTGCTGGAGTTCCCGGCTGCGCGCGAACTCCTCCGCCCACGCCGCGTACGCGTAGTTCTCCGCCGCCGCGACCCGCAGCTTCGGCAGTCCGCGCAGCGTCTGGAACGCCTGGTTGTTCAGCTTGTTGCTCAGCACCACCAGCCGCCGCTGCCAGCGCACCTGCCACAGTCCGAGGCCCAGGAACACGGCCGCGATCACCACGAGCATGCCCATCGCGGCCAGCGCCATCGGCACACTGAACCAGAACAGCAGCGTCAGGTTCATCGCGCCCACCGTCACCGACTGTGCCACGACCGGGCCCACCCCGGCCAGCAGCCGGCGGATCGCGCTGATCCCCATGGCCTGGCTGGCCAGCTCACCCGTCGAGCGCTCGGTGAAGAACCGGGTGGGCAGCCGCAGCAGCCGGTCCCACAGGGCGGGCTGCAACGTGGCCTCGATCCGGCCCTCCAGCCGCAGGATCGTCAGGTTCTGCAGCAGCATGAACGCCGCCGCGACCACCCCGCTGATCATCACGGCCAGGCACACCTGCACGATCAGGCCGGTCTGCGCCTTCGGCACGAACTCGCCGAGCACCCTGCCGGTCGCCACCGGCACCAGCGCGCCGATCGCGACCGTCACCAGCCCGCTGAGCAGCAGCCGGACCAGGTCGCCGCCGGTGCCCCGCAGACTGAACCGCAGCAGCCGCAGCGGGCTCAGCGGACGGTCGGGCAGCGGCCGGTAGAACATCACCGCGCGCGGCTCGAACTCCTCCGCGTTGGCCTTCTCGACCGGCGTCTCCCGGCCGGTCGCCGGATGCACCGCGACATAGCCGCCGCGCCGCCACAGCAGTGCGACCGGCGCCCCGGACAGCGCCCGGTGGCCGACGAGCGGGCCGATGTCGTCCCGCCACCACCGCCCCTCCAGACGTACGGACCGGGTCCGCACCCGCGAGGCCAGGGCGACGCGTTCCACCGGGTCGAGCCGGTCGCTCTCGGTGCCGCCGTGCGCCGCGTCGGCCAGGGTGAACCCGGCCGCCTCGGCGACGACCCTGCACGCCGCGTACCCGGCGTCCGCGTCGGCGGCCGTCGTGCGCTTGCCGTTCCGCTTGCCGATGGACGCCAGCAGCGTGCGGTCGGCCTGCGCGCGCACCGCCTCCCCGGCCTTGATGCCGGCGGCCGTACGGGTCTCGTGGGTGCGCTCCAGCTGCTCGATCCACCGGTCGAGCGTGGTCAGCAGGCGGTACTGCTGGTCCACCATCGACTGCCACACCGCCGGGTCGATCAGCAGGTCGGCGGCGGCCTCCGCGCCGTACAGCGAGCCGTACTGGACGCTGCCCGGCGGCACCTGCATCCAGAACACGTCGTCGTCCGTCACCTCGGCCGCCCGCTCGGTGGCCATCGGCGCCTGGAACAGGATGGACAGGCTGCGGCCGACGCCGAGCGCGAGGGCGTACTCCAGGGGGCTCGTCTGCGGCGGGACGTACTGCGGGTTGCCGTACTCGTCGTACGACCAGGTCTGGGTGTGGGCGGGCTGATACAGCTCGCGCAGCCCGATCCGGTGCACGACGCAGTCCCGGAGCGGGCGGGCCACCAGCGTGTGCTGCGGTCCCGCGACCGGGCCCAGCAGCAGCGACCCCGCCTCCAGGCGGCCCAGGTGGTGCCAGTGGCCCTGCTCCCCGGCGTCCACCGCGAACAGGTCCACCGCGCCGGATGCCACCAGCCACAGCACCTGCGGCCCCTCCAGGTCCAGGCGGTTCAGGCCGGAGCAGTCGAGGGCCGAGCCCAGCTGCCCGAGCGCGTCGAGGACGAGGTCCCCCTCGTTCACGGTCGTCATCTCACCGCTCCCTGACCAGGGCCGCGTAGGCGCCGCCGAGCGCCACCAGCTCCTCGTGCCGTCCGCGTTCGACGATCGTGCCGTGCTGGAGCACGACGATCTCGTCGCTGTCGCGCACGGTGCTGAGCCGGTGCGCGATCACCACACAGGCGCAGCCGCGCCGGCGCAGGTTGTCCATCACGACCAGCTCGGTCTCGGCGTCCAGCGCGCTGGTCACCTCGTCCAGGACGAGGATGCTGGGACGGCGCACCAGCGCCCGCGCGATCTCCAGCCGCTGGCGCTGCCCGCCGGAGAAGTTCCGGCCGTCCTGCTCGACCCGGCTGCGGATGCCGCCCGGGCGCCGCATCACCACGTCGTACAGGGCCGCGTCGCGCAGCGCCTCCTCCACCGCCTCGTCCGGGACGGACGGGTCCCACAGCGCCACGTTGTCGCGGACGGTCCCCTCGAACAGGAACACGTCCTGGTCGACGAAGGAGACGGAGGAGGCGAGCGCCCCGCGCGGGATGTCCTCGATCCGGCGGCCGTCGATGCGGATGACGCCCTCCCAGGGGGCGTACAGACCCGAGATCAGCCGGGAGACGGTCGACTTGCCGCTGCCGGAGCCGCCGACGAGGGCCACCTGCCGGCCGGGCCCCACGGTCAGGTCGAAGCCGGTCAGCAGCGGCTTGTCCAGCGGGCTGTAGCCGAAGGTGATGTTCTGCAGCTCCACGTGCCCGTGCAGCCGGCGCGTGGACTCGCCCGCGCCGGGGCGGCCGTAGAGCGGGTCCGCCTCGAAGTTCTCCACGTCCTTCAGCCGGGCCACGTCCGCCGCGAAGTCCTGGATACGGCCGGCGACGCCGTTGAGCCGGGTGATGGGGCCGGTGAACCGGGTCACCAGGGCCTGGAAGGCGACCAGCAGACCGACGGAGATGCCTCCCTCGACCGCGCGCATGCCTCCGATCCACAGGATCAGGGCGCTGTTGAGCGTGGCGAGGGTGGGGGCGACCACGCCCAGCCAGGCGCTCGGCACCCCGAGGCGCTGCTGTTCCTCCAGCGTGGTGGCGTGCTGCCCGGCCCACTTGCGGAAGTAGCCGTCCTCGCCGCCGGTCGCCTTCATCGTCTCGATCAGCTGCAGACCCGTGTAGGCGGTGTTGGTCAGCCGGGCGCTGTCCGCGCGCAGCTTCGCCGTACGGGTCGCCCGCAGCCGGATCACGACCCGCAGGGCGACGATGTTCAGCAGGGCGACGCCGATGCCGACGAACGTCAGCTGCGGGTCGTACGTGTACAGCAGGACCGCGTAGAGGACGACGACGACCGCGTCGACGCCGGCCGCGGCGAGGTCGCGGGCCAGTGTCTCGGCGACCGCGTCGTTCGACTGGAGCCGCTGCACCAGGTCGGCGGGGCTGCGCTGGGAGAAGAACGTCACCGGCAGCCGCAGCAGATGGCGCAGGAAGCGGGCGCTGGACAGGGTCGAGGAGATGATCCGGCCGCGCAGCAGGTTCGCCTGCTGGAGCCAGGTCAGCACCACGGTCAGCGCGACACAGGTCCCCATCGAGGCGAACAGCGTGCCCAGCAGGGACGTCTGGCCGCCGATCAGGAACATGTCGATATAGGTACGGCTGAGCGCGGGCACCGCCGCGCCGACCGCCACCAGCAGCAGGCTCGCGAGGACGGCCGCGGGCATGGTGCCCGCGGTGCCGCGCAGCCGGGCCGGCATCGCGCCGAGCACCCCCGGCCGGCGCCCGCCCCTGCTGAAGCCCTCCCCAGGCTCCATGACCAGGACGACCCCGGTGAAGCTGCCGTCGAAGTCCTCCATGGGCACGAAACGGCGGCCCTTGGCCGGGTCGTTGACGTACACGCCCCGGCGCCCGAAGCGGCGGCCCATGCCGTCGAAGACGACGTAGTGGTTGAACTCCCAGAACAGGACGGCCGGTGCCTTCACCTCGGCGAGGGCTGCCGTGTCCATCTGCATGCCCTTGGCGGTCAGGCCGTAGCCGCGGGCCGCCTTCAGCAGGTTGCTGGCGCGCGAGCCGTCCCGGGAGACACCGCACGCGATGCGCAGCTCCTCCAGCGGGACGTGCCGGCCGTAGTGGCCGAGCACCATCGCCAGGGAGGCGGCGCCGCACTCGACGGCCTCCATCTGGAGCACGGTGGGGGTGCGGACGGTCTTCGCCCGGCCCTTGGGCACGGGACGCTTCGGGGGAGCGGCGCGGCGTCTGCTCCGCGTCTGCTGTGCGGTGCTCATGGCAGCAGCCAGTCGACGGGACGCTGGTCGGCGAGCCGGATGGACGCCTCGGCCAGGGTCATGGAGGTCAGGGTGAACGGCGGTCCGTCCGCGGACGACCAGGCGTAGCCGCTCTCGGTGTCCTCGTCGCGGTCGAGGCGCACGAGGACGGCGACGGGCCTGCCGTCCTTGGTGAACTGCTCGCCGAGCTGGTTGTCGCCGAGGAACGCGGCGATCTGCTGCGGCGACTGCACCGAGCGGTCCACGGACTTCACATGGCCGCGCAGCACGCCGTACTCCTGGGTCGGCACCGACTGCACGGTGAGGTCCACCGCGGCGTGCTCGGGGACGGCGGCGGCGTTCTCGACGGGGACGTACACCGTGGCGTACAGCGCGTCCCGGGCGCGGGCGACCTTCTCGACAGCGGCGACGTTCGCGCCGGTCTGGACGATCTGCCCGATGGTCGCGGCGAGCGCGGTGACCCGGCCGGGGGCGACCGTGCGCACGACGGTCTCGCCCCGCGCGGTGCGGACCTTCAGGACGGGGGCGTCGGCCGGGAGCCGCTCGCCCTGTTCGGCGACGACGGCGGTGACCTGCCCGGCGACCGGGCTCTGGAGGATGTAACTGCCCTGCCCGTGGGTGAGGATGGCGGGCGCGGAGACGGTGGAGGCGACCGAGCCGGTCACCGCCCACACGGACGCGGCGGCCATCACGACCAGCGTCACCCCGAGGACGAGCCAGCCCTGCGGGCGGGCGAAACGCACCGGCAGGTCGAGCTCCTCCGGTGACTGGAGTTTGGCGAGGGCCTGTTGGCGGAACTGCACGGAATTTCCCTCACCTGCGGATGAGTGGAGACCGGCACACGAATGCCGGTCGTGCTGCGGGGCGGGGCCGAAATCCCTTCACGGTGTTTCGTTCCCGCTTTTCGTTCAGGGGATTTCCTGTTCTGCGGCACCCAAGAGTCCCGGAGCCGGGTGACGGCTCCGGGACTCGGTGGTACGAAAGGCGCGATCAGAGACCGGCGACCAGGCCCGTGACCGGGGCGGTGTTCAGGCCGGTGACACCCTCCACGGTGCCGACGACCGTGTTGAGCAGGCCGGAGACCGGGGCGATGCCGTTGACGGCGTCGAGGGCACCGTTCACGGCGTTGACCTGCAGGCCGCCGGAGACGTTGTCGAGCTCGGCGTCGGAGATCTCGACGGTCGCAACCTGGGGGGTGGAGTTCATGGTGGAACTTCCCTTCCTAATGGGTATTTCACAAGGGGGTGCGGCCCCCTCTGGGGACAGATGACGGCCGCGACCGCAGGCGCCCGGCGCCCGTTTCCGGGAAAGCCGTTGGCGGCCCCCGCGGTGCGATGGATCAAAGCACGGTGCGGGTGCGGGCTTCCAATCACACGAATGCCTCGTCAGGGCATTCGAGGAGCCCGAGTGGGCATCGGTGCAGAAGCGGGCACGTCTTGTCGGCGACTTCTTCACATGCGTCACAGCATCGGCTCGCACGGGCTGTTGCGGTGGTCCGGGACGCGGCGGCCGGCGGTGCGGCGAATGCGACACTCCGGCCCCAAGGGGGTGACCGGGGGGGAGCGGCCGGTGCGGAACCCCGGCGCACGGTGACTTGGTTGAGTATTGAATGTGCAGATTCACTGAAGCCGGGATTCCGCTCCTGATCCGCCACTGACCGCGATCGACCGGATGCGCACGGTGCCTGGCCGGACCGTGCTCGTCTCCCTGCGGCCCGCGCCCCTTCCGCACCTCTTCCGCTCCTCTTCCGCGCCCGGCGCGCGACGGCTGACGGCCCCTCGAACGACGCTTCTGCGAACGGAGTTGAACACTCCGGCTGCCGCGTGCGTACCAACTGCCAACCAGGCGCCCGAGAAACAGCCGCCGGACGAACGGCGGCAGCAGACCCCGTCCCCCAGGAGGTCGAGAAGTTGAGTCACAAGCGAATGCCGAAGCGCAAGGCCGCGATAGCAGCGGGCGGCGTGGCGGCGCTCGGAGCGGCGGCGATCCTGTTGCCGAACGCCAACGCGTCCCAGGACGCGGCCCCGGACGCCACGGCCGCCCCCAAGACCCTGAAGGCGGCGGACGCCTCGGATCTCGCCTCGCGCCTCGCGGGACTGCTCGGCGACTCCTTCGCCGGCTCGTACTACGACGCCGGCAGCAAGCAGCTCGTGGTGAACGTCGTCGACGGCGACGACAACGACGTGGTCGTGCAGGCGAGGAAGGCCGGCGCCAAGGTCCGCGAGGTCGCGAACAGCCTGTCCGAGCTCAGGTCGGGCGCCCAGACCCTGAAGTCCGAGGCGACCATCCCCGGTACGGCGTGGGCCGTCGACCCCAGGACCAACAAGATCGTCGTCACCGCCGACAGCACGGTCACCGGAAAGAACTGGGACCGGCTGGAGTCCACCGTCGAGCGGCTCGGCCCCGGCATGGCGGGCGTCAAGAAGTCGGCCGGCACCTTCAAGACCTTCCTGTCCGGCGGCGACGCCATCTTCGCGGGCGGCGCGCGCTGCTCCGCGGGCTTCAACGTCACCGCGGGCGACGGCACCCCGGCCTTCCTGACGGCCGGTCACTGCGGGGTCGCGGCCGCGCAGTGGTCCGACGCCCAGGGCGGGCAGCCGATCGCCACCGTCGACCAGGCCACGTTCCCCGGGGCCGGAGACTTCGCACTGGTGAAGTACGACGACCCGGCCACCCAGGCGCCCAGCGAGGTGAACCTCGGCGGGCAGACCGTCGCGATCAGCCAGGCCGCCGACGCGACGGTAGGCCTGCAGGTCTTCCGCATGGGCAGCACGACCGGTCTGAACGACGGTCAGGTCACCGGTCTCGACGCCACCGTGAACTACCCGGAGGGCACGGTCACCGGGCTCATCCAGACCAACGTCTGCGCCGAGCCCGGCGACAGCGGCGGCTCCCTGTTCACCCAGGACGGGCAGGCGATCGGCCTGACCTCCGGCGGTAGCGGTGACTGCACCGTCGGCGGCGAGACGTTCTTCCAGCCGGTGACGACGGCGCTCGCGGCGGTCGGCGCGACCCTCGGCGGCGGAGCGGCCGGCGGAGCGGGCGCCGGTGACGACGCCGGGGCGGGCCAGGGCGCGGGCGCCGGCGACCAGGCGGGCGCGGGCCAGGAGGCGGGTGCCGGTGACCAGGCCGGAGCCGGTCAGAACGCCGGGAACGGCCGGGGTCACG
Organism: Streptomyces sp. NRRL WC-3605; assembly: GCF_001509795.1. Lineage (GTDB taxonomy): Bacteria > Actinomycetota > Actinomycetes > Streptomycetales > Streptomycetaceae > Streptomyces > Streptomyces viridochromogenes. The sequence continues at coordinate 17,264 of NZ_LLZN01000041.1, read as the reverse complement.
GACGCGGCCAGGGCCTCGGCGAGATCGTCGGCAACGGCGTCGGGAACTGACACGACGCCACCGGCCCACGGACACGGGTGACGCACCCGGGCACGACGGCGGTCCGGCCCTCCGGCGGGAGGACCGGACCGCCGTCGTGTCGCCGTCCACCCGTCCCCTGGTTTCACGGAACCGTCACAGGGGCTGCGTACGGGGCGCATCAGCGCTGTAATGGCGAACGTGGTCGGAGAGGACGCTACGGGACGCAGGACGAGGAACAGGCGTGCCGAGGACGTCCTGAAGACACTCGCCGCGGAACCCGCCGCGAGCGGGCGGCTGCGCCGGGTCCTCGAACAGGCGCTCGTCTTCTGTGGTGCCTCCCTGGCCGCCCTGTACACCCCGGACGACGACGGCGAACTGCTCTGTGTCCACGAGTCGGCGGGCGTGCCCCGGTCCCTGTACGGCCTGCGGGACGGCTACGCCCTGAACGGGCCCTCACCGGCCGCCGACGCCCACCGCACCGGCCGTCCCGTCCATCTCGGCCCCCGGGACCTGGCCGGTTTCGCGGAGGCCCGGCGCACCCCGGACGGCGACTTCTCCCTGGCCGCGCTGCCGGTGCGCGGCGAGGGTTCCGGAGGGTGCCTGCTGGCCGTCACCGAGCGGCCCGGCGGCTTCGACGCCGACGCGCGGGACTGTCTGGAACTGATCGCCGGGGCCGTCACCCTGCCCGCCCCGCCCGCCGCCGAGACCGGCGGCGAACTGCCCGCCGACGCGTTCAGCCTCGCCGTGGACAGCGGCCACGTCGAGGTCGGCGCCGACCTCCTGCGGCTGTTCGGGCTGACCCCCGCCGCCTTCGACGGCAAGGTGGAGACCCTGCTGGGCCTGACGGTCCCCGAGGACCTGCCCGCGCTGATGTCCGTCGTGGAGGCCGACCACATGTCCCTCGGCGAGCGGGAACTGGAGTTCCGCGTCGTCCGGCCCGCCGGCCCGCCCGGCTGGCTGCGGCTGCGCGGCCGCCTCCTGCCCGGCGGCGAGGGCCGGCCCGCACGGCTCGTCGGCACCGTCGCCGACGCCGCCACCCTGCGGCCCGAGGTCACGGACGTCGCCCGCGTCCAGCGCCTGGCCGCCGCGCTCGCCACCGCCGGCACGGTCCGCGACGTCAGCCACGCCGTCGTCACCGCCCTGCGCGAGCCGCTGCGCGCCGACCGCATCGCGCTCGCCGAACTCGAACACGACCGGCTCGTCGTCACCGTCCTCGACCCGCCCGACCCGGAGTCCTGGCCGGCGCTGTGGCGCCTGGAGTGGCGCACCGAATGGCCCGACGCGCCCGTGCGCGCCATGCCGACCCTCGCCGCCGCCCTGAGCGAGGGACGCGCCCAGATCTGGCCGGCCGGGGCCCCGCTGGAACCCGCCCTCGCCGAGGTCGGCCCGGGCGGCCTGGCCGTCCTGCCGCTGCCCGCGGGCGGCGCCATGGCCGGCGCCTGCCTCATCGGCTGGGACACCCCGCATCAGTTCGGCCCCGACGAACGCGCCCTGCTGACCGCCTCCGCGGGCCTCGCCGGACAGGCGCTCGTGCGCGCCCGCGCCTTCGACGCGGAGCACGAGCTCGTCGGCATGCTCCAGCGCCAGCTGCTGCCCCGCCGGCTGCCCCGGCTGCCCGGCGCCGAGGCCGTCGCCCGCTATCTGCCGACCACCGCAGGACTGGAGGTCGGCGGCGACTGGTACGACGTCATCCCGCTGCCCGACGACCGGGTCGCCCTCGTCATCGGCGACGTCCAGGGCCACAGCGCGGCCGCCGCCACCCTCATGGGCCAGATGCGCACCGCGCTGCGCGCCTACGCCGCCGAGGGACACCCTCCCGACGTCGTCGTCCACCACGCCAACCGGCTGCTGATGGACATGGAGACCGACCTCTTCGCCACCTGCTGCTACGTCGAGGTCGACCTGGAGGAGGGCTCCGCCTGGTGCGTACGGGCCGGGCACCCGCCGCCCGTGCTGCGTCATCCGGACGGCGGCACGGAGGTCGCCGAGGCCGACGGCGGCCCGCCGCTCGGCGTGGTGCGCGAGGCCGTCTTCCCGATGAGCCCGCTGCGGCTGCGCCCCGGCACCGTCCTCGCCCTGACCACCGACGGCCTCGTGGAGTCCGCCGACGCCGACATCGACACCGGCATCGAACGGCTCGCCGCCGCGCTCTCCGTGTCCGACCCCGCCCACCTCGGACTCGTCGCCGACGGGCTGCTCGTCGGGGCGCACCGCGACGACGACATCGCCCTCCTCCTGCTGCGCTACGACGGCATGGAGGTACGGCCGCTGCGCGAGACCTGGGCCGTGTGGCGGGTGCCCGAAGCCGTCGGCCACGCCCGCCGGTTCACCCGGCGCACCCTGCGCGCCTGGCAGGTGCCGCCGCAGGACCGGGACGCCGCCCTGCTGGTGGTGTCCGAACTCGTCACCAACGCCCTCGTGCACACCGACGGACAGGTCCGCCTCGACCTCACCCTGGTCGGCGGGCGGCTGCGGATCGCCGTCGCCGACTCCTCGCCGCGCACGCCGGTCCGCCCCACCAGCATCAGCTGGGAGGCCACCGGCGGGCGCGGCATCCTGCTGGTCGAGGCGATGACGACGACGTGGGGGACCGTGCCCGTCAGCGGCGGGAAACAGGTGTGGTGCGAGATCGCGCTCTCCGGGTGACACCGGCCAGGGGCGCCGGGAACAGACAGAACAAGCCAGTCCCGACAGCCTCAAATCGGCGGAATCGGGGCTATGGTGAAGCAGATGAAGGCTCTCGTGCTGTCCGGTGGCGCCGGTACGCGCCTGAGGCCGATCACGCACACCTCGGCCAAACAACTCGTCCCGGTCGCCAACAAGGCCGTGCTGTTCTACGGGCTGGAATCGATCGCCGCGGCCGGCATCACCGACGTCGGAGTGATCGTCGGGGACACCGCCCGGGAGATCCAGGACGCCGTCGGGGACGGCTCCGCTTTCGGCCTGAAGGTCACCTACATCCCCCAGGAACGCCCACTGGGCCTCGCGCACGCCGTGCTGGTCGCCCGTGACTGGCTGGGCGACGACGACTTCGTGATGTACCTCGGCGACAACTTCATCGTCGGCGGCATCACGGGGGTCGTCGACGAGTTCCGGCGCGCCCGCCCCGACGCCCAGATCCTGCTCACCCGCGTCAAGGACCCCCGCCCCTTCGGCGTCGCCGAACTCGGCGCCGGCGGCCGGGTGGTCGGCCTGGAGGAGAAGCCGGAGCACCCCAAGAGCGACCTCGCCCTGGTCGGCGTCTACCTGTTCACGCCCGTCATCCACGACGCCGTCCGCGCCGTCACCCCGTCCTGGCGCGGCGAGTTGGAGATCACCCACGCCCTGCAGCACCTCATCGACGCGCACGCCGACGTGCGGAGCACCGTCATCGAGGGCTACTGGAAGGACACCGGGAACGTCGCCGACATGCTGGAGGTCAACCGGACGGTCCTGGAAGGGCTCGCCCGCCGGATCGACGGCGAGGTCGACGAACGGTCGCAGACCGTCGGCCGGGTCGTCGTCGAGGAGGGGGCGCGCATCGTCAACTCCCGCATCGTCGGCCCCGCCGTCGTCGGCTCCGGCACCCTCGTGGAGGACTCCTACGTCGGCCCGTTCACCTCCATAGCGGAGAACTGCCATGTCGCCGACAGCGAACTGGAGTTCTCCATCGTGCTGCGGGACTCCTCCATCCACGGCGTGGGCCGGATCGAATCCTCCCTCATCGGCCGGCACGTCGAGGTCACGCCCGCGCCCAGTGTGCCCAGCGCCCACCGCCTCGTCCTCGGCGACCACAGCAAGGTGCAGATCCACACATGAACCTCCTCGTCACCGGCGCCGCCGGCTTCATCGGCTCCGCGTACGTGCGCGCCCTGCTCGCCCGGCGCTCCGCCGACGCGCCCCACGTCACCGTGCTGGACAAGCTCACCTACGCCGGCAGCCGGGACAACCTGCCCGCCGACCACCCCCGGCTGACCTTCGTGCGCGGCGACATCCGCGACGCCGCGCTCGTCGACGAGCTGATGGCGGGGGCCGACCAGGTGGTGCACTTCGCCGCCGAGTCCCACGTCGACCGGTCGATCACCGGCGCCGGCGACTTCGTCCTCACCAACGTCGTCGGCACCCAGGTCCTGCTCGACGCCGCCCTGCGCCACGGCGCCGGCCCCTTCGTGCACGTCTCCACCGACGAGGTCTACGGCTCCCTCACCACCGGATCGGCCCGCGAGGACGACCCGCTGCGGCCCAGCTCGCCGTACTCCGCGTCCAAGGCGTCCGCCGACCTGCTCGCCCTGTCCTACCACCGCACCCACGGCCTCGACGTGCGCGTCACCCGCTGCTCCAACAACTACGGCCCGCGCCAGTTCCCCGAGAAGGTGATCCCGCTCTTCGTCACCCGCCTGCTCGACGGGCGCAGCGTGCCCCTGTACGGGGACGGCCGCAACGTCCGCGACTGGCTGCACGTCGACGACCACTGCGACGGCGTGGAACGCGTCCGCACCCGGGGCCGCCCCGGCGAGGTCTACAACATCGGCGGCGGCACCGAACTCAGCAACAAGGAACTGACCGCCCTGCTGCTGGATGCCTGCGGGGCCGGCGGGGACCGGGTGGAGCACGTCGAGGACCGCAAGGGCCACGACCTGCGCTACAGCGTCGACTGGACCAAGGCCCGCACCGAACTCGGCTACCGGGCCCGCCGCGACTTCGCCACCGGACTCGCCGACACCGTCGCCTGGTACCGCGAGAACCGGCCTTGGTGGGAGCCGCTGACCCGGCGCATACGGGAGGAGGGCCGCGGATGAGGTGGCTGGTCACCGGGGCGGGCGGCCTCCTGGGCCGGGACACGGCCGGCCTGCTCCGCGCGCGCCGCGAACCCGTGACCGCCCTCGACCGCGCCGCCCTCGACATCACCGACCCCGAGGCCGTGCACGCCGCCCTCGCCGCGCACCGCCCCCACCTGGTCGTCAACTGCGCCGCCTACACGGCCGTCGACGCCGCCGAGCACGACGAGGAACGCGCCCTGCGCGTCAACGGCGACGGCCCCCGCCTGCTCGCCCGCGCCTGCGCCGCGCACGGCGCCCGCCTGCTCCACGTCTCCACCGACTACGTCTTCGCCGGGGACGCCCGCGCCCCCTACCCGGAGGACCACCGGCCCGGCCCCCGCACCGCCTACGGACGCACCAAGCTCGCCGGCGAGCGGGCCGTGCTGAGCGAACTGCCGCACGCGAGCGCCGTCGTGCGCACCGCCTGGCTCTACGGCGTCCACGGCCCCAGCTTCGTACGCACCATGATCCGGCTGGAGGCGAGCCGCGACACGGTCGACGTCGTCGACGACCAGCGCGGCCAGCCGACCTGGAGCGCCGACCTCGCCCGCACGCTCGTCCGGCTGGGCCCGCGGGTCGGCGACGACGTCACCGGCGTCCTGCACGCCACCAACGCCGGCGAGGCCACCTGGTACGACCTGGCGCGCGCGGTGTTCCGGCAACTCGGCGCCGACCCCGGGCGGGTGCGCCCGGTCGGCGGCGCCGCCTTCCCCCGGCCCGCGCCCCGCCCCGCGTACAGCGTCCTCGCGCACGGCCGGCTGCGGAACCTCGGCCTGCCGGCGCCGCGCGACTGGCGCGCCGCCCTGCACGAAGCCCTGCCCGCCGTCCGCGAGGAGACCCCGCGTGAAACGCCATGAGTTCCTGAAGGAGCTGCACAAGGTCAGCGGCAACCGCACCTACCTGGAGATCGGCGTCAACGACGGCCGCAGCCTGCGCCTGTCCCGGGTGCCGAGCGTCGCCGTCGACCCCGCCTTCAAGGTCGTCACGGAGATCCGCTGCGACGTCCATCTCGTCAGGGCCACCAGCGACGACTTCTTCGCCCGCGCCGACCCGCTGATCCACCTCAAGGGCGGCCGGCACCCCGTGCGCAACCTGCGCCGCGGCCGCCCCCCGCTCGGCTACTGGCGCCGCCCCGTGATCGACCTCGCCTTCATCGACGGCATGCACCTGTTCGAGTACGCGCTGCGGGACTTCATGAACATCGAGCGGTACGCCGACTGGACGAGCGTCGTCGTCCTCGACGACATGCTGCCGCGCAACGCCGACGAGGCGGCCCGCGACCGGCACACCGACGCCTGGACCGGGGACGTCTACAAGCTCGCCGACATCCTGGCCCGGTACCGCCCCGACCTGCTCGCCGTGCCCGTCGACACCCGGCCCACCGGCCAGCTCGTCGTCTTCGGCGCCGACCCCCGCAGCACGGTGCTGCGGGACCGCTACGACGAGATCGTCGCCGAGTACGACGTGCCCGACCCGCAGAAGGTCCCCGAGACCGTCCTGGAGCGGACCGGGGCCGCGGCCCCGAGCGACCTGCTGAGGGCGGGCTTCTGGCAGCCGCTGGCGCGCGCCCGGCGCCTCGGGCTGCGGCGCGCCCGGGGCTGGGAGCCGCTGCGCGCGGCGGTGGAACGGGCCGTCGCACTGCCCGTCGCTCAGGCCGTGCCCTCGCCGCGCAGCCGCTCGTAGTGCGCCCGGCACGCCTCGTACGACGGCAGGAGCCCCGCCTCCCGGGCCCGGGCCAGTGACGGCGCCGCCGCGTCCTTGGGGGAGAGGACCGGGGTGAGCCCGTCCGGCCAGGCGACGCCGAGCGCGGGGTCGAGCGGGTCGACGCCGTGCTCGCGCTCCGGGGCGTACCCGGTCGAGCACAGGTAGACCACGGTGGCGTCGTCGGTGAGCGCCATGAAGGCGTGCCCGAGCCCCTCCGCGAGGAAGACCGCCCGCCGTCCGGAGTCGTCCAGCCGGACCGCCTCCCAGTGCCCGAACGTGGGGGAGCCGACCCGCACGTCCACCACCACGTCGAGGACGGCGCCGCGCACACACGTCACGTACTTGGCCTGTCCCGGCGGCACGTCCGAGAAGTGCAGGCCGCGCAGCACGCCCCGCCGGGAGACGGAGCAGTTCGCCTGCGCCGGCTCCAGGTCACGTCCGGTGGCCGCCCTGAACTCCCGCCCCCGGAACCACTCGTGGAAGGTGCCCCGGTCGTCCGGGAACACCTGGGGTTCGAGCACCCACGCACCGTCGATCCCCAGCGCCCGCATGGTCACCGTCCCCGTATCAGGGCCCGCACGCGGGCCGCCGTCCGTCCGGGCGGCGTCCCTCGCAGTCTCCGCCGCGCCCCGCGCGCCAGCCGCCGCAGCGCGCCCTGTCCCGGCGTCCGCACCACACGGACACGGCCCGCCCGCACCCGCAGCGCGACCGGCAGCGGCAGGAGACGCGGCCCCGGCACGCCCAGTGCCGGGCGCCAGGTCCCGCCGCGCGGCCGGCCGGGCGGCAACTCCGCCACGAGCAGCGCGCCCTCCCCGTGCGGGGTCAAGGCGGCCGGCACGTCGTGGCCGGTCCCGGCCGCCTCCAGACGCAGGGACGCCTCGGCACCCCGGCCGGGCACGTGCAGCGGGAGCCGGGCGCGCAGGCGGCCGTCCGTGACGAGGACGTCGTCCGGGGTGAGGGCGCCGAGCCCGGCGCGCCGGGTGGCCCGGTCGACGTCCAGCGCCAGGCACGCGTGCGGCGACGTCCAGTACGGCAGGACCACGTGCCCGCCGGCCAGTGCCGCGTACGGGGCGGGACGGCCGGGGCCGGGTGCCGGGCCCAGCCGGCACTCCTTGGTCCAGCCGCCCAGCTTGACCCGCACCACGGCGTCCCACAGCCCCGCGCCGGCGAGCGCGGCCGGGTCGACCGCGGCACGCGCGCGCAGCACCAGCCGGATCCGGCCGCCGTCCCCCTCCGGAACCCGCTCCCTGGTGACCTCCACCGGCTGGAAGTACCGGGCGCCGCCCGTCCGTTCGCGCAGCAGCAGATCGGCGCCGGCCTCGCCGAACCGGGCCACGGTGTCGGCGCCGACCCAGGCCACGGCCGTCGCCAGGTCCGCCGGCGGACCGTCCAGCGGGGTACGGGCCGCATCGGCGGCGAAGGTCATCGGCGCCCCGGCGACGGTGTACTCGGCGGTGAACCCGACCCGCAGCACGCCGTCCTCCCACACGACCTGCCCCGGCCGGGCCGTGAGGGTGACACCGGCCTCCCACCCGGCGAACTCCTCGACGGCCTCGTAGCGGCCCGCGGCGATCAGCGCGGCGACGACCTGCTGCGTGGGCTGCAACCCGGCCGCGACGCCCGGCCCGAAGCGCTCCACGACGACCTCGTGCATCTGCGCGAACAGCTCCCGCCGGTGGTCGGGCGGCAGATCGAGCAGCCGGCGCCCGCGCATCCGCTCGACCATCTCCACCCGCAGCCACCGCCGGAACAGCCGGTCCCGCAGCGGTCCCGCTCCGGTGTACCGCTCGACGACGTCCAGGGCCTCGCGGAGGTTCTTGAAGTAGCCGACCGGATCGAAGCGCTGGAAACCGGCGTTGGAGGAGTCGTCGCGCCGGACGTGGTAGTAGCAGACGTAGTCACTGAGCACCGCGACATTGCCCGCGCGCAGGAACGCCTCGGTGACGAAGACGTGGTCCTCCAGGCGCCGTCTGCCCTCCGGGAAACGCAGGCCGGTCGCGTCGAGGAACGCGCGGCGGAACATCTTGTGCGGGGTGAGGCTGTCGATCAGCGGGGCGTTCGCCACCGTGGCGCGGGGCCGGTCGCGGCGGAACAGCTCCACCGGCACGCCCCGGCCCAGGCCGGCCATCTTGCCGACGACCACGTCGGCGTCGTGGGCCGTGCCGTAGGCGTACATCCGCTCCAGGGCCTCGTCGCCCAGGTGGTCGTCGTTGTCGACGAACATCACGTAGGTGCCGCGGGCGGCGTCGATGCCGACGTTGCGCGGCTTCCCCGACCAGCCGGAGTTCTCCTGGTGGAACACCCGCACCCGGGGATCGGCGGCGGCCAGTTCGTCCAGCCGCTCCCCGGTGCCGTCGGTGGAGCCGTCGTCGACGAAGATCACCTCGTACGCGTCCGGGGGCAGGGACTGCCGCAGCAGCGACGCGACGCACTCCTCGATGTGCGCGCCGGGGTTGTACACCGGGACGACCACACTCACCTTGACCGGCATCTGACTCCGAACCCCCTCCGGGTCGCCGGGTGTCTGCGTCAGATTACGGCCTTCGTGGCCGGATGCCAGCCCTGTGCGCGTCGTCCCGTGCGGGACACCACGACACCCGAGGGGCACGCGGCAGCCCGGGGCCGCCGGGGGTGCGCCGGTAGCCTGGCGGGGTGCGTCTGCTCCTGATGTCCGACACCCATCTGCCCAAGCGCGCCAAGGCACTGCCCGAGCCGCTGCTCGCCGAACTCCCGGGCGCCGATGTGGTGTTCCACGCCGGGGACTGGGTCGACACGGCCACGCTGGACCTGCTGGAGAGCCGCAGCGCACGGCTCGTCGCCGTGTTCGGCAACAACGACGGACCCGAGCTGCGCGCCCGCCTCCCCGAGGTGGCGCGGGCCGAACTCGGCGGGCTGCGCTTCGGCGTCGTGCACGAGACCGGCGCCGCCCAGGGACGCGAGGCCCGGTGCGCGGCCCGTTTCCCCGACCTCGACGTCCTCGTCTTCGGGCACAGCCACATCCCCTGGGACACGACGGCCGCCACGGGCCTGCGGCTGCTCAACCCCGGTTCCCCGACGGACCGGCGCCGTCAGCCGTACTGCACGTACATGACGGCGGCCGTCGACGCGGGCGCGCTCACGGACGTGGAGCTGCACCGGCTGCCGCGCCGCTGACCTCCCGCGTCACCCGCCGGGGGAGCCGTCCCGGCGCGGATGCACCGCCCCGTCCGTCGCCGTCAGCGGCACCCCGGTGCCACCCCAGCGCAGCGCGACGATCTCGGCGGCCACGGACACGGCGACCTCCTCGGGCGTCCGGGCGCCCAGGTCGAGTCCGACCGGGGAACGCAGCCGCCCCAACTCGGCCTCGCCGAGAGCCGCCTCGGCCAGCCGCCGCATCCGGTCGTCGTGCGTGCGACGGCTGCCCATCGCCCCGACGTACGCGGCGGGCCGGCGCAGCGCCACCTCCAGCAGGGGCACGTCGAACTTCGGGTCGTGGGTGAGGACGCAGATCACCGTGCGCGCGTCGGTGTCCGTACGGCCCAGGTAGCGGTGCGGCCAGTCGACGACGACCTCCGCCTCCCGCGGGAACCGCTCCGGCGTCGCGAAGACCGGACGCGCGTCGCACACCGTGACCCGGTAGCCGAGGAAGACGCCGATCCGCGCCACCGCGGCCGCGTAGTCGATCGCGCCGAAGACCAGCATGCGCGGCGGCGGCGCGAACGAGTGCAGGAAGACGGCGACCGCGTCCTCGCGCCGCTCGCCGTGCGGACCGTAGTGCCGCATCCCCGTGGCGCCCAGGGCGAGTTCGCCGCGCGCGTCGGCGGTGACCGCCGCGTCCAGGCCCGGCGCCCCCAGCGTGCCCGCCACCCGGTCCGGCCACACCGCGAGCGCGGCGCCGCGCGGGGCGGGCCCGTCGGCCACCGTCGCCACGGTCACCGGGCGGCCCGCCGCCACCGACTCCGCCACCTCGCCGAACACCGGATCGCTCCCGGCCGTCACCGGCCGCACCAGCAGCGTGATCTCGCCACCGCAGGTCAGCCCGACCGCGAAGGCGTCCGCGTCGCTGTACCCGAACGTCTCGAGGCGGGCCTCGCCGCTCGACACGACCTCCTGGGCGAGCTCGAAGACGGCTCCCTCGACACAGCCGCCGGACACGCTGCCCACGACCTCGTCGCCGGGGCCCACCGCCATCGCCGCGCCCGGGTCGCGCGGCGCGCTGCGGCTGGTGGCGACCACCGTGGCCAGCCCGAACGGCAGCCCCGCCGCGTACCAGCCCGCGGCCACCGGGAGGATGTCCCGCATCGCCCGCTCCTCTCACCGCCGCCACCGTGAACGGAACCCGTGGCACCACCACGATCGCACCGCGCGCCCCGTCGCGCCGGGCGCAAAACCCGTTGCCGCCCCGATCGCGGTTCTGCTGCACTGGCCCGGCACGAACGACCGACGGAGAGGAACCAGGAGCCATCATGCGCCGAGCGTCCATGTCCCCCCAGGAAGGCACCCTCCCCTCGCAGAAGGACATGACGCTTCGTGCACGTACTGAACCTCGGGATCCTCGCCCATGTCGACGCCGGTAAGACCAGCCTGACCGAGCGCCTGCTGCACTCGGCCGGCGTGACCGACGAGCTCGGCAGCGTCGACGCCGGGAACACCCGGACCGACACCCTCGCGCTGGAGCGCCGGCGCGGCATCACCATCAAGTCGGCCGTCGTCTCCTTCGCCCTCGGCGACACGACCGTCAACCTCATCGACACCCCCGGCCACCCGGACTTCATCGCCGAGGTGGAGCGCGTCCTCGGCGTGCTCGACGGCGCCGTCCTCGTCGTCTCCGCCGTCGAGGGCGTCCAGCCGCAGACCCGTGTGCTGATGCGGACCCTGCGACGGTTGCGCATCCCCACCCTCGTGTTCGTCAACAAGATCGACCGGCGGGGCGCCCGCTGCGACGCCGTGCTGCGCGCCGTGCGCGAGCGGCTGACCCCGGCCGTCGTCCCGATGGGCACGGCCCACGGCCTCGGCACCCGCGACGCCCGCTTCGTCGCCGCAGGCCCCGGACCGGACGCGCTGGACGTCCTCGCCGACCTGGACGACGCGCTGCTCACCGCGTACGTCGAGGGCCGCGTGGCACCGGCCGACGTCCGTGCCGCCCTCGTGGACGGCACCCGCCGGGCCCTCGCCCACCCGGTGTACTACGGCTCCGCCCACACCGGCGCCGGCGTGGACGCCCTGATCACCGGCATCAGGGAGGTCCTGCCGCCCGCCGGCGGCGACCCCGCGGGGCCGTTGTCGGGCACGGTCTTCAAGGTCGAACGGGGCCCGGCGGGGGAGAAGATCGCCTACGCGCGGCTGTTCTCCGGGACCCTCCGCGTCCGCGACCGGATCCCCTTCGGCCCGCCGGCCCGCGAGAACGGTACCCGCGCCGAGGGCCGCGTCACCGCCGTCAGCGTCTTCGACGGCGGCACCGACACCCGGGCCGGGGAGGTGCCGGCGGGCCGGATCGCCCGGCTGTGGGGGCTGACCGACGTCCGGATCGGCGACGCCCTCGGCACGCCCCGCACCGCGCACGGGCACCTGTTCGCGCCGCCCACCCTGGAGACGGTCGTCGACCCGGCCGGCGGCACCGACCGCCGGGCCCTGCACCGCGCGCTCACCCGCCTGGCCGAACAGGACCCGCTCATCGGCCTGCGCCACGACGAGGTCCGTCAGGAGACCCATGTGTCCCTGTACGGCGAGGTGCAGAAGGAGGTCATCGAGGCCACGCTCGCCGAGGAGTCCGGTCTGAAGGTCGTCTTCCGCGAGACGACACCGCTGTGCGTCGAGCGGCCCGTGGGCCGGGGAGCGGCGGTGGAGTTCGACAAGAAGGACGGCAACCCCTTCCTGGCCACGGTCGGTCTGCGCGTCGACCCCGCGCCGCCCGGCTCCGGCGTGGACTTCCGCCTGGAGGTCGAGCTGGGCTCCATGCCGTACGCCTTCTTCAAGGCCGTCGAGGACACCGTGCGCGAGACCCTCGCGCAGGGCCTGTACGGCTGGCAGGTCCCCGACTGCGTGATCACGATGACGCACTCCGGCTACTCGCCCCGCCAGAGCCACGCCCACCAGGGCTTCGACGAGAGCATGTCCAGCACCGGGTACGACTTCCGGGGCCTGACCCCGCTCGTGCTCATGGAGGCGCTGCACCGCGCGGGCACCCGGGTGCACGAGCCGGTGCACCGGTTCCGCCTGGAGACCCCGGCCGACACCCTGGCCGCGCTGCTGCCCGCCCTCGCCGGGCAGCGCGCGGTCCCGCACACCACGAGGGCCCACGGCGCGGTGTGCGTGCTGGAGGGCACGGTGCCGGCCGCCCAGGTGCACGGGCTGGAGCAGCGGCTGCCCGGCCTGACCCGCGGCGAGGGCGAACTGGAGACCGCCTTCGACCACTACGCGCCCGCCCCGCCCGGCACGGTGCCCCGCCGCCCGCGCACGGACCTCAACCCGCTGAACCGCAAGGAGTACCTGCTGAACCTGACCCGCCGGACGGGAACCTGACCCGCGACGGGCCCGGTTGACCCTCCCCTTGCGTCGGGCCGCAGGCTGTACCCGAGGGAAAGGGCAGGTGGATGAGCTATTCCGTGGGGCAGGTCGCCGCTTTCGCCGGAGTGACCGTGCGCACGCTGCACCACTGCGGCGGGTGGGGCTGCGGGCCGTCGTACAGGCGGGCAGCGCGGATCTCGCCGTCGGCGGTGACGACGTGCTGAACGTGGGCGACCTGCCGCACGCGCTGCTGTTCCCGCGCGTGGCCGCCGTCGTCCACCACGCCGGGGCGGGCACCACCGCGGCCGCGCTGCGGGCGGGGGCGCCCTCGGTGCCGGTGCCGGTGACGGCCGACCAGCCGTTCTGGGCGGCGCGGCTCGCCGCGACCGGGGCGGCCACCGAGCCGGTCGCGTTCGCCGGCCTCACGGAGGAGCGGCTGGCGGGCGCGCTGGAGCGCGTGGTGCGGCAGCGGTCGTACGCCCGAGCCGCCTCGGTCGCCGCGCGGCACATGGCGACCGAGGACGGGGTGGGCGCGGTGCTGAAGGCCCTGGGCTGATCAGCGGGCCGCCGGACTCGTCCAGCCGGACTCCACATGGCCCAGCCGGACCCGCTGGGGATGGTCGCCGACGGGGACGGACACCTGCTTGCGCCCGGTGGCGAAGTCGATGGCGGTGACCTGGTCGGTGCCGCTCTCGGAGACCACGCAGGACTTTCCGTCGCCGCTGACCGTGGCCCAGTACGGCTTGGACGCGGTGACGAGGGGGCCCTCGGTGAGGGTGGCGCGGTCGACGACGGTGGCGTAGTCGTCGTTGACGAACGTGGTGCGGTCGTCGCTGGTCGCCGGGTTCTTCGGCAGGGTCTTCGTGCGGGTGATCCGGTCCGTGGCGACGTCGTACTCGAAGAAGCCGTTGAAGAACGACACCTGGAAGTACAGCTTCGACTCGTCCGGCGAGAAGACGGCGGGCCGCACCGCGTCGGAGAAGTCCCGCAGGCCGAGAGCGTCCAGCCTGTCTCGCATGTCGATGACCTTGACCTGCTTGAACGTGGTGGCGTCGACGACGGTGACGCGCCGGTCGCCCTTCGTCCAGTCCAGCCAGGGGGCGTCGGTCTGGGTGTTCACCTCGCCGATCGCCATGTTGTAGATGTACTTGCCGTCCTTGGTGAAGATGTTCTCGTGCGGCTTGTCGCCGGTGGCGAAGTTCCCCAGCTCCCGGCCCGTCTCGATGTCCAGCACGTGCACGGTGTTGGAGGTGGACGCGGAGACGGCGACCCGCTTGCCGTCGGGGGAGACGGCCATGTGGTCGGCCCGGTAACCGGACACGGGGAAGCGCCAGTTGACGGCCCCGGTGGCGAGGTCGAGGGAGACCACGTCGGCGAAGCTCGGACGCGAGACGACGACGGACCTGCCGTCCGGCGTGGAGTACATGTCGTCCACGAACTGGTCGTGGCCCTCGCCGACGCTGTTGCGGATCGCCATGAAGTAGATCCACTTGATGGGGTTGGCGTTGATCTCCGCCATCCGCGCGTCCTTGTCGGGGATGACGTCGATCCGGCCGATCTTCGCGAAGTCGCGGGTGGACCTGATGACGTCGGCGGTGCCGTCCCAGTTGTTGCCGACGAACAGCACCTCCCGCAGCGCGGCGGGGGAGGGCTCGGCGGCGGTGGCGGCGGTCGCGGGAGCGGCGACCGTCAGGGCGAGGGCGGCGGCCACGGAGCACAGGTGCCTGGATCTGATGGCAGGCATGACTGCTCTCTTCCTCTTGAGGTGGGGCGTCATGAGTGGGGCATGCCAAGAGCGGGCGTGAATCTGAACACCTTTGCTTTCAGAGTCAACTTACTGAAAAGTAAGGAGGGGGTGCCCTTCTCCACAAGACTGCGTACACGACAAAATTGGTCCCCGGACCGGCGCGGCGGCGGGAGGACAGCGTGGCGGGCAGGCTCAAGGCGCCCACCGGCCGCTACGGCGGCAGGTCGGCCGCGGAACGACAGGCCGAGCGCCGGCGCCGCTTCCTGGACGCGGCGCTCCAGCTCTTCGGCGACAGCCCCGGCTACCGGGGCACGACCGTCGCCGCGCTCAGCATGGCGGCCGGACTGTCGACCCGTCAGTTCTACGAGGAGTTCCGCACGTCGGAGGACGTGCTGGCGGCGCTGCACCTCCAGGTCAACGGCTGGGCGGAGGAAGCGGTCCTCACCGCCGCCGCCGAGGCCGGGCCGCTGCCGCTCGCCGAGCGCGCCACCGCGATCTTCCGCGCCTACGCGGCCAACGTCACCGCCGACCCCCGCCGTATCCGCATCACCTTCGTGGAGATCATCGGCGTCAGCCCCCGGCTGGAGGAACAGCGCCTGGCGCGCCGCGCCCGCTGGGTGGACCTGGTGTGCGCGGAGGTGGCCTCCGCCGTGGCCCGGGGCGAGGCCGCGCCGCGCGACTACCGCCTCGCCGTCACGGCGTTCATCGGCAGCGTCAACGGGCTGCTGCACGACTGGAGCGCGGGCTGGGTGGAGGCGACCCTCGACGAGGTCGTCGACGAACTGGTCCGCCTCCTGCTCGGCATCCTCCAGCCGGCCGGCCCCCGCCCCGTCGGACCCTGAGCAGGGGGCGCCCCGCCCTCAGGACTGCTCGTACACCGGAAGGCCGGGCGCGAAGTGGGCGACGGCGGCGGCGAACCGGTCACGGTCCAGGCGCCACCCGTTCACCGCGCGGGACGACATCGCGACCTCGGGCGGCACCGGCACCAGATGCCGCAGCACGGCGTGAGCCGTCCGGCCCTCGCCGGCCAGCGGCGGGGCGCCCTCGCGCCGTGTGACGCCGACGTACGGCAGGGAGGCACTGCCTGTCCGCTGCCGCCAGAACACGAATCCGGTGATGTCGCTCCACGGCACATGCGCCGTCGTCGCCCCGTACCTTGCCGGACTCCCGCCGAGCAGCACCCCGGTGCCGTCCACCCGGAACGCGACCTTGCGGCTCATGGCCACGAAGGCCATGAACAGCCCGCCCCCGCCGAACAGCGGCAGCCCCAGGATCCGCGCGAACAGCGGCATCTCCGGCAGGAGGAGGGCGGCGGTGAACACGGCGCACAGCGCCAGGATCCCCACGGTCCGCCGGTCCCACCCGTAGCGCGCCTCGTACACAGGCGCTTCGTCGTCAGCCATGCACCGGATCATGGCCAGGACCGACCCCCGACGGAAGTCCTAGCCGGCGACCGTGCCCGGAGCGAGACACAGCGCCAGGGTGCCGATGCCCGCGGCGCAGGCCAGCAGCCACGCCGCGACCAGGCGGCGGCGCAGGGCGCGGTAGGCCGCCTCGTACTCCTCGCGCAGCTCGCCGGCCCGGTCCGCCGTGCGCCGCCAGGAGGCGCGGGCGAGCGTCAGGTACTCCTCCTCGAACCGGCGCTCCACCTCCTCGCGCCGGTCCCGGGGCAGCCAGTGCAGGGGTTCGCAGACGCGCTCGGCGGCCGTGCGGCCCTCCGCGCGGGTCGCGGCGAGCAGCAGATGACCCTCGATGTCGTTGAGGAACTCGTCCGTCACGCTCACAGCGCCGCCACCTCCCGTTCCGGCACGGTGGCGTGGTGCAGGTCGAACGCCGGGGACTCGGAACGGATGCGCGGCAGGGTGACGAAGTTGTGCCGCGGCGGCGGGCAGGAGGTCGCCCACTCCAGGGAACGGCCGTAGCCCCACGGGTCGTCGACACGGACCCGCTCGCCGTACTTCGCCGTCTTCCAGACGTTGTAGAAGAACGGCAGGAACGACAGGCCCAGGACGAAGGAGAAGATGGTCGAGAGCGTGTTGAGCGCCGTCAGTCCCTCCACCGCCAGGTAGTCCGGGATACGCCGCTGCATACCGTTCACGCCCAGCCAGTGCTGGACCAGGAAGGTGCCGTGGAATCCGATGAACAGCGTCCAGAAGGTGATCTTGCCGAGGCGCTCGTCGAGCATCCTGCCGGTGAACTTCGGCCACCAGAAGTGGAATCCGGCGAACATGGCGAAGACCACGGTCCCGAAGATGACGTAGTGGAAGTGGGCCACCACGAAGTAGGTGTCCGAGGTCGGGAAGTCCAGCGGGGGAGAGGCCAGCATGACGCCCGTGAGGCCGCCGAACACGAACGTCAGGAGGAACCCGAAGGACCACAGCATGGGCGTCTCGAAACTCAGCGACCCGTTCCACATCGTTCCGATCCAGTTGAAGAACTTCACGCCTGTCGGAACGGCGATGAGGAACGTCATGAAGGAGAAGAACGGGAGCAGTACACCGCCGGTG
>NZ_LLZN01000040.1 GCF_001509795.1 Streptomyces sp. NRRL WC-3605 | reverse complement strand
GCCCGCCCGCCTGGGAACCCCCCCTGGGGGCCACGTGCGCCCGGCCCGGGGCCGCCCCCGGGGGGGCCAGTCCCGCGGATCTCGTCGTTGTGGGGGGGCCCCCGCCACAGGGTGAGGGTGGGGGCAGCCGTCAGCAGGGGGTGGCGGAGAAGGCCCTCGGCGTCCAGCCGTACCTCGCCGCTCACCGCGGGCGCGGACACCGGAGCCGGGCCGCGCAGGCGCACCTGCGGTACACACAGTTCCGTCCCGCGCGGCGCCCACGGCTGGTCCTCCGCCACGGTCACCCGCAGCGTCAGCCACGCCTCGCCGCCCTCGCGCGGCACCTCGAAGGGCAGCGGTACGGTGGCCGTTCCCCCAGGGTGCAGAGCGGGCAGGTCGGCGGGCGCCGTCAGCGTCGTGCCGTCGGCGAGGTCCAGGCGCCACTCGCCCGTCAGCCAGTCCAGGGTTCGGAAGTGCTGGTGATTGGCGAGGACCACGCCGTCAGGCTTCAGGCCCTCCATGCGTACCGGCGCCGCGATCTCGCGGTGTTCGTACAGGGCCGGCTTGGGCGCCCGGTCCGGGAACACGACGCCGTCGGCGATGAACGCCCCGTCGTGGACGCGCTCGCCGAAGTCGCCGCCGTACGCCCAGCGATGGCCGGGCGGGGCGACGCCGTCACCGCGGAGGGCGGCGCCCGCGCGTCCGGCCGGGCGTCCGTCGCCGAGGCGCTGCAGGATGCCGTGGTCCCAGAACTCCCAGACGAACCCGCCCTGAAGGCCCGGCGTCTCCTCGACGGCCGCCCAGAAGTCGGCCAGCGTGCCGTTGCTGTTGCCCATCGCGTGCGAGTACTCGCACTGGATGAGCGGCCGGGTCTGGTGTCCCGAGAGGGCGTGCGCCACGCATTCCTCGATCGGCGCGTACATCGGGCACGCGATGTCGGAGGCGTCGTCCGTCGCCGCCCAGTCGAGCTTCGCGGCCCCCTCGTACTGGAGCGGGCGTGCCGGGTCGTGGTGGCGGACCCAGCCGGCCGCCGCGTCGTGGTGGGCGCCGTAGTCGGACTCGTTGCCCAGCGACCAGACGATCACCGACGGGTGGTTCTTGTCGCGCAGCACCATGCGTGCGACCCGGTCGACGAAGGCGTTGAGGTAGCGCGGGTCGTCGGCGATCTCGTGGGCGTGGTCGTGGGCCTCGATGTCGGCCTCGTCGACGACGTAGAAGCCGAGTTCGTCGGCCAGGTCGTACAGCGCGGGGTCGTTCGGGTAGTGGGCGGTGCGGATCGCGTTGAAGCCGAACCGCTTGAGCAGGACCAGGTCGGCGCGCATGTCCTCGGGGGTCACGGTCCGGCCGGTCAGGGGGTGGAAGTCGTGCCGGTTCACGCCCCGGACGAAGATCCGCTCACCGTTGACGAGCAGGTCCCGGCCCACGATCTCGACGTCCCGGAAGCCGACGCGGTGCCGGGAGGTGTCGGCGACCGTGCCGTCGGCGCGGTGCAGCCGGACGGTCAGGGCGTACAGCTCGGGCGTCTCCGCGGTCCAGGTGCGTACCCCGGGGACGGTGGTCCCCAGCCGGGCCTCGCCGAGGAAGCCGGAGACCCGTTCGTCCTCGGCGTTGGCCGCGTCGAACGCGGCGTCCTGGGCGAGCGGCACCCCGTCCAGCTCACCGGTCAGGTACCAGCCCTCGGGCAGCGGGCCGCGCGCGTCCCGTACCCGGCAGTCGACCCGCAGCTCGCCGTCGCGCCGGGCGCGCACGGTGACGTCGGCCAGGTGCAGCGGGTCCGTGGCGTACAGCAGGACGGAGCGGGTGAGACCGCCGTGCCACCACTGGTCCTGGTCCTCGATGTGGGAGGCGTCGGACCACTTGACGACGGTCAACCGGACGGTGGCCCTCGCGCCCGGCCGGACCGCCTGCGTCACATCGAACTCGGCAGCCAGGTGCGAGTCCTTGGAGACGCCCACGGGGCGGCCGTCCACATGGACGAGCAGTACGCTCTCGGCCGCCCCGACCTGGAGCACGATCCGGCGTCCGGCCCAGCCGGCGGGCACGTCGATCTCCCGTTCGTACACCCCGGTCGGGTTGGCGGCCGGGGAGTGCGGCGGGATGTCGGGGAACGGCATCGTGACGTTGGTGTACTGGGGCAGGTCACCCGCGTCCTGCAGGGTCCAGACGCCGGGCACGTACGCCTGCGTCCAGGCACCGCCGACCGGCGCGTCCGGAGCGGGCAGCAACTGGAAGCGCCAGTCGCCGTCCAAGGGGATGGCTCCGGAGCGCCGGTCGACGGCGTTCATGGGGAGGCGGTTCCAGGAGGTGAGCTCGGGCGCCTCCCAGGGGCGCAGCGCGATCAGGGGGTCGGGGGAGAAGGTCATCCGCGGACGGCTCCCTTGGCGAGGTCGCCGATGATCTGGCGGGCGCCGATCGCGAAGACGATCAGCAGCGGGATCAGGGCGAGGACGGCGCCGGTCATCACCATGCCGTAGTCGGTGGTGCCGTGGGTGCCGTTGAGCTGGGACAGCGCGACCTGGAGGGTGACGTTGTCGGGGTTGGTGAGGGCGATCAGCGGCCAGGCGTAGTCGTTCCACTGGCCCATGAAGGTGAAGATGCCGAGGAAGGCGAGCCCCGGGCGGACGACCGGGAGCGCCACGTGCCAGTACTGGCGCAGGAAGTTCGCGCCGTCGAGGCGGGAGGCGTCGAGCAGTTCGTCGTGGATGGCGCTGCGCATGTACTGGCGCATCCAGAAGATGCCGAAGGCGTTGGCGGCGGCCGGCACGATCAGCGAGGTCATCGAGCCGATCCAGCCGATCTTCGCCATGATCACGAACTGGGGGATCGCGGCCATCTGGGCCGGGACCATGAAGATCAGCATGAGCAGCGCGAACAGCGCGTTCCTGCCGGGGAAGTCGAACTTCGCGAACACGAAGGCCGCGAGCGAGTCGAGGAGCAGCACGAGGAACGTCACCGCCGTGGCGACCAGCAGCGAGTTCGCCATCGACCCGAAGAAGTCGACCGTGTCGAACAGGTGGCGGACGTTCTCCGTGAAGTGCGAACCCGGCAGCAGCTTCGGCGGGTAGGAGAAGATCTCCGACGAGGTGTGCGTCGACATGATCACGGCCCAGTAGAACGGGAAGGCCGAGAGCAGCACACCGATGATCAGGGACGCGTGCAGGGCGATGCCCCGGCGTCCGGAGCCCTTGATGGATGCCATGTCGCGGCCTTCCTACTGTTCGCCCCGGCGCTGCACCAGGCGCCAGTTGATGAGGGAGAAGAGGACGACGACCAGGAAGATGCCCCACGCGACGGCGGCGCCGTACCCGAAGTCGTTGTTGTCGAAGGTCTGCTGGAAGAAGTAGAGGACCATCGTGCGGCCGGCGTGGTCCGGGCCGCCCGAGAACGTGGACTCGTTGGAAGCGGTCTGGAGCAGGACCTGCGGTTCGGAGAAGCTCTGCAGTCCGGTGACCGTCGAGACGACGAGCACGAAGAGCAGCGTCGGCCGCAGCAGCGGCAGCGTGATCCGGAAGAAGGTCTGCACGGGACCGGCGCCGTCGATCCGGGCCGCCTCGTACAGGTCGCCGGGGATGGTCTGCAGCCCGGCGAGGAAGATGATCGCGTTGTAGCCGGTCCACTGCCAGGTCATCAGGGTGGCGATGGCGACCTTGATGCCCCACGGTGTGTTCAGCCAGGCCACCTGGTCCAGGCCGACCGCCTGCAGCAGGGCGTTCACGAGGCCGAAGTTGGTCGAGAACACCGACCCGAAGACGATGGCGATCGCGACCACGGACGTGACGTTCGGCAGGAAGTACGCGAACCGGTAGGCGTTCCTGAAGCGGACCGCCGAGTTGAGCATCACGGCCGTCACCATCGCCAGGAAGATCATGGGGAAGGTGGCCAGTGCCCAGATGATCAGGGTGTTCCCGATCGACTGCCAGAAGTCCACGTCGGTGAACAGGTACTGATACTGCGTCAGTCCCGCCCACTCCATCGAGCCGAGGCCGTCCCAGCGGTGCAGGGACAGGTAGAGCGAGAAGCCGACGGGGATCAGGCCGAAGGCGAGGAAGAGCAGGTAGAACGGGGAGATCGCGGCGTACAGGTGCCAGTGCCTGCGCCACCCCGTGCGGGGCGGGGCGGTGGCGGGCCGTATCCGGTCCACGGCGGGCGGGGTCTGTTCGGCGACGGCCATCAGAACGCCACCCCCAGGTGCTTGGCGATGCGCCGGCACGAGTCCATGGCGTCCTCCCAGGCTTTCGCGGGGTCCTTGCCGAGGACGCCGACGTTCTTGATCTCGTCCCGGATCGGCTGTCCGAGCGCGATGTCGTAGGGGCTGTTGAAGGCGACCGGGATCTTCTCGGCGGCGGGTCCGAAGACGTCCATGGTGATCTGGCCGCCGAAGAACGGGTCCGGCTCGCGCAGCTTCGGCATCGCGTACGACGCCGGGGTCGACGGGAACAGACCGGCGTCGACGAACCCCTGCGCCTGGTTGCGGGAGTCGAGCATCCAGCTGATGATCTCGAACGCCCGCTCGGGCTCCCGGCACGCCTTCGTGATCGCCAGGAAGGAGCCGCCGACGTTGGAGGGGCCGCCCGGGCAGTCCGCCACCCGCCAGTGGCCCTCGGTCTTCGGGTAGGCGAGCTTGAGGTCGCCGGCGGCCCAGGAGGCGTTGAGCTGGCTGGGCAGCGTGCCCTTCTCGGTGGCCGAGATGGAGTCGGGGGTGCCCGAGACGATGTCCGACACGATGCCGCGCCGCTTGGCCTCCACGGCCCGGTCCCAGCAGGCCCGCACATGCGGGCCGTCCCCGATGAACCGCCGGTCCTCGTCGACGAACCGGCTGGTGCCCTGTCCGATGGACATCTCGAAGACGCTGACGACGTCGGTCAGGATGTACGTGCCGGGCAGCCGCTTCTTCAGCCGCTCACCGGCCGTGAAGAATTTGTCCCAGGTGTCCAGTTCCCGCGAGACGTCCGCGGGCTCGTGGGGCAGTCCGGCCTTCTCGTAGACGGCGGGCTGGTAGTAGTGCACGACCGGGCCGACGTCGATCGGGAGGCCGACGAGGCTGCCGTCCGGGGCGACGGCCTGCTGCCACTTCCAGTCCAGGTACCGGCTCCTGAGCTTCTCCGCGCCCAGGGTGCGCAGGTCCACGAACTGGTCGGCGTTCGGGAGGTAGGACGCCATGTCCTCGCCCCGGAGCCCGGCGATGTCCGGGATGTGGGCCCGGCCGGCCAGCGTGGTGATCAGCTTGGAGCGGTAGTAGCCGCCGATCTGGATGGCGTCGAGGTCGACGGAGCCGCCGTAGCGCGCCTTGGCGTTCTTCACGACCGTGTCGCTCAGGCCGCCGCTCCAGTACCAGAGCACCATGTTCCGGCCGGTGGAGCCGGTCGGGACGGCACAGCCGGACGCCAGGCCGCCCAGCGCGGTGGCGGCCGTACCGGCCAGGCCCGCGCGCAGCAGGCCTCTTCGTGAGAGCCGCACAGCTCCCACCGCCTTTCGGATCTGTTCGGGACTTCGCAGGGAGGGGGTGTGGGGGAGGTCAGCGCCGCGGTGCCGGCGGGGTGACGGGCGGGTACGTGACGGGCGGCCCCGGATCGGCCGGGAGCCGGTCCGCGAGGAAGCCGTACGCCCGCCGCGGGCCGGGGTCGGTCAGGGAGCGCCACCAGCGGTCGACGCCGTACCAGCCGGGGGCGGCGAGCGCCCCGCCCGGGTGGCCGACCGAGAGGCCGGCGGCGAGGACCGCGAAGCGCAGGCGCTCCTCCAGCGGCCAGCCGCCGAGCGAGGCGGCGACGAAGCTCGCCCCGAAGACGTCCCCGGCACCCGTCGGATCGAGGACATCGATGTCAAGGGCGGGCACGTCGGCGTACTCGCCGGTCGTCTGGTCCACGGCGAGCGCGCCCCGCCCGCCGCGCGTCACCACGGCCACCGGCACCAGCTCGGCGAGGGCGCGCAGCGCCTCGGACGCGCTGCCGGTGCGGGTGTAGGCCATGGCCTCGGCCTCGTTGGGGAGGAAGGCGTGGCACAGGGAGAGCTGGTCGAGGAGGTCCCGGGGCCATCGCCCGGTGGCGTCCCAGCCGACGTCGGCGTACACCTGGGTGCCGTTCGCGGCGGCCTTGGCGAGCCAGGCGCGGGGCTCCGGCTCCAGGTGCACCAGGGCCGTGCGCGCCGGGGGCGGGTCGGCCATCAGCGCGTCCTGGGTGTACGGGGGCTCCTGGCCGTGGGTGACCAGGGCGCGGTCGCGGCCGTAGGCCAGGGACACGGTGACCGGGGTGGGCCAGCCGCCCGCCGTGCGGGACAGCGAGAGGTCGATGCCCTCCTGGCCCGCGAGGACGTCCCGGCAGTACGCGCCGTACAGGTCGTCGCCGAGGACGGTGGCGAGGGAGGTGCGCAGGCCGAAGCGGGCGGCGGCGACCGCGAGGTTGGCGATGCCGCCGGGGCCGCATCCCATGCCCTCCGTCCAGATCTCCTCGCCGGGGGTGGGCGGTCCGCCGAGTCCGGTGAGGACGAGGTCGTAGAAGAGCAGCCCGGTCAGCAGCACATCGGGCCGGTCGTCGTCCACGGGTATGTCCTCTCGCTCGGGGTCCCGCCGGGAAGATCGTCAGAACTCTTCACTTCAGTGACCGGAATCGTGCGCCGATCGACGAGATTGGTCAATACCCGAGCAGAAATGAGCATGGCGATGATTGAAGATGACGAGTACTGTTCACGTCGTGCTGGCAGAACGACGACACCAACTCATCCTGCGGGCCCTGCGCTCCGGCGGGCCCGCGGCCGTGACCGACCTCTCCGAGCAGCTGGGCGTCAGCCCCGCGACGATCAGGCGCGACCTGGTCAAGCTGGAGGACGACGGTCTCCTCACCCGGGTGCACGGCGGCGCCGTGGCCGACGAGGGCGACCAGCCCTTCGCCGAGGTCGCCGAGGTCCGGGTGTCCGAGAAGGACGCCATAGCGGCGTACGCCGCCGCGATGGTCGAGGACGGCCAGTCGGTGCTGCTGGACATCGGCACCACGGCCTTCCGGCTGGCCCGGCAGCTGCACGGCCGCCGGCTCACGGTGATCACCAGCAATCTGGTGGTCTACGAGGAACTGGCCGACGACGAGGGCATCGAACTGGTGCTGCTCGGCGGCATGGTGCGCCGCGAGTACCGCTCCCTGGTCGGCTTCCTCACCGAGGACAACCTGCGCCAGCTGCACGCCGACTGGGTCTTCCTGGGCACCAGCGGAGTGCGACCGGGCGGGCAGGTGATGGACACGACGGTCGTCGAGGTACCGGTGAAACGGGCCATGATCAAGGCCGGCGCCAGGGTCGTCCTGCTCGCGGACGCGGCGAAGTTCCCCGGCCACGGCATGGCCAAGGTGTGCGGTCCCGAGGACCTGGACGTGGTGGTGACGAACGCGCCGGTCGACACGGCGACACGGACCTCCTTCGAGGAGGCCGGCGTCGAGGTCGTCGTGGCGGGAAAGGTGCAGACGTGAGGCTGACGATCCTGGGCGGCGGAGGATTCCGCGTACCACTCGTGTACGGCGCGCTCCTGACGGACCACGCCGAGGGCCGGGTGACCCGGGTCGTGCTGCACGACCTGGACGCCGGCCGGCTCGACGCCGTGACCCGGGTGCTCGCCGAACAGGCCGCCGGGGTCCCCGACGCCCCCGAGGTCACCGCCACCACCGACCTCGACGAGGCGCTGCGCGGCGCCGACTTCGTCTTCTCCGCCATCCGCGTCGGCGGCCTCCAGGGCCGGGCCGACGACGAACGGGTCGCGCTCGCCGAGGGCGTCCTCGGCCAGGAGACGGTCGGCGCGGGCGGCATCGCCTACGGCCTGCGCACGGTCCCGGTCGCCGAGGACATCGCCCGCCGCGTCGCCAGGCTCGCGCCCGACGCCTGGGTCATCAACTTCACCAACCCCGCCGGACTGGTCACCGAGGCCATGTCCCGCCACCTCGGCGACCGCGTCATCGGCATCTGCGACTCGCCGGTCGGCCTCGGCCGCCGTATCGCCCGCGTGCTCGGCGTGCGGAACCCCGCCGAAGCGTGGATCGACTACGTCGGCCTCAACCACCTCGGCTGGGTCCGCGGCCTGCGCGTCGCCGGCCGGGACGAACTCCCGCGCCTGCTCGCCGATACCGAGCTGCTCGGCTCCTTCGAGGAGGGCAAGCTCTTCGGCACCGACTGGCTGCGCTCCCTCGGCGCCATCCCCAACGAGTACCTGCACTACTACTACTTCAACC
Organism: Streptomyces sp. NRRL WC-3605; assembly: GCF_001509795.1. Taxonomy (GTDB): domain Bacteria; phylum Actinomycetota; class Actinomycetes; order Streptomycetales; family Streptomycetaceae; genus Streptomyces; species Streptomyces viridochromogenes. The sequence goes on along the minus strand of NZ_LLZN01000040.1, from coordinate 113,276 downwards.
GGGAGGCCGTGCGCGCCTACCAGGAGGCCGAGCGCACCCGCGGCGCCTTCCTGCGCGACCAGCAGGCCGGCTTCTACGACCGGCTGCGCGACCCGGACGCCCCGGCCCTGGAGATCTGGGACCGCACCCGCGCCGAGCGCGAGGCCACCTACATGTCCGAGAACCGTGAGACGGCGGGCGCCGGCGAACGCGACGCCGACGACCTGTCCGGCGGCTACGAGAAGGTGGCGCTCGCCCTGATGCGGGCCATCGCCCGCGACGAACGCACCACTCTGATCCTCAACGTCCGCAACCGGCACACCCTGTCGGTGCTCGACACCGACGCCGTCATCGAGGTGCCCTGCCTGGTCGACGCCAACGGCGCCCACCCGGTCGCCGTAGCCCCGCTGCCCGACCACGCCACCGGCCTCGTCTGCTCGGTCAAGGCCGTCGAACGCGAAGTGCTGGCCGCCGCCGAGTCCGGCTCGCGCACCACCGCCGTCAAGGCGTTCGCGCTGCATCCGCTGGTCGACTCGGTCGGTGTCGCCCGCCGGCTGGTCGAGGGCTACACCTCCGTCCACCCCGGTCTCGCCTACCTCACCTGACACCCCCGCTCTCTGCCTCCCTGGAGACCCCGATGCACGACGAACGCCGCCGGATCGAGGAGCGCGTCGAGCGCGTCCACACCCAGCGCGTCAAGCCCGCGATCTACGCCGCCACCGTCCCGTTCGAGGTCGAGGCCTGGCAGGCCCCGGGCGAGCCGGTCCCCTTCGAGGAGGCGGCGGCCGCCCACTACACGCCCTTCGCGACCGGCACCCCGTGGGGCCCGCCGTGGGGCACCACCTGGTTCCGGATGCGCGGGCAGGTGCCCGCCGCGTGGGCCGGGCGGCGCGTCGAGGCGGTCATCGACCTCGGCTTCGTCGGCGACTGGCCCGGCAACCAGGCCGAGGGCCTCGTGCACCTCGCCGACGGCCGCCCCCTGAAGGCCGTCAACCCGCTCAACCAGTACGTGCCCGTCGGCAACCCCGTGGCGGGCGGCGAGGACGTCCACTACCTGGTCGAGGCCGCCTCCAACCCCGACATCCTGGCCGACGGCTTCGCCCGCCCCACCCCCCTGGGCGACGTCCGCACCGCCGGCGACCGGCCCCTCTACACCTTCCGGCGCGCCGACCTCGCCGTCCTGGACGAGGAGGTGTGGCACCTCGACCTGGACCTCGCCGTGCTGCGCGAACTCATGGTCCACCTCGGCGAGCACGAGCCGCGCCGGCACGAGATCCTGCACGCCCTCGACCGTGCCATGGACACCCTCGACCTGGACGACGTCGCCGGCAGCGCCCCCGCCGTCCGCGAGGTGCTCGCACCGGTCCTCGCCAAGCCCGCCCACGCCAGCGCCCACACCATCTCCGGCGTGGGACACGCCCACATCGACTCCGCCTGGCTCTGGCCCATCCGCGAGACCAAGCGCAAGACGTCCCGCACCTTCTCCAACGTCACGTCGCTGGCCGACGAGTACGAGGAGTTCGTCTTCGCCTGCTCGCAGGCCCAGCAGTACGAGTGGGTGCGCGACCACTACCCGCACGTGTGGGCCCGCATCCAGGAGTCGGTGAAGAAGGGCCAGTGGGCGCCGGTCGGCGGCATGTGGGTCGAGGCCGACGGCAACCTGCCCGGCGGCGAGGCCCTCGCCCGCCAGCTGATCCACGGCAAGCGGTTCTTCATCGAGCACTTCGGCGTCGAGACCAAGGGCGTCTGGCTGCCCGACTCCTTCGGCTACACCGCCGCCTACCCCCAGCTCGCCAAGCTCGCCGGCAACGAGTGGTTCCTGACCCAGAAGATCTCCTGGAACCAGACCAACAAGTTCCCCCACCACACCTTCTGGTGGGAGGGCATCGACGGCACCCGGATCTTCACCCACTTCCCGCCCGTGGACACCTACAACGCCTGCTTCAGCGGCGAGGAGATGGACCGCGCCGTCCGCAACTACCAGGAGAAGGGCGGCGGGACGCGCTCCCTCGCCCCGTTCGGCTGGGGCGACGGCGGTGGCGGCCCCACCCGCGAGATCATGGAGCGGGCCCGCAGGCTCGCCGACCTGGAGGGCTCGCCCAAGGTCGTCGTCGAGCACCCGGACGCGTTCTTCGCCAAGGCCCGCGCCGAGTACGAGGACGCCCCCGTCTGGAACGGCGAGCTCTACCTGGAGCTGCACCGCGCCACCTACACCTCCCAGGCCCGCACCAAGCAGGGCAACCGCCGCAGCGAACACCTGCTGCGCGAGGCCGAGTTGTGGGCGACGACGGCCGCGCTGCACGCGCCGGGCTACGCCTACCCGTACGAGAAGCTGGACCGGCTCTGGAAGACGGTCCTGCTGCACCAGTTCCACGACATCCTGCCGGGCTCCTCGATCGCCTGGGTGCACCGCGAGGCCGAGGCCGAGTACGCCCGCGTCGCCCGGGAGCTTCAGGAGCTGACCGCCGAGGCGGTGACCGCGCTCGGCGGGGGAGGACCCCGCGTCTTCAACACCAGCCCGTTCGACCGCGCCGAGGTCGTCCGCACCCCCGAGGGCACGCCCGCGTACGTCACCGTCCCCGCGAACGGCAGCGCGCCCCTCGTTGCCGACGAGCCCGAACGGCCCGTCACCGTCTCCGGGCGCGTCCTCGACAACGGCCTGGTCCGCGTCGAGATCGCCGAGGACGGCACGCTGGCCTCGGTGTTCGACCTGCGGGCGAACCGCGAGGTGCTCGCCGGCGCCGGCAACCTGCTGCGCCTGCACACCGACCTGCCCAACTACTGGGACGCCTGGGACATCGACAAGCACTACCGCAACCGCTACCGCGAGCTGCGCGCGACCGAGTCGGTCACCGTCGTCGAGGACGGCCCGCTCGTCGGCGCGGTCCGGGTCTCCCGCGCCTTCGGCAAGGGCTCCACGATCACCCAGACGATCACGCTGCGGGCCGGCAGCCCCCGTATCGACTTCGCCACCGAGATCGACTGGCACGAGGCCGAGAAGATCCTCAAGGCCGGCTTCCCGGTGGACATCCGCGCCGCGCACTCCTCGGCCGAGATCCAGTTCGGGCACGTCCAGCGCCCCACCCACACCAACACCACCTGGGAGGCGGCCCGGTTCGAGGTCTCCGGGCACCGCTGGGTGCACCTCGCCGAGCCCGGCTACGGCGTCGCCGTCGTCAACGACTCCACGTACGGCCACGACGTGACCCGCACGGTCCGCGAGGACGGCGGCACGACGACCCGCGTCAGCCTCAGCCTGGTCCGCGCCCCCCGCGTCCCCGACCCCGAGGCCGACCAGGGCACGCACCGGCTCACCTACGCGCTGCTGCCCGGCGCGAGCATCGAGGACGCCGTCGCCGAGGGCTACGCCCTCAACCTGCCACTGCGGGTGGCGGACGCCGCGGGCGCGCCCGAACCGGTGGTGTCCGTGGACGGCGACGGCGTGACGGTCGAGGCGGTCAAGCTGGCCGACGACCGCTCCGGCGACGTCGTCGTACGCCTCTACGAGTCCCGGGGCGGGCGGGCCCGGGCCGTGCTGCGCACCGGGTTCCCGCTGGCCGGTGCCGAGATCACCGACCTGCTGGAACGGCCGCTGGAACCGGTCGCCGCGGACGGCGGGGTGCCGGTGTCGCTGCGCCCCTTCCAGGTGCTGACCCTGCGTCTGCGGCGCGCCGGACGGAGCTGAGAACACCTTCGGGCCGGCCGGCAGCCACCCCCGTGACAGCGCCGGCCGGCCCGAAGCCCCCGTGTCCCCCCGTAGGTCCCCCGTGTTCCCCCGTGTCCCCCGTACGGACCCCCCGTCGGCCTTGCTCAGTGTCATGAGCGCGCGAGGGGCCGTCTGATACACCCACGCCGGAAGATTCTTTTCTCCGGCGTGGACGACCGGCGTGGGCGATCGGACGGGGGACGGGGACTCAGCCGGTGAAGCCGGCCGTGATGGACGTGAACTGCCAGGTGCTCTGGCTGATGCCGGAGCAGTTGCTCGTCACACCGCCGCCCGCGCAGGGCCGGTCGCGGTTGACCGACCAGAAGGCGAGCCGCGCGATGTGCCGGGAGTTCGCCCAGTCCCGGATCTGTGTCCAGGTCCCGGGCGAGGTGAGCTCCTGCTGGTCGGAGAGCCCGTTCATGCCGGAGATGCCGAGGTGCGCGTACGCGGTGGCGTCGTCCCAGCCGAACGTGGACCTCAGCTTGGTCTTCAGCCCCTCGGCCGCGTTCACGGTGCTGCCGTACATGTCGGCGCCGCCGCCGAAGTCGAACGGCATGATCGTGAAGACGTCGATGCCCGCGTTCAGTGCCTTGGCCTGCTCGATGAGCCGGTTGCCCCAGTACGTCGGGCCGGTGGTGGAGGTGCCGAAGGTCAGGATCGTCCGCAGACCCGGGTTGTTCGCCTTGACGATCTTCAGGGCGTTCAGGATCCGGTCCTGCACGGTCGCGTTCTCGAACTCGTCGGTGTTCTCGATGTCGACGTCGATCGCCTTCAGCCCGTAGGCGTCGATGACCTTCTGGTACGCGCCCGCCAGCGCCTCGGCCGTCGAGCAGTTCGGCCCGAGCTTGTTGCCGCTCCAGCCGCCGATCGACGGGACGATGTCACCGCCGGCGGCCCGGATTGAGTTGATGACGCTCTGGTCGTTGCCGCCGGTCAGCGGGCGCTGCCCGTCCCAGGCCGGGTTGCAGCCGCCGGAGGACAGGATGAACGCCATCGTGTACCACTTGATCCCGGTCGCGCTCATCACCGACGTCGCGCTCGGCGGATCGCCCCAGCCCAGGTACAGATAGGGCGCGGCCTGCTTGAAGCCGGTGCCGCCCCCGCCGCCCGCGTCGGTCGTGACGGAGACGGAGTTGGAGGCCGCGGAGACGTTCCCGGCCGCGTCGCGCGCCTTCACCGTGAACGTGTAGGCGGTACTGGGCGACAGGCCGCCGACCGTGGCGCTCGTCCCGGAGACGCTGAGCACCTGGGCCGAGCCGCGGAAGACGTCGTAGCCGGTCACGTCGACGTTGTCGGTCGAGGCGTTCCAGGCCAGCGACACGCTCGTCGACGACTTGCCGGTGGAGCGCAGGTTGCCGGGGGCGCTCGGCGCCTGCCCGTCCGAGCCTCCGCCGCCACCGGGCCCGTCGAGGGCGATGTCGTCGGCGTGGTAGGTGCCCTGCCCGTACCAGCCGTGCACGTACACCGTGGCGCTGGTCTGCGAGGCGCCGGTCGTGAAGGTGAGCGACAGCTTGGCGTACGCCGACGGCGACGACGTCCAGGTGGAGGCACCGCCGTCCACGCCGAGGTAGACGTAGGAGCCGCGCACCCAGCCGCTGAGGGAGTACGTCGTGTTCGGCTGGACGGCGACGCTCTGCGAGCACCGGGCGTTGTCGCTCGCGCTCGCCGCTCCGGCGAGCGCCCTGGACCCGCCGTGCACGGGCGAGGAGACGACGGAGCCGAGGTTGCCGGTGCAGGACCACGGGGAGAGTCCGCCCGACTCGAAGCCGGGGTTGGACAGGACGTTGGCCGCGTGAGCGGTGCCGGGCAGGGCGACGGCCCCGGCGACCGCGAGGGCCGCCGTGCCGACGAGGGCGAGGACACGGCGTCTGAGCCGTGCGAGAGGTCGGTTGCGCACGTCATCTCCCTGGGAAAGGTGGGGTGTTCGGGAGTGCACAGGTGCTGAGAGGTGCGCTGACCAAGTTGGTATGGACCAATTCCCCTGTCAAGGAGTCCCGCAGGGATTGGTCCGTACCGCTGGTGTTCTTGCAGTTGGTGTTCTTGCCGCGGGTGTTCCTACAGGGGCAGGACCGCCCCGGTCCCCACCGGGCCGGGCTGCGCCGGTGCGGGCACCGCCGGCAGCAGGGGTGCCTCCGACTCGGTGCGCTGCTGCGGGATCGACACCGGGCGCAGCGGACGCGGACCCGCGACCACCGTGTAGTCCTGCCCCAGGAACGGCGGGGTCACGACGCCCGGGTCCTCGCCGAGCGCCAGCCGCACGGCGAGCCACGGCACGTTCACCCCGCACAGCGACAGCTGGTGCAGGCCGCCCGCCGGGCGGGTGTTGACGTCCATCAGCACCGGGGTGCCGCCGAACATCCGGAACTGGATGTTGGACAGGTGGTGCAGCCCGAAGCCCTCCGCGACCAGCCTCGCCGGCTCCAGCCACTGCTCCTGGAGCGTGAACCCCCGCCGGCGCCCGTTCTTGACCCGGCCGATCGCCAGCCGCACCCGGTTGTCCGGGCCGGTGAGGCAGTCCACCGACACCTCGGGCTGCTCCAGGCGCGGCATCACCAGCCAGTCCACCGGCTCGTCGGTGCGCCGCAGGGCGTCCAGGACCAGATCGAGCTGGACGTAGGGCGTCGGGAAGCCGCTGAGATGCGTCAGCGAGAACGGGGAGCGGGTGATCATCCGGAAGCCGACCCCGCCCGCGCCGGACGCCGGCTTGAAGCACGCCCGGTGCCCGCCCGCCTCCAACTCCTCGACGGCGGCGAGCAGTTCGTCGGCGTCACGGACCCGGAACCACGGCGGTACCGGCACACCGACCGCCTGTACGGCCTCGTACGCGATCACCTTGTCCTGGAAGACGGCCACGGCCTCGGGCGGCGGCGCGAGCAGCGCCGTGCCGGCCGCCTCGAACTCCGCGCGGTGCGCGACGATCGCCGCCTGGTGCAGCCGGGGCACGAACACGTCGATCCCGCGGCGCCGGCACTGCGCGAGGGCGTACTCGGCGTATCCGGCGGGGGACAGGCCCTCGGGCTCCAGCTCGGCGGTGTCGGCGGCGGCCAGCACGGGGGAGTCGGCGTCCCCGTGCGTCGCATGGATCTCCACCGCCCGATCGCTGGGATTTCTGCGGAGCTGATCCATGAAGAACACGTTCTCCGCGTACGTGCGGTTGAGCCAGACGCGTACGCGAGAGACCATGCAGGGCCGTCCTTTCGGGGGTTCGCGGGCAGGGCGAAGCGGCCCGTGCCCGGGCAGGGAGGTTGGAGGTACACCGAACCGCCCCTGGCGAAGGGGGTCGAGGCGATGGTGTCGGGGCGATCATACGACTTTCAAAGGGTGCCGCGTGCAACGTACGTGTTACGGATTCCCCCGCCGGCCGCGCGGGCGGGAGCGGGCCGGGCGGCCCGCCCTTGTCGCGGGTGCGGGCCCTGTGTTCTCGTGGTGTCCTTCGGGTGATCGGGAGGGGCGAGGGTGACGTCGACGGCCGCGCGGACCGGGCGGTTGCTGGCCGTCAGCGACCTGCACATCGGGTACGACGAGAACCGAGCCCTCGTGGAGGGGATGCGACCCGGCTCGGACGACGACTGGCTGCTCGTGGCCGGTGACGTGGCGGAGACCGTCGCCGACGTCACCTGGGCGCTCAAGACGCTCGCCGGCCGCTTCCGCCAGGTCGTCTGGGTCCCCGGCAACCACGAGCTGTGGACCCACCCCAAGGACTCCGTCACCCTGCGCGGCACCGCCCGCTACGACCATCTCGTCGAGGTGTGCCGGGACCTCGGCGTGCTCACCCCCGAGGACCCCTACCCCGTCTGGGACGGCCCCGGCGGCCCGGTCGCCGTCGCCCCGCTGTTCCTCCTGTACGACTACTCCTTCCTCCCCGCGGGCTGCGCGACGAAGGAGCAGGGCCTTCAGTACGCGCACGGGACCGGCGTCGTCTGCAACGACGAGTACCTGCTGCACCCCGACCCCTACCCGACCCGCGACGCGTGGTGCGCGGCCCGGGTCGCCGCGACCGAGCGCCGGCTCGCCGCCCTCCCCGAGGACCTGCCCACCGTCCTCGTCAACCACTACCCGCTGCACCGGCACCCGACCGACGTGCTCTGGTACCCCGAGTTCGCCATGTGGTGCGGCACCGCCCTGACCGCCGACTGGCACCGCCGCTTCCGCGTCGAGGCCATGGTCTACGGCCACCTGCACATCCCGCGGACCACCTGGCACGAGGGCGTCCGCTTCGAGGAGGTCTCGGTCGGCTACCCCCGCGAATGGCGCCGGCGGCCGGAACCCCCGGGCCGGCTGCGGCGCGTGCTGCCCCGCGAGGACACGGAGGACACGGCCCGTTGATCGAGGACCTGCTGACCCCGGCGACCGTGAGCGTCGAGGCGTACGGCGACGAGGAGCACCCGCCGCTCTTCCCCGAGGAGGAGGCGGTCGTGGCCCGGGCGGTGCCCAAACGCCGCCGCGAGTTCGCCGCCGTACGCGCCTGCGCGCGCCGCGCCATGGAGAAGCTCGGGGTGCCTCCGCGGGCCGTGCTGCCCGGCGAACGCGGCGCTCCCGGCTGGCCGCCCGGCCTGATCGGCAGCATGACGCACTGCGACGGGTACGCCGCCGCCGCGCTGGCCCGCGCCGGCGACCTCGCGTCGCTCGGCATCGACGCCGAGACCCACCAGTCGCTGCCGGACGGGGTGCTGGGGGCCGTCGCGCTGCGGGCCGAGGCGGAGCGGCTGCGCGCCCTGGCGGCCACCCACCCCGAGGTCCACTGGGACCGGCTCCTGTTCAGCGCCAAGGAGTCCGTCTACAAGGCGTGGTTCCCCCTCACCGGGAGGTGGCTGGACTTCTCCGAGGCCGACATAGACGTGCTCCCCGGTGACGGCGATCCGCGCGGCGGCCGGTTCAGCGCCCGGCTCCTCGTGCCCGGCCCGCTGGTCGGCGGGCGCCGGCTCGACCGGTTCGAGGGGCGCTGGACGGTCGGGCGGGGGCTCGTGGCGACCGCGGTGAGCGTGCCGCACACCTGAACCCCCGCGCGGCCCGCGTCAGGGCTCGGCCGGGCACCAGGTGCGCAGCAGGTGGAAGAACTCCTCCTCGTGGCCCGTCAGTCCGGCGTCGGCCAGGGCCTGTTCGGCCTCGGCGAGGACGGCGGGCGGCACGACGGGTGGCCGGCCCGGTCCGGAGGCACCGTCGAACGCGGCTCGCACGGTGTGCAGGAGCCGCAGGTAGGCCTGGACGGCGGTGCGCTCGCGGTCGGTCAGTACGGCGGTGGGCATCGGTCGGCTCTCCCCGGGTCGGTGTCGTCGCGCCCCGCACGGCGGGGCGCCACCCACCAGCTTGCCGTCCACCACTGACAACGGGTCCGGCCCGGCCGTCCGTTCGCCCGGTCGGCGCAGGTCAGAGGGTCACTTCTGCGGGCCCAGGTAGCCGAGCGACGCCTCGATCCGGCCCGCCAGATGGTCCCGCCGGCCCCGCGCCGAGGAATCCGCCAGCCAGGCGCGGCACTTGCTGGCCAGCAGCAGGCCGAAGCTCTCGGCCTCCTTCTCCTCCGCCTGGTCGAAGTGGTTGCGGGCGGCGACCTTCAGGACCGCCGAGCGCAGATCCGCCTCGCTGCCGAGCAGCCGGGCCGCCACGGAGGCGCCCTCGATGCTGTGGCTGCAGTGGCCGGCCTTCATGTGCCACAGCTCGTGGCCGAGGATCACCAGCTGGTGGTCGGGCGCGGTGCGCTCCTCGATCACCACGAGGTCCTGGTCGGCCATGTCGAGCCACAGCCCGCTCGCGGTGCCGGGCGGGAAGGCGGCCGTACGGAAGTGGACGGGGCGGCCCCGGCGTCTGCCCATCGCGTCGCACAGCGCGCCGTACAGCGTCTCGGGCGCCGCGGGTGAGGGAAGCCTGACCTCCGCGACCAACTCGCCGCACAGGCGGCGCATTTCCCTACCGATGCCCAATGGTCTCCCGTTCCTCCCGTTCCTCCCGGTCACGACTCGGGCCGCTTGACGCTCTCCAGGAGCATGTCCAGCCACTCGGCGACCTTGTCGCGGTGCTGGTCGGTGGGGAGCTGGGCGGCCCGCCAGGCGATGCCGCGCACACCGTGGTCCTGCAGGAGCCGCTCCAGCGGGTCCTCGGCGGTCTGGGCCGCCTCGCGCTCCGCGAGTCTCTGCAGCAGGTCCTGCTCGGTGCGCTGGAGCGCGCCTGCCAGCGCTTCGGGGTCCTCGGCCGTCAGGAAGCCCGCGTGCACCCGGAAGAAGCGCTGGATGGCGTCGCAGTGCTCCATGGTGGGCCGCCGGTCGCCGTTGATGAGCGCACCCGCCTGCTGACGGGACATGCCGGCGCCGTCGGCGATCTCCTGCTGCGTGTACCTGCGGCCGTTGGGCTTCAGACGGGTGCGGCGCAGGAGGTCGAGCCGCTGGAGGAACCGGGCCTGCACATCCGGCTCGCCCGCGGGCCGGCCGCTCAGCAGGGCCTTGACCACGGACTCCGGTACGCCGGAGGCGACGGACAGCCGGCCGGTGTCGAAGACCTCCGTGAGCGGCACGTCGAGCCGGTCGGCGAGCGCGGTGACGCGGGCGACGACGGCGGGCAGCCCGGCCGTCACCGTGGCGCCAGGGCCCTCGAAGCCATCCGTCACCGACAGATCTCCTACGTCTCTCACAGGCCTCTCACAACCTGTTGCCGTGAACTCGAGGAAGATTACCGGGTGGTTCGAACGCGCATCCAGGTTCCGCCACAACTGTGGCCAATTTCAGCCGTCAACAGGCATGGAATGCCACGATAGTTGACATGGCTCGGGCGCGGGCACCAGGATCGGGGCGCCGCGTGAAGGCCGCATAGGCAAGAGGGGTGACCTCCCGATGGCATATCAGGCAGGTGGGCAGCGGTCCGTACCGCGGCCCGTCCCCGACCGGCCCGAGGCCCAGGCGTACCTCCGGGACTACGCCGTCCTCGTGGAGGCCGTGCCCTTCCCGTCCGTCGTCGTCGACCACCGCTGGGACGTCGTCCTGGCGAACAGCGCTTTCGCGTCACTTTTCAGCGCCGTCGGCCCGCACCCCACCGCGATGCCGCACGACAACCTCCTGCGGTTCGTCCTCTTCCACCCGGACGCCGCCGCCGTCCTCGGCGACCACGAGTCCAGCTGGTGCCTGCCGATGCTGGCCCACTTCTCCGATGCCCTGGAGCGGCACGGCCACGACCACGCGCTCCAGGCCGTCCGCCGGGACATCGCCCAGGACCCCCTCATGGAGGCCGCCTACCGGCAGGGCCTGCCGCACTGGATCCGCGCGGTGGGGGAGCGGGCCGTCGAGGAGGACGGCGCGGTGCGCCCGCTCCACCACCCCGACCCGCGCTGGGGCTCCACCGAGTGCCGGGTGGTCGACGAGACGCCCGCGACCCTGCGCGAGCTGGGGTACACACGGCTGACGCTGGTGCTGCGCGAGACGCGCCGCGAACGGGGCAGGGCGCGCGGGGCGCGTCGTGACGCCTCGTATCTACGCGTGGTGCGTCCGCCCGAGTGCTGAACGGGGCACCGTCGGCGTTCAGGTCGCCGACGGCGCCCCGTTCGGCACACCCCGCCCCGGGGGCCGTTCCGGGGCTTCCGGCGTGTTCCCCCTCGCTGCTCCGGCACTATTCCGTCCTACAGTGGTGTGTGACATAGTACTGGCGTGAGCGAGGGACTGACCTGCGACGTCGTGGTCGTGGGAGCCGGGATCACGGGCGCCGCCTGCGCCCTGTACGCCGCACGGGCCGGACTCGACGTGATCCTCGTCGACCGGGGCCCGGTCGCCGGCGGCACCACCGGCGCCGGTGAGGGCAACATCCTGGTCTCCGACAAGGAACCGGGACCCGAGCTGGCCCTCGCGCTGCTCTCCGCGCGCCTGTGGCGGTCGCTCGCCGAGGAGTTCGGGCCGGCCGTGGAGTACGAGGCGAAGGGCGGCCTCGTCGTGGCGTCCTCCCCGGACGGGCTCGCCGCCCTGGAGCGGTTCGCCGCCGCACAGCGCGCCGCCGGGGTCACCGCCGAACCCGTCACCGGGACACGCCTGTACGACCTCGAACCCGATCTCGCCCCCGGCCTCCCGGGCGGCGTCCACTACCCGCAGGACAGCCAGGTCATGCCCGCCCTCGCCGCCGCCATCCTGGCCCGCGCCGCCAAGGCCCGCCTGCTGACCGGCGTCACCGTCACCCGCGTCCTGCTCACCCGCGCCGGCGCGGTCCGCGGGGTGCGCACCGACCGGGGAGACCTGCACGCCCCGGCCGTCGTCAACGCGGCGGGCACGTGGGGCGGCGACCTCGCCGCGCTCGCCGGCGTCCACCTCCCCGTCCTGCCCCGGCGCGGCTTCGTCCTCGTCACCGAGCCCCTGCCGCGCCGGATCCGGCACAAGGTGTACGCCGCCGACTACGTGGCCGACGTGGCCAGCGACTCGGCCGCGCTCCAGACCTCCCCGGTCGTCGAGGGCACGGCCGCGGGCCCGGTGCTGATCGGCGCGAGCCGCGAACGCGTCGGCTTCGACCGGACGTTCTCGCTGCCCGTCGTGCGGGCCCTGGCCGTCGGCGCCACCCGGCTCTTCCCGTTCCTGAGGGACGTCCACGCGACGCGCGCCTACCTGGGCTTCCGCCCGTACACCCCCGACCACCTGCCCGCCGTCGGACCCGACCCGCGTGTCCCCGGACTGCTCCACGCCTGCGGCCACGAAGGCGCCGGCATCGGACTGGCCCCCGCCACCGGCCACCTCGTCGCCCAGGCCCTGACCGGCCGGACCCCGGACCTCGACCTGACGCCGTTCCGCCCCGACCGCTTCACCGAGGAGGCCGCGTGAGAACCCCTCTGGACCTCGCCGACGCCCACCCGGGCCCCGCCTTCACGGTGACCCTCGACGGACGGGAGATCGAGGCGCTGCCCGGCCACACCGTCGCCGCCGCCCTCTGGACGGCCGGCGTCACCTCCTGGCGCCGCACCCGGGCCGAGGGGCGCCCGCGCGGGGTGTTCTGCGGCATCGGCGTCTGCTTCGACTGCCTGGTCACCGTCAACGACCGCCCCAACCAGCGGGCCTGCCTGGTGCCGCTGCGCCCCGGCGACGCGATCCGCACCCAGGACGGGACGGGCCACGATGGCTGACCGCCGCGCACCCCGGACGCCGCACCTCGCCGTCGTAGGCGCCGGACCCGCCGGGCTCGCCGCGGCCCTCGCCGCCGCCGCACGGGGCGTACGGGTCACGCTGCTGGACGCGGCCCCGCAGGCCGGTGGCCAGTTCCACCGGCGGCCCGCCGAAGCGCTCGGCGCCCGCAGACCCCAGGCGCTGCACCACGCGTGGAGCACGGCGGAACGGCTCAGAGAGGGCCTGGAGGCGCACGTACGGGCAGGCAGCGTGCGGCACTTGACGGAGCATCACGTCTGGTGTGCCGAGCCCGGCCCCGGTACCGGATTCACCGTGCACGCCCTGCGCGGACCCGAACAGCGCGAGCCCGCCGAGGTGTGCGCCGACGCCCTCGTCCTCGCCACCGGCGGCTACGAGAAGGTCCTGCCCTTCCCCGGCTGGACCCTCCCCGGAGTCGTCACCGCGGGCGGCGCCCAGGCCATGCTCAAGGGCACCCTGGCCGTGTCCGGCGGCACCGCCGTCGTCGCCGGCACCGGCCCGCTGCTGCTGCCGGTCGCGGCCGGGCTCGCGGCGGCCGGCGTCACCGTCGCCGCGCTCGTGGAGTCGGCCGCCCCGAAGGCCCTGCTGCGGCGCGCGCCCGTCTGGGCGGCCCAACCCGCCAAGCTCGCCGAAGGCGCCGGATACGCTGCCGCGTTGCTGCGCCACCGCGTGCCGGTCCTCACCCGGCACACCGTCGTCGAGGCGCACGGCACCGGCCGGCTGGAGGCCGTCACCGTCGCCGCGCTCGACGCCGGCGGACATGTGCGGCCCGGCACCGCGCGGCGCGTTCCCTGCGCGACCCTCGCGATCGGCCACGGCATGCTGCCGCAGACCGACCTCGCCGACACCCTCGGCTGCCGCCTGGACGGCCTCGCCGTGCACGTCGACACCGAGCAGCGCACGGACGTGCCCGGCGTATGGGCCGCGGGGGAGACCACCGGCATCGGCGGCGCCGGACTCTCCCTCGCCGAGGGGCACATCGCGGGCCGGTCCGCCGCGGCCCGCCTGCACGGCACACGGCCCGACCCCGCCGCGTGGGCGCGGGCCGCCCGCGCGCGGGACCGGGGGCGGGCCTTCGCCGCCGCACTGGACACCGTCTACGCGCCGCCCGCGCACTGGACCGAGCAGGTCACCGACGACACGACCGTCTGCCGCTGCGAGGAGGTCACCGCCGGTGCCGTCCGCGAGGCCGTCGCGGACCTCGGCGCGGGCGACGTCCGCACGGTGAAACTGCTCACCCGGGCCGGGATGGGCTGGTGCCAGGGCCGGATGTGCGCCCCGGCCGTCGCCGGCCTCACCGGCTGCGCCCTCACCCCCTCCCACAGGCCGTTCGCACGCCCCGTCCCCCTCGGGGTGCTCGCACGGCAGCCCGACCACCGCGATGACATGTCACACCCCACCGGGAAGGAAACCGGATGACCGCCACCGAGCACCGCCCCTGGCACGGCGTCCTCGTCGCCACCGCGCTGCCGCTCGACGACGACCTGCGCGTCGACCACGGCCGCTACGCCGAGCACTGCGCCTGGCTCGTCGAGAACGGCTGCGACGGTGTCGTCCCCAACGGCTCGCTGGGGGAGTACCAGGTGCTCACCCCCGAGGAACGCGCGAAGGTCGTCGAGACGGCGGTCAAGGCCGTCGGCGGGGCACGCGTGATGCCCGGCGTCGCCGCGTACGGCTCGGCCGAGGCCCGGCGCTGGGCCGAGCAGGCCAGGGACGCGGGCTGTGCGTCGGTGATGCTGCTGCCGCCCAACGCGTACCGCGCCGACGAGCGTTCGGTGCTCGCGCACTACGCCGAGGTCGCGAAGGCGGGCGTCCCCGTCGTGGCGTACAACAACCCCATCGACACCAAGGTCGACCTGGTGCCCGAACTGCTGGCGCGGCTGCACGGCGAGGGGTACGTCCAGGCGGTCAAGGAGTTCTCCGGCGACGTCCGCCGCGCCTACCGCATCGCCGAGCTCGCCCCGGACCTCGACCTGCTGATCGGCGCGGACGACGTCCTGCTGGAACTGGCCCTGGCCGGCGCCAAGGGCTGGGTCGCCGGGTACCCGAACGCGCTGCCGCGTGCCTGCGTCGAGCTGTACCGGGCCGCCACCGGCGGTGACATCACCACCGCCCGCGGGCTGTACGGCCGGCTGCACCCGCTGCTGCGCTGGGACTCGCAGGTGGAGTTCGTCCAGGCCATCAAGCTGTCCATGGACGTCGTGGGCCGCCACGGCGGACCCGTGCGCCCGCCGCGCGTCCCGCTGCTGCCCGGACAGGAGGCCGCCGTACGGGCGGCCACGGAGAAGGCCGTCGCGGCCGGATCGGCATAGGGCCCATGCGCAGCAAGCTCGTCCTGCACGCCGTCGACTCGCACACCGAGGGCATGCCCACCCGGGTCGTCACAGGAGGCGTCGGCCCCGTGCCAGGCGCCACCATGAACGAGCGGCGCCTCTACTTCCGCGAGCACCGCGACCACGTCAAGCGGCTGCTGATGAACGAGCCGCGCGGGCACGCCGCCATGAGCGGGGCCATCCTCCAGCCGCCCACCCGCCCCGACTGCGACTGGGGCGTCATCTACATCGAGGTGTCCGGCTATCTGCCGATGTGCGGGCACGGCACCATCGGCGTGGCGACCGTGCTGGTGGAGACCGGCATGGTCGAGGTCGTCGAGCCGGTCACCACGATCCGGCTCGACACCCCCGCCGGTGTCGTGGTCGCCGAGGTGGCGGTCGAGGACGGCGCCGCGAAGGAGGTCACCCTGCACAACGTGCCGTCCTTCGCGGTCGCCCTCGACCGGGAGGTCACCCTGGCCGACGGCCGCACGGTGACCTACGACCTGGCGTACGGCGGCAACTTCTACGCGATCCTCCCGCTGGAGCGGTTCGGGCTGCCCTTCGACCGGTCCCGCAAGGACGACATCCTCGCCGCCGGGCTGTCCCTGATGGAGGCGGTCAACGCGGCGGACGAGCCCGTCCACCCCGAGGACCCGTCCATCCGCGGCTGCCACCACGTCCATCTGATCGCCCCCGGCTCCACCGCCCGGCACTCCCGGCACGCGATGGCCATCCACCCGGGCTGGTTCGACCGCTCGCCGTGCGGGACGGGCACCAGCGCGCGCATGGCGCAGCTGCACGCGCGCGGCGAACTGCCGCTGCACACCGAGTTCGTGAACGAGTCGTTCATCGGCACCCGCTTCACCGGCCGGCTCCTCGGCACCACGCGGGTCGGCGGACACACTGCCGTGCTGCCCAGCTTCACGGGCCGCGCGTGGATCACCGGAACCGCGCAGTACCTGCTCGACCCCACCGACCCGTTCCCGGAGGGGTTCGTGCTGTAGCCCCGGGCGGAACGGACCGAGGGGCGAGGATAATGCCGGGTACCGCGTGACATGGCACAGCGGCACGACCCGAGGAGACACCGCATGGCCGCCCAGCGCACCGGCGCCCCGTCCACCGCCGCCGCCCCGGCGCTGCCCTCCCTGGGCGGGCGCAGGAGCAGCTACCGGGAGCGCGTCGCGGACGCCCTGCGGGCCGCGCTGATCGCCGGGGAGCTGCGGCCCGGCGAGGTGTACTCGGCGCCCGGGCTCGCCGCCCGCTTCGGCGTGTCGGCGACCCCGGTGCGCGAGGCCATGCTCGACCTGGCGAAGGAGGGCCTGGTCGACACGGTGCCCAACAAGGGGTTCCGGGTCACCGCGGTGTCCGAGAGGCAGCTGGACGAGTACACGCACATCCGCGCGCTCGTCGAGATCCCGACGGTCGTCGAACTGGCCGCCACCGCCGACGCGGTGTCCCTGGAGGCGCTGCGGCCCGCCGCCCGGGAGATCGTCCAGGCGGCGGTCGCCGGCGACCTCATCGCGTACGTGGAGGCCGACACGCGCTTCCACCTCGGACTGCTCGCCCTCGCCGGGAACGCCCACCTCGTCGAGGTCGTCCGGGACCTGCGCAAGCGCTCCCGGCTGTACGGGCTGACCGCGCTGGTCGAGGCGGGGCGGCTGCTGGCCTCCGCCGAGGAGCACCTGGAACTCCTCGACGCGCTGCTCGCCCGGGACGAGCGCGCGGTGCGGGAGGTCATGACCCGGCACCTGGGCCATGTCCGCGGTCTGTGGGCGGCTCGCGACGAGGACTGACCTCTACGCAAGCAGTTTGCATTTCTTGCGCTATTCTTGCGTGCATGACGCGACGACTTGCTGAAGTGGCGAAGAAGGTCGGGGTCAGCGAGGCCACGGTCAGCCGGGTGCTCAACGACAAGCCGGGTGTCTCCGAGGCCACCCGGCAGGCGGTGCTCTCCGCCCTGGACGTGCTCGGCTACGAGCGTCCCACCCAGCTGCGCGGCGAACGCGCGCGTCTGGTCGGACTGGTGCTGCCCGAGCTTCAGAACCCGATCTTCCCGGCGTTCGCCGAGGTGATCGGCGGGGCGCTGGCCCAGCTGGGGCTGACCCCCGTGCTGTGCACGCAGACCAAGGGCGGGGTCTCCGAGGCCGACTACGTCACGCTGCTGCTCCAGCAGCAGGTCTCCGGGGTGGTCTTCGCCGGCGGCCTGTACGCGCAGGCGGACGCGCCGCACGACCACTACCGGCAGCTCGCCGACCGCAACATCCCGGTGGTGCTGGTCAACGCGGCCATCGAGCACCTGGGCTTCCCGGCCGTCTCCTGCGACGACGCCGTGGCGGTGGAGCAGGCGTGGCGGCACCTGGCCTCGCTGGGCCACGAGCGCATCGGTCTGGTGCTGGGCCCGGGCGACCACGTGCCGTCGGCGCGCAAGCTGGCGGCCGCCCGGGAGATCGCCGCCGAGCTGCCCGACGAGCACGTGGCGCGGGCGATCTTCTCGATCGAGGGCGGGCACGCGGCCGCCTCCCGGCTGATCGACCGCGGCGTCACCGGCATCATCTGCGCGAGCGACCCGCTGGCCCTCGGCGCCGTACGGGCCGCGCGGCGCAAGGGACTCGACGTCCCGTCGCAGATCTCCGTCGTCGGCTACGACGACTCGGCGTTCATGAACTGCACCGAGCCCCCGCTCACCACCGTCCGCCAGCCGATCGAGGCCATGGGCCGGGCGGCCGTCGAGCTGCTGAACGCCCAGATCGCGGGCACTCCCGTCCCCGCGGAGGAGCTGCTCTTCGAGCCCGAGCTGGTGGTGCGCGGCTCCACGGCGCAGGCGCCCCGCAGCTGACCTCCGACCCCTCGCGAAAGGGTCGTCACCCGCAACCGATCTGCTGTCCAAAAATTGCAAATCTCGCGCGACATCTTGCGCTCGGATGTCGTCGGTGCTTGAGTGTGCGGCGCCCACCGCTCCATGCCCAGAGGGGTCCACCGATGAGAAGCACCGGGTTCCGCCGTACCTTTGCCGCGCTGAGCGTCTGTTCGCTCGCCCTCGCCGCGTCCGCCTGCGGTTCGGGCGACGACGACTCGGCGAGCGGCAAGACCCGCATCACGGTCAACTGCATGCCGCCCAAGAGCGCCAAGGTCGACCGCCAGTTCTTCGAGCAGGACGTCGCCGACTTCGAGCGGCAGAACCCGGACATCGACGTCGTGCCTCACGACGCGTTCCCCTGCCAGGACCCGAAGACGTTCGACGCCAAGCTCGCCGGCGGGCAGATGGAGGACGTCTTCTACACGTACTTCACCGACGCCCGGCACGTCGTCGACATCGATCAGGCGGCCGACATCACGCCGTACGTCAAGGAACTGAAGAGCTACGACACCATCCAGCAGCAGCTGCGCGACATCTACACCGTCGACGGCAAGGTCTACGGCGTCCCGCGCACCGGCTACTCGATGGGCCTCATCTACAACAAGGCGCTCTTCACCAAGGCCGGCCTCGACCCCGACAAGCCCCCGGCCACCTGGGACGAGGTCCGCACCGCGGCCGAGAAGATCGCCGGTCTCGGCGGCGGCACCGTCGGCTACGCCGACTACAGCGCCCAGAACCAGGGCGGCTGGCACTTCACCGCCGAGCTGTACTCCCAGGGCGGCGACGTCGTCAGCCCCGACGGCGAGAAGGCCACCGTCGACTCCGCCGAAGGCCGGGCCGTCCTTCAGACCCTCCACGACATGCGGTGGAAGGACGAGTCGATGGGCAGCAAGCAGCTGCTCGTCATCAACGACGTCCAGCAGATGATGGGCGCCGGCAAGCTCGGCATGTACCTGGCCGCCCCCGACAACATCCCGATCCTCGTCAAGGAGAAGGGCGGGAACTACAAGGACCTCGCCCTCGCCCCCATGCCCGGCGGCAAGGGCACCCTGATCGGCGGCGACGGCTACATGTTCAACAAGAAGGCGAGCCCCGAGCAGATCCGCGCCGGCCTCAAGTGGCTCGACCACATGTTCCTCACCCCCGGGGACGGCTTCCTCGGCGACTACGCCCGCGCCAAGAAGAACGACGCCCCCGTGGGCCTGCCCGAACCCCGCCTGTTCACCGGCGCCGCCGACGCCAAGGACCAGGAGGTGAAGAAGGCCAACGCCAACGTCCCGGTGGAGAACTACCAGCCGTTCCTCGACGGCAACCAGAACCTGGACATGAAGATCGAGCCGCCGAGCGCCCAGCAGATCTACTCCGTCCTCGACGGCGTCGTCTCCGCCGTCCTCACCAAGGAGGACGCCGACATCGACCAGCTCCTGAAGGACGCGTCCGGCAAGATCGACGGAATCCTGGACCGGGGCTGACCCACCATGACCGACACGGCTCGGCGACGGACCGTCGCGAAGGTCGCGGTACACCCCGTGCAGGCGCCGCCCCCGGCAGGGGACCGGAGGCGGCGCCGCCTCGCCGACCAGGCCCGCGCCTACGGCTTCCTCGTCGGCGGCCTCGTCTGCTTCGCCCTGTTCTCCTGGTACCCGGCGATCCGCGCGGTCGTGATCGCCTTCCAGAAGTACACGCCGGGAGGCGAGCCCGAGTGGG
The DNA here is from genome assembly GCF_001509795.1 of Streptomyces sp. NRRL WC-3605. GTDB lineage: Bacteria > Actinomycetota > Actinomycetes > Streptomycetales > Streptomycetaceae > Streptomyces > Streptomyces viridochromogenes. Next base: position 93,614 of record NZ_LLZN01000040.1, on the reverse strand, counting down.
TCGGCACCGCCAACTTCACCCGTGTGTTCGCCGACCCGGAGTTCACGGCGGCCTGGCGCAACACGCTCACCTTCACCCTGCTCGCCCTGCTGATCGGCTTCGCGATCCCCTTCGTGCTCGCCCTGGTCCTCAACGAACTCCGGCACGCCAAGGCGTTCTTCCGGGTCGTGGTGTACCTGCCGGTGATGATCCCGCCGGTGGTCAGCGCCCTGCTGTGGAAGTGGTTCTACGACCCGGGCACCGGGCTCGCCAACGAGGCGCTGCGCTTCCTGCACCTGCCGACCTCGAACTGGTCCAACGGCGCCGACACCGCGCTGGTCTCCCTCGTCATCGTCGCCACCTGGGCCAACATGGGCGGGACCGTGCTGATCTACCTCGCGGCGCTCCAGTCCATCCCAGGAGAGCTGTACGAGGCGGCCGAACTCGACGGCGCGAACCTCCTGCAACGCGTCCGGCACGTCACGATCCCGCAGACCCGGTTCGTCATCCTGATGCTGATGCTCCTTCAGATCATCGCCACCATGCAGGTGTTCACCGAACCCTTCGTGATCACCGGCGGCGGCCCGGAGAACGCCACGGTCACCGTCCTCTACCTGATCTACAAGTACGCCTTCCTCTACAACGACTTCGGCGGAGCCTGCGCCCTGAGCGTGATGCTCCTCGTGCTCCTCGGCGCCTTCTCCGCCGTGTACCTGAGACTGACCCGCGGCGAAGGGGAGAGCGCATGAGCACCCGGACCCTCCTCTCGCCGGCCGCCCTGGCCCGGCCGCGCGGCAAGGCCGCCTACTGGACCGTGTTCACCGGCACCGTCCTGCTGTTCGTGATCGCGTTCCTCTTCCCCGTGTACTGGATGGTCACGGGCGCCATGAAGTCGGCGGACGAGGTCGCCAGGACCCCGCCCACCCTGGTACCCGAACGCTGGCACGTCAGCGGCTACACCGACGCCTGGGACCTGATGCAGCTGCCCACCCATCTGTGGAACACCGTCGTCCAGGCCGCCGGCGCCTGGCTGTGCCAGCTGGTGTTCTGCACGGCCGCCGCCTACGCGCTGTCCAAGCTGCGGCCCGCCTTCGGCAAGGTCGTCCTCGGCGGCATCCTCGCCACCCTCATGGTCCCCGCCCAGGCGCTCGTCGTGCCGAAGTACCTGACCGTGGCCGACCTCGGGCTGCTCAACGACCCCGTGGCGATCTGGCTGCCGGCCGTCGCCAACGCCTTCAACCTCTACCTGCTCAAGCGGTTCTTCGACCAGCTGCCGCGCGATGTGCTGGAGGCCGCCGAGATGGACGGCGCAGGCCGGCTGCGCACCCTGTGGTCGATCGTGCTGCCGATGTCCCGGCCGGTCCTCGGCGTGGTGTCGATCTTCGCCCTGGTCGCCGTCTGGCAGGACTTCCTCTGGCCGCTGATGGTGTTCTCCGACACCGGCAAGCAGCCCATCAGCGTCGCGCTCGTCCAGCTGTCGCAGAACATCCCGCTGACCGTGCTCATCGCCGCGATGGTCATCGCGAGCATCCCCATGGTCGCGATGTTCCTCGCCTTCCAGCGGCACATCATCGCGGGGATCGGCGCGGGCAGCACCAAGGGCTGACGTCCCTCCGGACGTCCCCCGGACGCCCTCCCCCTCCCGACAGAAAGGGCCACACCGTGGCACAGTCCCGTCCTGCCGCCGCATCGTGGTGGCGCTCCGCCGTCATCTACCAGGTCTACGTCCGCAGCTTCGCGGACGGCGACGGCGACGGCACCGGCGACCTCGCGGGCGTCCGCGCCCGGCTGCCCTACCTCGCCGAACTCGGCGTGGACGCCCTGTGGTTCACACCCTGGTACGTCTCCCCACTGAAGGACGGCGGCTACGACGTCGCCGACTACCGGGCCATCGACCCGGCCTTCGGCACCCTCGCCGAGGCGGAGAAGCTGATCGCCGAGGCCGGTGAGCTCGGCATCCGCACGATCGTCGACATCGTGCCCAACCACGTCTCCGACCAGCACCCCTGGTTCCGCGCCGCCCGCGAGGCCGGACCCGGCAGCCCCGAGCGCGAACTGTTCCACTTCCGGCCCGGACGTGGCCCCGACGGCTCCCTGCCGCCAAACGACTGGCCGTCGGAGTTCGTCGGCTCGACCGACCCCGTCTGGACGAGGCTGCCCGACGGCGAGTGGTACCTGCACCTGTTCACCCCGGAACAGCCCGACCTCAACTGGGCCCACCCGGCTGTCCGCCAGGAACACGAGGACATCCTGCGCTTCTGGTTCGAGCGGGGCGTGGCCGGCGTCCGCATCGACTCCGCCGCCCTGCTCGCCAAGGACCCGGCCCTGCCCGACCTCGCCTCGCGCCCCGACCCCCACCCCTACGTCGACCGGGACGAACTCCACGACGTCTACCGCTCCTGGCGGGCCGTCGCCGACGAGTACGACGGCGTCTTCGTCGGCGAGGTCTGGCTGCCCGACCCCGAGCGGTTCGCCCGCTATCTGCGCCCCGACGAACTGCACACCGCCTTCAACTTCTCCTTCCTGTCCTGCCCGTGGGACGCGGAGCGGCTGCGCACGTCGATCGACACCACCCTCGCCGAGCACGCCCCGGTCGGCGCCCCCACCACCTGGGTGCTGTGCAACCACGACGTCACCCGCACGGTCACCCGGTACGGCCGCGCCGACACCGGCTTCGACTTCGCCACCAAGGCGTTCGGCACCCTCACCGACCTCGCCCTCGGCACCCGCCGCGCCCGCGCCGCCGCGCTGCTGTCCCTGGCGCTGCCCGGCTCCGTCTACCTCTACCAGGGCGAGGAACTGGGCCTGCCCGAGGCGGACATCCCGCTCGACCGCATCGAGGACCCGATGCACGCCCGCTCCGGCGGCACCGACCCGGGCCGCGACGGCTGCCGCGTGCCGCTGCCCTGGGCGGCCGGTGAGCCGTACGCCGGGTTCGGCGCCCAGGTGGAGCCCTGGCTGCCGCAGCCCGAGGGCTGGGCCGCGTACGCCGCCGACCGGCAGGCCGCCGACCCCGGCTCCATGCTCACCCTGTACCGCCGGGCCATCGCCCTGCGCCCGGAGTTCGGCGACGGACCGCTCGCCTGGCTCCCGGCGCCCGACGGCGTGCTCGCCTTCACCCGGGCCCCCGGCACCCTCTGCGTGGTCAACCTGTCGGACACCCCGGCCGACCTGCCCGCGCACTCCGAACTCCTCCTCGGCAGCGGCCCGCTGGACCCCGACGGCCGGCTGCCCCAGGACACCGCGGTCTGGCTGCGCGCCTGAGACCGCCGCGGCACCCGGCCGGGCTGCCGCTGTCCGTGAGCGGCCGGCACCGGACGGCCGGACGCCGTTCAGCGAGGTGGAGGCGTACTCGACTTCGTGAGCGCGTCCCGCACTTCCCCGCGCTTCGCCGCCTGGATCTGCTCGTACACACGGGTGCGCAGACCGGCGAAGCGCGGGTCCACGCGGGTGTGCAACTGGTCGCGCTCGGCGGGCAGGTCGACCGTGAGCTGCTCCCGGACGACCGTCGGGGACGCGGACAGCACGATCACCCGCTCCCCGAGATAGACGGCCTCGTCGATGTCATGGGTGACGAAGAGGATCGTGATGCCGCGCTGCCGCCACAGCCCCCGCACCAGGTCCTCCAGATCGGCCCTGGTCTGCGCGTCCACGGCCGCGAACGGCTCGTCCATCAGCAGCACACGTGGTTCGTACGCCAGCGCCCGGGCGATCGCGACCCGCTGCTGCATCCCGCCCGACAGCTGCCACGGGTAGGCGCCGGCCGCGTCCGCCAGGCCTACCGACTCCAGGGCGTCCCGCACCAGTGCCCGGCGCTCCGCCTTGCTCATATCCTTCTGCCGCAACGGCAGTTCGACGTTCTCGCCGACCCGCATCCACGGGAACAGGCTGCGCCCGTACTCCTGGAAGACGAACGCCGTCCCGGGCGGCGGCCCGTCGACCCGCCGCCCCTCCAGCAGCACCTCGCCGCCGGTCGGCTCGAGCAGCCCGGCCATGCACTTCAGCAGGGTGGTCTTGCCGCAGCCCGACGGGCCCACGAGACAGACCAGATCGCCCGGGTCGACGGTGAAGGTCAGGTCGCGCACCGCCTCCACCCGCCGTCCCGAGCCCTCGTAGACCTTCCGCAGACCCCGTACGTCCAGCATGGACCGCCCTTTCTGAAGGTTCACGGCGACCGCCGGGCCGAGGCGCGCAGACCGTGGTACCAGCCGAGCACCCGCCGCTCGGCCAGCCGGAACAGGACCGACAGCACGACGCCCAGCATCCCGAGCAGGAGGATGCCGGTCCACATGTCGGGGATCGCGAAACCCCGCTGGAACTGCACGATGGTGAACCCGAGCCCGTTGCTGGCGGCGAACATCTCGCTGATCACCATGAGGATGATGCCGATCGACAGGGCCTGGCGCAGGCCCGTGAAGATCTGCGGGCTCGCCGAGGGCAGCACCAGGCTCCGCAGCCGGGCCGTCCCCGTGATCCCGTACGACCGGGCCGCCTCCGCCATCACCGGGTCCACCGCGCGGACGCCCTCGACGGTGTTCAGCAGCACCGGCCAGACGCAGCCGCTCGCGATCACCGCGACCTTCATCGTGTCGCCGATCCCCGCGAACAGCATGATGACCGGCACGAGCACGGGCGGCGGCACCGCGCGCAGGAACTCCAGGACCGGTTCGCACACCGCCCGCACCCGCCGGTGGGAGCCGATGAGCGTGCCGAGCGCCACCCCGGCGACGGCAGCCAGGGCGTAACCGGCCGCCAGCCGCCAGACGCTCGGCAGCACGTCGCCGCGCAGCCGGTCCGCCGTCCACACGTCCGGGAACGCGGTGAGGATCGTCCGCAGCGGCGGCCAGTACACGTCGGTGCTGCCCGCCGACGCCACCCACCAGACGGTCACGAGCACGGCGGGCAGCGCGCACGCCAGGACCACCCGCAGCAGCACGCGTCTCACACCGCCACCTCCCCGCGCACCGACTGGTGCCAGGCGAGCGCCCGGCGCTCCACCGCACGCGCCCCCACGTTGATGACGAGCCCCAGCAGGCCCGTCACCACGATCAGCGCGTACAGCTCGGGCACCGCCTGAGAGGTCTGCGCGACCCCGATGCGCTGCCCGAGCCCCGGCGCCCCGATGACGAGTTCGGCGGTGACGGCGAGGATCAGCGCGACCGCGGCCGCGAGGCGCACACCCGTCATCACATAGGGCAGCGCGGTCGGCCACAGCACGTACCGGATCCGCGCCCAGGTGCCCAGCCCGTACGACCGCGCCGTCTCCTCGGCGACCGGGTCGACGTCCTGGACGCCGTACAGGACCTGGATCAGCACCTGCCAGAAGGACGCGTAGACGACGAGGAGGAGCACCGAGCGCAGTTCGGAGCCGTAGAGCAGGACCGCGAGCGGGATGAGGGCGACGGAGGGGATGGGCCGCAGGAACTCGATGGTGGAGGCGGTGGCCTGCCGGAGATACGGCACGACGGACAGGACGACACCGGCCACGATCCCCGCGCAGGACGCGATCGCCAGGCCCAGCGCCCAGCCGGTGAGCGTGTCGCCGAGCGCGGTCCAGAACGCGGGGTCGGCGGCCTCGTCCCCGAGCGCGGCGGCGATCCGGCCGGCGGGCGGCAGGTACTCCTCGTCGACCAGGCCGAGCCGCGGCACCGCCTCGGCCAGGGCCAGGAAGCCGGCCAGACCCGCCACGCCGAGGACGGCGTTCGTCCCCCTCACCGGTCCGCGTCCCTCACGGCAGCAGTTCGTCGAGGTTCGGCGGGTTCTTGAAGAGGCCGTCCGACTGGCCGAGTTTCATCAGGGCGTCGATGGAGGACCGGTTCGCCTCGGCCGGCCACTTCGGCAGGGTGACCTTGGCCAGCACCTCCGCCGGGATCTTCGTGTACGTCGTGATGATCTCGCGCGCCTCGTCCGGGTGGGCGTCGGCGTAGGCCAGGGACTGCGCGGCCGCCTTCTGGAACTTCCTCACGACCTCGGGGTTGCGCTCCGCGTACCGCACCGACGTGAAGTACAGGGCGACGGTGAGGTCGGGCGCCACGTCCACCAGCGGCGAGGCGATCTCGACGCCCTCCTGGTTCCTGATCGTGGCCGTCGCCGGCTCGACCACCATGGCGGCGTCGATCTGCCCCTTGTCCAGGGCGGCCGGCATCTGGTCGAAGGGCAGCTCGACGAACTCCACCTCGTCCGGGTCGCCGCCCGCGTCGCGCACCGAGGCGCGCACGGCCGTCTCGTTGATGTTCTTCAACGTGTTGATGGCGACCTTCCTGCCCTCCAGCTGTTCGGGGGACTTCAGCGGGCTGCCCTTCTTGACCATCAGGGCGCCGAAGTCCTCGCCCGCGTTGCCGGTCGAGGCGATGCCGTTGGCGACCGCCCGCACCGGAACGCCGTTGGACTGCGCGACCATCAGGGACGTCACATTGCTGAACCCGAACTGGAACTGACCGCTCGCCACCCCCGGCACGATCGCCGCGCCGCCCTGGGCCGTCGTGAACTCCAGCTCCAGGCCCTGCTTCTCGAAGAAGCCCTTCTTCTGGCCGAGGTAGAGCGGGGCGACGTCGACGATGGGGATGAGCCCGACCTTCACGGTCGTGAGCCTGCCGGACGATCCGCCGCCCTTCGAGGGTTCGTCGCCGGACGAGCCACAGGCCGTCGCGACGAGCAGCAGGGCGCCGGTGGTGAGACCGGCGGACAGACGACGCATGGCTCCTCCTGTACAGACAACGGTGCAACGGTGTTCCGACAGGTTGTGCGCACCGCGCACACTAGTGCGCGTTCTCGCCCAGCGGGAAGGTGGAAGCTTCAACCGAGTCCGAACGCCGTCTGGAACGCGCCGAGTTGAGGTCCCTGACCACCCGCACGCTCATGACCCGCGCGGCCCTTCGGACGAGCTGGGGCGCGTCCGCGCACAGGGGCGCGCCGTCGTCGGCAAGGTCACAGATCGAGGAGCAGCCGCCGCCCCGCGCACCGGGACACGCAGATCATCATCGTCTCGCCGCTCGCCTGTTCCTCGGCGGTCAGCACGGAGTCCCGGTGGTCGGGCGTGCCGTCGAGGACGTCGGTCTCGCAGGTGCCGCAGGTTCCCTCGGTGCAGGAGTACAGCACCTCGACCCCCGCGGCCCGCACCGCGTCCAGCACGGAGACGCCGGGCCCGACGGTGACGGTCAGCCCGCTGCGGGCCAGTTCGACGTCGAACTCCGCGCCCGCGTCTCCGGGTTGGTCCTTCGGCTGGAACCGCTCGACACGCAGGGCGCCCGGCGGGCAGCGCTCCTCCACGGCGTCCAGCAGGGGACCGGGACCGCAGCAGTACACCAGCGTGCCCTCGGGCAGCCCGTCCAGCACCGGGCCGAGGTCCAGCAGACCGCACTCGTCCTCCGGCGCCAGGGTGACCCGCCCGCCGTACGCCGCCAGTTCCGCCGTGAACGCCATGGACCGGCGCGTGCGGCCGCCGTACAGCAGGCTCCACTCGGCGCCCGCCGCCTCGGCCGCGGCCAGCATGGGCAGGATCGGGGTGACGCCGATGCCGCCGGCGACGAACCGGTAGGCGCGGGCGGGCTCCAGCCGGAAGTGGTTGCGTGGACCGCGCACCCGCACCGTGGCGCCCGCTCCCAGCCGCTCGTGCACCCGGGCGGACCCGCCGCGCCCGGCGGGCTCCCGAAGCACGGCGATCCGCCACCGCGCCCGGTCCGCCGGGTCGCCGCACAGCGAGTACTGCCGCTCCAGCCCGGGCCCGAGCAGCAGATCGACGTGGGCGCCGGGCTCCCAGGCGGGCAGCGGCGCGCCCAGCGGGTGGCGCAGGAGGAGGACGAGCACACCGTCGGCGGCCAACTCCGTCCGCTCGACGACGAGTTCCGCCTCGTACGCCTCCGTCACGCCTCGTCCTCCGGCATCCGGTGCCCTTGCGGGTGCGCGAGCATCCACTCCCACATCCGCACCGGGTCCTCGGCCCGGTGCTCAAGGCCGCAGTGACAGGTTCCGTGCAGCAGGTCGGTGCCCGGCACCCAGTCGACGCGGTACACCTCCCCGCCGCTCACCGGACCTTCTCCTCCGGCTTGGCGCCCTGCTCGACCAACCGCGCGAGAATGCGGCGGGCGGCCAGGCCGCCGGTGTCGATGTTGATGCTGAGCTCCTGGTAGCCGTGCCGCTCGGTGCCGAGGGTCTGCTGGAGGAGGTTGAGGGCGTCGACGTCCTGCATCACCACGGTGTGGTTGCTGGCGCGCAGGAACTCCGTGACATCCTCGTCCCCGGTCGCCCAGTCCCGGGACACCGCCCAGAAGTCGTACACCGTGCCGTCCCCGGAGGGCGTGATGGCGTAGGTGACCTCGGTGTGGAAGGCGTCCGGGTCGCTGCCGTCCGGCCGCGGCGACACACCGACCGGCGCGACCCGGCTGTGCAGCACGTAGAGGCAGGGCGCGTGGTACTCGATGTCCTGCCAGCGGGTGATGCGGCCGTCGATCCCGGTCGAGCGGGCGTAGAACGGCGGGCACTCGGCGTCGTCCATGTGCCGGCTCACCCGCACGATGCCCGCGCCCTCGTCCACCTCGGTGGTGATCGGCGTCTCGGCGACCTCGGGGGTGCCGATGTGACCGCCGTGCAGATACGTCTCGTGCGAGAGGTCGAGGAGGTTGTCGACCAGCAGACCGTAGTCACAGTCGATGGGCTCCATCCCGCGCACGGTGACCCAGCCCGGCGCGTCCAGGTGCCGGGCGCGGGGGATACCGGCCGGGTCGGCCGGCTCCGGGTCGCCGATCCACACCCAGATCAGCGAGTCCTGCTCGACCACCGGGTACGAGGCGACGCGCGCCGTGCGCGGCACGCGCTTCTGCCCGGGCACGTACACGCACGTCCCGGTCGTGTCGTACGTGAACCCGTGGTACCCGCACACGATCCGGTCCCCGTCGAGCCGCGTCGGCGCCTCGGAAAGCGGGTACCGCCGGTGCACGCACCGGTCGTGCAGCACGACCGGCGCCCCCTCCTCGGTGCGGTAGAGCACGAGCGTCTCCCCGCAGACACTCCGCCCGAGCAACTCCCGCCCCACTTCGTGACTGTAGGCGGCGACGTACCACTGGTTCCTGGCGAACGCTGTCATGTGCGGCACGGCAGCTGCTCCCGTCGTCGAGGTCGGTGGCGCCATCGTCGGCACCGGCCGCCGGGGGGCGCAATACGGCTTCCGCGTCACGGAAGAAGTCGGACGTGGGCTCCGTGCTAGCGTTGTGCGTTTGCAGCGTCGCTGTGTCGGTGCCCGGTGCGGGGTCCCCGGCCGGCGGCCCCGTCCCTGCCGCGCCTTCCTCGGTACGGTCCCTTTGGAGGAAGGCCTTCCATGAGCGAGTCAGCACGTGTCGACGCCCGGCAGGACGAGATGCCGGGCGGGACCCCGGCGCTGCCCCCGGCGGCGTCCTTCGCGGAGCTGGGGCTGCCGGCCGGCATTCTGCGGGTGCTCGCCGAGCACGGTGTGACGGTGCCCTTCCCCATCCAGGCGGCGGCCCTGCCCAACGCCCTCGCGGGACGGGACGTCCTGGGTCGGGGCCGCACCGGTTCCGGCAAGACGCTCGCCTTCGGTCTGGGGATGCTCGCCCGGACGGCCGGGCGGCGCGCACAGCCCAAGGAGCCGCTGGCGCTCGTGCTGGTACCCACCCGGGAGCTGGCGCAGCAGGTCGGTGAGGTGCTCACCCCGTACGCGGAGGCGCTGCGGCTGCGGCTCACGACCGTCGTGGGCGGAGTGTCCCTCGGACGGCAGGCCGCCGCGCTGCGGGACGGCGCCGAGATCGTCGTCGCCACGCCCGGCCGGCTGCACGACCTCGTCGACCGGAAGGCCTGCCGCCTGGGACGCGTGCGCATCACGGTCCTGGACGAGGCCGACCAGATGTGCGACTTGGGGTTCCTGCCGCAGGTCACGGAGATCCTGGACCAGGTGCGTCCCGAGGGGCAGCGCATGCTGTTCTCCGCCACCCTGGACCGCGACGTCGACCAGCTGGTGCGGGACCATCTGCGCGACCCTGTCGTCCACTCCGTGGACCCCTCGTCCAGCGCGGTCCCCACGATCGAGCACCACGTCCTCGTCGTGCACGGTCCCGACCGGTACGCCGTGACCACGGAGATCGCCGCCCGGGACGGCCGCGTCCTGCTGTTCCTCGACACGAAGCACGGTGTCGACCAGCTCACGCGTCATCTGCGCGCCAGTGGCGTGGCGGCCGCCGCCCTGCACAGCGGCAAGGCCCAGCCGCAGCGCACCAGGACCCTGGCCCAGTTCAAGAACGGGCAGGTCACGGCACTGGTGGCGACGAACGTCGCCGCACGCGGCCTGCACGTCGACGACCTCGACCTCGTGGTCAACGTCGACCCGGCCACCGACCCGAAGGACTACCTGCACCGCGCGGGCCGAACGGCCCGGGCCGGCCGCTCCGGCACCGTCGTGACGCTCGTCCTGTCGGGACAGCGCCGCGAGACGAGCCAGGTCATGGCAGATGCCGGCGTCGCGCCCGAGGTCACCAAGGTGCGGTCCGGCGAGGCCGGGCTCAGCCGGATCACCGGCGCCAGGGCGCCCTCCGGACAGCCTCTCGACCGTGAGCAGGCCGCACAGCGCCCCAAGAACCACAACGCCCCGTTCCGCGGCCTGGGCACCACCAAGGACGCGAAGGGCGGCTCCGGCGGCAGGCCGTCCCGCAAGAGCAGCGAGGCCCGCAAGCTCGCGGAGGCCCGCCAGGCGGCCCGGGTGCGGCGCGGCGGCTGAGTCCGGCCTTCCCAGGACGGCGCTCTGAAGTGGGCGCCGTCCGCAGCCGCGGCCACATCTCGCGAACGCGGTCATGTGCGGCACGGCAGCGGCGCCCGTCGCCGGGAAGCGCCGCACCCCGTGTACCCGTGACCTTCACACGCGTGCCATCGCACCCTTCCCCGCCGTTCGGTACCCCTGGAACACTCCTGTCGCGCGCGTTGTCACCGACCGGCCGGATCACCGTTCACGTTGGGAAGAGGTCTTCCACCCATGCCCGAAGTCAACCGGCGCCGATTCCTGCAGATCGCGGGTGCCACCACGGCGTTCAGCGCCCTGTCGAGCAGCATCCAGCGGGCCGCCGCGCTCCCGGCGCACCATCGCACGGGCTCTCTGGAGGATGTCGAGCACATCGTCGTCCTCATGCAGGAGAACCGTTCCTTCGACCACTACTTCGGCACCCTGCGCGGCGTCCGCGGCTTCGGCGACCCCCGCCCGGTCCGGCGGGACGACGGCAAGCCCGTCTGGCACCAGTCGGACGGCGTCAAGGACGTCCTGCCGTTCCACCCGGACGCCGACGACCTCGGCATGCGGTTCCTGGAGGGCCTTCCGCACGGCTGGGCCGACGGGCACCAGGCGTACAACGGCGGCAAGTACGACCGGTGGGTCCCCGCCAAGGGCACCACGACGATGGCGTACCTGACCCGCGAGGACATCCCCTTCCACTACGCCCTCGCCGACGCGTTCACCGTCTGCGACGCCTACCACTGCTCGTTCATCGGCTCGACCGACCCCAACCGCTACTACCTGTGGAGCGGTCACACGGGCAACGACGGCACCGGCGGCGGCCCCGTCCTCGGCAACGACGAACTCGGCTACGGCTGGACGACGTATCCCGAGCGCCTGGAGCGGGCCGGGGTGTCCTGGAAGATCTACCAGGACATCGGCGACGGACTCGACGCCGCCGGCTCCTGGGGCTGGATCGGCGACGCGTACCGAGGCAACTACGGCGACAACTCCCTGCTGTACTTCACCAAGTACCGCGAGGCCCGGCCCGGCGACCCCTGGTACGACAAGGCCCGCACGGGCACGGACGCCAAGGCCGGCGACGGCTACTTCGACCGGCTGCGCGCCGACGTCCAGGCCGGCACGCTCCCGCAGGTCTCCTGGATCGCCGCCCCGGAGGCGTTCTCCGAGCACTCCAACTGGCCGTCGAACTACGGCGCCTGGTACATCGCGCGGGTCCTGGACGCCCTCACCTCGAACCCGGAGGTCTGGTCGAGGACGGCCCTGTTCATCACCTACGACGAGAACGACGGCTTCTTCGACCACGTCGTGCCGCCGCTGCCCCCGCAGGACGCCTCCCGGGGCCGGTCCACCGTCGACGTCTCGCTCGACGTCTACCCGGGCGACGCCACACGGACGGCCGGGCCCTACGGCCTCGGCCCGCGCGTGCCGATGCTGGTCGTCTCGCCCTGGAGCAAGGGCGGCTACGTCTGCTCCGAGACGTTCGACCACACCTCGATCCTGCGGTTCATGGAGCGCCGCTTCGGCGTCGAGGAGCCCCAGATCTCACCCTGGCGGCGGGCCGTCTGCGGCGATCTGACCTCGGCGTTCGACTTCTCCCGCAAGGACAGCCGGCCCGCCGGGCTGCCGGAAACGGACGCCTACGAGCCGCCGGACCGGCAGCGGCACCCCGACTACCGGCCGACGCCCCCGGCCGAGGCGGGCATGCCCCGGCAGGAGCGCGGGCTGCGGCCCACCCGTCCGCTGAGGTACGCCCCGCACGTGGACGGCCACGTCGACACGGCGGCCGGCACCTTCACGCTGGCGTTCGCCTCCGGCGCCAAGGCGGGCGGCGCCTTCCACGTCACCTCGGCCAACCGCACCGACGGCCCGTGGACGTACACCACCGAGGCCGGCAGGAGCATCACCGGCACCTGGGACTCGGCGGCCTCGAACGGCTCGTACGACCTCACCGTGCACGGCCCGGCCGGGTTCTTCCGCGCCTTCCGGGGCGGGAACGCGGTGGCCGGCCCCGAGGTCACCGCCCGGCACCGGGGTGAGGGCGTCGAGCTGACCTTCACCAACGCGGGCCGGTCCGCGGCCCGGCTGCGGATCGCCGACGGGTACGGCGGCCGTGCCGTCACGGTGACCGTGCGTCCCGGCGCCTCCGTGCGCCGCACCTTCGCGCTGGCGGCGAGCCGCCGCTGGTACGACCTGACCGTCACGGCCGAGGGCGACCGCGCGTTCCTGCGGCGCCTCGCCGGGCACGTCGAGAACGGGCGGCCGGGGGTGAGCGACCCGGCGACGCTGACCGCGTAGCCGGGTCCGGTTCACAGGGGGGTGAGGTGCCCCGGGTCGGGGTGCCGGGGCAGCACCACCCGCTCCGGGGCAGCCGACCCGTGCTCCAGGGCCAGGACGGCGGCCACGGGGTGCTCGTCGTCCGCGGGGTCCGACGCGATGGCGGGCTCGGTCGCGGTCGCCGGGCCGGCCGGTGCGGGGCCGGCCGGTGCGGGGCCGGCCGGCGCGGGTGCGGCGCGGGTGAGCAGCACCACACCCCAGGACGCCAGGCCCGCCCCGGCCAGCGCGGCCAGCACACCGGCCGGTCCGCCCCGCAGCCGTTCGCCGAGCAGGACCAGCCCGATCACGGCCGCCGCGAGCGGGTTGGCGAGGGTGACCACGGCGAGCGGGGCGCCGAGGCCGCCCCGGTAGGCGGTCTGCGACAGCAGGAGTCCGCCCGCCGCGAGCGAGGCCACCAGCACGGCCACCCCGGTGACCTGGAGGCTGAGCAGCGGCGCGGAGTGGTCGGTGGCGGCCACCGTCACCGTCTGGGTGAGCGCCGAGGCGACTCCGGAGGCGAAGCCGGACGCGGTCGCGTGCCGCAGCCCTGGCCGGGCGCCCGGCCAGGCCAGCAGACCGGTCAGGGCGACGGTCACCGCCGCGACCCCGATCGCCTCGGAGGTGCTCAGCACCTCGTCGGGCGCGGCCCCGGACGCCGTCACGAGGATCGCGGCCAGACCGGTCAGCGTCAGCGCCGTGCCGCGCCACTCGACGGCGCCGACCCGGCGGCCCGCGAGACGCGCGCCCAGCGGTACGGCGGCCACGAGCGTGAGCGCGCCGAGCGGCTGGACCACCGTCAGCGGGCCGTACTTCAGGGCTATGACGTGCAGGAGCGCGCCGGTCGCGTTGAGCAGCACCGTCCCCCACCAGGCACCCGAGCCCAGCAGCCGCACCAGGCCGGCACCGGCGCTGCGGGAGGCCAGCCGCTCCTGGGCGACGGCGGCGGTGGCGTAGGCGACGGCGGAGACCAGGGACAGCGCGACGGCGAGCGCGGTGGCGGTCATCGTCCCGCCCCCACGAGGACGGCGTCCCGGCCGGCGGCCTCGCCCCGGCGGGGTGCCGGCAGGAGCCGTCCGGCGCCCCGGCCGGCCGTGGTGGCCGTGGGTCCGGGCCGGGGGAGCAGGGCGAGCGCGAGACCCAGCAGGGCCGTCGCCGCGAGCGCGTCGAGCCAGTAGTGGTTGGCCGTGCCCACGATCACCAGCAGGGTCAGCGCGGGGTGCAGCAGCCACAGCACGCGCCAGCGCGACCGGGTGACGGCGATCAGGCCGAGCGCCACCATGAGGGCCCAGCCGAAGTGCAGCGACGGCATCGCCGCGAACTGGTTGGAGAGCTGGTCGCTCTGCGGCGGGCCGTAGACGGAGGGGCCGTAGAGGCGGGCGGTGTCCAGCAGCCCGGTCGCGGCGAGCATGCGCGGCGGGGCGAGCGGGAACGCCAGGTGCAGCAGCAGGGCGGCCCCGGTGACGGCGGTCAGGACCCGGCGGGCCCAGACGTAGTGCGCCGGGCGCCGCAGGTACAGCCAGACCAGGAAGGCCAGGGTGGCCGGGAAGTGGACGGTCGCGTAGTAGGTGTTGGCCGCCCGCACCAGGGCGTCGCCGTGCAGCAGGAGGTGCTGCACCGCGCCCTCCCGGGGGAGGTGGACCGCGCGTTCCAGGTCCCACAGCCGGTCCGCGTTGCGGAAGGCCTCGGCGGTGTGTCCGGCCGCCAGCTGGCGGCCGGTCTTGTAGACGAGGAAGAACCCCGCCACGAGCAGGAGTTCGCGGACCAGGGATGGCCGCGGTGGCGCGGCCTCCTGCTGGGAAGGCTCGGTGCGGGCATTCATCCCCCGGCCCCTTCGCTGACGTAGGTGGTGCTGGCTGAGCTGTCGGGCTGGGGACTGCTCCGGCTCGGCACACTCATCGATACGTGCCCGTTCCGAAACGGGCTTGTACCGATACGCCACTGTACCGATACGCCAGCGTTCCGGTACAGTGGCGTTTCGATAGATGTGCGACACACTGGAGGGCGGGCCCCTCGGCGGTGGGCGCCGCACCCGGGAGCGAGGAGACGAGCAGATGACGTCGCAGGCCGCGGACGGACCGGACACGGTCGCCGCCTCGCGCCGCTCCAAGCTCACCCGGGAGCGTGAGCAGGAGTTCTTCGACGCCGTTCTCGACCAGATCCGCGCCTGCGGCTACGACTCCGTCACCATGGAGGGCGTCGCGGCCAGCACCCGGTGCAGCAAGGCCACGCTCTACCGGCAGTGGCGGACCAAGCCGCAGTTCGTCGCGGCCGCCCTGCGGGCCAGCCGGCGGACCCGCTTCGACGGGATCGACACCGGCACCCTGGCCGACGACCTGAGGGAGGCCGCCCGCGCGGCGGGCGCCTGGTCGGCCAAGGACACCCGGCTGCTCCAGGCCCTCGGCCACGCCGTCACGCAGGACCCGGAGCTGCGGACGGCGCTGCGCGAGGCGCTCATCGACCCCGAGATCGACGCGCTCAAGCAGATCCTGCGGCGCGGGGTCGAGCGGGGCGAGGTGCCCGCCGACCACCCGGCGCTCGACTACATCCCGGCCCAGATCTTCGGCGTCCTGCGGGCCCGTCCCGTCCTGGAGGGCAAGGACGCCGACCCCGAGTACATCGTCCGGTTCGTGGAGGCCGCCGTGCTGCCCACGCTCGGACTGACCTGAGACCCAGGCCGCCGTCCGCGGGATGACTGGACGGCGGCCTGCGGCGCCGCACCGTGGGGACGGGGGCGGCGCGCACCACCCGGCCGGGTGGGGTGCCCCTTGAGCGGAGGGGCCGCCCCACCCGGCCGGGTCACGTCCGGGCCGCGCTCACACGTCCTGACCGGGGCCGCCGCCCGTGGAGACCTCGATGCCCTTCGCGATCTCGTCCAGGACGCCCTGGCCCTGGTCGACGTCCACCCCGAGGCGGACGACCGCGATCTCCTTGCCGCCGGAGGCCGGCGACGGGAAGGCGAGCGACTCGACGTAGCCGTCCGAGCCCTCGCTGGTGACCGCCTGCCAGCGGACGAGGTAGCCCTTGCGCCCGGCCACGGTCACCGCCTCGGAGGCCAGCACCTTGTGCGAGGTGATCTTCCCGTAGCCCTTGCCGTAGGACTCCTCCGCGTTCGCCGCGATGTCCGCCTTGGCGACCTCCTCCGGGGTGTCGCCCGACGTGCGCAGCACGAGCGCCGGAGCCGAGTAGGCGCCGCCCTTCATGCAGGTCTCGGACTTCTGCGCGGGGCACGGGTAGGTGTCCTTCGAGGCCACGTGCGCGCCCGTGCCGATCTGCTGCCCGTACCAGCCGTCCGGCACGGGGAGGCTGATCCCGTTCAGCGGGTCGGTGACCGAACCGCTCTCCACCTTCGGCGGCTCGGACTCCTCCGGGCCCTTCGAGGGGCCGCCCGATTCCCCGCCGGGACCGCCGGGCAGGTCCGGGCGGTCCGGGGCCTGCCGGGAGCCCGCGGCCGTGCCGCCCGGGCCGTCCTCCGCTGTCAGCGCGTACACGCCGACGCCGATGCACGCGAGGACCACCGCCGCCACGCCGACGGCTATCCCGGTGCGCAGTCCGCGCCGGCCGCCGGGCCGCACCTGGCCGGGATAGCCGGGGTGCACGGGGTACGCCGGATACGCCCCGCCGGCCGGAGGCCCCGCCGGGGCGCCGGTCCCCGTGGGGCGGACCTGGTCCGTCCACACGCTTCCGTCCCACCAGCGCTCGGTGGGCGGGCCGTCACTGTGCCGGCCTGGGTCGGGGTACCAGCCGGGAGGAGTCGCCTGCGTCATACGCCCACCGTATGAGGTGCGGGTGAAAGCCGGATGAGAGGGCCGGGGCCGGGGCCGTGCCCCGGCCGGGGAGGCGGCGCGCGGGGACGCCTCCCCGGCCGGGGAGCGCGGTACGCAGGGGCCCGCCCGACGGAAGGCGGAACCCCCGGCGAAATCCCCGACTGCCCACTCCTGGCCGGAATTTGACTGTCATTCAGTCGACAAGGGCCATGTCGCGGACCGTTCCCGTCGCCCGCCCGCACCGGCCGTCACCCGTCGCGGCAACAGGTGCCCCGACCGCTCTCCATTCCGTCCGCCGGAGGGCTACGCTCGGGGTCTGTACGTCGTCCGGGCGACTTGGGGAGGTAGCGGGATGACGGAGGTACGGCCCACGCAGGCCGCCTCGGCCTCCCTCTGGGAGCGCGACGAGGAAGTCGCCGCCATCGGGCGGGCCCTGGACCGGCTGTGCGTGGACGAGACCACCGAGGGCAGCCTGCTGGTGCTCCGCGCCGAGGCGGGACTCGGCAAGACCGCCCTGCTGGCCGAAACACGCCGTATCGCCGAGGCCCGCGGCTGCACCGTCTGGTCCGCCCGGGGCGGGGAGACCCTCAGCTCCGTCCCCTTCAACGTCGTACGGCAGTTGCTCCAGCCGGCGCTGCTGTCGCTGATGCCGGAGGAGGCCCGCGAGTACCTCGGCGACTGGTACGACATCGCCGGCCCCGCCCTCGGCATAACGGACCCCGGTGAGCGGCAGGCCGACCCGCAGGGCGTGTGCGACGGACTCGTCGCCGCCGTCCGCCGGCTCGCCCGGCGCGAATGGCCCTTGGTGCTGCTCATCGACGACGCCCACTGGGCCGACCAGGAGACCCTGCGCTGGCTCGCCGCCTTCAGCGAACGCCTCGACGAACAGAACGTCATGGTCGTCGTCGCCCGCCGCCCCGGCGAGGTCAGCGGCGACGGCGCCCGCCACCTCGACGCCGTCGCCGACGCCGGCACCTCCGTCGCCACCCTCAGCGCCCTCACCCCCGAGGCCACCGCCGGACTGACCCGCGCCACCCTCGGCAGCCACGCCGACGCCGCGTTCTGCCGCGAGGTCTGGGCCGTCACCGGCGGCAACCCGTACGAGACCGTGGAACTCCTCGCCAAGGTCCAGGAGAACGAGTTCGAGCCGACCGAGGCGACGGCCGGCGAACTGCGCGCCCTGAACCGCGCCGCGCGCGGCGGCGGCCTCGTCGCCCGCCTGGAGACACTCGGCATCGAGGCCACCCGGTTCGCCTGGGCCGCCGCCATCCTCGGCACCGGCATCACCGTCGACCTGGTCGCCGAGCTGGCCACGATGAGCGTCGACGACGCCGTGCGCTGCGCCGAATTGCTGTGCAACGCCCGCATCCTCACCGAACCCGACCCGGCCGGGGTGCAGCCCGACGACGGCGAGTTCCAGTTCGTCCACCCGCTGATCGCCACCGCCGTCTACAACTCCATCCCGGACGCCCTGCGCACCGCCATGCACGGCATCGCCGCCCGCGTCGTCACCGACAACGGCCGGGGCGCGGCGGTCGCGGCCCGCCACCTCCTGGAGGTCCACCCCGACGGCGACGAGGAACTCGTCGAGCAGCTGCGCGAGGCCGCCCGCGAGCACCTGGCCGTCGGCGCCCCCGACGCGGCCCGCCGCTGCCTGGAGCGGGCCCTGGTGGAGCCGCCCCGGCCCGAGATCCACGCCCATGTGCTGTACGAACTCGGCTGCGCCACCCTGCTGACCGCGCCCGCCGTCACCATCGACCATCTCCAGCGGGCCCTCGCCCTGCCCGGCCTCGACGGCGACGACCGTGTCGACGCCGTCTACCGGCTCTCCCAGGCCCTGCTCCACAACGACCAGCTGGAGGAGGCCGTCCGCACCGTCGAGGCCGAGGCCGCCCGGCAGAGCGGACCCACCCGGCTGCGGCTCCAGGCCGTGCAGTTCATGTGGGAGGGCATCCACGGCGAGGCCGCCTCACCCGGGCGCTCCGCCCGCCTCGCCGAGCTGGCCGCCACCTGCGCCGGCCGGGACAACTCGGAGCGCGCCCTGCTCATCCTGCGCGGCTTCGACGCCATGGCCCGCGGCGAGAACGCCGAGGAGGTCGCCGAGCTGTGCGACCGCGCCCTCGTCAACGGCCGCCTCGCCCCCGGCCTCGGCTGGACCGACCCCGAGTGGGGTCTGGAACTGCCGATGATGCTGGCCAGCGCCTACGCCTTCACCGACCGCCTCGACCGCGCCGAGACCCTCTACAACGAGGCCCTGCGCGCGTACGAGTCGGTCGGCTGGAGCGGCGGCCATCTCGCCCTGGCCCACGCCTACGTCGGTCTCGGGCACCGCAGGCGCGGCCGGCTCCAGGAGGCCGAGGCGTCCCTGCGTCAGTCGCTGGCGCTCGCCGAGCGCGTCGGCCGGCGGCTGCCGCTGCACTGGTCCGCGACCTGCAACCTCGTCGACACGCTGCTCGCCCGCGGCCATGTCGAGGAGGCCTGGGACATCGCCGAGCAGTACGGCTTCGCGCCGCCCTATCCGTCCACCATCGTCCTGCCGGACCCGCGCGCGGTCCGCGGCCGGCTGCTGCTCGCCGTCGGCCGCACCAAGGAGGGCGTCAACGAACTGGAGGCCGCCGAGAAGGCGGCCGCCGTCCGCGGCCACCACAACCCCGTCCTCGTCCCCTGGGCCGTGGACCTCGCCCGCGCCCTCGCCAACGAGGACCCCGCGCGGGCCGCGCGGCTGGCCGCCGAGGTCCGCCGGCACGCCGAACGGCTGGGCACCGACACCGCGATCGGCGAGGCCCTGCGCTGCGCGGCCGCGCTGGAGACCGGGCAGCGGGCCGTCCGCCTCGCCGAGCGGGCCGTCACCTATCTGGAGGCGTCGCCCTGCCAGTACGAGCATGCCGTCGCCCGCGTCGAGTACGGACTGGCCGCCCGCTCCGCCGCCGAGCTGCGGCGCGGGCTCACGCTGGCCCGCTCGTGCGGTGCGGACGGTCTGGTGCGCCAGGCCGAGACGGCCCTGGCCACCGGCCTGGTCTGAGCGCCGGTCACAGGCTCAGCAGCTGCTCGGTGACGGCGGTCAGCCGCTCACGGGTGGCGGGGTCGTAGGCGGCCGGGTGGGCCCGCGCCGGCGACGTCCCGTCGAAGTAGCCGCCCGAGCCCAGGTCCCGGGTGGCGAGCGCCAGGACACCCGGGGCGCCGTCGGCGACCGTGTGCAGGGGAGTGAGGCCGCTGTCGCGGACCATCGCCGTGTCCATGTGCGTCGCCGGGTGCACCACGTTCACCGAGACACCGGTGCCGGCCAGCTCCTCTGCGAGGGCGAACGTATGGACCGCCAGGGCGAACTTGCTGCGGCAGTACGCCGCCACGCCCTCGTAGCCGCGGGTCATCTCGGGGTCGCCGGGGTCGAGCGGCTCCTGGCCCGCCGAGCCGACGTTCACGATCCGGGCCGGCGCGTTCGCGCGCAGCACCGGAAGCAGTTCGCGGGTCAGCACCACCGGCGCCAGGTAGTTCACCGCGAGCCGCAGTTCGTGCCCGTCGGCGCTCAGCTCCCGGCGGGTGCGGTCCGGCCCGCCGCCGACCGCCGCGTTGTTGATCAGGACGTCCAGTTCGGGGTGGTCGCCCGCGACGTGCGCCGCCAGCTCCCGGACCTGGCCGAGCGAGGCCAGGTCGGCCACGTACCCCTCGGCCTCCCCGTCGGCCCGCAGCTCCTCGACGAGCCGTTCCGTGCGGCGGGCGTCCCGTCCGTGGGCGAGCACCCGGTGCCCGGCACGGACCAGTTCGACGGCGAGGTGGCGGCCGAGCCCGGAGGTCGCGCCGGTGAGCAGCAGCGTGGACATGCCCTCACCGTAGGCACGCGGGACGGCTCGTGCGCGCCGCCCGGGTCATCCGGCGGTGCCGGAGTCCGCGTCGGACTTCTCGGTGAGCACCCGCTGGGCGACGGCGAACGCGGCGTTCGCGGCCGGCACCCCGCAGTACACGGCCGTCTGGAGCAGTACGGCTCCGATCTCGTCCGGCGTCAGCCCGTTGCGCCGGGCCGCCCGGACGTGCATCGCCAGCTCGTCGAGATGCCCGTGCGCGACCAGCGCCGTCAGGGTGATCAGACTGCGTTCACGCCTGCTGAGCGTCGGGTCGGTCCACACCTCGCCCCAGGCGTAGCGCGTGATGAAGTCCTGGAAGCGCGCGGTGAACGCGTCCTGGCGGGCCTGCGCCCGGTCCACGTGCGCGTCGCCCAGCACCTCGCGGCGCACCGCCATGCCCCGCCCGCCGTCGCCGCCGAGGTGGGCGCGCAGTGCCGTGAGCACGGCTTCCGGCCGCTCCGCCGGGGCCAGGTGCGAGGCGCCCGGGATCTCGACGAGCGCGGCACCCGGCACGGCGTCCGCGATCTCCCGCAGATGGGCGGGCGGTGTCGCCGGGTCCTGCCGCCCCGCGACCAGCAGGGTGGGCAAGCAGACGCGGTCCAGCTGGTCCCGCAGGTCGAACGCGGCCAGCGCGTCGCAGCACGCGGCGTAGGCGGCCGGGTCCGCCTCCCGGTGGTCGCGGACCAGCCTCGGCACCGTGAAGCCGGGGGTGAACCACCGGGAGTCCGCCTCGTCGGCGAGTCCGGCCAGGCCCTCCCGCCGCACCCGCGCGGCCCGCTTCTTCCACGGCTCGTCGCCGCCGAAGTGCGCCGACGCGCAGATCACGGCCAGCGAGTCGACCCGCCGGGGGTGGTGGACCGCCAGATGCATCCCCACGGCGGCGCCGAGCGACACACCCGCGTACGCGAACCGCTCGACGCCGAGGGAGTCGGCGAGGGCGAGCACCAGGCCCGCGAGGTCGCCGACCGTCGCCCCGACGCCGATCAGACCGGCCGGTGAGCGGCCGTGGCCGGGCAGGTCCCAGCGGATCACCCGGTGGGTGGCGGACAGCTCGGGCGCCACCGCGTCCCACAGCGCCTGCGACGTGCCGAGCGAAGGGCCGAGCAACAGCGGGGGCGCGGAGGCGGGGCCTTCGGCGCGATGGTGGAGAAGGGTCAACGTCGCTCCAGTGCACGGTCGGTGAGGGCTCCCGCGGAGCCGGTGTAGTGCGTCGGGTCGAGGTCGGCGCCGGCCAGCTCGGGCGCCTCGGCGAGCGGCCGGCCCTCGGCGGCCAGCCGGGCCAGCAGCTCCTTGGCGCGGGCGCGGCCCAGCTCAGCGGCCAGTTCGGCGGACAGACGCTCCGAGACGACCGCCCCACCGGTGAGGTCCAGATGCGCGCGCATCACGTCCGGGCGCACCCGCAGCCCCTCCGCCAGCTCGGCGGCGTCGCGGGCGGCGCCGCCCACCAGGCGCAGCAGGTCCCGCAGCGGCTCCCACTCCGCGTGCCAGGCACCGGCCGGCCGTTCGTCCTCGGCGACCAGCGACCCGTACAGGGTGGCCGCGAGCTGCGGGGCCCGCCGGGCGGCGGCGACGATCAGGGTGGACCGGACGGGGTTGGACTTGTGCGGCATGGCGGAGGACCCCCCGCCGCTGCCCTCGGCGACCTCGGCGATCTCGGTGCGCGACAGGGTCAGCACGTCGACGGCGGCCTTCCCGAGCGCCCCCGCCGTGAACGCGAGACAGCCCGCGAGGTCGGCCACCGGCGTGCGCAGGGTGTGCCACGGCAACGCGGGGACGCGCAGACCGAGTTCACGGGCGTACGCCGCCGGCAGCGCGGCCGGGTCGTTCGCCCCGTACGCGCCGAACGCCGCCAGCGTTCCCGCCGCGCCCCCGAGTTGGGCGGGCAGCGTGTCCCGTACGGCCGTCGTCCGGTCCCGCGCGTCCAGGACCAGCGCCCGCCAGCCGGCCGCCTTCAGCCCGAACGTCGTCGGGACGGCGTGCTGGGTGAGGGTGCGCCCGGGCAGCGCGGTGTCCCGGTGCGCGGCGGCGAGCCGGGCGAACGCCCGGCCGGTGCGCTCCAGATCGGCGAGGACCGGGCCGAGGGCGCGCACGGCCACCAGCATCGTCGCGGTGTCCATGATGTCCTGGCTGGTGGCGCCGAGGTGCACGCAGGGGCCGTGCTCCTCGCCGACGGCCCGGGTCAGCGCGCCGACCAGGGGGATGACCGGGTTGCCGCCCGAGCGGGCCTCCTCGGCGAGCGCCCGCGCGTCGAAGCGGTCCGCGACCGCCGCGCCGGTCACCGCCCGGGCGGCCGCCTCCGGGACGAGGCCGAGGGCCGCCTGGGCGCGGGCGAGCGCGGCCTCCGCGTCCAGCAGGGCCTGCAGGAACGCCGCGTCGCCGGTCGCGCGGGCCGCGTCCGAGCCCGTCCAGCCCGGGGCGAGCAGTCCGCTGTCACCGGATGCCGCAGAAGTCACTGGTACTCCAGGAAGACCGTCTCGCCTTCGCCCTGAAGACGGATGTCGAAACGGTACGTGGCACGGCCCTCGTCCCGCGCGACCAGCGTGGCGCGTCGCTCGCCGGCCAGCCCCGCGAGCAGCGGGTCGGTGGCGTGTGCGGCCGTGTCCTCCGGCAGGTAGATCCGCGTGAACAGGTGCACCAGCAGGCCGCGCGCGAACACGCAGACGCTCAGATAGGGGGCGCTGCGCCCGCGGGCGCCGGGACGCAGGGTGCGCGTGTACCAGTGCCCGTCCGCGTCGGTCTGAGCCCGGCCCCAGCCGGTGAACTCCACGCCGTTGCGGCCCAGATGCCCGCCGCTCGCCGGGTCGCGCCGCATCGAGCCGTCGGCGGTGGGGACGCTCCCGTCGGGGCCGGCGCCCCACACCTCGAGGAACGCGTCGGGCAGCGGCGCGCCCGCGCCGTCCAGGACGTACCCGTGCACGGTGATGGTGTCCGGGTGCCCGAGCGGCGCGATCTCCTCACCGCCCAGGAACGGCAGCGCGTAGCCGTAGAAGGGGCCCACCGTGTGGGAGGGCGTGGGCGGCACGCCGCCCGGTCCGCCGGTGTCGGTCGTCGTCACGGCTCAGCGCCCCTCTTCCCGCCAGGTGGCGTGCGGTCCGTCCAGCACGATGTCCCAGCGGTAGCCCATCGAGAACTCCGGCACCGACAGGTCGTGGTCGTAGGTGGCGACGAGCCGCTGCCGCGCGGCGTCGTCGGTCACGGACTGGATGATCGGGTCGTACGGGAACAGCGGATCGGCCGGGAAGTACATCTGGGTGACCAGGCGCTGGGTGAAGGCCGTGCCGAACATCGAGAAGTGGATGTGGGCGGGCCGCCAGGCGTTGAGGTGGTTGCGCCACGGGTAGGGGCCCGGCTGGACGGTCGTGAAGCGGTACCGGCCGTCCGCGTCCGTGAGGGTGCGGCCCGCACCGGTGAAGTTGGGGTCCAGCGGGGCGTCGTGCTGCTCGCGCCGGTGGGCGTACCGGCCGGCCGCGTTGGCCTGCCAGATCTCGATGAGCTGGCCGCGCACCGGGCGCCCGTCGCGGTCCAGGAGCCGCCCGGAGACGGTGATCCGCTCGCCGACGGGTTCACCGGTGTGCTGCCGGGTGAGGTCGTTGTCGATCTCGGTGACGTCCCGGTCGCCGAAGGCGGGGGAGTGCAGCTCGACCATCTCCGGGTCCATGCTCACGTCGACGGCGACCGGCGGCTGCTTCGGGTGGCGCAGCAGGGACGACCGGTACGGCGCGTAGTCCCGGCGCGGATGGTGCTCGGCCGGCTCCCCGTCCGCGATCCGTTCGCGGTACGCGGCGCGCTCGGCCGCGATCTCCTGGTCGATGTCGTGCTGGGTGAGGGTCATGGGGTGGTTCCTCGGTGCTCGTCGGCGTCCGTGATCAGTTCGGCGCCGGTGCGGGCGGCGATCTCCCCGGCACTCACGCCGGGCGCGGTCTCGACGAGCCGCAGCCCCTCCGGCGTCACGTCCAGGACGCCGAGGTCGGTGACGACGCGGTCCACGCACGCCCTGCCGGTGAGCGGCAGCGTGCACTCCCGCAGGATCTTCGGGGAGCCGTCCTTGGCGGTGTGGGTCATCACGGCGATGACCGTGCGGGCCCCGTGGACCAGGTCCATCGCCCCGCCGATCCCGGTGATCATCGTGCCGGGGACGGCCCAGTTCGCCAGGTCGCCGCGCTCCGACACCTGCATGGCGCCCAGCACGGCCACGTCGATGTGCCCGCCCCGGATCATCGAGAACGACAGCGCCGAGTCGAAGAAGGAGGCGCCCGGCAGGACCGTCACGGTCTCCTTTCCGGCATTGATCAGATCCGGGTCGACCTGGTCCTCCGCCGGATAGGGGCCCGTGCCGAGGATGCCGTTCTCGGACTCCAGAACCACCTCGACGTCCGGCGGCAGATGGTTCGGGATCAGCGTGGGCAGCCCGATGCCGAGGTTGACGTACTGCCCGTCCCGCAGCTCGCGGGCGGCCCGCGCGGCCATCTCCTCCCGGGTCCAGGCCATCAGCCGCTCACCGTCCCCGGCGCCGCCGGCGGCGAGACCGTACGCCGCTCGACGGCCTTGTCGGCTGCCTGCTCCGGGGTGAGCGCCACCACCCGCTGCACGAAGACGCCCGGCAGATGCACGGCGTCCGGGTCGATGCCGCCGGGCTCGACGAGCTCCTCGACCTCGGCGATCGTGACCCGCCCGGCCATCGCGGCCAGGGGGTTGAAGTTCCGGGCGGACTTGGCGAACACCAGGTTGCCGTGCCGGTCGCCGCGGGCGGCCCGCACCAGCGCGAAGTCGGTGCGGATGCCGCGCTCCAGCACGTACTCGACGCCGTCGAACTCGCGGACCTCCTTCGGCGGCGAGGCGAGCGCGACCCCGCCGGAACCGTCGTAGCGCCACGGCAGCCCGCCGTCGGCGACCTGGGTCCCGACGCCCGCCGGGGTGTAGAAGGCGGGGATGCCGGCGCCCCCGGCGCGCAGCCGCTCGGCCAGCGTGCCCTGCGGGATCATCTCCACCTCGAGCTCCCCGGACAGGTACTGCCGGGCGAACTCCTTGTTCGCGCCGATGTAGGAGCCGGTGACCCGGGCGATCCGCCCCGCCGACAGCAGGACGGCGAGCCCGGACTCCATCGCGCCGCAGTTGTTGGAGACGACCGCGAGCCCGGACACCCCGCGCTCGTACAGCGCCTGGATCAGCACGTTCGGCACGCCGCTCAGGCCGAAGCCCCCCACCGCGAGCGACGCCCCGTCGCCCACGTCGGCCACCGCCTCCGGTGCCGTGGCGACCACCTTGTCCATCCGGGATGCCTCATCTCCTCCGAGGTCCCTTTCGACCGTCGGACGCCGAAGTGGTCAGCGCACTGAGCATCAGTGCAAGGTGCGTCTCACGCTGCCACCGGGGGAGCGAGTACGTCAATGCCCCGTCGTTGCGCCGATCGTGGGAGGCTCCACGGCGGCGAGCACCATGCCGGGATCGGCTATCGTTCAGTGCACCGACGAAAAAAGCCACCCAGGGAGCGCGCATGGCCGCCGTGGACCTCGGCACCCACCCCGGGCATCTGGCCCGGCGGCTCCAGCAGGCGCACCATCTGCTGTGGAACACGATGGTGTCCGAGGAGATCACCTCGCCCCAGTTCGGCGTCCTCAACACTCTCGTCGCCGAGCCCGGCCTCGACCAGCGGACGGTGGGGGAGCGGGTCGGGCTGGACCGGTCCACCATCGCCGAGGTGATCACCCGGCTCGGGCGCCGCGGGCTGCTCGACAAGGTGCGTGACCCGCAGGACGGGCGGCGGTCCCTGCTGCACCTCACCGACGACGGGCTGCGCACGCACAAGCGGCTGACCGTGCGCACCGCGCGGATGAACCAGGTCTTCCTCGCCCCGCTCTCCGGCGAGGAGCGGACGCTGTTCCTCGACCTGATCCGGCGGGTCGCGGACGCGGCGGAGGGGCTGCGCAACCCGGGGGACCCGGGCGGGATCAGGACGCCTTCGTGAACAGCACCCACACCTGACCCCGCCCGAAGGGCATCGGCCTCCCGTCCTCCGTGGTGAACGTCGTGCCGTCCGTCGCCTTCGGCCGCTCCCACCGCACGTCGTAGGCGCGCCCGTCGCGCAGCACCCGCGCCTTCCCTTCGCCGACCGTCTCCGTGAACGGCGTGTTGTTGCCGAGGAAGTCGTGGAACGCGGACTGGCGCACCTTCACCTCCTGCACGACGACCGTGGGCGCCGCCATCCGTCCGCCGTCCGTCGTCACGGCGGCCTCGCCGTCCATGGAGATCAGCCAGCGCTTCTTGTCCGGGGACCAGGTGAAGGTGTACCGGGCGGCCGGATACCGCACGCTCTGCGAGGCCGTCTCCCGACCGCCCTCGGGAGCGGCACCGAAGTGGAAGCCGGTGGTCAGCGCGTCCGCGCCCGGCGCCGAGGGCAGCAGCCGGCCGGGCCGCAGATACAGGTTGTGCGGGACGGGCCGGTCCGGGTTCCGCACGTAGGCGTCGGACGCGGTGCCGGGCGGCCTCGCCCGCACCGACGACTTGTCGATCAGCGGCAGCAGCTTGCTCTGCGCCCCGGAGAACGCGAGCGTCGGCCGGTCGAACTGGGCCAGCAGCTCCAGATCGCTCTCGCGCGCGCTGCGCACCGGCCCGACCGTCTCCGGCAGCCGCGTCGCGTACACCGCCATCAGACGGCTCAGACCGCCCTCGACCTGCTCGACGTACACGACGTCCGCGGCGCCCAGCCCGGTCTGGGGCCGGGCCGCGCCGACGTTGTCGATCTTCACCGCCAGCACCGACGCCCGGCGGGCGCTCGCGTCCGGTGACGCCTGACTGCCCCGGCCGTCGTCCTGCCCGGACGTGCAGCCCGCCGCCAGGGAGGCCGTCAGGGCGGCGGCCAGCAGAGCCGCCACGCTCCTGGCACGCCCGCCGCGCACCCGTTGCCGTCTGCCCACCGTCGTCACCCGTGCCCACCCACCCTGTCCATGGCACCAGTCTTGCGCTTATCGGTTCATAAGACCCATACCCGATCGGGTGCATTTCCGATCGGACCCGAAGTCGATCGGCGGCCGCCGCCCGGTTCGGCGAAGGAGCCCGGGGTACCCGGCGCCACGCACGAACGCGCACAGGCGACGGAGGGAGCGCGGGGCGATGAGGGCAGTGACCTGGCAGGGAAAGCGGGACGTGCGCGTGGAGAACGTGCCCGATCCCAGGATCGAGGAACCCACCGACGCGATCATCCGCATCACGTCGTCCGGACTGTGCGGCTCCGACCTGCACCTGTACGAGGTGCTGACGCCGTTCATGACACCCGGCGACATCCTCGGTCACGAACCGATGGGCATCGTCGAGGAGGTCGGCGCCGGAGTACCGGACCTCCAGGCGGGCGACCGGGTCGTGGTGCCGTTCCAGATCGCCTGCGGCGACTGCTGGATGTGCCTGACCGGCCTGCCGACCCAGTGCGAGACCACCCAGGTCACCAGCGAGGGCATGGGGGCGCCCCTGTTCGGCTACACGAGGCTGTACGGCGCGGTGCCGGGCGCCCAGGCCGAGTACCTGCGCGTCCCGCAGGCCCAGTTCGGGCCCATCAAGATCCCGGAGGGGCCGGCAGACGACCGGTTCGTCTACCTCTCCGACGTCCTGCCGACGGCTTGGCAGGCGGTCAAGTACGCGGACGTTCCCAAGGGCGGCAGCGTGGCGGTCCTCGGCCTCGGCCCCATCGGCGACATGGCCTGCCGGGTCGCCCAGCTCCAGGGCGCCGGCCAGGTGTTCGGCGTCGACCTGGTGCCCGAGCGGCTGAAGAGGGTCCGCGACCGGGGTGTCGAGACGTACGACCTGCGCAGCTTCGACGACGAGAAGGAACTCGTCGCCGCCATCCGCGACGCCACCGACGGCCGGGGACCGGACGCCGTGATCGACGCGGTCGGCACCGAGGCCCACGGCAGCGCCGCCGCCAAGCTGGCGCAGTCGGCCGCCGCGATCATGCCCCGCAAGATCAGCGGCCCGTTCGCCGAGCGCTTCAGCGTCGACCGGCTGGCCGCCCTGTACACCGCGATCGACCTGGTCCGGCGCGGCGGCACGATCTCGCTGTCCGGCGTCTACGGCGGCATGGCCGACCCGATCCCGCTGCTCACCCTGTTCGACAAGCAGATCCAGCTGCGGATGGGCCAGGCCAACGTGCGCCGCTGGGCCGACGAGATCCTGCCGTACCTCACGGACGAGGACCCGCTCGGCGTCGACGAGTTCGCCACCCACCGGGTGCCGCTCAGCGACGCCCCGCACGCCTACGAGATGTTCCAGCGCAAGCAGGAGGGCGCGATCAAGGTGCTGATGAAGCCCTGACCGGCCGTACGAGGACCGACCGGGCGCCCGGTCACTCCGGGGGCGCGAAGATCTCCGCGAGGTCGTAGCGCACCGGCTCCTCCAGTTGCGCGTACGTGCAGCTCTCGGGGGTGCGGTCCGGGCGCCAGCGGCGGAAGCGGGCCGTGTGCCGGAACCGGGCGCCGTTCTCCATGTGGTCGTACGCCACCTCGACCACCCGCTCCGGCCGCAGCGGCACCCAGGACAGGTCCTTCTTGCCCGACCAGCGGCTCGGCGCCCCCGGCAGCCGGGCCGACTCGTGGGCCGCCTCCTCGGCCCAGGCGGCCCACGGGTGCCCGGACACGTCGTCCATGCGCAGCGGCTCCAGCTCGTCGATCAGCTCGGCCCGCCGCTTCATCGAGAACGCCGCCGACACCCCGACGTGCTGGAGCGTGCCCCGGTCGTCGTACAGGCCGAGCAGCAGCGATCCGACGACCGGGCCGCTCTTGTGCAGCCGGTAGCCCGCGACGACGACGTCCGCGGTCCGCTCGTGCTTGATCTTGAACATCGCCCGTTCGTCCGGGAGGTAGCGCAACGCGAGCGGCTTCGCGACCACGCCGTCCAGTCCGGCTCCCTCGTACTGCTCGAACCACCCCTGGGCCGTCTCGACGTCGGTCGTCGCCGGCGCCACGTGCACCGGTGCCGTCACCCCGGACAGCGCGGACGTCAGCAGTTCCCGGCGGTCCGTCAGCGGCGCCCGCATGAGCGACTCGTCCGCCAGCGCCAGCAGGTCGAACGCGACGAACGACGCCGGGGTCCGCTCCGCCAGCGTGCGCACCCGCGAGTCCGCCGGGTGGATGCGCTCGGTGAGGGCGTCGAAGTCCAGCCGCCCCTCCCGGGCGATCACGATCTCGCCGTCCAGCACGCACCGCTCCGGCAGACGCTCCTTCAGCGCCTCCACCAGTTCGGGAAAGTACCTGGTCAGCGACTTGGTGGTGCGGCTGGCCAGCTCGACCTCGTCCCCGTCGCGGAACACGATCGCCCGGAAGCCGTCCCACTTCGCCTCGTACTGCATGCCCGGCGGGATCTTCGCCACCGACTTGGCGAGCATCGGCTTCACGGGCGGCATCACCGGCAGGTCCATGGTCCGATTCTGCGGGCCGCCGCCCGGACCCGCCCGATGTGCGAGGCGTCCGTGCGACGCCTACCGTGGCGGCCATGGGCGACGCGGTGGAACTTCAGGCGGGCGGGCGGACCGTACGGCTGTCCAGCCCGGGCAAGGTCTTCTTCCCGGAGCGCGGCTTCACCAAGCTGGACCTCGCCCAGTACTACGCCGCCGTCGGCCCCGGCATCCTGCGCGCCCTGCGCGACCGGCCCACCACGCTGGAGCGCTACCCCGAGGGCGTGACCGGCGAGTGGTTCTACCAGAAGCGGGCCCCCAAGAACATGCCCGACTGGATCCCCACCGCCCACATCACGTTCCCCAGCGGCCGCAGTGCCGACGAGATGTGCCCCACCGAGGAGGCGGCCGTCGTCTGGGCCGCCCAGTACGGCACGCTCACCTTCCACCCCTGGCCGGTCCGCCGCGACGACGTCGACCACCCCGACGAACTGCGCATCGACCTCGACCCGCAGCCCGGCACCGACTACGACGACGCGGTGCGCGCCGCCCACGAACTGCGGGCCGTGCTGGACGAGTTCGGGGGCCTGCGCGGCTGGCCCAAGACGTCCGGCGGGCGTGGGCTGCACGTCTTCGTGCCGATCGAGCCGCGCTGGACCTTCACCCAGGTCCGCCGGGCCGCCATCGCCGTCGGACGGGAGATGGAACGCCGGATGCCGGAGCAGGTCACGATCAAGTGGTGGAAGGAGGAGCGGGGCGAGCGCATCTTCATCGACTACAACCAGACCGCCCGGGACCGCACCATCGCCTCCGCCTACTCCGTGCGGGCCCGGCCGCACGCCCCCGTCTCGGCGCCGCTGCGCTGGGAGGAGGTGGGCACCGCCCACCCGCGGGACTTCGACATCGCCACCATGCCGGCCCGCTTCGCCGAACTCGGCGACGTGCACGCCGGCATGGACGACCACCGTTTCTCCCTGGACGCGCTGCTGGACCTCGCGAACAAGGACGAGCGCGACCACGGGCTCGGCGATCTGCCGTACCCGCCCGAGTATCCGAAGATGCCGGGGGAACCCAAGCGGGTACAGCCGAGCCGGGCCAGGAAGGCGGCGTCTCACGAGGAGACGCCGCCGGAGCCTACAGCTCCTTGATCCGGACGTCGCGGTACGAGACCACGTCCGTCGTGCTGTGCACCTGGAGCCCGATGTAGCCGGAGGCGAACCGCCGCCCGTCCGTGCCCGGGTCGTCCGAGCGCGGCGGTTCGAAGACCTGGCCTCCGGTGTTGTCGAACTCGTTGATCAGCACGCCGTTGCGGTAGACCGAGTAGTGCTGGTCGACCACCCGGATCTCGTAGTCGTTCCACGTGCCCTTCTGGGTGACGCCGGCACCGGCGAGCCCCACCCGGTCGAAGCCGTAGACCGACCCGGTCTTGTACATGTCGCCGGTGGGCGAGTCGAACACCTGGATCTCGTGACCGAACTTGATGGCGGCCCACTCCGGCCGTGGCTCCTCGGGGTGGTCGTGGACCCACGGGAAGCGCACGAACACACCGGAGTTGGCGTTGCCCGTGCCCGGCGCGTCGTCACGCCACTGGAGCTTCAGCGAGAAGTCGCCGTACTTGCGCTCCGGGAACCACAGCATGCCCAGGCCGGACCGGCTGGTGCCGCTGGTGATCGACCCGTCGCCGTTCGGCGCGAACGAACCACCGCCCACCTGCTGCCACTTGGCGAACGACTCCGGGCTGCCGTCGAGGATCGTGCGGTACCCCTCGGTCTGGCCCGGCTCACCGATCCCGGACTGCCGGGCCGCCTTGCGGATCGCCTTGTACTCGCGCTGGTCGACGACCCCCTCCTTCAGGAGCTTGTCCAGGACGGACGTCACGTGCTTGACGAACAGCGCGTGGGACGTCCACTCCTTCTCGTCCTCGATCAGCTCGTTGATCCGGCACCGGCTGTCGGTGAGCCGGTTCGGCACACCCGAGTCGACCGTGCCCACGATCACCGTCAGCCGTTCGTCGAACTCCGGGCAGTTGGGCGCCGGGACCTGACTGGAGACCACCGTGAAGGTGACCGTGCGGGCGGCGGAGGTGTTGCCCGCCTTGTCGGTCGCCCGGTAGGCCAGCGTGTGGGTGCCCGCCCGGTCCACGACGACCGGCGCGGAGTACGCCAGGTACGGCCCGCCGTCGATGGAGTACTCGATCCGGTCGACGCCCGAGCCGTGGTGCTCGTCGGCCGCCGTGACCGTCACCTCGGCGCTGCCGACGTACGCGCCGGACGAGTTCTTCGTGCCCTCGACCGTCACGCCCGTCACCGGTGCCGTCGTGTCGTCCTCGGGGGCCGGCACGACCGTGAACCGCACGTCCTTGGCGGGCGCCACGTTGCCCGCCTTGTCGGTGGCCCGGTAGCGCACGGTGTGGCTGCCCGGCTCGTGCACCATCACCGGCGCGGTGTACGGCTGCCAGGCGCCGTCGCCGAGCGCGTACTCGACGCCGTTGACACCGCTGCCGGTGTCGGACGCGGAGACCGTGACGGTCGCCATGCCGATGTACGCGCCGTCGGCGTCCTTCTCGCCGCTGACCGTGGCCGACGTCTCGGGCGGGGTCGTGTCGTCGGACTGCGGCGCCACCACCGTGAACGTGACCCTCTTCTCCGCCGAGACGTTGCCCGCCTTGTCGAGCGCCCGGTATCGGACCGTGTGGTCGCCGACCTGGTCGACGACGACCGGCGCCGTGTACGGCTGCCAGGCGCCGTCGCCGAGCGCGTACTCGACGCGGTCGACGCCGGAGCCGCCCTCCTCGTCGGTGGCGTGGACCGCCACGCTCGCCGAACCCACGTACTGCCCCTGGGCGTTCTGCGTTCCGCTGACGTGGGCGGACGCCTCCGGCGCGGTCGTGTCCTCGCCGGTGCCCTCGGTGACGATCAGGATGCCCTGCATCTGCCCGTGGCCGGGGATCGTGCAGTGGTAGCGGTACCGGCCGGGGGTGAGCGTGACCTCCGCCGTGTGCCGGCCGCCCTGGTCGTCGTTCGGGTTCGCCAGGATGTTGAGCTGCACGTCGTCGTTGAACTCGACGTCCGAGGTGTCGAAGGTCAGCGTGTGCGGCATCCCGGTGCTGTTGCCCGTCGCCGCGCTGTTCTCGAACACGATCGTCGCCGGGCCCGCCACGGCCGTCGTCGGCGCCGAGGCGTACTTGGTGATGTCGTCGCCCGCGGTCCAGGTGAGGACCTGGGCGGCGGCCGCCTCCGCCTCCGTCCGCGGCTGTCCCGTCGCGGGCAGGGCCTGGAGCCCGAGCACCACCAGCAGCGCGGCCAGCAGGGCCGCCCATGCTCTTCGCGTCACTGCGTCCCCCTCGCCAGTCGGGCCGCGGCCGGGGTGGGCCCGCCGCCGGTGTAGGTGACCCGCCACAGGGCCGACTTGCCGTCCGAGGTGAAGAAGCCGCGGCCGTAGTCGAGCACGTACAGCGCGCCGTCCGGACCGAACTTCCAGTCCATGAGGTTCTTGATGCCGTCGTTGCCGATCGGCACGATCTTCTTCAGCGACTCCGAGTGGACCGGAAGACCGCCGTCGCCGTGGGTCCTCGGATCGGTGACCACCGCGTTGCGCGGCTGGTCGGCGTCGTAGAAGTCGCCGACGAACCACTTGCCGTCCCAGTACGCCGGCCACTTCGCCGCGCTGGTGTTCTCCGCGTCGTAGCGGTACACCGGCCCGTTCATCGCGGCCTGCCCGCCGCCCTTCAGCCACGGCAGCGCGTAGGTGGCCTCCTCCTGCTTGTACGAGGGCACGCCGTTCGCGTCGCGCGGGAAGTCCGGGGCGCCGCCCTGCGGGGAGTACCAGATGTTGTTGCCGGTCACCGGCGGCAGGTTGACCAGGCCGTCGTTGTTCGGCGACTCGTTCTTCGGGTGGTCGCAGTCGTACCAGCCCAGCGGCTTGCTCGGGTCGGGCAGATTGCGGTCCCGGTAGGGCTGCTTGTTGCCCATGCAGTACGGCCAGCCCCGGTTGCTCGCCTTGGTGATGACGGCGAAGGTGTCGTACTTGGCCGGACCCCAGGTCGTCGAGGGCGCCCCGGCGTCGGGGCCGACCCAGCCCGCGTAGAGCACGTCGGTCTGCTTGTCGACGGAGATGCGCGCCGGATTGCGGACGCCCATCACATAGATCTCGCCGCGGGTCTTGCCGCCGCCCTCGGCACTCTCCTCGCCGGTGAAGAGGTTCCCCTCCGGCAGGGTGTAGGTGCCGTCCGGCTCCGGGTGGATGCGCAGGATCTTGCCGTTGAGGTTGTTGGTGTTGCCGGCGGTGCGGCGCGCGTCGGCGAACGACACGCCCTTGTACTTGGGCTCGGGGTTGTTGCCCGAGTAACCGCCGCTGAACCCGCTGGAGTTGTTGTCGCCGGTCGCGATGTACAGGTTGCCCTTGGAGTCCCAGGCCATCCCGCCGCCCGCGTGGCAGCAACTGTGGATCTGCACGGGCCACTTCAGCAGCACCTTCTCACTGCCGAGGTCCAGCTTGTTCGTCGCCGGGTCGAGCGTGAAGCGGGAGACGCGCCGCTCGGCCATCCGCTTGTCGCGGTCGATCCGCGCGTGCGGGGTGTAGTGCAGGTACACCCAGCCGTTGTCCTCGAAGCGCGGGTCGAGCTCGATGCCGAGGAGACCCTCCTCGACCTTGGTCAGCTCGTCCCCGCCGCCCTTGTTGCCGAAGACGGTGAGCGCCCCCGCCAGGGTGACCTGCCTGGTCTTCGGGTCGTAGACGTGGATCTCGCCCTTGCCCTTGCCGACGTTCGGGTCGTTCCAGTCGGTGACCACGGGCTGCGAGGAGTCGGCGCCGCCGCGCCCGATGTAGAGGACCCGGCCGTCGGGGGCCGTGACCAGGCCGTGGGGCTCGCCGATCTGGTCGTTCTGCCCCGGCTGGTTGGGCCGGGTGAGCCGCTCCGCCTTGTAGTTGCCGGTGATGGTGGCCTTGCAGTCGGCCTGGACCAGCCGCGTCGTCCACAGCAGGGCGCCGCGCAGATGGGAGCGGAAGTCCGTCTCGTCGTAGGAGGAGACCGTGCCGCCCATCCCGGTGTAGAAGGAACGCCCGCCGTCGTAGTCACGGCACCAGCTCACCGGGTGGTCCCAGCCGTTCGCGCCCGCGCCGGGCTGGTACGACGACTCGCGCACCCGGGCGACCGTGTGCACCTCGCCGGACGGGTTCTTCGCCCAGTTGAGCCACTTGTCCGGGCGCTTCCACTGCAGCGGCAGCTCCTTGGTGGCCGGGTGCCGCCGGTCGCCCACCTCGACGACCGCGCGCTGCGCGCTCGCCGGACTCGCGCTCGCGGGACGCGCCCCGATCAGGCCGGTGAACCAGTCCGAGTACGGCTCGGCGCGCGCCGCGTCATGGACGCCGACGAAACCGCCGCCCGCCTCCATGTACGCCTCCAGCCCCGCCTCCTGCTCGGGGTCGAGGACGTCACCGCCGCCGGTGAGGAAGACGATCGCGTTGAAGCGGCCCAGCCTGGTCTCGTCGGTGAAGACCGAGGCGTCCTTCGTCGCCGTGACCGCGAAGCGCTGCTCCGCGGGACCCGACAGGCCGATCTTCTCGATGGCCTCGATGCCGGCGTTCACCAGGGGTGACTCCTCGCCGGCCGCCGCGGACCCGTGGAAGATGAGCACCCGCACATTCGCGCCACCCGGCGGTGACTTGATGGACATCGTTGTCAGGGGTGGATCCGGCGCCGGGCGCGCGGTCGCCGCCGGTGCGGACATCAGCCCGGCGGCGACGACCCCCGCGGCCACACCGGCCACCCAGGTACGTCTTCTCGTGCTCAACCCTCGTAAGTGCATGGGCACCTCCACGGTCACAGCAACAGCGACTAGGAAGTTAGACCCCTTTGAACAACTCGCCAATACCTATGACCGGACTCGGACGAACTTTGTCCTGAGTGTGGATAAACATGAGGACGGCCGGTACGGTCGCTGCGGTTCACCCCCGTAAATTTCCGTACCGCCGTGGGGAGTTCGGCATGGACAGACGCAGCTTCAACCGACGTGTACTGCTCGGCGGCGCGACCGTCGCGACATCGTTGTCCCTGACGTCCGTACCCGAGGTGGCGGGCGCGGCCGCACCGGCCAGGACCGCCCCGGCCGGAGGTGAGGTCCGCCATCTCAAGCTCTACATCGAGAAACTGGCCGACGGGCAGCTCGGCTACGGCTTCGAGAAGGGCAAGGCGACGATCCCCGGCCCGCTGATCGAGCTCAACGAGGGCGACACCGCCCACATCGAGGTCGAGAACACCCTGGACGTCCCGGCGAGCCTGCACGTCCACGGCCTCGACTACGAGATCACCAGCGACGGCACCAGGCTCAACAGGAGCGACGTCGAACCCGGCGGCACCCGTACCTACACGTGGCGCACCCACGCCCCGGGCCGCCGCGCGGACGGCACCTGGCGGGCGGGCAGCGCGGGCTACTGGCACTACCACGACCACGTCGTCGGCACCGAACACGGCACGGGCGGCATCCGCAAGGGCCTGTACGGGCCGGTCGTCGTCCGGCGCAAGGGCGACGTCCTGCCGGACGCGACGCACACGATCGTCTTCAACGACATGCTCATCAACAACCAGCCGGCGCACAGCGGCCCGAACTTCGAGGCCACGGTGGGCGATCGGGTCGAATTCGTGATGATCACGCACGGCGAGTACTACCACACCTTCCATATGCACGGGCACCGCTGGGCCGACAACCGCACCGGCCTGCTGACCGGTCCCGACGACCCCAGCCAGGTGATCGACAACAAGATCGTCGGCCCGGCGGACTCGTTCGGCTTCCAGGTGATCGCGGGCGAGGGGGTCGGCGCGGGCGCCTGGATGTACCACTGCCATGTGCAGAGCCACTCCGACATGGGGATGGTCGGGCTGTTCCTGGTCAAGAAGAAGGACGGGACGATCCCCGGCTATGAGCCGCACGAGCCGCACGAGCCGCACGAGCACTGAGCGTGCCCGGGGGGCGGAGGCGGTTGCGAGAGCGCTCTCACAATCGTCCCCGGCCATGGCTATCCTGATCGGCAACCGCCGACGAGGAGCCGTGAAGTGACCGAAACCGCCCCGCGCCCCACACTGGAGGCCGTGGCCGCCCGGGCCGGGGTCTCACGGGCCACCGTGTCCCGGGTGGTCAACGGCGGGGACGGCGTACGCGAACGCCTCGTCGAACGGGTCCGCAAGGCCGTCGACGAACTCGGCTACGTCCCCAACCAGGCCGCGCGCAGTCTGGTGACCCGCCGGCACGACGCCGTCGCGGTCATCGTCGCCGAACCGGAGACACGGGTCTTCGCCGACCCGTTCTTCGCGCTCCAGCTGCGCGGCATCAGCAAGGAGCTGACCGCCCACGACAACCAGCTCGTGCTGCTGCTCACCGAGGGGCGTGACGACCACG
Source organism: Streptomyces sp. NRRL WC-3605 (assembly GCF_001509795.1). Lineage (GTDB taxonomy): Bacteria > Actinomycetota > Actinomycetes > Streptomycetales > Streptomycetaceae > Streptomyces > Streptomyces viridochromogenes. The sequence goes on along the minus strand of NZ_LLZN01000040.1, from coordinate 56,211 downwards.
CCCGCGTCGCCCGCTACCTCGCCGGGGGCCATGTCGACGGGGCGCTCGTCTTCTCCCTGCACCTCGACGACCCGCTGCCCGGCCTGATCCAGAGCGCCGGGGTACCGACCGTGTTCGGCGGCCGGCCCGGCTGGAGCGGCGAGACCCGGGGCGTCGTCTACGTCGACGTCGACAACCGGGGCGGAGCACGCGACGCCGTACGCCATCTCACCGGCCTCGGCCGCACCCGGATCGCGCACATCGCGGGCGCCCTCGACCAGACGTCGGCGGTGGACCGGCTGGACGGGTACCGGGACGTCATGGTCGACGCCGACCCGCGGCTGATCGCGGAGGGCGACTTCACCCCGGCCGGCGGCGAGCGCGCCATGCGGGAACTGCTGGAGCGCTGCCCGGACGTGGACGCCGTGTTCGCCGCCAACGACCTGACGGCGGCGGGCGCGCTCCGGGTGCTGCGGGAGGCCGGCCGGCGCGTACCGGACGACGTGGCGGTGATCGGTTTCGACGACATGCTGCCGGTCGCCGAACAGACCGATCCGGCGCTCACCACGGTCCGTCAGGACATAGAGGAGATGGGACGCCTGATGGCCCGGCTGCTGCTGCGCGAGCTCGACCGGCGCCCCTCCGACGAGCCCGTCGCCCCGGCCCCGTCCAGCGTGGTCCTGCCGACGACTCTGGTCCGGCGCGCCTCGGCCTGAGCGGTCAGCTCCCGCGCTGTGCGCTCCTGATCACGGCGAACCGGGCGCCGTACGGGTCGGCCAGCTTGGCGATCCGGCCGACGTCCGGGAGGTCCGTGGCCGGCATCCGTACGGTGCCGCCCCCTTCCCGCGCCTTCTCGACGGCAGCGTCGGTGTCGGCGACCTCGAAGTACGGCAGCCAGTACGACGGGGCCTGCGCCTCCACCGGATCGTCGGCCTTGTCGACCACCCCGCCGAACATGGCGTCCTCGCCCTGCCCGCCCGGGCTGAAGGTCGTGTAGCTGCCGCCGTAGAAGTCCAGGGCGAAGGTCTCCAGGCCGAGCGCGGCGTTGTAGAACCCGGCCGCCGCCGGCACGTCCGTCGTGTACAGCTCCAGCCAGCGCAGCGAGCCCGGCTCGTGGACGACGTCGAGGCCGTGGTTCGCGCCCGGCTGCCAGATCCCGAACGGCACCCCCGACTTGTCGGCGAGGCGCGCCATGCGGCCCTGGTCCAGTACGTCCATCGGCTGCATCAGCACCGAGCCGTGCGCCTCCTCGGCCGCCTGCGCGGTGGCGTCCGCGTCCGGGGTCTGGAAGTAGACCGTCCAGGAGGGCGGCCCCTGTTCCTCGGAGGTCTGCATCCCGGCGGCCGCCGTCCTGCCGTCGAGCTGGAAGAAGCCGTATCCGCCGGTCTCCGGTCCGCCCGGCCGGAACCGCCAGCCGAACAGGCCGCCGTAGAAGGCACCGGCGCCGTCGAGGTCGGGCGTGCCGAGGTCGACCCAGTTCGGCGCTCCGGTGACGTAACGGGTGGTGAGCATCATCGCCCTCCTCGGAAGGGTCCCGGTGTCTGCACCGCCGAGTCTCGCACCGCGCCCGGGCGGGCGCCGCCGGAACGCCGCCGTCTGCCTGGGCGGGCGTCCGCCTCCGCGCGCCGCCGTGCTCGCGGCAGCGGGGAGCGGCACCATCGAGGTGGCCGGGGCACCGCGAGGCGGCGTTGATCGCGCGTTGATCGAACGTTTTTCGCCGCCGGGCACGATCTGGCCCATGCACATCGACACGATCACAGCGATCACGCCGATCACCCCGGCCGACCTGGCCTGGCAGGAAGAGGCGCTGTGCGCACAGACCGGGGCGGACTTCTTCTTCCCCGAGCCGGGCAGTTCCGTCCGGGAGGCGAAGCGGATCTGCGGGCTGTGCCCGATCCGCTCCGCCTGCCTGGACTACGCGCTCGACCACGACGAGCGCTTCGGTGTCTGGGGCGGCCTGTCCGAGAAGGAGCGCCTGGAGATCAGGCGCACCTCCCGCCGGGCGTGAGCCCGTCGCGCGGCCGGGTCAGCCGGCGGCGCGGGCCGCCATACGGGCCTTGCGGGCCGCGAGCTTCTCGTCGAACTTCGACGCCTCGGCGTCCAGGCCGCCCATGAACAGGCCCAGCTCCTCCTGCGCCTGCTTGCCCTCCGGGCCGAGGCCGTCGATCTCCATGATCTTCAGGAAGCGCAGCACGGGCTGGATCACGTCGTCGTGGTGGATGCGCAGGTTGTAGACCTCGCCGATGGCCATCTGGGCGGCGGCGCGCTCGAAGCCGGGGATGCCGTGGCCGGGCATGCGGAAGTTCACGACGACGTCGCGGACCGCCTGCATGGTGAGGTCGGGCGCAAGCTCGAAGGCGGCCTTCAGCAGGTTCCGGTAGAAGACCATGTGGAGGTTCTCGTCGGTCGCGATGCGCGCCAGCATGCGGTCGCAGACCGGGTCGCCGGACTGGTGTCCGGTGTTGCGGTGCGAGATGCGGGTGGCCAGCTCCTGGAAGGCGACGTAGGCGATCGAGTGGAGCATGGAGTGCCGGTTGTCCGACTCGAAGCCCTCGCTCATGTGGGCCATGCGGAACTGCTCCAGCTTGTCCGGGTCCACCGCGCGCGAGGTGAGCAGGTAGTCGCGCATCACGATGCCGTGCCGGCCCTCCTCGGCGGTCCAGCGGTGCACCCAGGTGCCCCAGGCGCCGTCACGGCCGAAGAGCGAGGCGATCTCGTGGTGGTAGCTGGGGAGGTTGTCCTCGGTCAGCAGGTTCACGACCAGCGCGATCCGGCCGATCTCGGTGACCTTGGACTGCTCCTTGTCCCAGGCCTCGCCGTCCTCGAACAGGCCGGGGAAGTTGCGGCCGTCCGTCCACGGCACGTACTCGTGCGGCATCCAGTCCTTGGTGACCCCCAGATGCCGGTTGAGCTCCTTCTCGACCACTTCCTCCAAGGCGTACAGCAGGCGGGCGTCGGTCCAGACGGCGGGGCTGCCGAGGTGCGGGGAAGCGATCGTCACAGGAACTCCAGGGGGACGGGACAGCAACAGCGGGGACCGGCGAGCGGTGCCGGGCAACCTACGGAATCGTAGGCTACGAACCCGTAGGTTACGAAGCCGTAGGTTAAGAACGCCGTAAAGACCGCTGATCAGCGGCTGTCCCTTCGCGCCGCGCCGATATACGCGCGGCCCCGGGACACGCAGGTCCCGGGGCCGGACGAGTGACGCGCTCAGCCCGTCACGCGTACAGCTCCCGCATCCGCACCGAGAGGCATGTCACACAGCCCTCCAGCTTCTCGAACTCGCTGATGTCGACGACGACCGGCTCGTGCCCGAGATCGGCCAGCAGCTCCGCCGTCTTCGGGGCGCTCGCCGCGATGAGCAGCCGGTCCCCGCCGAGCAGCACCACGTGCGACCCGGAGTCCTCCGGCACCGGCAGGAAGCGCGGGAACAGCGAGGGGACGTCGATCTGCGGGATCCGGCCCAGGACCGTCCCGTCGGGCAGCGCCGTGACGGCCGATTTCAGATGCAGCACCTTGCTGACCGGTACGGCGATCACGCGCGCCCCGAGCGGTTCGAAGGCGGCCCGCAGCTGCTGCACCCCGGCCGCGTTGGTACGGCCGCCCCGGCCGACGTAGATCGTGTCGCCGACCTTCAGGACGTCGCCGCCGTCCAGGGTGCCGGGCTCCCAGATCCAGTTCACCGAGCAGCCGAGCGAGGCGACGGCCTCCTCCACGCCCTCCGTCTCGGGCCGCCGGGACTCGGCGCCGGGCCGGGTGATCAGGGCGACGTTGCGGTACATCACGACCGTGTCCTCGACGAACACCGCGTCGGGGCAGTCGTCGGCCGGGTCCACCTCGACGGTCTCCCAGCCGTGCGCGCGCAGGGCCTCCGCGTACGCCTCCCACTGCTCGAGCGCGAGGTCGACGTCGACCTCCGCCCGCTCGACGTGGGTGACCAGCCCCTCGGCGAGACGCGGGCCGGGGCGGCGGATGAGGGCCTTCTTGCTGGACACGACGGGATCTTTCGGATCGGTTGCAGGTTCCGGGACCCATGATGCGGGGGTACCGGACGGCCATCATGCAGGGGTTACCCGCCCGTAGGAAACCCCTGCGCCCACGTCGTGGCTTCTGATGGCGGTGACGTCAGGCGGAATACCCGACAGCTTCTGGCGTGATTTCCCTCAGCTCTCCCTCCTCGATCATGAGCCAGCGGGTGATGCCGATGGACTCCAGGAACGGCAGGTCGTGACTGGCCACGATCAGCGCCCCCTCGTACGACTCCAGCGCCGAGGTGAGCTGCCGCACGCTCGCCATGTCCAGGTTGTTCGTCGGCTCGTCGAGCATCAGCAGCTGCGGCGCGGGCTCGGCCAGCATGAGCGCCGCCAGGGCCGCCCGGAACCGCTCGCCGCCCGAGAGCGTCGCCGCGAGCTGGTCGGCGCGTGCGCCCCGGAACAGGAAGCGGGCCAGCTGCGCCCGGATCCGGTTGTTGCCGGCGCCCGGCGCGAACCGGGCGACGTTCGCGGCGACGGACACCGATTCGTCGAGGACGTCGAGGCGCTGCGGCAGGAAGCGCAGCGGCACATGGGCCGTCACCTCGCCCGCCACCGGCGCCAGTTCGCCCGCGATGGTCCGCAGCAGCGTCGTCTTGCCCGAGCCGTTGCGTCCGACCAGCGCGATCCGCTCCGGACCGTGCACATCGAGACCGCCGGGCACCCGTGCCCCGTACCTCACCTCCAGCTCCCGCAGCGCGAGCACGCCGCGGCCCGGAAGGACGGCCGTGTACGGCAGGTCGACGCGGATCTCGTCGTCGTCCCGCACGGCGTCCACCGCGTCGTCCAGACGCTCCCTGGCCTCGGCGAGCTTCTCCTCGTGCATGATGCGGTGCTTGCCGGCGGACTCCTGCGCCGCCCGCTTGCGGGCCCCCATGACGATCTTCGGCTCGCGCTTGTTGTCCCACATCTTCTGGCCGTACCGCTTGCGGCGGGCCAGCTTGACCTGGGCGTCGATCAGTTCGCGCTTCTGCTTCTTCAGGTCGGCCTCGGCGACCCGCACCATGCGCTCGGCCGCCTCCTGCTCGGTGGCGAGCGCCACTTCGTAGGCCGAGTAGTTGCCGCCGTACCAGCTGATCGTGCCGGAGCGCAGGTCGGCGATCTGGTCGACCAGGTCGAGGAGTTCACGGTCGTGGCTGACCAGCACCATCACCCCCGGCCAGGACTCGACGGCGGAGTACAGCCGCCGCCGGGCGTACAGGTCGAGGTTGTTGGTGGGCTCGTCGAGGAGCAGGACGTCCGGCCGGCGCAGCAGCAGCGCGGCCAGACGCAGCAGCACCGACTCGCCGCCCGACACCTCGCCGATCGTGCGGTCCAACGCGACATGGCCGAGCCCGAGTTCGCCGAGCGTGGCGAGGGCGCGCTCCTCCACGTCCCAGTCGTCGCCGACGGTCTCGAAGTGCTCCTCGGCCACGTCGCCCGCCTCGATGGCGTGCAGCGCGGCGCGTTTGACGTCGATGCCGAGCGCCTGGTCGACCCGCAGCGCGGTGTCGAGCGTGACGTTCTGCGGCAGGTACCCGATCTCGCCGGCGACGCGTACGGCGCCGTCGGACGGGGCGAGTTCACCGGCGACGAGCTTCAACAGGGTGGATTTCCCCGATCCGTTGACGCCGACGAGCCCGGTCCTGCCGGGACCGAACGCGACGTCCAGGCCCTCGAAGACGGAGGAGCCGTCGGGCCAGGAGAAGGACAGGGAGGTACAGCTGATGGATGTTGACATGAGGGGGCGCCTCCGCGGTTGCTCGGACGATCAAGGGCAAACGCGTATCGAGACACCGGCGACCTGCGGGCGGTGAGAGGCCCTGGGCATGAGAAAAGCCCTGTCCGTGGAGACGGCTGGGACGGCTCGGACGCCGAGGTCGCACGCTGCGTGCACACACGTGTGGTGTGACGCGGTGTCTCAGGACCTCAGACGAGCAACGTCCTTCTCCAATCGACGGCAACAGGACCGCCATACACCGTAGGAGAGGGCTCGGGCGGTGTCAACGGGATTGAGAGGCGCGGTGCGGGGCCCCGTGGGGAGCCCGGCGGCGGGTCGTCAGCAGGCGTCCCGCATGAGCTCTGCCAGATCGCGGTCCATGTCCAGCTGGAGGTGCTCCAGGCCGAGCGGGACCAGCTCGCTCGTGGAGCGCAGGAACCGGCGCACCTCGCCCGAGCGGATGTGCACCACCGCGGTGCCCTCCGGAGCGTGGAACTCCAGCACCGTACGGTCGTACCCGTACGGCCGCACCCGGACGTCGCCGTCGCCCTGGGGTTCCTCCAGGCCGGCCAGCAGCAGGTCGCGGCTGAAGGTCCAGCACACGTCCACGCCCTCCAGGGTGGCCGGGGCCGGGAAGGTCATCCGGACGGCGAACGGGTCGCGCCGGTCGTAGTGGAGGGTCGCGGGGATGCGCTGCATCCGCGGCGCGGCGGCGACGAGGCGGGCCTCTACGGGCTGCTCGATGACGGTGGACAACGCCTTGCTCCCTTGTGACGGCGGGACGGAGATCCGGGCGGGCGGGACGGGTACTTGTAGAGACGACGGAATCGGCCATTCCGTGCACCCCGAGGCCGAGTGACCTCTGTCACCGCCTTCATGCACCCGGGTGCCGCCTTCGCCCCTCTGTGCCCGGAAGGTCGTTCGTGCCCGATGAGGCCGTCTGGACGCCGGAGTGACGGTGGACTAGCTTCGCGCGCCATGAGGCGTTCGGGGAACACGCGACGGATGGGACGGACCTCCTGGGCGGTGGCCGCGACGGCGGTGTGCGGGGCGGTCCTGGCCACGCTGACGGCCGCGCCGGCCCAGGCACGGGAGGCGCACGTGCGGGCACCGCACTGGGTGCCGAAGGACAGCGGCGCGCCCGAGGCCCGCTTCCGGGGCCTGTCGGCCGTCAGCCGGAGCACGGCCTGGCTGGCGGGCACCGCGGGCACCGTCCTGCGCACCACCGACGGCGGGAGGAGCTGGCGGGACGTGTCGCCGCCCGGCGCCGGGGAGCTGCAGTTCCGGGACGTCGAGGCGTTCGACGCGCGGCGGGCCGTGGCGCTGGCCATCGGCGAGGGCGAGGCGTCCCGGGTGTACCGCACCGACGACGGCGGCACCACCTGGACGGAGACCTTCCGCAACACCGACGCACGCGCCTTCTACGACTGCATGGCCTTCTTCGACCACCGCCACGGCCTCGCCATGAGCGACCCGGTCGACGGCCGGTTCCGCATCCTGTCCACGAAGGACGGCGGCCGCTCCTGGACGGTGCTGCCGGACACCGGGATGCCGCCCGCCCTCGACGGCGAGGCCGGGTTCGCGGCGAGCGGGCAGTGCCTGGTCACGGCCGGCGCCGGGGACGTGTGGCTGGCGACCGGCGGGGCGGCACACGCGCGCGTGCTGCACTCCACCGACCGGGGACTGACCTGGACGGCCGCCGACGCGCCGGTCCCGGCCGGCGACCCGGCGCGCGGGGTCTTCGCGCTGGCCTTCCGCGACCGCGCGCACGGTCTCGCGGTCGGCGGCGACTACCGCCCCGACCAGCCCTCCCCGCAGGCCGCGGGCCGTACCGGCGACGGCGGACGGCACTGGCGTCCCGCGGGCACGCCCCCGCCCGCCTACCGCTCGGGCGTCGCCTGGCTGCCGCACAGCCGCTCCGCCGCCCTCGCGGTCGGCCCCACCGGGACGGACCTGACCACCGACGGCGGACGCACCTGGCGCACGGTCGACACCGGCTCGTACGACACGGTGGACTGCACGCCCGACGGGGGCTGCTGGGCCGCGGGCGAAAAAGGCCGGGTCGCGCGTCTGGAGAGATGACGCGGAAACGGGGTACCCGGGAACCGGACGGCGAGAGGAGTGACCCCCATGCCAGCCGGTTCCAGCCCGAAGCGGGAACGTCAGTACGAGCACATCAAGAAGAGCGCCGAGGACCGGGGCGAGAGCACCTCGCGCGCCAAGGAGATCGCGTCGCGGACGGTGAACAAGGAGCGCGCCCGGTCCGGCGAGTCCAAGACGGCGAGCCGCACGTCGACCCAGGACAAGTCCTCGGGGCAGCGGGGCGGCGAGCGGTCGGGCAAGGGGCCGCAGGGCCCTACCCGGGACCAGCTGTACGAGGAGGCGAAGAAGCGCAACGTCCACGGGCGTTCGGACATGAACAAGAGCCAGCTCAAGCAGGCACTGGGCAAGTGACCATGAGCGCCGCGTCCCACGGGACCGCGCGCGTCCGGGCCCCGTCCACCTGGCGACGGACCCGGTGACGAGGGCGAACGCACGACACGCGACGAGCAGTTCGCCCCCCCGTACCGACCCCCGCGACGGCCAAGGAGCCTCCGCCGTCACGGGGGTCCTCGCGTGCCTCGTACGCTCTGACCCACCATGACGAGCGTGAGTGTTCCCGCGGGCTGGCCCGCGACCGAGGAAGAGGCCCGTGCCGTCCAGGACGAGCTGCGGCGCCGGGTGGTGCGCGACGAACCGGGCCCGCCGCCCGGGACCGGGCACGTCACCGGCGTCGACGTGGCCTACGACGACGAACGGGACGTGGTGGCGGCCGCCGCCGTCGTCCTCGACGCGGCGAGCCTGGAGGTCGTCGCCGAGTCCACCGCCGTCGGGCGGATCTCCTTCCCCTACGTCCCCGGCCTGCTCGCCTTCCGCGAGATACCGACCGTGCTGGCGGCCCTGGACGCCCTGCCGTGCCCGCCCGGCCTCGTCGTCTGCGACGGCTACGGCCTCGCCCACCCCCGCCGCTTCGGCCTCGCCAGCCACCTCGGCGTCCTCACCGGCCTGCCCACGATCGGCGTCGCCAAGAACCCGTTCACCTTCACCTACGACGCCCCCGCCGCACCGCGCGGCTCGGCCACCCCGCTCCTCGCCGGCGACGAGGAGGTGGGCCGCGCCCTGCGCACCCGGGACGACGTCAAGCCGGTCTTCGTCTCGGTCGGCCACCGCACGACCCTCGACACGGCCTGCGCCCACACCCTCGCCCTGACCCCCACCTACCGCCTCCCGGAAACAACCCGCCACGCGGACAGCCTCTGCCGCCGCGCCCTCAAGGAGGCGACCGCCTCCTGGCAGGACGGCCCCTGATGCCCGCACAGCCCTGATGCCCGCACACCTGGCCGGACGCGCTGAGTAGCCCGACTGAGTACCCGTACGGATGTGGTCGTCCCCGAGGGCCCGGCAGGGTGAGGGGTATGACGACTCACCGTGCAGCGAAGCCGTTGGCCGATTCCGGGCGTCCCGTCGAGCGGGCCGTGACGGCCGCGCTCGTCGTGGGGATGCTGGCGGGGCTCGGATGGATCGCCGGGATGATCTACACGCTGCTGGAGTGGCCCTTCTGAGGCCGCCGGTCAGCGGGTCGCGGCCACCCGGAACGTGATGCCGGCCGCGCGCAGGCGCTCCGTCAGCGCGTCGCCCATCGCGACGGCCGTGGTGACCTGGCCGGCCGTCTCCGGCAGTTCGTCGAAGGCCAGGCAGAGTGCCGACTCCGCGAACATCTTCGCCGTCTCGCCGTAGCCCGGGTCGCCCCCGGACACCTCGGTGAACACGCGCCGCCCGCCGCCCTCGCCGACGAACCGGACCGAGAACCAGCTCTTCGCCCGCTTCTGCGGGCCCGGCCCCTCGCCCGGCTTGATCCGGTCCGACAGCCAGCGCCGGGCCGGCGGCAGCTGGGCCGCCGTGAACAGCGCGCCCATCGCCGCGACGCCGCCCACCGCGACGGGCAGCCGCCGTACGGCGGCGTAGTGGCGGTAGCGGAAGTCGGGACCGTACCGCTCCAGCGCCCGCGCGGACCGCTTCACGATCTGCGGGTCGATCGTCGGCAGCGGAAGCGCCCACGCGCCGACCTCCCCGGCGAACCGCGGCACCCCGGTCGGCGCCAGCGCCCGGCGGCCCATCAGCCGCGGCTCGTGCCGGGCCCGGTCGCGGGCGGCGGCGGCCATCTGGCGCCCGCGCGCGAACTGGCCGAGCGCCGAGGCGAACGTGCCGCCCGAGAAGGCGGCGTCGGCCGTCACATACGCGTCGACCGTCAGCGGCACCCCCTCCGGCAGCTGCCGCACGGTGAAGTACGCCCCCAGATCGTGCGGGACCGAGTCGAAACCGCACGCGTGCACCAGCCGGGCGCCCGTCTCCCGCGCGCGGGCGTCGTGCCGGACGTACGTCAGGTCCACGAACTCCGGCTCGCCGCACAGGTCGAGATAGTCGGCGCCGGTGTCCGCGCAGGCCGCCACCAGGTCCTCGCCGTACTTCACGTACGGCCCGACCGTCGAGGCGACGACGCGTGCCTGCTCGGCCAGCCGGCGCAGTGACGCCGGGTCGGCGACGTCCGCCACCAGCACGCCGGGCTCCGAGCCCTCGGGCAGCGACGCGCGCAGCGCCTCCAGCTTCGCCTTCCCCCGCCCGGCGACGGCCCACCGCAGGCCCTCGGGCGCGTGGGCGGCGAGGTACTCCGCCGTCAGCACCCCCACGAACCCGGTCGCCCCGAAGAGCACGATGTCGTACGGACGGTCCGACCCGCTCAGCCTGCTCATGACACCCCTCGTTCCGCACCACGCGCCGTTGTCGGTGGCCGAGGCTAGCGTGAGGTGCGCGGAGCCCGACGACGAGCCCGGAGGTGAGGCGGTGGCCGTGCCCGAAGCTGCCCTGAAGAAGTGGGAAAAAGTGCGCGAGTTCGCCCTCGGCCTGCCGGGGGCGGCGGAGGAGTTCCCCTGGGGCGACACCGTGGCGAAGGTCGCCAAGAAGGTGTTCGTCTTCCTGGGCGCCCCCGACAGCGGCCACCCCCTGGGCGTGACCGTGAAGCTGACGGACGAGGCGGTCCACGCCCACGCCCTGACCTGCCCGGGCGCCGAGCCCGCCGGGTACGGACTGGGCCGGTCGGGCTGGGTGCGCGTGCCCCTGGAGACGGAGGGCGCCCCGGCGGCCGGACTGCTGTGCGAGTGGGTGGAGGAGAGCTATCGCGCCATCGCCCCGAAACGGCTGATCGGGGAGCTGGACGCGAGCTGAGGCCGCCGGACGGGTTCGCCGCCGGGGCTTCCGGCGGGTAACTTCCTAAGCGCTTGCTCTTGTGTCCACCGGCGCGCCTTCTTAGCATCGCTGGTGTTACAGCAGTTGTGTCACATACTTGGGGGCAGGATGGCGACGACGCCAGGACAGGGCCCGCTCACCGGCGTGCGCGTGGTCGAGCTGGCCGGGATCGGGCCCGGCCCGTTCGCCGCCATGCTCCTCGCCGACCTGGGCGCCGACGTCGTCCGCGTCGACCGGCCCGGCGGACCGGGCCTGGCGATCGACCCCGCGTACGACGTCACCAACCGCAGCAAACGCTCGGTGATCGTCGACCTCAAGGCCCCCGACGGCGCCGCCCGCGTCCTCGACCTCGCCGCCCGCGCCGACATCCTCGTCGAGGGCTACCGCCCCGGCGTGGCCGAGCGCCTCGGCGTCGGACCGGACGCCTGCCACGCCCGCAACCCCCGGCTGGTCTACGGCCGGATGACCGGCTGGGGCCAGGACGGCCCGCTCGCCGACCGCGCCGGCCACGACATCGCGTACATCGCGCGCACCGGCGCCCTCGGCATGATCGGCGCCCCCGGCGAACCGCCCGCCGTCCCCGCCAACCTGCTCGGCGACTACGCGGGCGGCTCCCTCTACCTCGTCGTCGGGGTCCTCGCCGCCCTGCACCATGCGCGCGCGACCGGCGAAGGGCAGGTCGTCGACGCCGCCATCGTCGACGGCACCGCCCACCTCTCCGCGATGATCCACGGCATGCTCGCCGCCGGCGGCTGGCAGGACCGGCGCGGCGCCAACCTCCTCGACGGCGGCTGCCCCTACTACGGCACCTACGAGACCGCCGACGGGCGGTACATGGCCGTCGGAGCCCTCGAACCCCGCTTCTACGAGGAGTTCGTCGCCCTGCTCGGCCTGCCCGGGCACGCCGACGCCCGCGAGGACATCGGTCGCTGGGGCGAGCTGCGCGAGGCCGTCGCCGCCCGCTTCAGGACCCGTACCCGCGACGAGTGGACGGCCGTCTTCGACGGCACCGACGCCTGCGTCGCCCCCGTCCTGACCCTCGGCGAGGCCCCGCACGACCCGCACCTCGCCGCCCGCGGCACCTTCACCGACCACGCCGGCATCACCCAGCCCGCCCCGGCGCCCCGCTTCTCGGCCACCCCCACCGCCGTACGCACCGGACCGGCGCGGCCCGGAGCCGGCACCGCGGACGTGGCCCGCGACTGGGACGTGCCCGGCCTGTCCGCCCACCCCGAACCCACGAAGGGCCTCGCATGAAGCGGCAGATCTTCGCCCCCGAGCACGACGCGTTCCGGGAGACCGTGCGCGCCTTCCTCGCCAGGGAGGTGCTGCCGCACTACGAGCAGTGGGAGAAGGACGGCATCGTCTCCCGCGACGCCTGGCGCGCCGCCGGCAAGCAGGGACTGCTCGGCTTCGCCGTGCCCGAGGAGTACGGAGGCGGCGGCACCCCCGACTTCCGCTACAGCGCGGTCCTCGCCGAGGAGTTCACCCGCGCCGGCACCCCGGGCCTCGCCCTCGGCCTGCACAACGACATCATCGGCCCTTATCTGACCGGCCTCGCCACCGACGAGCAGAAGCGCCGCTGGCTGCCCGGCTTCTGCGACGGCACGCTCATCACGGCCATCGCCATGACCGAGCCCGGCGCCGGCTCCGACCTGCAGGGCATCCGCACCCACGCCGAGGACCGCGGCGACCACTGGGTCCTCAACGGCTCCAAGACGTTCATCTCGAACGGCCTCCTCGCCGACCTGGTGATCGTCGTGGCGAAGACCACCCCGGCAGGCGGCGCGCGCGGACTGTCGCTGCTCGTCGTGGAGCGCGGCATGGAGGGCTTCGAGCGGGGCCGCAACCTCGACAAGATCGGCCAGAAGGCCCAGGACACCGCCGAGTTGTTCTTCCACGACGTGCGCGTCCCGAAGGAGAACCTGCTCGGCGAGCTCGACGGCGCGTTCGTGCACCTGATGACGAACCTCGCCCAGGAACGGCTGAGCATCGCCGTCGCCGCGATCGCCGCCGCCGAGCACCTGCTGGAGATCACCACCACGTACGTCAAGGAACGCGAGGCGTTCGGCCGCCCCCTGGCGACCAAGCAGCACATCCGCTTCGAGGTGGCCGAGATGGCCACCGAGTGCGCGGTGACCCGCACGTTCCTGGACCGCTGCATAGCGGACCACGACCGCGGCGAGCTCGACGCCGTCCACGCCTCGATGGCCAAGTGGTGGGCGACCGAGCTCCAGAAGCGCGTCGCCGACCGCTGTCTGCAACTGCACGGCGGATACGGCTACATGAGCGAACACCCGGTGGCACGGGCCTTCACGGACGGCCGCATCCAGACCATCTACGGCGGGACGACCGAGATCATGAAGGAGATCATCGGCCGTTCCCTGCTGGGCTGACCCTCACCCGAAAGGCTTGCTTGTGAGCACCGAAGCGTATGTGTACGACGCGATCCGCACCCCCCGGGGCCGCGGCAAGGCGAACGGCGCCCTGCACGGCACCAAGCCCATCGACCTGGTCGTCGGCCTGATCCACGAGATCCGCGACCGCTTCCCCGGCCTGGACCCGGCGGCCGTCGACGACATCGTGCTCGGCGTCGTCGGCCCCGTCGGCGACCAGGGCTCCGACATCGCCCGGATCGCCGCGATCGCCGCCGGACTGCCCGACACGGTGGCCGGTGTCCAGGAGAACCGCTTCTGCGCCTCCGGCCTGGAAGCCGTCAACCTGGCCGCGATGAAGGTCCGTTCCGGCTGGGAGGACCTCGTCCTCGCGGGCGGCGTCGAGTCCATGTCCCGGGTGCCGATGGCCTCCGACGGCGGCGCCTGGTTCAACGACCCGATGACCAACCTCGACGTCAACTTCGTGCCACAGGGCATCGGCGCCGACCTCATCGCCACCATCGAGAACTTCACCCGCCGCGACGTCGACGAGTACGCCGCCCTCTCCCAGGAGCGCGCGGCGACCGCCTGGAAGGAGGGCCGCTTCGACCGGTCCGTCGTCCCGGTGAAGGACCGCAACGGCCTCGTCGTCCTCGACCACGACGAGCACATGCGCCCCGGCACCACCGCCGACTCCCTCGGCAGGCTCAAGCCGTCCTTCGCGGACATCGGCGACCTCGGCGGCTTCGACGCCGTCGCCCTGCAGAAGTACCACTGGGTCGAGAAGATCGACCACGTCCACCACGCGGGCAACTCCTCCGGCATCGTGGACGGTGCCTCCCTCGTCGCCGTCGGCAGCAAGGAGGTCGGCGAGCGCTACGGCCTCACCCCCCGCGCGCGGATCGTCTCCGCCGCCGTCTCCGGCTCCGAGCCCACCATCATGCTCACCGGCCCGGCGCCCGCCACCCGCAAGGCGCTCGCCAAGGCCGGTCTGACCATCGACGACATCGACCTCGTCGAGATCAACGAGGCGTTCGCCGCGGTCGTCCTGCGCTTCGTGAAGGACATGGGCCTGTCGCTGGACAAGGTCAACGTCAACGGCGGCGCGATCGCCCTCGGCCACCCGCTCGGCGCGACCGGCGCCATGATCCTCGGCTCGCTCGTCGACGAACTCGAACGCCAGGACAAGCGGTACGGCCTCGCCACGCTCTGCGTCGGCGGCGGCATGGGCATCGCCACCATCGTCGAGCGCGTCTGACCCCCTCCCGACGGATACGACGGATCAACGGATCACACGGAGAGCACTCCCACATGAGCACTGAATCCACCACCATCCGCTGGGAACAGGACCGCGACGGCGTCGTCACCCTCGTCCTGGACGACCCGAGCCAGTCGGCCAACACCATGAACCAGGCGTTCCGCGACTCGCTCGCCGTGGTCACGGACCGCCTCGAGGCCGAGAAGGACACCATCCGCGGTGTCATCATCACCTCCGCCAAGAAGACCTTCTTCGCGGGCGGCGACCTGCGCGACCTCATCCAGGTCACCCCGGAGACCGCCCAGCAGCTCTTCGAGGGCGGCATGGCCATCAAGCGCCAACTGCGCCGCATCGAGACCCTCGGCAAGCCCGTCGTCGCCGCCCTCAACGGCGCGGCCCTCGGCGGCGGCTACGAGATCGCCCTCGCCTGCCACCACCGCATCGCGCTCGACGCGCCCGGCTCCAAGATCGGCTGCCCCGAGGTCACCCTCGGCCTGCTGCCCGGCGGAGGCGGTGTCGTGCGGACCGTCCGGATGCTCGGCATCACCGACGCCCTGCTGAAGGTCCTCCTCCAGGGCACCCAGTACAACCCGAAGCGCGCCCTGGAGAACGGCCTCGTCGACGACGTGGCCGGCACCCGCGAGGAGCTGCTCGCCAAGGCCCGCGCCTACATCGACGCCCACCCCGAGTCCCAGCAGCCCTGGGACCGGCCCGGCTACCGCATCCCCGGCGGCACCCCCGCGAACCCCAAGTTCGCGGCGAACCTGCCCGCCTTCCCGGCCAGCCTGCGCAAGCAGACGGGCGGCGCGCCCTACCCGGCGCCCCGCAACATCCTCGCGGCGGCCGTCGAGGGCGCCCAGGTCGACTTCGAGACCGCGCAGGTCATCGAGGCGCGCTACTTCGTGGAGCTGGCCGCGGGCCAGACCTCCAAGAACATGATCCAGGCGTTCTTCTTCGACCTCCAGGCCGTCAACTCCGGCGCCAACCGGCCGAAGGGCGTCGAGCCGCGCAAGGTCCGCAAGGTCGCCGTCCTCGGCGCCGGGATGATGGGCGCGGGCATCGCCTACTCCTGCGCCCGCGCGGGCATCGACGTCGTCCTGAAGGACGTGTCCCTGGAAGCAGCCCTCAAGGGCAAGGGCTACTCGGAGACGCTGTGCGCGAAGGCGGTCTCCCGGGGCCGTACGACGCGGGAGAAGGCCGACGCCCTGCTGGCCCGCATCACCCCGACGGCGGACCCGCAGGACGTGGCCGGCTGCGACGCGGTCATCGAGGCCGTGTTCGAGAACCCCGAGCTCAAGCACAAGGTGTTCCAGGAGATCCAGAACATCGTCGAGCCGGACGCGCTGCTGTGCTCCAACACCTCGACGCTGCCGATCACCGCCCTCGCCGAGGGCGTGGAGCGCCAGGCCGACTTCATCGGGCTGCACTTCTTCTCGCCGGTCGACAAGATGCCACTCGTCGAGATCATCAAGGGCGACCGCACGGGGGAGGAGGCGCTCGCGCGCGCCTTCGACCTGGTCCGGCAGATCAACAAGACGCCGATCGTCGTCAACGACTCCCGCGGCTTCTTCACCTCCCGGGTCATCGGCCAGTTCATCAACGAGGGCGTGGCGATGGTCGGCGAGGGCATCGAGCCCGCGTCGGTCGAGCAGGCGGCGGCGCAGGCCGGCTACCCCGCCAAGGTCCTGTCCCTGATGGACGAACTGACGCTGACGCTCCCGCGCAAGATCCGCAACGAGTCCAAGCGGGCCGTCGAGGAGGCGGGCGGCACCTGGACGCCGCACCCCGCCGAGGCGGTCATCGACCGCATGGTCGACGAGTTCGACCGCACCGGCCGCAGCGGCGGCGCCGGCTTCTACGAGTACGGCGAGGACGGCAGGCGGACCGGTCTGTGGCCGGGCCTGCGCGAGCACTTCACGCGCGAGGACGCGCGGATCCCGTTCCGGGACATGCAGGAGCGCATGCTGTTCTCCGAGGCGCTGGACACCGTGCGGCTGCTGGAGGAGGGCGTCCTGACGTCCGTCGCCGACGCCAACATCGGTTCCATCCTGGGCATCGGCTTCCCTGGCTGGACGGGCGGCGTGCTCCAGTACATCAACGGCTACGAGGGCGGCGTGGCCGGCTTCACGGCCCGTGCGCGCGAGCTGGCGGCGGCGTACGGCGAGCGGTTCACGCCGCCGGCGCTGCTGGTGGAGAAGGCGGAGAAGGGGGAGACGTTCACCGACGGGCGGTGACGTCCCACCCGGTGGCATCGGGTCCCCGGGCGTCCGCCCGGGGACCCGGACCGGTCAGGCGGTGCCGTCCGACCGGGCTCCTCCGTGCGCCGAAGAGTCCCCGTCCCCCTGTCCATGCCCGTGCGCCGGCTGCCCGTCGCCGTCCGGGGCCGCGTCACCGCCCAGCCACTCCCGCAGCTCCTCGCGCAGCGACCGCTGGAAGGCCGTCAGCAGCGCCTGCACCACCATCGGCTGCATCGACGCCGACAGGGACTTCACGTCCTGGGCGGCCCGCTGCTCGACCTCCTGGCGGAACAGCCGCGACAGCTCCCGGGCCGCGTCGCGCGCGTGCTCGATGAGGACCGTCCGCGACGCGAGGATCGCCTCGGGGGAGAGCGGCACGTCCAGCAGCCGCACGCCGAGCCGCAGCAGCCCCAGGTCTACGCGGTAGGTGCCGTCGTCGCCGGCCGCGACCACCCCCATCGCGGCCAGCCGCGCCACGTCCCCGTCGTCGAGCGCGCGCCCCGCCCGCCGCTCCAGCTCGGAGCGTGGGACCGTCTCCACGCTCTCCGGCGCCCAGGAGGCGACCACGGCCCGGTGAACGGCCAGGTCGTGCGCGTCCAGGTCCGGCGGGAGCTGCTGGAGGTACCGCTCGATGGCGGCCAGCGTCATGCCCTGGTGCTGCAGCTCCTCGATGAGCGCCAGCCGGGCCAGATGCTCGCGCCCGTAGTGGCCCACCCGGCGCGGGCCGAGCACCGGGGGTGGCAGCAGACCTTTGGTGCCGTAGAACCGCACCGTGCGGACCGTCGTCCCCGCCCGCGCGGCCAGCTCGTCGATCGTGAGGGTCGTCTCCCCGGTGCCGGTCGTCATGTGCAGCAGTATCGCTGTCGCACCAATGCTGTGACACCTCCCGCGACGCACCGGATCCCCTCCGGAGGGGTCACGCTCTGTGACGTACGCCACCGTGTGACCGGTTCGCGAACGGGAAGGCGCCCCGTCGGTCCGCGCTCGCATCCGGTGCACGGGCCGCTCGTACGTCCGGAACCCGAGTGAGGTCTGCTCGGGCGCACCAGAGAGTGGATCCTCCCGTGAGCAAGGACGCCGTGAACACGGCAGTGGCCGCGCCCCGCGAACCCGCGGCCCAGACGCCCGCGGACGCGGGCGACGCCGGTTACAGCAAGGACCTCAAGGCCCGCCACGTCAACATGATCGCCATCGGCGGGGCCATCGGCACCGGCCTCTTCCTCGGCGCGGGCGGGCGCCTGCACAGCGCGGGCCCCGCACTCGCCCTCGCCTACCTCGTCTGCGGCGTCTTCGCCTTCTTCGTGGTGCGCGCCCTCGGCGAACTCGTCCTGTACCGCCCCTCGTCCGGGTCCTTCGTGTCCTACGCGCGCGAGTTCCTCGGCGAGAAGGGCGCCTATGTCGCCGGCTGGATGTACTTCCTGAACTGGTCGACGACCGGGATCGCCGACATCACCGCGATCGCGCTCTACACGCACTACTGGAGCCTGTTCACCGACATCCCGCAGTGGCTGCTCGCCCTGGCCGCCCTGGCGGTCGTGCTGGCCGTGAACCTGATCTCCGTGAAGATCTTCGGTGAGATGGAGTTCTGGTTCGCGATCGTCAAGGTCGCCACCCTGGTCGCCTTCATGCTGATCGGCGTCTTCCTGCTCGCCACCCGGCACGAGGTCGGCGGCACCACCCCCGGCCTGAGCGTCATCACCGACAACGGCGGTCTCCTCCCGCACGGGGCGATGCCCGTCGTCCTGGTCATGCAGGGCGTGATCTTCGCCTACGCCGCCCTGGAGCTGGTCGGGGTCGCCGCGGGCGAGACCGCGGAACCCGAGAAGGTCGTCCCGCGCGCGGTGAACTCGATCATGTGGCGGGTCGGGCTGTTCTACTGCGGCTCCGTCGTCCTGCTGGCGCTCCTGCTGCCCGGCTCGGTGTACTCGGGCGACGAGAGTCCCTTCGTCACCGTGCTGTCGAAGATCGGCGTCCCGGCGGCCGGCGACGTGATGAACCTCGTCGTCCTGACGGCGGCGATGTCCTCCCTCAACTCGGGCCTGTACTCCACGGGCCGCATCCTGCGCTCCATGGCGACTGCGGGCTCCGCCCCGAAGTTCACCGCCCGCATGAACCGCAGCCAGGTGCCCTACGGCGGCATTCTGCTGACCTGCGCCGTCTGTGTGCTCGGCGTCGGCCTGAACTACCTGGTGCCGAGCAAGGCGTTCGAGATCGTGCTCAACGTGGCGTCCCTGGGCATCATCTCCACCTGGGTGATCATCATGGTCTGCCATCTGGTCTTCGTCCGCCGGGCCCGCGCGGGCCTGCTGAGCCGCCCGGGCTTCCGGCTCCCCGGCAGCCCGGTCACCGAGATCGCCACGATCGTCTTCCTGCTGGCCTGCCTCGGCCTGATGGCCGACGACCCCGAGGTCGGCCGCAAGACGCTCCTCCTCGTCCCCCTCATCGCGGCGGCGCTCGTCGCGGGCTGGTTCGCGGTCCGCCGCCGTGTGAACGCGTCCTGGTCGGACGTCTCCTAGGCGGCGTCACTGTCGGAGGCGGCCGCTACGGTGGCGTCATGTCGGAGATCACGAACGTTCCGGGTGACGCCGCCGCTCCCGCCGGGCGCGCCATCGACGTGCTGGTGCTGGGCGGGGCCGGCGTCGACACCATCGTGCGCGTGCCGGAGCTGCCGCTCCCGTACGCCGACAGCTACATGATCGACAGCGGCATCCGGACCCGGGCCGGCCAGACCGGGGACTTCGTGGCCGTCGCCCTGACCGCCCTCGGTCTGCGCACCCACCACCTCGACTTCCTCGGCGACGACCCCGAGGGCGACCTCGTGCGCGCCCTCCACCGCGACCAGGGCATCCCGCTCACCGCCCTCCCGCAGCCCGCCGGCACCAAGCGCGCCGTCAACCTGGTCGGCCCGGACGGCCGGCGGCTGTCCCTGTACGACACGAGCAGGACGCACCCCGACGACCGGTTCCCCGAGGACACGCTCCGCGCCCTCGCCGGCGCGAGCCGCCACGCGCACGTGTCCCTCACCCAGCCCTGCGCCGACGCCCTGCCCGTCCTGCGCGAGTGCGGCGTCACGCTCTCCACCGACCTGCACGACTGGGACGGGGAGAACCCGTACCACGAGCCGTTCGCCCACGCCGCCGACGTGGTCTTCCTCTCCGCGGCCGCGCTGCGCGACCCGGAGCGCACCCTGCGCGAGATCGCCGCGCGGGGGAGGGCCGAGGTCGTCGTCGCCACGGCCGGGGACAAGGGCGCCTACGTCCTCGCCGACGACGAGCTGACGCATCTGCCCGCCGCGCCGCCGCCGGCTCCGGTGGTCGACTCCAACGGCGCGGGCGACGCCTTCGCGGCCGCGTTCCTGCACGCCTGGCTGAACCGCGAGACACCGCTGCGCAGCGCCCTGTTCGGCACGATCGCCGGAGCCCACGCCTGCACGGTGCCGGCCACGGAGACCACGGCGATCGGCCTGGAGGAACTGCTCGCGCGCGCCGCGGCCCTCTAGGGCGTGTTCCGGACGTCGCGTCTGGCTCGCGGCGCCTGGCGGCGTTGGCGGGCCGTCCGCGTACGCCCGGTACGCGGACGGCCCTCCGCCGTGCGACGCGCCGCACAGAACCGGCGCTCAGTGCTCGTGCACACCGTTCGTCGCGGCGATCTTCTTCCACGACTTGGGCTGGGCCGGGGCAGCCGTCGGCCCGGCGACCGACGCGGCCCGTGCCACCGCCGCGGACGGCTTCGACGGCTGGAACAGCCAGGTGTCGAACAGCGCCGCGAGCGGCTGCCCGGACACCTCCTCCGCGTACCGGCGGAAGTCCGCCACCGACGCGTTGCCGTAGGCGTACTTCGCCGTCCAGCCCTTCAGGACGGCGAAGAACGCGTCGTCCCCGATCGCGTCCCGCAGCGCCTGAAGGGCCAGCGCGCCCCGGTCGTAGACCGCACTGTGGAACTGGTTCTCCGGCCCGGGGTCACCGGGACGGACCGTCCAGAACGGGTCGTCGGCCGGACGTGAGGCGTAGGTGTAGGCGGCGAGTTCACGCGCCGTCCCCTCGCCCTCGTGCTCCGACCACAGCCACTGTGCGTACCGCGCGAAGCCCTCGTTGATCCAGATGTCCTTCCAGCCCTTCACGGACACCGAGTCGCCGTACCACTGGTGGGCCAGCTCATGGACGACGACGCTGGTGTTCGCCCCGTTCGCGAACTGCCGCGGGCTGTAGAACGGCCGGGTCTGCGTCTCCAGCGCGTAGCCGGTGTCCGTGTTCGGCACATAGCCGCCGAGCGCGCCGAACGGATACGGCCCGAAGTACTCGCCGAGCCAGTCGGCGATCTCACCGGTCCGCTCGACGCTGGCCCGCGCGGCCCCGTAGTGCGGGCCCAGGTCCTTGCTGTACGCGTTGACGATCGGGATGCCGCTGTCGCTCGTCCCCGTCGTCACGTCGAACCGGCCGAGCGCGAGCGTGGCGAGATAGGTCGCCTGCGGCTTGTCGGACCGCCAGTTGTAGCGGGTCCAGCCCAGTCGCGAACTCGTCGACTGCAGCGTGCCGTTGGAGATGGCCTGGGTGCCGTCCGGGACCTGCACCGAGACGTCGTAGGTCGCCTTGTCCAGCGGATGGTCGTTGCTGGGGAACCACCACCAGGCGGCCTCGGGCTCGTTCGCGGCGACCCCGCCGTCCGGGGTGCGGTGCCAGCTGGTGAAGCCGTACGCCTGCTTCGTGGACGGGACGCCCCGGTAGCGCACGACGATCGTCAGGTCCGTGCCCTTGTCGAGCGGCTTCCCGGGGGTGATCTCCAGCTCGTGCTCGCCGGAGGTGGCGAACGCCGCCTTCGCGCCGTTGACCCGGACCTCCCCGACGTCCAGCAGGAAGTCCAGGTTCAGCCGGGACAGGTCCCGCGTGGTCCGCGCGAGCAGGGTCGCGGTGCCCTCCAGCTCGTCCGTGGCCGGCCGGTACGTCAGCCGCAGGTCGTAGTGGGAGACGTCGTATCCGCCGTTGCCGTAGGCCGGGTAGTAGGGGTCGCCGATGCCCGGAGCACCGGGGGAGTGGCTCGCCGCCGAGGCCGGGATCACCAGCATCAGGGAGGCGGCCGCCAGGGCACCCGGTGCCAAGATTCTGCGGTGCACGAAAGCTCCAAGTCGTAGGGGACCGAAGTCTGTCGGGAGCCTATTCACCCCCCGTGCATCCGGTGTGTCCATGACCACCGCTGTCACACGATCGCCATTCGGCCGACACGTACCGCACCGTCCCAGGGGCGGTAATCGGCCACCCCTTCCTCACGTGCCGTCAGCCGCCCTCTTCTGCGCGGGAGTTGACCGATGTACCGTCCGCGCATGCCGAACCGTACGCGCACGACGATCTGGAGAACGCTCGCGACGGCGGCCACAGCCGCCCTCCTGGCCACGTTCCTGGCGCCCACCACGGCCCAGTCGGCCCCGCGCGAGAGCCGCCCCGTCCACTCCTACGAGAACGCCGTCCGCGAGGCCGTCTGGGTGGACACCGGACTCGACGGCGACCGCGACGGCCGGCACGACCGCGTCGCCGTCGACATCGTCCGGCCCCGCGAACCGGCCGCCCAGGGCCGCAAGGTGCCCGTCATCATGGACGCCAGCCCGTACTACTCGTGCTGCGGGCGCGGCAACGAGAGCCAGCGCAAGACGTACGACGCGGACGGCGACGTCGTGGGGATGCCCCTGTTCTACGACAACTACTTCGTGCCGCGCGGCTACGCCGTCGTCGGCGTCGACCTCGCCGGCACCAACCGCTCCGACGGCTGCGTCGACGTCGGCGGCCGCTCCGACGTCCTCTCCGCGAAGGCCGTCGTCGACTGGCTGAACGGCCGCGCCACCGCGTACACGAGCCGCACCGGCACCACCCGCGCCAGGGCGACGTGGAGCAACGGCCGCACCGGCATGATCGGCAAGAGCTGGGACGGCACCATCGCCAACGGCGTCGCCGCCACCGGCGTCAAGGGGCTGAGGACCATCGTCCCGATCAGCGCGATCTCCTCCTGGTACGACTACTACTTCCAGCAGGGCGCCCCGCTGTACGACTCCGGCCCCGACTGGCTCTCCGACTACGTCGACAGCCCCGACGCCCGCGCCAAGTGCGCGGCCGTGCAGAAGAAGCTCGTCGACGGGGCACCGCGCACCGGCGACTGGACGCCCCTGTGGACCGAGCGCGACTACGTGAAGGACGCGCACAAGGTGCGGGCGAGCGTCTTCGCCGTCCACGGCACGCAGGACCTCAACGTCCGCATGAAGCACCTCGGCCAGTGGTGGGACGCCCTCGCGAAGAACGGCGTCGAGCGCAAGATCTGGCTCGCCCAGACCGGTCACGTCGACCCCTTCGACTTCCGCCGCGCCGAGTGGGTGAGGACCCTGCACCGCTGGTTCGACCATGAACTCCTCGGCTACGACAACGGCGTCGACCGTGAGCCGATGGCCGACATCGAGCGCCACCCCGACCAGTGGGTCACCTCCGCGGTCTGGCCGCCGCGCGGCACCGCCACCGCCACCCTGCGCCCCGCCCACGGCGACCGGGCCGGCGTCGGCGCCCTCGGCCTGCGCAAGGGCCGCGGCACCGAGACGTTCACGGACGACCCCCGGCGCGGCGAGACCGACTGGGCCGCGGGCATCGACACTCCCACCGCCGACAAGGCGGGCTTCGTGACCCGTCCGCTCACCCGCGACCTGCGCCTGTCCGGCTCCTCGAAGGTCACCGTCACGGCGACCCCGACGACCACCACGGCCCATCTGTCCGCCGTCCTCGTCGACCTCGGCCCCGACACGATCCGCGACTACGCGGCGAGCGGCGAGGGCGTCACCACGCTCACCGACCGCGACTGCTGGGGCGCGAGCACCACCGGCGACAGCGCCTGCTACCTGAGGACGGCCGCCGACACCGCCGACGTGGGGCACACCGTCGTCAGCCGCGGCTGGGCCGACCTCGGCACCCACGCCTCCGCCCACCACGGCCGGCCGCTCACCCCGGGCAGGGCGTACACGCTCACCCTCGACCTGGCCGCCACCGACCACGTCGTCCCGGCCGGCCACCGGCTCGCCCTGATCGTCGCGGGCACCGACAAGGACCTGATCGACCCGCCGTCGACCCGGCCCACCCTCACCCTCGACCTGTCCCGCACCGAGGCCCGCGTTCCGCTGGTGGGCGGCACGGCCGCCTTCGCCCGGGCCACGAAGGGCTCCGCCGCCCCGCGCGTCGCCGAACGCCCCGACGGCCTCACGGGCGCGCCCCGCTCCGCCGGGCGCGTACCGGAGGGAGGCCGGTGACCCGGGTCCGGGCGCTCGCCCTGACCGGCGCCGCCCTCGCCGCCTGCCTGGTGGCGGGGCCCGCGCACGCGACGCCGTCCCCGCCCCGCACCGGTTTCGAGACGTCGGACGGGGCCCGCTGGACGACCCAGCCGGAGGAGCAGGCCCTGCTGGCCACCGTCGACCGGGCGAGCGACCGGGTCTCCGTCACCCGGATCGGCACCACCGGCGAGGGCCGCCCGCTCCAGCTGGTCCGGATCGGCGAACGCCGGGCGGCGCACACGGTGCTGCTGGTGTGCAGCCAGCACGGTGACGAACCGTCGGGCCGCGAGGCCTGCCTGTCCACCGTCCGGGACCTCGCCTACGCGAAGGACCCGGCCACCCGCCGGCTCCTGACCCGCACCACCGTGCTGGTCGTCCCCACCGCCAACCCCGACGGCCGGGCCGCGGACACCCGCGGCAACGCCGACGGCGTCGACGTCAACCGCGACCACCTCGCCCTCGCGACCGCCGAGGGCCGCGCCATGGCCGCCGTCGTCCGCGACGAACGGCCAGACATCGTCTACGACCTGCACGAGTACGGCGCCACACCCCCGTACTACGACAAGGACCTGTTCGACCTGTGGCCGCGCAACCTCAACACGGACGGCGCCGTCCACGACGCGGCCCGCACCCTGTCCGAGGCGTACGTCCGCCCCGCGGCCGCCCGCGCCGGCCACTCCACGGGCACCTACGGCATCTGGACCGACCCCGTGACGGGCGAGCCGGTCCGGCAGGTCGCCGGGGACGGCCAGGAGCGCATCCTGCGGAACATGACCGGCGTCAAGCACGCGGTCGGCCTGCTCATCGAGAGCCGGGTCGACGCCCTCACCGACGCCGAGCGGGCCGACCCGGCCCTCAACCACCGGCGCCGGGTGCGCTCCCAGCTGGCCGCGCTCGGCGGGCTGTTCCGGTTCAGCGACGAGCAGCGCGGGCGGATCGAGCGGGCCACCGGCGCCGCCCGGCTCGCCGGCTGGGCCGACCGTGGCCCGGTGTACCTGGGCGGCGCCGACAACGACCCTCCCGGACCGGCCGAGGTGATCGAGGACCCGCCCTGCGGCTACCGGCTGACCCCGGAGCAGTACGCGCGGGTGCGGGACCGGCTGGCACTGCACGGGGTGCGCACCCGGGGCACCTATGTGCCGCTGCGTCAGCCGCTGCGCGCCCTCGTCCCGCTCCTCCTGGACGCCCGCGCCCCGTACCACCTCACGGAGGGTGAACCCGACACCGGCTGCTGAACGGGCTCCGTGTGGCGGAATCTGTGGTAGGTCCTGGAAAACACGTGGTGACCGGCGTATCCACCGCTTCCAGGGGAAGGTGCCGCAGATGACTGATGATCTGAAGCAGAGAGGCGGTGACGGTCCGGAAGCGCCCGCGGGCGCTTCCGCCCGCCGTACCGACCGGGTGGTGTTCGGAGTCACCGCGGCCATCACCCTGGCCTTCGTGATCTGGGGCTGGGCGGCCACCGACTCGCTGGAGAGCGCGTCCTCGACGCTGCTCGACGGCCTGATCCACAACGGCGGCTGGGCGTTCATGCTGGCCGCCTCCGGGTTCGTGGTCTTCGCGCTCTGGCTCGCCATCAGCCGGTACGGCCGTATCCACCTCGGCGCCGAGGGCGAGGAGCCCGAGTTCAAGACGGTGTCCTGGGTCGCCATGATGTTCAGCGCCGGCATGGGCATCGGCCTGATGTTCTACGGCGTCAGCGAACCCCTCGCGCACTACACGACGCCGCCCCCCGGCACGGACCCCGCCAACTCCGGCGAACGCATGGAGACGGCGATGGCCACCACCCTCTTCCACTGGACGCTGCACCCCTGGGCGATCTACGCGGTGGTCGGACTCGGCATCGCCTACAGCACGTTCCGCAAGCGCCGCCGCCAGACGATCAGCGCGGTCTTCACCCCGCTGATCGGGGAGCGGCACGCGAACGGCACCGCGGGACGGGTCATCGACATCCTCGCGATCATCGCGACCGTCTTCGGCTCCGCGGCCTCCCTCGGGCTCGGCGCCCTGCAGATCGGCTCCGGTTTCCAGGAGCTGGACTGGATGGACGACGTGAGCACCGGGCTGCTCGTCGCGATCATCGCGGTGCTGACGCTGGCCTTCGTCGCCTCGGCGATCTCCGGGATCGAGCGGGGCATCCAGTGGCTTTCGAACATCAACATGGTGCTCGCCCTGATCCTCGCGGTGTTCGTGTTCATCGCGGGACCGACGATCATCGTCCTCGACCTGCTGCCCACCTCGGTCTTCTCCTACCTCGGCGACCTGCCCCAGCTCGCCGGCCGCACCGAGGCCAGCGGCGGCGAGGGCGTCGCCGCGTGGCTCGGCAGCTGGACGGTCTTCTACTGGGCGTGGTGGATCTCCTGGACGCCGTTCGTCGGCATGTTCATCGCGCGCATCAGCCGCGGCCGCACCATCCGGCAGTTCGTCGGCGGCGTCATCCTCGTGCCCAGCACGGTGAGCCTGATCTGGTTCGCGATCTTCGGCGGCTCGGCGATGAAGGTGAAGGAGGGCGGCGGGCTCGCCGGGAAGGACACCCCCGAGGGGCAGCTGTTCGGCCTGCTCCAGGAGTTCCCCATCGCGACGGTCACCAGCCTGCTCGTGATGATCCTGGTCGGCATCTTCTTCGTGTCGGGCGCCGACGCGGCGTCCATCGTGATGGGCACGCTCTCCCAGAAGGGCGCCCTCGAACCCGGCCGGTTCGTCGTCGTGTTCTGGGGTGTGGTGACCGGCGCTGTCGCGGCCATCATGCTGCTCGTCGGCAGCGGTCAGGGCGACGCCCTGACCGGACTTCAGAACCTCACCATCCTCGCCGCCGCACCCTTCGTCCTGGTGATGATCGGGGCGTGCGTGGCGCTCATGCGCGATCTGCGCCAGGACCCGGTCATCGTGCGCGGCGAGATCGGCTCCGAGGCCGTCGACCTCGCCGTCATCGAGGGACACAAGCGCTACGACGGGGACTTCGAGATCAAGGTCGGCCCGGGCCCCGGCACCGAGACCTCCGGCGATCCGCTGGGCCACGACCACGGCTAGGGCCTCTCGTTCGGACGAAAGACCCCAGGGGGCGCACCGACGTGGGGGAGGCGGGCGAACCGCCTCCCTCGCGCCCCCGCCCACCCGAACGCGCCCGCGCGTGCGTTCGCCCCCCGAACCGGACGTAGCGGAATATGTCATGCCGCGCTCATACCGGTCCCGCTCTGGGGATACTCACAGCATGTCTGCCGCGTACGCGACCTTCGGCCTGGCACCGGCGATGCGTGCCGGCGGCGTCCTGGCCAACGGTGACTACCAGGTGCACCGGGACTTCGTGGACTTCATCGTCGACGGCCGCCCGCTGCTGTTCCAGCTCTGCGACCTCGACGCCGTCTCCCCGCTCGCCTCCGACGTCCCGCCCGCCATCTTCACCGCCCAGGTCCGCAGCCTCCTCCTGGAGGCCGACGCCCCGCTGCCCGGCGGACGGTACGTCGTCTACGGCTGCCCCGACTGCGCCGACCTCGCCTGCGGAGCCGTCACCGCGGCCATCGCCCGGGACGGCGACGACTACATCTGGCAGGACTTCGCCTGGCAGACCGACGAACACGCCGACCTGGAGCTCAACGGCTACCACGGCATAGGCCCCTTCCGTTTCGAGGGCGCCGGTTACCGCGCCGCACTGCACTCCCTGCTGCGGGACGCCGCCGAGGCACCGCGCCGCCGGGTGCTCCTCGTCGGCGCCCGGGTCGCCGTCCTCGCCCGGCTCGCCGCCGCGCTGCGCACCATCGGCGTCGGCGCCGACATCACCGACGACGTCAGCGGCGTACCCGCCGACGAACTGTGCGCCTACGGTGCCGTCGCCTTCGGCCGCGCGGTGGGGGAGACCCAGCGCGCCGCCGTACGCCGGGCGTTCACGGACGCCGGCGTCGACGTGGTGTACGTCGACGGCCTCGCGCCGATCGTGCCGCTGCTGGTCGCGCAGATCGAACACGCCCTGGACCGCAGCCCTCTCGACCGGCGCCGGCTGACCCGCCTGGTGGCCGCCGACGGGGAGGCCGGGGTCGAGGTCACCTCGCCGTGCCGGGTCCGGCTCACCGCCTACCGCCTCGACCGTCTGTACCGCACCCACACCCACGAGGTGTTCGACGGGATCCTGGAGCCGGGCCGCCACCGCATCCCGCTCGACGCCAGGGCGGTCAAGGGCGAGGCGTTCGTGGTGGCCCGTACCTCGGGCAGCGTGCTGGTGGAGCCGATGGCCCGCTGACCGGCCGGATATTCCCGGCGACCCCGTCGGGCGGGGCCGTAGGATCGCTCCCTGTGACCGCCACCCTCGTCGCCAAGAACCTCGCCGCCGGCCACGGCGACCGCACCCTGTTCAGCGGGCTCGACCTCGTCGTGGCCCCCGGCGACGTGATCGGCCTGGTCGGGGCCAACGGCGCCGGCAAGTCCACGCTGCTGCGCCTGCTCGCCGGGCTCGCCGCCCCGGAGGAGGGCGAACTGCGCCTGTCCCCGCCCGCCGCCACCGTCGGTCACCTCCCGCAGGAACCGGAGCGCCGGCCCGGCGAGACCGTCCGGCGGTTCCTGGCCCGGCGCACCGGGGTCGCCGAGGCCCAGCGCGTGATGGACGAGGCGACGCAGGCCCTGGTCGACGGGGCGCCCGGCGCCGACGACGCGTACGCGACCGCCCTGGAGCGGTGGCTGGGCCTGGGCGGCGCCGACCTCGACGAACGGGCCGACGAGGTCGCCGACGCGCTCGGCCTCGCCGTGGACCTGGAGCAGCCGATGACGTCCCTGTCCGGCGGCCAGGCCGCCCGCGCCGGACTGGCCTCGCTCCTGCTCTCCCGCTACGACGTCTTCCTGCTCGACGAGCCCACCAACGACCTCGACCTCGACGGCCTGGAGCGCCTGGAACGCTTCGTCACCGGCCTGCGCGCCGGCACCGTCGTCGTCAGCCACGACCGGGAGTTCCTCGCCCGCACGGTCACCAAGGTCCTCGAACTCGACCTGGCGCAACGGCAGATCAACCTCTACGGCGGCGGCTACGACGCCTATCTGGAGGAGCGCGAGGTGGCCCGCCGGCACGCCCGCGACGACTACGAGGAGTACGCCGACAAGAAGGCCGCGCTCCACGAGCGCGCCCAGACCCAGCGCTCCTGGATGGACAAGGGCGTGAAGAACGCCCGGCGCAAGGCGGGCAACGACAACGACAAGATCGGCCGCAAGTTCCGCAGCGAGGCCAGCGAGAAGCAGGCCGCGAAGGCCCGGCAGACCCAGCGCATGATCGAGCGCCTGGAGACCGTCGAGGAACCCCGCAAGGAGTGGGAGCTGCGCATGGAGATCGCGTCGGCGCCCCGCTCCGGCGCGGTGGTCGCGACCCTGCGCGACGCCGAGCTCCGCCGCGGCCCCTTCACGCTGGGCCCGGTGTCCCTGCAGATCGACTGGGCGGACCGGGTGGCCGTCACCGGGGCCAACGGCGCCGGGAAGTCCACCCTGCTGGCCGCCCTCCTGGGCCGGGTGCCGCTGGACGCCGGCCAGGCGCATCTCGGCGCGGGCGTCCTGATCGGCGAGGTGGACCAGGCACGCAAGCTGTTCCACGGCGACGAGTCGCTGCTGGACGCCTTCCGCGCGGCGGTCCCCGACACCGAACCGGTCGAGGTGCGCACCCTGCTCGCCAAGTTCGGCCTGAAGTCGGAGCACGTCCTGCGTCCGGCGGTCACCCTCTCACCGGGGGAGCGGACCCGCGCCGCCCTCGCCCTGCTCCAGGGCCGGGGCGTCAACCTCCTGGTCCTGGACGAGCCCACCAACCACCTCGACCTGCCCGCCATCGAGCAGCTGGAGTCGGCCCTGGACGCCTACGAGGGCACCCTGCTGCTGGTCACCCACGACCGCCGCATGCTCGACGCGGTCCACGTCACCCGCCGCCTGGAGGTCGCCGACGGCAAGGTGACGGAACGCTGAACGGCCAGGGGTGGGCGGGGCGCACCCGCCCACCCCGTCACACACCGGTCAGCGCTTGCCGTTCTTCCCGTCGAGCAGGCCCGCCTTGCGCAGGGCGTCCGCCATCGCGCTGTTCGCCGGGGGCGGTGCCTGGCGGGAGCCGCCGCCCTGGCCGCCCCGGCCGCCCCGGCCACCACCGCCCTGACGCTGCTGCGGAGGACGTCCGCCGCGCTGGCGTCGCTCGCCGCCGCCCTGCCGGTCCTGGGGAGCGGCCTCGTCGTCCAGGCGGAGCGTCAGCGAGATCCGCTTGCGCGGGATGTCCACGTCGAGGACCTTCACCTTGACGATGTCGCCGGGCTTCACCACGTCCCGCGGGTCCTTCACGAACGTCTTCGACAGCGCCGAGACATGCGCCAGACCGTCCTGGTGGACGCCGATGTCGATGAACGCCCCGAACGCCGCCACGTTGGTGACGACGCCCTCCAGGACCATCCCCGAGGACAGGTCGGCGATCTTCTCGACGCCCTCCTTGAAGGTCGCCGTACGGAAGGCCGGGCGCGGGTCGCGGCCGGGCTTCTCCAGCTCCTTGAGGATGTCCGTCACGGTCGGCAGACCGAACGTCTCGTCCACGAAGTCGTCGGGCCGCAGCGAGCGCAGCACCCCGGTGTTGCCGATCAGCGCGGCCACGTCCTGACCGGACGTCTTCACGATCCGCCGCACCACCGGGTAGGACTCGGGGTGGACGCTGGACGCGTCCAGCGGGTCCTCGCCGCCGCGGATGCGCAGGAAGCCCGCGCACTGCTCGTAGGCCTTCGGGCCGAGCCGCGCCACCTTCTTCAGCTGCCCGCGGGAGGTGAAGGGGCCGTTGGCGTCCCGGTGGGACACGATGTTCTCCGCGAGACCGGAGGTGATGCCGGAGACCCGCGCGAGCAGCGGCGCCGACGCCGTGTTGACGTCCACGCCCACGCCGTTCACACAGTCCTCGACGACCGCGTCCAGCGAGCGCGAGAGCTTCACCTCGGACAGGTCGTGCTGGTACTGGCCGACGCCGATCGACTTCGGGTCGATCTTCACCAGCTCGGCCAGCGGGTCCTGCAGCCGGCGGGCGATCGACACCGCGCCGCGCAGCGACACGTCCATGTCGGGCAGTTCCTGCGAGGCGAAGGCGGAGGCCGAGTACACGGAGGCGCCGGCCTCGGACACCATCACCTTGGTGAGCTTCAGCTCCGGGTGCCGGGTGATCAGTTCACCGGCGAGCTTGTCGGTCTCGCGGGACGCCGTGCCGTTGCCGATCGCGACGAGCTCGACCGCGTGCTCCTTCGCCAGCCGGGCCAGCTTGGCGATGGCCTCGTCCCAGCGGTTGGCCGGGACGTGCGGGTGGATGACGTCGGTGGCGACGACCTTGCCGGTGGCGTCCACGACGGCGACCTTGACGCCGGTGCGGAATCCGGGGTCGAGGCCCAGCGTCGCCCGGGTGCCGGCCGGGGCGGCCAGCAGCAGGTCGCGGAGGTTGGCGGCGAACACGCCGACGGCGTCGTCCTCGGCGGCCGTCCGCAGGCGCAGCCGCAGGTCGATGCCGAGGTGGACGAGGACGCGGGTGCGCCAGGCCCAGCGGACCGTGTCCTGGAGCCACTTGTCGGCGGGACGCCCGCGGTCGGCGATCCGGAACCGGTGCGCGATCATCCCCTCGTACGAGGACGGGCCGTCGGTGGGCTCCTCCGGCTCCAGGACGAGGTCGAGGACCTCCTCCTTCTCGCCCCGCAGCATCGCCAGGATCCGGTGCGAGGGCAGCGCGGTGAACGGCTCAACGAAGTCGAAGTAGTCGGCGAACTTGGCGCCCGCCTCCTCCTTGCCCTCGCGGACCTTGGCGGCAAGGCGCCCGCGCGTCCACATGCGCTCGCGCAGCTCACCGATCAGGTCGGCGTCCTCGGAGAAGCGCTCCGTCAGGATGGCCCGGGCGCCGTCCAGGGCGGCCTGCGGATCGGCGACGCCCTTGTCCGCGTCCACGAACGCGGAGGCGGCGGCCAGGGGCTCGACGGTCGGGTCGTCGAGCAGGCCCTCGGCCAGCGGCTCGAGGCCGGCCTCCCGGGCGATCTGCGCCTTGGTGCGGCGCTTGGGCTTGAACGGCAGGTAGATGTCCTCCAGGCGGGCCTTGGTCTCGGCGCCGCGGATCCGCGCCTCCAGCTCCTCGGTCAGCTTGCCCTGCTCCCGCACCGAGTCCAGGATCGCCGTCCGCCGCTCCTCCAGCTCCCGCAGGTAGCGCAGCCGCTCCTCGAGCGTGCGCAACTGCGCGTCGTCGAGCATCTCGGTCGCTTCCTTGCGGTAGCGGGCGATGAAAGGCACCGTCGAACCGCCGTCGAGCAGCTCCACGGCAGCCTTCACCTGCCGCTCCCGTACGCCGAGCTCTGCGGCGATCCTGCCTTCGATGGACCCTACGAGGGGTGTCGTCACGATCCCGTCCCGCCTTCTGACTGAGGTTGCGCGGCAATTGTGGCAGGTGGCGCCGACAACCGGGGATCAGGGCGGGTCCCGGGCCCGTCGTGGCGGGGCGGGTCAGGCCCGGCGGCCGCGAGCGCTGCCGGACGCCCCGCCGAACAGCCGGGCGAGCGCCCGGAACGGAAGCGTCACCACGGTGGCGATGGCGCCGCCGATCTGACGCAGGACATCTGCGATGGCACGGAACACGTCGTTCACCTCTCCTCGGCGGCCGCCGGTCGGCCGTCGAGGTCACGGGTACCGCGCTCGGCGCTGGTCATGCCCGGCGGAGCCGTGCCGGGCCAATCTCTCTCAGCCCTTGCCGAGCAGGTCCTGCGGGAAGGCCCCGGCCGTGGCCGCCGTGCGCGCGAACCCGGCGCCCAGCTCCGTCAGCCGGGCCACGCCGTCCGCCCCGAGACGCCGGTACGGCGCCTGGTCGAGACGGTCGGTCTCGGCTTCGATCTCCTTGCGCAGGGCGACTCCCTGGGGCGTCAGCTCGCCCGCCTCGTCCAGCAGGCCGCGCCCGCGCAGCCGGCCGCAGGCGGCGTCCCAGTCCTCCTGGGACCAGCCGCGGGTCGCGAACACCCACTTCGGGGTCATGCCCTTGCCGGTCGCCGTGTGGGTCACCACCGCCTCCAGGCCGTCCAGCTCGGCCGACATCAGCACGGCCAGATGCCCGTCGCCCCGGTGCTCGCGCAGCAGCGTCGTCGCATGGAAGTACGCGAGGTGCGGCTGGTCGGGCACGGGCAGGTCCGCGTATGCGGAGTACAGCGGCCGGGCGCTGCGGGAGCACCCCTCGGTGGCGCGCAGCGCGAGCCGGGCCGCCTCGGTCATCTCCGCCGACGCCAGCGCCTCCTCGCCGAGCAGCCGGCGCAGCGTCCGGTCCACCGCTCGCGCGCGGGCCGCGAGAACGGCCTCCGGCGAGGCGACCGACCAGACGGCCGGGACGTGCCGGGCCACGGCCTCGTGCTTGTAGTTGTAGAACGCCGCCGTCACCGCGCCCGCGCCCACCGGGCCCATCGCCGCCGCCCGCACCGCGAAGTTCACGGCCTTGGGGTGCGTGATCCCGAGCGCGCCCAGCTCCTCGCCCGTCTCGGGCGCGAAGTACAGCGTCGCGTGGAGGGAGTTGAGCATGTTCTGGCAGCGTCGGCCGGCACGCGGCTCCAGGGCGGCAGTAGTCATGGCCCGAGGTTACCAACCGCTTGGTACGTCGCCAGGGGCGCGCGTCCGCCATGGCAGGAAAGGTGGGGTCCTCGTCATTGCGGCCGTCCGCCCGGGCCCGAAGAATCGAAGGCATGGCCCAGCGAACCGTTCTCTTCGTGCTCTTCGACGGCGTCCTCAGCCTGGACGTCAGCGGTCCGCTGGAGGTCTTCGCCGGGGCGGAGACCTACCGTCCGGGCACCTACCGCATCCGCACCGCATCCCTGAACGGCGGCCCCGTCCGCACCTCCGGCGGCCTGACCCTCGTACCCGACCAGGCGCTCGGCGACCGGCTCGACGCGCACACCCTCGTCGTCCCCGGCGGCCACGGCACCCGGGACCCGGACCCCGCCCTCACCGACTGGCTGCGCTCCCACGCCCGCACCGCCGAACGCCTCGTCTCCGTCTGCACCGGCTCGCTGCTGCTGGCCGCCGCCGGGCTCCTGGACGGGCGCCGCGCCACGACCCACTGGGCGTACTGCGGCAAGCTCGCCCGCGACCACCCGGAGGTCGCCGTCGAGCCCGACCCCATCTACGTCCGCGACGGACAGGTCTCGACCTCCGCCGGCGTGACCTCCGGCATCGACCTCGCGCTCGCCCTGGTCGAGGAGGACCTCGGCCGGGACATCGCCCTCGGCATCGCCCGCCACCTCGTCGTCTTCCTGCGCAGGCCCGGCAACCAGGCGCAGTTCAGCGCCCAGCTCGCCGCCCAGACCGCGCGGCGCGAGCCGCTGCGGGAGGTCCAGCGCTGGATCGCCGAGCATCCCGAGGCCGACCTCTCGGTCGAGGCGCTCGCCGCCCGCGCGAGCCTCTCCCCGCGCCACTTCGCCCGCGCCTTCCAGGACGAGACCGGCACGACCCCCGGCCGCTACGTCGACCGGGTCCGCCTCGAACACGCCCGCCGCCTCCTGGAGGACACCACCGACGGCGTCGAGGAGATCTCCCGGGCCGGCGGCTACGGCACCCCCGAGGCCATGCGCCGCGCCTTCGTGCGGACCCTCGGGGTGTCCCCGGCCGAGTACCGCCGCCGCTTCCGCCCCGCCTCCACACCCTGACACCCGCCCGACCCGGAAGGAACGCCATGCAGATCGCCATGGTCCTGTACGACCGCTTCACCGCCCTCGACGTCGTGGGCCCCTACGAGGCGCTGAGCCGCCTCCCGGACGCGCGCGTCGACTTCGTCGCCGAGCAGGCCGGACCGGTCCGCGCCGACACCGGCTTCCTCACGCTGACCGCCGGCAAGGCCCTGGCCGACGTGCCGCACCCCGACGTCGTCGTGGTGCCCGGCGGCCCCGGGACGTTCACCGAGATCGAGAACGAGACCCTCCTGGACTGGCTCCGGACCGCCGACGCCACGACCGCCTGGACGACCTCGGTCTGCTCCGGCTCGCTGCTCCTGGCCGCCGCCGGCCTGCTCCGGGACCGCCGCGCCGCCTCGCACTGGCTGACCCTGGACTTCCTGCCGCAGTACGGCGCCGAGCCCACCGCGGACCGCGTCGTCACGGACGGCAAGTACGTCACCGCGGCCGGGGTCTCCGCCGGGATCGACATGGCCCTCACCCTGGTGGGCCGGATCGCGGGCGACGAGCACGCCCAGGCCGTCCAGCTGCTGACCGAGTACGACCCGCAGCCGCCCTACGACGCGGGCTCGCCGCTCAAGGCGCCCGCGCACCTCGTCGAGGAGTTCCGCACCGACAGCCGGTTCACCCTCGTGTAGACGCGGTCCAGGTGAAGCGCGGCTGCCTGCGCTCCAGGAAGGCGGCGACCCCCTCCGCGGTGTCGCCGCTCTCGCGCGCCCGCCGCTCCCAGTGCCCGTCGCGGTCGGTGCGGCCGTTCGCGAACTCCTTGGCGGCGGCCTGCGTCAGCTGCGAGCGTGACGCCAGCACCCGGGTGAACTCCGCGACCCGCTTGTCCAGTTCGCCCTCCGGCAGCACCTCGTCCACCAGACCCGTGCGCAGGGCACGCTCCGCGTCGATCAACTCGCCCGAGAACAGCAGGTACTTGGCGGTGGCCGGACCGACCAGCGACACCAGCCGCCGGGTGGAGGAGGCCGGGTAGACGATCCCGAGCTTCGCGGGCGTCACCCCGAACAGCGCGCCCTGCTGCGCGAACCGCAGATCGCACGCCGCCGCCAGCTGGGCCCCGCCGCCCACGCAGTGCCCCCGGACCGCCGCCAGCGTCGGCTTCGGGAAGGCCGCCAGAGCCTCCTCGGCAGCCACGGCCAGCTCCTGCGCCTCCCGCGGGGACCCCTGGAGCGTCGAGATGTCGGCGCCCGCGCAGAAGGTCCCGCCCTCCCCGGTCAGCACCAGCGCCCGGACGTCCGGGTCGGCGGCCAGCGTGTCGAGCAGCGGGGGCAGTGCCCGCCACATCGCGGCCGTCATCGCGTTGCGCTTGGCCGGATGGTGGACGACGACGGTGGCGACCGCGTCGGCGACGCGGTGCAGCAGCTGGGGCTCCATGCGCGGGATGCTATCCGCCGGTGCCGGACGGCCCTCCGCGGAGGGTCCGCCGCCGGAAGGATCGTCCGCG
This sequence comes from Streptomyces sp. NRRL WC-3605, assembly GCF_001509795.1. Taxonomy (GTDB): domain Bacteria; phylum Actinomycetota; class Actinomycetes; order Streptomycetales; family Streptomycetaceae; genus Streptomyces; species Streptomyces viridochromogenes. The sequence goes on along the minus strand of NZ_LLZN01000040.1, from coordinate 19,944 downwards.
CTCGGCACGCCCCCAAACCCGTACAACCCGAATAGTTCGCCAAGTCGGCATCCGGGGGGTCAACAGTGGTCCCACATCTGACCGTGTCATACGCCAACGGTCATAATCGCTCGATACCTGCTGACTTCTGTTCAGTTCTCCGGTCGGGACCGGTGCGTTCCCAACACTCGACGTGTGGTGACAATCGAGCGCAAGGGTGGCGACCGGACGATGGAGAACCACGGGCGCGGGTCCGGCCCGCGCCCAGCGGGCGGCGCGGAGGACTCCCTCGATCCACGGCCGCCGGACCCACTGCCGTACGAGGGCGTCTGGCGGTTCACCGCCCCCGCCGTGGAGGCGTCCGTCCCGCAGGCCCGGCACGCCGTGCGGGACCTGCTGTACCGCCAGGGCGTACCGGTCCCGGACGACCTGGTCCAAGGGCTGCTGCTGATCGTCTCGGAGCTGGTGACGAACGCCGTACGGCACGCGGCGCTGCTGTCACCGATGCTCGCCGTGGAGGTCGCCGTCGGCGCGGAGTGGCTGCGGGTGTCCGTCGAGGACAACCACCCCTACCGGCCGACCGCCCTGGAGGCCGACTACGGGCAGACCGGGGGCCGGGGGCTGCTCCTGGTCCGCGAGATCACCCGCGAGGCGGGCGGCGTCTGCGACGTCGAGCACACGGCGAGCGGCGGGAAGGTGATCTGGGCCGCCGTCCCGCTCGAGCCGGTCCGGGACCCGTACCCGTAGGCCGGGCCCCGGCCGGGCGGGAACGTCACCAGCCGGCCGACGGACCCGTCAGCTCGCGGACGGCGGGACGGGCCGCGTCCAGCACGGTCATGAACCAGGACGAGAACGGGTCCTTCGCGTGCCGCTCGGCCAGTTCGGCAGCCGTGACGAACGCGGTCCCGCCGACCTCCTCCGGGTCCGGCCGCGGCGCGGCCTGCACCAGGCCGACGAAGAGATGGTTGTACTCCTGCTCCACCAGGCCCGAGTCGGGGTCCGGGTGGTTGTAGCGGACCGTGCCGGCCTCGGCCATCAGCGAGGGGGAGACACCGAGCTCCTCGTACGTGCGCCGGGCCGCGGCCGCGAAGGGGGCCTCGCCGGGGTAGGGGTGGCCGCAGCAGGTGTTGGACCAGACACCGGGGGAGTGGTACTTGCCGAGCGCCCGCTGCTGGAGCAGCAGCCGGCCCTGCTCGTCGAAGAGGAACACGGAGAACGCGCGATGCAGCTGCCCGGGCGGCTGATGGGCGGCGAGCTTCTCCGCGGTGCCGATCGTCACACCGTTCTCGTCGACCAGTTCCAGCAGAATCGCGTCAGCGGCGGCGCCCTTCGACGGACTCTGCGTCGAGGTGGCAGGTGTGATCGGCATACCCATCCTTCACATCGGTGTTGCGCCCCAAGTGTGCCGTACGAATCCGGCACTCCCGGCAAGTGATCGTGCCCGGCGCGGCGGGTGGGGAACCGCCCGCGGGGGCGCCGCGGCGCGAGGAAGCCGGGGACCACCGGATCGCCGTACCCGCGTTCGTACGGGCGTCCCGTCCGACCGTACGCCTGTTCCGGCCGGGTCAGTGGCAGAGCCGGGACTCGTGCTGCGCGTGACCGGCGGGCTCCAGCTGGAAGGTGCAGTGCTCGACGTCGAAGTGGTGGCCGAGGCACCCCTGGAGCTCGTGCAGCACCTTCTCGTGGCCGATGGCGTTCAGGACGTCGGAGCGCACCACCACATGGGCGGACAGCACCGGCATCCCCGAGGTGATCGTCCACGCGTGCAGGTCGTGGACGTCCTCGACGCCGTCCACGGCGAGGATGTGCGCCCGCACCTCGTCCATGTCGACGCCCTTCGGCGCCGACTCCAGCAGGACGTCGAGGGTCTCGCGCAGCAGCTTCAGGGTGCGCGGCACGATCATGACGCCGATGACCAGCGAGGCGATCGGGTCGGCGGCCTGCCAGCCGGTGCCGAGGATCACGGCGGCGGAGACGATGACCGTCAGCGAGCCGAGGGTGTCCGCGGCCACCTCCAGGAACGCGCCGCGTACGTTCAGGCTCTCCTTCTGGCCCCGCATCAGCAGGGACAGCGAGATCAGGTTGGCGACCAGGCCGATCGAGCCGAAGACGATCATCAGGCCGCCCTCGGTGTCCGCCGGGGTGAAGAACCGCTCGACGGCCTCGTACAGGACGTACCCGCCGACGCCGAGCAGCAGCAGACAGTTGGCGAGGGCGGCGAGGATCTCCGCGCGGGCGTAGCCGAAGGTGCGGGTCGTGCTCGCCGGCCGGTTCGCGAAGTGGATCGCGAGCAGGGCCATGCCGAGACCCACCGCGTCCGTCGCCATGTGCGCCGCGTCCGCGACCAGGGCCAGCGAGTCCGCGGCGACGCCGCCGACGATCTGCACCACCATGACCCCGAGCGTGATCGCCAGCGCGACCCGCAGCCGCCCCCGGTAGGCGGCGGCCGCCGTACCGGTCGGGGGCCCGTGCGCGTGCCCGTGGTCGTGCCCAGCCCCCATGGGAAGCCGCCCTTCTGGTCGTACGGCGATCGCGACCGCCCGTCCGGGATGACAGTCAACTACGGGTAGGGGGTATCCGGCAACGCGGCGTTGAATACCGTTGTCATGTGCCGTGACCTGCGGAAACGTTCCGCAGGTCAGCGCCGCGCGCCCGGACCGCGCGACTCAGCCGCCGTGGTGGAGCCGCCAGCCGGCCCACGCCGACTCGACCATCTCGCGTACCCCGCGCCGGGCCGTCCACCCGAGCTCCCGGGCGGCCAGCCCGGCCGAGGCGACCGCGCGCGGCGCGTCCCCGGGCCGGCGCCCCTCCACCACGGGAGGCCGCCGGTCACCGGTCACCTCACCGATCACGTCGATCAGCTCGCGCACGGAGACCCCCGTACCGCTGCCGATGTTCAGCGTGAGGTCGCCGCCCGCGTCCGGCGAGGACAGGCGACGGGCCGCCGCCAGGTGCGCCTCGGCGAGGTCGGCGACATGGATGTAGTCACGGACGCACGTGCCGTCCGGCGTCGGATAGTCGTCGCCGAAGATCCGCGGCGCCTCGTCGCGGGTGAGCCGGTCGAAGACCATGGGCACGATGTTGAAGACGCCGGTGTCCGCGAGCTCCGGCGCGGCGGCGCCCGCCACGTTGAAGTAGCGCAGGCACACCGTCGCCATGCCGTGCGCCTGTCCCGCCGCCCGCACCAGCCACTCCCCGGCCAGCTTGGTCTCGCCGTACGGGTTCACCGGGGCGCACGGGGTCCGCTCCGTGATGAGGTCCACATCCGGGTTGCCGTACACGGCGGCGGACGACGAGAACAGCAGGCGCCGGACACCTGACTCCGCGGCCGCGTCCAGGAGCGTGGCGAGACCGCCCACGTTCTCCCGGTAGTAGCGGGTGGGCTGCGCCACCGACTCCGCGACCTGCTTGCGGGCCGCGAGATGCACCACGCCGGTCACCCCGTGCTCGGCGAAGACCCGCTTGAGCAGGTCGCCGTCCAGGGAGGAGCCGCGCACCAGCGGCACCTCGGCCGGCAGCCGCGCCGGGAACCCGGCCGAGAGGTCGTCCAGGGCGAGGACCCGCTCCCCGGCGTCCGTCATGGCCCGCGCCACATGTGCTCCGATGTAGCCGGCCCCGCCTGTGATCAGCCATGTCATGGTCGCCCACCCTATGCCGACCCACCACGGCCTCCCGCAATGTCCCCGGTGCCCCGGTCTGTACCGGCCGGGTTTGTGGGCGGCCCCCGCGATCCCCGATGATGATCGCCGGGCGGCACCGGGCGAACCACGTCGATCGTCACGCCGAACGGCCGGTGAACGTCGGCTTCCCGTCATCCGATAGCCTCTGCCGACACGCCGCCCGGCCGCCACCGGCAAGGGGCGCCGCCACCATGTACATGACCGGCGTGAGCACGCCGGCACCCAGGGAGTGAGTTCGGTTGCCGACCGCCATCCTCACCGGTCAGCCGGTCCCCGGATCGTCGATCGAGGGCGATCTGCGGTCCCTCGGCTACGACGTCCGGACCGCCTCGGATCCGGCCGACGCCGAGACCCTTCTCGCCCAAGTCCCCGGTGACCAGCGCGTCGCCCTGGTCGACGCCCGCTTCGTCGGTCACGTGCACGCCCTGCGTCTCGGCCTGACCGACCCCCGCTTCCCGCTCGCCGCGATCCCCGGCGCCGTCACCGCCCAGCCCGCAGGCCGGCAGGCGCTGACCCGCGCCGTGGCCCGCGAGACGTCCGCGGGCGGCGGCACGGCCGTGGCAGTCGACAGCCTCGCCGACCGCGTCGCCACCGCCCTCGACGCCGAGGGCACCGACGTGCACCGTCCCGAGCTCGGCAGCCTGGTCGCCGCCGTCCCGGCCGACCCGCAGGCCCGCAACGAGGCCCGGCAGTCCGTCGCCTCCGTCGACGACGAGGCCATACGCCTGAAGTCGGCCGTGAAGGCCCGCGACGGCTTCTTCACGACCTTCTGCATCAGCCCCTACTCGCGCTACATCGCGCGCTGGTGCGCCCGGCGGGGCCTGACCCCCAACCAGGTCACCACCGCGTCCCTGATCACCGCGCTGATCGCGGCGGGCTGCGCGGCCACCGGCACCCGCGGCGGGTTCGTCGCGGCCGGCCTGTTGCTGATCTTCTCGTTCGTGCTCGACTGCACCGACGGGCAGCTGGCCCGCTACTCGCTGCAGTACTCCACGCTCGGCGCCTGGCTCGACGCCACCTTCGACCGGGCCAAGGAGTACGCCTACTACGCGGGCCTCGCCCTCGGCGCGGCCCGCGGCGGCGACGACGTGTGGGCGCTCGCCCTCGGCGCGATGATCCTGCAGACCTGCCGGCACGTCGTGGACTTCTCCTTCAACGAGGCCAACCACGACGCCACCGCCAACACCAGCCCCACCGCCGCCCTCTCCGACAAGCTCGACAGCGTCGGCTGGACGGTGTGGGTGCGGCGCATGATCGTGCTGCCGATCGGCGAGCGCTGGGCCATGATCGCCGTGCTGACGGCGCTCACGACGCCCCGCATCACCTTCTACGCCCTGCTCGTCGGGTGCGCGTTCGCCGCCACGTACACCACGGCCGGCCGGGTCCTGCGCTCGCTGACCCGCAAGGCCCACCGCACCGACCGGGCCGCCCAGGCGCTCGCCGACCTCGCCGACTCGGGACCGCGCGGCCTCGGCTTCGCCGCCGTGCTGAAGAAGCCCGCCCGGCGGCTGCCCGGCTTCGCCCTCCCGGCCGTGGCCCTCCTCGGCGGGGTCCTGGTCGTCGCCGTGTCCGCCGCGGCCGGACTCGGCACCCCCTGGCCGGCGCTCGCCGCGCTCGTGTACGCCGTGACCTCGGGCCTCGCCGTCGCCCGCCCCCTCAAGGGCGCCCTCGACTGGCTGATCCCGCCGGTCTTCCGGGCCGCGGAGTACTGCACCGTCCTCGTGCTCGCCGCCAAGGCGGACGTGAACGGAGCCCTTCCTGCGGCTTTCGGCCTGGTGGCGGCCGTCGCCTACCATCACTACGACACGGTGTACCGCATCCGCGGTGGCGCCGGCGCGCCCCCGGCCTGGCTGGTGCGCACCATCGGGGGGCACGAAGGACGGACCCTGCTCGTCACCCTCCTCGCCGCGGTGCTCACCGCGTCGCAGTTCACGGTCGCGCTCACGGCTCTCGCCGTGGCCGTGGCCCTGGTGGTGCTCGTCGAGAGCATCCGCTTCTGGGTGACCGCCCACAAGGGCGGCGCACCCGCCGTACACGATGAAGGAGAACCCGCATGATCGGCCTCGTGCTGGCGGCCGGCGCCGGACGGCGTCTGCGCCCCTACACCGACAGCCTCCCGAAGGCTCTGGTGCCGGTGGGCCCCGCGGGCATAGAGGGCGAACCGACGGTTCTCGACCTCACTCTCGCCAACTTCGCCGAGATCGGCCTCACCGAGGTCGCGATCATCGTCGGCTACCGCAAGGAGGCCGTGTACGAGCGCAAGGCGGCGCTGGAGGCGAAGTACGGCCTCAAGCTCACCCTCATCGACAACGACAAGGCCGAGGAGTGGAACAACGCCTACTCCCTGTGGTGCGGCCGTGACGCCCTCAAGGACGGCGTGATCCTCGCCAACGGCGACACCGTGCACCCGGTCTCCGTCGAGAAGACGCTGCTCGCCGCCCGCGGCGAGGGCAGGCGGATCATCCTCGCCCTGGACACGGTGAAGTCCCTGGCCGAGGAGGAGATGAAAGTCGTCGTCGACCCCGCCAAGGGCATGACGAAGATCACCAAGCTGATGGACCCCGCCGAGGCCACCGGCGAGTACATCGGTGTCACCCTCATCGAGGGCGACGCCGCCCCCGAGCTGGCCGACGCCCTGAAGGCGGTCTGGGAGACCGACCCGCAGCAGTTCTACGAGCACGGCTACCAGGAGCTCGTGAACCGCGGCTTCCGGATCGACGTGGCGCCGATCGGCGACGTCAAGTGGGTGGAGATCGACAACCACGACGATCTCGCCCGTGGACGGGAGATCGCGTGCCAGTACTGACCCGGCTCATCCCCTCGCCGGTCGTCGTGGACATCCGCCCGGGTGCCCTCGACGATCTGGCGTGCGTCCTCGCCGACGAGCGCATCTCCCACTCCGGCAAGCTCGCCGTCGCCGTCAGCAACGGCTCCGGCGCCCGGCTGCGGGAGCGGCTCGCCCCCGCGCTGCCCGGCGCCTCCTGGTACGAGGTCGGCGGCGGCACCCTGGACGACGCGATCCGGCTGGCCGGCGACATGAAGGCCGGCCACTACGACGCCGTCGTCGGGCTCGGCGGCGGCAAGATCATCGACTGCGCCAAGTTCGCCGCGGCCCGCGTGGGCCTGCCCCTGGTCGCCGTGCCGACGAACCTCGCGCACGACGGACTGTGCTCGCCGGTCGCCACGCTCGACAACGACGCCGGACGCGGCTCCTACGGCGTGCCGAACCCGATCGCCGTCGTCATCGACCTCGACGTCATCCACCAGGCCCCGGCCCGCTTCGTGCGCGCCGGTATCGGGGACGCCATCTCCAACATCTCCGCCATCGCCGACTGGGAGCTCGCGCACCGCGTCAAGGGGGAGAAGATCGACGGCCTCGCCGCCGCGATCGCCCGCCAGGCCGGCGAGGCCGTGCTGCGGCACCCCGGCGGCATAGGGGACACCGGCTTCCTCCAGGTGCTGGCCGAGGCACTGGTGCTCAGCGGTATCGCGATGTCGGTGTCGGGCGACTCCCGTCCCTCCTCCGGCGCGTGCCACGAGATCAACCACGCCTTCGACCTGCTGTTCCCGAAGCGCGCCGCCGCCCACGGCGAGCAGTGCGGACTGGGCGCGGCCTTCGCCATGTACCTGCGCGGGGCACACGACGAGTCGGCCTTCATGGCCGAGGTGCTGCGCCGGCACGGCCTGCCCGTGCTGCCGAGCGAGATCGGGTTCACGGACGACGAGTTCGTCCGCGCCGTGGAGTTCGCTCCGCAGACCCGGCCCGGCCGGTACACGATCCTCGAACACCTCGACCTGACAACCGACCAGATCAAGGACGTCTACGCCGACTATGTCAAGGCCATCGGTAGCTGAACTACGCCCCGTCGTTCACCCCGCGGGGGTGAAGGACCGGCGCAGCGGTGAGCACTGGATGGGACGCCTCTACATGCGCGAGGTGTCCCTGCGGGTCGACCGCTACCTGGTGAACACCAGGGTCACGCCCAACCAGCTCACGTACCTGATGACCGTCTTCGGTGTCCTCGCGGCCCCGGCACTGCTCGTGCCGGGGATCGCGGGCGCCGTCCTGGGCGTCGTGTGCGTCCAGATGTACCTGCTGCTCGACTGCGTCGACGGCGAGATCGCGCGCTGGCGCAAGCAGTACTCCCTCAGCGGCGTCTACCTCGACCGCGTCGGCGCCTACCTCACCGACGCGGCCGTGCTCACCGGCTTCGGGCTGCGCGCCGCCGACCTGTGGGGCAGCGGCCGTATCGACTGGCTGTGGGCCTTCCTCGGCACGCTGGCCGCGCTCGGCGCCATCCTGATCAAGGCCGAGACCGACCTCGTCGGCGTCGCCCGCCACCAGACCGGCAAGGAGCCGGTCAAGGAGGCCGCCGCCGAGATGCGCTCCTCGGGCATGGCGCTGGCCCGCCGGGCCGCCGCCGCCCTGAAGTTCCACCGGCTGATCCTCGGCATCGAGGCGTCGCTGCTCATCCTGGTCCTCGCGATCGCCGACCAGGTCCGCGGCGACCTGTTCTTCTCCCGTCTCGGCGTCGCGGTGCTCGCCGGCATCGCCCTCGTGCAGACCCTGCTGCACCTGGTGTCCATCCTCGCCTCGAGCAGGCTGAAGTGAGCGCCATGAAGGTCGGCGCGGTCGTCATCACGATGGGCAACCGCCCCGAGGAGCTGCGGGCCCTGCTCGACTCGGTCGCCAAGCAGGACGGCGACGCGGTCCAGGTCGTCGTGGTCGGCAACGGCTCACCCGTCCCGGACGTCCCCGAGGGCGTCCGCACGATCGAGCTGCCCGAGAACCTCGGCATCCCCGGCGGCCGCAACGTCGGCATCGAGGCCTTCGGCCCGAGCGGCCGGGACGTCGACGTCCTGCTCTTCCTCGACGACGACGGCCTGCTGGCCCGGCACGACACCGCCGAGCTGTGCCGTCAGGCCTTCGAGGCCGACCCGAAGCTCGGCATCATCAGCTTCCGCATCGCCGACCCCGAGACCGGGGTCACCCAGCGCCGCCACGTCCCGCGGCTGCGCGCCTCGGACCCGATGCGCTCCTCCCGGGTCACCACCTTCCTCGGCGGCGCCAACGCGGTGCGCACCCAGGTCCTCGCCGAAGTCGGCGGCCTGCCGGACGCATTCTTCTACGCGCACGAGGAAACCGATCTGGCATGGCGGGCCCTCGACGCGGGCTGGATGATCGACTACCGGTCCGACATGGTGCTGTACCACCCCACGACCGCGCCCTCCCGGCACGCGGTCTACCACCGCATGGTCGCCCGCAACCGGGTCTGGCTCGCCCGCCGCAACCTCCCCGCGCCGCTGGTCCCCGTCTACCTCGGCGTGTGGCTGCTGCTCACCCTTCTCCGGCGCCCCTCGGGGCCCGCGCTGAAGGCATGGTTCGGGGGATTCCGGGAAGGATGGACGACTTCGTGCGGTCCCCGGCGTCCCATGAAGTGGCGTACGGTGTGGCGGCTGACCCGACTGGGCCGGCCCCCTGTCATCTGACAGGCTCGGCCCCAAGGAGCACCGGCCCGCACCCCGGCCGCAGGTACATGCCAGACCCGCACAGGCTGCGCATCTCGATGACGAAAGTTTCAACTGGTGAGTGAGACAACGCACGACGGCCCGGTCGCGGTGAGCGCGCCGCCGTCGCCCGACGAGGGACTCACGGCGGCCGAGCTGGCCGCCAAGTACGGGCTGTCCGTGAGCGGCGCCCGCCCCTCGCTGTTCGAGTACGTCCGCCAGCTCCGGGACCGGCGGCACTTCATCCTCGCGTTCTCGCGGGCGAAGCTGACCGCCCAGTACAGCCAGGCCAAGCTCGGGCAGCTCTGGCAGGTGGCCACCCCGCTGCTGAACGCCGCCGTGTACTTCCTCATCTTCGGCCTGATCCTCCAGGCCGACCGGGGCATGTCCCGCGAGGTGTACGTGCCGTTCCTGGTCACGGGCGTCTTCGTGTTCACCTTCACCCAGAGCTCGGTGATGGCGGGGGTCCGCGCGATCTCCGGCAACCTCGGCCTGGTGCGCGCCCTGCACTTCCCGCGTGCCTCGCTGCCCATCTCCTTCGCGCTCCAGCAGCTCCAGCAGCTGCTGTTCTCGATGGTCGTGCTGTTCGTCGTGGCGGTGGCCTTCGGCAGCTACCCGTCGCTGTCCTGGCTGCTGATCGTCCCGGTGCTGGTGCTCCAGTTCTTCTTCAACACCGGCCTCGCGATGATCATGGCCAGGGCCGGCGCCAAGACCCCGGACCTCGCCCAGCTGATGCCGTTCGTGATGCGCACCTGGATGTACGCGTCCGGCGTGATGTTCTCCATCCCGATCATGCTGGAGGGCAAGCCGGAGTGGATCGCCACGGTCCTGCAGTGGAATCCGGCCGCGATCTACATGGACCTGATGCGCTTCGCCCTGATCGACGGCTACGGCTCCTCCAACCTGCCGCAGCACGTCTGGATGGTCGCGCTCGGCTGGTCGCTGCTGTTCGCCGTGGGCGGCTTCGTGTACTTCTGGAAGGCGGAGGAGAGGTACGGCCGTGGCTGAGCAGAACCCGGGTGAGCGCGTCGGGGACCGCGTCCCCACCGTCATCGCCGACGAGCTGCACATCGTGTACCGCGTCAACGGCGCCAAGTCCGGCAAGGGCAGCGCCACCGCCGCCCTGAGCCGCATCCTCAAGCGCGGCGAGGAGCGCGGGGTGCGCAAGGTGCACGCCGTGCGCGGTGTCTCCTTCGTCGCCTACCGGGGCGAGGCCATCGGCCTGATCGGCTCCAACGGCTCCGGCAAGTCCACCCTGCTGCGGGCCATCGCCGGCCTGCTCCCGGCCGAGAAGGGCAAGGTCTACACCGACGGGCAGCCCTCGCTGCTCGGCGTGAACGCCGCCCTGATGAACGATCTCACCGGCGAGCGCAACGTCATATTGGGCGGGCTCGCCATGGGCATGACCCGCGAGCAGATCAAGGCGCGCTACCAGGACATCGTCGACTTCTCCGGCATCAACGAGAAGGGCGACTTCATCACCCTGCCGATGCGCACCTACTCGTCCGGCATGGCCGCCCGGCTGCGGTTCTCCATCGCCGCCGCCAAGGACCACGACGTCCTCATGATCGACGAGGCGCTGGCCACCGGCGACCGCAAGTTCCAGAAGCGCTCCGAGAACCGCATCCGCGAGCTGCGCAAGGAGGCCGGCACGGTCTTCCTCGTCAGTCACAACAACAAGTCGATCCGCGACACCTGCAACCGCGTCCTGTGGCTGGAACGCGGCGAGCTCCGGATGGACGGTCCGACCGACGAGGTCCTCAAGGAGTACGAGAAGTTCACGGGCAAGTAGTCCACCCCGTGGTGGGCCGTGCGGCCCAGAACGCTTCGCAGGGCCTCGCCGGAACTGCTCCGGCGGGGCCCCGCGTCTGCAAAGGAAACGTCAACTCCGCCTGGCGTGAGGAATCTTGGCGCGGATCGGTGTGTTCTTGTGATGTGCAGGACACCCCCAGGAGCCGTGCAGCGTTGTACAACGTAAGCTGTACCGGTACCGAAACGCGCAAGTGGGGCGATAAGGCGTGATGCCCGCCTCCGGGCCGCCGCACGGAGGTCCGGGCGGCGTGTCCGAAATAGTGCGCATCGGGTCTGCGGTGTAGAACGGGAGATGTGACGGCAATGGCTACGGAAACTCCCCAGCTCCACGCAGCGTGCGCCGTCTTCGCGCCGGGCAGTCCACGATGACGGGTGCCGACGCGCTCGCCGCCGATCCGGAGCGCGCCACCCTCGACAAGGCCGCCGCGGAGAACTTCCCCGTGGCGCCGTTCTTCCTGCCCAGGGCCTGGCGCACCGACCTCATGGCCGTCTACGGCTTCGCCCGTCTCGTCGACGACATCGGCGACGGCGACCTGGCCGCCGGCGGTGCCGACGCCCGCCTGCTCGGCGTGTCCGGCATCGACGCCGACGACCGTCTCGTGCTCCTCGACGCCTTCGAGGCCGACCTGCGCCGCGTCTTCGACGGCACCCCGCGCCACCCCCTGCTGCGCCGCCTCCAGCCCACGGTCCGCCGCCGCTCGCTGAGCCCCGAGCCCTTCCTCGGCCTGATCGCCGCCAACCGCCAGGACCAGCTCGTCGGCCGGTACGAGACCTACGACGACCTCCTTGCCTACTGCGAACTGTCCGCCAACCCCGTGGGCCGGCTCGTCCTCGCCGTCACGGGGACCGCGACGCCCGAGCGGATCCGCCGCTCCGACGCGGTGTGCACCGCGCTCCAGATCGTCGAGCACCTCCAGGACGTCGCCGAGGACCTCGGACGTGACCGGATCTATCTGCCCGCCGAGGACATGAAGCGCTTCCACGTCGGCGAAAACGACCTGGCCGCGAAAACAGCAGGCGCATCGGTGCGCGCACTGGTTGCATACGAAGCCGAACGCGCCCGGAACCTCCTGAATGAAGGCACGCCTCTCGTGGGTAGCGTCCACGGCAGGCTCAAGCTGCTGCTGGCGGGTTTCGTGGCGGGGGGAAGGGCGGCCGTCGAAGCGATCGCCGCCGCCGAATACGACGTACTCACAGGCCCGCCCAAGGCCGGCAAGCTCCGGCTGCTGCGCGAGGTGGGCGGGACCCTGCGAGGAGAGGGGTGATCCGGACCGTGGAGTCTGCACCACACGTGTCCGCACCGGTACTCGCCGCCTACAGCTACTGCGAGACCGTCACCGGACGGCAGGCCCGGAACTTCGCCTACGGCATCCGGCTGCTGCCCACGCCCAAGCGCCGGGCGATGTCGGCGCTGTACGCGTTCTCGCGCCGGGTCGACGACATCGGCGACGGCGCCCTGCCCGGCGACGTCAAGACCGCCCGGCTCGAGGACACCCGGAACGTGCTGACCCGGATCCGCGACGGCGAGGTCGACGAGGACGACACCGACCCCGTCGCCGTCGCGCTCGCGCACGCCGCCGCCACCTTCCCGATCCCGCTCGGCGGTCTGGACGAGCTGATCGACGGTGTGCTGATGGACGTCCGGGGCGAGACCTACGAGACCTGGGACGACCTCAAGGTGTACTGCCGCTGTGTGGCGGGCGCCATCGGCCGTCTCTCGCTCGGCGTCTTCGGCACCGAACCGCACGCGCGCGGCGCCGAACGCGCCTCCGAGTACGCCGACACCCTGGGCCTGGCCCTCCAGCTCACCAACATCCTGCGCGACGTCCGCGAGGACGGCGAGGGCGGCCGTACCTATCTGCCCTCGGACGACCTGGCCAAGTTCGGCTGCTCGGCCGGCTTCCACGGGCCGACCCCGCCGGAGGGCTCCGACTTCGCCGGGCTCGTGCACTTCGAGGTGCGCCGGGCCCGCGCCCTGTTCGCCGAGGGCTACCGGCTGCTCCCCATGCTCGACCGGCGCAGCGGCGCCTGCGTGGCCGCCATGGCCGGCATCTACCGCCGCCTCCTGGACCGCATCGAACGCGACCCGGAGGCCGTCCTGCGCGGACGCGTCTCCCTGCCCGGCCGGGAGAAGGCGTACGTCGCCGTCCGCGGCCTGTCCGGGCTGGACACCCGGCACGTGACCCGGCGAGCCGTCAGGAGGCGTGCCTGATGGACCGCGCGCTGCGAGGCGGCACCCACGGAGACGACCCGGGCGGAAAGCGGCGGGCAACCCTCCGCGCCCGTACGGCGTCCCTGACGACGACGACCGGCCGAACGGCGTCCGGATGCCGGCACGGCGGTCGCACGGGGGAGGGCGCGCGATGACCGACGGCAGCACACGGCCCGACGGGCCGCTCGCCGGCGCCCCGGACCGCTCCGGACGGGACGCCGTCGTCATCGGCGGCGGGCTCGCCGGCGTCACCGCCGCGCTCGCGCTCGCCGACGCCGGCGTGCGCGTCACCCTGCTGGAGGGCCGGCCCAGGCTCGGCGGCCTCGCCTTCTCCTTCCGGCGCGGCGACCTGACCGTCGACAACGGACAGCACGTCTACCTGCGCTGCTGCACCGCCTACCGCTGGTTCCTCGACCGGATCGACGGGGCGGCTCTCGCCCCCCTGCAGGAACGTCTCGACGTGCCCGTCGTCGACCTCGGCAAGCCCGAGGGACGGCGGCTCGGCCGGCTGCGGCGCGACCCGCTGCCCGTCCCCCTGCACCTCGGCCGCAGCCTCGCCGCCTATCCGCACCTGTCGCTCGCCGAACGGGCGAAGGTCGGACGCGCCGCGCTCGCCCTCAAGGGCCTCGACCCGGCCGACCCGGCCCTCGACGACCAGGACTTCGGCAGCTGGCTCGCCGCGCACGGCCAGTCCCCGCGCGCCGTCGAGGCCCTGTGGGACCTGGTGGGCGTCGCCACCCTCAACGCCGTCGCAGGCGACGCCTCGCTGGGGCTCGCCGCCATGGTCTTCAGGACCGGCCTGCTGTCCGAACCGGGCGCCGCCGACATCGGCTGGTCCCGCGCCCCGCTGGGCGACCTGCACGACGGGCTCGCGCGCAAGGCCCTCGACTCCGCGGGCGTACGCACCGAGCTGCGCACCCGCGCCACCGGCCTCTCCCGCGACGCCGACGGACGCTGGAGCGTCCAGGTGCCCGGCGAGACGCTCACCGCGGACGCCGTCGTGCTCGCCGTACCCCAGCGCGAGGCCCACGCCCTGCTGCCCGACGGGGCCCTCGACGCCCCCGAGCGGCTGCTGCGCATCGGCACCGCACCGATCCTCAACGTCCACGTCGTCTACGACCGCAAGGTGCTCGCCGCCCCCTTCCTGACGGCCCTCGGTACCCCGCTGCAGTGGGTCTTCGACCGCACCGAGGCGGCCGGGCTCACCGAAGGCCAGTACCTCGCCGTGTCCCAGTCGGCCGCGCAGGACGAGATCGACGCACCCGTGGCCACCCTGCGGGAGCGCTACCTGCCCGAGCTGGAGCGGCTCCTGCCACGCACCCGGGGCGCCCGCGTCAAGGACTTCTTCGTGACCCGCGAGCGCACCGCCACGTTCGCCCCGACCCCCGGCGTCGGGCGGCTGCGGCCCGGCGCCCGTACCAAGGCACCCGGCCTGTACCTGGCCGGAGCGTGGACCGCCACCGGGTGGCCCGCGACCATGGAGAGTGCGGTCCGCAGCGGCGTCGGAGCGGCCGAGGCCGCCCTCGGCGCGCTCGGCAGGCCCCGCCCCGGCCATCTCTTCGCCATCGAGGAGGCGGCCTGATGCTGAACCAGCACGCGGCGGCAGGCCCCCGCACCCCCGGTACCGCAACAAGAGGAGAGACCGTGCCCACTGTGCCCCCGGCCGAGAAGGCCGCTCGAGAGACCGCGGTCGACGTGACCGCGCTCCTGGAGCGCGGGAGGACCCTGGCCACACCGGTACTGCGGACGGCGATCGACCGCCTGGCCGCTCCCATGGACACCGTCTCCGCCTACCACTTCGGCTGGATCGACGCCCACGGCAACCCCACGGCCGGCGACGGCGGCAAGGCCGTGCGCCCCGCCCTCGCGGTGCTCTCCGCCGAGGTCACCGGAGCCGCCCCCGAGGCCGGCGTCCCCGGGGCCGTCGCCGTCGAACTGGTCCACAACTTCTCCCTGCTGCACGACGACCTCATGGACGGCGACGAGCAGCGCCGGCACCGCGACACCGTGTGGAAGGTGCACGGCCCCGCCCAGGCCATCCTCGTCGGCGACGCCCTGTTCGCCCTCGCCTACGACGTCCTGCTCGAACTCGGCACCGTCGAGGCCGGCCGCGCCGCCCGCCGGCTCACCACTGCCACCCGCGCCCTGATCGACGGTCAGGCGCAGGACATCTCCTACGAGCACCGCGACCGCGTCAGCGTCGAGGAGTGCCTGGAGATGGAGGGCAACAAGACCGGCGCCCTGCTGGCCTGCGCCTCCTCCATCGGCGCGGTCCTCGGCGGTGCGGACGAGCGCACCGCCGACACCCTGGAGAAGTACGGCTACCACCTCGGCCTCGCCTTCCAAGCCGTCGACGACCTCCTCGGCATCTGGGGCGACCCGGACGCCACCGGCAAGCAGACCTGGAGCGACCTGCGCCAGCGCAAGAAGTCCCTGCCGGTCGTGGCCGCGCTCGCGGCGGGCGGCAGCGCCTCGGACCGGCTCGGCGAGATCCTCGCCGCCGACGCCAAGAGCAGCGACTTCGAGAACTTCTCCGAGGAGGAGTTCGCGGCCCGCGCCGCCCTCATCGAGGAGGCGGGCGGCCGAGAGTGGACGGCCGAGGAGGCACGCCGCCAGCACACCGTCGCCGTCGAGGCCCTCGACGCCGTCGACATGCCCGAGCGCGTCCGTGCACAGTTCACTGCGCTCGCCGACTTCGTCGTCGTCCGCAAGAGATGAACACCATCGGGGGAAGAGAGATGATCGGTATCGGTCGAATAGTCCTCGCGTAGTCGCCGGCCGGTGGCGCTGGACGCAGCGCCCCGGCCGACGGCGGACCCACAGCAGACGCACCGCTTGCAGCACTGCACGAAGGGGAAGCCATGACAGCGACGACCGACGGAAGCACCGGGGCCCTGCCGCCCCGGGCCGCCGCGGCCAGTGACATCCACAGCGAGACCCCCCTGGCGGCCGGGGCGCACGAGGCCGCCGAACGCGCCGTCCGGCGCGCCACCGACCACCTCCTGGCCCGCCAGGACCCCGAGGGCTGGTGGAAGGGCGACCTGGAGACGAACGTCACCATGGACGCCGAGGACCTGCTGCTGCGTCAGTTCCTCGGCATCCGCGACGAGGAGACCACCCGCGCCGCCGCGCTCTTCATCCGCGGCGAGCAGCGCGACGACGGCACCTGGGCCACCTTCTACGGCGGGCCCGGCGAACTGTCCACCACCATCGAGGCGTACGTCGCCCTGCGGCTGGCCGGCGACGCCCCCGACGCGCCCCACATGGCGAAGGCCTCCGCCTGGGTCCGGGCCCGGGGCGGCATCGCCGAGGCCCGGGTGTTCACCCGGATCTGGCTGGCCCTGTTCGGCTGGTGGAAGTGGGAGGACCTGCCCGAACTCCCGCCGGAACTCATCTACTTCCCGACCTGGGTGCCGCTCAACATCTACGACTTCGGCTGCTGGGCCCGGCAGACCATCGTCCCGCTGACGATCGTCTCCGCGAAGCGCCCGGTACGCCCCGCCCCCTTCCCGCTCGACGAGCTGCACACCGACCCGGCGAACCCCAACCCGCCCAAGCCGATGGCCCCGGTGGCGAGTTGGGACGGTGCCTTCCAGCGGCTGGACAAAGCACTGCACCAACTGCGCAAGGTCGCCCCGCGCAGACTCCGCAGGGCGGCCATGAACACCGCCGCCCGCTGGATCATCGAGCGTCAGGAGAACGACGGCTGCTGGGGCGGCATCCAGCCCCCGGCGGTGTACTCGGTCATCGCGCTGCACCTGCTCGGCTACGACCTGAAGCACCCGGTGATGCGCGAGGGACTGGCGTCCCTGGACCGCTTCGCCGTGTGGCGCGAGGACGGCGCCCGGATGATCGAGGCGTGCCAGTCACCGGTGTGGGACACCTGTCTGGCCACCATCGCGCTGGTGGACGCGGGCCTGCCCGCCGACCACCCGCAGCTCGTCAAGGCCGCCGACTGGATGCTCGGCGAGGAGATCGTGCGGCCCGGCGACTGGGCGGTCCGGCGCCCTCAACTGCCGCCCGGCGGTTGGGCGTTCGAGTTCCACAACGACAACTATCCCGACATCGACGACACCGCCGAGGTCGTCCTCGCGCTGCGCCGGGTCCGTCACCACGACCCCGAGCGGATGGAACGCGCGATCGGCCGCGGGGTGCGCTGGAACCTCGGCATGCAGTCCCGCAACGGGGCGTGGGGCGCCTTCGACGTCGACAACACCAGCCCTTTTCCGAACCGGCTGCCGTTCTGCGACTTCGGTGAGGTCATCGACCCGCCCTCGGCGGACGTCACCGCGCACGTCGTCGAGATGCTCGCCGTCGAAGGGCTCGCCCACGATCCGCGCACCCGGCGCGGCATCGCGTGGCTGCTCGCCGAACAGGAGCCGAACGGCTCGTGGTTCGGGCGCTGGGGCGTCAACTACCTCTACGGCACCGGGTCCGTCGTCCCGGCCCTGACGGCCGCCGGCTTCCCCGGCTCCCACACGGCGATCCGCCGGGCCGTCGCCTGGCTGGAGTCCGTCCAGAACGAGGACGGCGGCTGGGGCGAGGACCTGCGCTCCTACAAGTACGCGAAGGAGTGGAGCGGCAAGGGCGCCTCGACGGCCTCGCAGACGGCCTGGGCGCTGATGGCGCTCCTCGCTGCGGGCGAGAAGGACTCCAAGGCCGTCGAGCGCGGCATCGAGTGGCTGGCCGTCACCCAGCGGCCGGACGGCACCTGGGACGAGCCGTACTTCACCGGCACCGGCTTCCCCTGGGACTTCTCGATCAACTACCACCTCTACCGGCTGGTCTTCCCGCTGACCGCCCTCGGCCGGTACCTGTACGGGGAACCTTTCGCCGGAAAGGCGACCGCCCTCGCGGCCGACGCCGAGGGGAGCGGATGAACCCACAGCCCGCCCCGGCCCCGCTGCTGATCGCCTGCGCGCTCGGCATCGAGCAGATCGCCCTGCGCACCGGCGACCGGGGCGGGGCCGGCGGGCCGGTCACCGTGCTGCGCACCGGCATGGGCCCCCGTTCGGCGGAGCGCGCGGTGACCCGTCTGCTGGCCGGCCCGGAACTGGCGGAGGCCGCCGTCCTCGCCACCGGGTTCTGCGCGGGCCTCGCCCCCGGAATGCACCCCGGCGACCTCGTGGTCGCCGAGGAGACCCGGGATCCGGCGGGAACCGTTCCGTGCACGGGGACCGACCTACTGGTCAAAGCACTCACGCGGTCCGTCCCGGGCCGCACCGTCCACACCGGACCGCTCACCGGCTCGGACCATGTGGTCCGCGGTCAGGAACGGTCCGATCTGCTCACGACCGGCGCGATCGCGGTCGACATGGAATCCGCGGCCACGCTCCTGAGCGCCGTACGCACGGGCGAGCGCCCGGTTGCGGCCGTCCGGGTGGTCGTGGACGCTCCAGAACATGAACTCGTCCGGATCGGCACATTGCGCGGTGGAATATCGGCCTTCCGCGTTCTTCGTTCCGTTCTGCCTGCTTTCTACGAATGGCACCGTTCCTTGCTGCTCCCCAGGAGGTGAGCCAGATGGCCATGCCGCTGCGCCAGTCCATCAAGGTCGCTACTTACTTGGCTGAACAGAAGCTCCGCCGGCGCGACAAGTTCCCGCTCATCGTCGAGCTGGAACCCCTGTTCGCCTGCAACCTCAAATGCGAGGGCTGTGGCAAGATCCAGCATCCGGCGGGCGTCCTGAAGCAGCGCATGCCCGTGGCGCAGGCCGTGGGCGCGGTGCTGGAGTCCGGGGCGCCGATGGTGTCCATCGCCGGCGGCGAGCCGCTGATGCATCCGCAGATCGACGAGATCGTGCGGCAGCTCGTGGCCAAGCGCAAGTACGTCTTCCTGTGCACCAACGCCATGCTGCTGCGCAAGAAGATGGACAAGTTCACGCCGTCGCCGTACTTCGCGTTCGCCGTGCACATCGACGGCCTGCGGGAGCGCCACGACGAGTCCGTGGCGAAGGAGGGCGTCTTCGACGAGGCCGTCGAGGCGATCAAGGAGGCCAAGCGGCGCGGCTTCCGGGTCACCACCAACTCGACGTTCTTCAACACCGACACCCCGCAGACCATCATCGAGGTGCTCAACTTCCTCAACGACGACCTCCAGGTCGACGAGATGATGATCTCGCCCGCCTACGCGTACGAGAAGGCCCCCGACCAGGAGCACTTCCTCGGCGTCGAGCAGACCCGCGAACTGTTCAAGAAGGCCTTCGCCGGCGGCAACCGCCGCAAGTGGCGGCTGAACCACTCGCCGCTCTTCCTGGACTTCCTCGAGGGCAAGGTCGACTTCCCCTGCACGGCCTGGGCGATCCCGAACTACTCCCTCTTCGGGTGGCAGCGCCCCTGCTACCTGATGAGCGACGGCTACGTCCCGACGTACCGCGAGCTGATCGAGGACACCGACTGGGACAAGTACGGCCGCGGCAAGGACCCGCGCTGCGCCAACTGCATGGCGCACTGCGGCTACGAGCCCACCGCCGTGCTCGCCACCATGGGCTCGCTCAAGGAGTCGCTGCGCGCCATGCGCGAGACCGTCTCCGGAAACCGGGAGTGACCCCATGACCGCCATCTCCTTTGGCGTCCCCGAGGTACCGGCCCGGCCGGTCGCCGCGCGACGCGTGTCGCGGCAGATCCAGGTCGGACCGGTGGCGGTCGGCGGCGGCGCCCCGGTGTCGGTGCAGTCGATGACGACGACGCGTACGTCCGACATCGGTGCGACGTTGCAGCAGATCGCGGAGCTGACGGCGTCGGGCTGTCAGAT
>NZ_LLZN01000039.1 GCF_001509795.1 Streptomyces sp. NRRL WC-3605 | reverse complement strand
GCCCATGACCGCCCCGGCCGCTCCCCCGGTCCCCCCGGCGCCGCCCGCCCCGCCCGCGCCCGGCAGCGGGAAGATCAACCTCGACAAGGGCCGCGTCAGCCTCCAGAAGAACCAGACCGTCTCCCTGATGAAGGGCGGCCAGCCGCTCCTGACGCAGGTCAAGATGGGCCTCGGCTGGGAGCCGGCGTACCGCGGCAAGGACATCGACCTCGACGCCTCCGTGATCGCCTACGGCCCCCAGCGCAACCACGTCGACAGCTGCTACTTCGGCAAGCTCCAGATCGTGAACGGCGCGATCCGCCACTCCGGCGACAACCTCACGGGTGAGGGCGCCGGGGACGACGAGGTCATCACCGTCGACCTCGGGCGCCTCCCCATGGACGTCACCGGTCTGGTCTTCACGGTCAACTCGTTCTCCGGCCAGAAGTTCACCGAGGTCGCCAAGGCCTACTGCCGGCTGATCGACGCCCTGACCGGCGAGGAGCTGGTCCGCTTCGACCTCACCTCCGCCGAGCCGCAGACCGGCGTCATGATGGCGAAGCTCATCCGCCAGTTCTCCGGCGAGTGGGAGATGACGGCCATGGGCGAGTTCGTGAAGTCCCGCACGGTCCGCGGCATGGTCAAGCCCGCCGCCCAGGCGCTGTAGCGGGTGCGAATGGCCGGCCGGAGCGGCGCTGTGTGCGGCCGGGTTCCGGCTGCCGGGGCAGCGGCGCGGCCCGCACTCCCGATCGAGGAGTGCGGGCCGTGACGGGCCGGGCCGAGGCTCAGGCCACCCAGGGCCAGTCCGCGTCCCGGGCGCTCTCCAGCAGCGGCACCATCCGGAACGCTGCGTCCGACAGGCCGCCGAACGTGTGCCGGTTCCCCGTGCCCGACGGGCCGTGGCCCGCCCGGTACCCGGCGAGGTTCCAGGTGTAGACGGGCACCTCGGCGGGGATCTGCTCGGTCGGACCGCCGTGGCGGCTGGGGGCGTACTGCTCGTCGGTGACGATCAGCACCCGGTCGTGCCCGCGGTAGTGGGTGCGGACGGCCGCGGTCGTGTCGGTGCCGCCCAGGTCGCCGAAGCGGCCCAGGATCTTCAGCACCGACTCGCCCGCGCGGAACGGCACCGGGGCGCTGGTGGAGCCGAACTCCACCAGGTCGGCCTTGCGGGCCCGCAGCGCCAGCGCCGTACCGAAGATCGCCGCCGCGTCGGCCCGGTTCAGCTCCGAGCGGTCCGACAGCCGCGACCAGAACATCGAACCCGAGCGGTCGACGAGGATCAGCGTCCGGCCCGGCAGGGCGGGCACGTTGGCCAGCGAGTGGCCGAGTGCCTGCTCCAGCGGGTACGCCCAGCGCAGCGAGGGCGCGTGCCGGTACGCGGCGAGGTACCGGAACGGGAACTGCCGCGACCGCGCGACCTCCGCCGGGTCGCTGATCCGGGCGGCGACCCGGGCCGCCACCTCGTCGCTGACGCCGGCCTCGTCGAAGTTGCGCAGGTTGCGCACGAGGGCCATCACGCCCATGGACGGGATCACGGCCTCCCAGGCCGCCTTGTCCATGGGGCCCTGGAGCCAGCCCGCCAGCGCCTCCCAGGTCATCCCGGCCGCCGCCAGCCGCTCGGCGCCGCCCTCGGAGGTGAGGACCGCGCGCCGCTCCCCGACCGGCACCGCCATGAGCGCGCGGTGCGCGGTGAGCACCGGGGCCGACTCGGGCGGCACGGCCGTCTCCGGGTGGTGCCGGCGGTCGAGCGCGTACCGGAACAGCTCGCCCTGCCACGGCTTCGCCGGGTCGGGCGCCGCATGGGTCAGGTTGAGGATGTCGCCGAAGCGGTAGCCCTTGGACGCCGTGTCGTACTTCAGCAGCGACTTCCCGCTGTACAGACGCCGTACGGCGTCGGCGATGCCGCGCTTGACGGGCTTCGGCACGTTCCGGCCGTACGTGGCCGTCCAGTAGGCGAGCAGCTCACCCGGCTCGTCGGGGCGGCGCAGCACCGAGTCGACGACGCGCCGGTTCGCCGGGCCGTCGTCGGCGCCCGCGTCGAGCCGCGCCTTCACGTACTCGGCGGCGCCCACGAGGGCGGCCGTACGGAGGTTGCCCTCGGTGCGCAGCCAGCCGAGCAGGCCGGCCGTCCACTCCGGGTCGCTGACGGCGAGCTCGCGTACGAGCGTGGCGAACCGGTCGTCGCGCTCGGCGCCGCTCTCGTAGAAGGTGCGCTGCGAGACGAAGTTGCCGACCGCGAGCAGGAACAGCTCGGAGCGCGCGTCACGCTCGTGTCCGCGGCCGCCCTCATAGGTGCGCAGCACGCGGCCGGTCGACGTCACCCGTGAGGTGGGCCGCGCCTTCGCCGCACGGGTGTTGAATCGCGCCATGATGGAATTCCCCCTCTTTCTCTGCTGCCTTCATTCAGGAAGGCGCGACAGAAGGAGGGTGCCCGAGGAATGAATCGTCTGCGGTCCTTATCAACTGGCGCGTCTTCCGTTCCGCCACACCGGCCCTGAGCCGATGACGGGATTCGAACCCGCACGGGGGATGTCCCCCACCAGTTCCCCGAAGTATCCGCCGCCTGCGCACCGGGCACCCACCATGAGCTGCGCCTCCCGAGATCAAGTCGGCCACGGTCGGGATTCTTTGGAGAGAAGAAGTAACCGTGGCCCGCGCACCGGGAGGTGCGTGAAGTTGTGGTGTCCAGAGATCGAAGTCGGCGGAACCGACAAGGTGCTCTCACCCCTGAGCTACACCGGCACGTGTGCCGGCGGCGGGACTCGAACCCGCGACCGCCCCATTATCAGTGGAAGTAGGTCCTGCCTTCGCACCTGGACGTTCATCACTGTAGGGAGTGATCGCGGGAAGGGGCGAGCGAATTAATTCCGGGGGTCCGGTCCCGCCGACCGGAATGCGCGAAGGGAAGGCCCGACGGGAATGTCCGACGGGAATGCGCGACGTGAACGACGGGCGGTCAGCCGCCGTGCTGGGAGCGCGCCTTGAAGGCCGCCTTACGGGCCTCCTTCGCCACCTTCTTGTCCGGGTGCAGCCGGCCCATGGCCTCCAGCACGTCCGCCGTGGCCGGGTGCCCGACCCGCCACACCTTGTCGAAGAACCCGCTGTGCTGGGCTGCCAGGCCCTCCACCAGCGCCCGCAGCTCCTCCGAGTTCCCCTCGGCCGCCAGCTGGGCGGCGAGGGTGTCGATGGTCAGCCAGAACACCAGCTCCTGGGTGGGCGGCGGGACATCGGTGAAGCCCGCCTCGCTCAGCCACACCCGGGCCAGCCCGCCCAGTTCCGCGTCGTCGAGGACCTCCCGCAGCGCGGGCTCCGCCTCGGCGCCGACCAGCGACAGCGCCTGCTGGCAGCGCAGCCGGCGCAGCGGCGCCCCCTCGTCGAGGCCCTTGGCGGCGGACAGCAACTCCCGGGCCGCGGGCAGCGCTTCACGGCGGGCCAGCCACTGCTCGGTCTCGGCGCGCGCGGCGGTCTGCGGGTAGCCGGCGGTGCCGTCGAGGAGCGCCTCGGCGCCCTTGCCGGCGAGGTCCCCGACCGCGGGCGCGTCGAAGCCGGCCTCCAGGAACCGCGCGCGCAGCCCGTACAGCCCGAGCGGGGTGAGCCGGACCATGCCGTAGCGCGAGACGTCGGTGTCGTCGATGCCGGCGGCCGGCTCCTCGGCGCCGTCGGCGTCCGCGAGCAGCGCCTCGTCGACCGGCTGGTACGCGACGAGTCCGGCCGGCTCCAGCAGCCGGAACTGGTCGTCCAGGCGCATCATCGCGTCGGACACCTGCTCCAGCACGTCGTTGGTGGGTTCGCTCATGTCGCCGGGGACGATCACGGACGCGGCGAGGGCCGGCAGCGGCACGGGTCCGCCCTGGGGTGCGTCCTCGCTGGCGGTGAGCAGGTACAGGTTGCCGAGGACGCCGTCGAGGAACTCCGCCTCGGCCTCCGGGTCCCAGTCGAGGGAGGACAGGTCGATCTCCCCGCCGGAGTCCATGGCGTCGACCAGGTCGTCCAGGTCGGGCACGCTCGCGTCGGCGAGCGCCGTCTCCAGCGCGGCGAGCCACACCGCGAGGACGTCCTGCGGGGTGCCGCTGGTCAGCAGGTCCAGGTCGGCGCCTGCGGCGACCGTGCCGGCCTCCTCGTCGACGACGTCGACCAGTCCGGTGTCGACGGCCACCCGCCACGCCTCGCCGGCGTGGGCGGCGGCGTCGTCGCCGTCGAGGCCGAGCACCTCGGCGGCGGCGGGCAGTTGCTCGTCGACGAGTCCGCCGCCCGCGTCGACCCGGGTGTCGGGACCGGCCCAGCGGGCCAGCCGGGCGGCGCGGGAGAGCAACGGCGTGGACAGCGCGTCCCGCGCCAGCTCCGCTTCGGGGTGCAGCCGTACCGGCGGCAGGGAGGAGCTGTCTGACATCGGCTGGTTCTCCTAGGGCTTGCGCGGCCGTACCCGTCACGGCTCAGCCGCTCAGCCTAGACGGATTTCCACCCATGCCACCCGGTTCATCTCCTCGCCGGGTGCCGTACATGGCCGAAACCTTGACAAGTGACATGACCAGCAACGAGATTACGCGCGTAGAAACTTGGCGGACATCTGTTCACTGGATTTCTACGCGCGTCGCCGCACCGCCGGCCGCGCCTCACGCGTTGCCAGCACCACCCTCGTCCCGGCGCCCACGCACGTCCCCGGAGGGATCCCTTGCCGAGCAAGAAGTCCGCGCGCCTCGCCGCGCTCACCGTCGCCGCCGTCTGTTCCGCGGTCTCCACCGTCGCCCTCACCGCTCCCGCGCACGCGGACACCGTCGCCATCCACGACATCCAGGGCCCCACGCGCATATCGCCGTACGCCGGCAAGCAGGTCACCGACGTGGCCGGAATCGTCACCGGCGTACGCGGCTACGGCTCCTCCAGAGGCTTCTGGATACAGGACCCGAATCCGGACGCCGATCCGGCCACCAGTGAGGGCGTGTTCGTCTTCACCAGCTCCACCCCGAAGGTCGCCTTCGGCGACGCGGTCCTGGTCGCGGGCACCGTCAGCGAGTTCGTCCCCGGCGGCGCCTCCTCCGGCAACCAGTCGGTCACCGAGATCACCCGCCCCACCGTGACCGTCGTCTCCAGCGGCAACGCGGTCCCGTCCGCCCGGGTCGTCGACGCGAAGTCCGTGCCGGACGCCTACAGCCCCGCCGGCGACACCGCCGCGAGCGGCTCGGTCAACGGCCTGCCCCTGAAGCCGGCCGAGTACGCCCTGGACTTCTACGAGTCCCTTGAGGGCGAGAACGTCCAGGTCGCCGACACCCGCGTCGTCGGCGCCACCGACCCGTACACCGAGCTGTGGGTGACGGTGAAGCCGAAGGAGCACCCCTCCCGCCGCGGCGCCACGGTCTACGGCTCGTACGACTCCCAGAACACCGGCCGGCTGCAGATCCAGTCCCTGGGCGCGACCGCCGACTTCCCCGCCGCGAACGTCGGTGACGTCCTCAAGGGCACGACGTCCGGCCCGCTGGACTACAACCAGTTCGGCGGCTACACCCTGGTCGCCAACCGGCTCGGCACCCTGGAGAGCGCCGGCAACGCCAAGGAGACCACGCGCCGGCAGACGCGCGGCGAGCTCGCGGTCGCCACGTACAACGTGGAGAACCTCGACCCGTCCGACTCCACGTTCGCCGCGCACGCCTCCGCGATCGTGAACAACCTGAGCGCGCCCGACATCGTGTCGCTGGAGGAGATCCAGGACGACAACGGCGCCACGAACGACGGCACGGTCTCCGCCGAGCAGACACTGACGAAGCTGGCCGACGCGATCGTCGCCGCGGGCGGTCCCCGCTACGAGTGGCGTTCGATCGACCCGGTGGACGGCGCCGACGGCGGCGAGCCGGGCGGCAACATCCGCCAGGCGTTCCTGTTCAACCCGGAGCGGGTCTCCTTCACCGACCGCGCGGGCGGCGACGCGACCACCCCCGTCGGTGTCACGAAGGTGCGCGGCAAGGCGGCCCTGACGGCCTCCCCCGGCCGGATCGACCCGACGAACGCGGCCTTCGCCAACAGCCGCAAGCCGCTGGCCGGCGAGTTCGTCTTCCGGGGCAAGACCGTGTTCGTGATCGCCAACCACCTCAACTCCAAGGGCGGCGACCAGGGTCTGACCTCGCAGTACCAGCCGCCGGCCCGCAGCTCCGAGGTCCAGCGCCACGCCCAGGCGACGGCGATCCACGGCTTCGTCGAGGACGTCCTGCACACGCAGAAGAACGCGGCCGTGATCGCCCTCGGCGACATCAACGACTTCGAGTTCTCCGGCACCGCGAAGATCCTCGAGGGCGACGGCGAACTGTGGTCGGCGATCAAGTCGCTGCCCAGGAGCGAGCGTTACTCGTACGTCTACCAGGGCAACGCCCAGACGCTGGACCAGATCCTGGTCAGCCCCTCGATCCGGCGCGGCTGCGACTTCGAGTACGACAGCGTGCACATCAACGCCGAGTTCAACGACCAGATCAGCGACCACGACCCGCAGGTGCTGCGGTTCCGTCCGTAACCCTCCGGTGGGCTCAGGGCTGGCTGAACACGCCGTTCAGCCAGCCCTTCCACGTCTCCTCGTCCGTGGCGGCGTCGGCGCCCGGCGCGAAGTCGTGCACGGACATGCCGACCACGTGACCCCAGTGGTTGCGGCCGAAGAAGCGCAGCAGCGCGTCGTCCGTCCGCAGCCCGAGGAAGTACGGGTCGCGGTAGTCGACGACGGCGTCGATCTCCCGCCCACCGGGACCGGTGACCCGTACCCGGGCACCCTCGGCCGTGTCGTCGGCGAGGCCCAGCGCACGGCCCACGGTGACGAGGGCGTCCGGCGCCTTGCCCGCCTCCGGCCCGTCGAACGTGGCGAAGGCGGTCACCGGGCGGCCCCGGAAGACCGTGAGGTACTGGCGCAGGGTGTGCAGATAGAAGTCGGTGTGGCGGTTCGCGCCGTCGTACTGGTTGTCCCAGTCGTCGACGAAGATCCCGCTGTGCACGTAGCGCACCCAGGCGCGGCGGCCCCCGTCGCGCGGCTCGACGGTGTAGTCGAGCTGGTTGAGTGTCTGCTCGGAGATGCCGTCGACGTCCTCGACGCGGTTGGTGTAGCGGTGCGGCGGGTCCCAGACGGTGACCTCGGAGCCGAAGGGCCCCTTGCCGCCCTGGCGGGGCTCGGGCGCCTCCATCGGCCATAGCCAGCCGCCGGTGCCGGTGGTCACGGCCTCCCACACCTCCTCGGGCGTGGCGTCGACCTCGAACTCCCTGGCGATCTCGAATTCCTTGGGCATGACGGGCTCCTGGGTCCTACGGGTTCGGTTCCGGGGCGGATACGGGCCGGGGCCCCTCCGCGTCCGTGGGCTTCAGTGTGGGGTGGACGGCCACCACGATCCGGTGATCGCGGCCGCCCTCGGCGCCGGGCGCGTCGTACTTGCGGATCAGCGCGCTCACCCCGGCGGCCAGTTCCTCGACGAACGCGGCCCGGTCGGCCGCCGAGGCGAAGCGGACCTCGCCGTCCAGCGCGAAGGTCGCCAGCCGCTTGCGGGCCTTGGTGGCTCCGGTGATCAGCGAGCCGACGTCCCGGACCAGCCGGGCGCCGAGCGCCAGCAGCCAGCGGGCGGAGAGCTGGTCGCGGAAGCGGTCCGGGTCGGGCTGCACGGACGCCAGCGCGAGCGGGGAGATCACGTACGACGCCGCGGTCGCGCGCATCAGCCGCTCGGTGACGTTGCCCTTGCGGCGCTCCCCGGCCAGTTCGACCAGGCCGTGCCGCTCCAGCGCCTTGAGGTGGTAGTTCACCTTCTGCCGGGGCAGGCCGATCCGCCCGGCCAGCATGGCGGCCGAGGCCGGCCCGGCCGCCAGTTCGGCGAGCAGCCCGGCCCGGACGGGGTCCAGGGACACGGCTGCCGCTTCGGGGTCCTCGATCACGGTGACGTCCAGCATGCGTCCACCCTCTCACCGAAAACTTTTTTTGTCCAGGCGATCTGATTTTTCGGTGAGTCGCGCCCGTGGCCCACGGCGGCCTCAGTCGGGGACGAGGCCGAGGGCGTGGTCGTACCGGCTGACCGTGCTGGCCCTGAGCCCTGGCCAGGTCTGCACACGCCTCCACTGCTCCGTGGCCGAACCGATGCCGTCGCCGGGGCCGGCCAGCGCGTCGACATGGGCCTGGGCGCTCTCCCACTCGGCGTAGTTGAGGACGCGGGTGCCGTCGACGGAGAGATGGAAGTGGGCGGAGATGCCACCGGGATGCGGGCGCGGTTCGTTCTCCAGGGCGTCGACCACGGCGTCCACCCAGGCGCGCTGCCGGTCCGGGTCGGGCCCGTCGAACTCGATGTCGACGACCACGACGCAACCGGGAACCCGCGTCTCGCCCGGCCGGACGAGACCGCGATAGTGCCGGAACCGCCCGAGTCCGAGCCGCTCGACACCCGGTACGGCGGTGTCGATCTCGTCCACCCGCTCCTGACGGTGGGCCTTGACGAAGCCGTCGTAGTCCTGCGGGCTCCGCCACTGCGAGTAGTGCAGGAGGGTGGAGGCGTCGTGCCCGGTGTAGACGTGGTAGCCGAGGAGCCCGCCGGCGGGCCAGGGCCTCCGCACCCACGCCCCGGCGATCGCCTCGACGGCCTCCTTCTGCCGCAGGGGTGTCCCCACCCGCCAGGCACTGAAGAGAGCGGCGCCGGCATCGGGGCGGGCGAGGTCGGGGTGGGTGTCGGTGCGGTGGGTCATGACGGCCTCCGAATCGGTCGCGAGCGCGGGCGGTCACCCGCAGCACCCACTTTTCGACCTCAAGCGAAGTCGAGGTCAAGGACGAGCAGTTGACGGGGCCGGCCGCCGCAACCTCTCAGCATCGCTTACGAATACCTTGTAGATAATTTAAGTGGAGCTACGCAATCGCAGATGCCGAGACTACCTCCATGACGACTCCCGGCACTTCCGCCGCCGCCCCGCCCCTCGGCCGGGCGCTGTGCGCCATGGTCACCCCCTTCACACGGGAGGGCGCGCTCGACCTCGACGGCGCGCAGCGTCTCGCCGACCACCTGGTGGGCGAGGGGTGCGACGGCCTGGTCCTGTCCGGGACGACCGGCGAGTCCCCCACCACCACCGACGCGGAGAAGGCGGACCTGATCCGGGCGGTACGGCAGGCCGTGGGCGATCGGGCCTCGATCGTCGCGGGTGTGGGGACCGCCGACACCCGTCACACGGTCGACCTGGCGCTGGCCGCCGAGAAGGCGGGCGCCGACGCCCTGCTCGTGGTCGCCCCGTACTACAGCAGGCCCCCGCAGGACGCCGTGGAGGCGCACTTCCGGGAGGTCGCCGACGCGGCGGGACTGCCGGTCGTCCTCTACGACATCCCCGGCCGGACCGGCACCCGTATCGAACCGGAGACGATGCTCCGGCTCGCCGGGCACCCGCGGATCGTGGCGGTGAAGGACTGCTCGTACGACTTCCTGGGCGCGCAGAAGGTCCTCGCGCGCACGGACCTGGCGTACTACGCGGGGTGCGACGAGCACATCCTCGCCCTGCGGGCCGTGGGCGGCGCCGGCTACGTCAGCACGGTCGCCAATGTGATCCCGCGCCATCTCCGCTCGGTGCTCGACGCGTTCGAGGCGGGCGACACCCCCGTGTCCGCCCGCCTCCAGCATCGCGCCATCCCGCTCATCGAGTCGATGATGAGCGCCGGACTGCCCGGAGCGGTCACCGCCAAGGCGCTGCTCGGCGCGCTCGGTCTGCCCGGCGGCCCGGTCCGCGCACCGCTGCGGCCCGCCGGCCGGGAGGCGGCCGACGGGCTGCTGGCGGCGTACGAGGAGTGCGTGCCCGGCACTTGAGCGGGCCCCCGGCTCACCGGCGGGCGAAGACCGGCACCCACTTCTGCCGGAGGATGTCCTCGTCCGGCTCGCGGACCCCGCTGAGGGGGACGACCTTGTCACTGCCGAGGGTGACCAGGACCAGCCGGGGCCGGTACGTCTCGTCCAGTCCGGTCACCCGTTCCCAGGCGATGAGCCGCTTGTCGTCGGCCCAGGCGAGCAGGTCGGCGCCGCGCACCTTGGTGATCTCCTTGCCGGTGCGGGGGTCGAGGATCGAGGAGTAGCTCCGTCCCGGGTCGCCGTCGACCTCCCTGGACAGCCCGAGGGCGGCGAGCCGTCCGTCCGGGGACAGCCGGGCGGGGACGTCGGAGCGCAGGTGCTTCTCGTCGGCCGGGGCGGCGGTCTTGGCGCCGTCGAGGGAGTAGAACTGCTGGAGCCCGTCACGGCCCCCGACGTACTGCGCGTACACGCGGTCGCCGGCCCGGCTGAACGCGAAGTCCTGGCGGGCGTTGATGGTGCGGTCGGACGGGACGGCGCTCCAGGAGCCCGTGCCGTGTGCCACGTCGAGGACGTAGAAGCCGGACCTGCTCGACCGGCCGTACGCGGAGTTCCACTGCCACACCGGCCCGTCGGGTCCTTGCATCTTCTCCTTGGTGCGCAGGTCGGGGTCCTCCCCGTACGTCGTCGCCACGAGCCTGCTCCCGTCGTGGCTGAACGCGAGGCCGCCGACGCCGTGCTGGACCTGGATCCAGCGCTCGACGCGGCCCGACGCGAGGTCGAGCAGGCCGATCCGGTGGGCGGGCAGCCCTCGTTCCAGCACGGCGGCCGTCCTCAGGCCGGGCGCGACGGCGACGAACGACCAGCGGGTGTCCTTCTTGTACATGCCGGTCCTCGCATCGAGCAGCCAGTAGGTGCGCTCGACGGTCCCCCGCTTCTCGGACCGGACGCGCAGCGCGGACGTGTAGTGGGCGGCCAGGACGGTCTGCCCGGCGCCGATGACGTCCCGCGGCGGGGACTGGTCGGGATGGGCCTGGACACCGTCGGTGCCCAGGCCGACGGCCGGCCGGGCGTCGCCCTCGCCCCGGTCGAGCAGCGGCACGGCGACGGCGATGCCGACGACGGCCGCGGTGGCCGCCGCGACGGAGGCGATGCGCCGGGTACGGCGGCGCCGGCGGACGGCGAGCACCCGGTCGGCGAACCCGGTGTCCACGGGCGGCTGTTCACCGGCCTGCTCCCGCAGCGACTGGCGCACGAGTTCCTCGACGTTCACTTAACGCACCTCCATCGGGGAGAAGTCGCGGGACGGCGCCGGCCGGGCGGTGGCCGCGCCGGGGTCGAGGGCGCGCAGCTCGGGGGCGAGGGCCCTCAGCCGGGCCAGCGAGCGGTGGGTGGTGGACCGTACGGTGCCGACCGAACAGCCGAGGATGCGGGCCACGTCGGCCTCGGGCAGGTCCTCGAAGTAGCGCAGCACCAGGACGGTGCGCTGGCGCGGGGTGAGCCGGGCGAGGGCGCCGCGCATGAGCAGCCGGAGTTCGGCGGCGGCCGAGGCGTCCGGGTCGCCGGCGGGCTCGGGGAGATCGGCGACGCTCACCTCCCGCCGGGGCCACTTCAGCCGCCAGCGGCTGATCTGCTGCCGGTACAGGATCTGCCGTACGTACGCCTCGGGTTCGTCGATGCGCTGCCAGCGGCCTGCGGCCTTGATCAGGGCGTTCTGCAACAGGTCCTCGGCGGCGTGCCGGTCGCCGCCGCTCAGCAGCACGGCGGTCTTGAGCAGTGCGGACGACCTGCTCTCCACGAACCCCCGAAAGCCGTCCTGAGCTTCCGCATCCATCGTCACCTTCTCTTCCCCCGGACGGACCGGATGCCCGCCTCTCCTGCTCCGTGTGACGCGTGCGGGTCGCTGCCGCTATGCCTCCGCGAGGAAACAGACGGATACGGGGAGGATGCCGCGGGACAGCCGGGGACCTGACGGGCCCCCGGCCCCCGCGCTGCTGCTCACCCCCAGCTGTACCCGTCCCCGACGAGCAGGAAGTGCTCCAGCACGTCCTCCATCGGATCGTCGACCTGCCCCGTGTTGACCAGCCCGATCCGGGGCCCGTTGTGCGCCCCGGTGTTGGTCTCGTCGGCGTGGGCGTGCCCGGCGACCACGCAACCCACGACCCCCGCGACCAGCACCGACACCCCGAGACGCGGCACCCCGCGCCTCCCAGTCGCCCTTTCCCTCAACTCCCGGCCCTCATCTCATCATCTCGACGTCTGATCGAACCTTGCGTCCACCCGTTCATCGACCTGACCGGTCCAAAGGTCACGGGAGGTAGCTCGTTCGTGCACGTCGGAGGGGCGGCCTGGAGTCAGACCGGCTCGACCACGAGAAGCCGGGCTTCGGTCAACAAATCGACTTGCGCCGCCACGGGGACGAATGGATCGCGAGGAGTGAGCGCCCCCGGGCCGGCCGTCAGGGCATGCCTGAGAACGACGACGCCACGTACTCACGTACAACCCTTGCCCCTCTCCAGCCGTCTCCTGATCGCCGGCCACCCGGTGAGGCAGGGGCCGGCTCCTGGCGGACACGGGCGGGCAGGCACCCGCCAGACGGGGGATGGCCGCCGGGCATCCCCGCCGCACAGGAGACCCACATGTACGAGCACCACCCGCAGTGCCTCGCGTTCGCGGCGGGGCTCCACCGGCGGCGACCTCCGACTCGGCGTGACCGTTTCGGCCAGACACAAGGAGCTTCACTCCCCATGCACAGACGCACCACGGCGGCCCTGGCGGCCGTCCTCCTCGCCGGGGGCCTCGCGCCGCTCACCTTGAGCGCGCCGGCGTCCGCAGCCGTGGCCAAGCACTACGACGACTTCAACGGTGACGGATACCGGGATGTGGCGTACAGCCACTACTACCAGGGCATCTCCGGCGACGACGGCTGGGACGGTGGCGCCGTCAACATCGTCTACGGCAAGGCCGGCGGCCTCGACACCTCCCGCACCCAGGTCGTCCACCAGGACAGCCCGGGCATCCCCGGCACCGGCGAAGAAGACGACGCGTTCGGCGATTCGATGACCAGCGCGGACCTCAACGAGGACGGCTACGCGGACCTGATCGTCGGCAACCCGATGGAAAAGGTCGGCAGCACGCAGAACCGCGGCACGGTCACCATCGTCTGGGGCTCCCGATCCGGCCTGTCCGGCGGCACCAACGTGACCCCGAAGTCCGGCGCCGGCAGCTACTTCGGCCGCGACCTCGCCGCCGGCGACTTCAACGGTGACGGCTCCCCGGACCTCGCGGTGATCGGCGGCTCGGAGACGTGGCTGTACCGCGGCGGCTTCACCAAGTCCGGCACCACCGGCAGCGTCAGCAAGATCGACAAGGAGGGCCAGGGCTGGTACTCCTCCGGCCTCGCCGCCGGCAAGGTCGACGGCGACGGTAGAACCGACCTGGTGGTGCTCGGCGAGCAGTTCATCGACAACAAGCCAGTGCCCCGGATCTGGT
Source organism: Streptomyces sp. NRRL WC-3605 (assembly GCF_001509795.1). Classification (GTDB taxonomy): domain Bacteria; phylum Actinomycetota; class Actinomycetes; order Streptomycetales; family Streptomycetaceae; genus Streptomyces; species Streptomyces viridochromogenes. The sequence goes on along the minus strand of NZ_LLZN01000039.1, from coordinate 114,877 downwards.
TCCTGAAGGGCGCCACAGGCGGCCTGACGTCGGGCGCCTCCAAGACGTACTCCAGCGCTCCCTGGACCGCGGCGATCGGCGACTTCGACAAGAACGGGTACGGCGACATCGCCGTCGGCCTGCCCGACAACAACGGCGGCAAGGGCATCGTCAGCGTCTGGCGCGGCACGTCCTCCGGTCCGAGCGGCTCCATGACGTACAACCAGGCCAGCTCCGGCGTCTCCGGCAGTCCCGAGGCGGACGACAACTTCGGCTATGCCGTCTCGGCGGGCGACATCAACGGCGACGGCTACGCGGACCTGGCGGTCGGTGTGCCACACGAGGACGTGAACGGGCTGGCGGACCAGGGCGGCGTCCACGTGTTCCGGGGCGGATCCGATGGCCTGACCGGTACCCGTTCCTCGTGGGTCCCGCAGACGGTTCAGGGTCCGGCCGACTCGCACGAGTCTTTCGGATACGCACTGCGGGTGCGCGACGTGACCGGCGACGGCAAGGCGGACCTTGCGATCGGCGCGGTGGACCTGAGCGTGCTCCTGCGCGGCTCGTCCAGTGGGCCGACGGCCACAGGACTGACAGAACTGCCCGAAATGGGCGCAGCGTTCAGCGACTGAGCGACCTGTGGGGCCGGCGGGCCCGGTCGCGACGGCAACGGGCCGTCGTGCCGGGCCGGCGCAGGTGCCCTCGGTGCCGAGAAGACCTCAGGGGCCGTGGTGTCGCGCGCGGTCTCCAAAATCGCGAGGAGCAGGGCGCCGCTCGGCCGCCCGAGCTCACCCGTCGCCGACCGGCAACGACAACGCCCACGGCATCTGAACGGTCAGAGCCGTGGGCTTCGCCAGGTCCGTTGGATGGGGCGGCCGCAGGTCACGGCCGCCCGTGATCAGTTGTGGCTGTGCAGCACGTCGTTCAGGCCGCCCCACACCGCGTTGTTCGGGCGGGCCTCCACCGTTCCCGTCACCGAGTTGCGGCGGAAGAGGATGTTGGAGGCGCCGGAGAGTTCGCGGGCCTTGACGATCTGGCCGTCGGGCATCGTCACGCGCGTGCCCGCCGTTACGTAGAGGCCGGCCTCGACCACGCACTCGTCGCCCAGCGCGATGCCGACGCCCGCCTCGGCGCCGATCAGGCAGCGCTCGCCGATGGAGATGATGACGTTGCCGCCGCCGGACAGCGTGCCCATCGTGGAGGCGCCGCCGCCGATGTCCGAGCCGTCGCCCACGACGACGCCCGCGGAGATGCGGCCCTCGACCATCGACGTGCCGAGCGTGCCGGCGTTGAAGTTGACGAAGCCCTCGTGCATGACCGTCGTGCCCTCGGCGAGGTGCGCGCCGAGGCGGACGCGGTCGGCGTCGGCGATGCGGACGCCCTTCGGGGCCACGTAGTCCGTCATCCGCGGGAACTTGTCGATCGAGGTCACCTGCAGGTGCAGACCCTCGGCGCGCGCGTTCAGGCGGACCTTCTCGACGTCGTCCACGGCGACCGGGCCGAGGGACGTCCAGGCCACGTTGGCGAGGAAGCCGAACTGGCCCTCCAGGCTCAGGCCGTGCGGCTTGACCAGGCGGTGGGAGAGCAGGTGCAGACGCAGGTAGACGTCGTGCGCGTCGACGGGCTTCTCGTCGATCGAGGAGATGACCGTGCGGACCGCGACGACCTCGACCCCGCGCCGGGCGTCCGGGCCGATCGCCTTGGCGGCGCCCTCACCGAGCAGCTCCACGGCCTTCTCGGCGGACAGCCGCTCGCTGCCGGAGGGGCCCGGCTCGGCGACGAGCTCGGGCGCGGGGAACCAGGTGTCCAGAACGGTGCCGTCGGCGGCGATCGTGGCAAGGCCGGCGGCCACGGCGCCGGTGGTGCGGGGAGCAGTCGTGTCGGTCATGAGGGAAACCTAACCGGCGCGGGGCCGCCCGGGCCAACCGGCCTCCGGGGCGTCTCAGGGTACGGGCCGGCAACCCCAGCCCTGGCAGGGGCGAGCCCTCCGCCCCACCAGGGCAACCTCAGCCCTGGCAACGGCGAGCTCTCACCCCGCCACCCGCCCCAGCACCTCCCGCGCGTACCCCTCGTCGTACGGCGTCTCCGTGAGCAGCACTTGCAGGCAGATGCCGTCCATCAGGGCCACCAGCGCCCGTGCCGTGACCGGGTCCGTGTGGCGGGTCAGCAGGGCGGCCAGGGCGTCGGCCCACTCGGCGGCGACCGGGCGCAGGGCCGGGCGGCGCAGGGCGGCGAGGTACAGCTCGTACTCCAGTTCCACGCCGGTGCGGTCGCCCGCCAGCCACTCCCCCATCCACCCGGCGAGCTCGGCGGCCAGGTCGGTGTCCGGATCCTCCAGACCGCCGCGCGAGGCGATCACCTTGGCGAAGCCCTCGTTGGCCTGGCGCAGCGCGGCCACGAGCAGGTCGTCGAGGGTCTTGAAGTGGTACGTCGTGGAGCCGAGCGGCACGTCCGCCTCCGCGGCGACCGTGCGATGGCTGAGCCCCGCGATGCCGTGCGCGCCGACCACCCGGATCGCCGCGTCGATGATCCGCTGCCGTCGTTCGGGGTCGTGGCGCCGGGCCATCAGTGCGCACCGCCCAGGTTGAGCACGACCACGCCGAGGATGATCAGCGCGATGCCGGCGGCCTTGACGGCGGTCATCCCCTCTCCCAGGAAGAGGACGCCGATGGTGGCGATGGTCGCCGTGCCGATGCCGGCCCAGATCGCGTAGGCCGTGCCGACGGACACCGTCTTCAGGGTCTGGGCGAGCAGGGTGAAGGAGACGAGGTAGCCGAGCGCGGTCAGCAGGGAGGGCAGAAGCCTGCTGAAGCCTTCGCTGTACTTCATGGCGGTGGTGGCGGCCACCTCGGCCGCGATGGCTCCGGCGAGCAGCAGGTATCCCATGCGTACGAGCGTACACAGCGGTGTGTACGGGCGTACACAGCGCAGACCCCCGTCTCCTGTGGGACCTCTCAGCACGTCCGGCGGCGGTATCCCGATTCCCCCCGTGCCACCACGTCCAGGTCCCGCAGGACCACCGAAACGCGGTCGCCCCAGCCCTCGCAGGCCGCGTCGAAGCCGTCCGTCCGGTACTCGATGTCGAAGACGCGGTCGTCGTAGGCGTCCGCGTACACGTCGCACTCGTCGTACTGGCCGCACTCCTCGGCGACCGCGAAGTCGAAGCCGATACGACGCCCCTGTCCCGCCAATTCGGCGGCGTTCTTCTGGCCTATGGCGAGGCCGGCGGCGTGCGCCCGCGCGGTGATCAGCTTGCCGAAGGCGATGTTGTCGGCCGCGGTCAGCCGCCCCTCGGAGCGCTCGTGCGAGTCGAGGTTGTCCGCCTCCACGGCCTGGAAGCCGTCCTTCGCGCAGCCGTCGATCCACTCGCCGACGATCCGGGCGAGGCGTGCGCGCTTGCCCCGCGTGGAGATGTCCAGGACCAGCTCGTCCCAGTCGCGGTCGACGACCGGGTCGCCGTCGGCGTCGCGCAGCACCAGGTCCGGGTGATGCTCCTGCCACCAGTCGCCGGCGTCCGGCTGGGCCTGGAAGGCGTTGACGTAGCAGATGTTGTAGACGCCCTTCGCCGGCTCCGACGTACGGTCGCGGGACACCGCGCGCACTCCGGCCGGAGGGCGGTACGGACCGCCGATCTGGTAGTCGAACGCGAGACCCGGCTCGGGCGCCCGTACTTCGCGGGGCGCCGTCTCGCCGTCCCCGCGGCCGGAAGCACCGGACCCGCCGGGACCGCCGGACCCGCCGGAACCGGTGCAGCCGCTCAGGACCGTACCGAAGACACCGCACAGGGCCGCGGCCACCGTCAGCCGCCGCAGGGCGCGGGGGACGCGCTGGAACATGGTCGGGGCACTCCTGTCGTCACCGGGAGATGATCTCCCGCCATGATGCCGTGCGGGGCCGGAAGACGGGCACGGACAGGGTCGGCGATCATCCCGCTCACGCGTCAAGTCCCCTTTGAGGCAGGTGAGTTGCGTATGCGTGGGGAATGGGCGCAGAACTCGACACCGATCACTCCGAACAGTTACTCCGCAGCCCCCGTGTCCACTACTGTTCCACCGTTCACACACCTTTCCTGCACAGCCGCGGCCGTCGTCCTGGGACGCCGCTGGAGGAACACCCATGCCCGACAACGCATCCCGGCCCTCCCCGGACCGGCCGGTCTGGGAGGACGGCTGGACCCCGGACACGTCCCGGGCGCCGGGGACCCGCCGGCTGTGGCTGGCCGGCGCTCTGGCCGTGGCGACGATCGTCGCCTGTGCGACGGCGCTGACCGTGTCCGGCAAGGATTCTGACGCCGTGTCGGCCACACCGACGCCCTCACGCGTCGATGTCAGCGTCCCCGGACTCATCGGGTTCGCCACGCCCTCGCAGACTCCTCCCGCGGGGCGGAGCGGCATGGCCCCGGGGCAGTCGGAGAGCCCGGCACCCGGACGTACGGACACATCCCCCTCCGCGTCCACGCCGCCGACGTCCGGGTCGGCAGGGACCAGCCCGGCGGCCCGCCCCACCCACCGGCCGCCCGCCGACAGCGCCTGGCGCTCCGTCCGCGCGGTCAACTACCCCGACCGGCAGTGGCATGTGACCGGTGGTTCCGTGCGGCTCGACCCGGTCGGCTCCGGGCGGCGCTCCGACGTCGCCTTCCGGCTCGTCGCGGGCCTCGCCGACGCCTCCTGCCACTCCTTCGCCACGGCCGACGGGCGCTATCTGCGCCACCGGGACTTCGTGCTGCGCGAGGACCGCTCCGACGGCTCCGCCCTGTTCCGCCGGGACGCCACCTTCTGTCCCCGCTCCTCGCCGCACTCCGGTGCGGTCATGCTGGAGTCGGTGAACCACCCCGGCCGGTTCCTGCGGCACCGGGACTTCCGGCTGCGGCTGGACCCCTACCAGCGGGACGGGCTGTTCCTGGCCGACTCGGCGTTCCGGCTGGTCGACGCGCCGGCCGGCTGAGCCCGGACACACCTGTGGCCCCCGGCAGGGAGAGCCGGGGGCCACAGGTCCGTCGTACCGCGCGGTCTCAGACGTTGAAGCCGAGCGCGCGCAGCTGCTCGCGCCCGTCGTCCGTGATCTTGTCCGGACCCCACGGCGGCATCCAGACCCAGTTGATGCGCAGCTCGCTGACGAGGCCGTCCGTGGCGGACTTGGCCTGGTCCTCGATGACGTCCGTCAGCGGGCAGGCCGCCGAAGTCAGGGTCATGTCGAGGGTCGCGATGTTCGCGTCGTCGATGTGGATGCCGTAGATCAGGCCGAGGTTGACGACGTCGATACCCAGCTCGGGGTCGACGACGTCGTACAGCGCCTCGCGGACCTCTTCCTCCGAGGCCGGCTTCATCTCAACGGTCTCGCTCATGCCGTCTTCCTTTCGGCGTCGGCTCCGCCCAGGGCCTGGGCCGTCGCGTCCTTCCACGCCATCCAGCTGAGGAGGGCGCACTTCACCCGGGCCGGGTACTTGGAGACTCCGGCGAACGCCACCGCGTCCTCCAGCACGTCCTCCATCGCGTCGTCCGGCTCGATCTTCCCCTTGGACTGCATCAGCTCCAGGAAGGTCTCCTGGATCGTCCGCGCGTCGGAGAGGTCCTTGCCGACGAGGAGCTCGTTCAGTACGGACGCGCTCGCCTGGCTGATGGAGCAGCCCTGGCCCTCGTACGAGACGTCCTCGATGGTCGTGCCGTCGTACTTCACACGCAGGGTGATCTCGTCGCCGCACGTCGGGTTCACGTGGTGCACCTCGGCGTCGCCATCCCTCAGACCACGCCCGTGCGGGTTCTTGTAGTGGTCCAGGATGACTTCCTGGTACATCGAATCCAGCTTCATGCGATCGCTCGTCCCGTCCCGTCAGCCGAAGAAGTTCCGTACGTGCTCCAGGCCGTCCACCAGAGCGTCGATCTCGGCCGGCGTGGAGTACAGATAGAACGACGCTCGCGTGGTCGCAGGAATTCCGTACCGCAGGCACACGGGACGGGCGCAGTGGTGGCCTACCCGGACCGCGATGCCCTGCTCGTCGAGGACCTGGCCCACGTCGTGCGGGTGGATGTCGCCCAGCGTGAAGGAGATCGCGGCGCCGCGGTCCTCGGCCGTGGTGGGGCCGATGATCCGCAGGTCGGGGACCTCCAGCAGGCGCTTCACCGCGTACTCGGTGAGGGCCTGCTCATGGGCGAGGATCTTGTCCATGCCGATCGAGTTGAGGTAGTCGATCGCCGCGCCCAGGCCGATGGCCTGCGAGATCGGCGGGGTGCCGGCCTCGAACTTGTGCGGCGCCGGGGCGTACGTCGACGAGTGCATCGAGACGGTCTCGATCATCTCGCCGCCGCCGAGGAACGGGGGCAGGTCCTCCAGCAGCTCCTGGCGGCCCCACAGGACGCCGATGCCGGTCGGGCCGCACATCTTGTGGCCGGTGAAGGCCACGAAGTCGGCCTGGAGGGCCTGCACGTCCAGCGGCATGTGCGGGGCCGCCTGCGAGGCGTCGACGCAGACCAGCGCGCCGACCTCCTGCGCGCGGCGCACGATGGCCTCGACCGGGTTGTGGGTGCCGAGGATGTTCGACACCAGTACGAAGGAGACGATCTTCGTCTTCTCCGTGATCACCTGGTCGATGTTGGACAGGTCGAGACGGCCGTCGTCGGTCAGGCCGAACCACTTCAGCTTCGCGCCCGTACGCTGCGCGAGCAGCTGCCACGGCACGATGTTGGAGTGGTGCTCCATCTCCGTGATGACGATCTCGGTGTCGGCGTCCACGCGGTAGGGCTCGTCGGCCCAGCCCAGCATGTTCGCCACGAGGTTGAGCGACTCGGAGGCGTTCTTGGTGAAGATCACCTCGTCGCGCGAGGGCGCGTTGATGAACTCCGCGACCTTGTCCCGCGCGCCCTCGTACAGTGCCGTGGCCTCCTCGGCGAGGACGTGCACTCCACGGTGGACGTTGGCGTTGTGCTGCTCGTAGTACTCGGAGAGCACGTCGAGGACCTGGCGCGGCGTCTGCGAGGTCGCCGCGTTGTCCAGGTACACGAGCTTCCTGCCGTCGTGCAGGACGCGGTCCAGGATCGGGAAGTCCTTGCGCAGCGCCTCGGTGTCGAGGAGGCCCGGCAGCTGTGTCACGCGGATGCGCCACCCTTCACGTACTTGTCGTAGCCCTCGGCCTCCAGCTGGTCCGCGAGCTCGGCACCGCCGGACTCGGCGATGCGGCCGTTCGCGAACACGTGCACGTGGTCGGGCTTGATGTAGCGCAGGATGCGCGTGTAGTGGGTGATGAGGAGGGTGCCGACCTCGCCGGTCTCGCGGACGCGGTTGACGCCCTCGGAGACGACGCGCAGGGCGTCGACGTCCAGGCCGGAGTCGGTCTCGTCGAGGATCGCGACCTTCGGCTTGAGCAGCTCCAGCTGAAGGATCTCGTGGCGCTTCTTCTCACCGCCGGAGAAGCCCTCGTTGACGTTGCGCTCGGCGAAGGCCGGGTCCATGTTGAGGCGCTCCATGGCCTCGCGGACCTCCTTCACCCAGGTGCGCAGCTTGGGGGCCTCGCCGCGGACGGCGGTGGCGGAGGTGCGCAGGAAGTTGGAGACGGAGACGCCGGGGACCTCGACCGGGTACTGCATCGCGAGGAACAGGCCGGCGCGGGCGCGCTCGTCGACGGACATCTCCAGGACGTCCTCGCCGTCGAGGGTGACGGAGCCGGACGTGATGGTGTACTTCGGGTGCCCCGCGAGGGAGTAGGCGAGGGTCGACTTGCCCGAGCCGTTGGGGCCCATGATGGCGTGGGTCTCACCCTGCTTCACGGTGAGGTCGACACCCTTGAGGATTTCCTTCGTGCCGTTCTCGACCTCGACGGTGACGTGCAGGTCTCGGATTTCAAGCGTAGCCATGGGTGCCTCAGGACTCCTGGGTGAGGGAGACGAGCACGTCGTCCCCTTCGATCTTTACGGGGTATACGGGGACGGGGCGCGTCGCGGGAAGGCCGGACGGCTTGCCGGTGCGGAGGTCGAACGCGGAGCCGTGCAGCCAGCATTCGATCTGGCAGTCCTCCACCTCGCCCTCGGAGAGCGAGACGTTCGCGTGGGAGCAGATGTCGTTGATGGCGAACACCTCTCCCTCGGTACGGACGACCGAGACCGGCGTGCCGTCGAGTTCCACCCGCTTGGGGGTGTCCTCCTCCAGCTCGCTCAGCGCGCAGACGCGCACGAACACGGATGAGTCAGTCATCCGACCGACGCCTCCAGCTCCGTCTCGATCTTGGCGAGCAGGCGCTCCTCGATGTCCTCGACGCCGATCTGCTGGACGAGCTCGGCGAAGAAGCCGCGGACGACGAGGCGGCGGGCCTCGTGCTCCGGGATGCCGCGGGCCATCAGGTAGAAGAGCTGCTCGTCGTCGAAGCGGCCGGTCGCGGAGGCGTGGCCGGCGCCGACGATCTCACCGGTCTCGATCTCCAGGTTCGGCACGGAGTCGACGCGGGCGCCGTCGGTCAGAACCAGGTTGCGGTTCATCTCGTAGGTGTCCGTGCCCTCGGCCTTGGCCTCGATGAGGACGTCGCCGATCCATACGGCGTGGGCGTCCTCGCCCTGCAGCGCGCCCTTGTAGACGACGTTGGACTTGCAGTGCGGGGTGTTGTGGGTGACCAGGAGGCGGTGCTCCTGGTGCTGCCCGGCGTCGGTGAAGTACAGGCCGAACAGCTCGGCCTCGCCGCCGGGGCCGGCGTACTCGACGCGCGGGTTCAGCCGGACGACGTCGCCGCCGAAGGTGACGACGACCGACTTGAAGGAGGCGTCGCGGCCCACGAGGGCGTTGTGCTGGGCGACGTGCACGGCCTTGTCGTCCCAGTCCTGGACGGAGACGACGGTCAGCTTGGCGCCGTCGCCCAGGATGTAGTCGACGTTGGCGGCGAGCACGGCGTCACCGGTGTGGTCGATGACGACGACGGCCTCGGCGAAGGCGCCCAGTTCGATGATCTGGTGGCCGTAGCGGACCCCGCCCTCGCCGTGCACGGCGATGCGGATGGGCTCGGTGAGGACCGTCTCCTTGGGGACGGTGACCACGCCGGCCTGCTCGAAGGACGAGTACGCCTGGGCGGCGACGCGGTCCGCGGGCGTGCCCGCCCTGCCGAGCCGGGCGTCGTCGCGGCCGACGGTCTCGACGACGACGCCGTCGGGCGCCGAGACGGTGACCTTGACGCCCTCGCCGGCCGCGACGGCGGTGCCGTCGTGCAGGCCGCGCAGGCGCTCCAGCGGGGTGAACCGCCACTCCTCCTCACGGCCGTGCGGGACGGGGAAGTCCGCCACGTCGAAGGACGGGGGCGCGCTCATGCGCGAGACGACGGTCGACTCCGCGGCCACCGCGATCGAGCCGGCGGTGGTGCTGCCCACCGGGATGTTCTGGGCCTCAGCCATGGCTGTCGGTCTGCTCTCTTCCTACGTTTACGATCTTCGGCCCGCCGCTGGGGCGGGCCGCCTGCTGCCGGAGCGGAGGGCGGGTGTTAGCCGACCGCGCCTTCCATCTGCAGCTCGATCAGCCGGTTGAGCTCGAGGGCGTACTCCATCGGCAGCTCCTTGGCGATCGGCTCGACGAAGCCGCGCACGATCATCGCCATCGCCTCGTCCTCGCTCAGACCGCGGCTCATCAGGTAGAAGAGCTGGTCCTCGGAGACCTTGGAGACGGTCGCCTCGTGGCCCATGGAGACGTCGTCCTCGCGGACGTCGACGTACGGGTAGGTGTCCGACCGCGAGATCGTGTCGACGAGCAGCGCGTCGCAGAGCACGTTGGACTTCGCGCCCGGGGCGCCCTCGCCGATCTCGATGAGACCGCGGTAGGAGGTACGGCCGCCGCCGCGCGCCACCGACTTGGAGACGATGTTGGAGGACGTGTTCGGGGCCATGTGGACCATCTTGGCGCCGGCGTCCTGGTGCTGGCCCTCGCCCGCGAAGGCGATGGACAGGGTCTCGCCCTTGGCGTGCTCGCCCATCAGGTAGACGGCCGGGTACTTCATCGTCACCTTGGAGCCGATGTTGCCGTCGATCCACTCCATGGTGGCGCCCTCGTAGGCGACGGCGCGCTTGGTGACCAGGTTGTAGACGTTGTTCGACCAGTTCTGGATGGTCGTGTAGCGGCAGCGGGCGTTCTTCTTGACGATGATCTCGACGACCGCGGAGTGCAGCGAGTCCGACTTGTAGATCGGGGCGGTGCAGCCCTCGACGTAGTGCACGTAGGCACCCTCGTCGACGATGATCAGGGTCCGCTCGAACTGGCCCATGTTCTCGGTGTTGATCCGGAAGTAGGCCTGGAGCGGGATCTCGACGTGCACGCCCTTCGGCACGTAGATGAAGGAGCCGCCGGACCACACCGCGGTGTTCAGCGCGGCGAACTTGTTGTCGCCGGCCGGGATGACGGTGCCGAAGTACTCCTTGAAGAGCTCCGGGTGCTCCTTCAGGGCGGTGTCGGTGTCGAGGAAGATGACGCCCTGCTCCTCCAGGTCCTCGCGGATCTGGTGGTACACGACCTCCGACTCGTACTGGGCGGCGACACCGGCGACGAGGCGCTGCTTCTCGGCCTCCGGGATGCCCAGCTTGTCGTAGGTGTTCTTGATGTCCTCGGGGAGCTCCTCCCAGGACGCCGCCTGCTTCTCCGTGGAGCGCACGAAGTACTTGATGTTGTCGAAGTCGATGCCCGACAGGTCCGAGCCCCAGTTCGGCATGGGCTTCTTCTCGAAGAGCTTCAGACCCTTGAGGCGCAGCTTCGTCATCCACTCCGGCTCGGACTTCTTGCCGGAGATGTCGCGGACGACGTCCTCGTTCAGGCCGCGCTTCGCCGCGGCACCGGCCTCGTCGGAGTCGGCCCAGCCGTATTCGTAGTTGCCCAGGCCCTCGAGCTCAGGGTGGGCAGTCTCCGTGGGGAGAGTCATGCGGGGTTCCTCCCGGCCGTGCTTGCGGATGCGTGGTCAGTGGTGTGGGAAATCCTGGGGATGAACGTCGTGCAGACGCCGTCGCCGTGCGCGATGGTCGCCAGTCGCTGGACGTGGGTCCCGAGCAGCTCGGCGAAGATCTCCGTCTCCGCCTCGCACAGCTGCGGGAACTGCTCCGCGACATGGGCGACCGGGCAGTGGTGCTGGCAGAGCTGCTCGCCCTGCTGGGGGTGGGGCGCACTGCGCGCCGCCGCAGCGTACCCGTCGGCGCTGAGGGCCTTGGCCAGGGCCTCGGTGCGCGCGTCGGGTCCGGCCGCCTCGATCGCCTCGCGGTAGGCGCGCGCCTGGGCCTCGAGACGGGCGCGGGCGAAGGCGGCGACCGCCTCGCTCCCGCCCTCGCGCTCGGCGATCCACTTCAGGGCGTCCGCCGCGAGCTTGTCGTAGGACTGGTCGAAGGCGTCGCGGCCGCAGTCGGTGAGCGCGAAGACCTTGGCGGGCCGCCCGCGCGTGCGCGTGCCGTAGACCCGCTGTTCCCGGGCCTCCACGACGTCGTCGGCGACCAGTGCGTCGAGATGCCTACGCACGGCGGCCTGCGTGAGGCCCAGGCGGCCGGCCAGCTCGGCGACGGTCGACGGCCCGTGGTCCAGGATGGACCGCGCGACCCGGTTGCGCGTGGAGCGCTCACCGGTCGCGAGTTCCTCCTGAGGGGCCCCCGTGGGGGTCTCCCGAACCTCGCCGACGTTTTTCACAACGCCATTGTTGCGTAATTCCTCGAAGCCAGGCAAGCCGCCCCCCTCCGCGACGACGGTGCCCTACGTCACTTAGGTATACCTAATGTGACCTGCGGAAACGATCTTTGATCGATCAAACCGGTGGCGCCGGACGGGTCCGTCCGGAACACTCCCGGACCATGTCGACACCCCCTCCGACCGGCCCTCTTGTCACCCGCGACACGCTCGCGGCCCACGTGCGCGCCCTCGGCGTGCAACCGGGTGACACGCTCCTCGTGCACTCCTCGCTCAGCTCCCTCGGCTGGGTGTGCGGAGGCGCCGTCGCCGTCGTCCAGGGGCTGCTCGACGCCCTCGGCCCGGACGGCACGCTCGTGGTCCCCACCCAGACCGGCGACCTGTCCGACCCGGCCGTGTGGCACAACCCGCCGGTGCCGGAGGAGTGGTGGGAGACCATCCGGGCGACCATGCCCGCCTATGACCCCCGGACGACCCCCTCACGCGGCATGGGCGCCGTCCCGGAGGCCGTGCGGACCTGGCCCGGCGCCACGCGCAGCGCGCACCCCCAGACGTCCTTCGCCGCCCTCGGCGCCCGCGCGCGGGAGATCACCGACGGGCACGCGCAGGACTGCCGGCTCGGCGAGCACAGCCCGCTGGCCCGGCTGGAGGCGCTGCACGCGCGCGTGCTGCTGCTCGGCGCCGGCTACGGCACCTGCACCGGCTTCCACCTGGCCGAGTACCGGATCCCGTCCCCGCGGGTGCGGGTGGGACGGCCGGGGCCGAAGGGGTGGGAGGTGGTCACCGAGGTGTCGATCACCTCGGAGCGCTTCGACGAGCTCGGACACGACTTCGAACGGGACCGCCCGGTGCTGCGCGGCCGGGTCGGCGCGGCCGAGGCACGCCTGTTCCCGCTGCCGGACGCCGTGGCCTACGCGGTGCGGTGGCTGGAGACGCACCGGCCCCGCGCCGAGGAGATATGAGGCGGCGGTACGGGATGACGCGCACCCGGCCGTTCGGGGGACCCGCGGTCTCCCTAGACTCTTGAGCCATGCGAAACGAGCCCGTGGTCCAGGTCCACGCCCTGGTGAAGCGCTACGGCGGCAGAACCGCGGTGGACGGTCTCGACCTGGTGGCCCGGGCGGGCGTCACGGCCGTGCTCGGACCGAACGGCGCCGGCAAGACGACGACGGTGGAGACCTGCGAGGGCTACCGCAGACCGGACTCCGGCACGGTGCGCGTCCTCGGCCTCGACCCGGTGCGGCAGTCCGCCGCGCTGCGGCCCCGGATCGGGGTGATGCTCCAGTCCGGCGGTGTCTACTCCGGTGCGCGCGCGGACGAGATGCTGCGCCATGTCGCCAGACTGCACGCCCATCCCCTGGACGTGGACGCGCTCATCGAGCGCCTCGGCCTCGGCGGCTGCGGCCGGACCGCGTACCGCCGGCTCTCGGGCGGCCAGCAGCAGCGCCTCGCGCTCGCCATGGCCGTCGTCGGCCGGCCCGAGCTGGTCTTCCTCGACGAGCCGACCGCCGGACTCGACCCGCAGGCCCGCCGGGCCACCTGGGACCTGATCCGGGACCTGCGCGCCGACGGCGTCTCGGTGATCCTCACCACGCACTACATGGACGAGGCCGAACAGCTCGCCGACGACGTCGCCATCATCGACGCGGGCCGGGTCATCGCCCAGGGCTCCCCCGAGGAACTGTGCCGCGGCGGCGCCGAGAACACCCTGCGCTTCAGCGGGCGCCCCGGCCTCGACGTGGGCTCGCTGCTCAAGGCGCTGCCCGCCGACTGCACGGCCGCCGAGCTGACGCCCGGCTCCTACCGGGTGGTCGGCAAGGTCGACCCGCAGCTGCTCGCCACGGTGACGTCCTGGTGCGCGCAGCACGGGGTGATGCCGGACCGGATCTCGGTGGAGCGGCACACGCTGGAGGACGTCTTCCTGGAGCTGACCGGCAAGGAGCTGCGCTCATGACCACCACGAGCACCGGCACGTACGCCCCGAAGCCGGGCGCCGCGCCACTGGGGCGCATGATCGCCGCGCAGGCCGCGCTCGAGACGAAGATGCTGCTGCGCAACGGCGAACAGCTGCTGCTGACGGTTGTGATCCCGACCCTGCTGCTGGTGCTCTTCAGCTCGGTCGACATCGTGGACACCGGCGCGGGCGAGGCGGTCGACTTCCTCGCGCCCGGCATCCTGGCGCTCGCCGTACTGTCGACGGCGTTCACCGGGCAGGCCATCGCGACGGGTTTCGAGCGCCGGTACGGCGTGCTGAAGCGGCTGGCGTCCTCACCGCTGCCGCGCTGGGGCCTGATGACGGCGAAGACCCTTTCGGTGCTGGTCACCGAGGTCCTGCAGGTCGTCCTGCTGACGCTGATCGCCTTCGCGCTGGGCTGGTCGCCGCACGGCAACCCGGCGGCCGTGCTCCTGCTGCTGGTCCTCGGGACGGCCGCCTTCTCGGGGCTCGGGCTGCTGATGGCCGGGACGCTCAAGGCGGAGGCGACGCTGGCCGCCGCCAACCTGGTCTTCCTGCTGCTGCTGGTCGGCGGCGGGGTGATCGTGCCGCTGGACAAGTTCCCCGACGCGGCCCAGGACGTCCTCGCCCTGCTGCCCGTCTCCGCGCTCTCCGACGGGCTGCGGGACGTCCTCCAGCACGGCGCCGGGATGCCCTGGGGCGACGCGGCGATCCTCGCCGTGTGGGCGGTCGTGGGCCTCGCGGCGGCCGGCCGGTTCTTCCGCTGGGAGTAGCACGGATCACGCCGCGGGGCGGCCCCCTCGTGAAAGCGTGCACAAGCGGCGGCCTACGATGGTGCGCGTGCAGAACCTGACCCGCGCCGACGCCCAGGCCGCCGTGCGCAACCCGCTCGCCTTCATCGCCGCCCGCTGGACCCCGGACCCGAGGACCGTCCGGCGCGCGGCGCTCGCCGCGCTCGTGATGTCCGTGATCATCGTGGTCACGGGCGGGGCCGTGCGCCTCACCGGTTCCGGGCTCGGCTGCCCGACCTGGCCCAAGTGCACCGGGGACTCGCTCACCGCCACCCGCGAGATGGGCCTGCACGGCGCGATCGAGTTCGGCAACCGCCTGCTGACGTACGTGCTCTGCGCGGCGGTCGGCTGGGCGATCATCGCCGCCCGCTCGACCGAGCCGTACCGGCGCGACCTGACCCGGCTGGGCTGGGCGCAGTTCTGGATCGTGATGAGCAACGCCGTGCTCGGCGGCATCGTGGTCCTGGTCGGCCTGAACCCGTACACCGTCGCGGCCCACTTCGCGGTGTCGTCCGCGCTCATCGCGGTCGCCGTGGTGATGTGGCAGCGCACCCGTGAGGGGGACGCGGCGCCGCGCCCGCTGGTCGGCAAGGCCGTCCAGCAGCTGGTGTGGTTCCTGGTCGCGGCCTCGGTGCTGCTGATCCTGGTGGGCACGGTGGTCACCGGCGCGGGACCGCACGCGGGTGACTCCAGCGAGGTCGAGCGGATGCCGGTCGACTGGGAGACCGTGACGAAGCTGCACGCGGTGCTGGCCTGGATCGTCGTGACGCTGACCTTCGCGCTCTGGTTCGTGCTCAAGGCGGTCGACGCCCCGAAGGGGCCGCTGGACCGCACCCGCGACCTGTTCCTCGTGCTGCTGGCGCAGGGTGTCGTCGGCTACGTCCAGTACTTCACGGACCTCCCGGAGCTGCTGGTCGGCCTGCACATGCTGGGCTCGACCCTGGTGTGGATCGCGGTGGTGCGCGTGCTCCTCGCGCTGCGCGAGCGGCCGGAGGCGTCGGTGCCGGATCTGCCCGCTCAGCCGCTCGACGCCACCAGCGCGTCGATCGCCGGCCCCAGGTAGGCACGCGTCAGCCGGGCCCGCCGCGCCGCCCTGGCGCCGGACCGCGGCTTCGTCCGGCCGTAGCGGCGGCCGTGGACGTCGTCGACGACCTCGGCGGGCGCTCCCAGCCCGGGCAGCAGCTCCAGCGCCTCCCGTTTGGAGATGAGCCGTCCCTCGCGCGCGGTGACGCTCGCCCGCGCGAAGGTGATCAGCCCCAGGTCCACCCAGACGTCCCGGGTCCACAGCCGGGCGTCGGCCACGGCGGGCCGCCAGAAGTCCCGCTGGTCGCGCACGACGAACGCGGCCAGCTCGCGGTCCGGCACCGGCGGCAGCAGGGCGGTGGGTGCCTCGCCGTGCAGCACGCGCCCGAAGGTGTGCAGCTCCCGCCGGGTCACGGGGGTGACCGGCCGCCGGAACAGTTCCTCGTGCGCCCAGGTGAGATCGCGCCGGGCGGGCTCCTCCAGGGTGTCCGGCGTGAGGTAGGAGCAGTGCAGCAGCGGGGCGAGGGGCGCGGTCCGCAGCCGGGCGTGCAGCGTGGCCAGGCGCCAGATCGTGCGCGCGGTGAGCGGGCCGTCCAGGACGGCGATCAGGTCCAGGTCGCTGCGGCCCTCCTGGTAGTCGCCGCCGGCGAGCGAGCCGTGCGCCCAGACGGCGACGGGCCTCAGCGGTCCCAGGGCGGTGAGGAAACGGTCGAGCAGGGCGTCGGTCGGTGTCCCGTCGGTCGGCATCCCGTCAGTCTGGCCTCGGACGCACGGGGCGTACACCCCGGGTCCGCTCACTCCAGTCCGTAGACCCGGCGGGCGTTCCCCGACGACACCATCTCCGCGACCCGCTGGGCGTCGGCCGGTGACCAGGCGCCTTCGGCGACCCAGGTTCCGAGCACCCGGGCGAGGGACTCGCGGAACAGCTGTGCGCCGACGACGTGCAGTTCGGGCAGGCCCTGGGCGCCGCTGGAGAAGAGGATCTTGCCGAAGGGGGCCAGCTCCAGGATCTCGGCGAGGATCGTGGCCGCGCGGGCGCCGGTGCGCACGAGGGCGGCGCCGGAGTCGGCGTAGACGTGAGGGAAGACGCCGGCGAGATGGGCCGCGTGCCGGTGGTAGGGGTAGCCGTGCAGCAGGACCAGGTCCGTGCCGAGGCCCGCGGTGGCGCGGACGAAGTCCGTGAGGAGGACCGGGTCGGTGCGGTCGATGCGCAGGCCCGGCTGGCCCAGCCCGGCGTGCAGCTGGAGCGGCAGCCCGGAGGCCACCGCGATCCACAGCAGGTGCCGCAGGAGGACCGGGTCCGTCAGCTCGCCTCCGACGTCGCGGGCCGCGAGCCAGCGCCCGGCCGCGCCCCGCACCTCCCCCGGTCCCGGCGGCTCGGGCGCCAGCGCGAGGCCGTGCCGTACGCCGGCGACCGAGGTGAAGGCGACGGCGTGCGCGGCGGCGCCGTGCACGGACTCGGCGAGGTTGGCGAGGAAGGACTCGACGGTGCCGGAGGTGTCGGCGACCTGTTCGGCGAGGAGTTCGAGGCGGACGATCTCGCGGGCCTCGGCGGAGGCGGCGGAGGCCATCTCCGGGGGGCCGGTCAGGTCGCCGGGCAGGCCGGTGTCGACCAGGTAGGTCGTGATGCCGCTGCCCCGCAGCAGCCGCCGCCCGGCCTCCCAGACGCCGAGCTCACGGCGCCGGGCCAGATAGCGGGCGGGCGGGCAGTGCGGCTCGAGGCCGAGGAGCGGTGGGCACCAGCGCCGTACGGCGAAGCCGGTCTGGGTGTCGAAGAGCGTGGTGCCGGGGGCCGGCGGGCCTTCGGTGCGGGCCAGCTGGGCCTCGAAGGTGCCGAGGCCCAGTTCCGCTCTCAGTACGCCGTGGCAGTACTGGTCCACGAGAGACGGCGTGTCGATCATCCGGGCTCCCCGTGGGTGGACGCTGGCGTGCTCTACACGTCCTAACGGGTGAACCGGTGCCGAGGTGTTGGGGTGGAGAGGGCGGGCTCCTCAGCCGCCGATCTGGATGCCGGCCATCCGCTTCCACTCGTAGGGGCCCGTGGACACCTTCGCGGCGAACTCGCCGTCGAAGGACTCGTGCCGGGTGATCCCGGCCTTCTCGACGGCCTTCTCGGCGGTCTCGAAGGTGGGGGCCACCAGGTCGCCCCAGCCGCCGTCCTCGCCCACGAGGACGATGCGGGCGCCGCGCTCGCCGAGGTACGCGATCTGGGCCTCGGCACCGCCGTGTGACGTGGCGAAGGCGTTGATCCGGTGGGCGAGGCGGGTGACCTTGCGGTCGTCGGCCTGCTGCGTGTCGTCTGCCATGGCCAGGATGCTACCGACCAGTAGATCGCTTGGCGACGGGAGGGGTGCGTGAACTGCACCTCAGCGCGATCAGCGCGATCAGCGCAGGAAGGGGTCCAAGGCGACGGCCACGAAGAGCAGCGAGACATAGGTGATCGACCAGTGGAACAGGCGCATCTCCTTCAGCTTCGCGCCCGTCACCTCGGCCTTCGCGCGGTTCTGCAGCGCGTGCGCCTCCCACAGCCACCAGCCGCCCGCGGCGAGCGCGACCACCGTGTAGAACCAGCCCGTGTAGCCGAGCGGCGTCAGCAGCAGCGAGACCGCGACCATCACCCAGCTGTAGAGGACGATCTGCCTGGCGACGACCTTGTTGGAAGCCATGACGGGGAGCATCGGCACGCCCACGCGCGCGTAGTCCTCCTTCACCTTCATGGACAGCGGCCAGTAGTGCGGCGGCGTCCAGAAGAAGATGACCATGAAGAGGATCAGCGGGGCCCAGGACAGCGAGTTCGTGACCGCGGACCAGCCGATCAGCACCGGCATGCAGCCCGCGATGCCGCCCCACACGATGTTCTGCGAGGTACGGCGCTTGAGCAGCATCGTGTAGACGACGACGTAGAAGAGCAGCGCCCCGAGTGACAGCCAGGCCGACAGCCAGTTGACGGTGAGGCCGAACAGCAGCGTCGAGACGATCGCCAGGGTGATGCCGAAGGCGAGGCACTCGCGCGGGCTGACCATCCCGGTGACCAGGGGACGCTGGGAGGTGCGGTCCATCAGGGCGTCGATGTCGCGGTCGATGTACATGTTGAGCGCGTTTGCGCCGCCCGCGCTGAGGTAACCGCCCACACAGGTGAGGAGCACCAGACCGAGGTCGGGCACGCCGCGCTCGGCCAGGAACATCACCGGAACGGTGGTGATGAGCAGCAGCTCGATGATCCGCGGCTTGGTCAGCGCCACGAAAGCCGCGACCCGGGCCCCGATCGGCCGTCGGCTCGGGCTCTGGCTCGTCCCGACAATCCCCGCTGGACGGGATTCAACGGCCGTCACGCACACCCCTGACAGAGACATCCCAGCAAGCCCGACCGTGTGAAGTGGCGGTAAAGGCTCGCGCGTACCACGCCACTCTAGACGTTGCCCAGACCCGGACCATCGCGGGGGTCCGGTCGTGTTGGAGGTGTGGTCCGAAGGGCGCGTGGCGGCTCGATTGAGCACCCGGATGAGCGGCCGCGTATTCATGTGCCGAGCCCCGGAACGATGCGGCCGACAGGCACATCCCGAAGAGTCCCGGCAGTCTGGGATGAGTCGAAAAGACGCACGTACTTCCGGGGGTAGGCTCGACAACGGCCGGCCGACGCCGAGTACGCCGGCAGCCGGTGGGCGCGTGCCCGTGACGCCGGCAACCGACATGTGGAGAGGAGCCCTGACCCAGGGTGAGCACCAAGCCGACCACCACAGACCTCGAGTGGACCGAGCTGGACCAGCGGGCGGTGGACACCGCCCGCGTCCTGGCCGCAGATGCCGTACAGAAGGTCGGTAACGGCCATCCTGGTACGGCGATGAGCCTGGCGCCCGCCGCCTACACCCTCTTCCAGAAGGTGATGCGGCACGACCCGGCGGACGCCGACTGGGTCGGGCGGGACCGCTTCGTGCTGTCCGCCGGCCACTCGTCCCTGACCCTCTACACCCAGCTCTACCTGGCCGGTTTCGGCCTGGAGCTGGACGACCTCAAGGCGTTCCGGACGTGGGGTTCGAAGACCCCCGGCCACCCGGAGTACGGCCACACCACGGGTGTGGAGACGACGACCGGTCCGCTGGGCCAGGGTGTCGCCAACGCCGTCGGCATGGCCATGGCCGCCCGCTACGAGCGCGGTCTGTTCGACCCGGAGGCCGCCGCGGGCACCTCTCCGTTCGACCACTTCATCTTCTGCATCGCCGGTGACGGCTGCCTCCAGGAGGGCATCTCCGCGGAGGCGTCCTCGCTGGCCGCTCACCAGAAGCTCGGCAACCTGATCCTGCTGTGGGACGACAACCACATCTCGATCGAGGGCGACACCGAGACGGCCGTCTCCGAGGACACGGTCAGGCGCTACGAGGCGTACGGCTGGCACGTGCAGCGCGTGGCCCCGAAGCCGGACGGCGACCTGGACCCGAACGCGATCTACGACGCGATCGAGGAGGCGAAGAAGGTCACCGACCGCCCGTCCTTCATCGCGATGCGCTCGATCATCGCCTGGCCGGCCCCCAACGCGCAGAACACCGAGGCGGCGCACGGCTCGGCGCTCGGCGACGACGAGGTCGCGGCCACCAAGCGGGTCCTCGGCTTCGACCCGGAGAAGACCTTCGAGGTCTCCGACGAGGTCCTCGCGCACACCCGGGGCGCCCTGGAGCGCGGGCAGGCGGCCCGTGCCGTGTGGGAGAAGTCCTTCCAGCAGTGGCGGGACAACAACCCCGAGCGCGCCGCCGAGTACGACCGCGTCGCCAAGGGCGCGCTGCCCACCGGCTGGGAGGAGAAGATCCCGGTCTTCGAGCCCGGCAAGGGCCTCGCGACGCGTGCCGCGTCCGGCAAGGTGCTCCAGGCACTCGGCGCGGTCATCCCGGAGCTGTGGGGCGGCTCGGCCGACCTGGCGGGCTCGAACAACACGACGATCGACAAGACGTCGTCGTTCCTGCCCGAGGGCAACCCGCTCCCGGAGGCCAGCCCGTACGGCCGCACGATCCACTTCGGCATCCGCGAGCACTCCATGGCCGCGGAGATGAACGGCATCGCGCTGCACGGCAACACCCGCATCTACGGCGGCACCTTCCTGGTGTTCTCCGACTACATGCGCAACGCGGTGCGGCTGTCGGCCCTCATGCACCTGCCGGTGACGTACGTGTGGACGCACGACTCCATCGGTCTCGGCGAGGACGGCCCGACGCACCAGCCGGTCGAGCACCTCGCGTCGCTGCGTGCCATCCCCGGCCTGAACGTGGTCCGCCCGGCCGACGCCAACGAGACGGCGATCGCCTGGCGCGAGATCCTGCGGCGCTGGACGAAGGAGTACGGCAAGGGCGCCCCGCACGGGCTGGCGCTGACCCGGCAGGGTGTGCCGACGTACGAGGCCAACGAGGACACCGCGCGCGGCGGCTACGTGATGTTCGAGGCCGAAGGGCCCTCCGGGCAGAGCGCGGAGCCCGAGGTCGTCCTGATCGCCACCGGCTCCGAGGTGCATGTGGCGGTCGAGGCGCGCGAGCGACTCCAGGCCGACGGGGTGCCCACGCGCGTGGTCTCCATGCCGTCCGTGGAGTGGTTCGAGGAGCAGGACCAGGGGTACCGGGACAGCGTCCTGCCGCCGTCCGTGAAGGCGCGCGTCGCGGTCGAGGCGGGGGTGGGGCTCACCTGGCACAAGTACGTCGGGGACGCGGGACGCATCGTCTCCCTGGAGCACTTCGGTGCTTCGGCCGACGCCAAGGTCCTCTTCCAGGAGTACGGCTTCACCGCCGAGAACGTGGCGGCGGTCGCGCGGGAATCCCTCGCCGCGGTCCAGCGCTGACGCTCACATACGAGACGTAGGAGTTTGATTTTCCATGACAGACGCACTGAAGCGCCTCTCCGAGGAAGGCGTCGCGATCTGGCTGGACGACCTGTCGCGCCAGCGCATCACGTCCGGCAACCTCGCCGAGCTGATCGACCAGCAGCACGTCGTCGGTGTCACCACCAACCCGACGATCTTCCAGAAGGCCATCAGCGAGGGCCACGGCTACGACCAGCAGCTCGCCGACCTCGCCGCCCGCAAGGTGACGGTCGAAGAGGCGATCCGCATGATCACCACGGCGGACGTCCGGGACGCCGCCGACATCCTGCGCCCGGTCTTCGACGCCACGGACGGCCAGGACGGCCGGGTCTCCATCGAGGTCGACCCGCGGCTCGCGCACAACACGCACGCGACCGTCGCCGAGGCCAAGCAGCTGGCCTGGCTGGTGGACCGCCCGAACACGCTCATCAAGATCCCGGCCACCCGGGCCGGCATCCCGGCGATCACCGAGGTCATCGGCCTCGGCATCAGCGTCAACGTCACGCTGATCTTCTCGCTGGAGCGCTACCGCGAGGTCATGGACGCCTACCTCGCGGGTCTGGAGAAGGCGAAGGCCAAGGGCCTGGACCTGTCGCAGATCCGTTCGGTGGCGTCGTTCTTCGTGTCCCGCGTGGACAGCGAGGTCGACAAGCGCATCGACGCGCTCGGCACCGACGAGGCCAAGGCCCTGCGCGGCAAGGCCGCCATCGCCAACGCCCGGCTCGCCTACCAGGCGTACGAGGAGGTCTTCTCCTCCGACCGCTGGAGCGCGCTGGAGAAGGCGGGCGCCCGCAAGCAGCGTCCGCTGTGGGCGTCGACCGGTGTGAAGGACAAGGCCTACAAGCCGACCCTCTACGTCGACGACCTGGTGGCGCCGAACACGGTGAACACCATGCCCGAGGCCACCCTGCACGCGGTGGAGGAGAAGGGCCAGATCACCGGCGACACGGTCTCCGGCACGTACGAGCAGGCCCGTGCCGACCTCGACGCGGTCGAGCGGCTCGGCATCTCGTACGACGAGGTCGTGCAGCTGCTGGAGGACGAGGGCGTCGAGAAGTTCGAGGCGTCCTGGAACGACCTGCTCAAGTCGACCGAGGCGGAGCTGGAGCGCCTCGCCCCCTCGGAGGGCTGATCCCTTGCCACCCTTCAACGTCACTGAAGCGAACCCGCTTCGTGACGCCGCCGACCGACGGCTCCCGCGTATCGCGGGGCCGTCGGGCCTGGTGATCTTCGGCGTTACGGGCGATTTGTCACGTAAAAAGCTGATGCCCGCTGTGTACGACCTCGCGAACCGTGGACTGCTGCCGCCGGGCTTCTCGCTCGTCGGCTTCGCCCGCCGCGAGTGGGCGAACGAGGACTTCGCCCAGGAGGTCCACGACGCGGTCAAGGCCCATGCGCGCACCCCCTTCCGCGAGGAGGTCTGGCAGCAGCTCATCCAGGGCATGCGCTTCGTCCAGGGCACCTTCGACGACGACGACGCCTTCGAACGGCTGCGCGGCACCATCGAGGAGCTGGACAAGGCCCAGGGCACGGGCGGCAACTTCGCCTTCTACCTGTCGGTGCCGCCCCGCTCCTTCCCGGTGGTCATCCAGCAGCTGAAGAAGCACGGGCTCGCCGACCAGACGGGCGGCTCCTGGCGCCGCGCGGTCATCGAGAAGCCGTTCGGACACGACCTGACCTCCGCCGAGGAGCTCAACAAGGTCGTGCACGAGGTGTTCGCCCCGGACCAGGTCTTCCGCATCGACCACTACCTGGGCAAGGAGACCGTCCAGAACATCCTGGCGCTCCGCTTCGCCAACACGATGTTCGAGCCGATCTGGAACCGGTCCTTCGTGGACCACGTGCAGATCACCATGGCCGAGGACATCGGCATCGGCGGCCGGGCCGGCTACTACGACGGCATCGGCGCCGCTCGCGACGTCATCCAGAACCACCTGCTGCAGCTGATGGCGCTCACCGCCATGGAGGAGCCCGCCTCCTTCGACGCGGACGCGCTCGCCGCCGAGAAGACCAAGGTGCTCGGCGCCGTCCGGCTGCCGAAGGACCTGGGCCGCGACACGGTGTTCGCGCAGTACGCGGAGGGCTGGCAGGGCGGCGAGAAGGCGGTCGGCTACCTCCAGGAGGAGGGCATCGACCCCAAGTCGAAGACCGACACGTACGCCGCGGTCAAGCTGTCGGTCGACAACCGCCGCTGGGCGGGCGTCCCCTTCTACCTGCGCACCGGCAAGCGGCTCGGCCGGCGCGTCACGGAGATCGCGGTCGTCTTCCAGCGCGCCCCGCACTCCCCCTTCGACACGACGGCGACCGAGGAGCTGGGCCAGAACGCGATCGTCATCCGCGTCCAGCCCGACGAGGGCGTCACCGTCCGCTTCGGCTCCAAGGTGCCCGGCACCTCCATGGAGATCCGGGACGTCTCGATGGACTTCGCGTACGGCGAGTCCTTCACCGAGTCCTCCCCCGAGGCGTACGAGCGGCTGATCCTCGACGTCCTGCTCGGCGACTCGAACCTCTTCCCGCGCACGGAGGAGGTCGAGCTGTCCTGGAAGATCCTCGACCCGATCGAGGAGTACTGGGACAGGCACGGCAGGCCCGCCCAGTATTCGGCGGGCACCTGGGGGCCCGTCGAGGCGGACGAAATGCTCGCACGAGAGGGACGGAGCTGGCGCCGGCCATGAAGATAGACCTCACGGACACCACGGCCAGCAAGATCAACAAGGCGCTGGTGAAGGCGCGGCGGGCCATCGGCACGCCGGCCGTCGGCATGGTGCTGACGCTGGTCATCGTCACGGACGAGGAGAACGCCTACGACGCCCTGAAGGCCGCCGGCGACGCCTCGCGCGAGCACCCCTCGCGCACGCTGCTGGTGATCAAGCGTGTCTCGCGCTCGCCCCGGGACCGCACGCAGTCCCGGCTGGACGCCGAGGTGCGGGTGGGCGCCGACGCCGGGACCGGCGAGACGGTGGTGCTTCGCCTGTACGGCGAGGTGTCCGAGCACGCCCAGTCCGTCGTCCTGCCCCTGCTGCTGCCGGACGCCCCGGTGGTGGTCTGGTGGCCGGTGAACGCGCCCATCGACCCGGCGAACGACCCGCTGGGCGCGCTCGCCCAGCGCCGGGTGACCGACACCTACGCCTCGGAGCAGCCGGTGCGGGATCTGTCGGCGCGCGCGGGGACGTACACACCGGGCGACACCGACCTGTCCTGGACCCGGATCACGCCGTGGCGCTCGATGCTGGCGGCGGCCCTGGACCAGGTGGTCTGCGAGGTGAAGGCCGTCGAGGTGGAGGGCGAGGAGTTCAACCCGAGCTGTGAGCTGCTGGCGATGTGGCTCGCGGACCGGCTGGACGTGCCCGTGCAGCGGTCGTTGTCGTCGGGTCCCGGCCTGACGGCGGTGCGGCTGGACACCGACTGCGGCCCGATCGTCCTCGACCGGGCCGACGGCTCACTGGCGACCCTGTCCATCCAGGGGCAGCCGGACCGAGCGGTGGCGCTGAAGCGCCGGGAGACCTCCGAGCTGATCGCGGAGGAGCTGCGCCGGCTCGACCCGGACGACACCTACGCGTCGGCGCTGCGCTTCGGCGTGGAGAAGCTGCACGCCTCAGCGGTCACCCGGCCCGCCGGGAACGGGACCGGGAAGGCGGCGGAGGACGGGCCGGCCAAAGGAGAAGCGGCCGCGACTCCTGTCGAAGACGCCGCCAAGGCCCCGGCGAAGGAAGCGACGACGGGGGAACCGGTGAAGAAGGCGGCGGCCAAGTGAGCACGCACACCACCCCGCAGCTCGTCGTGCACCACGACAAGGAGCTGATGGCCCAGGCCGCGGCGGCCCGGCTGATCACGAAGATCGTGGACGCGCAGGCCTCCCGGGGCTCGGCGTCCGTGGTCCTCACCGGCGGCCGCAACGGCAACGGCCTGCTGGCCGCGCTGGCGGCGGCTCCGGCCCGGGGCGCCGTCGACTGGGGCCGCCTCGACCTGTGGTGGGGCGACGAGCGGTTCCTGCCCGAGGGCGATCCGGAGCGCAACGTCACGCAGGCCCGCGAGGTCCTGCTGGACGCGGTGCCGCTGGACCCGAAGCGGGTGCACGCCATGCCCGCCTCGGACGGCCCGTTCGGCGCGGACGTGGAGGCGGCGGCCGCCGCCTACGCGGAGGAGCTGGCGCGGGCCGCGGGCCCCGAGAACCACGGCTCGGTGCCGTCGTTCGACGTCCTGATGCTGGGCGTGGGTCCCGACACGCACGTCGCCTCCCTGTTCCCGGAACTGCCCGCGGTACGGGAGACCGAGCGCACGGTCGTCGGGGTCCACGGCGCCCCCAAGCCCCCGCCGACCCGTGTCACCCTCACGCTCCCCGCGATCCGCGCGGCGCGCGAGGTGTGGCTGCTGGCAGCCGGCGAGGACAAGGCGGAGGCCGCGGCGATCGCCCTGTCCGGCGCGGGCGAGATCCAGGCGCCGGCGGCGGGCGCGCGGGGCCGCTCCCGCACCCTGTGGCTGCTGGACGCGGCGGCGGCGTCCCAGCTGCCGCGGTCGCTGTATCCGCCGGCCATTCCCTGACCGGCACGTGAACGGCAGTCGGGCCCCCACCTTTCACGAGGCGGGGCCCGAACTCGCCCGGCGGGAGGGCTACTTGACCGAGCCCGCCATCACGCCCTGCACGAAGTGCCGCTGGAACGCGAAGAACACGACCACCGGCACCACCAGGGACAGGAACGCGCCCGGCGCGAGGACGTCGATGTTGCTGCCGAACTGACGGATCTGGGACTGGAGTTCCACGGTCAGCGGCTGGGAGGAGCTGTCGGCGAAGAGCAGCGCCACCAGCATGTCGTTCCAGACCCACAGGAACTGGAAGATCGCCAGGGAGGCGATCGCCGGGCGGCCGACCGGCAGGACCAGGCGGGTGAAGATCCGCCACTCGGTGCCGCCGTCCATCCGGGCGGCCTCCAGCATCTCCTTGGGCATCTCCGCGAAGTAGTTCCGCAGCAGGAACACCGCGAACGGCAGGCCGTAGGCGACGTGGAACAGGACGACGCCCGGGATCGTGCCGAACAGGCCGAGCTGGCCGAAGAGTTTGGCGACCGGGAGCAGACCGATCTGCACCGGCACCACCAGCAGGGCCACCACCAGCAGGAAGACCGCCTCACGGCCCGGGAAGTCCAGCCAGGCGAAGGCGTACCCGGCAAGGGCGGCGAGCACCACCACCAGGACGGTCGTCGGCACCGAGATCAGCACCGTGTTCCAGAAGGCCTGCGTGATCCCGGAGTTGCCCAGCAGGGCCGAGTAGTTGTCGAAGGACAGCTGCCCGGGGCTGGTGAAGACCGTCCACCAGCCGCCCTTCGCGGTGTCCTCGGCGGACCGCATCGACGACAGGAACAGTCCGGCCAGCGGGGTCAGCCAGACCAGGCCGATCACCACGAGGAAGGCCTGCACGAGCGAGTTGCCCAGGCCGCGCCTGACCGCGTTCATCGCTGACTCCTCTTGAAGCGGCGGACGTTGAAGACCATGGCGGGGATGACCAGCAGCAGGAGCAGGACGCCGAGGGCGCTGCCCAGGCCCTGGTTGTTGCCGCCGCCGAACGACACCAGCCACATCTGCGTCGCGAGCACGGTCGCGTCCTCCTGCACCGGGCCGGGCGCGATGATGTAGACGAGGTCGAATACCTTCATCACGTTGATGACGAGGGTGATGAAGACGACGGTGAGGACCGGCGCGAGCAGCGGCACGGTGATCCGGCGGAAGATCTGCCACTCGTTGGCGCCGTCCATCCGGGCCGCCTCCAGCGAGTCCCGGGGCAGGGCGGACAGGCCCGCCCCGATCAGGACCATCGCGAACCCGGTCCAGATCCACAGGTACGCGCCGATGATCGCCGGGGTGACGAGCGTGGGTCCGAGCCAGGAGATGCCCTCGTAGGGGGCGGCGAAGTTCGACGCGGGCAGGCGCACCGTGTACGCGCCGTCGTCCAGGCCGTCGAAGCGGAAGGAGCCGTCGGACGCCGTGGTCGTGGTGGCGACGCTCTCCCCCGCGCGCACCGCCTCGACCTTCATCCCGGGCAGGCCGTTCTCACGCCGGTCGACGACGCCCTGCTTCCCGCCCCCGCCGGGCGTGAAGTCCAGGTAGACGACGCCGCTCAGCTCGTCGGCACCCGCCGTGCGCCGGGCGGCCTCGTACGCGGGTTCGGTGCCGTCGGGCAGGTCGGCGGGCAGGACGCCGACCAGGCCCAGCGCGACGCTCTGGCCGGGCGAGACCGTGCCGGTCGTGCGGTAGGCGCCGTCGGACGCCTTCGTCAGGCCGCCCTGCCCGTCACGGGCGCGGGCCGTGGGGTAGGCCGACGTGTCCTGGAACATGTCGTGCACGGACACCGCGGCGGCGTTGAGCACGCCCTTGTCCGGGTCCTCGTCGTAGGCGAGCCGGAAGATGATGCCGGCGGCCAGGAAGGACACGGCCATCGGCATGAACAGCAGCAGCTTGAACGCGGTCGCCCAGCGGACCTTCTCCACGAGGACGGCCAGGATGAGGCCGAGTCCGGTGAGCAGGGCCGGGGCCACCACGACCCAGATCGTGGTGTTGCGGATGGCCTTGAGGGTGGCCGGGTCCCGGAACATCTCGGTGTAGTTGTCGCCGCCGACGAACCGGGTGCCGGAGGCGTCGAAGAAGCTCCGGCCGACGGAGAACAGCACCGGGTAGACGACCAGGGCGCCCAGCAGGAGCAGCGCGGGCAGGACGAAGAGCAGGGCGATGACGCGGGCGCGCCGCCGCGAGCGCCGGGCACGGGACGCGCCGGGGCTCGCGGCGGGCGGCCTGGGCCCCGCCTCGTTGACGAGGGTCGCGGTCATGGGGTCAGCCCTGGCCCTCGTACGCCTTGGCGGCCGCGGCCTCCAGCTTCGCCGCGGTCCCCTTCGGGTCGGACGGGTCGCGCAGGAAGTCCTGCAGGAGCTTCCACTCGCCGGCGCCCTTGGTGCCGCCGAAGGCCGCGGGGGCCTGGTCGGACATGTCGAAGCGGACCGAGTCACCGGCGGCGACCAGGGACTTGGCGGTCTCGCGGGTGACGTCGTCGCCGTACGAGGCGAGGTCGACGTTCTTGTTCGGCGACAGGAAACCGCCTGCCTCGGCCCACACGGCCGCGGCCTCGGGGGTGGCCAGGTACTCCAGGAGGGCCATGCCGGCCTTCTGGCTCTTGCCGTCCTTCAGCACGACGGCCGCGTCGCCGCCGCTGACGACGGGCGGCTTGCCGGCGCCGACCGCCGGGAACGGGAAGAAGTTCGCGTCCTCGCCGATCTTCCTGCCGAACTGGTCCTTGGCGACGCCCGCGACGAAGTCGCCCTCGTAGACCATGCCGGCCTCGGGCTTCGGTCCGAACACCTTCTCCACCGAGCCCGGGAAGTCGGTGTTCAGGGCGCCCTTCTGGCCGCCCGCGATCAGCTGCTTGTCCTTGAACAGCTCACCGAGGGTGGTCAGCGCCTTCACCACCGAGGCGTCGGTCCACTTCAGCTGGTGCGTGGCGAGCGCGTCGTACTTCTCGGGGCCGGCCTGGGAGAGGTAGACGTTCTCGAACCAGTCGGTCAGGGTCCAGCCGTCCTGACCGGCGACGGAGAAGGCGGCGAGCCCGGAGTCGGAGACGGTCCGCCCGGCCTTGAGCAGGTCGTCGTACGACTTCGGCGGCTCGACGCCCGCCTGGGTGAGGGCGTCGGGGCTGTACCAGACGGTCGACTTGTGCGCGGCCTTGAAATAGAGGCCGTAGAGGGTGTCGTCGACGCTGCCGTAGTTCTTCCAGACGGGCGCGAAGTTGGCGTCCACGGACTTCTGGGCGGTGGCCGACAGCGGCTTGAGCCAGCCCTTCTGCGCGAACTGCTTGAGGACGCCGACCTGCGGGACCATCACGACGTCGGGGGCGTTGCCGCCCTCGATCTTGCTGCCGACGACGGTGGAGACGTTGTCGCCGGTGGAGACGAACGTCGTCTTGGCGCCGGTCTTCTCGGTGAAGGCGTCCAGCACCTTCTGGAAGTTCTTCTGCTCGGTGCCGGTCCAGACACCGGCCACGGTGACCGTCTGTCCGTCGAGTGCCTTGTCGCCGCCGCCGGCCGAGACGGGGTCGCCGCCGCAGGCGGTCGCGCCGAGCGCGAGGACGAGGGCGGTACAGCCAGTGAGCAGGGTGGTACGGCGTCGCATCATCATCGATGTCCCTTCGGGGAATGGGAAGAACGGCCGGAGGTTCCGGAGATTCGGGAGGTGCGGGGGGGTTCAGGGAGCGGGGGACTCGGTCCCGTCGCTCATCCACCAGGCGGCCGTGGAGCCGGGCAGCACGCCGGCCGGGCAGGGGCCGCTCGACAGCAGCGGGGTGCCGGAGACCGGCGCGGAGCTGGGTGCCGTGCCGAAGTTGACGGCGCAGACCAGGCCGTCGCCGCGGGCGAAGGCCAGGACGCCGGGCGGGCTGTCCAGCCAGCGCAGCGTGCCCTCGCCCAACTGGGGCAGTGCAGCGCGCAGTTGGAGGCCGTCGCGGTACAGGTGCCAGAAGGAGCGGGTGTCGGCCAGCGCCCGGTCGGTGGCGTACTCGGCGAAGTACTCGGGCTGGGGCAGCCAGGGCTTGGCGCTCTCCACGCCGGAGGTGAAGCCGAACGGTGACGCCTGCCCCGACCAGGGCAGCGGAACCCGGCAGCCGTCGCGGATGCGGGCACGGCTCCCGGTGCGGCGGAAGATGGGGTCGGTGAGGACGTCGTCGGGCAGGTCCACGACCTCGGGCAGGCCGAGTTCCTCTCCCTGGTAGATGTACGCGGCACCGGGCAGCGCCAGCATCAGCAGCGCGGCGGCGCGGGCACGGGCGGCGCCGAGGCCGCTGCCCTCGGGCGCGGGTTCGCCGTAACGGGTGACGGTGCGGACCTGGTCGTGATTGTTGAGCACCCAGGTGACCGTCGAGCCGGTGCCCGCGATGTCCTGCATGGCCTCGGAGACGACCTTGCGGAAGGCGTCGGCGTCCCAGGGGGCGCTGAGCAGGTCGAAGAAGAACGCCTGGTGGAGTTCGTCGGAGCGGACGTACAGGGCGTGTTCGCGGGCGGTCGGCACGGACACCTCGCCGACGAGGAGCCGTTCGCGGCCGTCCCGGGCGGTGTACTCCTCGCATATGGAGCGCCAGGAGCGCCACACCGCGTGCACCTCGGGCTGGTTCCAGGCGAGCGGGTTCACCGAGTCGCGGGTGCGGGCGTCGGCCTCCGGGTCGTCGGAGTCGGGCAGCTCCGGGTGCTTGAAGAGGCCGGCGGCGACGTCGATGCGGAAGCCGTCGACGCCCCGGTCGAGCCAGAACCGCAGGACCCGGTCGAACTCGGCGCCGACCTGGGGGTCGCGCCAGTTCCAGTCGGGCTGCTCGGGGGTGAACATGTGCAGGTACCACTGGCCGGGCCGCCCGTCCGCCTCGGTCACCCGGCTCCACGCCGGGCCGCCGAACATGGCGTGCCAGTTGTTGGGCGGCTCGCTGCCGTCGGCGCCGCGGCCGTCGGCGAAGTGGAAGCGGGCGCGGGCCGCGCTGCCGGGGCCGGCGCTCAGCGCCTCCTGGAACCACGGGTGCTCGCTGGAGCAGTGGTTGGGGACGATGTCGAGCAGCACCTTGACGCCGAGCCGCCGGGCCGCCGTGACCAGCAGGTCGAACTCGGCGAGGTCGCCGAAGAGCGGGTCGACGTCGCAGTAGTCGGCGACGTCGTAGCCGTGGTCGTGCTGCGGCGAGGGGTAGAAGGGGCTCAGCCAGATCCCGTCGACCCCGAGCTTCTTGAGGTACGGCAGCCCCGCGCGGACCCCGGCGAGGTCGCCGACACCGTCGCCGGTGCTGTCGAGGAAGCTGCGGACGTAGACCTGGTAGATCACCGCGTCGCGCCACCAGTGGTACTTACTCAGCATGTATGCATGTTAGGTAGCTGTTTCAGAGGGGTGTCAATGAAATGGCGCAAGCTACCGAACAGTTGACCCGGCAAATCCGGGCATACCCATACGGGATTCGAGAGGATGAGACTCCGCCGTTACCTAACAAGTAAGTAGGCCGGGAGGGCGTGAGGGCTCAGCGTGCGATGGCGTCGAGCTCGCGCGCCAGCCGTCGCACCGCGGCCTCGGACGTGTCGTGCCCGGCCATGGCGTCCCGCACGACCGCCTGCACCACGAGGCTCACCTGGCCGTACCGCGGGCTCTTGGGGCGGGGAGCGGCCGTCCGCACGCTCTCGCGCAGCGTCGGCAGATACGGGAACCTGCGCACCAGGTCCGGGTCCTCGTACAGGTCGGCCCGCACCGGCGGAAGGGCGCCGCGGGTGAGCACCTGCCGCTGGACGTGCTCGCTGGTCAGGTACGCGAGCAGCCGGGCGGCCGAGTCCGGGTGCCGGGCGTGGGTGCTGACGGCGAGGTTGGAGCCGCCGAGCACGCTCGTGCCGGGTCCGTCGGGCCCGGGCAGCGGGACGGCGCCTATCTTCCCGGCGACCGGTGAGCCCTCGGCCGACGCGACGGCGTAGGCGTACGGCCAGTTGCGGAGGAACAGCAGGCGCCCGTCCTGGAAGGCCTGCTTGGACTCCTCCTCCTTGTACGTGAGCGCCTGCTTCGGGATCCAGCCCTCGCGCACCCCGCGGGCGAGGAAGTCGATGCCGTCGCGGGCGGCCGCCGAGTCGACGGTGACGCGTTCGCCCTCGTCGCCGAGGATGGATCCGCCCGCCGAGTAGACCGCCTCGGCGGCGTTGACGGTGAGCCCCTCGTACGGCAGGAACTGCCCCGCGTACCCGTCCAGTCCGTACTTCGGCGCGATCACCTTCGCCGCCCGTTCCAGCTCGTCCCAGGTACGCGGCGGGTCGACGCCCTCCTTGGCGAGGATGTCCTTGCGGTACAGGAGCAGGCCGGCGTTGGTGACGTACGGGACCGCGTACAGCCGTCCTTCGTAGGTCGCCGTGCCCACGACCGGCTTCAGGAAGGTGTCCAGCGGGAAGCGGTCGCGCTCCAGGGGGCGGATCCAGCCCTGGGCGGCGAACTCCGAGGTCCAGCTGACGTCGATGTTGAGGATGTCGAAGCGGCTGCGGTCGCCGCCGCGCAGGTCCGTCGTCATCTGCGCGTGGGTCTCGTCGGCCGAGTCGGGCAGTTCGACGAGGGTGACCCGCTCGTCGGGGTGCGTGCGGTTCCAGCCGTCCAGGACGGAGCCGAGATACCCGGTGAGGTCGCCCGCGGTGGCCAGGGTCATCGGCCCGCGGCCCGCTCCGGGACCGTCGTCGGCGCGGGCTCCGGAGGCGACGTACCCGGTCAGGATCACGACCAGGACGAGAAGGCCCCTACCGGCGGCGTGGATCCACCGCATAGGTTCCTCCCTGTACACCTGGCACCGGGCGTCGTCGCCCGGGACAGAGGCCATGTATACCCGTTAGGTATGCGCGATACTAGGGCCTGCGGCACATCGGCTTGGCATCGGGAGGAGAGTCACGAGTGCGGCTGCCCCTCCTGGCCCTGCTGGCGCGCGGCCCGGCGCACGGATACGAGCTGAAGCAGGACCTTGAGCTACTGCTGGGCTCCGCGTACCCTCAGCCGAACGTCGGCCAGATCTACGTCACCCTCGGCCGTCTCGAGAAGTCGGGACTCATAGAGGGCGAGGACGTCGAGCAGGCGGGCCGGCCCAACAAGAAGGTCTACCACCTCACCGACGCCGGGCGTGAGGCGCTGCACGCCTGGTTCGAGGAGACCGAGGACGAGCCTCGGGTGCGGGACGAGTTCTTCATGAAACTGGCCCTCGCCCCGCAGACCGGCCTCGCCGACCAGATCGCCCTCATCAACCGACAGCGGCGCCAGTACCTGAACACCATGCGTCACCTGTCGAAGCTGGCCGCCGCCGAGAACCGGGACAACCGCGTCGCGCATCTGCTCATCGAGGGTGCGATGCTGCACCTCCAGGCGGACCTCGACTGGCTGGAACGGTGCCAGGAGGAGCTGGAGGAGCTGGAGTGAGCGACGACCCCACTCCTGTGCTGCGCGCCGAGGGCCTGGTCAAGACGCATCACGGCGAAGGCGCTCCGGCCCGTGCCGTGCGGGGTGTCGATCTCTGTGTCCGGCGCGGCGAGTTCGTCGCCGTCACCGGCCCGTCCGGCGCCGGCAAGTCGACCCTGCTGCATCTGCTCGGCGGTCTGCAGCGCCCGGACAGCGGCAGCATCTGGCTGGACGGGGAGTGCGCGGACGGCTGGCGCGAGGCCCGGTGGGCGGTCGAGCGCCGCAGGCGCATCGGCATCGTCTTCCAGTTCTTCAACCTGGTCTCCGACCTGTCCGTCGCCGACAACGTCGAGCTGCCCGCCCTGCTGGCCGGTGTCCCGCCGAAGCGGGCCCGCGCCGAGCGGGCGGACCTGCTGGCCGAGCTGGGCCTGGAGGGCAAGGAGCGCAGCCTGCCGGGCGAGCTGTCCGGCGGTGAGCAGCAGCGCGTCGCGCTCGCCCGGGCCCTGGTGAACCGTCCGCCGCTGCTGCTGGCCGACGAGCCCGCGGGCAGTCTGGACAGCAAGGGCACGCGTGAGGTGATGCGGTTGCTGACCCGGTTCCACCAGCGCGGCCAGACCATCGTCCTGGTCACCCACGACGCGCGGCTCGCGAGCGCCGCCGACCGTGTGATCAGCTTCTTCGACGGCCGGATAGCCGACGACGCGGCGCTCGACGGCGGTGCCCCGCCCCGTCGCGCCGGCGCCTCCGGTGTGCTGGAGCTCAGGGACTGAGATGCCGGAGTCCGACCGCCGCCCCGCGCCCGGGCCGAGGGGCTGAGGCCATGCGAGCCACCCTGCGCTGGGCGCACTCCGATCTGCGCACGCACCGCGGCGAGGCGCTGTTCCTGGTGCTGGCCACGGCCGGGATCGTCGTCTCGCTGCTGCTGGCCACGGCCCTGTTCGGGTACGCCACCAACCCGTGGCAGCGGGTCTTCACCCAGGCGCACGGCGCGCACGTGTGGCTGCACACGGCGCCGTCCGCCGACACCGGCAGGCTGACCGAGCTCGACGGCGTCGAGTCCGTCACCGGCCCCTACCCCACCTCCTCCGCCACCCTGGCCTCCCGGGGCGCGCGAGCCGCCGTCGAGCTGCGCGGCACCCCCGAGGAGCCGTCCGTGGGGCGCCCCCTGCTGACGTCCGGCCACTGGCTGGACCCGTCGGACCCCGACGGAGTGGTCCTGGAGAGCCGCCTCGCCCGCGCCCTGCTGGCCGCGCCCGGCGACACCCTTGCCCTGCCCGGCACGGACCGCAAGCTGACCGTCCTCGGCGTGGCGGACAGCGCCGAGAAGCGCTACCGGCCCGGTGAGCAGCCAGGTCTGGTCTGGGCGCAGCCGTCCGCCGTGCGCGACCCGAGGGGCCAGGTGGTCGCGCTGCGCCTGGTCGACCCCGAGGACACCGACTACGCCGTCCAGCGCGCCGTGACCGTGCTGGGCGCGGGCGCGGTCAGCGAGGTCTCCACCTGGAAGCAGGCCCGGGCCGAGGCGCAGGGTGACAACCGGCTGCTCGGGCAGGTGCTCGGGCTGTTCGGCCTGGGCGCCCTGGTCGCGGCCGGACTGGCCGTGCACGGCGCGATCGGCACCCGCATCCGCGGGCATCTGCGGGACATCTCGGTGCTGAAGGCGATCGGGTTCACCCCGGGCCAGGTCGTCCGGGTCTTCCTGCTCCAGCACCTCGCGTACGCGCTGCTGGGCGCGCTGGCCGCCGCCGCCGTCGTGCAAGGGCTGGGCAGCCGGATACCGGGGCGGCTCGGGGACGCGGTCGGGGTGTGGCACGGGCTCCCCGGCCACACGCTGGCGCTGCTCGTGGTGCCGGTGGCGGTGGTGCTCTTCATCGGCGCGACCACCGGGCTCGCCGCGTGGCGGGCGGGGCGGGTCCCTCCGGTGCCGGTGCCGCGGCGGGCGTCCGCGCCCGGTGGACGGCTGTCGGGTGCGGCCCGCGGCGCGCTGGGCCTGCGGCTGCCCCCGGCGCTGGTGCTGGGCTGGCACCGGGCGTTCAGCAGGCGTCTGCGGTCCCCGGCCACGGTCGCGCGGCTGGCGCTGCCGCTGCTGCTGATCGTGGTCGCGATGAGCGCCTGGAACACCATCGAGCGCTTCGACGGGCGGCCGGAGCAGGTGGGCCTGCCGACCTCGCTCACCGTGCACGCCGACGCCGGGCTGACCGGCCGGGCCGCCCGGAGCGTGCTGGAGGGCGACCCGCAGGTTGCGGCCGCCTATCCGGGCGTCGAGGTGGCGGCGCTGGTCCCGGGGCAGACGGCCACGATCGCGCTGCGCGGGCTCGGCACCCGGCAGGACCCCTACCCGTACTCCCTGGCCGAGGGCCGTGCCGCGACGGGCCGCGACGAGGCGGTCGCCGGGCAGGGGCTGCTGGCGCTGCTGGACGCGCGGGTCGGCGACTGGGTGCGGATCACCGTGGGCGACCAGCCGCAGATCCTGCACATCGTGGGCCGCAGCATCGAGCCGGAGAACGCCGGGCGGGTCATCTCCACCTCCCTCGACACCCTCCGCGAGAACGACCCGGGGCTCGGCCCCACCCTCTACGAGCTGCGGCTGCGCCCCGGCGCCGATCCGGGCACGGTCGCCGACCGGCTGACGGCCGCCGGGCGCGGGCACCTGGACGTGCACGCGGTGCCCAACCCGGCCGACGGGCTCTCGCCGCTGCGTGGGGTGATCGTGGGTCTGATCGTCGTCCTGGCCCTGATCGGGCTGATCGAGCTGCTGACGGCGATCGGCGGGACGGTACGCGAGGGCGAGCGCGATCTGCTGGCCCTGAAGGCCATCGGTCTCTCACCGCGGCAGATCACCGCGATCACCGTGGTGTCGACGGCGTGCACCGCCCTTGCCGCGGCGGTCGTCGCCACCGGGCTCGGGGTGCCGCTCGCGCGCTGGCTCATCGACGCCCAGGGGGCTTCGAGCGGGATCGGCTCCGGCATCGCGGCGGGACCGTCGGCTCCGCTTCTGCTGCTGCTCGGCGTGGCGGCGGTGACGGGGGCGGCGGCGCTGGCCGCGCTGCCGGCGTCCCGGGCGGCCCGCCGCCGGCTCGCGGACACGCTGAGCGCGGTGGCCTGACCCGCCGGCTGCCCGCGGCGGGCGGGAGGCGGACGGCCGTACGGCACCGCCCGCTTCCCGCGCCCGGCGTCACGCCCGGCCGCGCAGCTCCCGGTACCGGGCGACGAGGGCCTGCGTCGACGCGTCGAGCCCCGGTACGTCGGCGCCCTCGGTCAGCGCGGGCTCGACGCGCTTGGCGAGGACCTTGCCGAGCTCGACGCCCCACTGGTCGAAGGAGTCGATGTTCCAGACGGCGCCCTGCACGAACACCTTGTGCTCGTACAGCGCGATCAACTGACCCAGCACGGACGGCGTCAGCTCACGGGCGAGGATCGTCGTCGTCGGGTGGTCGCCCTTGAACGTCTTGTGCGCCACCAGCTCCTCGGGCACGCCCTCGGCCCGGACCTCGTCCGGTGTCTTGCCGAAGGCCAGCGCCTGCGTCTGGGCGAAGAAGTTGGCCATGAGCAGGTCGTGCTGCGCCTTGAGCCGGTCGCTCATCTCGGCGACGGGCTCGGCGAAACCGATGAAGTCCGCCGGGATCAGCTTGGTGCCCTGGTGGATCAACTGGTAGTAGGCGTGCTGCCCGTTGGTGCCGGGCGTGCCCCACACCACCGGGCCGGTCTGCCAGTCGACCTCGCGTCCGTCCCGCCCGACGTACTTGCCGTTGGACTCCATGTCCAACTGCTGGAGATAGGCGGTGAACTTCGACAGGTAGTGGCTGTACGGCAGGACCGCGTGCGACTGGGCGTCGTGGAAGTTGCCGTACCAGATGCCCAGGAGGCCGAGCAGGAGCGGCACGTTGGACTCGGCGGGCGCGGTGCGGAAGTGCTCGTCGACGGTCCGGAAGCCGTCGAGCATCTCCCGGAAGCGGTCCGGGCCGATCGCGATCATCAGCGAGAGGCCGATCGCGGAGTCGTACGAGTAGCGGCCGCCCACCCAGTCCCAGAACTCGAACATGTTGGCGGTGTCGATGCCGAAGTCGGCGACCTTTCCGGCGTTGGTCGACAGCGCGACGAAGTGCTTCGCGACCGCTTCCGGTCCGGCCTTCAGTTCGGCGAGCAGCCATTCGCGCGCGGAGGTGGCGTTGGTGATCGTCTCGATCGTGGTGAAGGTCTTGGACGCGACGATGAACAGCGTCTCGGCCGCGTCCAGGTCGCGGGTGGCCTCGTGCAGGTCGGCGCCGTCCACGTTGGACACGAAGCGCACGGTGAGGTCCCGGTCGGTGAAGGCGCGCAGCACCTCGTACGCCATCGCCGGGCCGAGGTCGGAGCCGCCGATGCCGATGTTGACGACGTTCTTGATCCGCCGGCCGGTGTGGCCGGTCCACTCGCCGGAGCGGACCCGTCCGGCGAAGTCCGCCATCTTGTCGAGGACGGCGTGCACCGCGGGTACGACGTTCTCCCCGTCGACCTCGATCACCGCGTCGCGCGGGGCGCGCAGGGCGGTGTGCAGCACCGCGCGGTCCTCGGTGGTGTTGATCCTCTCGCCGCGGAACATGGCGTCCCGCAGCCCGAACACGTCCGTGGCGGCGGCCAGCTCGCGCAGCAGCCGCAGTGTCTCGTCGTTGACCAGGTGCTTGGAGTAGTCGATGTGCAGGTCGCCGACCTGCAGCGTGTACCCCGTGCCGCGGCCCGGGTCGGCGGCGAACAGCTGCCGCAGCCCGACACCGGCGAGCTCCTCACGGTGCTCGGCCAGCGCGGTCCACTCGGGGGTCCGGTTGAGCCTGGTACGGCCGTCTGCGTTCATGTGCGACTTCAGCCTTCTTTCGTGCCTGTCCCAGCTGTTCCAACCTAATTGATCAGCGCGGGACGTGAGCCGTCGTGACGTCGTCGTCCGGCGCATCCACAGATACGTCCCGCT
This sequence comes from Streptomyces sp. NRRL WC-3605, assembly GCF_001509795.1. Lineage (GTDB taxonomy): Bacteria > Actinomycetota > Actinomycetes > Streptomycetales > Streptomycetaceae > Streptomyces > Streptomyces viridochromogenes. Next base: position 76,817 of record NZ_LLZN01000039.1, on the reverse strand, counting down.
CGCGCCCGGGTATCAGCGCGAGGACGGACAGGACGAAGAAGGCGGCGGTGAGCAGCGCCGGGGTGTTCGGGCCCCAGGCGGTGGCGACGGCCCCGCCGAGCAGGGCGCCCAGCGGGGCGCCGGCCACGGCCAGGGTGCGAAAGGCGGAGGCTACGCGGCCCAGCAGGTCGGCGGGGGTCCGCCGCTGCATCAGCGTGGCGGTGCTGACGTTCCACACCATGCCCATGAAGCCGAAGACCGCGAGGGCCGCCGCCAGAGCCGTCTGGCTGCGCACGGAGCCCATGACGACCAGGGCGCCGATCTGCACGAGCCCGGCGCACAGCACGGCCCGGGTCAGCCCGAGCCGGGCGGTGAGGGGCCCGTGCCCGAACCCGCCCGCGAGGCTGCCGGCGGCGTACGCGGTGGAGGCGACGGCGTAACCGGTGGTGCCCGCGTCGAGCCAGTCGGTGACCAGGAGGACCAGGGTCGCGATGAGGGCGCCCATCCCGATGTTGCACAGGGCGGTCGCGGCGCACAGGCCGCGCAGGGCCCGGTCACGCCACAGGGTGCGCAGCCCGTCGGCGATCTCCCGGCGCAGGGTGCTGCCCCCGAGCCGGGCGGCCCGGTCCGGCGCAGGGACGCGCAGGGACGCGATGAGGGCCGCGGCCAGCAGGAAGGTCGCCGCGTCGGCCAGGAAGGGAGCGGCGGCGCCGGCCGCGAGCAGCAGCGGCACCGCGGGCGCCCCGAGCAGTCCGCCGGCGATCCGCTGCCCGGTCATCAGCCGGGCGTTCGCCGTGCCGAGCGCGTCCCGGTCCACCAGGGCGGGGAGCAGGGCCGTGGAGGCGTTGTCGAACAGGGTCTGGAGCGTGGTCAGCGTGAAGGCCAGGGCGATGAGCAGTCCGATCGAGGCGTGCCCGAGGGCTACGGCGACCGCGAAGGCGGCGACCAGGGCGCCCCGCACGGCGTCCACCGTCCACATCGCGCGCCGCTGGTCGACCCGGTCGGCGACGGCGCCGCCGAGCAGGCCGAAGACGAGCCACGGCAGATAGCCGCAGGCGGTGACCGCGGCGATCAGCAGGGGCCGGTCGGTCAGCGTCACGGCGAGGAGCGGCAGGGCGGCCGTACGGAGGGAGTCGCCGAAGCTGGACAGCACGGCGGCGCCCCACAGGCGTCCGAATCCGCCGCGCCAGGCGAGCGTGGAAACGCCCGTCTCCCCCGTCGTCGCCACAGGTCCCCCTCCCGGTGCATCGACGCGTGGGCGTCGACGGGAACCACCGTAGAGGGCACCACTGACAATCACCCCGGAGCGCGGGTGAGGCGGGGGCGGTACGGCTCCGGCCGAGTGCCCAGGGCACCCGGCCGGTCGTCAATGTCTAGATCTCGCCCCGCAGTTTGGCGAGCGCCTCGGCGAGGATCGCCTCGCCGTCCGCGTCGCTGCGCCGCTCCCGTACGTACGCCAGGTGCGTCTTGTACGGCTCGGTGCGCGGCGGGTCCGGCGGGTTGTCCCGGTCCTGTCCGGCGGGGAAGCCACAGCGGGGGCAGTCCCAGGTGTCGGGAACCTGCGCGTCGCTGGCGAAGCTGGGCTGCGTCTCGTGCCCGTTGGAGCACCAGAAGGAGATGCGCAGACGCGGCGCGGACTCGCCGCGCTCGGCCTCGCCCATCGGCCCCGCCCCGACCCGGCTTCCTCGGATCGCGTTGCCACTTGCCACGGTCGTAACTCCCTGCGTGATGGTGCCGCAAAGCGAGTCGGCGTTTCGCTTCGCTGCGAGCGCCTCAGTCTACGTAAGGCCCAACGCGCGTCCAGTGATTGGAGTTACAAGCCCCCCACACCTAGACGCAAGCCCCATGATAGGCCGCGCTGAGCTGCGCGTACCGAACATGGGGCCTTACGTAAGGACGGTGTGTGCCGGTCAGTTGTTCACCTTGATCAGCATGCCCAGCACGACAATGCACGCGAACCACAGCAAACCGACCACCACGGTGATCCGGTCCAGGTTGCGCTCGGCGACGGAGGAGCCGCCGACGGACGACTGCATGCCACCACCGAACATGTCGGAGAGGCCGCCGCCCTTCCCCTTGTGCATTAGCACCAGCAGCATCAGCAACCCGCTGAAGACGATCAGGGCGATCGAGAACCCCAAAACCACGGCTGGACCAACTCTCTCGGACTCGGATGAACGACGGGGGCACGGCAGCCGCGCGGAGCGAGCCACGCATCCAGGCCTACCATGCCCCCGCAAGGGTACGACGGATCGCCGCTATGGCCTACTCACTGGTCACGGAATCGCACGATCTTGACGAACTCGTCCGCGTCCAGGGAGGCACCGCCGACCAGGGCGCCGTCGATGTCGGCCTGCGCCATGATCTCGGCGACGTTGCCCGACTTCACGGAGCCGCCGTACTGGATGCGGACCTTGGCGGCCAAGTCCTGCGAGTACAGCTCGGCGATCTTGCCACGGATGGCGGCGCAGACCTCCTGGGCGTCCTCGGCGCCGCAGACCTTGCCGGTGCCGATGGCCCAGACGGGCTCGTAGGCGATCACGATCGTCTCGGCCTGCTCGGCGGGGAGGTCCTTGAGACCGCCCTCGACCTGGGTGAGCGTGTGGGAGACGTGGTCGCCCGCCTCGCGGACGTCCAGCTCCTCGCCGACGCACAGGATCGGGGTCAGGCCGTGCTTGTAGGCGGCCTTCACCTTGGCGTTGACGATCTCGTCGGTCTCGGCGTGGTACTGGCGGCGCTCGGAGTGGCCGACCGCCACGTACGTGCACTTCAGCTTGGCCAGCATGGACCCGGAGATCTCGCCGGTGTAGGCGCCGGAGTCGTGCGCGGAGATGTCCTGGGCGCCGTACTTGATCTTCAGCTTGTCGCCGTCGACCAGGGTCTGGACCGAGCGCAGGTCCGTGAAGGGCGGCAGGACCGCGACCTCGACGGCCTCGTAGTCCTTGTCGGCCAGGGCGAAGGCGAGCTTCTGGACGTGCGCGATGGCCTCGAGGTGGTTGAGGTTCATCTTCCAGTTGCCCGCCATCAGCGGCGTGCGCGTGCTCATAGAGAGTCAGTCCTCCAGTGCGGCGAGGCCGGGGAGCGTCTTGCCCTCGAGGTATTCGAGGGAGGCGCCGCCTCCGGTCGAGATGTGGCCGAATGCCGTCTCGTCGAAGCCCAGGGTACGGACGGCCGCGGCGGAGTCGCCGCCACCCACCACGGTGAAGCCCTTGGAGTCGACGAGGGCCTGGGCGACCGCCTTGGTGCCCTCGGCGTAGTCGGGGTGCTCGAAGACGCCCATGGGGCCGTTCCAGAAGACGGTGGCGGCGTCGGCGAGCTTCGAGGCGTACAGCTTGCGGGTCTCCGGGCCGATGTCCAGGCCCTCCTGGTCCGCGGGGATGGCGTCCGCGGCGACGGTGGTGGGGTGGGCCGGGGCCTTGGTCTTCAGGTCCGGGAACTCGGACGCGACCAGGACGTCGACCGGCAGCACGATCTCCACGCCGCTCTTCTCGGCGCGCTCCAGGTACTCGGTGACGGCCGGGATCTGGTCCTCCTGCAGGAGGGAGATGCCGACCTCGTAGCCCTTGGCCTTGAGGAAGGTGTAGGCCATGCCGCCGCCGATGAGCAGCCGGTCGGCCTTGGCGAGCAGCTGGTCGATGACGGCGAGCTTGTCGGAGACCTTGGCGCCGCCGAGGGCGACGACGTACGGCCGCCGGACGTCGTCGGTGAGCTTCTTCAGGACGCCGACCTCGGTCGCGATGAGGTGGCCGGCGTAGTGCGGCAGACGGGCCGGCAGGTCGTACACCGAGGCGTGCTTGCGGTGCACCGCGCCGAAGCCGTCACCGACGTAGACGTCGGCGAGCGCGGCGAGCCGGTCGGCGAAGGCGGCGCGCTCGGCGTCGTCCTTGCTGGTCTCACCCGCGTTGAACCGCAGGTTCTCCACGACGGCGACCTGCCCGTCGGCGAGGCCCGCGACGACGCCCTGGGCGGAGTCGCCGACCGTGTCGGTCGCGAACGCCACGTCGGCACCGAGGAGTTCACCGAGGCGCGCGGCGGCCGGGGCGAGGGAGAAGGCGGGGTCCGGGGCACCCTTGGGGCGGCCCAGGTGGGAGGCGACGATCACGCGGGCGCCCGCCTCGGCGAGGGCCTTGACGGTGGGCAGCACGGCGCGGATGCGGCCGTCGTCGGTGATCGTGGTGCCGTCCAGCGGCACGTTCAGGTCGGCGCGGACGAACACCCGCTTGCCGGCGACGCCTTCGGAGAGAAGTTCGTCGATCGTCTTCATGTAGGGGACTCCTGGGAAGAGCTCGTGATCGCTCGGAAGCGCTCGTGATCCAACAGGTCTGTTCTGTACGTGAGTCAGGGCTCGGGCGACGCGTCCTTGCGCCGCCCGAGCCCTGAACCTCACATCGAGGTGCCTGCTCTGGATATCAGAGCTGGTCGCCGACGAAGACCGTCAGGTCGACGAGGCGGTTGGAGTAGCCCCACTCGTTGTCGTACCAGCCGATGACCTTCACGTTCTTGCCCTCCTGGACCATGGTCAGGGAGGAGTCGAAGGTGCAGGACGCCGGGGCGTTGACGATGTCCGAGGACACGATCGGGTCCTCGGTGTACTCGATGATGCCCTTGAGCTCACCCTCGGCGGCCTTCTGGAAGACCGCGTTGACCTCTTCCTTGGTGACCTCGCGGCCGAGCTCCAGGACGAGGTCGGTGACCGAGCCGGTCGGGACCGGGACGCGCATCGCGATGCCGTCCAGCTTGCCCTTGAGCTGCGGGAGGACCAGCGCGGTCGCCTTGGCGGCACCCGTGGTGGTCGGGATGATGTTCTCCGCGGCGGCACGGGCGCGGCGCAGGTCCTTGTGCGGGAAGTCCAGGATGCGCTGGTCGTTGGTGTACGCATGGACCGTCGTCATGAGGCCCCGGACGATGCCGAAGTTCTCGTCGAGGACCTTCGCCATCGGCGCCACACAGTTGGTGGTGCAGGAGGCGTTGGAGATGACGTGGTGGTTCGCCGGGTCGTACTTGTCCTGGTTGACGCCCATCACGATGGTGATGTCCTCGTCCTTGGCCGGAGCCGAGATGAGGACCTTCTTGGCGCCGCCCGCGATGTGCTTGGCGGCGTCGTCCTTCTTCGTGAAGATGCCGGTCGACTCGATGACGATGTCGACGCCCAGCTCGCCCCACGGGATGTCGGCGGGGTTGCGCTCGGAAAGGACCTTGATGGTGTGACCGCCCACGGTGATCGTGTCGGCGGTGTGGCTGACCTCCTGCTTCAGACGACCCAGGATGGTGTCGTACTTCAGCAGGTGAGCGGTGGTCGCGGTGTCACCCAGGTCGTTGACAGCCACGATCTCGATGTCTGCACCCTGCTCCAGCAGCGCGCGGAAGTAGTTGCGACCGATACGACCGAAGCCGTTGATGCCTACGCGGATCGTCACGAACCGATCTCCTCGTTGGTACGCCGGCCATGCGGTGCCGGCGAGCTCTGTTTGGGATGTCCCCGACCGCCTCCGACCCTACCTCCCTGAAGCCGCCGTGGTGACATCCAGATGCCTCATACACGGCACGGCGGCCCGTACCCGTCAGTAGGGTACGGACCGCCCCGCCCGGGAGCCCGGATCGGCCGATCCGGTCATGCTCCGCCGGGCGTGTGCCGCCTCGGCGGGTCACCTCTCAAGTGAGGAAAATGCCTTTCTGATGAGCGCCGTTCGATCGGCCGCCGAGGACAGGTGCTCCAGGCCGAAGCCGAGGAGGACCGTGTCGCGCGTGGTGACCGCGCCGTAGGTCTGGAACAGCGCCCCGGTGCGCGCCCAGTCCTTGAGGACGGCCGGGCTGCCGGGGGGCGGTCCGGTCGGGCTCCAGGCGCCGAGCGACGTCTCGAAGCCCTCCGTGTCGACCGCGGTGCCGCCGACGACGAGCGAGGCCTGGTCGGCGAGGACGCCGCGTCCACCGGAGCCCGGGTCGGAGACATAGCTGATCGAGACCTGGACGGACTTGCCGGCGTACGCGCTGAGGTCGAACTCGACCTGCTGCCAGCCGGCGGAGGCGCCGGTGAGCGCGTTCCAGCTTCCGCTGCTGCCGGACGCGGTGCAGCTCTGCGGCGACCGCGTCAGGTAGTGCGCGAGCCAGGGGTGCTCGTTCATGTAGAAGCCGGCCTCGCACTCCTCGGGCACGGCGGCGCTGGACGCTCCGTTCTTCTCCGGGAGTGTCGTCCAGTCCTCGGCCCCGGTGGTGTGGGCCTCGATCAGGACGTTGTCGTAGCCGGGCTCGACGTCCCACAGCAGCTGGGTGCGCAGTGTGGGCTGCTGGGCCGCGGTCACCCCGGTGAGGTCGACGGTCCTGGTCAGCCGCTTCCAGGCGTCGTCGGTGTGCACGGCGGCCGCCATCCAGGAGCCCGCGAACGGCCCGTAGGGGTTGACTGTCCCCGCGAACTGGCCCGCTCCCGCGCTCGCGAACTGCGGGAACGTGACGGCGGGCAGCTGGTCGGAGGTGACGCTGTAGCTCCCGGCCCGGTCGAGCGGGTTGCCGGGGGCGTCGGCGAGCGCGCCGGAGAACCCGGCGAGCGCTCCGGACCCGGTGAAGCCGGTGGCTCCGGGCAGGGACGTACGGGAGTAGGCGCCCAGGTAGTACTGGCTGAAGTCGTTCGACAGGGTGCCGTCGCCCAGGTTGACGTTGCCGCCGGCCTGCTCACCGGCCTCCAGGAGCTTGCCGCCCTCGTTGAGGTAGGCGCGCAGTTGGAGCTGGGTGGCGTTGCCGGGGACGCCGGCGCCCGTGTAGTGGACGACGGTGTCGAAGTGGCCGAGTACGCCGAGGGCGTCGGGCGCGCCCTGCGCGGCGACGTCCCAGACGACCGCCCGGTGCCCATCGGCCTTCAGGGCGTCCACGTACTTCTGCGCCTGCGGGGCTCCGGTGCCCTCCTCGGCGACCACGAGGACGTCCGCGCGCGGGCGTTTCGCGATCGTGTAGGTGAAGTGGCTGCTGGAGACCTTCTTGCCGTCGCGGGTCTCGCCGGTGAACCACACCTCGACCTTGTCGCCCTGGTCACCGTCCAGGACCTTGGCCCGGTACTCGTCGAAGTAGAGGTTGTCCTCGCCGCCGAAGGTCTCGCCGCCCTTCCAGGGCCGCAGCGCCACGTCCCACGTACGGCCGCCGTTGACGCGGTACTTGAGCTCCTTGTCGCGCAGCGCCTTGCGGACGACGACGGAGACCTCCTGGTCCGCACCGCGCGCGTACGACGTGGTGAACGGCGCCGGGGTGAAGTCCGCGGCCTTCAGGCCGAGCGAGGAGGCGGGCTGGTCGGGACGGTCGGCGCTCTCGGCGACGGAGAGCGCGAAGGGCACGTTCTTCGCGAACTCGTCCTGGATCAGCTTCTCGTCGTCGGGGAAGTTGAAGACGGACTGGCAGTCCGCCGCGTTCCACTGGTCGTTCGGGTCGATGTTCGACGCGGTCTGGCAGGTCGACATCTCGGGGGTGAACATCGCCAGCCCGTTGACGTTCGACGCGTGCCCGTCCGCCTCGCCGTTGGTCGTGTACAGCTCCGAGGAGACCTGCGGGTGGTAGCCGGGGATCGCGGAGTTCTCGGGGGTGCCGGCGAGCGCCTTGTACATCACGTCGTCGGGGGTGTTCGTGGCCACCTGCCAGCCGACGCCGTAGAGCAGGAGTTCGGCGGCGGAGTGGTAGTTGATGCCGTAGGTGAAGCCGACGCGCTTCTGCAGGGCGTCCAGCGCCTTGGTCTCGGGCTCGGAGCCCGGGGACGCGCCGCGGTAGGTCTCACTGGTCGGGTTCGGGGACGAGCCCTCGTCGTCGTAGCCCCACTTGTAGGAGAAGTTGCGGTTGAGGTCGACGCCGTCGCCGGTGCTGATGACGCCGTCGCCGTTGACGTCCCGCAGGTTCTTGCGCCACAGACGGGTGCTGGAGTCCTTGAAGGTGTGGTCGTAGCCGTCAGGGTTGGCCGAGAGGACGAACCACAGCTCGGTCGAGTCGACGATCTTCCGGACCCGCTTGTCCTTCTTGTAGTTGTCCAGGTAGTAGTGCATCAGGCGCCGGGTCATCTCCGGCGTGATCCACTCGCGGGCGTGCTGGTTGGACATGTACAGGACGGCGGGCTTGGAGCCGTCCTTGGACTTCGCGGCGTGCTTGGTCAGCTTCAGGGCCAGGATGTCCTGGCCACGTGACGTCTTGCCGATGGAGACGACCTTGGTGAGGCCCGGGTTCTGCTGCCCGGCCCGGACGATCTCCTCCTTGAGCCCGCCGCTTCCGCTGTACGGGCGGAACACGCCCTCGGCGGCCTTCTCGGTGCGGGCCTCGGCTCGGGCGGTGACCTGGTGCTCGGTCAGGTCGACGCCCTGCTTGCGCAGTTTCCCGGCCTGTTCGTCGGTCAGGTAGACCTCGACGGTGGCCTTGCCCTTGTCGGGTGCCTGCTCACTGAGTTCGTGGCCGTCCTGACCGGCCGCCAGCAGCAGGGGTACCTGCTGTTTGGTGACCTCGGCCCGGAAGACCTTCACTTCGCTCGGGTCGGTGTGGGGCGAATTCCCCGGTTGTGCCTGGGCGATGGGTGCGATACTCGCTCCCCCGACGAGGAGCGCGCCGACAGCGAGGATCGATCTCGCTCTGGGTCTCATGTACCCCCCTAGCAGTGTTTCGCCACAGCGGCGAATGACTGCCAGGCTCATGCCACATCATGTCCTAGTCAAGAGTGCCGCAAAGAGCGACAAATGACGGTGCCGATGTCCCAAGTGGTCATCGGCACCCATCTTCTGACATCGGGTCAGCTCAGACCGTCATCCCACGAGGTTGTCGGCGAGTTCGTCGCTGAGATTGGCCTCGGTGCCCGGGATGCCGAGATCCTGCGCCCGCTTGTCGGCCATGGCCAGCAGACGGCGGATACGGCCCGCGACCGCGTCCTTGGTCAGCGGCGGGTCGGCGAGCGCGCCCAGCTCCTCCAGGGACGCCTGCTTGTGCTCCATGCGCAGCCGCCCGGCCGCGGCGAGGTGCTCGGGAACCTCTTCGCCGAGGATCTCCAGAGCGCGCTGCACACGGGCCCCGGCGGCGACGGCCGCGCGGGCGGAGCGGCGCAGATTGGCGTCGTCGAAGTTCGCGAGGCGGTTGGCCGTGGCCCGCACCTCGCGGCGCATCCGGCGCTCCTCCCAGGCCAGCACCGACTCATGGGCGCCGAGCCGGGTCAGCAGCGCGCCGATCGCGTCGCCGTCCCGGACGACCACGCGGTCCACGCCGCGCACCTCGCGGGCCTTGGCGGCGATGGACAGCCGGCGGGCGGCGCCGACGAGGGCCAGCGCGGCCTCGGGACCCGGGCAGGTCACCTCGAGCGAGGAGGAGCGGCCGGGCTCGGTCAGCGAGCCGTGCGCGAGGAAGGCGCCGCGCCACGCGGCCTCGGCATCGCACGTGGCCCCCGAGACCACCTGCGGCGGCAGCCCGCGGATCGGGCGTCCGCGCCCGTCGACCAGGCCGGTCTGCCGGGCCAGCTGGTCACCGCCCGCGACCACCCGAACGACGTAACGCGAGCCGCGTCGCAGCCCGCCGGGCGCCATGACGATCAGCTCGGAGCTGTGCCCGAAGATCTCCAGGATGTCCCGCTTGAGTCTGCGGGCCGCCATCGCCGTGTCGAGCTCCGCCTCGATCACGATGCGTCCGCTGACCAGGTGGAGGCCGCCGGCGAACCGCAGAATGGCGGAGACCTCCGCCTTCCTGCAGCAGGTCCGGGTGACGGGGAGCCGGGAGATCTCATCCTTCACCGCTGCCGTCATCGCCATGGGCCGATCCTTCCATGCATCCGAAAAATACGGTCGTACGCGGCGGCGAGGAGCTCCGGGTCGTGCCGGGGCGTCCCGTCCGTCCGGGCCACCGGGGCCAGCTCGACCGCGGCACCGAGCCGCTTCGCGGCCTCCGTGAGCACTTCGCGGTCGGGCACGGCGGCCTCGTCGGCCAGCACCACGTCCAGGGCGAGTTTAGGGGCGTGTCGTCCCAAAACCTCCAAATGACGCTGCGGGGAGAACCCTTCGGTTTCTCCCGGCTGCGGGGCGAGGTTCAGGGAGAGTACCCGGCGCGCCTTCGTCTCGGTGAGGGCGTCCAGGAGTTCCGGCACCAGCAGGTGCGGAATGACGGAGGAGAACCAGGAGCCGGGACCGAGCACCACCCAGTCCGCGTCGCGCACTGCGGCGACGGCCTCGGGGACCGCGGGCGGGTCGGGCGGCACCAGGTGCACGGACTGCACCTCGCCCCGGGTGAGGGCGACGGTGGCCTGGCCCCGGACGGTGTCGACCTCGTCGGGCCGCTCCGGGTCGTGCCCCTTGACCAGGGCCTGGAGCTCCAGCGGCACGGCCGACATGGGCAGCACCCGGCCGTGCGCGCCGAGCAGCTTGCCGACCAGGTCGAGGGCCTGGACGTGGTCGCCTAGCTGCTCCCAGAGGGCGACGATCAGCAGATTGCCGACGGCGTGGTCGTGCAGGTCGCCCTGGGAGTGGAAGCGGTGCTGGATGACCCGGGACCAGGTCTGGCCCCAGTCGTCGTCGCCGCACAGCGCGGCCAGCGCCTTGCGCAGGTCGCCGGGCGGCAGCACGCCCAGCTCGTCGCGCAGGCGCCCGCTGGAGCCGCCGTCGTCGGCCACGGTGACGACGGCGGTGAGGTCGCCGGTGATCCGGCGCAGCGCGGCGAGCGACGCCGACAGGCCCATGCCGCCGCCGAGGGCGACGACCTTGGGCTGGGCGCCGCGGCGGCGCGGCCGGCCGCCCCGGGTCTCGGTGGTTCGGCCGGCGCGGCTCGCACGCCCTTCCGGCACCGCCCGGCGCAGCCTGCTCAGCCGCGGAGTACGTCCGGTCATTCCCGTCCCATGTCCCGGTGCACGACCACCGTCTCCACGCCCTCGGCCGCGAGGCGCGCGGCGAGCTTCTCCGACATGGCCACCGAGCGGTGCTTCCCGCCCGTGCAGCCGACGGCGATCGTCACATAGCGCTTGCCCTCACGACGGTAGCCCGCGGCAACGAGCTGGAGCATCTCGGCGTACCGGTCGAGGAACTCCTTGGCGCCGGGCTGGTTGAAGACATAGGCCGCGACCTCCTCGTTCAGACCGGTGAAGGGGCGCAGCTCCGGGACCCAGTGCGGGTTGGGCAGGAACCGCATGTCCACGACCAGGTCGGCGTCGACGGGCAGGCCGTACTTGAAGCCGAAGGACATGACGGTGGCCCGCAGCTCGGGCTCCTCCTCGCCGGCGAACTGGGCGTCCATCTTCGCCCGCAGCTCGTGCACGTTCAGGCTGGAGGTGTCGATCACCAGGTCGGCGTCGCCGCGCAGCTCGCGCAGCAGCTCCCGTTCGGCGGCGATGCCGTCGACGATCCGGCCGTCGCCCTGCAGGGGGTGCGGGCGGCGCACCGACTCGAACCGGCGCACCAGGGCGTCGTCCGAGGACTCCAGGAAGACGATCCGCCGGGTCACGCCGCGCGCGTCGAGGTCGGAGAGGGACTCGCGGAGGTTGTCGAAGAACCGCCTGCCGCGGACATCGACGACGACCGCGATCCGCGCCACGTTGCCCTGGGAGCGGGCGCCGAGCTCCACCATGGTGGGGATCAGCGCCGGCGGGAGGTTGTCGACGACGAACCAGCCGAGGTCCTCCAGGCACTTCGCGGCCGTGGAGCGGCCGGCTCCGGACATGCCGGAGATGATCACCAGCTCGGGGATGGCCGCGTCCGGGACTCCGGCCTTCTCGCTGCCCGTACTCACCTGTGCTCCGTCTTCCTGGCGTGCGTCCTGCTGGGCGGGGTCGTCTCCGGGACTCCTGTGCGGGTCCCGGGGCTCGGGATCTCGGTCGGCCGTGGCCCCGGTGTCGTGCTCGTTCATCTCTCCTGCCCCCGTCGTTCGTCCGGGGCGCCCGCGGACACGGGCTCCCCCGAGGCCCCCGCCGTGGGGTCGGGTGCCTCGTCCTCCATGATCTCTCCCGTCGCGGTGTTCACGGCGGGGGCGGCCGGGGCCGCCTGCGCGAGGGCCACGGCGATGGTCTCGGCCGTCTTGCGGCCTATGCCCGGCACCTCGCAGATCTGGTCGATGGTCGCGGACCGCAGTCTCTTCAGCGAACCGAAGTGCTTGATCAGCGCCTGCCTGCGGGTGTCGCCCAGACCGGGGACGTCGTCCAGCGGGCTGGAGCGGAAACGCTTGGAGCGCTTGGTCCGCTGGTAGGTGATCGCGAACCGGTGCGCCTCGTCGCGGATGCGCTGGAGCAGGTAGAGGCCCTCGCTGGTACGGGGCAGGACGACCGGGTCGTCGTCGCCGGGGACCCAGACCTCCTCCAGCCGCTTGGCGAGGCCGCACACCGCGATGTCGTCGATGCCGAGCTCCTCCAGGGCCCGCTGGGCGGCCGCGACCTGCGGCTGCCCGCCGTCCACGACGACGAGCTGCGGCGGGTAGGCGAAGCGCTTGGGACGCCCGTCCTCGTCCTTGAGGCCGTCGGACAGCGGTGCCGACGAGATGTCCGTGAGCGGGCCCGAACCGTCGCTCGCGCCGTCCCCGGCGGCACCGTCCGGAGTGTCGCCGTCGGCCCACTCCCCCGTCCGCTCCTTCTCCGCGAGGTAGCGCTTGAAGCGGCGGGTGATCACCTCGTGCATGGAGCGGACGTCGTCCTGGCCCTCGAAGCCCTTGATCTGGAACCTGCGGTACTCGCTCTTGCGGGCCAGGCCGTCCTCGAAGACGACCATGGAGGCCACCACGTCGTCGCCCTGGAGATGCGAGATGTCGTAGCACTCGATCCGCAGCGGGGCGCTGTCGAGCTCCAGGGCGTCGGCGATCTCCTCCAGCGCGCGGGAGCGGGTGGTCAGGTCGGAGGCGCGCTTGGTCTTGTGCAGGACGAGGGCCTGCTGGGCGTTGCGCTCGACGGTCTCCATCAGGGCGCGCTTGTCGCCGCGCTGCGGCACGCGCAGCGAGACCTGGGCGCCCCGCCGCCCCGACAGCCACTCCTGCACGGGCTCCAGCGGGTCGGGCAGGGCCGGAACGAGGACCTCCTTGGGGACCGCGTCGCCGGTCTCCTCGCCGTACAGCTGCTGGAGGGCGTGCTCCACGAGCGCGCCGGTGGTGATCTCCTCCACCTTGTCGGTGACCCAGCCGCGCTGGCCGCGCACGCGTCCGCCGCGGACGTGGAAGATCTGCACGGCCGCCTCCAGCTCGTCCTCGGCGACCGCGATCAGGTCGGCGTCCGTCGCGTCGGCGAGCACGACGGCGCTCTTCTCCATGGCCTTCCTGAGCGCCCCGATGTCGTCCCGGAGACGCGCGGCGCGCTCGTACTCCATCGCCTCGGCCGCCTCCCCCATCTGCCGCTCAAGTCGGCGCAGGTAGGTGCTGGTCCGGCCGGTCATGAAGTCGCAGAACTCGTCGGCCAGCTCCCGGTGGTCCTCCGTGGAGATCCGGTCCACACAGGGCGCGGAGCACTTGCCGATGTAGCCGAGGAGGCAGGGCCGGCCGGTGCGGCGGGCGTTCTTGAACACGCCGGCCGAGCAGGTGCGTACGGGGAACACCCGCAGGAGCAGGTCGACGGTGTCGCGGATCGCCCACGCGTGCGCGTACGGACCGAAGTACCTGACGCCCTTCTTCTTGTGACCGCGCATCACCTGCACGCGCGGATACTCCTCGTTCATCGTGACCGCGAGGTACGGGTAGCTCTTGTCGTCGCGGTACTTGACGTTGAACCGGGGGTCGAACTCCTTGATCCAGGAGTACTCCAGCTGCAGCGCCTCGACCTCGGTGGAGACGACGGTCCACTCCACGGACGCGGCGGTGGTGACCATCGACCGGGTGCGCGGGTGCAGGCCCGCCAGGTCCTGGAAGTAGTTCGCCAGGCGCTGGCGCAGGCTCTTCGCCTTTCCGACGTAGATCACCCGGCGGTGCTCGTCGCGGAACCTGTACACCCCGGGGGAGTCCGGGATCTGTCCCGGCTTGGGGCGGTAGCTGGAGGGGTCGGCCATGTCTCACACCCTACTGGCGCGCGGTGACACTCCGGCGAGCCTGTGGACAACCGGACACCGTGATCATCGCGGCCGGGCAGCAGGTGGGCGACCCGCCCCGACGCCGGGCGACCTCGCCCCGTCACCCTCCGTCATCGGGGGCGGCATCCGGAAGCCGATGCGTCGGGACTCGGCCAGGACCGCACCGCCGTTGCGGCGCAAGTGTTGTCGGGGCCTGGCCGACACGCTTCAATGCGGGGGAACCCGGGGCCCTGAACGACGGCTTACGGATGTGAAGACCCCCGCCCCGCCCTCGCCGACGGGTGCCCCGGGCCGCGTGAACGGTCCGACCAGCCGTGTGACTCCACAGAAAGGCCCCTGCATGCCGCACGCCCCTCAGCACGCGGACATCGCCGCCGTCAGCACCGCGGAGCTGGACACGGCCCTGAGAGGCGGCCCCTTCCACGTCGCCCTGCGTGCCGCGATCGCGGCACGGGGCCTGCCCCTGCAGCGGGTCCAGCACCATCTGTCCCGGCGCGGGGTGAAGGTCGGCGTGACCAGCCTGAGCTACTGGCAGCAGGGAGCCCGCCGGCCGCAGCGCCCGGAGTCCCTGCGTGCGGTGCGGGCGCTGGAGGAGATACTCCAGCTGCCCGAGGAGTCCCTGATCCGGCTGCTCGCCGAGGTGGACGGCCAGAGCGCCCACCAGCGTCCGGCGGCCCGCTCCTACCGGGCCCTGGTGGAGGCGTCCGGCGCCCTGGAACAGCTGCTGTCCGAACTGGACAGTGCGCGCGACGGCGGCCTGCACACGCTGGCCCACCACGAGCGGGTGCGGATCGGGCGGCGCCGGGAGCTGGCGGAGTGCGAGTCGCACCACATCGTGCGGGCCCACCAGGACGGCGTGGACCGCTTCGTGGCGGTCCACCACGGCGACCCGGGCTCCCTGCCGGAGCACATGCGGGTGCACGCCCTGGAGAACTGCCGCACCGGACGCGTGCGCCGGCACCAGGAGACCGGTGTCCTCGTCGCCGAACTGCTCTTCGGCACGCGACTGCGGGCGGGTGAGACGCATCTCTTCCGGTACGGCGTGGAGGACGGCACGGCCGGCGTCTCCCACGAGTACGCGCGGGGTTTCCCGCTCGCGGGCGGACAGTACGCCCTGCAGGTCCGCTTCGCCGACGACGCCCTGCCCGTGCACTGTCACCGGTTCTCGCAGCACTCGGCGGCGGCGCCCCGCGGAGGCCGGCAGCGGCTGGCCCTGAGCGCCCAGCACCGTTCGGCCCACCTGGTCGAGCAGCGGGTGCGGACGGGGATCGTAGGCATCGGGTGGACCTGGGAGTGACGCCGCTGCCCGTTTCCGGGGTTCGGCATGCCCGGGTGGCGTAGAAGCTTGCCCGGGTGACGTAAACGCTTGCGCAAGCGTTTACGTCGTCTCCGTCGTGCGTTAGCGTCCCGGGCGGAAGCAACGGGAGCGGGCCACAGGAGCGGGAGGAGTCACCATGGCGACCATGGCCGACGTCGCGCGCAGCGCCGGTGTGTCCGTGGCGACCGTCTCCCATGTCCTGAACGGCACCCGGCCGGTGCTGCCCCACACCCGCCAGGCCGTGCTGGACGCGGTGGACGCGCTCGGCTACACGCCCAACACCCTCGCGCGCTCCCTGGTGACCTCGCGCACCCGCTCCATCGGGCTCGCCGTGTCGGCGATCAGCAACCCCTACTTCACGGAGATCCTCCAGGGCGTCGAGGCGGCGGCCCTGGAACGCGGGTACGGCCTGCTCATCGCCGACCCGCACGACGATCCGCGCCATGAACGCGAGGTCGTCCAGCTGCTGCACGAACGCCGGGTCGACGGCATGATCGTCGCCCCGTCGCCCGACCCGCGCGAGCTCCTCTCCTACCTGGCGCGCCACAAGGTGCCGGCCGTCCTGCTCGACCGGGTCGTCGACCTCTCTTCGGACGGCTCCCTGGTGTGCGACCAGATCTGTGCCGAGAGCGCCGCGCCGACAGCCCGGCTCGTCACCCATCTCGCCGGACTCGGTCACCGTCGGATCGGCATGGTCGCCGGTCTTCCGGGCCTGAGCACGACCGTGGAGCGGCTCGCCGGGTACCGGGACGGGCTGGCGGCCGCCGGGCTCGCGTACGACGAGGATCTGGTCGTGCAGGGCGACTCCGAGTCCCCGGGCGCCGAGCAGGCGACCGCCGCGCTGCTGGCGCTCGCCTCGCCACCGACCGCGCTGGTCACCGCCAACAACGCGATGACCATCGGCGCCCTGCGCGCCCTGCGCGAGCACCGGCTGTCGGTGCCCGGTGACATCGCCCTGTGCTGCTTCGACGACTTCGCCTGGGCCGATCTGTTCTCCCCCCGGCTCACCGCGATCGCCCAGCCGAGCAGGGAGATCGGCGCCGAGGCGGTCCGGGTGCTCCTGGACCGCCTCGCCGAGCCGGACGGACCCGCCCGGACCCTGCGTCTGCCCTGCACCTTCGTGCACCGCACCTCGTGCGGTTGTGCCGAACAGCCCCTGACATCCGTGAAAGGAACCCCCTCGTGATCGTCGTCGCCGGTGAGGCCCTGATCGATCTGGTGCCGCAGGGCACGGGCGCCCTCGCCCCTCTGCGGCCGGCGCTCGGCGGGGGCCCGTACAACACCGCCGTCGCCCTGGGCCGCCTCGGCTCCCCCACCGCCTTCCTCTCCCGGACGTCCCTCGACGCCTTCGGGGAGGCCCTGCTCGACGGGCTGCGGGAGGCGGGTGTGGACGTGTCGGCCGTGCGGCGCGGCCCGGAGCCGACCACGCTGGCGGTCGCGACCATCGACGCCGACGGGTCGGCCGCCTACTCCTTCCATGTCGAAGGCACCGCCGACCGCCTCTTCTCGGCGCCTTCGGAACTGCCGGAGGGCACCCGCGCGGTGTCGTTCGGGACCTGCTCGCTCGTCCTGGAACCGGGGGCGAGCGCCTACGAGGAGCTGATGCGCCGGGCGGCCGGGCAGGGGGTGTTCACCGCGCTCGACCCGAACATCCGGGCCGTGCTGATACCGGACCCGGACGCCTACCGGGCCCGGTTCCGGAGCTGGCTGCCCTCGGTGTCGCTGCTCAAGCTGTCCGAGGAGGACGCGGCGTGGCTGGGTGGGACGCCGCGTGAGTGGCTGGCCGCGGGCCCGGCGGCCGTCGTGATCACCCGGGGCGGGGACGGGCTCACCGTCCATACGCGGGACGGCGCGGTGCACTCCGTGCCGGGCGAGGTCGTCGAGGTCGTGGACACGATCGGTGCGGGCGACACCGTGAACGCGGCCCTGCTGCACGGGCTGGCCGCAGGCGACGCGCTGTCCGCCGACGCGCTCGTGGGACTGGGCGCGGAGGGCTGGACGCGGCTTCTGCGGTTCGCGGCGCTCGCTGCCGCGATCACCTGCTCCCGGGCGGGGGCGGAACCGCCGTACGCCGCCGAACTGGCGGACTTCGGCGGGGCTCCGGCCGGGGGCTCTCCCGGGAGGGTCTGAGAAGGGCGTCCTCGTGGGCCGCTGTCTCTCGTCTCGTGCGCTGTTGAGAAGTCAAAGACCGGTGCGTCCCCTGGATGGGGCCGCTGATGATCCAACGGGCGGCGCCCCGCGGGAAGTTCCCGCGGGGCGCCGCCCGTTCCGGAATCATCCGGTCCGGCCCTAGGAAGGACCGGACCCGTCGCTCAGGCCTTGGGAGCCCGCGTCGTCTTCTTCGCCGCGGTCTTCTTCGTGGCCGTCTTCTTCGCCGCCGTCTTCTTCGCGGCCGCGGCGCCGGTGGCCTTGTCGGCCGTCCTGGCGGTCGCGGTCCTGCGCGTCGCCGAGCCGGCCGCGACGGTCTTCCTGGCCGTCTTGCGCGGGGCCTTCACCGAGGCGGCGTCGCTGATCCGGTCGGCGTCGAGGATCTCGCGCAGGAACTTGCCGGTGTGGCTGGCAGGAACCGCGGCGACCTCCTCGGGCGTGCCCTCGGCGACGACGAGGCCGCCTCCGGCACCTCCCTCGGGACCCATGTCGACGAGCCAGTCGGCGGTCTTGATCACGTCGAGGTTGTGCTCGATGACGATGACCGTGTTGCCCTTGTCGACCAGGCCGGAGAGGACCTTCAGCAACTTGCTGATGTCCTCGAAGTGCAGACCGGTGGTCGGCTCGTCGAGGACGTAGACCGTACGGCCGGTGGAGCGCTTCTGGAGCTCGCTGGCGAGCTTCACACGCTGCGCCTCACCGCCTGACAGCGTGGTCGCCGCCTGGCCGAGCCGGACGTAGCCGAGACCGACGTCGTTCAGCGTCTTGAGGTGCCGGTTGATCGCCGGGACGGCCTCGAAGAAGTCCATGGCCTCCTCGATCGGCATGTTCAGGACCTCGGCGATGGACTTGCCCTTGTAGTGGACCTCCAGGGTCTCCCGGTTGTACCGGGCGCCGTGGCAGACCTCGCACGGGACGTAGACGTCCGGGAGGAAGTTCATCTCGATCTTGATGGTGCCGTCGCCCGCGCAGTTCTCGCAGCGGCCGCCCTTGACGTTGAAGGAGAAGCGGCCGGGCAGGTAGCCGCGGACCTTCGCCTCGGTCGTCTCGGCGAACAGCTTGCGGATGTGGTCGAAGACGCCGGTGTACGTCGCCGGGTTGGACCGCGGCGTACGGCCGATGGGCGACTGGTCGACGTGCACGACCTTGTCGACGAGGTCGTCGCCGTCCACGCGCGTGTGCCGTCCGGGGACGCTGCGGGCGCCGTTCAGCTCGCGGGCCAGGTGCGTGTACAGGATGTCGTTGACCAGGGTCGACTTGCCCGAGCCGGAGACGCCCGTCACCGCGGTGAAGACGCCGAGCGGGAAGGAGACGTCGATGTCCTGGAGGTTGTTCTCCCGGGCGCCGTGGACGGTGAGCTGCCGCGACGGGTCGAGCGGGCGCCTGATGTCGGGCAGCGGGATGGCCTTCTTGCCCGCCAGGTACTGACCGGTCTGCGACTCGTCGTTGGCGAGCAGCTCCTTCAGGGAGCCGCTGTGCACGACCTTGCCGCCGTGCTCGCCGGCGCCCGGGCCGATGTCGACGATCCAGTCGGCGACCTTGATGGTGTCCTCGTCGTGCTCGACGACGATGAGCGTGTTGCCCATGTCGCGCAGGCGGACGAGGGTCTCGATCAGCCGGTGGTTGTCCCGCTGGTGCAGACCGATGGACGGCTCGTCGAGGACGTACAGGACGCCGACGAGTCCGGAGCCGATCTGGGTGGCGAGCCGGATGCGCTGGGCCTCGCCGCCGGACAGGGTGCCGGCCGCGCGGTTGAGCGAGAGGTAGTCCAGGCCGACGTCGACCAGGAACCGCAGCCGCTCGTTGACCTCCTTCAGCACGCGCTCGGCGATCTTCTTGTCGCGGGCGGTCAGCTTCAGCTCGCCCAGGAAGTCCGCGCAGTCGCTGATGGACATGGCCGAGACCTCGGCGATGGACTTCCCCATGACCGTGACGGCGAGGACGATCGGCTTCAGCCGGGTGCCCTCGCACGAGGGGCAGGGCACCTCGCGCATATAGCCCTCGAAGCGCTCGCGGCTGGCGTCGCTCTCGGCCTCGCTGTGCCGGCGCTTGACGAAGGGGACGGCACCTTCGAACGGCGTCGTGTAGACGCGCTCACGGCCGTAGCGGTTGCGGTACCGCACCTCGATCTGGGTCTTGTGGCCGTACAGGAGGGCCTTCTTGGCCCGCTGCGGCAGACCGGCGAACGGGATGTCCGTCCGGAATCCGAGGGCGTCCGCGAGGGCGCCGATCAGACGCCCGAAGTAGTCCTTGGTGTGCCCGTGCGACCAGGGGTGGATGGCGCCCTCGTCGAGGGACTTGTCCTCGTCCGGGACGATCAGCTCGGCGTCGACCTCCATGCGCGTGCCGATGCCGGTGCACTCGGGGCAGGCGCCGAAGGGCGAGTTGAAGGAGAAGGAGCGGGGCTCCAGCTCCTCGAAGGACAGGTCGTCGTACGGGCAGTACAGGTGCTCCGAGTACATGCGCTCGCGCTCGGGGTCGTCCTCGGGGAGGTCGACGAAGTCGAGCACGACCATGCCGCCGGACAGGCCGAGGGCGGTCTCGACGGAGTCGGTGAGGCGGCGCTTGGCGGAGTCCTTGACCGTGAGGCGGTCGACGACCACCTCGATGGTGTGCTTCTCCTGCTTCTTCAGCGTGGGCGGGCTGGACAACTGGATCGTCTCGCCGTCCACGCGTGCGCGTGAGTAGCCCTTGGTCTGGAGGTCGGAGAAGAGGTCGACGAACTCGCCTTTGCGCTCGCGCACCAGCGGCGACAGTACCTGGAAGCGGCTGCCTTCCGGCAGCTCCAGGACCCTGTCGACGATGGCCTGCGGCGACTGGCGCGTGATGGGGCGGCCGCACTCGGGACAGTGCGGCTTGCCGATGCGCGCGAAGAGCAGCCGGAGGTAGTCGTAGACCTCGGTGATGGTGCCGACCGTGGAGCGCGGGTTGCGCGAGGTCGACTTCTGGTCGATGGAGACGGCCGGGGACAGACCTTCGATGAAGTCGACGTCCGGCTTGTCCATCTGGCCGAGGAACTGCCGTGCGTACGACGACAGCGACTCGACGTAGCGCCGCTGCCCCTCGGCGAAGATGGTGTCGAAGGCCAGCGAGGACTTGCCCGACCCCGACAGGCCCGTGAAGACGATGAGCGAGTCGCGCGGCAGCTCGAGCGAGACGTTCTTGAGGTTGTGCTCGCGCGCGCCACGGATGATGAGACGGTCGGCCACGCCGGTCCGCACCTTTCTTGAGAAGAGTGACAGGGGCGGGGCCCCCGTCATTTCCAGACTAGGGGGAGCCACTGACAACGCCGGTCGGATTACGTGAGGGAGAACAATCCCGAGGCATCCAGCATGCCCGACGCCGGGATCGAGCCTATAGCACGCGCATTCGATTTACGGTCCCCGTTCACCACCTTCACCCAAAGGTGTGGTGGAGCTAATGTCAGGCCCATGATTGATCACGCTCGTGACCTGGAGTCTGTACGTGAGGCGACCGAACGGCTGCTCACCGCAGCCGCCAAGGTGGACAGCGCCTCTGTGACCGAGCCGTCACGGCTTCCCGGCTGGAGCCGCGGTCACGTCCTCGCCCACCTCGCGCGCAACGCGGACGCCCTGGTGAACGTCCTCGAGGGACGCCCCATGTACGTCTCCGGCGCCGCCCGCGACGCCGACATCGAGCGGGACGCGTCCCGCCCGCTGGGCGTCCAGCTCGCCGACGTCCGGCAGACCGCCGACCGCTTCCAGCGGGCGGCGGCCGTGCCCGCCGACTGGTCCCGCACGGTGGAGCTGCGCAACGGCGTGACGGACGCGGCGGCCCGCCTGCCCTTCCGCCGGTGGGTCGAGGTCGAGCTGCACCACGTCGACCTGGGCATCGGATACGAGCTGGAGGACCTGCCCGCGGAGTTCGTGGAACGGGAGACCGACTTCCTCGCGGAGCGCTTCGCCGGGCACCCCGACGTCGAGCCGGTCCGGCTGACGGACGGCACACGCGTGTGGCGCACGGGACGGGACGAGGAAGCGGCCCGGATCACCGTCCGGGGCACCGGGGCCGACCTGCTGGGCTGGCTCGCCGGGCGACGCACGGGATCCGCGCTGACCGTCGAGGGCGGCGCCCTCCCGAAGCTTCCGCCGCTCTAGCCGCCATGGGGGCGGCCGGACTTCTCCGGCGTCGGGGCCGCTTGCCGTGAGCCCCCGCTATAGGCTGCCGCCATGACGTACAGCGGACAGGTGACGGTCGGTGGCCCCGCCGACGTGCACGAGCTCAAGGACCTGATGATCACCAAGATCGCGGTCGGTCCGATGGACAACAACGCCTATCTGCTGCGCTGCCGGGCCACGGACGAGCAACTGCTGATCGACGCCGCCAACGAGGCGGACACCCTGCTGGGCACGATCGGTGACGACGGCATCGCGTCCGTCGTCACCACCCACCAGCACGGGGACCACTGGCAGGCCCTCGCCGCCGTCGTGGACGCCACCGGCGCGCGCACCTACGCCGGACGCGAGGACGCCGACGGCATCCCGGTCCCCACCGACGTCCTCGTCGACGACGGCGACGTCATCCGGGTGGGGCGCGTGGAGCTCACCGCGCGCCACCTGGCCGGGCACACGCCGGGTTCGATCGCCCTCGTCTACGACGACCCGCACGGGCATCCCCATGTGTTCACCGGCGACTGCCTCTTCCCGGGCGGTGTGGGCAACACCCGCAAGGACCCGGAGGCGTTCGCCAGCCTGATCCACGACGTCGAGACCAAGATCTTCGACGTGCTGCCCGACGAGACCTGGGTCTACCCGGGGCACGGGAACGACACCTCGCTGGGCGCAGAGCGTCCTCATCTGCCGGAGTGGCGCGCCCGCGGCTGGTGACGCACGGCCCAGGCGTTCACCGCGCCACGGTGTGCGCCCCTTGCGCGCGCCCCGTGTGAACGCCGCGCACGCGGTGGAGCCACGCGTGCGCTCCCGGCGCACGACGGCGCGCGGTCCACTGGAGTCAGCCCCGCGCAGGATGACGGCTCCTGAGCGGAACGGGCCGCCGGTCTTTCCATCCCCGCCCTCGGCCGGCGGCCCCGGCGAGCCGCCCTGTCAGGTGCCCGCCCTGCCCTCCCCCACCAGCGCCGCGACGCGCTCCACGCCGAACGCGTACCCCTGCACACCGCACCCCGCGATGACGCCGTCGGCCCGCAGGGAGACGTAGGAGTGGTGCCGGAACGACTCCCTGCGGTGGATGTTGGAGATGTGGACCTCCAGCACGGGCAGCCCGTCGCAGGCGTTGAGGGCGTCCAGGATCGCCACGGAGGTGTGCGAGTAGGCGCCCGGGTTGATCACGATCCCGCAGTGGCCGAGCCGTGCCTCATGGATCCAGTCGACCAGCTCGCCCTCGTGGTTGGACTGCCGGAAGTCGACGGTGCCGCCGTGCGCGGCCGCCGTCCTGGCGCACAGGGCCTCCACGTCCGCGAGGGTCTCGGAGCCGTAGATCTCCGGCTGACGCTGCCCGAGCAGGTTCAGGTTGGGGCCGTTCAGGATCATGACGGGGGCGTCGGCGAGGGTGCGGGGCACGTTTCCTCCGGTCTGTTCGGGGTCGTGCGGTGCGGGAGCCACCGCTGCTCGGACCCCGGTTTATCACGGTGCGGCCCGCGCGCCCGCCCCTCTACCCTCTGGGCATGACCATGATCGCGTACCCTCCGAAGCCCTCCCCGGGCGACCGTGTCGCCGTCATCTCGCCCGGAGCCGGTCTGCCCGGCCTCTTCCCTCAGCCCTTCGAACTGGGACTGAAGCGGCTGCGCGAGGACTTCGGGCTCGTACCGGTCGAGTATCCGGCGACCCGCACGATGGGGTCCACGCCGAAGGAGCGGGCGGACGACATCCACGCCGCCTTCGCCGACCCGGACATCAAGGCGGTCATCGCGTCCATCGGCGGCGACGACCAGATCACCGTGCTGCCGTACCTGGACCGGGAGTTGATCCGGTCGAACCCGAAGCCGTTCTTCGGGATGAGCGACAACACGAACCTGTTGATGTTCCTGCGCAACACCGGCATCGTCGCCTACCACGGCACGAGCGTGATGGTCGAGCTCGGCCGCCCCGGAGCCATGAACCCGCGCACCGCCGACTCCCTGAGGGCCGCGCTGTTCACCTCGGGCGAGTACACCCTCATCCCTGCCGAGCGCTGGAACGACGTCAACCGCGACTGGGCCGATCCCGCGACCTTCGAGTCGGAGGCGGAACTGCGGCCCGCCGGCCCCTGGAGCTGGGTCAACGCCGACCGCGTGGTGGAGGGCCGCACCTGGGGCGGCTGTCTGGAGATCCTCGGCTGGCTGCTGATGGCCGACCGCGAGATCGCCCACGACCTGACCGAGTACGACGGCGGGGTCCTGCTGCTGGAGACGAGCGAGGAGATGCCGACCGGCGAGGAGGTCTTCCGTACCCTGCGGAACATGGGCGAGCGCGGGCTGCTGCAGCGCTTCTCTGCGCTGCTCATGGGCCGGGCGAAGACCTGGTCCTTCGAGCGTCCCAACTCCCCGCGGGAGGCCGCCCGGTACGCCGCCGCGCAGCGCGCGGCCGTCGAGCGCGCGATGCGGGCGTACGCCCCCGACACGACGATCGTCTTCGACGTCGACTTCGGGCACACCGACCCGCAGCTCGTGATCCCCTACGGCGGCACCGTGCGCGTCGACGGTCCCGCCCGGCGCATCACCGTCACGTACTGATCACCCCCGGAGCGCCCGCGCGCCCCCGTAACCGGCGATCACGCTGGGTAGTTGATCCGGTATGCGCGATGCACGCACCGTAAGGGCGCCCTCCATGCTGCGGCTGGCCGGCGCTTCGCTCGCCGGGACGGCCATCGAGTTCTACGACTTCTTCGTCTACGGGACCGCGGCCGCCCTCGTGCTGGGGCCGTTGTTCTTCCCCACGTTCTCGCCTCTGGCGGGGACGCTGGCCGCGTTCGCGACCTTCGGCGTGGGGTTCGTGGCGCGCCCGCTGGGGTCGGTGCTGTTCGGGCACATCGGGGACCGGCGGGGGCGGCGGCCGGTCCTCGTGGCGTCGCTGCTGCTGACCGGGGCGGCCACGGTCGCGGTCGGCTGTGTGCCCACGTACGGGACGATCGGTGTCGCCGCGCCGCTGCTGCTGCTCGTGCTGCGCTTCCTGCAGGGGCTGGGGCTCGGCGGCGAGTGGGGCGGGGCGGTGCTGCTGGCCGTGGAGCACGCTCCGGCCCACCGGCGCGCGCTGTGGTCGAGCTTCCCCCAGGTCGGTCCCGCGCTCGGCTTCCTGCTGGCCAACGGGGTGGTGCTGGGGCTGTCGGCCGGGCTGTCCGAGGAGCAGTTCGCGGCGTGGGGGTGGCGGGTGCCGTTCTGGGCGGCCGGGGTGCTCGCCGTGGCGGGGCTGTGGCTGCGGTCGTCGCTCGCCGAGAGCCCGCGATTCCTGGAGATCGACGACCACGCGCGCGTGCCGCTCGTCGAGGTGCTGCGGGACCACTGGCGGCTTCTGCTGCTGACGGCCGGGGCGCTGTCGGTCGGGTACGCGATCTTCTACGCGGTGACGACCTGGTCGCTCTCCTACGGCACGGAACGGCTCGGGGCGAGCCGCACCGTCATGCTGACGTGTGTGATGGGCGCGGTGGTGGTGAAGGCCGCGCTCACCCCGGTGATGGCGCTCCTCGGCGATCGGTACGGGCGCCGGCCCCTGTGCCTGTCCGGATGCGCGGCGGCCGCCCTGTGGATGCTGCCGATGGTGGCCCTGCTCGCGACGGGCCGGCCCCTGCCGATGTTCTTGGGGTTCACCGGCGCGCTGATCGCGTTCATCACCATGTTCGCGGTGATCGCCGCGTATCTGCCGGAGCTGTACGAGCCCCGGGTGCGCTGCACGGGTGCCGCGGTCGGATACAACCTCGGCGGGGTCCTGGGCGGCGCTCTCACCCCCATCGTGGCCACCGCGCTCGCGGGGCAGGGCGGCAGGGTGCCCTGGGGCGTGGGGGCGTATCTGACGGGGATCGCGCTGCTCAGCCTGGGCTGCTTCGCGCTGCTCCCCGAGACCCGCCCGGTGGTGGCGGTGACGACGGCGGCGGAGCCCGCCACCGGATGACGGGGGCCGGTGGCCGAGCCCGCCACCGGTTGGGGAGCCGGTGGCGGGCCGCGCGGCCGGCGCGGGCTCAGGGGTTGATCGCGAGTTCCAGATACGCCGCGAACAGGACCAGGTGGACGCCGCCCTGGAGCGGGGTCGCCCGCCCCGGGACCACCGTCAGCGAGCTCACCACCACCGTCAGGGCGAGCAGCACCATGTGGGTGGGGCCTAGTCCGAGGACGAGCGGGCCGGAGAGCCAGAGGGAGGCGAGCGCCACCGCCGGGATGGTGAGGCCGATGCTGGCCATCGCCGATCCCAGTGCCAGGTTCAGGCTGGTCTGCACACGGTCCCGGCGCGCGGCGCGCAGGGCGGCGATCGTCTCGGGGAGCAGCACCAGCAGGGCGATGACGACACCGACGACGGCGTGGTGCAGCCCGGCCGCCTCGACACCGGACTCGATGGTGGGCGACACGCCCTTGGCGAGGCCGACGACGCCGACGAGGGCCATGCCGAGCAGTCCGAGGCTGGTCAGCGCGGCGCGCTTGGAGGGCGCGTCGGCATGGGCGTCGGAGGTGATCACCTCCCCTTTCCGGCTGACGGGCAGGAAGTAGTCGCGGTGCCGGACGGTCTGGGTCGTCACGAACAGGCCGTAGAGGATCAGGGACGAGACCGCGGCGAACGACAGCTGCACCGTGGAGAACTCGGCGCCGGGCTTGCTGGTGGTGAAGGTGGGCAGCACCAGGCTCAGGGTGGCGAGTGTGGCGACGGTCGCCAGGGCGGCGCCGGTGCCCTCGGCGTTGAAGACCGCCGTGCGGTGCCGCAGGGACGCGACCAGCAGAGACAGACCGACGATGCCGTTGCAGGTGATCATCACGGCTGCGAAGACGGTGTCCCTGGCCAGGGTGGAGCTCTTGTCGCCGCCGTCGATCATCAGGGTCACGATGAGGGCGACCTCGATGATCGTGACAGCGACGGCGAGGACGAGGGAACCGAAGGGTTCACCCACCCGGTGGGCGACCACCTCGGCGTGGTGCACGGCGGCGAGGACGGCGCCGGCCAGGACCAGCGTGACCACCGCGACCAGCGCACCGGGCAGGGACCGCCCCCAGGTGAGGACCAGCAGCACGACCGCGAGCACCGGCACGACGGTCGTCCACCGGGTCGCGAGCGGTCTGAGCCGATCGATCATGGAGCGATCGTCGCAAAGGCTGTTCGGGTTCGCATTGTCTGTGTGGTGCTCGGGCGGCCCCGCGGGTCCCTCGTGGACCGGGGGGCTCGACTGTCCGGTGTCATGGTGCGAGATCGGTCATCTCCTGTACGTCGCGGTCGGGGGCTTTCGCCCCGGTGGGCGGTCGCCCGTACGCCGGGAGCGGCGCCCGGCGCTGTGCCGGGCACCGCTCCCGGTGTCGGTCCTTCGGCGTCCTGCCGCCGGGCGGCGGTCAGACGTCGACGCGGTCCTTGGGAGTGCCTTCGCCGCCCGGCTCCACGGCGCCGGCCGCCGCCTGCTTCCGGGAGGCCCGGAGGCTGGTGATCGTGGTGACGATCAGGACGGAGCAGATCACGCCGAGCGAGACGGGGATGCTGATCTCGGGCACGTGGACCCCCGACTCGTGCAGGGCGTGCAGCACCAGCTTCACGCCGATGAAGCCGAGGATGATCGACAGGCCGTAGCTCAGGTGGACCAGCTTGCGCAACAGGCCGCCGATGAGGAAGTACAGCTGCCGGAGGCCCATCAGCGCGAAGGCGTTGGCCGTGAAGACGATGTAGGGGTCCTGGGTGAGGCCGAAGATCGCGGGGATGGAGTCCAGGGCGAAGAGCACGTCGGTCGTGCCGATCGCGAGCATCACGACCAGCATCGGGGTCATGACCCGCTTGCCGTTCTCCTGGATCCACAGCTTGGTGCCGTGGTAGCGGTCGGCGACGCCGAACCTGCGCTCGGCGGCCTTGAGCAGCTTGTTCTCCTCGAACTCCTCGTCCTCCTGGTCGGCGCGGGCCTCCTGGATGAGCTTCCAGGCCGTCCAGATGAGGAAGGCGCCGAAGAGGTAGAACACCCAAGCGAAGCTGGCGAGGATCGCGGCGCCGGCGGCGATGAAGATCGCCCGCAGCACCAGGGCTATGAGGACGCCGACGAGCAGGACGCGCTGCTGGTACTGCGACGGCACCGCGAACTTCGCCATGATCAGGACGAAGACGAAGAGGTTGTCGACGCTCAGCGATTTCTCGGTGATGAAGCCGGCGAAGAACTCTCCGCCGGCCTGTCCACCGCCGAAGAGCAGCAGGCCGACTCCGAAGAGGCCGGCCAGGGCGATCCAGACGACCGTCCAGATTCCGGCTTCCTTGATCGACACGTCATGCGGCTTGCGGCCGATGAAGAAGTCGACGGCGATGAGGGCGGCGAGGCCCACGATGGTCAGGACCCACAGGGTCGTTGAGACTTCCACTGCGCCTCCGGCAGTCGTAACGGCAGATTTCAGCGTCGTCGCGCGCCGGAGGTCTCTTCCACCCACGATGGGCCGACGCCCCGGGATCTGGCCTGATCCGTATTGACGGGTACGCCGCAGCAGACAGGGAGTACTCCCCTCCGTGGGATCAACAGTAACCAATCACCAAGGGAAGGTAAAGCGCTCAGCAAAAAAATCACCAAGTGCGCAGGTCAGGAACCCTTTACCAATGCTTGGCCCGGGCCTCGGCGACCTTGGTGAGCACCTGCTGGAGCACCTGGCTGCCGGGCGGCACGAGCGGAGGCTCGTAGGTCCAGGCGTGCCCGACCCAGGGGTCGGCCAGGTGATCGTCGGGTACCGGGGTCAGGCGCAGCAGCGCCCGCCACAGCGGGTCGAGGAGCGGCCCGTAGGCCGAGGCGTCCTCACGGTCGGCCACCATCATCAGATGGACGCCGACGGCCGGGCCCTCGTCGGCGAGGTAGCGCAGCTGGTTCACGGCACGGTCGTCGAAACCGTGCGGGAAGTCGTTGACGATCAGCAGTTGCTGGGAGGTGTCGAAGCCGGGCGGGAGGGACTCGGGCGCCCCGCCGCGCAGCGCCATCTGCACGAGGTCCACGCGCTGGGTGAGGCGGGCCAGGACGTCCGCCATCCCGGCGGCGCCCGTGGCGGGCGGGCCCGCGAGCACGCCCGTCCGCACCAGCGGGTCGAGGGCCTGGGCGCCCGAACCCGCCGGGTCGATCACGTGCACGGTGAACTCGCCCGCCGGATAGACCGCCAGGAGCCGGGCCGCGTGCGCCACGGCCGTCTCCATCGCGAGGCGGCGCATGTCGTGAGCGTCGGTGAAGGAGCCGTCGAGCGACGCGCCGCGTCCGCTGTCGATCCACAGGCCGCGCTCCAGCGGCAACCGGATCAGCATCGGGATGCGCAGGTCGGCGCACTCGGGCAGATGGAGGTCGCCCAGGCGCAGGGCCATGGGGATCTCCATCGGGACGCGGTAGCCGTGCCAGGCGGGGTTGTCCCAGCGCGCGAACGCGGGCGGCAGCGCGGGCTCGACCACCTCGGACTCGGCGGTCAGCTGGGCCACGTCCCGGTCGAGAGCCGCCTGGGCCTGGTTGACCAGCTCGGTGTGCCGGGCCTGTGCCGCCTCACGGGCCGCGTCGCCCTGACCGCCGATCCTGCTGCGGGGGTCCGACAGGACCTGGTCGAGTTCCTTCTCCATGCGTGACTCGGCGAAGTCGACCGCGCTGCGGTAGGCGGCGGTCGTACGGGCCAGGTCCTCGAACATCCCCCAGACCTGGTTGTAGAGCCGCTCGTCCATGGACCAGCCGGTGGCGTCACCGGCGACGGGCTGCGCCGGCCTGCCGGGCTCGGCCGGGGGCGCGGTGGGCGGCGGTGGCGGCGGAGCGGAGGTCTGCCGGCGCGGGTGGCTGTAGTCGATGCCGCCGCCGGAGGTGGGTGCGGTCGGTTGGACGCCCTCACCGCCCTGGTACGGGGGCTGCGGCGCGGGCTGGCCCGGTATCCCCGGCGTCTGCGTGCCGTACGGCGACCCCGGCACCGGGCCGGACCCCCCGGCGGTGGAGGCGGACCCGCTGGTGGTGGAGGTCGGGCCGCCCTGGTCCGGGCCGAGGGCCGGAGCGGCCGGCTGCCGGGAGCGGTCGCCGTCCGGGCGGGGCGGGGGTGCCGGTACCGAGCGCGCCAGCCCTTGGGCCACCGCCTCGTGGATGCCGCCGGCGAGTTGGCGGGCCTCCGCCAGGCCCTGGTCGGTGAAGAGGTCGGCGAGACCGCCCGCGTAACCCTGGCCGATGGCCCGGACCTTCCAGGCGCCCTGGCGGCGGTAGAGCTCCAGCGCGATCACGGCCGACTCGGAGTCCAGGCCGGCCACGGTGTAGCTGGCGATCCCGGTGCCGTCCAGGCCGGTGACCGCGACGAAGGGGGCGGGGACGGCGCCGAAGCGCGCCGGTCCCCCGGCGCCGGTCGGCAGGGCGAGCAGCACACTGATGCGGTGGACGGCTTCGGGCATGGCGTCCAGGTCCACCGCGAGACGGTGATCGGCGGCCGCCTGCCGGGAGACCTCCAGGCCGGGCAGGGTGGGTGTGCCGGGATGGGCCACCCACTCCACCCCGTGGATCTTGCCAAGCTCGTCGCCGAGCGTGGCAGCCGCCACCATCGGCGTGCCGGCCGAGACCCTGATCTCCAGACGGGACTGGGGAAGCGGGTGGTTCTGCCCCCGCACCAGCTCGGCCGTCATGCCCTCGTCCCCCTGTGTCGCTTGTCGTGTCGTGTGCTGCTCGCCGCGTGGGCCTACAGGTGCGGCAGGATCGCCGGCATCAGGTCCTGGAAGGTGCGGCCGTTGGCCGGGGTACCGAGCGCGGTCATCGTCCAGCCCGTGCCCGAGCGGTGGACCTTCGCCATGATCTGGGCCGTGTAGGCGCCGCCGCCCGCGAGCGTGTAGCGGGCCAGCTCCTGGCCGTTGGTCTCGTCCACGATGCGGCAGAACGCGTTCTGCACCTCCTGGAACGTCTGGCCCGTGAAGGAGTTCACGGTGAAGACGATCTGGTCGATGTGGACCGGTACCCGCGCGAGGTCGACGAGGATGGCCTCGTCGTCGCCGCCCTGGCCGACACCGCCGACGAGGTTGTCGCCGGTGTGGCGGACCGAACCGTCGTCGCTCACCAGGTGACGGAAGAAGACGACGTCGACCGGCTGCTTGTCCGCGAAGAGAACCGCGGAGGCGTCGAGGTCGATCTCCCGCGTGCGCGAACCGAACAGGCCGCGCCGGGGAGCCGCCTGCCAGCCGAGACCCATGCGCACCGCGGTCAGGCTGCCCCCGTCGTTCTTCTGCAGACTGATGGCCTGACCCTTGGTCATGTTGACGGTCACGTGCTGATTCCCCTCTCGAACAGTCCCCTGTTGCCCGCGGGCTCCGCGGATGACGAGAACCCTACGCAGGGGCACTGACAGTGACGTACCCCGGTCCCCACTTTGTGTCGGTCTTGCAACACTGCGCGTACGCGCGGGACGGGTCGTGGGCTCAGGATGTGGGCCGGTCAGGCGATTCCGGCCTCCTTCATCTGACGCAGCTCCTTCTTCATCTCGGACACCTCGTCACGCAGGCGGGCCGCGATCTCGAACTGGAGATCCGCGGCCGCGGCGCGCATACGCTCCGTCAGATCCTCGATCTGCTGGGCGAGTTCGGCCGCCGGCTGGTCGGTCGGGACCGTCTCCTTGGCCTTGGACCTGCCCATGGCCGGCTTCGCGGCCTGCGCGGCCTTGCCGCCGAGCGACGGCACCGGCGCCTTGGTGCCCCGGCCGTCCTTCTTGGCGCGGTAGCCGGTGCCGAGCAACTGCTCGGTGTCGACGTCCTCGCGGGCGATCTGCGCGACGATGTCGTTGATCTTCTTGCGCAGCGGCTGCGGGTCGATGCCGTTCGCCTCGTTGTACGCGACCTGCTTCTCACGACGGCGGTTGGTCTCGTCGATGGCCTTCTCCATCGCCGGGGTGATCTTGTCCGCGTACATATGGACCTCGCCGGAGACGTTGCGCGCGGCGCGGCCGATGGTCTGGATGAGGGACGTGCCGGAGCGCAGGAAGCCCTCCTTGTCCGCGTCGAGGATCGCCACCAGGGACACCTCGGGCAGGTCGAGGCCCTCACGCAGCAGGTTGATGCCGACGAGGACGTCGAACTCGCCGGCGCGCAGCTCGCGCAGCAGCTCGACGCGGCGCAGCGTGTCGACGTCGCTGTGCAGGTAGCGGACCTGGATGCCGAGTTCCAGGAAGTAGTCCGTGAGGTCCTCGGCCATCTTCTTGGTGAGCGTCGTGACCAGGACGCGCTCGTCCTTCTCGACGCGGACGCGGATCTCGTGCACCAGGTCGTCGATCTGGCCCTCGGTGGGCTTGACGACGACCTGCGGGTCGACGAGGCCGGTGGGGCGGATGATCTGCTCGACGTGGCCGTCGGAGCGGGACAGCTCGTAGGTGCCGGGGGTCGCCGACAGGTAGACGGCCTGGCCGATGCGCTCCTGGAACTCCTCCCACTTCAGCGGCCGGTTGTCCAGGGCGGAGGGCAGGCGGAAGCCGTGGTCGACGAGGGTGCGCTTGCGGGAGGCGTCGCCCTCGTACATGGCCCCGATCTGCGGCACGGTGACGTGCGACTCGTCGATGACGAGCAGGAAGTCGTCCGGGAAGTAGTCCAGCAGCGTGTTCGGCGGGGAGCCGGGCTCGCGGCCGTCGAAGTGCATCGAGTAGTTCTCGACGCCGGAGCAGGTGCCGATCTGGCGGAGCATCTCCAGGTCGTACGTGGTCCGCATGCGCAGCCGCTGGGCCTCCAGGAGCTTGCCCTGCTTCTCCAGCTCGGCGAGGCGCTCGCCGAGCTCCTTCTCGATGTCGTTGACGGCGCGCTCCATGCGCTCCGGGCCCGCGACGTAGTGGGAGGCCGGGAACACGTACAGCTGCTGGTCGTCGCTGATGATCTCGCCGGTGAGCGGGTGCAGCGTGGACAGCGCCTCGATCTCGTCGCCGAACATCTCGATGCGTACGGCCAGCTCCTCGTAGACCGGGAAGATCTCGATGGTGTCGCCGCGGACGCGGAAGGTGCCGCGGGTGAACGCGAGGTCGTTGCGGGTGTACTGGATGTCGACGAAGCGGCGCAGCAGCTCGTCCCGGTCGATCTCCTCGCCGACCCTGAGCGGGACCATGCGGTCCACGTACTCCTGCGGTGTGCCGAGGCCGTAGATGCAGGAGACCGAGGCGACCACGATGACGTCGCGGCGGGTGAGCAGCGAGTTCGTCGCGGAGTGGCGCAGCCGCTCGACCTCCTCGTTGATCGAGGAGTCCTTCTCGATGTAGGTGTCCGACTGCGGAACGTACGCCTCGGGCTGGTAGTAGTCGTAGTACGAGACGAAGTACTCGACGGCGTTGTTCGGCAGGAGTTCGCGGAACTCGTTCGCCAGCTGGGCGGCCAGCGTCTTGTTCGGCGCCATCACCAGGGTGGGGCGCTGGAGCTTCTCGATCATCCACGCGGTGGTCGCGGACTTGCCGGTGCCGGTCGCGCCGAGCAGGACGACGTCCTTCTCCCCGGCCTGGATGCGCCGGGCGAGCTCGGCGATGGCCGCGGGCTGGTCGCCGTTGGGCTGGTAGGGGCTGACGACCTCGAAAGGCGCCACCGTGCGTTCGATGCTGGAAACGGGCCGCATGCCATCAACCGTACGACCCGCCACTGACAACGCGGCCCGGTCAGTGGTTCTGGGGGGTCCGGGCGGCTCGGTGGGCGGTCCGGCGGGCGGTGGGCGCCGGGTGGCGGAGCCGGCGCGGGACGGCGGTATGGGCCGGTACGCCGGGCTTCTCCTCGGCGGGAGCTTCCTCGGGCTGACCCACGACCCCGGTGGGCCCGAAGAGCATGACGGCTCCCGCGAGGAGCAGGAAGGCGAGCGGGCCGACCAGCATCGGAGCGAGCAGGGAGGCGGGTGAGTCGCCGGCCGTGGCGCCGCCCCCGGTGCCGTGCAGATGGACGCTGAGGGCGGCCATGCCCATGTAGTGCATGCCGCAGGCGGCGAGGCCCATGATCAGGCTGGCGCCGACACTCCAGAGCACTCCCCTGACCTGTCCGGCGGCCCAGAGGGCCGCGGTGGCGGCGAGCATCGCTATCACGACGGAGGCGGCCACGGTGAGCGTGTTGTACTCGAGCCTGCCGTCGAGGCGCATGCCCGCCATGCCGAGGTAGTGCATGGACGCGATGCCCAGGCCGGTGATGGTGCCGCCGGTGAACAGGGCCGTCCCGCGCGCGCCGCGGCTGCCGACGATGAAGATGCCGATGCCCACCATGACGATGGCGAGGGCGAGGCTCGCGAACGTGATGGGCTTGTCGTAGTGGATCGGCGTCTCGTCGACCGTGAAGCCCATCATGGCGATGAAGTGCATGGTCCAGATGCCCGACCCGATGGCTGTCGAGCCGAGGGCCAGCCAGGCGGGGCGCCGGGAGCGCGCGACGAGCATCGATCGTGTGGTGCAGCGCAGCCCGAGCGCGCCTCCGAGGCAGGCCATGAGGTAGGCCACCAGCGGTGTGACGATCCCGTAGCTGAAACCGTCGACCGTCCCCTGCATACGAGGCTGCCCTTCCGCCTGTTTACATCCCGGAATGTTCGATCGTGCGCCCCCTCCCGGGACCGCCCGAGCGGACCAGGGTTGAGGCAGAGAGTAACCCCCACCGCAAGGCTCGAACGATTCTCCTGCAAAGAAACACGGGCTTGCCCCAGATGTGCGGCACGAGTGAGCGGACGGGGCAACTCCGGGCGGACGACGGCCCACCCGCACTCCTTCGTCGTTGACCCTGTGCTGTCAGAGTTGAGCTGACCGTGATCTTCGACACGAGGAGTACGTATGCACGCGCGCGCTGTTGCCGCCACGACGGCCGCACTGCTGGGAACGGCCGCTCTGCTGTTCCCCGCTCCCGCCGCCGGCGCGGGCGTCCGGGCCGAGCGGCCGACGGTCATCGCCCACCGAGGAGCCTCCTCGTATGCGCCCGAGAACACGCTGGCCGCCGTCGACAAGGCCGCCGTCCTCGGCATCGAGTGGGTCGAGAACGACGTGCAGCGCACCAAGGACGGCGAGCTCGTCGTGATCCACGACGACAACCTGAGACGCACGACGGACGTCGAGGAGGTCTTCCCCGGCCGCTCCCCGTGGAAGGTGAAGGACTTCACGGCGGCGGAGATCGCCCGGCTGGACGCGGGCGGCTGGTTCGGACCGGAGTTCGCCGGCGCGCGCGTGCCGACCCTGAGGCAGTTCGTGGACCGGGTGGAGTCGCACCGGCAGAAGCTGCTGCTGGAGATCAAGAACCCCGAGCTGTACCCGGGCATCGAGCAGCAGATCCTGAAGACGCTGGACGCCGAGGGCTGGCTCGACGCCTCGCACCTGGCCGGCCGGCTGATCGTGCAGAGCTTCGGCGCCGACAGCGTCCGCGCCGTCCACGAGCTGCAGCCGGCGGTGAAGACCGGCTTCCTCGGCACGCCGTCGGTGGCGGACCTGTCGCGGTACGCGGGCTTCGCCGACCAGATCAACCCGTCGTACACCACGGTCTCCCCCGGCTACGTCTCCTCCGTCCACGAGTTCGACGGACCGCACGGCGCGCCGCTGGAGGTGTTCACGTGGACCGTGAACGACGCGGACACGGCCCGGCAGGTCGCCGGGTACGGGGTCGACGGCATCATCACCAACAGCCCGGACGTGGTGCGGGACGCGCTCCCGGCCGGCTGAGCGGCCCTCAAGGGCGCGTTGTCAGTGGCGGCCCGTACGGTGAAGCACATGGACAGCCACGGGCAGGACGAGCAGCGGGTGGTGTGGGCCGTCGTCGGCACCGCCATCGGTCCGCTGATGCTGGCCGCCACACGGGACGGCCTGGTCAGCGTCGTGTTCCACGCCACGCCGGAGATACGCGAGAAGACGCTGGAGCGGCTGGCCGCGCGGCTGGGCGCCGATCCGGTGGAGGACCCCGGGTCCACCCTGCTCGCCGAGCCGATACGTCAGACGGAGGAGTACTTCGCGGGGACGCGCAAGGACTTCGATCTGCCGCTGGACTGGTCGTTGATCTCGGGCTTCAACCGGCAGGTCCTGCGTGAGCTGGCCTCGTCGGTGCCGTTCGGGGCGGTCGTCGGGTACGGCGATCTGGCGGGACGCGTCGGGCAGCCCGGCGCGGCCCAGGCGGTCGGCATGGCGATGGGCGCCAACCCGCTCCCCGTCGTGGTGCCGTGCCACCGCGTCGTGGAGAGCGGCGGCGGCATCGGAGGCTTCGGGGGCGGTCGGGAGACCAAACGGAAGCTGCTGGCGCTGGAAGGGGTCCTGCCGGAGCCGCTGTTCTGACCGGACCTGTGCGCGGGCCGCTTTGTGCGGGGCCGCTTGCGCGGTACGCGGGCCGCGTCGGCTGCGGTACGCGGGCCGCATCGTGGGCTGCGGTACGCGGGCCGCGTCGTGCGGCGGCTCCGGCCGGAGGTAATCGGTTGGGCCGGCGCGCCGGAGGGGGGAGACTGCGCCCGTGACGACGACATCTTTCACCCGCCCGTACGCGGCCGGTCCGGTGTGTCGCCTTGCGCCGTCCGGCTGGACGTACGCA
The DNA here is from genome assembly GCF_001509795.1 of Streptomyces sp. NRRL WC-3605. Classification (GTDB taxonomy): domain Bacteria; phylum Actinomycetota; class Actinomycetes; order Streptomycetales; family Streptomycetaceae; genus Streptomyces; species Streptomyces viridochromogenes. Next base: position 40,827 of record NZ_LLZN01000039.1, on the reverse strand, counting down.
GGGTCCGGGCAGGCGTCATGACGAGTGTGGAGCGCGGCGCGTCCGTGCCGGTGACGCCCCAGGACCTCGCGGCGCTGCGGCGCCGGACCTCGGCCGTGCTGATCGCGACGCAGATCCTGGGCGGCCTCGGCGTCGCCACCGGCATCGCGCTCGCCGCGGTCCTCGCCAAGGAGGTCAGCGGCACCGAGTCGCTGTCGGGACTCGCGCCCACGGCGACCGTCGCGGGCACGGCGGTGCTGTCGATGCCGCTGGCCGCGCTGATGACCGCGCGGGGGCGCCGTCCGGGACTCGTCCTGGCCTATCTGATCGGCGCCCTGGGCGCCGGGGTCAGCGTGGTCGCGGCCCGGGCCGGAAGCTTCCCGCTGCTCCTGTGCGGGCTGGCGGCGTTCGGCGCGGCGTCGTCGGCGAACCTCCAGGCCAGGTTCGCGGCCGCCGACCTGGCCGAGCCCGAGCAGCGCGCGCGTGCGATCTCGCTGGTGGTGTGGGCGACCACCATCGGCGCGGTGATCGGGCCGAACATCGCGGCCCCCGCCGGTCGCAGCGTCACCGGCCTCGGTATACCCGCGGCGGCCGGCCCGTTCCTGTGGGCGGCGGGGATCTTTCTGCTGTCCGCGGTCGTGGTGGCCGTACTGCTGCGCCCGGACCCGCTGCTCACGGCGCGTGCCCTCGCGCCGGCCGAGGAGCGGACGCCCGAGGGGCGCTCCCTGCGCGCGGGCGTGGCCGCCGTGGCCGCCTCGCCGCGGGCCCGGCTGGCGATCGTGGCCGTCGCCGTGGCGCACACCGCGATGGTGTCGGTCATGTCGATGACCCCGGTCGATTTGGAGCATCACGGCGCCGGCATCGAACTGATCGGGTTGGTCATCAGCGGGCACATCGCGGGCATGTACGCCTTCGCCCCGCTGATGGGCCGGCTGTCGGACCGTCTGGGGCGGCTGTCGGGGATCGGACTGGCCGTGGGGCTGCTGGCGTGCGCGGTGTTCCTCGCCGGCACGGCGGGCGGCCGGCACGGGCAGACGGCGGCCGGCCTGTTCGTGCTGGGCCTCGGCTGGTCCGCCGGTCTCGTCTCGGGCTCGGCGCTGCTCACGGACTCGGTGCCGCAGGCCGCGCGAGCCGCCGCGCAGGGTCTGTCGGACCTGGTCATGAACGCCTCGGCGGGCATCGGCGGCGCGGCCGCGGGTCTCGTCGTCGCCACCGCCAGCTACGCCTGGCTGAACCTCTTCGCCGCCTGCCTGCTGCTGCCGCTGGCCGCGCTCGCCCTCTTCACCCGGAGCGGACGGACGGGAGCCGTCGCGGGCGACCGGCAGGCGTGACCCGTCCTCGAACAGGGCTCTTCTCGGGCCGTCATGGACCGCTGCGGCCGGTGGCCGCGCGACGGCTGGCCGGACGGCGTGAGCGGTAGCAGACTCGGATGTGCGCGCAGCCGCTGGTATCCGACTGGCTTCTGGAGGAGACGGGAGCCGAAAGGACGGAGATCACGCATGAGCGGAAACAGGGCAGTGGCGTATCTGAAGCCGGGCGCGGTCGAGGTCAGGACCATCGACTACCCGACGCTCGAACTCAAGGACGGTCCGGGAGTCCATCCGGACAACGTCGGCCGTATGTGCCGGCACGGGGTGATCCTCAAAGTTCTCGCGACCAACATCTGCGGAAGCGACCAGCACATGGTGCGCGGACGGACGACCGCGCCGGCGGGGCTGGTCCTGGGACACGAGATCACCGGGGAGATCGTCGAGCGGGGCCCCGACGTCGAGTTCCTCGACGTGGGCGACATCGTCTCGGTGCCGTTCAACATCGCCTGCGGGCGCTGCCGCAACTGCAAGGAGCGCAAAACGGGCATCTGCCTCAATGTGAACCCGGCTCGGCCGGGCGCCGCCTACGGCTATGTCGACATGGGCGGCTGGGTCGGCGGGCAGGCCGAGTTCGTCATGGTCCCCTACGCCGACTTCAACGCGCTGAAGTTCCCCGACCGGGACCAGGCGCGCGAGAAGCTGCTGGACCTGACCATGCTGTCGGACATCTTCCCGACGGGCTTCCACGGTGTGGTCAGTTCGGGTGCCGGGGTCGGGTCGACGGTGTACGTGGCCGGCGCGGGCCCGGTGGGGCTGGCGGCAGCCGCCTCGGCGCAGCTGCTGGGGGCCGCCGCGGTCATCGTCGGCGACCTGAACGCCGAACGTCTCGCGCAGGCGCGCAGCTTCGGGTGCGAGACGGTCGACGTCTCGCAGGGCAGCGTCGAGGACCAGATCGCGCAGATCCTCGGGGAGCCCGAGGTGGACGCCGCGGTCGACGCGGTCGGCTTCGAGGCCCGGGCCCACGGCAAGGACGCCGGGGAGGCGCCCGCCACGGTCCTCAACTCGCTGATGGGTCTCACACGCGCGGGCGGTGCCCTCGGCATCCCCGGGCTGTACGTCACGGACGACCCGGGCGGCGTCGACCAGGACGCGCAGACCGGCACCCTGAAGGTGCGCCTCGGTCTGGGCTGGGCCAAGAGCCACACCTTGACGACCGGGCAGTGCCCGGTCATGAAGTACCACCGTGGCCTGATGATGGCGATCCTGCACGAGCGGGTCCACATCGCGAAGGCGGTCAACGCCACCGTGATCGGCCTGGAGGACGCGCCGGCCGGCTACGCCGACTTCGACCAGGGAGCGAGCCGCAAGTACGTGCTCAACCCGCACGGAGCGCTGGAGGGCGTGCAGCCGGTCTGACGCCGGAGCGGGAGGGGGCCACGCGCGCGTGGCCCCCTTTCGCGATCGCCGGGTCAGTCGTAGTGCCGGGCCTCGAACACGTTGCCGTCGGGGTCGCGGAAGTAGAAGCTGCGTGTGGCGTTCCCGCGGGCGCCGAAGGAGTCGCGCGAGATGTCCGACACGGGTGTGCCGCTCTCCTCCAGGCGGGCCCGCAAGGTGTCGAAGTCCTCGCCGGGCAGGGCGAGGCAGACGTGGTTGACGGGGTGGCCGGCGCTCCCCGCGGCGCCGGGCAGCATCTTCATCCGCTCGGCCATGGTGAGCGGCATGAGGTCGATGATCGTCTCGTCGTTGAGGCGGACGGAGGGGAACGGCACCGTCCCCTCGGTGAACTCGGTGAGCCGGACGGGCTCCATGCCGACTGTCTTCTGGTAGAAGCCGGCGGCCGTGACCGGGTCGCGGACCCACAGGACGACATGGTCCAGACGTGCGGTGTTGTCCTTCATGCACTCCAGGCTGGTGTCGTCCCCCACAGGCCGCAAGGGTTTGACCGGCCGCGTGTGTCGCCAGGGATGAGGGTGTACCGACAGACAGGAGGCAGTCGCGTGGTGCTGGTGGTGTCGGAGGAAGTGCGGGAGGCGGTCGACGCGCGTCGCCCGGTGGTGGCCCTGGAATCCACGATCATCGCGCACGGGCTGCCCCGTCCGCGCAACCTCCAGGTGGCGCTGGAACTGGAGGACGTCGTACGGCGGGTGGGTGCGGTACCCGCGACGATCGCCGTGCTGGACGGACGGCCGCACGTCGGCCTCGACAAGCAGCAGTTGGAGCGGATCGCCAACGAGGACGGCATCCGGAAGCTGGGGCACCGGGATCTGCCGCTCGCGGTGGCGGCCGGGGCGAGCGGTGCGACGACGGTGTCGGCCACGGCGCAGCTGGCGGCGCTGGCCGGTGTGCGGGTGTTCGCGACGGGCGGTCTGGGGGGCGTGCACCGGGAGTGGACGGTGACGCAGGACGAGTCGGCCGACCTGGGGCTGCTGGCACGGACCCGGATCACGGTGGTGTGCGCGGGCGTGAAGTCGATCCTGGACGTCCCGGCCACCCTGCAGCGGCTGGAGACCCTGGGGGTGGCGGTGGCCGGTTACGGCACCGAGCGCTTCCCCGGCTTCTACCTGTCCGACTCGGGACACCCGGTGGACTGGACGCTGCGCTCACCGAGGGAGGTGGCCGAGGTGATGCGTGCCCAGGACGATCTCGACGGGCCCGCGTCGGCGCTGATCGTCGCCAATCCGGTGCCGGAGGAGGAGCAGCTCGATCCGGACCTGCACGCGCGTGTGCTGGCCGAAGCGCTGCACGCGTGCGAGGAGCGCGGCGTGACCGGCCAGGCCGTCACCCCGTTCCTGCTGGACCACCTGGTACGGCACACCGACGGCGCCTCCCTGAGCGCCAACCTGGCGGCGGTGCGCGGCAACGTGCGGCTGGCGGGGCGGATCGCGGCGGCCTGGACCGGGGTGTGAGCGCGGGGGCGGCACACGACCCGGTGTCCTCGCCGGGTGCCCTCCTGGTCGTCGGGGACGTGGTGACGGACGTCGTCGCCCGTCACCACGGACCGCTCGCCTCCGGCACGGACACGGCGGCGGTCATCCGGACCGTGCCGGGCGGCGCGGGCGCCAACGTGGCCTGCTGGGCGGCGTACCGGGGCTGCGCGGACGTACGGCTGCTGGGCCGGGTCGGGGCGGACGCGGCGGCCTGGCACGAGCGGGAGCTGGTGGCCGGCGGGGTACGGCCGCTGCTCGTCGTCGATCCGAAGGCGCCGACCGGGACGGTGATCTGCCTGGTCGACGGGGGTGCCGCCGCCGAGCGGACGTTCCTGACCGACAGCGGCGCCTCCCTGCGACTGGACCCTGGGGACTGGTCGGAGGATCTGCTCGACGGGGTCGGCCATCTGCACCTGTCGGGGTACCTGCTGTTCTCGGAGCCGAGCCGGGCGCTGGTGGCGGCGGCTCTGCGGTCGGCACGCGCGCGGGGCGTACGGGTGAGTCTGGACCCGGCGTCGGCCGGGTTCCTGGTGCGCCTGGGCGCCGACCGCTTCCTGAAGGCGGTGGCGGGAGTGGACGTCCTGCTGCCCAGCCGTGGCGAGGCCCGCCTGCTGACGGGGACGGCCGACGCGGAGCGGGCTGCGGCCGAACTGAGCCTCCGGGTGCCGCTGGTGGTCGCCAAGCAGGGCGCGGACGGGGCGCTGGTGGCCCGGGACGGGGCCGTGTGCGCGCGAGTTCCGGCGGAACCGGCGGTGGCGCGGGACACGACGGGGGCGGGGGACGCCTTCACGGGCGCCTTCCTGGCCGCGCTGCTGCGGGACGCCGGGCCCGAGGAGGCGGCGCGGGAGGGATGCCGGGCCGGTGCGGTGGCCGTGGGACGGGTGGGCGGCAGACCCCCTTCGGCGACATGAGGTCCGGCAGGTGAGGTCTGGTGGATGAGCTCCGGCGCGCGGGTCAGCCGCCGGTCTCCTCCGGCGCCTTGCGTCCCCACGCCGAGATCATCGGGGCGGTGGCCAGGTCCATGCCGCCGGCGGCCACGTCGGCGAGGTGGCGGTCGATCTCCGCGTCGGTGGCGATGCCTTCGGCGACCAGCCGGCCGCGGATCTGCCGGACGGTGGCGGACTCCAGAGCGGCGCAGGCGGACGAGGCGAGCGGGAAGTACGCGTCGGCCTCCACCCGCTGCAGCCCGGCCTCGCGCAGCAGGCGCGGCAGCCGGCGGCCGTAGGAGAGGTCGGCGCCGCGTTCGGCCAGCAGGGTGCGGAACCCGTTGCGCAGCCGGTTCGCGAGCTGCTGCTCGGGGCCGTGGTCCTCCGGGCAGAGCAACGGCTGCAGGGCCGGATCGGCGTCCTCGATCAGCAGACGGCCGCCGGGGCGCAGGGCGCCGATCATCGACTTCAACGCCTTGTCCCGGTCCGGCACATGGACGAGGACGAGCCGGGCGTGCACCAGGTCGAAGCCCTCCCCCGGGGCTTCGTCGGCGGCGACGTCGTGGACGCGGACCTCGACCGGCGGGCGGGCGGCGGGGGTGAGCCGTGAGGTGTCGATGTCGGTGGCGACGACACGCCCGGTGGGGCCGACCTTCTTGGCCAGCCAGGACACCACCGAGGTGCCTCCGGCGCCGACCTCCCAGCAGTGCCAGCCGGGGCCGGTGCCGAGCCGTTCCAGGTGCCGGAACGTCGTGGGGTCGAAGAGTGCGGCGAAGGCGTCGAAGCGCTCGGCTGCCTCGTCCTGCCGGTTGTCCAGGAGGTATCCGTCGGTTCGCGTCATGCGCCGATCATCCCAGTTGCCACCCTTGTCCGAAGAGGCCGACGCTCGGCCCCGGCGCGCCGATTTCCACCTTTCGCACGGACGCTTTCCACCTTTCCCACGGCTGCCGGACACGGGTGCGCTCGCGTCGTCCACAGGCGGGAACCAAGCGGAACGCGCTGTTCCCACAGGCTTACCCGCGTCTCACCCTCTCCTGGCAGACTGGCGGCCACGACGCACCCCGCGGCGGGAACACCGCCCGGCGGCCGTCGAGATGACGTGCGCAGGAGATCCGACACAGGGGGGTCCAGATGTCCATGGCAGGGAATCTGCGCAAGGTCACCGGCCTTTCGAAGGTCGGCGGCCTGCGCAAGGTGGCACGGCTGGCACGGCGGCGTCCGCGCGTCGACCTGAGCCATCCGGCCAGATCCCCGCTGGGCTCCTCGGTGGTGAACTGCGTGACCTATCAGGACGGTGCGCGGGTCCCGGTGAGCGGGGACGTGGCCGACGCCCTGCAGCGGGTGCGCAAGCGCCGCGGCGGATTCGTCTGGCTGGGTCTCCACGAGCCCACGGACGACGAGTTCGCCGGCATCGCGGAGCTGTTCGACCTGCATCCGCTGGCGGTCGAGGACGCGGTGGAGGCGCATCAGCGGCCGAAGCTGGAGCGGTACGACGACACGCTGTTCGCCGTGTTCAAGACGGTCTGCTATATCGAGCACGAGGAGCTCACGTCGACCAGCGAGGTGGTGGATACGGGCGAGATCATGGTGTTCACCGGCCACGACTTCGTGATCACCGTGCGGCACGGGCGGCACGGCTCGCTCGGTCCGTTGCGCGAGGAGCTGGAGTCGGACGCCGAGCAGCTCACGAAAGGGCCGGCCGTGGTGCTGCACGCGATCGCGGACCACGTGGTGGACGACTATCTGAGCGTCATCGACTCGGTGCAGGAGGACATCGACGAGGTCGAGACGGACGTCTTCGCGGAGAACGGCGCACGGGCCGATCCGGGCCGGATCTACCAGCTCAAGCGTGAACTTCTCGAGCTGAAGCGGGCCGTGGTGCCGCTCAGCCGTCCGCTGGAGGAACTGGCCACCGCGCCGATCCGGGTGGTGGCCCCGGAGATACAGGCGTACTTCCGGGACGTCGCCGACCACCTGCTGCGGGTCAAGGAGCAGCTGTTCGCCTTCGACGAGCTGCTGAACTCGATCCTCCAGGCGCACCTGGCGCAGGTCACCGTCGCCCAGAACGAGGACATGCGGAAGATCACGGCGTGGGCCGCGATCATCGCTGTGCCGACGATGGTGTGCGGGGTGTACGGGATGAACTTCGAGCACATGCCGGAGCTGCGGTGGACGTTCGGCTACCCGCTCGTGCTCGCCGTCATATCCGTCGCGTGCGTGGTCCTGCACCGCGGGTTCCGGCGCAACGGCTGGCTCTGAGCGGCGGCACGCCCCCGTCCGGCACAGCCGGCCGGCGGAGGCGTCCAGGAGGTGACCCCGTGGGTCCGCGGGGGTCAGTGCGTCAGTGCCTCAGTGCGTCATCGTCTCCCCGCTGCGGGCGTAGACGCTCTCGGCCCAGTGACCGATGTCGCCCTCGGGCAGGTTCCGGGCCAGGTCGGCCTCGCTGATCATGCCGACGAGGCGCTTGTCCTCGATGACCGGGAGCCGGCGGATCTGGTGGTCCGTCATCTCGCGGAGGACGTCGCTGATGTCGGCGTCCGACGGGATCCAGCGCGGGGTTCCCTGGGCCATGTCACCGGCGGTGACCTTGCTCGGGTCGTGGCCCATGGCCACACAGCCGACGACGATGTCGCGGTCGGTGAGGATGCCGCAGAGCCGTTCGTTCTGGTCGCTGATGGGCAGGGCTCCGACGCCCAGGTCGCGCATCATCTGGGCGGCCCGGTCCAGGGTCTCGTGAGCCGGGATCCACTGGGCGCCGCGGTGCATGATGTCTCCGGCAGTGGTCATGGATTACCTCCCGTTGCCGGACGGCCGGCGCGGCGCGGGACGCACCGCTAGTCCCGGCGGCATCAATTCTCTCCGGCCCCGCGGACCCACGCACCCGGAGCGCCTGGAGCGCCCGGAGCGCCCGGCGCCGCTTCCGGGGCCGCGGCGGGCGGGTACACGCGGTCAGCCGTTCCAGGCGGGGTGGCGGGGATCGTCGGCGCGGACCAGGACGTCGGCCGTGCCGGCCGGGTCGGTCTCGCGGTCGTAGCGCTCGAAGGCCGGCAGGGTCCACCGGCCGGACTCGGGGGTGCGGCGGCGCAGGGCGCCGGAGGAGAGGAGGACGTGGACGGTCAGGTCGAAGGGGAACCAGTGCCGCAGGAGGAGGGGGCCGTGGAGCAGCAGCACGCCGCCGGGCGGGAGCAGGGTGTAGGCGCTGCGGGTCGCCCGGTCGGTGACCGGGTCCCACAGGTCGGGCAGCACGCGGCCGTCGCCGCCGGGTTCGAGGGGGCCGAAGACCTCGCGCCACAGGGCGCCGGTGTCGAACCAGCCGTCGTAGTAGGCGTCCACGTCCTGGTGCCCGTACTCCAGGCGGACCGAGGCGGGCCGCAGGAAGCCCTCCACGCCGACGGTGAGGGCGGGACGGCCGCGGACCTGCAGTGCCTGGGCGACCCGCTCGGCCAGCTCTCCTGGGCGGGCCGCCGGGGAGCCGTCGAGGGCCACCCTCGGCCGGGCGCCGCCGTCGGCCGGCTTCAGGTCGAGAAGCCGTTCGGCCAGCCGGTCGGCGAGCCGCTCCCAGGTGATCGCTTCGAGTCGCACAGAGCCCATGATGCGGCAGCGGGTGACCACAGGGCCCGGCGCCCCCGACGCCGTGGGGGACGCGGTCGGCCGGGACGTTCCCCGGCCGTGCGGCGCGGGGATGAACCGGGCATGGCAGCTCCCCCGGCCACCCCCTCGTCCCGCACCGGGCCTGTCGTCGTGCAGCCGCTCCGGAGGCGGCACTGCGCGGCGTGCCGTGCGGGGCCGTTGCGGATGCTCGTGCTGGAGGACGGGGCGCCGCGGTGCCTCGAGTGTGCCGACCTCGGGCATCTGGTGTTCCTGCCGCGCGGTGACACCGCGCTGACGCGCCGGTCGCGGGAGGAGAGCGCGCTGTCGGCGGTGGTGGTCCGGTTCAACCGGCGCAGGGGGCGGTACGAGCGGCAGGGCGTCCTGGTCGAGGAGGCGGGGCTCGCCCGGGCGGAGCGGCGCTGCCTCGCGGACACGGAGGCCCGGCGGCGCCGCCGGGCACGGGACGCACGGCGGCGCGAACGGGAGGACGCGCGGTTCGCGGAGGCCTTCGCGGCGGAGATACGACGGCTGTTCCCGGGGTGTCCGCCGGACCGGGCCCGGGACATCGCCGGGCACGCCTCGGTGCGGGGCAGCGGGCGGGTGGGCCGCAGCGCGGCGGGGCGTGCCCTGTCCGAGAGCGCCGTGACCTCGGCGGTCGCGGCGGCCGTACGGCACCTGGACACCCCGTACGACGACCTGCTGATGAGCGGACTGCCCCGGCACCAGGCGCGGCGGAGGATCGCGGCGACGGTGGAGACGGTGTTGCGGGGGTGGCGGAGGGAGGGAACGGGTGCTCCGGGCGCCGCCATGCCGGACCCACCGGGCGCATCCGGCATGGCGTACCCGGACGGCGCCGTCCGCCTCTGACGCCCCGGGCACGGGACCGGCGACCCTCGCCCCCTTGGACGCTCACGTATGTGATCAGGTCGCTCGGCCATGGGCACCGTATGCGCACAAGGCCTTTCCTGGTGGTGACCTGGTGGTGACCGGTGGGGCCGGGCACGATCCCGGTGGGACACGGGGAGTTGACGTTGGACATGATGGATGGGCCGTATTTCGTACTCGTCGTGATCGGTGTGGTCGGGACCGGCCTGGTGGCGGGCGTCTTCTGCGCCTTCTCGACCTTCGTGATGCCCGCGCTCGCCGCCCTGCCCCCGGCGCAGGGCGTGGCCGCGATGAGGGCGGTGAACAGGGCCGCGCTGCTGCCGGCGTTCATGCTGCTGTTCCTGGGGTCGGCGGTGCTGTGCGCGGTGATAGCCGTGGTGACCTTCGTGCTCTGGCCGGACGGGGTGACCGTGGAGTTGCTGCTGGGCAGCGGGCTGTATCTGTTCGGTTCGTTCGGGGTGACGATGGTGGCGAACGTGCCCCGGAACGAGGCGCTGGCGAAGCTGGAGCCGGGCACGCGGGAGGCCGGCGCGTACTGGCCGGCGTACGTACGTGAGTGGTCGGGGTGGAACCATGTGCGCACGGTGGCCTCGGCGGCCGCGATGGTGTCGTACGCGCTGGCGCTGAGCTGATCCACCGCCCCAGCGGGCGGGCGGGCTCACCGCCGGGGACGGGCGGCCGGGCCGCGGGGCGACCGGGCGACCGGGCGACCGAAAAGGCCTCGGGAAAGCGCTGTCCGCCACCCTGCGCACGTGCCGGGCGGGACGTATCGTGGCGGCAAGGGTGCCGCCCGACGACGCACGGCACACGGACGCGACACGCGGACGTGATCCGCGGACGCGACATACGCGCGCGAGGAAGACGGCCATGGCCGATCCCAAGGGTTTCCTGAACACCCCCCGTCAGGACTGGCCCCGCCGGCCGGTCGGGGAACGGGTGCGGGACTGGGACGAGGTGTACGTCCCGGGGGCGCTGCTGCCGATCATCAGCAAGCAGGCAGACCGCTGCATGGACTGCGGCATCCCCTTCTGCCACGACGCCTGCCCGCTGGGCAATCTGATCCCCGAGTGGAACGACCTGGTCTCGCGTGAGGACTGGCGGGACGCGGCGAACCGGTTGCACGCGACGAACAACTTCCCCGAGTTCACCGGGCGGCTGTGCCCGGCGCCCTGTGAGGCGGGGTGCGTGCTGGCGATCAATCAGCCCGCCGTCACCATCAAGAACGTCGAGTGCGCGATCGCCGACAGGGCCTGGCAGGACGGCCTCACGCCGCCGCGCCCACCGGACCGGCTGTCGGGGCGGACGGTCGCGGTGATCGGGTCGGGGCCCACCGGCCTCGCCGCGGCGCAGCAGCTGACCCGCGCGGGGCACACGGTCGCCGTGTACGAGAAGGACGACCGGATCGGCGGGCTGATGCGGTACGGCATCCCCGAGTTCAAGATGGAGAAGCACCATCTGGAGCGGCGGATCGAGCAGATGCGTGCGGAGGGGACCCGGTTCCGGACGTCCACGGCGGTCGGGCGGGACATCGGGGCCGCCGAGCTGAGGTCCCGCTACGACGCCGTGGTGCTCGCCACGGGGGCCACGGCCTGGCGCGAACTTCCGGTTGCTGGGCGTGAGTTGCGCGGCGTCGAGCAGGCCATGGCGTATCTGCCGCTGGCGAACCGGGTGTGTGAGGGGGACCTGGAGTCGTCCCCGATGTCCGCCGCCGGGAAGCACGTCGTCATCGTCGGCGGCGGCGACACCGGGGCCGATTGTCTCGGCACCGCCGTCCGGGAGGGCGCCGCGTCCGTGACGCAGCTGGACATCTACGCCCAGCCGGGCGCCGACCGGGACGACGACGCCGAGCCCTGGCCGACGTATCCGAAGATCTACCGGCTGTCGGCGGCCCACGAGGAGGCGCGGGACCTGAGGTCGGCTCCGGCGGCGGACGCCGACGCCCGGCTGTTCGCCGCGTCCACGCTCCGCTTCTCCGGCGACAACGCGGGGCATGTGAGCCGGCTGCACCTGGTCGAGGTGGACGCCCTGCGCCAGCCGGTGCCCGGCACCGAGCGGACCCTGCCCGCCGACCTGGTGCTGCTCGCCCTCGGCTTCTCCGGCCCGGACCGTGCGGACGGGCTGGTCGACCAGCTCGGGCTGGAGATGGAGCCGCGCGGCACCATCACCCGGGACGCCGGGTTCGCGACGAACGTGCCCGGTGTGTTCGCCGCCGGGGACGCCGCCCGGGGGCAGTCGCTCATCGTGTGGGCGATCGCCGAGGGGCGGGCGGTGGCGGCGGCCGTCGACGAGTATCTGACGGGCAGTTCGCGCCTGCCGGCGCCGATATCGCCGTACGACCGGCCGATGACGGTGTAGGTGCGGGGCCCGTCTAGCGGCCGGCCGGGCGCCGCTCGTCCGTGCCCGCGACCTTGCCCGTCGCGAGGGCCACCCTGTTCCAGGTGTTGATGGTCATGATCAGGGCCAGGAGCTGGGCCAGTTCGCCCTCGTCGAAGTGGGCCGCGGCGTCGGCGTAGACGTCGTCCGGTACACCGCCGCCGGACACCAGGGTCACGGCCTCGGTGAGGGCCAGGGCTGCCTGTTCCCGCTCGCTGAAGAAGTGCCGGGCCTCGCGCCAGACGGGGACCATGTGCAGCCGGTCCTCGCTCTCCCCGGCCTTGCGGGCGTCGTTCGTGTGCATGTGCAGGCAGTAGGCGCAGTGGTTGAGGTGCGAGGCGCGGATCTGGACGAGCTCGACGAGGGCGGGGTCGAGGCCGTTCCGGGCGGCGGCGTCGAGGCCGACGATCGCGCGGAAGACCTTGGGAGCGGCCTTCGCGAAGTCCAGGCGGGTCCGCGTGGCCTCGGCCGCCGCCACCGCCGCGTCGATGTCCGGGACGGTCCCGGCCTCCAGGCCGGTGCCGCCCCAAGTTCCGTTGTCCGTGCTGGTGTTCGTCGTCATGTGCTCCAACCTACGGCGCCCGGCGACCGGCTGTAGGGTGCAATTCCATGGCGGAATCATGGGTCAATTCGGCCGAGCGGATCGGGGCCGACCTGCATCTGGATCTGGCGGCGCACGACGGTGCGGGAGGCCGCCGGGCCGCGCTCGCGCGGGCGCTGCGCGAGGCCGTGCGCGCCGGGCGGCTGGCGCCGGGCACCCGGCTGCCGCCGTACCGTTCGCTCGCCGCCGACCTCGGGGTCGCCCGGAACACCGTGGCGGACGCGTACGCGGAACTGGTGGCCGAGGGCTGGCTCACCGCCCGGCAGGGCTCGGGGACCCGGGTGGCCGAGCGGGCCCGCCCCGCCCGGCGGACGGAGCGCCCGTCCCGCGGGGCGCCGGCCCCGGCCCGTGGCCCCCGGCACGACCTGCGGCAGGGCACCCCGGACGCGTCGGCGTTCCCCCGCGCGGCCTGGCTGGCCTCCTGTCGGCGGGCCCTGAACCGGGCGCCGAACGAGGTCTTCGGGCCCGGCGACCCGGCCGGGCGGATCGAGCTGCGGGAAGCGCTGACCGAGTATCTGGCGCGTGCGCGGGGTGTGCGCACCCGGCCGGACCGCATCGTGATCTGCTCCGGGTTCGCCCACGCGCTGCGGCTGCTGTTCGGGCAGGACCGCGGCGCGCCCGGCGGGGTCCTGCGCGGGCCGCTGGCCGTGGAGGGGTACGGGCTGGAGTTCCATCGGGAGCTGCTCGCCGCCGTGGGCGTGCGGACCGTGCCGCTCCCTCTCGACGAGGACGGCGCCCGCGTCGATCTGCTGGCACGCGAGCGGGCCGTGCTGCTGACGCCGGCGCACCAGTTCCCGACCGGCGGGCCGCTGCACGCGGAGCGCCGGGCCGCCGTGACCGACTGGGCCCGCGCGCGGGGAGCGGTGGTGATCGAGGACGACTACGACGGGGAGTTCCGCTACGACCGCAAGCCCGTCGGGGCCGTGCAGGGCCTCGACCCCGAGCATGTGGTCTTCGTCGGCTCGGTCAGCAAGAGCCTGTCCCCGGCGGTGCGGCTGGGCTGGATGGTGCTGCCGGAGCGGCTCGTCGGGGGCGTGCTCGCGGCCAAGGGCGAGCGGGAGGCGTCGGCGAGCGTCCTGGACCAGCTGAGCCTCGCCGACCTGATCGCCTCGGGGGCCTACGACCGGCATGTACGGCGGATGCGGCAGCGGTACCGGAGCCGGCGCGACCGCCTCGTGGCCGCGCTCGCCGCGCACGCGCCGCACGTCGAGGTCACGGGCGTCGCCGCCGGACTGCACGCGGTGCTGAGGTTGCCGCCCGGCACCGAGCGGTCCACGGTGAAGGCGGCGACCTGGCAGGGCGTCGCGCTGGACGGCCTCGCCGCCTTCCGGCACCCGGCGGCGACGCAGACGGCCACGGCGGCGACGCAGACGGCCATGCCGGCTCGGGACGGCCTCGTCGTCGGCTACGCCACGCCCCCGGAGCACGCCTACGAGGCGGCCCTGGAGGCCCTGTGCCAGGTGCTCCCCCCGGCACCGGACGCCTGACCAGCCCGAGGACGGGGGCAGACCTACCCGCCGGAGGACGGAGGGCCGACCGACCCGCCGATGGACGGACCCCGGCTGACTGACCCGCCCGAGGACGGAGGGCCGACCGACCCGCCGATCGACAGACGACGGGTGACCCGCCGGAAGACGGCCGACACACCTCGTATCGAGCGGGCTCTTCGAACGGTCCGAGAAACGGACCGCCACCCCCCCGGCTGGCCCCCCGGCGGATCATGCCGTGCTTCTGGCGCCGACAGGCCGGCTCCGACGTGTCTACGGCTTGCGCCCCACCGCCCCGTACCCGGGGATGACCCCGTCGTCCTGTCCGGGGACGGGGTCGCCCAGCTCCGGGTGCCACTGGTGCGGCACCCGTACGCCCGGCTCGACGAGTTCCAGTCCGTCGAAGAACCGGGTGAACTCCTCTCGGGAGCGCAGGGCCAGGGTGACGCCCGCCGCGCGGAGCTTTCCGGCGGCGACCTCCGACTCCTCGGGGGTGAAGTCGGCGGTCGCGTGGGTCATCACCAGGTAGCTGCCCGAGGGGAGTTCGGACAGCAGGCGGGAGACCAGCTCGTGCGCGCCGTCCTCGTCGGGGACGAAGTGCAGCAGCGCGATGAGCGAGAGGGCCACCGGCCGGTCGAGGTCCAGGACCTCGCGGGCACCTTCCACGATGGCGTCCGGGTCGCGCACGTCAGCCTGGAGGTACTGCGTGACGCCCTCGTCGGTTCCGCGCAGCAGGGCCTCCGCGTGCGCCAGCACGATGGGGTCGTTGTCGCAGTAGACGACGCGTGCGTCGGGCACGATCCGCTGGGCGATCTGGTGGAGGTTCGGCTCGGTCGGGATGCCCGTGCCGACGTCCAGGAACTGGCGCACCCCGTGCTGCGCGAGCCAGGTCACGGACCGGTGCATGAAGGCGCGGTTGACCCGTGCCATGACCGGCACCCGCGGGTCCAGGGCCAGCATCTGCCGGCCCATGGACTCGTCCACGGGGTAGTTGTCCTTCCCACCGAGATACCAGTCGTACATCCGCGCGGGATGCGGCGTGCTCGTGTCGATCTCGGCGGGGTGCGGCCCGGTCATGGCGAGCTCCCTGGGTTCGTCGGCAGTACGTCATCAACTCAGCACCAATTTAGGGGAATTGCAGGTACACAACAGGTGAGCAACGGGTCGTGCGGAACGTCAGGAGAGCAGGAAGTCCGCCCTTCCCGCCTTGGCGCCCTCGATGAACGCCGTCATCTCGTCCGTCGTGTAGATCAGCGCCGGCCCGTCCGGGTCGGTGGACTGCCGGACGGCGATGCGTCCGTCGGCGAGCTTCATCGCCTCCAGGCAGTTGCCGCCGTTGCCCCCGCTCCAGGGTTTGTGCCAGCCCTCCGTGCCCAAGTCCCGCGCGGGCATGCCGTTGTAGACGGGTATGCGCGGCTTGATGCGATCCATTCACAGCTCCTTGCGGAGATCCCGCAGGATCTCCTTCGTGCGATGTGCCGTAGCGGCCTGTGCCGCCATGCGGTCCACGACCTCGAGGTGGGTCGCCACCTCGTTGCGCGCGTCGAGGTAGACCGCGCCGGTCAGGTACTCGCTGTAGACCATGTCCGGGAGTTCCGGCACGGCGAATCGGAACAGCACGAAGGGGCCGAACGTGCCGGGATGCACCCCGTTGGCGAACGGGGCGATCTGCAGGGTCACGTTGGGCAGCTTCGTGACGTCGAGCAGTTTGTCGATCTGGGCGCGCATCACCTCCGGACCGCCGACGTGGCGGCGCAGCACGGTCTCGTCCATCACCGCCCAGATGCGGGGCGCGTCCTCGCGGGTGAGCAGGCGCTGGCGCCGCATCCTGAGGGCGACGTGGCGCTCGATGTCGTCGGGGCTGGTCTGGCCGATGGCGCCCGAGCGCAGCACACCACGCGCGTAGTCCTCGGTCTGGAGCAGTCCGGGGACGAAGTGCGGTTCGTAGGACCGGATGAGCGCCGCCGCCCCCTCCAGGCTGACGTACATGGAGAACCAGCCCGGCAGGATGTCGTGGAACCGCTGCCACCAGCCGGGCTTGTTCGCCTCCTCGGCGAGGTGCACGAAGGCGTCGGCCTCCGCGTCGGAGACGCCGTACGCCTTCAGTAGCAGCTGAAGGTACGGGATCTTGAGCGAGACCTCGGCCATCTCCATACGGCGGACCGTCGCGGGCGCGACCCGCAGGATGCGGGCGGCCTCCTCCCGCTTGAGACCGGCGCTTTCGCGCAGATCGAGCAGGCGCCGGCCGAGAACGACCTGGCCCACCGTGGGCGCGGACCGCGGCTCGCTCACGTCCACCTCCAGACCCGGGTTCGGCCCCTGGGGGCCGGCTCATCCACTACTGACCGACTCGCTCCCGGCGGCGGGAGCGGGCCCGCCGCGCGGGGCGGGGGTGCTGGTCACCGACAGGACGACGGCGCCATTCGAAGACCTGTTCGAAGATCTGGTGGATCTTCGGTGATCCCAACTGGCGCCGCTCGACATGCTGTTGCGAGCAGTGTGCCACGCCCTTCCAGAGAGTCATACGGCACTCTGCAATTTTCAGAGTGACACTTGCCAAGTGTTCACGGCGGGGCGATAGTGGCAAGCGTGATTCCGTCCCCGCCCTTAGGAACAGACGCCACTGTGGTCCCCCACGGCCTCGGTGCCGACGGGGCTCCCCCCGCCCGTACGGACTCCGCCGCGGGGAAGGGAGTCGGCCCCCAGCGCAGGGCCGGTGAGCGCCGGTTCCGGTTCGAACTGGCCGCGCACCCGGGTTCGGCCGCCCAGGCAAGACGCCTGACCACGGCGCGGCTGAGCGGGTGGTCGGTGTGCGAGGACACCTGCGAGACGGCGGCCCTGGTCGTGTCGGAGCTGGTCACCAACGCGATCGTGCACACCGCCAGCGAGCACATCGTGTGCGAGCTGCACGACGGCGCCGACCTCGTCCGCATAGCCGTGCGCGACGAGGGGTGCGCGGCCGGTGAGCCCCACTCGTCGCCCGCGCGTCAGGAGGAGGAGCACGGCAGGGGGCTGCTCCTCATAGACGCGCTGTGCCATGCGTGGGGGGCTCACGAACACGGTTCCGGACTGATCGTGTGGGCCGAGCTGCCGCGCACCGCGGCCGGAGCCCCGGCGGGCGACGAGGAGCCGCGAGCCGACCTCGGCTGGGGTTCCCGGCCCAAGCCGGGACCGTCCGGCGGGACGGACGACGAGGACGACGCACGGGGACGGCACGACGGGACGGGAACGGGGGCCGCATGGCTGTGATCGGACTGTCCGGCAGCGGTCAGGCGCTGAGCCTGGACTCACTCGTCCGCTTCCGCCGCGGCATGCGCACGACGGCCGCGCCACGCCGCCTGCCCCTTCCCGAGGGCATGACCGCTCCCCTGGGCTGCGACGCGGTGGCGGTCCCCGCCCGCATCGGCCCCCTGGTGCTGCCCCGGCTGCCGCGCGTGGGGTGTGTGTACGCCGACGAGTCGCACTGGTGGTGGATCGTCCCCTCCGACTCGGACTACGCCCTGGAATGGCCGGAGTCCGTCCGCTACTCGACGGGCGCGGTCGTCCCCGACACGCCCCGGCTGATCCATCTGCCGGACGGCACGGTGCCGTACACCCCGCCCATCCCGCTGTATCTGGCGCTGTGCCGGGTGATCGGCACGACGCCGAGCTGGTCCCGCCAGCTCAGCGCGTGAGCCCCACCGGACCGGACCGCCCGTACGCCCGCGCGCATCCGCCCGCCCGGCCCGCGCCCTCCCGCCGCGCACGTCCGCCCCGCCATAGTGGGCGCTCCGTCGCGACGGGTCCGGGGGAGGGCGTGACGTGGGGAAGAAGCACGGGGACGAGGACGCAGGGGTGTCGGAGTCGGAGCGGCTGCTGTTCGGCGGACCTCTGCGGTACGACACCGGCTGGAGCCAGCACCACGACGCCTTCCTGGAGCTGAACCTGCGGGCCATGGTGCGGCGGCTGCCGTCCCTGCTGGCCACCAGCTTCCGGCTCGCCTGGCAGGCCGACCGGCGGGCCGCCCGGACCGTGCTGGCCGCGGAGATCGTCCGGGGCCTCGCCCAGGCCGTCGCGCTGCTGGCCGTGAACAGCGTGCTGGGGCGGCTCATCGGCGGCGGGACCATCGACGAGCGGCTGCGGGACGCCGCTCCGGCACTCGTCGCCATGGCCGCCGTCATGGTCGTCTCGACGCTGCTGCGCGCCGCCTCGACGTACGCCACCGGGCGGCTGGAGCCCAAGGTGGAGCGGGTGGCGACCGAGCTGTACCTGGAGCGGGCGGCGGCCGTGGAGCTGGCCGCGATCGAGGACCACGCCTTCCACAAGCTGCTGGACACCGCGCAGTACGGGGCCGCGTCCGCCCGCCGCATGATCGCGTACAGCACCCGGGTCGTGAACGCGGCCATCTCGCTGACCGCCGCCGCCGGCGTCCTCACCGTGCTGCACCTGGCGCTGCTGCCGCTCCTCGCCACCATGACCCTGCCCAGCGCCTGGAGCGCCCTGACCAACGCCCGGCGCCGCTACGAGTCCTTCCACACCTGGGTGCAGCACGCCCGCGCCGGCCAGCTGATCAGCGGGCTGCTGACCGAGCCGGCCGCCGCGCCGGAGATCCGCGTCCACGGCGTGGCCCCGTTCCTGCTGCGGCATTACCGGGCGATGTCCGAGACCGCCGAGGCCGAGCAGGCGCGGCTGGCCCGGCTGGCGGCGCGCACCGGGCTGATCGCGGCGGCCTGGACGGGGCTCGCGACCGTCGCGACCTACGCGACGCTCGGCGGGCTGCTGCTCGCCGGGGCCATGGCGCTCTCGGTCGCCGGTACGGCGGTCATCGCGATCCGGACCGGCTCCTCCAGCCTGGACAGCCTCGTCCTGGAGGTCAACGCGCTCCACGAGGAGGCCCTCTTCGTCGGCGATCTCCAGCGGCTGTACGCGGAAGCCGCCGAGCGGGCCATCCCGGAGGGCGGGGAGCCGCTGCCCGAGGACCCGCGGGAGGTCCGCTTCGAGCACGTCACCTTCTCCTACCCCGGCGAGTCGTCCCGCCCCGCCCTGGACGACGTCACGCTCACCCTGCCGCTGGGCCGGATCGTCGCGCTCGTCGGGGAGAACGGCTCGGGCAAGACGACGCTGGTCAAGCTGCTCGCGGGCCTCTACACCCCGGACCGGGGCCGCATCCTGTGGGACGACGTCGACGCCTCCGCCGCCGACCGGCACCAGCTCGCCGAGCGCATCGCGATGGTGGCCCAGGACTTCAAGCGCTGGCCGTTCACCGCCCGGGTCAACGTGGCCGTCGGCCGTTCGTCCGCGCCGCTGACCGAGGAGCGGCTGGCCGGCGCGCTCGACCAGGCCGGGGCGCAGGACGTGGTGGCGGACCTGCCGCGCGGCCTGGACACCCTGCTCGCGCGGCACTTCAGCGGCGGTCACGAGCTGTCCGGCGGCCAGTGGCAGCGGCTCGGGATCGCCCGGGCCGCCTACCGGCGCGGACGCATCCTCATCGTGGACGAGCCGACGGCCGCCCTGGACGCACGGGCGGAGCTGGAGGTCTTCGAGAAGATCCGCGCCCTGGCCTCGGCCGGTCAGACCGTCGTCCTCATCACGCACCGGCTGGCGTCCGTCCGCCACGCCGACCTGGTGCACGTCCTCGACCAGGGCCGGCTCGTGGAGTCCGGCACCCCGGAGGAGCTGCTGGCCACCGGCGGCCTGTACGCGGAGCTGTACGCGCTCCAGGCGGACCAGTTCACGGCCCGGGTGCCCGCGCCGGAGCCGCGCTGACCCGGCGCCCGGCCGGCTCTCAGGCCGTGGCGTCCGCCGTCGCGTCGCCGCGGACGATCACCAGGAAGGCGTCCGTGGCCAGGTCCATCACGACCTCGGCCGGCAGGCCCTCCATGCGCCGCGCGTGCGCGAACTCCTCGGCCGGCCACGATCCGCGCGGCCCGCCCGCGGGAAAGCGTTCGAGCACCGTCCGCCCGTTCAC
This sequence comes from Streptomyces sp. NRRL WC-3605, assembly GCF_001509795.1. GTDB lineage: Bacteria > Actinomycetota > Actinomycetes > Streptomycetales > Streptomycetaceae > Streptomyces > Streptomyces viridochromogenes. Next base: position 20,801 of record NZ_LLZN01000039.1, on the reverse strand, counting down.
CATCCTGCACCTCCAGTGGCGTCGTACTTGTAGGAGTTAACGCCCGTGGGGTGCGGATCGCCTCGGCCGGTGACGGTACTGAGACGTACTTGACACCCGTTCACCGCTGTCCGTGAACGGGTGGGCACGGTGCATCATCCGGGGCGACGGTCCGTGTCAGTCATCGTACTCGTCGTGATAGCGGACCGGCTCGCCGCCCGCGGGCGCGCCGAAGACGGACGCGCGCCCCGCGGGCTCCTCCCACTCCTCCTGACGGCCCAGCGCGGTGAGGTCCAGGAACCCGGTGGTCGAGCCGAGCCCGTCGAGACCCCGCTCGTACGCCGAGTAGGTGTGGAAGACGCGGTCCCGGTCCCGCAGGAAGCAGCTCAGGCCGGGCCGCTCCACCAGCTCGCCGTCGCGTTCGAGGGTCACCTCGAAGTCGTGGTTGAAGCCGGTGCCGCAGGACGAGTACCAGGGGACCGCCCAGCCCATCCGCGCCTTGAACGGCAGGAGGCGCGTCAGCGGCGCCCGGGAGACGGCGGCGAAGGTCGTGCCGCGCGCGTGCAGATGCGCGAGCTGGCCGATCTGGTCGAGGAAGGCCGAGCAGCTGCGGCAGCCCCCGTCCCACTCGGGCGCGAACATGAAGTGGTACACGACGAGCTGGTGCCGGCCCTCGAACAGGTCGAGCAGGGTGGCCTTGCCGTCGCCGCCCTCGAACACGTACTCCTCGGTGATCTCGACCATCGGCAGGGCGCGCCGCTCGGCGTTGAGCGCGTCCCGCGCACGGGTCGCCGCCTTCTCCTTGACCAGCAGTTCCTCGCGCGCCGCGCGCCACTGCTCACGCGAAACGATCTCCGGAAGCGACATCGGCGCCCCTTCTGTGCAACGGTCCGTCCTCAGGGGTGACCGGGGCCGTCGCCGGAACTCATCGCCCCGCCGTGAAATTTCTCGGCGGGACCCCTGCTACGTGTCGTACTCCTGGATGCGCCGACCGTACCCGCGTTCCAGGAGGGCGGGCAGTCGCTCCCCCAACTCCCCTACGACGGACGGCACGTCGATCGTCAGGAGCTCGCGGTCGCGCATCAGCACCCGGCCGTCCACGATCGTGGTGCGCACGTCGGAGGAGCGTGCGCTGTGCACGAGGGTGGCGGCCAGGTCGTGCACCGGCTGGGTGTGCGGGCCGCCGAGGTCGACCAGCACGATGTCGGCACGCCGGCCCGGCGCGATGCTGCCGACGGTGTCGCCGAGGCCGACGGCCCGCGCGCTCTGCAACGTGGCGTGGTGCAGGGCCTGACGGGCGGTCAGCCAGCGCGGGTCGCCGGTCGTGGACTTCTGCACGAGGGCGGTCAGCGCCATCGACTCCCACACGTCGAGGGAGTTGTTGGAGGCGGCGCCGTCGGTGGCCAGCCCGACGGGGACGCCGATCTCGCGCAGCGCCCGGACCGGCGTCGTGGTGGGCCAGCCGAACTTGAGGTAGCCGCGCGGCGCGGTGGCGACGGCGACCCGGCCACCGGCGTCACGCAGCGCGGGCAGGTCCTCGTCGAGGATGCCGGTGCCGTGCGCGATGAGGACGTCGGTGTCGAGGAGGCCGGTGCGGCGGAGCACCTCGACGGGGGTGACGCCGTGCCGGGCCAGGCTGGCGCTGGTCTGGTCGCGGTTCTCGGCGGCGTGCAGATGGACGGGCAGGCCGTGCTCGCGGGCGAGTCCGGCGGTGGCCGCGAGGTCGGCGTCGTCCACGGTGTAGGGCGCGTGCGGGGCCAGGGCGGTGGTGATCCGGCCTCCCGCGCCCCCGCGGTGCGCCAGCGCGAACTCCAGCGATCTCTCCCGTCCCCGGGGGCCCTGCGAGGAGAAGAACGCCTCGCCGAGATGGGCCCTGATCCCGCACTCCTCGACGACGGCGGCGACGGCGTCCATGGAGAAGTAGTGGTCGGCGAAGCAGGTGACCCCGGCCCGGATCATCTCGGCGCAGGCCAGCCGTGCCCCCAACTCCACGTCCCGCGCGGTGAGGTTGGACTCGACGGGCCACACGACGTCGTTGAACCAGGCGTCGGTCGGCAGGTCCTCGGCGACCCCGCGCAGGGCGACCATGGAGGCGTGGGTGTGGCAGTTGATCAGTCCGGGCAGGGCGATCTGGCCGTGGGCGTCGATGCGTTCGCGGGCGGGCACCCCGCCGGCCTCCGCCCCGCTGACGACCGCCTCGACGATCCCGTCCCGCACGATGACGGAGGCGTCCTCGGCGAAACCGATCTCCTCCTGCTCGTCGTGCGTGAGCACCGTGCACCGGGTGATGACGAGATCGGCGGGAGGAGGCGTCATGGTGTCACGGTACGGCCCCGTGGTGTCCCGCGTGGCCGTTGTCGCGTCAGCCGGCGAGCGCGGACACCGTGGCGGCCTCCGGGACGCGCAACCCGGTGCGGTGCCGTTCCCCGGCGAGGGCGTCGAGGAGTTCGGTGAGCCGTGCGGTGTGCCGGGACGTGAGCCGGCCGGTGTCGTCGAGGTGCACGGCGCACGCCGTGGTGGCGTCGACGAGCTGTTCGAGGGTGGCGACGATCTGGTCGGCGCCCCGCGCGTGGCGGGCGAGCGCGGGCAGTTCCGCCGCGGCGAGGGCGACGGCGCCCCGCGCCTCCGCGAGCGTCCGGTAGGCCTCGCGGCGCAACGTCCAGCGCACGGCCCGCGGTTCGGATGCTCTCCCGGTCGCGCGGGCGCCGGACTCGTCCAGCACATGGGTGAGGTACGCGGAGACGGCGTCCCCGGCCGCGGTGAGCCGGGCCCGCACTCCCCCGCCCCGCTGCCCGGGCACCGGCAGATGGCCGGCGACGAGCACGATCGCGCACGCCAGCAGGGTCTCCCCGATCCGCCCGACGGAAGCCTGCGGTTCGCCGCCCACCATGACCAGGGCGAGCACGAGCACGGTGACGACGGCGGTCTGCGCGGCGAAGTGCCGGGTGGCCACGGGGATCAGGGCCCCGCTGACCGCCACGAGCGCGACGAGCCCCTCCGGCCGGGGCAGTACGGCCGCGAAGCCGGCGAAGACCAGCGCGCCCAGGACCGTCCCGGCCGCCCGGCACAGCACACGGGAGACGAGCGGCCCCAGGTCCGGCTTGACGAGGAAGACGACGGTGGCCGGCAGCCAGTACCAGTGGGCGTGCTGCCCGTACCAGCGGGCGTGGTGCAGCGCCTGGGCGATGCCCGCGCCGGCACCGAAGCAGAGCGCGACGCGCAGCCCGTACTCCCGTCCGCCGGCCCCGAGCACGGCCCGGACGCGGTCGCGCACGGTACGGCGGCGGGCGTGCAGGTTCCGGTTCTCCCGGCCCCGGTCGAACGCCTCGGCGGCGTGCAGCAGCGCGTCGTCGAGGGCGCGCAGGGCGGGCCCCGACCGGGAGGGCGCGGGCAGCGGCCCGGTGTGGGTGCCGCCGCGCACGGCGACGGCGAGGCGCCGGGGTCCCTCGGCGGCCCGGGCGGGTACGGCCTCCCCGGCCCAGGCGAGCGCGGTCGCGGCCTCGGCCAGCGGCAGGGCGGCCGCGTACTGGGCGTGCAGCCGCCGCTCTGCCGACGAGGAGGCGTAGCGCCGCAGCCGGGGCCCCGTCAGGGCGTCCTGGGCATGGTCGAGGGCGGCGGTCAGAGCGGCCCGGCGTGCGATGGCCCGCTCGGTGCCGGCGGCGTCCAGGAGCGCGGCGACCGCGTCGTACACGTCGGCGACGGCGGCCCGCTCCCCGTCGAACCGGAAGTCGCCCGCGAGGGAACCCGGGGTCGGCAGCGCCAGCCGCAGCGCGAGCAGCCAGGCCGCGCCGGCGAGGAACGCCAGCGCCCGCTGCCCGGCGCTCTCGGGCAGCGGCATCCCGGCGCCGACGGCCGTGGCGACGAGCACCTGGGTGCCGGCGGCGGACGCGACGGGCCCGATCGCGCACACCCCTCCGGCGACCAGCCCGAGCACGGTGAGCGCCAGGGTGAGCGGTACGGCCCCCAGGTGGTCCCCGGCATACGTCCCGCCGAACACCCCGGCCGCCCCCGCCAGCGCGGGCACCCCGATCCGGTGCACGGACGAACGGCGGCTGCCGGGGCGGTCGTTGATCCCGGCGAGCATGGCGGCGATGGCGGCGACGACCCCGAGGGTGGCCCGGCCGGCGAGCACCGCCGCGAGCAGGAGGGGCCCGGCGGACAGCGCGCCCCGGACGACCGCGTTCCATGGCACCGGGCCGTGCTGGGCGCGCAGGGCGTGGGCGAGCCAGGGCGGAAGCGGACGGACCGGGCGCGCGGGGCGGGACACAGGGCTCCTGTCGGGCGAGGGCGGGGGTGCCTTCGGGCGACGGTGGCCGGGCTGCGTACTGGGTCTCCACGGTACAGGCGGTTCGTGTGGCCAGGGGGGCGTCGGTGTTTCGGCCGTGTGACGGTGCGGCAGGTCAGAGCGCGGCGAAGAGGGTCTCCGCCTCGGTGACGGCCCGCAGCAGCGCCTCCGGCCGGGGTTCCAGTCCCGCGAGGACGGCGTCCACCGTCCGTAGTCCGGCCCGCTCCAGCAGCCGCTTCTCGTTGGTCACCCACTCCCCCCGCCCCGCCAGCACGGCGTGCCCGGTCTGCACGGCTGCCGTGGCGACGGCGCCCGCCACCTCCGTGAGCCGGCCGGCCGGGGCGTGGTGGGCCCGGGCGTAGCCGAGGGTGGCCCGGGCGGTGCCGTGCCAGCGCTCGCTCGCCGTGCGCCGCAGCTCCTGCGGATAGCCGTCCGGGCGGGGCAGCTTCCCGCGCAGCACCCGGTTGATCGCCAGCTCGGCGACCACGAGGTAGCTGGGGATGCCCGCGAGGTGGAACAGCAGCGGCTCCACCCGGAACCGTCCCCGCTCCGCCTCCGCCAGCTCCCGCTCGACCACGCCGAGGTCGCGGTAGTGCACGTCGACCCGCCGTCCGTCGACGGTCAGCCACGCTCCTCCGTTGAAGACGCCCCCGCCCCAGCCCCCGACCTCGGACACCTCGCCCTCCCAGCCGACCGCGCGCAGGTCGTCCGGGTCGAAGGGGCCCCGGTAGTAGACGGCCAGGTCCCAGTCGCTGTCGGGGCGGTGGGTGCCCTGCGCCCGGGAGCCGCCGAGCGCGACGGCCCGGACCGTGGGCAGGGCGGCCAGACGGTCCGCGAGGGTGTCGAGGAAGGCGCTGTCGTCGGGGGCGGTGGCCATGCCGGAAGCGTACGGAGGCGCGCGGCGCGTCGCCACGGTGAATCGGGCGCGGGCGGACCGGCGGAAATTCGGATGCGCGTGGCCGTGCGGGTGCGCATGATCGGCGAGTTGGGCATCTCACGGCTCACGACGTCTCAGCATCCAGGAGCAGTCTTCATGATCCGCCGCGTCACCTCCCCCGCCCTGTTCCCACCGCCCACGTACTCCCATGCCTCCGTCGTGGAGGCCGGCACGCGGATCGCGTTCCTCGCGGGGGCCGTGCCGCTCGACGCGGAGGGCGGGCTGGTCGGCGAGGGCGATCCGGTACGGCAGGCCGAGCAGGTCGTTTCCAATCTGGAGGAGCAGTTGCGGGCCGCCGGCAGCGATCTGGCCCATGTGCTGTCGACCGAGGTGTACGTGGTGAGCGGTGACACCGCCGTGCTCTCCGCGGTGTGGGAGGTCGTCGAGGCGTCCGGGCTGAGCGCGGGGCCGCACGCGTCGACGCTGCTCGGGGTGGCCTGCCTGGGCTACTCGGGCCAGCTGGTGGAGATCACGGCCACGGCCGCCGTTCCGGACCCGGAGGGACGGTCCTGAGCGCCGTCGCCCTGCGCCGCGCCACCGCGGCCGACGCGCGGGCCGTAGCCGACGTGTGGCTGCGCTCCTTCACGGCCGCCCTGCCGTCCGTCGTCCGTCCGCACTCCGACGACGAGGTGCGGGCGTACTTCGGCGAGGTCGTGCTGCCGTCGCAGGAGACGTGGGTCGCCGACGGCGACGGCCGGGTCGTCGGGCTGATGGTCCTCGACGGCGACCAGCTGGCCCAGTTGTACCTGGACCCCGAGTGGCGGGGCCGAGGGGTGGGCGACCGGTTCGTGGGCCTCGCCAAGCGGCGCCGCCCGGAAGGGCTGAGCCTGTGGACCTTCCAGGTCAACGGGCCCGCCCACCGCTTCTACGCCCGGCACGGCTTCGTCGCCGCCGAGTCCACCGACGGCAGCGGCAACGAGGAGCGCGAGCCGGACGTGCGGTACGTCTGGCGTCCTGGTCGCGCCTGAGCGGGCGTGTCACCTCGTCAGGCCCGCCGCCCCCGCGGCCGTCGTCAGTACGTCCCGCAGCATGGCGGGGGTGAGCCGGCCGGTGAAGGTGTTGCGCTGGCTCACGTGGAAGCAGCCGAAGACGTCGAGCCCGTCGAGCGCGACCCGGGTGCCGTGCGCGAAGGGCGGCCGGGGCCGGGGCACGGCCCAGCCGGCCTCGCGCAGCGCGGGCAGCGTCGCCTGCCAGCCGAAGGCCCCCAGGACGACGAGGGCGCGCACCGTGGGCCGCAGCAGCCCCAGCTCCCGCACGAGCCACGCCCGGCATGTCTCCCGCTCACCGGGGGTGGGCCGGTTGGCGGGCGGGGCGCAGTGCACGGGGGCGGTGACGCGGACGCCGTACAGCTCCTGGCCGTCGTCGGCGGCGACCGAGGTGGGCTGCGAGGCCAGGCCCACGTCGTACAGGGCTTGGTACAGCACGTCCCCGGAGCGGTCACCGGTGAACATCCGGCCGGTGCGGTTGCCGCCGTGCGCCGCCGGGGCGAGCCCGACGATCAGCAGCCGGGCGTCGGGCGGGCCGAAGCCGGGCACCGGGCGGCCCCAGTAGGTCTGGTCGGCGAAGGCGGCGCGCTTGGTGCGGGCCACCTCCTCACGCCAGTCGACCAGCCGCGGGCAGGCCCGGCAGCCGGTGATCCGCCGGTCGAGATCATCGAGCGCGTCCACCCCTCCACCGTACGGGCGCGCCGGGCGGGAGGACCGGGCGGAACGCCGTCACCGGCCCGGCCCGGGGACTAAGGTCGAGGCATGCCTTCCGAGGACACCCAGGACATCGAGGAGACGCGCGGCGCGACAGCCGGACCGGGCACCGACGCGGCGGAAGCGGACCCGAAGACCGCCGCCGCCGTGGCCGCGGCCGAGGCCGCCGTCCCGCAGAACGGCGAGCCCGTGCGGGTCGACAGCTGGATCTGGGCTGTGCGGCTGGTGAAGACCCGCTCCGTGGGCGCCACCGCCTGCAAGGGCGGGCACGTGCGCGTGAACGGCCAGAACGTGAAGCCGTCGCACCTGCTGCGCGTCGGCGACGAGGTCCGGCTGCGGCAGGAGCACCGGGAGCGGGTCGTCGTCGTCAAGCGGCTCATCCGCAAGCGGGTCGGCGCTCCCGTCGCGGCCCAGTGCTACGTCGACAACTCCCCGCCCCCGCCGCCGCGCGAGGCCGTCGCCCCGGCCGGCATCCGGGACCGGGGCGCGGGCCGCCCCACCAAGCGGGACCGCCGGGAACTGGAGCGGCTGCGCGGCCTGATGGGCGGCGGCAGCGGCCCGGGGCAGCCGCGCGGACGCTGACGTCCGGGGCGCTTGGGGCGTTTCGAAGGGGGCGCCTTTTCGCCCGGAGGGCGGGGCCGCGAGCCGGACGGACAGCCTTTAGGCCGTGTCCGACCTAGGCGCCCCGGCGGGCCAGTCGCCGCAGTTCCGTGAGAGAGCCGCGCCGCACCCAGGCGATCAGTGCCAGGGGCACGATGAGGATGAGCGGGGTCGCCGCGTTCTCCCCGCCCAGCGCGGTGACCGAGACGACGAACGCCCCCACCATGAGCGCGCTCAGCGCGATCGCCGCGACCGACTGGAGCACGGGGATCAACAGCGCGACGGCACCGGCGAGTTCGAGTACGCCGATGGTGTACATCCCGGTGCTCCCCCAGCCGAGCCGGTCGAAGGCCTCCGCGGCCGAGTCGTGGGCGATCAGCTTGGGCAGCGCGCTCGCGACCCCGTAGAAGAGGGCGAGCAGGATCTGCAGGCCGCGCAGCACGATCCGGGCGCCACGCCCCCGCGGGGCCGTGGACCGGGCGGGGACGGTGCGGGAGGCGGTGATCTCGGACATGGGTCTCTCCTGGGTCTGCGGTCCGTGGTGCGGTCGCGGAGGTAGACCGGGCGACACCCGGGAACTCATCGGCCGCCGTGGGCCGGCCCTGGGTACCCGGGTCCGAGGGATGCTGGAGGAGAGGTGGTTCCGATGCGTACGGGAAGTGAGCCGACGACCGCGCGCAGTCCGCTGCGGATCCGCTTCTGGCTGTGCGTGTGGGGCGTGGCCTGGGCCGTCTTCGGCGCGGTCGCCTTCGCGATCGCCGGACGCCCCGGCTGGGCCGCGGCCTGCGGGGTGCTGTGGCTGGTGATCACCTTCGACATGATCATGGTCGTCCGGCACATCCGGCAGGGGCCCCACTACCAGCCCGGCCGCGACGTACCACCGTACGCGCCCTACGAGGGGCCGGGCCGACCGCCCGCCCGGCCGCACGGACCGGGTCCACGCGACCCCCACGGCCCGCCGCCCCCGCGCCACGAGAAGCCGTAGGCCCTCAGTCGTCGAAGCGGGCGGCCTTCACGAACTCGGGGTTCGGGTCGAGCGCCGCCGCCAGCCGGAAGTGGCGGGTCGCCTGGTCCCGGCGGCCCTGCCGCTCGTAGGTGCGGGCGAGCGCGAAGTGCGCGAACGCGTTGTCCGGCTCGCGCTCCAGGACGATGGTGAACTCCAGCTCGGCGGGCCGCAGCTGCGCTGCCGCGAAGAACGCCCGCGCGCGCAGCAGACGGGCCGCCGTGTTCTCCGGGTGCGCGGCGATGACGCCGTCGAGCAGCTTGACCGCGCCGCGCGGATCACGCGCGTCGAGCAGCTGCTCGGCGGCGCGGAAGTCGATGACATGGGTCTCCGGAGTACGTCCGGAGGAACCGCTGGTCTGGGGCACGGCAGAGTCCTTCCCTCGCTGGGAGGGTTCAACGCCCGGACGGCGGGCCCCTATTCCGGCCGGCGCCGCGTCGCGTGCGCCGATCACTCAGGCCGTGGCGCTGCCCGGCGTACGAGCTCCTCCCAGACGTCCTTCACGCGCCGCCGGAGTTCCTCCAGCGGTACGTCGTTGTCGATGACGATGTCCGCGATCGCGCGGCGCTGCTCCCGCGTGGCCTGCGCGGCCATCCGGGCGCGGGCGTCCTCCTCGGTCATGCCGCGCAGCCGGACCAGCCGGTCCAGCTGGGTGGCGGGCCCGGCGTCCACGACGATCACGAGGTCGTACAGCGGGGCGAGGCCGTTCTCGGTGAGGAGGGGGACGTCGTGCACGACGACGGCGTCGGCGGCGGCCGCCTCCTCCAGCTCGCGCGAACGCGCCCCGACCAGCGGGTGCACGATCGAGTTCAGCACGGCCAGCCGCTCGGGGTCGGCGAAGACGATGGCGCCCAGCTTGGGCCGGTCGAGACTGCCGTCCGCCGCGAGGACGTCATCGCCGAACGCCTCGACGACGGCGGCCAGCCCGGGGGTGCCTGGGGCGACGACCTCGCGGGCGATGCGGTCCGCGTCGATCAGGACGGCCCCGTGCTCCACGAGCAGCCGGGACACCTCGCTCTTGCCGGCACCGATGCCGCCGGTCAGGCCCACCTTCAACATGGCCGTCAGCCTAGGCGCTTCCTGGCCGGCGGTCAGCCGTCGCCTTCCCGTTCGGCCAGGAAGCGCTCGAACTCGCGGCCGATCTCGTCGGCGGAGGGGATGTCCACCGGCTCGGCGAGCATGTTGCCCCGGGTCTCGGCGCCCGCGACCGCGTCGTACTGGTGCTCGAGGCCCTCGACGAGGTTGGTGAGCTCCTCGTCGCCCTCGCGGATCTGCCGGTCGATCTCGTTCTGGGTGCGGTGGGCCTCGGTGCGCAGCGCGTGCGCGACGCCCGGCAGGACCAGCCCGGTGGCCGCGGTGACCGCCTCCAGGACGGTGAGCGCGGCGTCCGGGTACGGCGAGCGGGCGATGTAGTGGGGGACGTGCGCGGCGACCCCGAGCACGTCGTGCCCGGCCTCCATCAGCCGGTACTCGACCAGCGCCTCGGCGCTGCCGGGCACCTGCGCCTCGTCGAACGGGCTGCTGTGGCCGGGGACCAGGTCGGTGCGGTTGCCGTGCGGGGTGAGGCCGACGGGGCGGGTGTGCGGGACGCCCATGGGGATGCCGTGGAAGTTCACCGACAGACGCACGCCGAGCCGTTCGACGATCTCCTTCACGGCGGCCGCGAACCGCTCCCACTCGACGTCGGGCTCGGGGCCGGACAGCAGCAGGAAGGGGGCGCCGGTGGCGTCCTGGACGAGCCGCACCTCGATGGAGGGCACCTCGTACCCGGCCCAGCGGTCGCGCCGGAACGTCAGCAGCGGGCGACGGGCCCGGTAGTCCACGAGCCGGTCGTGGTCGAAGCGGGCGACGACCTGGTGGGGCAGGGAGTCCAGGACGCGCTCGACGATCTGGTCACCGGTCTCTCCCGCGTCGATGTAGCCGTCGAAGTGGTAGAGCATGACAAGGCCGGCCGACTCCTGGGCGAGCGCCATGTCGACGACGGCCAGGCCCTTCGGCTCCCACGTGTACAAATCCTGCGGATCAAGCACAGTGACCGCTCCTCCTCGTGTCCGTACGTGGCAACGCCCCTACGGGCGGCGGCATTCCCCGGACGGAGGAGTTCTTGATCGTTTCGTGCCCGGCGGGTGCCCGAACGACCGGTGACCGGGAAGGTCGGTGCCCGGGAACGGCCGAAGGGCCGCACCTCGGAAGGTACGGCCCCTCGGTCAAGGGCTGGGTCAGCCGGCGAGCGTCAGCTCTGGCCGCCCGCCAGCTTCTCGCGCAGAGCGGCGAGCGCCTCGTCCGAGGCCAGCGCGCCGCTGTTGTCGGCACCCTCGGAGGAGTACGAACCGCCACCGGACGCGGCCGGAGCGGCGGCCTCGCCACCCTCGGCAGCGGCCTTCTCGTCCGCCTCGCGGGACTTGATGACCTGCGCCTGGTGCTGCTCGAAGCGCTGCTGGGCCTCGGCGTACTGCGTCTCCCAGGCCTCGCGCTGGGTCTCGTAGCCCTCGAGCCAGTCGTTGGTCTCGGGGTCGAAGCCCTCGGGGTAGATGTAGTTGCCCTGGTCGTCGTACGACGCGGCCATGCCGTACAGGGTCGGGTCGAACTCGACCGAGGCCGGGTCGGCACCGAAGGACTCGTTGGCCTGCTTCAGCGAGAGGCTGATGCGGCGGCGCTCGAGGTCGATGTCGATGACCTTGACGAAGATCTCGTCGTTGACCTGGACGACCTGCTCCGGGATCTCCACGTGGCGCTCGGCCAGCTCGGAGATGTGGACCAGGCCCTCGATGCCCTCGTCGACGCGCACGAACGCACCGAACGGAACGAGCTTCGTGACCTTACCGGGGACGACCTGCCCGATCTGGTGCGTGCGGGCGAACTGCTGCCACGGGTCTTCCTGCGTCGCCTTCAGCGACAGGGAGACACGCTCGCGGTCCATGTCGACGTCGAGGACCTCGACGGTGACTTCCTGACCGACCTCGACGACCTCGGACGGGTGGTCGATGTGCTTCCAGGACAGCTCGGAGACGTGGACCAGACCGTCGACGCCACCGAGGTCCACGAACGCACCGAAGTTGACGATCGAGGAGACGACGCCGGAGCGGACCTGACCCTTCTGCAGGGTCGTGAGGAACGTCTGGCGCACCTCGGACTGGGTCTGCTCGAGCCAGGCGCGGCGGGACAGGACCACGTTGTTGCGGTTCTTGTCCAGCTCGATGATCTTCGCCTCGAGCTCCTTGCCCACGTAGGGCTGGAGGTCGCGGACACGGCGCATCTCGACGAGGGAGGCCGGCAGGAAGCCACGGAGGCCGATGTCGAGGATGAGACCACCCTTGACGACCTCGATGACGGTACCGGTGACGATGCCGTCCTCTTCCTTGATCTTCTCGATGGTGCCCCAGGCGCGCTCGTACTGGGCGCGCTTCTTCGAGAGGATCAGGCGGCCTTCCTTGTCCTCCTTCTGGAGAACAAGGGCCTCGATCTCGTCGCCGACCTTGACGACCTCGTTCGGGTCGACGTCGTGCTTGATCGAGAGCTCGCGGCTCGGGATGACACCTTCGGTCTTGTAACCGATGTCGAGCAGGACCTCGTCCCGGTCGACCTTCACGATGACGCCGTCGACGATGTCGCCGTCGTTGAAGTACTTGATCGTCTCGTCGATCGCGGCGAGGAAGGCTTCCTCGTTACCGATGTCGTTGACCGCAACCTGCGGGGTGGTGGCGGTGGTCTCGGTGCTGCTCGTCATGTGGGAAAGGGCTCCGGTACGGACATTGAGTCGTAGGTACTGCTACGCCGGGAGCCCGTATCGCTCTGATGAAGCCGGACAGCCAAGGAAGCGCCGAACGGGAAAAACCCTATGGCGCCTCGACAACCGAGGGGACATACAACAGATGCGAGCGCAGCCTGCTACGTCTGAGGTGCGCAGGCCCGCAGCGCAACTTGTAGCATACGGGGGCAGCCGGGCAGGGTCAATGCGCGAAGCCGCACACCCGGGGCGGATCGCCGCATACCCGGCACGAAACCTGTCTCCACAGGCCACACGCGCCTGGGAAACACCCCTCGCGTGACAGCGCCGGGAGGGGCCGCGCCATTCAGGTGACGGAAGAGTACGACGAGGGAGCCGATCATCCAAGAGCCCGTATCGCCCGACATTCCGTCCGGCACCTCCCCCGAGTCGCGGGAACCGCGGGAAGCCCGGGAACTCCCGGAACCCGAGGCGACCCGGCGCGCGGCCGGCACCGCGGAGAGCTCCCGCGCCAACCGGGGCTGGTGGGACCGCAACGCGGACGAGTACCAGATCGAGCACGGCACCTTCCTCGGGGACGACCGCTTCGTCTGGGGACCCGAGGGCCTGGACGAGGTGGAGGCCGAGCTCCTCGGCCCGCCCGAGGCGCTGAAGAACAAGGACGTCCTGGAGATCGGGGCGGGCGCGGCGCAGTGTTCGCGCTGGCTGGCCGCGCAGGGCGCCCGCCCGGTCGCCCTGGACATCTCCCACCGCCAGCTCCAGCACGCGCTGCGCATCGGGAGCGCGTTCCCGCTGGTGTGCGCCGACGCCGGGGCGCTGCCCTTCGCCGACGGCTCGTTCGACCTGGCGTGCTCGGCCTACGGGGCGCTGCCGTTCGTCGCCGACCCGGTGGTGGTGCTGCGGGAGCTGCGCCGGGTGCTGCGGCCCGGCGGCCGGTTCGTGTTCTCCGTGACCCACCCCATCCGCTGGGCGTTCCCGGACGAGCCCGGCCCGGAGGGGCTCTCGGTCTCGGCCTCCTACTTCGACCGCACCCCGTACGTGGAGCAGGACGAGGAGGGGCGCGCGGTCTACGTGGAGCACCACCGCACGGTCGGCGACCGGGTGCGGGACGTGGTGGCGGCCGGGTTCCGGCTGGTGGACCTGGTGGAGCCGGAGTGGCCGGCCTGGAACAGCTCGGAGTGGGGCGGCTGGTCCCCGCTGCGCGGCAGCCTGATCCCGGGCACGGCGATCTTCGTGTGCGAGCGGAACTGACGCGGCCGCCCACGGCGGGGCCGGTCGCGGGGCGTACGACACTGGGGGCGTGATCCGCTACGACGCCCTGGACGCGCTGCCGGTGCGCGGCGCCCTGCCCGCCCTGACCGACGCCCTGGAAGGGCCCGGCACCGCGGTGCTGGTCGCCCCGCCCGGCACCGGCAAGACCACGCTGGTGCCGCTCGCCCTCGCGGGCCTGCTCGGCGAGGAGCCGGGGCGGCGGGTCGTGGTCGCCGAGCCGCGCCGGATCGCCGCGCGGGCCGCCGCCCGGCGCATGGCGTGGCTGCTGGGCGAGCGGCCGGGTGAGAGCGTCGGGCACACCGTGCGCGGGGAGCGGGTCGTCGGCCCCCGTACCCGGGTGGAGGTCGTCACGACCGGGGTGCTGCTCCAGCGGCTCCAGCGCGACCCGGAGCTGGCGGGCGTGGACGTGGTGGTGCTCGACGAGTGCCACGAGCGGCATCTGGACGCGGACACCGCGGCGGCCTTCCTGTGGGACGTCCGCGAGACCCTGCGGCCCGAGCTGCGGCTGGTGGCCGCGTCGGCGACGACGGACGCGGACGGCTGGGCCCGGCTGCTGGGCGGCGCGCCGGTCGTCGTGGCCGAGGGCGCCGCGTACCCGGTGGAGACGGTGTGGGCGCCGCCCGCGCGTCCGGTACGGCCGCCGCACGGGACGCGGGTCGATCCGGCGCTGCTCGCGCACGTGGCCTCGGTGGTGCGGCGGGCGCTGGCCGAGCGGCCGGGCGACGTGCTGTGTTTCCTGCCGGGGGTCGGCGAGATCGCGCGGGTCGCCGGGCAGCTGGGCGGTCTCGGGGACGTCGAGGTGCTCCAGGTGCACGGGCGGGCGCCGGCCGCCGTGCAGGACGCGGTGCTGTCGGGGGGCGACCGGCGCAGGGTGGTGCTGGCGACGTCGGTGGCGGAGTCCTCTCTGACGGTTCCCGGGGTGCGGGTCGTCGTCGACTCCGGGCTGGCGCGCGAGCCTCGTGTCGATCACGCGCGCGGGCTGAGCGCGCTGACGACGGTACGGGCCTCGCAGGCGGCCGGGCGGCAGCGCGCGGGCCGGGCCGGGCGGGAGGCGCCGGGGACGGTGTACCGCTGCTGGGCCGAGGCCGAGGACGCGCGGCTGCCCCGTTTCCCGGCGCCGGAGATCAAGGTGGCCGATCTGACGGCCTTCGCACTGCAGGCGGCATGCTGGGGCGACCCGGACGCCGACGGGCTGGCCCTGCTGGACGCGCCCCCGGCCGGGGCGATGGCGGCGGCGCGGAGCGTGCTGACGGCCGTCGGCGCGGTGGACGCCGACGGGCGGGCGACGGAGCGGGGCGCCTCCCTGACCCGTCTCGGGCTGCATCCCCGGCTGGGCCGGGCCCTGCTGGACGGCCCCGGCGCCGCCGCCGAGGTGGTGGCGCTGCTCAGCGAGGAGCCCCCGCGGGAGTACGGCGACGATCTCGCGGCGGCGCTGCGGACGGCCCGGCGGGGCGGCGACGCCTATGCCGGGCGCTGGCGGGCGGAGGTGCGGCGGCTGCGGGCGGGCGCCGGGACCCGAGGCGGCCCGGACACCCCGGACGACCGCACGGTCGGGCTCGTCGCCGCGCTGGCGTTCCCCGAGCGGGTCGCGAAGGCGGACGGCGGCTCCTATCTGATGGCGTCCGGCACGCGCGCGGAGCTCGCCGAGGGCAGCCCGCTGCGGGGCGCCCCGTGGATCGCGGTGGCGGTCGCGGACCGGCCGGTGGGGCGCGGGCACGCGCGTGTGCGGCTCGCCGCCGCCGTGGACGAGGACACGGCCCGCTCGGCGGCGGCCTCCCTGTACCGGGAGGGCGAGGAGGTGCACTGGGCCGACGGGGACGTGGTGGCCAGGCGGGTCGAGCGGCTCGGCGCGATCGAGCTGGCGGAACGCCCGCTGCCCGGCGCCGGCCCCGCTCTCGTCCGGGCCGCTCTACTCGACGGGCTGCGGCGGGAGGGGTGGGGGCTGCTGCGCTGGTCCCCGGACGGCCTGGTGCTGCGGCAGCGGCTGGCGTTCCTGCGGCTGCACCGGGGCGACCCGTGGCCCGACGTGTCCGACGAGGCGCTGCACGCGCGCGTGGACGAGTGGCTGGAGCCCGAGCTGGGCCGCGCCCGGCGGCGGGCGGACCTGGGGCGGATCGACGCCGGGCAGGCGCTGGCACGGCTGCTGCCGTGGGCCGCGGGCGAGGCGGGGCGGCTGGACGAGCTGGCCCCGGAGCGGGTCACCGTGCCGAGCGGCTCCCGGATCCGCGTCGACTACACCGATCCGGAACGGCCCGTCCTCGCCGTCAAGCTGCAGGAGATGTTCGGGCTGGACACGTCCCCGGCGGTGGCCGGGGTGCCGCTCCTGGTCCATCTGCTCTCCCCCGCCGGGCGCCCCGCGGCCGTCACCGCCGATCTCGCCTCGTTCTGGCGGGACGGCTACCGGGGCGTCCGGGCGGAGCTGCGCGGCCGCTATCCGAAGCATCCGTGGCCGGAGGACCCGGCGTCCGCCGAGCCGACCCGGCACACCAACGCGCGGCTCAGGCGGTGACGGGTTCGCCCTCGGTGTCCCGCGCCGTCTCCGGGCCGTCGGGCCGGCGGCCGCGCACCTCCAGCCAGAGCGCCAGGGCGAGCAGCGGCACGCCGAGGAGGAGCAGGCCCCAGGGCAGGTACGACGTCATCAGCAGGACGAGCGTGCGGTTGTCCTTGACCAGGTCGACGGTGTGCTCGATGTAGTCCTCGCGCATCTTGACGTGCCCGGCGAACGCGGTGACCTTGTCGCGGCCGCCGAGCAGGGTGCCGCCGCGCAGCTCCTCCTTGTGGATCTCCTCGCCGTAGACGGGGGCACCGGTGAGGGGCTCCACCCAGAACTTGCGGACGGTGGTGTACCAGCGGGTCGTGCCGGTTCCGGCCAGCGACTCGGGGGTGACGCCCTCGACGGGCAGGGACTTGGGGAACGGCACCTTCGTCCAGGGGATGACCTGCTCGAAGTAGTAGACCTCGACGCCCCGGAAGTCCTGGGTGCCCTTGTAGTGGATGGGGGCGGTGAGGCGGGCCTGCGCGTCGAAGTACGCGTAGTCCCGCTTCTCGGTGAGGAAGGGCCACTTGAACTCGATGCCGTCGCGGCGCACGGGGTCGCCGTCGACGGACTCGCCGGGGGCGTGGACGGGTTCCTGGGTGTGCGCGTCGAAGATGTAGCGCTCGGGGATGCGAGATACCGTCTCGCCGTCCGGCCCGACGACGTACGACAGGCCGTCCCAGACCACGACGTCCCGGTCCGTGGTCCGCTCGATGCGCTCGGAGGCCGCCACGTCGCCCTTGAGGGTCTGCACGATGGTGATCTTGTCGACCTTCCGGGCCCGCATGGTGCCGTAGTCGAGGAGGGTGGCGTCCTTCGCCTCCAGAACCATGTCCTGGTACTGGTTGGCGGGGACCTTGGCCAGGCGCGGGAAGGCGTACCAGCGCAGCAGCGGGGACAGCGCCGCGCAGAGGACGGCGAGGGCGAGCAGGATCAGGCCGGCCGTGCGGCGCATGGCGGCCTCCCTTCCGGGCGGGCGGTCACGGATGGGCGGGCACGGTGGTCAGCAGCGGCTTCGGGGAGGTGCCGCCGGAGGGCGTGCCGACGGCGGTGAGCGCGAGGGCCAGGGCGACGGCGGCGGCGAGTCCGGCCGCGGCGGCGATCAGAGCGCGCATACGTGCCTCCCGGGGACCCGGAGCTGATGCATCGTCAGATCCGGCACCGTAGCAACGGACGGCCGGGATGAGAACACGTCGCGCACATGCTGAAGGGGCGCCCGGCGGCCGGACGCCCCTGCCCTGTGTTGCCGTACCGGCTAGGCGGACGGCGAGGCGCTCTCCTCGGGCTCCTCCGACGGGGTCGGCTCCGGTGACGTCTCGGCGGCGGCGACCTTCAGCTCGACCGTCAGGGTCGCCCCGCCCGCCGTGGCGATCCGCAGCAGGAAGGTGCCGGTGGTGTCGTCGGCGTAGAGCTTCGGCAGCTCCAGCAGGCCCTTGTCGTCGGTCTTCAGACCGGTCAGGGTGCGGACCGGCTTGCCGTCGGCGTCCTTGAAGTAGGGGCCCTTGTCGTTCTCCGCCGGGTCGTCGGCCGCCGTGATCAGGGTGGCGGTGGCGGCGACCTTGTCCGCGACGGCACCCTTGTAGGTGGCCTTCACCTCGACCCGCTCGGCGAACTCGCCGCCGGGTACGCAGGTCAGCGCGGCGTCTGTGGTGCGGACCAGGGTGTCGGCGGCGCGCTCGGTGACGGTGGCCGTGTAGTCGAGGCCGGCAACGGTACGGCCGCCGACGGTGGCCCGGACCGTGAACTCGCCGGTGTCCTCGCCCGCGCGGAGCGCCGGGGCGACCGCCTTGCCGGTGCTGTCGGTGAGGACGGCGGCGTACTTCTCACCGGTGCTGAAGGTGGCGTCCGTGTCGCCGGTGATGGTGAAGCGGACGCGGACCTTGGCGACGGCCTTGCCGGACTCGGTCTCGGCGCGGGCGCTGATCCGCTCGGTGAAGGTGCCGCCCGCCATCGCGGTGAGCTTCGCGGTGCCGGCGTCCTCCAGGTGGTCCACCGTGTCGGTGGGGGTGGGCGTCGTGCCGGGCGGGGTCGGCTTGGGGCTGCCGGAGCCGCCGTCGCCCGGCTCGGAACCGCCGGGCTTCGCGGGCGTCGTGGGCTTCGCCGGGGAGGAGGGGCCGGCCGGCGCCGACGGCGAGGCGGGCTGCGTGGGCGACGGCGTCGGGTTGGCACCGACCGCGTCGTCGCTGCGGTCGGTCGGGAGGGTGCCCGTGCCGTCCGGGATCTCGTGGGTGCCCTTGCGGTAGTAGTCCAGCCACCGGCGGACGAGCTGGAGGTAGTCCTGGGAGTTGTTGTAGCTCAGGATGGCGCGGTCGAGGTCACCCGGTTCGGCCAGGTTCCAGCCGAACCGGCACAGGTAGTGGCCGGCGGCGAGGGCCGCGTCGTAGACGTTGTTCGGGTCCTTGCGGCCGTCGCCGTTGCCGTCGCGGCCCGCCCACGCCCAGGTGGAGGGGATGAACTGCATCGGGCCCACGGCACGGTCGTACCGGCTGTCGCCGTCGTAGGCGCCGTCGTCGGTGTCGCTGATGTTCGCGAAGCCGACGCCGTTGAGCTGCGGGCCGAGGATCTTGGACAGGGTGGTGCCGTTCGCGTCGACCCGGCCGCCGCGGGCCTGGCCCGACTCGACCTTGCCGATGGCGGCGAGCAGCTCCCAGGGCAGGTTGCAGCCCGGCTTGGACGCCCGCAGCGAGGCCGCCGCCTTCTTGTAGGCGTCGAGGACGGTCGCCGGTATGCCCGCCTCGCCGGCCGCCGGGGTGACCGTGGTGCCCGCCGACGGGGCCGGGTTGGGGCTCTTGAGCGGCGGAAGGTCCGTGTAGTAGGGCGAGTTGCCGGTCGCGCTGTCGGCGGCGGGGGCGTCCGGGGACGGCTGGGTGCCGGTGGTCACCTTTCTGCCGGCGCCGTCGGTCGTCACTCCCGGTGCCTGGGACGCGGCCAGTGCCGCGACCACGACCGCGGCGACCGTGGTGTTCACCGCCCCCTTGCGGAGCCTGCCGAATTCCGCCGCCATGTGGTGGACCCCTCCCGTGGACGCTCTGACGCCCGTGTCGGTCTGCCGGACCCGCCGTGCCGGGCCCGCCCCTGTAGTGACGATCGACCCGCCACGACAGTTGCCCTCGCGGCGAGAGTTACGTCGCCGTTCATCTGTTCGTACGCGGGTCCCGGCACTGTGACCCAGGCGACCCTACGACAACTTCCCTTACACGCACACCCGTTGGTGCCCGATATTTCCCGGTTGGCCACACGTCGTTCGCGGGTCCGGCGGTCCCGCATACTGGCTCCGCCGACGAGGGGGGCCGGACCGGTCCCGTCAAGACCGCATCCGAGGAGCCCCGTTGCCGTTCACGCTCAGCCACGCGGCCGCCGTCCTGCCCGCCCTGCGCACCGGGGGGACCGGCCGGGCCGGACTCGTGCCCGCGGTTCTGGTGGCCGGTTCCTTCGCTCCCGACATGACCTATTACGCGGCGAGTGTCCTGTCCGGGGCCATGGAGTTCGGGGACGTCACGCACTCCGTGCCGGGCGTCCTCACCGTCGACGTCGCCATCGCCTGGGCGCTGGTGGGGGTGTGGCTGCTGCTGCGCGAGCCGCTGGTGGCGCTGCTGCCGGCCCGCCTCCAGGCACGGCCGGCCGCGCTGCTGCGGTGCGGGGCGCCCCGCGCGCGGGTGACGCCGGGGCTCGTCGCGCGCTGGTACGTCTCCGCCGTCCTGGGCGGGCTCACCCATGTGGTGTGGGACGCGTTCACGCATCTCGACCGGTGGGGGATGCGGGTGTTCCCGGTGCTGGGCGAGGAGATCGCGGGGTCGCCGCTGTACTGGTACCTGCAGTACGGGGGGTCGGCCGTCGCGGCCGTCGTCATCGCGGTGTTCGTGACGGTGGCGCTGCGGCGTGCGCGGGTGGCGGAGCCGGGGGGGCCGGTCGCGGGGGTGCCTGTCGCGGGGGTGCCGGTGCTGTCCGTGCGGGACCGGTGGTCGGCCCTCGTGGTCGTCGGCGGGTGCGCGGCCGTGGCGGCGTTCCAGCGGGCGTCCCGCTGGTGGGAGTACTGGGGGGCCACCGCGAAGTACTGGGAGCTGATCCCGACGCTGTGCTTCGGCGCGGGCGCCGGACTGGTGGCGGGGCTGGTCCTGTACGGCGCCGCCGTCAGGCTGTGGCGTCCGGTCCCGGTCCCTGGCAGTACGGGGACGGGTGGTGCCGAGCGGGAACGGAGCCGGCCGGGGGTGCGGTGACTTCGTCCTTGCCGGGCGCGGTCGGGATCAGGGTCAGCGCCAGGGCCCAGTAGGAGCGGGCGAGTTCGGTCCAGTCGCGGAGCCGTCGGGTCAGACGGCGGCGGACGGCCGTCAGGGTGCGCCGCGCCGTGCCGATGAGTTCGGCGGGGATGCGGGCGGTGCTCGCGGTGGGGGCGAGGGCGGGGCCCTGCGGGGGTGTGGGGGGCAGGGGCCAGTCGGTGTCGGTGTCGGCCGGGGCTCTGGCCGTCCGGCGGTTGAGCGTGTGTATACCCATGTCGGCATCCTTACGGGCTTGGGATGTCGGGGGCGTTTTGGCGGGGGCCACGTGGGTGACGGTTCCCTGCGGCTTGGGGGCGCCTCTTCGTGTGCCGGGTGCGGTGCGTTTCGCGGGTGCGGCGTGTTTCGCGGGGGCGGCGTGTTTGGGGGGTGCGGCGGGTTTTGGGGGGGGGGGAGGGGGGGGCCCTGGGGGGGTGTGGGGGGCAGGGGCCAGTCGGTGTCGGTTTCGGCCGGGGCTCTGGCCGTCCGGCGGTTGAGCGTGTGTATAC
>NZ_LLZN01000038.1 GCF_001509795.1 Streptomyces sp. NRRL WC-3605 | reverse complement strand
GGTGGGGGGTGGGGGTCCGGGGGCGCGCGGCGGCGTGCGGTGGGGCGGGTGGGGGGTTCAGTCGGCGGGCGGGGTGGGGTCGACGATGCGGACGCCGAAGTGGGCGCTGAGGGCGGTGCAGGCGCGGCAGGGGGTGACGAAGCTGCCGTGCAGGGGGTCGCCGTCCTCGCGGATGCGGCGGGGGGTGAGTTTTGCTTTTTTGAGTGCTTTGCGGGCTTCGCCGTTGGTCATGGGTTTGCGGGCGGCGCGTTTGCTGCGGGCGGTGTCGGCGGCGGTGATGTGTCTGGAGATGAGGATCGTCTCGGCGCAGCGCCCCGTGAAGCGGTCGCGTTCGTTGCTGGTGAGGGTGTCGAGGAAGTCCTGGACGAGGTGGTGCAGGGCGGGGGGATGGTCGCCGCGGGCGGCGGTGCCGGTGAGGGTGGCGCCGCGGACGGAGAGGGCGGCGGCGACGGTGGGGAGTATGCCGTCGCGGCGGTGGAGGAGGGCGGGCGCGTGCGGGGTGCCGTCGGCGCTCCAGCCGATACGGGGGTCGCCGGACCTGCCTGAGTGCGGGTCTGTCTGTGTCGCGTTCATCGTCATCATCCCCTCCTGAGCATCCCCCGTGCATGCTCTCGGACGTCACAGAGTGCCAAATGCCGTGGCGGGTGCGGAAGCTGGGGCGATGCGACACGCCCGTGTCGGGGCGGGCTGTCACGGTGGGGTGACGCCTTGTCACGGTGGTGACGGGGGGTGTCACCTGTGCCGGTGACCGTTGTCGCCGTACCGCATAGGCTGTCGCCACCGCTTTCCATGCGGTGACGCGTGGACGCAGACGAGTCAGTCGATTCGGGGCGTTGTGACCGTGTGTGGTCATGGCGGGCCGGGTCAGAACGCCGCAGGGGGCTACCGCCATGACGACAGGTCGGCTCGGGCTGGGGGATCCTCCCGGCCGCCAGGCCGGGGGACACGCCGCGCCGCCGAACGCGGCCTACGCCGGGCAGGTCGTGCATTTCCCGGATCCGGTGCGGGCGGCCCGGCACCCCAGAGGGGTGCTGGTGGACGAGCGGGGTTACCCGGATTTCTCCCCGTACGCCCGGGCGGCGGCGGAGATCGCGGAGCCTCCGGAGGGCTTCGGCGTCGACGAGTTGCGGCTGACGGACTACGTGTCGGCGAACGCGGCGCTGGCCGCGTCGGGGCACGCGCTGTGGGACACGGTGCCGGCGGTGGCCACACCGCACGGCTGGACGTGGCATCACGTGGTCGGGTCGCGGCGGCTGGAGCTGGTTCCGGTCGAGGTGAAGGCGCTGTTGCGCCATCACGGCGGTATCGCCACGTCGGGCGTGGACCAGGTGAAGCGCGGGACGCGGCCGTTGCAGGAGACGCGTCCGGCGCACTTCCGGCTGCCGAAGTCGGGTGTGGCCGTGACGGAGGCGCAGGCGCAGGGCGTCGAGGAGGACCTCGGGTACCGGCTGCCGGGCGCGTACCGGTCGTTCCTGAAGGCGGCGGGCGGCTGTGCCCCGGTGGGGACCGCGCTGGACGCGGAGTTGGGGCTGCTGATCGACCAGCCGTTCTTCACGGTGCGGGACGAGGCGGCGGTCAACGACCTGGTCTATGCGAACAAGTGCCTGCGGGACCACCTCACCAAGGACTACCTGTGTGTGGGGTTCGTGCAGGGCGGGCTGCTGGCCGTGAAGGTGAAGGGCGAGCGGCTGGGCTCGGTGTGGTTCTCGGCGTACGACGACGCGCGGGACGTGGACCCGTCGTGGTCGGTGGCCGAGCGGGTGGAGCGGCTGCTGCTGCCGTGCGGTGAGGACTTCGACGTGTTCCTGTCCCGGTTGGCGGGTTCTCCGCCGGAGCTGGAGACGGTGGCGAATCTGATGGTGGACGGTGGGTTCGCGCGTGCGGTGCCTGTCGAGGCCGCGGCTGCGGGGGAGTGAGCTTCGCGATGGTGACGTTCGCGCAGGCGCAGGAGCGCGCCGAGGAGTGGATCAACGGCGATGTGCCGTCGTACCAGCACCGTGAGGTGCGGGTCCGGGAGTTCGGGCTGGGCTTCGTGGTCTGGGGCGAGGACCGTGCGGACGGTCCGCGCTCGGACGGCGGTGGGCAGCGGCTGGTGATCGCCCGGGACAGCGGGGAGGCCACGCTGTGGCCGTCGCTGCCGGTGGGTGAGGTGATCCGCCGTTACGAGGAGGAGTACGGCCGGGACGACGCGGTCGCGGAGCCGGCGCCGGCTCCCGCGGCGCGGGTGGACCTGAACCAGACGTCGTTCCTGCTGACGCCGCCGGAGTGGCTGCAGGAGGCGGCGGACCGGATGGGTGTGCCGGACCGCCGGCAGCCCGCGGACGAGGAGCCGCGCGACGCGGTGCCGGCGTCCCCGGAGCCCGTGTCCGCCGGGCCCTCCTCTTCCGAGCCTGAGCCCGTGTCCGCCGGGCCCGTGGCGGACGAGCCGCGGGACGCGGTGCCCGAGGGGGCGACTCCGTGGGCCGGCACGGACACCAACGCCGACCCCGGCGAGGACCGTTCGGTGCCGCTGCCGGAGACGGTGTTCGCCCCGCCGCTGAGCGGTGACGACACGGCCACACCGCCGGACGCCGAGACGGCGCTGATCGCCGGGGGCAGCGGGCTGCCGCGCACCGCGATCGAGCCCGCGGTGGACGGCCCGGACACGCCGGGTGCGCCGTCGTACGGGTATCCGCAGGGCGCGGCCGTGCCGCCGCCTCCGCCCGCGCCGCCGTCGTACGGCCATCCGCAGCAGCCGGGTGCGCCGGGGCGGCCGGCGCCGGGTGCGGAGGACATCGCGGACGCGGCGACGAGCAAGGCGCCGCCGCGCGGGCCGGGTGCCCCGACGCCGCCCCAGCCGCCGGGTACGCCGGGTGCTCCGGGCGCGCCGGCCGGCGGGTACGTGCCGACGCAGCTGGTGTCGTCGCTCGGTTCCGGCGGGCCGGAGGGAGCGTCCGGGCCGGGGGTTCCGCCGCCGCCGGGTGCTCCCGGTGCCCCTGGTGTGCCGAGTCCTCCCGGCGCGCCCGGCGCTCCGGGTGTGCCGGCTCCGCCCGGTGCTCCGGGCGCCCCCGGTACGCCCCCGGGTGGGGTGCACCATGCCGCCACCGTGCTGGCCGACCCCGGTCGGCCGGGCGGCCCGCCGCAGCCTCCGGCGCCGCCCGGCACCCCGGGTGCCCCGCAGCCGTCCGGTCCGCCGGCCCCGCCCGGTGCCCCGGGCGCCCCCGGCATGCCCGGCGCCCCGAAGCCTCCGGGTGCTCCCGGTGCTCCCGGTGCTCCCGGTGTCCCGGGCGGTGACGCCGGGGCCGTGCATCACGCGGAGACCGTGCTGTCCGCCCCGCCCGTCGGAGGTCCCGGCGTGCCTCCGCCGCCGCCCGCCCCGGGCGCTCCCGGCACCCCGCCCGCGCCGCACGGGCACCCCGGGCACCCCGGACACCCTGGACCCACGGGGCCGGTCGGCCCGCCCGGACCGGTCGGGCCTCCCGGGCCCGGTGTGCCGCCGGGTGCCCCTCAGCCGCCCATGCCTCCCGGTGGCATGGCGCCGTCCCCGGGGCAGCCGCCGGCGTACGGCTATCCGCAGCAGCCGGTGGGGCAGCCGACCGTCGGACCCGGCTACCAGGCCGTCCTGCGGTACCGCGCCCAGGACGGTTCGGAGCAGCAGCTGATCCGGCGTTCGGCGCCGGGCACGCCGCACCCGGAGTGGCAGATCTTCCACGAGCTGCGCGCCATGAACGTGCCGCCGGACCAGGTGCTGGAGCTGCACACCGAGCTGGAGTCGTGCGAGCTGCCGGGCGCGTACTGCGCGCGGATGATCCGGGAGCAGTGGCCGCAGGCGCGGATCACGTCGATCGCGCCGTACGGCACGGACCACGCGAGCCGTCAGCAGGGCATGGGCCAGCTGCTCGCCCACCAGGGCGAGTTGCACCAGGTGGCGGACGGCCCGGCGCGGCCGGCGCCGGTGCGGGCGCCGCTGCCGCAGGTGCAGCCGGTGCCGCCGATCCCCCCGGAGGGGGTGGCGCAGGAGCTCGCGGGCGCGTTCGGGCCGGGGATCTTCCGGTTCGAGCAGGCCGCGGTGTCCCGGCAGGGTGTGCCGCCGATCGTGGCCCACAGCCTGGTCGTGGGCGGTCTGCCGCTGGACATGGGCCCGTTCTTCTGGGCGCAGGCCCAGCCGGGGCGGCCGGTGCCGACGCTGGCGGAGCTGGCGCAGGAGCGCGGCGTGCAGCCGGCGTCGGACTCGGGGTCGTACCTGGTGATGGGCAGCGACTTCGGCAAGGCGCTGTGCGTGCAGTACGGGACGGCGCACATCGTGGCGGTGCCGGTGGAGGCCGGTCCGGGCGGTGCGCCCGTGCCGCCGCAGTTCGTGAACACGGGGCTGCCCGAGTTCCAGCGGTGCCTCGCGCTGCTGGGCCGGATGTGGCGGCTGCGGTTCGGTCTGAACCAGGAGCAGGCGGGCCGCTGGACCGTCGACTTCCAGGCGCAGCTGGCCGCGCTGGACCCGGCGGCGCTGGGTTCGCCGGAGAGCTGGTGGTCGGTCCTGCTGGAACAGATGTGGGACGGACTGCTCTGACCTCGCACGGGCGTTCGCCCGGTCGTGGGGTGCGTGTGACGTGATGTCACCCGGCTGCCGCCGAGGGCGGGCGGGTGCGGTGAGGGGCCGATCCCCGGTGGTGAGACCGGGATCGGCCCCTTTCGTGTGCGCTGTCCGCCCGCCTCCGCGCCCGCCGCCCGCTCCCGTACGCGGAGTGTCGCGTTATGCCCACTTACGCCTGATACTTCAAGATGTGCGCTAAATCATCATTTTCCTGTCCGTTCGGTGGAGAGGGGTTCCGAGATGAGTGGCGCACCGGTCCCGCTGTACGACTTCGTGGTCGTACGAGGGCGCGGCTACCGTCCCGACCAGGTCGACGCGTTCGTCGACGCCCTCTCCCGCGACCGTGACACCGCCTGGGAGCGGGCCGCCCGGCTCACCGTGCTCGCCCGGGAGATGGAGGCGGAGGCGGAGCGGCTGAAGGAGGAGGTGGCCCGGCTCGGCCCGCAGACGTACGAGACGCTCGGCGACCGGGCGCGGCGGATCTTCGAGCTGGTCGAGCAGGAGGCCGCGGCCGTGCGGGGGGAGGCGCGGCGGGAGGCGCGGCGCCTGATGGACGAGGCGCAGTCCTGGGCGGACGAGGTGCGGGAGGCGGCCCGGACGCACGCCGAGGCGGTGACCACCGAGGCGGATACGTTCGCGGAGGAGCGGCTGCTGGCGGCCCGGACCGAGGCGGACGAGATCCGGGTGACGGCCCGCCGCGAGGTGCGGCAGGAACGCAAGGGCGCGCTGGGCGCGTTGCGGGAGGCGCGGCAGCGCACGGTGGGGAAGCTCGCCGAGCAGGCGGAGCGGAACGACACGGTGTGGGTCCGCGTCGAGCGGGAGGCCGAGGAGCGGCGGGCGGCGCAGGAGGCGGCGGAGCAGGAGCGGCAGGCGCGCGCGGAGGCCTCGCTGGCCGAGGCGACGGAGGTGTTCGCGGACGCGGAGGCGTCGGCGCGCCGGCTCCAGGAGGAGGCGCGTTCCCACGCCGAGGAGCTGGTGGCGGCGGCCCGCAGACGGGCCGAGGAGATCGCCCTGGAGACGGAGCGGGTGCTGCGTGAGCACAGCGACGCCTGGGACGAGGTGCGCGCCCACATCGGGCAGATGCGCAACAGCCTGACGGCCCTGACCGGGCAGGCCGCGCTGGAGTGAGGGCCCGCCGCCGGCGTACCGGCGGCGGGTCCTCGGCCGTGCGCGGTCAGTTGCCCCGGCGGACGGCTCCGGCGAGGATCCAGCCTTCGACGGCCTCGTACTGGCGTCGCTGGTCGTCGGACTTCCCCCGGCCCGGAAGGACCGTCCCCAGGTAGCCGAGGAGGAACCCGGCGGGAATGGACACCAGGCCCGGTGTGGTGAACGGGAACCAGTTGAAGTCGGACTCGGGGAACGCCGCGACGGGCGAGCCCGAGACCAGGTTGGTGCCCGGCATCAGCAGCAGGACGACGACGGTGCCGCCGATCAGGGTCCACAGCAGTCCCGTGCGGGTGTACCGGCGCCAGAAGAGGCTGTAGACGAGCGCGGGGGCGATCGCGGAGGCGCCCAGGGTGAACGACAGCGTCACCAGGGGCTGCAGGCTGCGGTGCTGGACCATCGTCGCCAGCAGGATCGCCGGGGCGCCGACGGCCAGGGCCGACATCCGGGCCACCGTCATCTCCCGGCGGGTGGTCAGCCCCCGGGACCGTACGGCGAACACGTCGTGCGCCAGGGAGTTGGCGCAGGCGAGGATCATGCCGGCCACCGAGGCGAGCACCGTCAGGAAGATCGCCGTGGTGACCGTCGTGAACAGCAGGGTCTCGGCGTAGGAGATGTCGGCGCCGAAGGCGGCCCGGGAGCCCAGCAGGAAGGCGGTGTTGCCCTGCGGGTCGGCCCCGGCGATCACCTCGCGGCCGATCAGCGCGGTCGCGCCGAACCCGACGACGGTGATCACCAGCACGAACAGGGCGACGCTGGACACCGCCCAGGACATCGACCGCCGGACCTGGCGGGCCCCGGTCGCGGTGTACATGCGCATGGTGATGTGCGGCAGGACGCCACCGCCGAGGACGACGGCGAGCTGCGCGGTGATCATGTCGATCCGCGGGTACGGGCTGCCCGCGAACTGCAGCCCGGAGTTGAGGAACGACGAGCCGACGCCGCTCTGCGCGGCGGCCGCGTCGAACAGCGCGCCCGGGTCCCAGTCGAAGCGGTGCAGGATGAGCAGGGCCACGACGGAGCCCGAGCCGAGCAGCATGAGGAGCTTGAGGATCTGGATGAGGGCGGTGCCCTTCATGCCGCCGATCGCCGCGTAGCTGATCATCAGCACGCCCAGGCCGATGATGCAGCCGGTCTTCATGGAGTCGCTGGAGAAGCCCAGGATGAACGCCAGCAGCTGGCCGGTCCCGGCGAGCTGCACCAGCATCAGCGGCAGCAGCGCGGCCAGGGTCACCGCGCACGCGGCGATCCGTACGGCCCGGCCGGGCATCCGGCGGGCGAGGGCGTCGCCCATGGTGAACCGGCCCGCGTTGCGCAGGGGTTCGGCCAGAAGGAACATCAGCAGCATGAGTGACAGGGCCGTGCTCAGGGCGAGCACGATGCCGTCGTAGCCGCACAGCGCGACCACGCCGGTGGTGCCGAGGACGGTGGCGGCGCTGATGTAGTCGCCGCCGATCGCGAGGCCGTTGCGCAGCGGCGACAGGGAGCTGTAGCCGGTGTAGAACTCGTCGAGGTCGTCCCCGTCGGGGCCGGTCATCACGCACAGCAGCAGCGTGATGGTGGCCACCGCGCAGAAGGCGACCAGGGACATCGCCTGGGCGTCTCCGCCGAAGTCGGTCATCGTCCGGCCCCCCTCTGCCCGGCGGCGTCCCGCTTGGCGTCGATCTCGGCCTGCCGGCGGATACGGTCGGCGACCGGGTCGAGGTAGCGGCGGGCGGTGTACTCGTACAGGGCGATCGCCAGCCAGGTGACCGGCAGTTGGAGCAGCGCGAGCAGCAGTCCGGCGGGCAGGCCCGCGGCGACCTCGTCGCCCATGAAGCCGGGGGCGAAGGCGGAAAGGATCAGGAACAGCAGGAAGTAGCCGAGGGCGGTGAGGGTCGCCACCCGGCGCTGGAGGCGGTAGGCGGTGCGCAGGACCCGCAGGTCGCTGTGGTGCCCGAGCGGCGGGTGGTCGGGGGTGCGGTGAGGCGGCGGCTCGGGGGGTTCGGGCGGGAAGGCCGCCTGCCACGGGTAGGTGGCGTGGGGCGGTGGCGGCGGGTGCGACCCGTGGGGTGGGTACGGCTCATACGGGGAGGACATCCCGGTACTCCTTGCGTGGCTCGGGTCCGGTGCGGCGGACCGCAGGGAGGTGGGGGGCGGGCGAGCCACGCACGTTACTTCGGAGTACGGGTGAGCGCGAGGGTTTCGACAAACTGATCGGTCGGTATATGGGATCGCTATCAAGCCGTGTCTGACCAGCGGTGTTACCGGCGTTAACTCAGACTTTTGCGCTCCTGTCAGCCGGCTGTCCCCGCGCCCGGCAGCAGCACAGTGACCCGCAGACCGCCTCCTGGACGGGGGACGAGGTCCAGGCTCCCGCCGTGCGCGCGGACGACGCTGTGCACGATGGTCAGACCCAGGCCGGCGCCCGCGTGCTCGTCGGTATGGACGCGTTCCGTGCCGCGCCGGAACGGCTCGGTCAGCGTCGGCACCAGGCCGGGCGGCAGCGGCGAGCCGGTGTTCTCCACCCGCAGCTCGCCCAGATCCCCCCGTGTCCCGGTCCACACGGTGACGGTGCCGCCCTCGGGACGGTTGTGCACGACGGCGTTCTGGACGAGGTTCGTCACCATCCGCAGCAGCAGCTCCGCCGAGCCGCCGACCGGGGCGGCCCCGCCCGTGACCTCCAGCGTGATCCCGCGTTCCTCGGCCCGGGGGAGCAGCGTCTCGGCGGCCTCCTCCGCGAGCAGGGACAGGTCGACCGTCTCCCGGGCGAAGTTGCCCCGGTCGCTGCGGCCGAGCAGCAGCAGGGCCTCCGTCAGGTCGATCGCGCGGGTGTTGACGGCCTGGAGGCGGGCGAACACCTCGTCGTGGTCGCCGTCCGGGTCCCGGCGGGCGACGTCGAGCAGGGCCTGTGAGATGGCCAGCGGGGTGCGCAGCTCGTGCGAGGCGTTCGCGGCGAACCGCTGCTGCTCGGCCACGTGCGACTCCAGCCGCTCCAGCATGCCGTCGAAGGCGTCGGCCAGTTCCCGGAACTCGTCCTGGCGGCCCTCCATACGGATGCGGTGCGACAGCGATCCGCTCCCGGCCGTCCGCGCCGCGGCCGTGATCCGGGTCAGCGGCGCCAGCATCCGCCCGGCGAGGACCCACCCGCCCGCGAGGCCGACCACCAGCAGCACGCCCATCGTCACGGCCGCCGCCCGCCCGAAGATCCGCGACAGCAGATACCGGTTGGGCGAGACGCCCAGCAGGCCCTGCGAGTTGTCCGGCACGTACCGGAGCAGGAACACCCACACCACGGCCAGCAGGACCGCCCCGGTGACGAGGACGACCCCGGCATAGCTGAGGGTGAGCTTCAGCCGGGTGCTCGGCCCGGGACGCCTAGGCACCCGTGTCCCCGCCGGTGTCGATGCGGTAGCCGACCCCCGGGACCGTCGCGATGACCCACGGCTCGCCCAGCCGTTTGCGCAGAGCGGAGACGGTGATGCGGACCGCGTTGGTGAACGGGTCGGCGTTCTCGTCCCAGGCCCGCTCCAGCAGTTCCTCGGCGCTCACGACGCCGCCCTCGGCGGACACCAGCACCTCCAGCACCGCGAACTGCTTGCGGGTCAGCGCCACATGACGTCCGTCGCGGAACACCTCCCGGCGGAACGGGTCCAGGCGCAGGCCCGCGATCTCCCGCACCGGAGGCCGGGCGTGCGCGCGCCTGCGGTCGAGCGCCCTCAGCCGCAGGACCAGTTCCCGCAGGTCGAACGGCTTGGTGAGGTAGTCGTCCGCGCCCAGCTCGAACCCGGACGCCTTGTCGTCGATCCGGTCGGCGGCGGTCAGCATGAGGATCGGGATGCCACTGCCGGACGCCACGATGTGCCGGGCGACCTCGTCGCCGGACGGGCCGGGGACGTCACGGTCGAGGACCGCGATGTCGTAGGAGTGGACGCTCAGCAGCTCCAGGGCCGTGTCGCCGTCACCGGCGATGTCGGCCGCGATCGCCTCCAGCCGCAGGCCGTCCCGGACGGCCTCGGCCAGATACGGCTCGTCCTCCACGATCAGTACGCGCATGTCCGCAGCCTAGGCAGCGGTCTGTACCGCCGGTGTATGCGAGGACGGCCGCGCCGCGTCGCGCCACCAGCGGCGTGACGCCAGCGCGGCGAGCGCGGCACCGGCCGCGTTCACCAGGACGTCGTCCACCGACGACACGCGGTCCAGGCGCAGCACGTACTGCGCCGTCTCGACCACGACCGAGCAGGCCGCCCCGAGCGCCAGCACCCGCGGCACGGACGCCAGGGCCGCGAAGCGCATCGGGGCGAAGAAGCCGAGGGCCGCGAAGACGAGCAGATTGCCGGTGATCCCGAGCGCGCCCATCGTGGCCAGGTCCCGCAGCGGTACGAGGCTGACCCGGCCGGGGACCAGGCCCGCCGCCGCGCCGGGCATGAGGACCAGCCAGACGAACGGCACCGTGCCGTGCACCATGCCGACCTCGGCCAGCGAGAGCCGCCACGCCGCCGGGACCCCGCGGGCGCGCCTGCGCCACGCGAGGGACCCGGCGACGAGGACGGCCAGCGGCACCGTGACCAGGGTCATCAGCACGACGCCGTTGAACGTGTCGAGGCAGCCGTGCCACCGCCCGGCCGTGCACGCCGGCGCGGACATCATCAGAGGCCGCCACAGGAGGAACAGGACGGCCGCCACGCCGAGCAGGGCCGTGCCGAGAAGGGAGAGCTTGCGGGTCATGCCTCCATGACAGAGGCCGGACCGTTGCGTCGGCGTACGCGGTTCTCGATACGCCCGCGATACACGCCGCCGACGAAGGCGGTCCAGGCGGACGCGGAGAAGACGAGCGCCGGGCCGCTGGGGAGTTTGCTGTCCCGGACGGGGACGGAGGGGTGTGCCGTGTCGGCGACCTCCAGGCAGTTGCCGCCGCTCTCGCCGCTGTAGCTCGACCTGCGCCAGCCGGTCAGTGCCGATGCGTCAGGGATGCTGGTCTCGATCCGCTTCATGCCGGTAATCCTCCGCGACCGACCTGAGCAACGCCAGGGACATGCGGTGGGACAGTGCGTCCCCCAGCGCGTGGTCGTAGACGTCCTCCAACTCGCGGACCGTCCCGGGAAGTTCCCAGATGCGGCCGGACTTCAGCCCTTCCACGTAGGCGACGGAGGGCAGTTCGTCGAACCACATGAGCTTGACCGGCCCCTCCAGCAGGGCGTGCGCCCCTGCCGTGAACGGGAGAATGTGCACTCGGATACGGCGGTTCTCCCCCAGCGCGAGGACGTGACAGAGCTGGTCGCACATCACGCGCGGGCCACCGATGGCCTGGCGCAGCACCGCCTCACCGAGCAGCAGGGTCACCTTCGGTGAGTCGAAGTCGTCCAGGATGCGGCTGCGTTCCAGCCGGGTGGCCAGGAGTGTGTCCCGCTTCTCGTCACTCTTTGCGGGGTGCCCCGAACCGAGCACCTCGCGGGCGTAGCCGGGCGTCTGGAGGAAGCCCGGCACCAACGTGCTCGCGTACTCCTTGATGGCGACAGCCTGCCGCTCCAGCTCCGCGGCCTGCGCGAAGTGTTCGGCCACCTTGCGGCCGTCCAGAGCGGGCAGGAAGTTCTCGAAGAAGCCGTCCGTACCCAGCACTTGGTCCAGTCGCCGGGCGTCCTCGGCATCCGGTCTGCGGCGACCGCCCTCGATGTGCGCGATATGCGTCCGCGACATCACCGCCCGCTGGCTCAGCTCCTCCTGCGTCAGTCCCGCCGCCTCCCGGCGCCGTTTCAGCTCCGCCCCGTACTGCTCGCGCGAACGCGGATTGTCCTCGATGGCCACCCCGGCGACTCCCCTCCGTGCGGACTCCGTTGTCACACTGAGCCACCTTCCGAGCGTACCCACGGTGACGTCACCGTGTGTCGGAGACGGCACACAAAGTGAAAGGTGACGACGTGGAACAGGCTGAGCAGGAGAAAGACCCGTTCGAGGAGGTGCCCGGGCCCGCCCTCACGCTGCGTGTGTCCCGGGACGGCGGACGGACGTGGGGACCGAGGGTGACGTACCAGCCGTCGCGCAAGGACACGCCCTTCGACCTCGCGGGCCGCTTCCCGCCCTGCCGGTGCCCCCGCTGTGTCCGACCCGGGTAGGACACGGGCACGGCCTGCGGTCCCACGGGGCACTCCTGAGTCACGACCCTGTGGGGACGCCCGGCCGGGGGTGCCCGGCATAGCGTCCACCGCATGATCCGATCACGCCTGTTACCGGCGGCGGCCGTCGCGCTCGTCCTCGGCCCCGCCCTGACCCTGCCGGCCGCCGCGGCGGGCCCGGCCGCACCGGCCGTGTCCGCCGCGCACTCCGCGTCGGCCCAACTCCCGCGCCCGACCGGCCCGTACGCCGTCGGCCGCGACACCCTCCACCTCGTGGACACCGGCCGCCCGGACCCGTGGGTGCCCTCCGCCGGATCACGGCAGCTGATGGTGTCCCTGTCCTACCCGGCCCGCCGGCGCACGGGCGGGCCCACGGCGCCGTACATGACGCTCGACGAGGCCCGGTACCTGATCCGGCTGCGGGCTCCCGGGGCCACCGTCCCGCCGGAGGTCATCAGCGGCGTACGGACCTGGGCGCACACCGGGGCGCGCCCCGCGCCCGGCAGGTTCCCGCTCGTCGTGCTCTCGCCCGGGTTCTCCTTCCCGCGCTCCACGCTCACCGGTCTCGCCGACGACCTGGCCAGTCGCGGGTACGTCGTCGCGCTGGTCGACCACCCGTACGAGAACGCCGGTACGACGCTGCCGGACGGGCGGACCCTGCCGTGCGTCCTGTGCGAGGAGCCTCCGGAGGGCGGGATGCGAGCCGTCGCCGAGAGCCGGGCCGTGGACGTCTCCCTCGTGCTCGACCGGCTCACCGGGGCGCGCCCCGCGTGGCGGCACGCGCGCATGATCGACGCCCGGCGGATCGGCATGGGCGGGCACTCCATCGGCGGGGACGCGGCCGCCGCCACGATGGCCGCCGACGCGCGGGTGCGGGCCGGCGTGAACATGGACGGCACCTTCTTCGCACCGGTGCCCGCCGGCGGCCTCGACGGGCGGCCCTTCCTGATGTTCGGGGCCACGGACCGTACGGCGGACCGGACCTGGGACGACGCCTGGGCGGGCCTGGACGGCTGGAAGCGGTGGCTGACCGTCACCGGCGCGGACCACGGCTCGTTCACCGACGTGCCGCTGCTCGGGGAGCTGGCCGGCATCCCCGACACCGCCGCACTCCCCTACGCGCGCGGGCAGCACCTCACGCGCGCGTACGTCGCCGCCTTCTTCGACCGGCACCTCAAGGGCGTGCCGCGCCCCCTGCTCGACGGGCCGTCACCGGCGCACCCGGAGGTCATCGTGCGTCGTCCGTGAGCACCGGGAACGTCCTCGGCGCCACGAACAGCAGCACCAGGAAGGCCAGCGCCGCCGCGCAGGACGCGCCCAGGTACACGGCGTGCACCGCGTCGGCGATGGCCCTCCTGGTGGCCTCCGGGGCGGTGCCGCCGGAGTCCAGGGCACGGGTCACCGCGTCCAGGTCGCCCGCCCCGCCGAGGCGTGCCGCGAGGACGCCGTTGGCCACCGCGCCGAACAGGGCGGCACCGACCGTCTGGCCCGTCTGCCGGCAGAACAGCACCGACGCGGTCGCCGTGCCGCGCTCCGACCAGCCCACGGTCGCCTGCACGCCCACGATCAGCGGGAGTTGGAACAGGCCGAGGGCCGCGCCGAGCAGCAGCATCAGCAGGACCGGCTGCCAGACCGAGCCGGGGTAGGGCAGGAACGGGAACGCGAGCAGGATCAGCGCGGCCGCTCCGATGCCCAGCAGGGCCGTGTCGCGGAAGCCGATCCTGCGGTACACGTGCTGGCTGAGCGCCGCCGACAGCGGCCAGCTCAACGTCCATACGGACAGCACGAATCCGGCGGCCACGGGGGCCAGGCCGAGCACCGACTGGGCGTAGGTGGGCAGGAAGACGGACGGTGCCACCATCAGCAGGCCGAGGGCGCCCAGCGCCAGGTTGACCGCAGCGATGGTGCGGCGCCGCCACACCCAGCCGGGAATGACCGGCTGGGCCGCCCGGCGCTCCACCACGACGACCACCGCGACGAGCGCGAGGCCGGTGCCGAACAGCGCGAGCGACGGGGCGGACAGCCACGGCCAGGCCACCCCGCCCTGCACGAGCGCGGTCAGCAGCACGCCCCCGCAGGCGAACACCGCGAGCGCGCCCGCCCAGTCGACCCGGGCGCGCGTCCCGGGGGCCGGGCGGCGCGGCTCGTGCAGATGGCGTACGACCAGCCACAGCGCGACCGCCCCGACGGGCAGGTTGACCAGGAAGATCCAGCGCCAGTCCGCGTACGCCGCGAGGACGCCGCCGAGGCCCGGTCCCGCGACCGCCGACACCGCCCACACCGTGGACAACCGGGCCTGGATGCGCGGGCGTTCCTCCAGCGGGTACAGATCGGCGGCGAGCGTCTGCACCGTGCCCTGGAGGGCGCCGCCGCCCAGCCCCTGCACGACGCGGAACGCGATGAGCGCGCCCATGTTCCAGGCCGCCGCGCACAGCAGCGACCCCAGCAGGAACAGCGCGGCGCCGGCGACGAGCACCGGTTTGCGGCCGAAGACGTCGGAGAGCTTGCCGTACACCGGCAGGGACACGGTGACGGCGAGCAGATAGCCGGAGAACAGCCAGGAGAAGACGGAGAAGCCGCCGAGGTCGCCGACGATCTGGGGGACGGCCGTGGAGACGATCGTCGCGTCCAGGGCGGCCAGCGCCATCGTGAGCATCAGGGCGGCGACGACCGCCCCGCGCCGGTCCGTCCCGGTGTGCCGTGCGCCGTCGCGCAGCGCGTCCTTCGTGCCGCCCACCGGGGTCCCCTCCGTATGTGTTCCCTGTACATCCATCCGCCGGGGACAGCTTCCCACTTGATCCTCACGCGGCGGGAGGGTGGAGGCTGAGTGGGCCGAAGGGCGCAGCGACCCTGACGCGGGGTCCACCTCAGGGGGGAGAGCCCCTAGGGGTACCTCCGTACCAGGTCTCGGGGAGGGTTGGTACCGGCGGAGGACGAGACGGCGGGGGCCGCGTCCTTAACCTGGCTTTACGCCGCCGGGGGGTGGCTGACCGAACCGCCGGGGGTGGGGTTTTCCCCCGCAGAAGACGGGGCCGGGCACCAGCGCGCCGGACCCCCTCCCGACACGAGACTGAACGCCGTGACGAGATGGCGTCACGCGCCTGCCGAACCGACTTAGGAGACATACCGTGACATCGGCTGTGACCATTCCCAGGCACGGGGGTACTGGAAGGCCCATGGCCGTTGCCGCGAGGGCGCGGCAGGTCGTGAAGGCGTACGGGTCGGGGGAGACCCGCGTCGTCGCCCTGGACCACGTGGACGTGGACATCGCCCGCGGGCAGTTCACCGCGATCATGGGCCCCTCGGGGTCCGGCAAGTCCACCCTGATGCACTGCCTCGCCGGGCTCGACACCGTCACCAGCGGGCAGATCTACCTGGACGAGACCGAGATCACCGGTCTGAAGGACAAGAAGCTCACCCAACTGCGGCGCGACCGCATCGGGTTCATCTTCCAGGCGTTCAACCTGCTGCCCACGCTGAACGCCCTGGAGAACATCACGCTCCCGATGGACATCGCCGGCCGCAAGCCCGACAAGGCGTGGCTGGGGCGGGTCGTGGACACCGTGGGCCTGTCCGATCGGCTCAAGCACCGGCCCACGCAGCTCTCCGGCGGCCAGCAGCAGCGTGTCGCGGTCGCCCGCGCCCTCGCCGCCCGGCCGGAGATCATCTTCGGTGACGAGCCCACCGGAAACCTGGACTCCCGCGCCGGCGCCGAGGTCCTGAGCTTCCTGCGCAGGTCCGTGGACGAGCTGGGGCAGACCATCGTGATGGTCACCCACGACCCGGTCGCCGCGTCCTACGCGGACCGGGTGCTGTACCTCGCAGACGGACGGATCGTCGACGAGATGTACAAGCCCACGGCCGAGGCCGTCCTCGACCGCATGAAGGACTTCGACGCCCGGGGGCGCACGTCATGACCGTCGTGAAGACCTCGCTGCGCAACTTCTTCGCGCACAAGGGCCGGATGGCGCTGTCCGCCGTGGCGGTGCTGCTGTCCGTGGCGTTCGTGTGCGGCACCCTCGTGTTCACCGACACGATGAACACCACCTTCGACAAGCTCTTCGCGGTCACCTCCTCCGACGTCAGCGTCAGCCCCAAGGACTCCGAGGACGAGGACGACGGCGCCGGCACCGGCCGGCCCGCCTCGCTCCCGGCGTCGGTCGTCGAGCAGGTCGCCTCGGTCGAGGGCGTCGAGAAGGCGGAGGGCGCGGTCACGTCGATGAGCGTGACCGTCGTGGACGCCGACAACAAGAACATGGGGTCGTCCACCGGGGCGCCCACCCTCGCCGGCAACTGGACCGAGAACGACCTGCGGTCCATGGAGATCACCTCCGGGCACGCCCCGCGCGGACCCACCGAGGTGATGGTCGACGCCGACACCGCCGACAAGCACGACCTGAAGCTCGGTGACGAACTGCGCACCATCGCCGCCACCGGCGACATCCGCGCGAAGATCGTCGGCATCGCCTCCTGGAAGGTGACCAACCCGGGCGCGGCCGTCGTCTACTTCGACACCGAGACCAGCCAGCGCGCCCTGCTCGGCGCCACCGGCCGGTTCACCCAGGTCTCCGTCACCGCCGAGGACGGCGTGAGCGACGCCCGGCTCAAGCAGGACGTGGCCCAGGCCCTGGACGGCTCGTACAAGATCCAGACGGCCAAGGAGAGCGCCGACGAGAACCGCAAGGACGTCGGCGAGTTCATGGACATCATCAAGTACGCCATGCTCGGCTTCGCCGGCATCGCGTTCCTGGTGGGCATCTTCCTGATCATCAACACCTTCTCGATGCTGGTCGCCCAGCGCACCCGTGAGATCGGCCTGATGCGGGCCATCGGCTCCTCGCGCCGCCAGGTCAACCGATCGGTGCTGGTGGAGGCGCTGCTGCTCGGCTTCGTCGGCTCCGTCCTCGGCGTCGGCGCGGGCGTCGGGATCGCCATCGGCCTGATGAAGCTGATGTCGATGGCCGGCATGAGCCTGTCCACCGACGACCTCACCGTGAAGACGACGACCCCCGTCGTCGGCCTCATCCTCGGTGTCGTCGTGACGGTGCTGGCCGCCTACCTGCCGGCCCGCCGCGCCGGGAAGGTCTCCCCGATGGCCGCCCTGCGCGACGCCGGCACCCCGGCCGACGGCCGGGCCGGCCGGGTGCGGGGCCTGATCGGCCTGGTGCTCACCGGCGGGGGCGCGGCCGCCCTGTACGCGGCGGCCACCGCCGACAAGGCCAGCGACGGCGCGCTGATGCTGGGCGGCGGCGTGGTGCTGTCCCTGATCGGGTTCGTCGTCATCGGCCCGCTCCTCGCGGGCGGTGTCGTCCGGGTGATCAGCGCGGTGCTGCTGCGGGCGTTCGGTCCCGTGGGCCGCATGGCCGAGCGCAATGCCCTGCGCAACCCGCGCCGCACCGGCGCCACCGGCGCCGCCCTGATGATCGGCCTCGCCCTGGTGGCCTGCCTGTCGGTGGTCGGCTCCTCGATGGTCGCCTCGGCGACGAGCGAGCTGGACAAGTCGGTCGGCGCGGACTTCATCGTGCTGAGCCAGCAGCAGCCGATCGTGCCGCAGGCGGAGAAGGCCATGGAGGACAGTCCCGGCCTCGCCCATGTCACCCACTACAAGAGCGTCGACGCCACCCTGACCTCGCCGGACGGCAAGACCGACGACTCCGGGGTCACGGCCGCCGACCCGACGTACGCCGAGGACCTGCGCCGTACGACGACGGAGGGCACCCTGTCCGCCGCCTACGGCAAGGACGCCATGTCGGTCGGCAGCGACTACGCGAAGAAGCACGGCGTGCACGTCGGCGACACGATCACC
Organism: Streptomyces sp. NRRL WC-3605; assembly: GCF_001509795.1. Lineage (GTDB taxonomy): Bacteria > Actinomycetota > Actinomycetes > Streptomycetales > Streptomycetaceae > Streptomyces > Streptomyces viridochromogenes. The sequence continues at coordinate 110,758 of NZ_LLZN01000038.1, read as the reverse complement.
GTCGCCTTCAAGGGCGGTGAGACGGCGAAGCTGAAGGTCGCCGCGATCACCGACGACGACACCGCCATCGACCAGGGCGCCCGGTACCTGAGCATCGACACGCTCCGGTCGTACCTGCCGGCGGACCGCGTCCCGCAGAACGTGATCATGTTCGCCAAGGCGGAGGACGGCAAGCAGGACGCCGCGTACGCCGCCCTGAAGAAGGCGCTCGACCCGTACCCGCAGTACCAGGTCCGCGACCAGACCGACTACAAGGAGGAGCTGAAGGACCAGATCGGCCAGCTCCTGAACATGGTCTACGGCCTGCTGGCCCTGGCGATCATCGTGGCGGTCCTCGGTGTGGTGAACACCCTGGCCCTGTCGGTGGTCGAGCGGACCCGGGAGATCGGCCTGCTGCGCGCCATCGGCCTCTCCCGCCGGCAGCTCCGCCGCATGATCCGCATGGAGTCCGTGGTGATCGCCCTCTTCGGCGCCCTGCTGGGCCTCGGACTGGGCATGGGCTGGGGCGCGACCGCCCAGCGGCTGCTCGCCCTGGAGGGCCTGGACGTCCTCGACATCCCGTGGGCGACGATCGGCGGGGTGTTCGTCGGATCGGCCTTCGTGGGCCTGTTCGCCGCCCTCGTGCCGGCGTTCCGGGCGGGCCGGATGAACGTGCTCAACGCGATCGCGACCGAGTAGCCACCGCACACGGGGGTTGCGGGGGACGGGCCCGGCCCGGTCCGGAGGGGACACCCTCCCGGCCGGGCCGCCGCTCGTTTCACCGGCCCCGGCGCTCCAGCAGGACGACCCCGTAGGCCATGCCCTGGACGCTGTACCGGGCGCCGGGGTGCAGGGTGCGGGCGTACGCCTCGACGTCGCGGTAGCGCTTGCGGGAGTTGTCCAGGGCGATGTAGTCCGGGTCGACGCCCTGGGTGTTGCTGACCCAGAACACCCGGCAGCGCGAGGTGAGGCGGCTGATCGGGGCGATGTTGGCCTCTACGGAGGCGCCGTCCGGGACCTCGGCGAGCAGGCGCTCGATCGCGGTGACCCGCTCCGGCTTTCGGTAGATCTCGGCCTGGGTCACGGCGGCCAGCGGCAGCGAGGTCGTCAGCGCCAGGGAGGCGCCCGCGACGGCCGCCGGCAGGTGCTGGGCGTACGACCGCAGCCACGGGCGGGGGCTGTGCCGGGCGGTGTGCACGGCGTCGACGAGGGCGAGGGCGGCGACCGGCATCAGGACGGCGCTGTAGTGCCAGTCCGTCCCCCAGTACTGCGGGTAGGAGGAGACGAAGCGCCACCCGACGGTGGGCAGCGCCACGAGCAGCAGCGGGGAGCGCAGGGCGAGCAGCCCGGTCGTCGGTATCAGGATCCAGCCGAGCGTGCGGAGCTTGGTGTCCAGGCCGTCCAGCGGCCCCCCGCCGCCCGACTCGCCCACCTTGTTCCAGTAGTCGTAGGAGCCCGCCGAGTTGAACGCCGGTATCAGCACCAGCAGGGTCACGGCAACGGCCACGGCCCCGAACACGGCGACGCCGACCGCGTACCGGGCCGCGCGCGGGGAGACGCCGCGCGCCCGCCAGGCGACGACCACGGCGAGCGCGCTCAGCGTGAACCCCAGGTCCTCCTTCACGAGGACCAGCGGCAGCGCCCACAGCAGGGCGGCCCGCCAGCGCCGGGCCAGGACGGCCTCCAGCGCGAACGCGAGCAGCGGCACGGCGAAGCAGATCTCGTGGAAGTCGAAGTCGACGGCCTGCTGGATGCCCCAGGACAGCCCGTAGGAGACGCCGACCGCGAGCCCGCGCCCCCGGCCCAGCAGCCGGGCGGCGGCCCGGGCGACCGGGACGGCGGACAGCGCGAACAGCGCGGCCTGCGCGACGAGCAGGGTGACGGACGACGGGAACAGCCGGTACACCGGCGCGAGCAGCACGGTCACCGGGCTGAAGTGGTCGCCGAGGATGTTGAACCCCGGGCCCTTCAGATCGGCGACCGGCGCCTGGAGGTGCGCGTAGGAGCGTATGACCTGCTCGAAGATGCCGAGGTCCCACGAGCGCTGCCCCAGATGGCGGTACCGCCCGACCGACACGACGGCGTACCCGGCGAACAGCGCGAGGGCCAGCACCCAGGCGTCCCACCGCCCGCCCCCGGCCGGCACCGACCCCCCGGCACGCGGCTCGGCCCCCGGTATCGCAGGGTCCGGGGAGGCGTCCGGTGGCGCGGAGGCGGCTCGGGTGGGCATGAGGGGACTTTACGTGGAGGGGGCGGGGAACCGGGCGTGGGGCCGTGACGGGGCCGGGGAGCCGCGGGGGTGATCGTGGGTTGTCCACAGGCCCCGGCGTCCGTCCCCGGGGCGACGTACGCTGGAACACCCGGCCCGTCTCCCGTGTCGGGTCCTTCGCGTTGCCCATCCCTTTGGACGGAAAGCTCCTCCATGAGTCTGCACGGTCTGCTCGACGCCGTAGTCAAGGACGCCGCCCTGGCGGAAGCGATCGCGGCGGCCGCGGACGGCAACCGCATGCACGTCGACCTGGTCGGCCCCCCGGCGGCCCGCCCCTTCGCGATCGCGGCCCTCGCCCGCGAGACCGGCCGCCCCGTCCTCGCCGTCACGGCGACCGGCCGGGAGGCCGAGGACCTGGCGGCGGCGCTGCGCTCCCTGCTGCCCGAGCAGGGCGTCGTGGAGTACCCGTCCTGGGAGACCCTGCCGCACGAGCGCCTCAGCCCCCGCAGCGACACCGTGGGACGCCGCCTGGCCGTGCTGCGCCGGCTCGCCCACCCCCGTCCCGACGACCCGGAGACCGGCCCGGTGTCCGTGGTCGTGGCCCCCGTGCGCTCCGTCCTCCAGCCGCAGGTCAAGGGCCTCGGCGACCTGGAGCCGGTCGCCCTGCGCACCGGGCAGACCGCCGACCTGAACGCCGTGGTGGAGGCCCTCGCGGCAGCCGCGTACGCACGCGTGGAGCTCGTCGAGAAGCGCGGCGAGTTCGCCGTCCGCGGCGGCATCCTCGACGTCTTCCCGCCCACCGAGGAACACCCCCTGCGCGTCGAGTTCTGGGGCGACGACGTCGAGGAGATCCGCTACTTCAAGGTCGCCGACCAGCGCTCCCTGGAGGTCGCCGAACACGGCCTGTGGGCGCCGCCCTGCCGCGAGCTGCTGCTCACCGACGAGGTGCGCGAGCGGGCGCGGGTGCTCGCCGAGGAGCACCCCGAGCTGGGCGAACTGCTCGGCAAGATCGCCGAGGGCATCGCCGTCGAGGGCATGGAGTCCCTCGCGCCGGTCCTGGTCGACGACATGGAGCTGCTGCTCGACGTCCTGCCCAAGGGCTCCATGGCCGTCGTCGCCGACCCCGAGCGGGTCCGCACCCGCGCCGCCGACCTGGTGGCGACCTCGCAGGAGTTCCTGCAGGCGTCCTGGGCGGCCACCGCGGGCGGCGGCGAGGCCCCCATCGACGTCGACGCGGCCTCCCTGTGGTCCATCGCGGACGTCCGGGACCGGGCCCGCGAGCTGGACATGATGTGGTGGTCGGTGTCGCCGTTCGCCGCCGACGACGAGCTCGACGCGGACACCCTCAAGCTGGGCATGCGCGCCCCCGAGTCGTACCGCGGCGACACCGCCAAGGCGCTCGCCGACACCAAGGGCTGGCTCGCCGACGGCTGGCGCACGGTCTTCGTGACCGAGGGCCACGGCCCGGCGGCCCGCACCGTCGAGGTGCTCGGCGGCGAGGGCGTCCCGGCCCGCCTCACGATCGACCTGGAGGAGATCTCCCCGTCCGTCGTGCACGTCGCCTGCGGCTGCATCGACTACGGCTTCGTGGACCCCGCGCTCGGCCTGGCCGTCCTCACCGAGACCGACCTGACCGGGCAGAAGGCGGCCGGCCGCGAGGGCGCCCGGATGCCGGCCCGCCGCCGCAAGACCATCGACCCGCTCACCCTGGAGGCGGGCGACTACATCGTCCACGAGCAGCACGGCGTCGGCCGCTACATCGAGATGGTGCAGCGCACCGTGCAGGGCGCCACCCGCGAGTACCTGGTCGTGGAGTACGCCCCGGCCAAGCGCGGCCAGCCCGGCGACCGGCTGTACATCCCCACCGACCAGCTGGAGCAGATCACCAAGTACGTCGGCGGTGAGTCGCCCACCCTGCACCGGCTCGGCGGCGCCGACTGGACCAAGACCAAGGCGCGCGCCAAGAAGGCCGTCAAGGAGATCGCCGCCGACCTGATCAAGCTCTACAGCGCCCGCATGGCCGCGCCGGGACACGCCTTCGGCGGCGACACCCCCTGGCAGCGCGAGCTGGAGGACGCCTTCCCGTACGCCGAGACCCCGGACCAGCTGACGACGATCGCCGAGGTCAAGGAGGACATGGAGAAGTCGGTCCCGATGGACCGCCTGATCTGCGGCGACGTCGGCTACGGCAAGACCGAGATCGCGGTGCGGGCCGCCTTCAAGGCCGTCCAGGACGGCAAGCAGGTCGCCGTGCTCGTGCCGACGACCCTGCTCGTGCAGCAGCACTTCGGCACGTTCTCCGAGCGCTACTCGCAGTTCCCGGTGAACGTGCGCGCGCTGTCCCGTTTCCAGACCGACACCGAGGCGAAGGCGGTCCTGGAGGGGCTGCGCGACGGCTCGGTGGACATCGTCATCGGCACCCACCGGCTGTTCTCGTCCGAGACCAAGTTCAAGGACCTGGGCCTGGTCATCGTCGACGAGGAGCAGCGCTTCGGCGTCGAGCACAAGGAGCAGCTGAAGAAGCTCCGGGCGAACGTCGACGTCCTGACGATGTCCGCGACCCCGATCCCGCGGACCCTGGAGATGGCGGTCACCGGTATCCGCGAGATGTCCACGATCACCACCCCGCCGGAGGAGCGGCACCCGGTCCTCACCTTCGTCGGGCCGTACGAGGAGAAGCAGATCGGCGCGGCGATCCGCCGTGAGCTGCTGCGCGAGGGCCAGGTCTTCTACATCCACAACCGCGTCGAGTCGATCGACCGGGCCGCCGCCCGGCTCCGCGAGATCGTCCCGGAGGCCCGGATCGCGACGGCCCACGGCCAGATGTCGGAGCAGGCGCTGGAGCAGGTCGTCGTCGACTTCTGGGAGAAGAAGTTCGACGTGCTCGTCTCCACGACGATCGTCGAGTCCGGCATCGACATCTCCAACGCCAACACCCTGATCGTGGAGCGCGGCGACAACTTCGGCCTCTCGCAGCTGCACCAGCTGCGCGGCCGGGTCGGCCGCGGCCGCGAGCGGGGCTACGCGTACTTCCTGTACCCGCCGGAGAAGCCGCTCACGGAGACCGCGCACGAACGGCTGGCCACCATCGCCCAGCACACCGAGATGGGCGCGGGCATGTACGTGGCCATGAAGGACCTGGAGATCCGCGGCGCGGGCAATCTGCTGGGCGGCGAGCAGTCCGGGCACATCGCGGGCGTCGGCTTCGACCTGTACGTCCGCATGGTCGGCGAGGCGGTGGCCGACTACCGCGCCTCGCTGGAGGGCGGCGTCGAGGAGGAGCCGCCGCTGGAGGTCAAGATCGAGCTTCCGGTCGACGCGCACGTCCCGCACGACTACGCGCCGGGCGAGCGGCTGCGTCTGCAGGCCTACCGGGCCATCGCCTCCGCCAACTCGGAGGAGGACATCAAGGCCGTCCGCGAGGAACTCGTCGACCGCTACGGCAAGTTGCCCGAGCCCGTGGAGAACCTGCTGCTGGTGGCCGGGCTGCGGATGCTGGCCCGGGCGTGTGCGGTCGGCGAGGTCGTGCTGCAGGGCAACAACATCCGGTTCGCGCCGGTGGAGCTGCGCGAGTCGCAGGAGCTGCGGCTCAAGCGCCTCTACCCGGGCACGGTCATCAAGCCGTCGGTCCACCAGGTGCTGGTGCCGCGTCCGAAGACCGCGAAGGTGGGCGGAAAGCCGCTGGTCGGCCGGGAGTTGCTGGGCTGGGTCGGGGAGTTCCTGACCTCGGTCCTGGGGTCCTGACGGTGCTGGGGGCCTGACTCACCGGCCCCGACTCGCCGGCGGAACGGCGTCGCCGCCAGGCCCGGCACAGGGAGCCGTCCGCGGGACGTCGGTCCGCGCGGACGGCCTCTCTCGGGCTGGGCGTGGGTCTACGGCCTCACGGCTGGTCGGGCTTGTCACGGTCCATGCCGGCCTGGCGCTCCATGCGCTGCTGGGCGTCGTCGATCCGGCTCTCGTACTTGTTGCCCGTCTTCTCGTTGACCGTTCGCTCCGCGGTGTCGGACATGTCCCCGGCCTTGTCCTGCGCGTGGCGGTTGCTCTTGAACCTGTCGAAGATGCCCATCCAGAGCTCCTTCCCGAGTGACTCACGATCGACGATACGCCGGACTTGCGTGCTATGCGCACTTGGCCGGTTTCTGGTCTGGACCTCCCGGATGCCCCCGTGCGCCGGACGGATACCGTGTGCGCGACAGGGAACCGGGGAAGACACAGCGCTGACCGCGGTACACCGGGGCAGGCAAGGGGAGGGACGGCACCGTGAGGCGTCTGAGGGGTGGGGCGGCGGCCGCCGCCGCGGTGCTGGGCACGGCACTGCTGCTGGGAGGCTGCGAGAACGTCGAGCTGCCCGCACCGGACGGGACGTCCGGCGCCGGTCCGGCCGCCGGCTCCGGACGCGCGGCGAGCCCGCTGGACAACCCCGACGGCACCAGGCCGGGCCTCGCGCCCCTCACCTCGGACGCCGACCGGGCCGAGGCGCGGGCCCTCATCGAGAAGGTCGCCACCAAGGGCCGCGGCCCGAAGACCGGCTACGAACGGGACGCGTTCGGCTACGCCTGGATGGACTCGGCGCCCGGCGGCGTCCCGTTCTCCCGCAACGGCTGCGACACCCGCAACGACCTGCTCAAGCGCGACGGCCAGGACGTGCGCTTCCGCTCCGGCTCGAACTGCGTCGTGATGTCGATGACGCTGGACGACCCGTACACGGGCCGGACCATCGAGTGGGCCAAGTCCCGTGCCACGAGCGTGCAGATCGACCACGTCATGCCGCTGTCCTACGACTGGCAGATGGGCGCCTCGCGCTGGCCCAAGGGCAAGCGGCAGGACATCGCCAACGACCCGCTCAACCTGCTCCCGGTCGACGGTCCCGCCAACAGCTCCAAGGGCGACTCCGGCCCCGCCGCCTGGCTGCCTCCCAGCAAGGCGATCCGCTGCTCCTACGCGGTCCGCTTCGCCCAGGTCTCCCTCAAGTACGAACTGCCGGTCACCAAGGCCGACAAGGAGATCATGCTGCGCCAGTGCGGCGGCTGAACCGGCCCGCGGAAAAGGACTTGGCCGCCCTCGCCGGCCGCCCTACCGTGACCGGCATGGAGACGAAGGTGTGGAGCCTGGCCGAGCGGCCCGAGCGGGCCGGGGCGGTGCTGGCCATGGCGGACAGCTGGCCGGAGGTCGTCCTGCACGACCTCGTGGGGAACAGCCACTACGGCCGCATCCCCGCCGAGCTCCCCGAGTACGTGCTGTTCGCCGAGGACGAGCGGGGCGAGGTCGTCGCCCACGCGTTCAGCGTGCCGTTCGCGCTGCACGCCGAGGGACGCGGCACCCTGCCCGCCCGCGGCTGGGACCAGGTGCTGGCCTGGGCCTTCGCCGACCTGCGCAACGGCACCCGGCCCGACACGGTCAGCGCCATCTCCGTCGTCGTCGCCCCGCACGTCCAGGGCGGCGGCCTGTCCGCCCGGATGCTCGGCGCGATGCGGGACAACGCCCGCGCGCACGGCTTCACCGAGGTCGTCGCGCCGGTCCGGCCCAGCGCCAAGCACCTCGAACCGCACACCCCCGTCGAGGAGTACGTCCGCCGTGTGCGCCCCGACGGGCTCCCGCACGACCCGTGGATGCGGGTCCACGTCCGCGCCGGAGCCACCGTCGACTCCGTCGCCCCGGCCTCGATGACCGTCGTCGGCTCGCTGGAGATGTGGCGCGGCTGGACCGGGCTGCCCTTCGACACCGCGGGGGACGTCGAGGTGGACGGGGCGCTGGTGCCGGTGCGCTGCGAGCCCGAGAGGGACCTGGCGGTGTACGTCGAACCCAACGTGTGGATGCGCCACCCGCTCTGAGGACGGAGCGGAAGCCCGGCCTCCGCCACCTGCGGCGCCGTACGAGGTGATCGGCACGACAACGATCCGGTACAACCGTGACCGGACCTCGGTGTCGGCCTATACGCTCGAAGCGGCCGTCGCGCGACCGAGGTTGCCCCGAGCGTGCGGGACCGGCCGGGTCCGTCCACCTCGTCAGGCATCAGGAGCAGTCATGCAAGGCCACGGCTACCCACAGCCGGTGAAGCGGCCGCCGTCCACCGGGACGCTGGTCTTCCTGCGCGTGCTGTTCGTCGTGGTCTCCGTCATGAGCTTCGGGCTGCTGACGTGGGCGATGATGCTGCGCCTGGCCATCGTGACCCGCCGGGCGGGCGACTGGTGGCTGTTCGGGGCGTCGATCGTGGTGCCCTACTTCGGGCTCTACCTGATCGGCTCCGAGCCCGGCGACGAGATCCACACCGCGGGCGGCTGGCTCGGCCTCCTGCTGTTGCTCGGCGGTGTCGTCGCCGCGGTCGTCTACTACCTCGTCGCCGACATCCGGCACTTCCACCAGGCGCACGCCACGGCCGGATACGCCCCCCAGCCCCAGCCCGGCCCGGCGTACGGCTACCCGCGGCCCCCTTCGCCGTACACCGCGACGACCGTGCCGTCGGTCCCGCCCCACACCCCGGTGCCGCCGGTCCCGCGCGACTCCACGCCCGTGCCGCCGCCCCCGCAGCGCCCCGCGCCCGCCCGCATCGACCAGGTGCGCGCCGAACTCGACGAGCTCAGCGACTATCTGCGCCGCCAGGACGGCCGGCCCGACGGCACCCGCGAGGGCGGGCTGTGACCGCGACGGCGGGACGTGTCGTCTCCGGCCGCTACGAGCTGTCCGCCCTCATCGGGCAGGGCGGCATGGGCCAGGTCTGGACGGCCTACGACCAGCGGCTCGACCGGCGCGTGGCGGTGAAGCTGCTGCGCCCCGACAAGGTGGCCGGGCAGGAGGCGGACGAGCTGCGCCGCCGCTTCGTGCGCGAGTGCCGGGTGACCGCGCAGGTCGACCACCCCGGCCTGGTCACCGTGCACGACGCGGGCAGCGAGGGCGAGGAGCTGTTCCTCGTCATGCAGTACGTCGACGGCGTCGACCTCTCCGCCCACCTCGCCGAACGGGAGCCGTACCCGTGGCCCTGGGCGGTCGCGGTCGCCGCGCAGCTGTGCGCCGTGCTCAGCGCCGTGCACGCGGTGCCGATCGTCCACCGCGACCTCAAGCCACGCAACGTGATGGTGAAGCAGGACGGTGCCGTCACCGTCCTCGACCTGGGCGTCGCCTCCGTCATGGACACCGACACCACCCGTCTCACCCACACCGGCTCCCCGATCGGCTCGCCCGCCTACATGGCCCCCGAGCAGGCGATGGGCGGCGCCGTCGGCCCGTACACCGACCTGTACGCGCTCGGTGTCCTCCTGCACGAACTGCTCAGCGGGGACGTGCCGTTCTCCGGCTCGACCGCGCTCGGCGTGCTGCACCGGCACCTGTACGAGCCGCCGCAGCCGGTGCGCCGGTCCCGCCCCGAGGTCCCCGAGGCGCTGGAGGCGCTGGTCCTGCGCCTGCTGGCCAAGGACCCGCAGCACCGCCCGGCCTCCGCCCAGGAGGTCTACGACGCCCTTGAACAGCTGCTGCCCGCGCGCGGCACACCCACCGGGGAACCCCTCGACCCCACCCGCCCCTTCCTGCGCCCCCACGCGCCCTGGCCGGACCGCGCCCGGACCCCCGCGCCGCAGCCCGCGCCCGCCGCCCCGGCACCGCCCGCCGAGGAGAAGGCCGACGTCGCCCGCGCCGTCGACGAGGTCAAGCGGCTCCTCGGCGAGGGCCGGATCACCCAGGCCGTCGACATCCTCGGCGCGATCCTGCCCGTCGCCGCCGAACAGCACGGCACGCACTCACCGGTCGTGCGCACCCTGCGCAAGCAGTACGCGGCCACGCTCATGGACGACGGCCAGTACCGGCGCGCCCTGCCCGAGCTGCGCCGCCTCGCCGACGAACGGGCCTCCGAGGCCGGCCAGGCCGATCCGCAGTCCCTGCGCTTCCGCTACGACGTCGCCCAGTGCCTGGAACAGCTCGGCGAACCGGCGGCCGCCCTCGCCGAGTACCGCTCACTGCTGCCCTACTACGAGAACCAGTACGTCTCCGGCGACCCCGTCCTCGCCCACGACGTGCGCCGCCGCATCGGGCACCTCCTGCTCGCCCTCGGCGACCGGCCCGCCGCCCACAACACCCTGGCCCGCCTCCTGATGGACGTCGAGCGCCTGCACGGCCCCGCACACCCCCTCGCCGCGGAGGTCCGCCGCACCCTGCAATGGCTGGGCCAGGTCCGCGGGTAGCGGCGCAACGAGGCCGCCGCGCCGGGTGACGGGTGCCCGAAGCCCGCGCGAATCGTTGGTCGAATGGGTTGGCCAGAGCTTGCCCACTGCCTACCATCGATCACCGCAAGACTTTGTGCACCGTCGCACAAGCGCCCCTCGGGAGGTCTCCTTGCACCGCCGCCGTCGTACCGCGCTCCTGCTCTCCGCCGCGCTCGCCGCGGCGCCTCTGCTCACCGCGTGCGGAAGCGACGCGCATCCGGGCGCGGCCGCCGTCGTCGGAGACCAGCGGATCACCGTCGCCCAGCTGGAGAACCGGGTGAGCGAGGTACGGGACGCCCAGCGCGCGGCCGTCCCGGACGAAGCCGCCTACGCCCAGGTCATCGCCAAGTCCGGCACCCTCCCGCGCGACGTGCTGCACACCATGGTCCTCGACCGGGTGCTGCACCGGGCCGCCCTCGACCACGGGGTGAGCGTCACCCGCAAGGAGGTCCAGGAGATGCGGGAGGGCCTGGAGAAGCAGGTCGGCGGCGCGAAGGCGCTCGAGACGTCCTGGCTCCAGCAGTACGGCGTCCCGCCGCAGCGCCTCGACGACAATCTCCGCCTCCAGCTGGAGGCCCAGAAGCTCGCCACCGCGCTCGGCACCGACACCGGCAAGCCCGCCTTCTGGGACGCGCTGGCCGCGGCCTCCAAGAAGCTCGACATCGACCTCAACCCCCGCTACGGCACCTGGGACGCCCGTCAGAGCGCCCGCACGGACGCCAAGGCCCCCTGGCTGCGCGAGGTCACCGCGCCCCAGCAGCCCGCGTAGCCGGCCGGTCCGGGGACGGCCGAAGGGCCGCACCCGGGGCGTGGGTTACGTTCGGAGCGTGAACGCAACCAGTCCCGAAGCCGCCCCCGGCCGTATCGTCCTGCTCACCACCAGCCACCGCGTCGCGCCCGGCCTGCTGTCCTGGCCGGCCTGGCAGGCGCTGCGCACGGCCGACCGGGTGCTGTGCGCGGACGGCGCGCACCCGCAGCTGCCGTATCTGCGCGAGGCCGGGATCACCGTCGACGAGGCCGCCCCGACCGCCGAGCAGCTGGTCGAGGCGTGCTCCGGCGGCCGGACCGCCGTGGTCGTCGCCACCGGCGAGGGCGAGCCCGCGCTCACCGACGGCCTGGCCCGCATGGCCGGCACCGGCCGGGTGCCGATGCCCGAGCTGGAACTCTTGCCCGCCTCCTACGACCTGCCAGGGGCCCGCCTCCTCGACCTGGTCCAGGTCATGGACCGCATCCGCGCCGAGTGCCCCTGGTCCTCCCGGCAGACCCACGAGGGCCTCGCCAAGTACGGCATCGAGGAGGCGTACGAGCTGGTCGAGGCGATCGAGGACGGCGACCGCGACGAGCTGCGCGAGGAACTGGGCGACGTCCTGCTCCAGGTCGTCTTCCACGCGCGGATCGCCGAGGAGCACCCCGAGGCGCCCTTCTCCGTCGACGACGTCGCCGGCGGCATCGTGGCCAAGCTCATCCACCGCCACCCCCATGTCTTCGGCGACGCGACCGCGACGACCCCCGAGGAGGTCCGCGAGCACTGGCTGCGCACGAAGGCCGAGGAGAAGCGGCGGGAGTCCGTCACCGACGGCATCCCGCTCGGGCAGCCCGGCCTGGCCCTCGCGGCGAAGCTGGCCTCCCGGGTCCGCACGGCCGGCCTGGACGTCCCCCTGCCGGCGGGGGAGGGCGTCGGGTACGAGCTGCTCGCGACGGCGGTGCGGGCGGCGGAGGCCGGCGTCGACCCGGAGGCCGCCCTGCGGGTCGCCGCACGGGCCTACCGGGACGCGGTCCGGGCCGCGGAGGGCGTGTCTCCGTAGGGCCGATACCGTCGGGGGCGTGACCGACCAGCCCCACCGCCCCGCCCCCGCCCCCGGCGCTCCCGAGCTGTTCACCTGGGAGTTCGCCACCGACCCGTACCCGGCGTACGCCTGGCTCCGGGAGAACGCGCCCGTGCACCGGACGCGGCTGCCCAGCGGGGTGGAGGCCTGGCTGGTCACCCGGTACGCCGACGCCAAGCAGACGCTCGCCGACAACCGGCTCTCCAAGAACCCGGCGCACCACGCCGAACCCGCCCACGCCAAGGGCAGGACCGGCATCCCCGGTGAGCGCAAGGCCGAGCTGATGACGCATCTGCTGAACATCGACCCGCCGGACCACACCCGGCTGCGGCGGCTCGTCAGCAAGGCGTTCACCCCGCGCCGCGTCGCCGCGTTCGCGCCCCGCGTGCAGGAGCTGACCGACCACCTCATCGACGGGTTCGCCGGGAAGGGGGAGGCCGACCTCATCCACGAGTTCGCCTTCCCGCTGCCCATCTACGCCATCTGCGACCTGCTCGGCGTCCCCCGCGAGGACCAGGACGACTTCCGGGACTGGGCGGGCATGATGATCCGGCACCAGGGCGGCCCGCGCGGCGGGGTCGCCCGCTCCGTGAAGAAGATGCGCGGTTATCTGGCCGATCTCATCCACCGCAAGCGCGAAGCCCTGCCCGACGCGCCCACCCCGGACGAGGACCTCATCTCCGGTCTCATCCGCGCCTCGGACCACGGCGAGCACCTCACCGAGAACGAGGCCGCCGCCATGGCCTTCATCCTGCTGTTCGCCGGCTTCGAGACCACCGTCAACCTCATCGGGAACGGCACCTACGCCCTGCTCACCCACCCCGGCCAGCGCGCCCGGCTCCAGGACTCCCTGGCCGCCCACGACACCGCCCTGCTGGAGACCGGCGTCGAGGAACTGCTGCGCTACGACGGGCCGGTGGAGCTCGCCACCTGGCGGTTCGCCACCGAGCCGCTGACCATCGGCGGGCAGGACATCGCCGCGGGTGACCCGGTGCTGGTCGTCCTGGCCGCCGCCGACCGGGACCCGGACCGGTTCGCCGACCCCGACGTCCTCGACCTCGGGCGGCGCGACAACCAGCACCTCGGCTACGGCCACGGCATCCACTACTGCCTCGGCGCCCCGCTGGCCCGGCTGGAGGGGCAGACGGCCCTCGCCACCCTGCTGACCCGGCTCCCCGACCTCCGACTGGCCGCCGACCCGGCCGAGTTGAGGTGGCGCGGCGGGCTCATCATGCGGGGCCTGCGCACCCTGCCGGTGGAGTTCACCCCGGTCGGAGGCGACCGTTCCGCTCCGCAAACGTGACACGCGCTCACCTCTGTGATCTTCACGTGATCTGCGCGGCATTAACTTGTGACAAGTGATCGTCTGCCTATACGTTCACCCATCAACGAAGGCACGCGGGTTCCGCGCGTCTTGGTCACCGCTGTCTCGCGAAAGGTCCCCGCATGCTCTCCGGGAACGGTCGTCACCGTCGCCCCCGTCAGGCTCCGGCTCTTCTCGTCGCTGCCGGAGTGACCGGCTCCGCGATCGCCATCCCGCTCCTCGGCGCCTCGGGCGCGAGCGCGGCGGACGGCAACGTGTGGGACAAGGTCGCCGACTGCGAGAGCGGCGGCTCCTGGAGCGCGGACACGGGCAACGGGCACTACGGCGGGCTCCAGTTGACCCAGGCGGACTGGGAGAGGTTCGGCGGTCTCGACTACGCCGCCAGCCCGGACCTGGCCAGCCGGTCCCAGCAGATCGCCGTGGCGCAGGACGTCCTCAAGGAGCGCGGGACGGTTCCCTGGGGCACCTGTGCGGTGCTGAACGGGCTCACCAAGAAGTCGGGGGCCATCGACCTCGACACCGGGGTCGCCGAGGGCTCGCCGAGCGAGGTGTCCGGCTCGTCCGGCTTGCTCGATTCGTCCGAATCCTCTGACGCGTCCGGCGATTCGGACGCCTCCGGTGACGCGTCGGGCGCGCCGAGCGCTTCGCCGGACGACTCGTCCGAATCGTCCGACAGCTCCACTTCTTCCCCTTCCTCGTCCGCCAAGGCTGAAAAGCCCGGCAAGTCCGAGAAGGCCGGTAAGTCGGGCGGGGCGACGGCCTCGGAGTCGCCGGACAGCTCCCCCGTGGAGACGCCCGAGAGTGACGATCAGGACAACTTCGGGCAGAGCGTCGGGTCCTGGAGCCTCGTCGACACCGCCGCGATCGAGGACGTACCGGCTGGTTCCGGACGTCACCGCGGCTCCAGCGCCGAGGAGTCCGAGGCCACGGACGTCACCGCCGGCTCCTCCGGCCGTCACGCCTCCTACAAGGTCCGCGCGGGCGACACGCTCGCCTCCATCGCCGACTCCCTTGACGTCGACGGCGGATGGCGCGCGCTGTACGAGGCGAACAAGGCGGCCATCGGTGCCGACGCGAACAGCATCGCCCCCGGTCAGACGCTGGACGTCCCCACCGAATAGCGACCGAACAGGGCCAAAAGAAGCGGCAGTTCGCGTCCTGCTTTCATGGTGAATGTCCGTTTTAGATGGACTGAGAGATAGATCTCAGAAGCCTTGATCGTCTTTGAAAATCCCCGAGCGGCGTGTCTACGGTCGTGACCGCTCGCCACCAGAGCGAGCCCCGACAGCCGTCACGCCGAATCCTGCCGGCGGCCGTACGGGAACAGTCGTCGCGTCATGCGCCGTAGGCAGGAGCGGGGGACCCAAGGTAAGCGCCGGGTCCGGAAGTCGAGGTCCTTCGGGGCCGGACGGCCGGAACCGGCTTGGGGTGAAGTCGCGCAGCACGCACCAGCGATGCGCGACCGGGCAACTCAACCGGCCCGAACCCGACAGCTCACCTCGTAGGCGTCGGTGAGGGGATCTCTCCATGCTGTTCTCCAGCAAGGCCAAGCACCGCCGTCCTTCCAAGGCTGCCCGCGCCATCGCCGTCGTCGGCGTCACCGGCGCCGCCGCCGTCGCCGGCCCCCTGATGGCCGCCGGCAGCGCCTCGGCCGCCACCGCCTCCGAGTGGGACGCCGTCGCCCAGTGCGAGTCCGGCGGCAACTGGTCGATCAACACCGGCAACGGCTACTACGGCGGCCTGCAGTTCTCCGCCTCGACCTGGGCGGCCTACGGCGGCACGCAGTACGCCTCCACCGCCGACCAGGCCAGCAAGGCCCAGCAGATCGCGATAGCCGAGAAGGTCCTCGCGAGCCAGGGCAAGGGCGCCTGGCCGAACTGCGGCACCGGCCTGTCGAGCGCGGCCTACAACGGCTCCTCCGCCACCGGTGGCGAGCAGAGCACCCGCTCCACCGAGGAGAAGCCGGCCTCCCGCTCCGCCGAGCGTCCGGCGGCCGAGAAGAGCACCAAGACCGTCACCACCCCGACCGGCAAGAAGGTCAAGAAGGGCGACGGCGAGTACAAGGTCGTCAAGGGCGACACCCTGAGCACGATCGCCGCCGACCACGACGTCAAGGGCGGCTGGGAGAAGCTCTTCAAGCTGAACAAGGACATCGTCCAGGACGCCGACCTGATCTACCCGGGTCAGCAGCTCCACCTGAAGTAGGACCCACAGGCTCCCCGCCCCGGCGCGTGTTCCCCCGTACGCGCCGGGGCGGGGTTCTGTGTAGATGTAGGGGCCCGCTTTTTGTTCCGTTCGGAAACAATTCGCTCTCGGTTCTGTCCACAGGGCGGTGGACCGCCGGCCGAGGCCCCGGAGCCGGTTAGGCTCATCCCGCAGCACCCACCGCGGGCTGCGTACAGGCTTCACATCACGAAGGAGATGCTCGTGCCGTCCATCGACGTCGTCGTAGCCCGGGAAATCCTGGACTCCCGAGGCAATCCCACGGTCGAGGTCGAGGTCGGCCTCGACGACGGCAGCACGGGTCGTGCCGCCGTCCCGTCCGGCGCCTCCACCGGCGCCTTCGAGGCCATCGAGCTGCGCGACGGTGACACCAACCGTTACCTCGGCAAGGGCGTCGAGAAGGCCGTCCTCGCCGTCATCGAGCAGATCGGCCCGGAGCTCGTCGGCTACGACGCCACCGAGCAGCGTCTGATCGACCAGGCCATGTTCGACCTGGACGCCACCGACAACAAGGGCTCCCTCGGCGCCAACGCCATCCTCGGCGTCTCGCTCGCCGTCGCCCACGCCGCCTCCGAGGCCAGCGACCTCCCGCTCTTCCGCTACCTGGGCGGCCCGAACGCGCACCTGCTGCCGGTGCCGATGATGAACATCCTGAACGGCGGCTCGCACGCCGACTCCAACGTGGACATCCAGGAGTTCATGATCGCCCCGATCGGCGCGGAGTCCTTCTCCGAGGCGCTGCGCTGGGGCGCCGAGGTCTACCACACCCTGAAGAAGGTCCTGAAGAACAAGGGCCTGGCCACCGGCCTCGGCGACGAGGGCGGCTTCGCCCCGAACCTGGGCTCCAACCGCGAGGCCCTCGACCTCATCCTCGAGGCGATCAAGGAAGCCGGCTACACCCCCGGCGAGCAGATCGCCCTGGCCCTCGACGTGGCCGCCTCCGAGTTCTACAAGGACGGCGTCTACACCTTCGAGGGCAAGGAGCGCTCGGCGGCCGAGATGACCGAGTACTACGCGGAGCTCGTCGACGCGTACCCGCTCGTGTCCATCGAGGACCCGCTGTTCGAGGACGACTGGGACGGCTGGAAGACCATCACCGACAAGCTCGGTGACAAGGTCCAGCTCGTCGGCGACGACCTGTTCGTCACCAACCCCGAGCGCCTCGCCCGCGGCATCGAGGAGGGCGCCGCCAACGCCCTGCTGGTGAAGGTGAACCAGATCGGCTCGCTCACCGAGACCCTGGACGCCGTCGAGCTGGCCCAGCGCAACGGCTTCAAGTGCATGATGTCCCACCGCTCCGGCGAGACCGAGGACGTCACCATCGCCGACCTGGCCGTCGCCACCAACTGCGGCCAGATCAAGACCGGCGCCCCGGCCCGCTCCGAGCGCGTCGCCAAGTACAACCAGCTGCTGCGCATCGAGGAGATCCTCGACGACGCCGCGGTGTACGCCGGCCGCAGCGCGTTCCCCCGCTTCAAGGGCTGAGGCACGCACCCGTAGGAAGCGTCGTACGTACGTCCCCGTACTCGGTCCCGTACCGTGTGCGGGGACGTACGCGCGTTGAGACGGAGGCGGGACATGGCCGTGAAGGACCGGGACCGGTTCTCCACCGCGACCAGGATCCGGTTGCTCGGGGAGCAGACGGCGGCCCGCGTCTACCGCTCCCAGACCAAGCGGCAGGCCCGGCGCTCCCGACTCACCGGACGCGCCGCCCTGCTCGCGCTGGTCGTCTGCACCCTCGTCGTCGCCATGGCGTACCCGATAAGGCAGTACGTCTCCCAGCGCGCCGAGATCGCCGACCTCCAGCGGGAGAAGGCCGCGACCGCCCGGCGCGTCGAGGAGCTGCGCGACCTCAAGGCCCGCTGGCAGGACGACGCCTACGCCGAGCAGCAGATCCGGCTGCGGCTGCACTACGTGATGCCCGGTGAGACCGGCTACGTCGTCATCGACCCGGACGCGGCCAAGCAGTCCCGGACCGACCTGGGCGCGGCCCACCGCCCCTGGTACACGAACCTCTGGGAGGGCGTCGACAAGGCCGACGCCGCCCGCAGCGAACAGAGACGATAGAAAGACAGGCATGGAAACGCCCCCGCCGCCCACCCCGCGCACCGAGCCCACCGACGCGGACGTCGAGGCCTTCAAGCAGCAGCTCGGCCGCCCCCCGCGCGGACTGCGCGCGATCGCGCACCGGTGCCCCTGCGGCCAGCCGGACGTGGTCGAGACGGCCCCGCGCCTGCCCGACGGCACTCCCTTCCCGACGCTGTACTACCTGACGTGCCCGAAGGCGTCGTCGGCGATCGGCACGCTGGAGGCCAACGGCGTGATGAAGGAGATGACGGCGCGTCTGGAGAGCGACCCCGAGCTGGCCGCCGCCTACCGCGCGGCGCACGAGGACTACATCCGGCGGCGGGACGAGATCGAGGAGCTGACGGGCTTCCCCAGCGCGGGCGGCATGCCGGACCGCGTGAAGTGCCTGCACGTGCTGGTGGCGCACTCGCTGGCCGCCGGACCCGGCGTCAACCCGCTGGGCGACGAGGCGCTGGCGATGCTGCCGCAGTGGTGGAGCAAGGGCGCCTGCGTGACGCTTCCCGCGCACCCCGAGCGTCCCGAGCAGGAGGGGGACCGGTGACCCGGGTCGCGGCCGTCGACTGCGGCACCAACTCCATCCGGCTGCTCGTCGCCGACGTGCACCCGGACACCGGTGAACTCGTCGAGCTGGACCGGCGGATGACGATCGTGCGGCTCGGCCAGGGCGTCGACCGCACCGGCCGGCTGGCGCCCGAGGCGCTGGAGCGCACCTTCGCCGCCTGCCGCGAGTACGCGGCCGTCATCGCGGAGCACGGCGCCGAGCGGGTGCGGTTCGTGGCCACCTCCGCCTCCCGGGACGCCGAGAACCGCGACGACTTCGTCCGCGGGGTCGTGGACATCCTGGGCGTCGAGCCCGAGGTCGTCACCGGCGACCAGGAGGCCGAGTTCTCCTTCACCGGCGCCACGCGCGAACTGACCGGGCGGGCCGACCTGAAGCGGCCGTACCTCGTCGTGGACATCGGCGGCGGCTCGACCGAGTTCGTCGTCGGCGAGGAGCACGTGCGCTCGGCGCGCTCGGTGGACGTCGGCTGCGTCCGGATGACGGAGCGTCACCTGGTCCAGGACGGCGTCGTCTCCGACCCGCCCTCCGCCGCGCAGATCGAGGCCGTACGGGCCGACATCGAGGCGGCCCTGGACCTCGCCGAGGAGACGGTGCCGCTGCGCGAGGCGCGGACGCTGGTCGGGCTGGCCGGCTCGGTGACCACGGTGTCGGCGATCGCCCAGGACCTGCCGGAGTACGACTCGGCCCGCATCCACCACTCCCGGGTCACCCGGGACCGGGTCCGGGAGATCACCGAGTGGCTGCTGCGCTCCACGCACGCCGAGCGGGCGGCCGTGCCGTCCATGCACCCGGGCCGGGTCGACGTCATCGCGGCGGGCGCCCTGGTGCTGCTCGCGATCATGGAGCGCGTCGGCGCCGAGGAGGTCGTGGTCAGCGAGCACGACATCCTGGACGGCATCGCTTGGTCGCTGGTGTGATCCGTCGGCGCTCGGGGGTGACGCGGGAGCGTCGAGGGGTCGTCGGCACTTTCGAAAAGTAGCCGGTTTTCATCGGCATTAAGTTGTTTTGCCCTTTTTGTGGGGGTGTACCCGCCAAGGGACGAACTCCACGAGAAGGGCGAGGCGAACCATGATCACCAGGGAGCAGATAGGGAACGTCCTGGACCATGCGGTCCTGGGCGAGGACGGCAAGAAGATCGGCGAGGCCAAGCACGTCTACGTCGACGACGCGACGGGCCGCCCGGAGTGGATGTCGGTCAAGACGGGCATGTTCGGCTCCAGCGAGTCCTTCGTACCCATCCGTGACGCCACGGTGGTGGAGGACCACACGGAGGTCCCGTACTCCAAGGGCAGGGTCAAGGACGCCCCGCGTGTCGACGTCGACAGCGGCGGCCACCTCTCCGTGGACGAGGAGCACCGGCTCTACGAGTACTACGGCATCGACTGGGACGCGTCCTGGTCCCAGGCCAACCAGCCCGGCGAGGGCGGCTGGGCGCATGGCGGCGGAACCGGTGCGGCGAGCGCGGGCGGAGTCGCGGGCGCCGCAGGGGCGGCGGGAACCGCCGGAACCGCCGGGACGGGCGGGACCGCCGGAACCGCGGGCACTGCCAGGACCGGCGGAACCGCGGGCACTGCCGGAACGGCCGGCGCCGGCGGGACCACGGGCGCGGCCGGAGCCGCGGGTGCGCCGGGGACCGCCGACGCGGCCATGAAGGCGCGCCGGGACACGGACGACGACGCGATGACGCGTTCCGAGGAGCGCATGCACGTGGGCGTCGAGCGCCGGGAGGCGGGCCGTGCCCGGCTGCGCAAGTACGTCGTCACCGAGGAGGTCCAGCAGACGGTCCCGGTGCGGCACGAAGAGGTGCGCGTGGAGCGCGAGCCCATCACCGACGCCAACCGCGACGCCGCGATGTCCGGCCCGGACATCGGCGAGGCCGAGCACGAGGTCGTCCTGCACGAGGAGCGGCCGGTGACCGAGACGGAGGCCGTGCCGGTGGAGCGGGTCCGCCTAACCACCGAGGAGCACACCGAGCAGGAGACCGTCCACGGCACGGTCCGCAAGGAGCGCATCGCGGCCGAGGCCGAGGAGACCGACGACGGGCCGCACGGCAAGGGGCCGGGTCCCCGTTAGGGCTCTCCTCACGGGTTCCGAGGGCGCCGGCCGAGAGGTGTGCCGGCGCCCGCCGGAGTGCCGGGGCTGATGCCCCCGTCGTGGTGAACGGCGCTGGTCAACAGCCTCCGCTGAGCGGCGGGCGGCACGGGTGAGCGGGCCTGAAGGGGCCTTGCGGGCCGGTCCGGGCATGGCCTCGGAGAAACTTCGTGAAGTTCTTCACAAGGATTTCCGTCAAGTCCGGGGCCCAAGAGGGGCCGGATGGCCCTTCCGAGGGGTGAACAGGCCCTTGAACATGTTCAGATGGGCGGTGTAAGCAGGTTCCTGACGCACCGGCCGGGACCGCGTCCCGACCCCCTCACAGGAGGCTCACCGACACAGAGAGGCAGCTCACGCGGCATTGACAACGGGTCGTAGCGGAACCGGGTTCCCGGTCTCGACCATGACCTGTGTCACGCGGGCCGGGGAGTGTAGCACAGCCCCTGGAAGAGCTTGTGAAGGGGCGCACGAGCGACCCCCCTGAGGCGGGTGGATACTCGATGGCATGAGCACCACGGAGCGTCCCAGGATCCTCGTAGTAGGCGGTGGGTACGTAGGCCTGTACGCAGCTCGGCGCATTCTCAAGAAGATGCGCTACGGCGAGGCGACCGTCACGGTCGTCGACCCCCGGTCGTACATGACCTACCAGCCCTTCCTCCCCGAAACCGCCGCCGGCAGCATCTCCCCGCGCCACGTCGTCGTCCCGCTGCGACGCGTGTTGCCGAAGGCGGAGGTCCTCACCGGCCGGGTCACCACCATCGATCAGGACCGCAAGGTCGCCACGATCGCCCCGCTGGTCGGCGAGGCGTACGAGCTGCCCTTCGACTACCTGGTCATCGCCATGGGCGCGGTCTCCCGCACCTTCCCGATCCCCGGCCTCGCCGAGCAGGGCATCGGCATGAAGGGCATCGAGGAGGCCATCGGCCTGCGCAACCACGTGCTGGAGCAGCTGGACAAGGCCGACTCCACCACCGACGAGGAGATCCGCCGCAAGGCGCTCACCTTCGTCTTCGTCGGCGGCGGCTTCGCCGGTGCCGAGACGATCGGCGAGGTCGAGGACATGGCCCGCGACGCGGCCAAGTACTACTCCAGCGTCAAGCGCGAGGACATGCGGTTCATCCTCGTCGACGCCGCCGACAAGATCCTCCCCGAAGTCGGCCCCAAGCTCGGCCAGTACGGCAAGGAGCACCTGGAGGCCCGCGGGGTCGAGGTCTACCTCTCCACCTCCATGGACTCCTGCGTCGACGGCCACGTCGTGCTGAAGAACGGGCTGGAGGTCGACTCCAACACGATCGTGTGGACGGCCGGCGTCAAGCCCAACCCGGCGCTCTCCCGCTTCGGCCTGCCCCTCGGCCCGCGCGGCCACGTCGACTGCGAGCCGACCCTCCAGGTCGCCGGCACCGACTACATCTGGGCCGCCGGCGACAACGCCCAGGTCCCGGACCTCGTCGGCCGCAAGGCCGGCAACCCCAACGCCTGGTGCCCGCCGAACGCCCAGCACGCGCTGCGCCAGGCCAAGGTCCTCGGCGACAACGTGATCTCCGGCATGCGGGGCTTCCCGCAGAAGGAGTACAGCCACGCCAACAAGGGCGCGGTCGCGGGCCTCGGCCTGCACAAGGGCGTCGCGATGATCGTCATGGGCAAGATGAAGATCAAGCTCAAGGGACGTCTCGCCTGGTACATGCACCGTGGCTACCACGGCATGGCGATGCCGACGTTCAACCGCAAGATCCGCGTCTTCGCCGACTGGACCCTCGGCATGTTCCTCAAGCGCGAGGTCGTGTCGCTCGGCGCCCTGGAGACTCCCCGCGAGGAGTTCTACGAGGCCGCCAAGCCCGCTCCGGTGCCCGCCGCGAGCGCCGCCGCCGACAAGGGCGAGAAGGCCAAGGCCTCCTGACCCTCCCGGTACCCCACCGGCCCCCGGGCCGGCCGAAGGACCTCCCGCCATCCGTGGTGCGGGAGGTCCTTCCGCGTTTGCGGACTCCGTAACGGTTGTTTGCCCAGCCGTGACGCGCGTGGGGGACTGCGCGCGCCCCCCGCAGGTGTTTACGTGGTGTTGGACATTCCGGGATACGGAGGTGTGCGCCATGGCTGACGCCGCGCAGCGGCTGCAGGTCCTTCTCGAACAACTGCTGGGAACGCCCCTCCCGGTGCGCATCCGCGCCTGGGACGGCTCCCGCTCGGGGCCCCCGGGGGCCCCGGCGCTCGTCGTCCGCAACCGCCGTGCCGTGCGCCGCCTGCTCTACCGGCCCGGCGAACTCGGGCTGGCCCGCGCCTGGGTGGCCGGGGACCTGGACATCGAGGGCGACCTCTACACCGCGCTCGACCTGCTCGCCGGACTGGTGTGGGAGCGCGGCGACGACGCCCGCGGCCTGCTGGAGATCCTGCGCGACCCCGAGGCGCGCGCCGCCGTCCGGGGACTGGTGCGGCTCGGCGGGCTCCCGCTGCCGCCCGCGCCCCCGCCGGAGGAGGTGCGCCGGCCCCGGCACCGGCACACCAGACGCACCGACAAGCGGGCCATCAGCCACCACTACGACGTGGGGAACGACTTCTACGAACTCGTCCTCGGCCCGTCCATGGTGTACTCCTGCGCCTACTGGCCGGCCCCGCCCCCCGAGGGCACCCTGGAGGACGCCCAGCGCGACAAGCTCGACCTGGTCTGCCGCAAGCTCGGCCTGAAGGCCGGGATGCGGCTGCTCGACGTCGGCTGCGGCTGGGGCTCCATGGCCGTGCACGCCGCCCGCGAGTACGGCGTGGAGGTCGTCGGCGTCACCCTGTCCCAGGAGCAGGCGGCGTACGCCCGCAAGCGCGTCGCCGACGAGGGCCTGACGGACAAGGTGGAGATCCGCGTCCAGGACTACCGGGACGTCGCCGACGGCCCGTACGACGCCATCTCCTCCATCGGCATGGCCGAGCACGTCGGCGCCGAGCGGTACCTGGAGTACGCGGACGTGCTGCACCGGCTGCTCAAGCCCGGCGGACGGCTGCTCAACCACCAGATCGGGCGCCGCCCGCAGCGCGACGAATCCTCCTACCAGGTCGACGACTTCATCGACGCGTACGTCTTCCCCGACGGCGAGCTCCAGCCGATCGGTGTGACCGTCGCGCAGCTGGAACGCGCCGGGTTCGAAGTGCGGGACGTGGAGTCGCTGCGCGAGCACTACGCCCTGACGCTGCGCCGCTGGGTCACCAACCTGGAGGACCACTGGGACCGGGCCGTCCAGCTCACCGGCCCGGGGCGGGCCCGTGTCTGGCGGCTCTACATGGCCGCCTCCGCGCTGGCGTTCGAGCGCAACCGCATCGGCGTCAACCAGGTGCTGGCCGTGCGCACACCCGACGCCGGCGCCGCCGGGATGCCGCTGCGCGCCCGTGTCTGGGGCGGCTGAGCCGGACCGGGAAGACGAAGGGCCGGGCTCCCCGTGGTGGGGACCCGGCCCTCTTCCGTGCCGCTCGTGCCGTACGGCTACTCGGTCTTGATCGCGTTCAGCATGTTCAGCCGTGCCGCGTTGCGGGCCGGCCACAGCGCGGCCAGGACGCCGACCAGCCCGGCCAGGACCAGGAAGATCCCGATCCGGTCCCAGGGCAGGACCAGGGCGTATCCCGGCACCTGGTCCGCGAAGGTCTCGCCGATCGCCCAGCCGAGGAACGCGCCGAGACCGACGCCGACCACCGCGCCGAACACCGAGATGACGACGGCCTCCAGACGCACCATCCGCTTCACCCGGCGCCGGTCGAGACCGATCGCGCGGAGCATCCCGATCTCCTGCTGCCGCTCGAACACCGACATCGCCAGGGTGTTGACGACACCCAGCACCGCGATGATCAGGGCCATCGCCAGGAGGCCGTACATGATGTTCAGCAGGGTGTTGATGGCACCGCCGAACTCGTTGCGGATGTCCTGCCGGTCCATGATCGTGATCGCGGGGTTGTCGCCCAGCGCGTCGACGAGGACCTGCTCGTTGGCGCCGCTCTGGCCGCCGTCCATCTTCACGAAGACCTGCTGGATGGACGGCCGGGTCTCGTGCGGGCCGACGACGTCGGTGGAGACGACGACGGGGGAGAGGAACTCGCTGTCCTTGAAGACCGCTCCGACCTTCAGCGTCCGCTTCTTCTCGTCGCCGAAGGTGACGGGGACGCTGTCGCCGGTCTTCCAGCCCTTGCCGCGGGCCGTCTTCTCGGCGACGGCGAGCTGCCCGTCGGCGAGGGTGGAGAGGTCGCCGCTCACCAGGTCCATCCGCAGGACCCGCTCGATGTCGCCCGGGGTGACCGCCGAGGCGGAGACGAAGTCGTCGCCGCCGGCCTGGAAGTAGACGCTCTGCTGCGGGGAGACCGCGGAGACGCCGTCGGCCTTCTCCAGCGCGGTCAGCGCGGACCGGTCGAGGTCGCCGCCGTTCGCCATCGAGACCATGTAGTCGGCCTTGATGTTGTCCGTGGTCATCTTGTCGATGGCGGTGCCGACCGTGATGCCGAGCACCGACAGGCCGGTCACCAGCGTCAGCCCGATCGCCAGCGCCGAGGCGGTGGCGCCGGTGCGGCGCGGGTTGCGGACCGCGTTCAGCCCGGCCAGCTTGCCGGCCACGCCGAACGGGCCGACGAGCAGCGGGCGGACCAGCGCGATCACGGGCCGCGAGAGCAGCGGGATCAGCACGATCACACCGATCAGCGCGAGGAACGCGCCCGCCCCGATGAGCATCCGGCCGTCATCGCCGCCGGAGGAGGCGCCCGCGACGATGCCGCCGGCACCGAGCGAGGTGATGGCCGCGCCGAGCGAGTTGCGCAGCACCAGCGACTTGGTGGTGGCCGCCGCGTGGACGCTGTTCATGGCCGCCACCGGCGGGATCTTCGCGGCCCGGCGGCCGGGCAGCCAGGCGGCGAGCATCGTGATCAGCACGCCCACGGCGATCGCGGCGATCACCGGTGTGGCGCCCACGACCAGCGGGCCGTCCGGGATCTTCATCTCGAACGCGGCCATCCCTGAGCGCAGCCCGGCCGCGAGACCGATGCCGAGGACGAAGCCGACGACCGAGGCGACCAGGCCCACCAGCGCGGCCTCCGCGAGCACCGAGCGGGTGATCTGCCGGCGGGAGGCGCCGACGGCCCGCATCAGGGCGATCTCCTTGGTGCGCTGGGCGACCAGCATCGTGAAGGTGTTGGAGATCAGGAAGACGCCGACGAACAGGGCGATGCCCGCGAAGCCCAGCAGCACCTGCTTGAGGCTGCTCATGCCGCGCTCGATGTCGTCGGCCTGCTCGTCCGCGAGCGCCTGGCCAGTGCGGGCCTCGGCGTGCTCCGGCAGCAGCGGCTTCACGGCGTCGAGGATCTTCGCGTCGGACGCGCCGGGGGCGGCGGTGACGGTGGCGCTCTCGAAGTAGCCGGGCTTGAGGTACTGCTTCTGGGCGACGGCGGTGTCGAAGAGGACCAGGCTGCCGCCGGCGTTCACGGCGCCGTCCTCCGTGGTGAACACCCCGCTGAGGGTGTACTCCTTCACCGGGCCGTTGGTCGCCACGCGCACCCGGTCGCCGACCTCGTACTCGCCCTTGGAGGCGGACTCCCGGTCCAGGGCGATCTGGTCGTCCTTCACCGGGCCGGAGCCCTCGGTGAAGGTGTAGGCGGAGTCCTCGCCGTCCTTGCCGGGGGCGAAGTTGGAGCCCTTGTTGGACCAGCCGACGCCGATCAGCTTCCCGTCGGGGTCGGCGACCCCGGCGAAGCCCTCGACCCGGCCGCGGGCGGAGGCCACGCCGTCCACGGCGGCGATCTTCCCGATCGTCCTCGCGGACAGGCCGGGCTCCTCCTCGGGGTCGTCCGGCGAGGCGTACGAGGTGACGGCGACGGCGACGTCGTCGTAGCTCTTCGCCGACTGGTTGCGGAAGGCGTTGGAGAGCGTGTCGGCGAAGACCAGGGTGCCGGAGACGAACGCGACGCCGAGCATGACGGCGAGCACGGTCATCAGCAGACGGGCCTTGTGCGCCAGTACGTTGCGCAGGGCGGTGCGGAACATCAGGAGGTGCGGCCCTTCGCGTCGAACTGCTTCATGAAGTCGAGGACGTTGTCCGCGGTGGGCTTGAACATCTCGTCGACGATCCGGCCGTCGGCGAGGAAGACCACCCGGTCCGCGTAGGAGGCGGCGACCGGGTCGTGGGTCACCATGACCACCGTCTGCCCCATCTCCCGCACGGAGTTGCGCAGGAAGCCGAGCACCTCGGCGCCGGAGCGCGAGTCGAGGTTGCCGGTCGGCTCGTCACCGAAGATGATCTCGGGCCGGGAGGCCAGGGCGCGGGCCACGGCGACGCGCTGCTGCTGACCGCCGGAGAGCTGGGCGGGGCGGTGCCGGAGCCGGTCGGAGAGGCCGACCATGCCGATGACCCGGTCCAGCCACTCCTTGTCGGGCTTGCGGCCCGCGATGTCCATGGGCAGCGTGATGTTCTCCAGCGCCGTGAGCGTCGGCAGCAGGTTGAACGCCTGGAAGATGAAGCCGATCTTGTCCCGGCGCAGCTGGGTGAGCTGCTTGTCCTTCAGGGAGCCCAGCTCGGTGTCGCCGATGCGCACCGACCCGGAGGAGAAGGTGTCCAGGCCCGCCACGCAGTGCATCAGCGTCGACTTGCCGGAACCGGACGGGCCCATGATCGCGGTGAACTCGGCCTGCCGGAACTCGACGGAGACCCGGTCGAGGGCGACCACCTGGGTCTCGCCCTGTCCGTAGATCTTCGACAGATCCGTGGCACGTGCGGCCACGGCGGTGGCGCGGCCGGCGATGGATGCGGTGGTCACGAGAGGGACGCTCCTGGGGGGTGACGGTGTGTTCGAAGGACACGTCCATCGTCCCGGCCGGATCGGGCCGTGTAGTCCATCGCTGTTCCGGTTCCGGGGGGAGACTGCGGACGGACCGCGAGCGCCCGCGTCATACCTGAGGATGACGGGCGCCCGGAGGAGCGGACCGCGCGAGAAGAGGGGCGGGCCGCGCGAGAACAGGTGGGGCGTCCTTGTTCGGACGGTGAAATTCCGTCATTCCGCACACGGCGTCGGCGGCCGCGCGCAACGCTCTTGGCAAGTGCGGATGGCCCGTTCCGTGGGCTGATGCTCCCTCAGACGCCAATAAAATAAGACAACATCGGCTTGCCCGGCCCATGTTCGACAGGCGGCTCCCGATAGGCTCAGGACTTCGATGCGGAGCCCATGGCCTGCCCAGATGGTGGAATGCAGACACGGCGAGCTTAAACCTCGCTGCCCCTTCGCGGGCGTGCCGGTTCAAGTCCGGCTCTGGGCACTTTCCGATCCTCCCCGTCCCCGGTTTCCCTCCCGGCCGCGCACCGCCGGGTGAAGGGCACCCCACCCCGCGAACGCCCCGGACGGCCGTCCGGCGGCCGGGTGATCTCCGTCTGGTTCCGGGCACGTTCCAGTCTGGTCATGAACGCTCCCGGTCATGGCCGGGAATCACCCGGACGCGTAGCGTGTTGGCCAGCAGGAAGAGGGAAAGATCCTCCCCAGGTATTAGGGTCGATCCTTTGCCAATCCATTACTCTTGAGCCAAGGCCGCGCACGGTGGCCATGGAGGAGTGCAATGAGGAGCAGCAACCCGGTCTTCTCGCGACGGGGGTTCAGCCGCGACAACGGCTACGCGGGCTTCAACGCCGCGCCGCAGGCCGGGGGCGCCGCTGTCGGCACGCAGGGCAATCCCTACGCCCAGCCGCAGGCCGGCAACCCGTACGCGCAGAACCCCTACGCGCAGCAGGACCTTCAGTACGGGGCGCCGCCGCAGGCCCCCGCCACCACCGGCCGCATGACGATGGACGACGTCCTCATGCGCACCGGCACCACGCTCGGCGTGCTGATCGTCACGGCGGCCCTCGCCTGGGCGACGCTGCCGGTCGACGACGCGAACATCAGCCGGTCGTACGGCATCGCCATCGGCGCCGGCCTCATCGGCATGGTGCTGGGGCTCGTCCAGTCCTTCAAGCGCAAGGCCTCGCCCGCGCTGATCCTGGCGTACGCCGCGTTCGAGGGCGTGTTCCTCGGCGTCGTCTCCAGCGTCGTGGACAACCGCATCGCCAGCGGTGCGGCCATGCAGGCGGTGCTCGGCACCATGGCGGTCTTCGCCGCGGTCCTGGTCGCCTACAAGGCCGGCTGGATCCGGGTGAACCGGCGCTTCGTCGGCTTCGTGATGGCGGCCGCGCTCGGCTTCATCGTGCTGATGGCGATCAACCTGCTGTTCGCGGTGTTCGGCGGCGGTGACGGCCTCGGCTTCCGCAGCGGCCCGCTCGGCATCCTCTTCGGTGTCGTCGGCATCCTGCTCGGCGCCTGCTTCCTCGCCCTGGACTTCAAGCAGGTCGAGGACGGCATCGCCTACGGCGCTCCGCGCGAGGAGTCCTGGCTGGCGGCCTTCGGCCTGACGCTGACGCTGGTCTGGATCTACATGGAGTTCCTGCGCATCATCGCGATCCTCAACAGCAGCGACTGATCACAGACGGTCGTACGCCGAAGGGCCCCGGGTTCCCACCCGGGGCCCTTCGCGTGTCGTGGCGCGCGTGCGTGCCCCGGCCGGCGGGCCTCAGAGCAGTTTGCGCGCGGCCCTCCTCAGGTCGTACTCATGGATGATCGCCTTCGCGTGGCCGTACGCGAGGTTGTGCTCGTGGCGGAGCCAGCTGACCTTCTCCTCGAAGTTGAAGAGAGCGGGGCCGTCTTCGACGGCACGGAGCCAGTCGGACACTTCACGACCGGTGCAATGAGGGATGCGGGCGAGCAGGTTGCGATGGGTCTCCTCGGAGAAGACTTGGGACATCGGCGCCTCCGAACGCAGGGGATGTAAGCCGGTCCTTCAGGTCACCGTGCCTGAGCGTCCG
This sequence comes from Streptomyces sp. NRRL WC-3605, assembly GCF_001509795.1. Taxonomy (GTDB): domain Bacteria; phylum Actinomycetota; class Actinomycetes; order Streptomycetales; family Streptomycetaceae; genus Streptomyces; species Streptomyces viridochromogenes. The sequence goes on along the minus strand of NZ_LLZN01000038.1, from coordinate 81,427 downwards.
CCCGTTGGCAACAGTCCCGCCGAGGCGCGTAGGTTGGGGTCGTGGTTGATACGACGCCCCTGACCCGTGCCGTGGATCACTTCGCCGATCGTCTGAGGGCCGCTCCGCAGAGCCGGCTGCAGCGCTCGGCGGCGAGCGAAGCCCTGAGCCTGGCCCGGGAGTTGTCCCGGCGGGCGCAGCTGCTGGAGGAACCGGGGTCCGAGCCCCGGGAGATGCCGGACGCGGGCATGTTCGCCGCGGCGGACCAGATCACCGTCGCCGTGCACGACCTGGCCGTCGTCCTGACGGCCGACGACGAGGTCGAGGACGCGGTACGGCTGGTGGAGGAGGCGCAGAAGCGCGCCGGGGTCTGAGAGCGGACCCGGGACTACAGGGACGCTATGACCCGGTCGGCCAGGATGTAGACGTTCTCGTCACCGCAGGCGAAGGTCAGGGTGTACGCCCCGGAGACACCCGAGCCGCCCAGCAGGACCGGCGTCACGCCGGCGCGCAGGGCCTCGGCCAGCCGTTCGGCCGTCTCGCGGTGACCCGGCGTCATGCACAGCGTGGTGCCGTCGGCGAACACGTACACGTCCAGCGTGCCCAGCGGGCCGGGGCGGACGTCCGTCAGCGCGATGGCCGAGGCGGCCAGGTCCTCCAGGGCGGCCACGGTGCGCTCGTGGTCGTTCACGACGGGCGACTGCACGGGGACGAAGTCCGGGTGGGAGGGGTGCCGGCGGCGGGCGGCGGCCAGCTCGGGCGACTCCGTCGGGGTGCCCGGCTGCACGAGGTCCTTGGCCGAGAACTCCTCGGCCTCCGTGGCCGGCTCGGCGACCGGCTCCAGGTGGTCGAGGCCCGCGAGGTCGGCCTGCCGGGGCAGGAACAGCTCACTGTCGGCGAGGCCCAGCAGCGTGGGCCCGTCGGAGCCGTCCCGGGCCTCCTGCGCGGCCCAGAAGGCACGCGCCTCGGCCAGTTCCCGCTCCCGCTCCTCGGCGAGGGCTTCGGCGACGGCCGCGCGTATCTCGTCCGCGTCGGCGGCGAGCCGGGCCTGCGGGACACGGCCGGCGGTCCGCGCGGCGTTGCCCCGGGCGAGCTCGGCGTGCAGGGCGGCGACCTGCCGGCGCAGCACCATGAGGGTGCGCAGGACGGCGACGCCCACGGCGCCGGTGGCGGCCGTGATGAGCAGCAGGGCGATCGGCATGGCGCTCACTGACGTACTCCCGGTTCAAAGTCGACCCCCGACTTCCTACATCAGCTTGAAGGGCGGACCATCCAGCTGTCAGTGCGTAACGTCACGAACCGGACAGGTCTTTGGCTCGGGGGGCGGGTGGTACAACGGCTCTGAGCTGCGTGAATACCTCCACCGAGGGAGATAGGTCACATCCTGAGGGAGATTGGATCACAAATCGGCCCAGAACCAGGGGGTTTCCCGGGTTCTGGGCCGACGGCTCACACTCGGTCGTGAGGCGACTACGCAGGGGTCGCCGACGGGGTCAGCTGAGGCGCTCGATGACCATGGCCATGCCCTGGCCGCCGCCCACGCACATCGTCTCCAGACCGAACTGCTTGTCGTGGAACTGCAGGGAGTTGATGAGCGTGCCGGTGATGCGGGCGCCGGTCATGCCGAAGGGGTGGCCGACCGCGATGGCGCCGCCGTTGACGTTCAGCTTCTCCAGCGGGATGCCGAGGTCGCGGTAGGAGGGGATCACCTGGGCGGCGAACGCCTCGTTGATCTCGACCAGGTCGATGTCGTCGATGCCCAGGCCGGCGCGGCGCAGCGCCTGCTGGGACGCCTCGACCGGGCCGAGGCCCATGATCTCGGGGGACAGGCCCGAGACACCGGTGGAGACGATGCGGGCGAGCGGGGTGAGGCCGAGCTCGCGGGCCTTGGTGTCCGACATGATGACGACGGCGGCGGCACCGTCGTTCAGCGGGCAGCAGTTGCCGGCGGTGACCAGGCCGTCGGGGCGGAAGACGGGCTTGAGGCCCTGCACGCCCTCCAGGGTGACGCCCGCGCGGGGGCCGTCGTCCTTGCTGACCACGGTGCCGTCGGGGAGGGTCACCGGGGTGATCTCGCGCTCCCAGAAGCCGTTCTTGATGGCTTCCTCGGCGAGGTTCTGCGAGCGGACGCCGAACTCGTCCATGTCCTGCCGGGTGACGCCCTTCCAGCGGGCCAGGTTCTCGGCGGTCTGGCCCATCGCGATGTAGGCGTCCGGTACCAGGCCGTCCTCGCGCGGGTCGTGCCAGGTGGTGCCCTCCTGCTGGGCGACGTCGGCGGTGCGGGCCTCGGCCTCCGCGAAGAACGGGTTGTGCGTGTCGGGCAGGGAGTCGGAGTTGCCCTTGGTGAAGCGGGAGACCATCTCGACGCCGGCCGAGATGAAGACGTCGCCCTCGCCGGCCTTGATGGCGTGCAGGGCCATCCGGCTCGTCTGCAGCGACGAGGAACAGTAACGGGTGATCGTGCAGCCCGGCAGGTGGTCCATCCCCATCTGCACGGCGACGATCCGGCCGAGGTTGTTGCCCTGCTCGCCGCCGGGCAGACCGCAGCCGAGCATCAGGTCGTCGATGTCGCGCGGGTCCAGCTCGGGCACCTTGGCGAGGGCGGCCTGGATGATCGTGGCGGTGAGGTCGTCGGGACGGAGGTCCTTCAGGGAGCCCTTGAAGGCGCGGCCGATGGGGGAGCGGGCGGTCGAGACGATGACGGCTTCGGGCATCACGGCTCCAGTCGAAGGGCGCGGCGCGCGGCGCCTCGTTGCGGGGGCGCCGGCGGAGGGTGCGCGTACCGGTGGGTCGGGCAGGGCTGTGAGGGAAGTTACCCGTCCGTACCCGGAGGGTCACGGGTATCGGGGTGTGACCCTGACCGCAATTGTCTAAGCGCTTGCTTGGTTCACGGTGCCGCCGTGTGGCTCACAGCGCCGCCGTGTGGCTCACGGGGCGACCGTGACTCACGGGGCCTCCCGTACACCGGCCTGCCCGGCCGGCGACGGTTCCGCCTCTCCCAGCCTGCGCCTGCGCCGGCGCTTGAGCAGTGCCCAGGGCCCCTTCGGCCCGGTCGGCATCGCCGCCGTGACCTCCGTACCGGCCTCCGACGCGGCCTCGGCGGCGGCCCGGGCGACCGGCAGGAAGCCCTCGCGGCGGGTGACGTCGGGGCGCTCCTCGTCCGCCGGCCACAGACCGAGCGCCGCGCACAGGGTCGGCAGGACCGCCATCGCCGCGGTCGCGTAGCCCTCCGCGGAGGGGTGGTAGTGGTCGGGCCCGAACAGCTCCCGCGGGTTCGCCTCGAACTCCGGGCCCAGCAGGTCGCCCAGCGACACCGTGCGCCCGCCCTGCTCGACCACCCCGATGGTCTGGGCGGCCGCCAGCTGGCGCGAGGCGCGCCGGGCCAGCCAGCGCAGCGGCTGCTGCACCGGCTCGATCGTGCCCAGGTCGGGACAGGTGCCGACGACGACCTCCGCGCCGGCCGTGCGCAGCCGCCGGACCGCCGAGGACAGGTGCCGTACCGAGCGCGTCGGCGGCATCCGGTGGGTGACGTCGTTGGCGCCGACCATGATCACGCAGATGTCGGGCGGCGCGGCGGGGTCGGCGAGCACCAGGGCCACCTGGCGGTCCAGATCGTCGGACCGGGCCCCCGGCAGCGCCACGTTGCGCAGCACCACCGGGCGTTCCGCCACCGCGGCCAGCCCCGACGCCAGCAGTGCCCCCGGGGTCTGCCCCGCCCGGTGCACGCCCTGCCCGGCGGCGGTCGAGTCGCCCAGCAGCGTCAGGCGCAGCGCGGTCTCGCCCGGGGCGTCGTAGAGGCGGCCGTAGCGGCCGTCGGCGTTCGGGACGTGGTTGGTCGAGCCGTTGCCGACGTGGCGCCTGGCCATCCGCACCTCGGCGAGCAGCAGGCCGACGGTCGCCGCGCCCGCCAGGCCGATACCGCCCCCGCCGTACGCGGCGCCCGCCGCGATCCGTCGGGCCACCCGTGCCCTGGACATGCTCGTCATGCGTCGCCGCCACCTCCTCGTAGCCGTACATCAACTGCTTGCCCCGCACGGACGGTGGCCCAATCCCCACGGCGAGTGAACGACCTTCACGGGTCTCGTGCAGGCCATAGGCTGGCGGAACACCACGACCGCATCTTTTGCAGCATCCGGAGACAACGGTGCATTTCCACGACTCGATGATCAGCCTCGTCGGCAACACCCCGCTGGTGAGGCTCAACCACGTGACCAAGGGCATCCAGGCCACCGTCCTGGCCAAGGTCGAGTACTTCAACCCGGGCGGTTCCGTGAAGGACCGCATCGCCCTGCGCATGATCGAGGCGGCGGAGCAGAGCGGGGAGCTGAAGCCCGGGGGCACCATCGTCGAGCCCACCAGCGGCAACACCGGTGTCGGGCTGGCCATCGTGGCCCAGCAGAAGGGGTACAAGTGCATCTTCGTGTGCCCCGACAAGGTGAGCACCGACAAGATCAACGTGCTGCGCGCGTACGGCGCCGAGGTCGTCGTCTGCCCGACCGCCGTGGACCCCGAGCACCCCGACTCGTACTACAACGTCTCCGACCGGCTGGTGCGCGAGACGCCCGGGGCGTGGAAGCCGGACCAGTACTCCAACCCGAACAACCCGCTCTCCCACTACCACTCGACCGGCCCCGAGCTGTGGGAGCAGACCGAGGGGAAGATCACCCACTTCGTGGCGGGCGTCGGCACCGGCGGCACCATCTCCGGCACCGGCCGCTACCTGAAGGACGTCAGCGACGGCAAGGTGAAGGTCATCGGCGCCGACCCCGAGGGCTCGGTCTACTCCGGCGGCTCCGGCCGGCCGTACCTGGTCGAGGGCGTCGGTGAGGACTTCTGGCCGAGCGCCTACGACCGGACCGTCGCCGACGAGATCGTGCCGGTGTCCGACAAGGACTCCTTCCAGATGACCCGTCGCCTCGCCAAGGAGGAGGGCCTGCTCGTCGGCGGCTCCTGCGGCATGGCGGTCGTCGGCGCGCTGCGGGTGGCCGAGCGGCTCGGCCCGGACGACGTCGTGGTCGTGCTCCTGCCGGACAGTGGTCGCGGCTACCTGTCGAAGATCTTCAACGACGAGTGGATGGCCGACTACGGCTTCCTGGAGGACGAGGGCCCGAACGCCCGCGTCGCCGACGTCCTCAACGACAAGGAGCACGGCGCCATCCCGTCCCTCGTCCACATGCACCCCGACGAGACGGTCGGCGAGGCCATCGAGGTGCTGCGCGAGTACGGCGTCTCGCAGATGCCGATCGTGAAGCCGGGCGCCGGTCACCCCGACGTCATGGCCGCCGAGGTCGTGGGCTCCGTCGTGGAGCGCGAGCTCCTGGACGCGCTGTTCACCAAGAAGGCCTCGCTGGAGGACCCGCTGGAGAAGCACATGTCGGCCCCGCTGCCGCAGGTCGGCTCCGGCGAGCCGGTCGGCGACCTGATGTCGGTGCTGGGCGCCGCGGACGCCGCGATCGTGCTCGTCGAGGGCAAGCCGACCGGGGTCATCAGCCGGCAGGACCTGCTGGCCTTCCTGGCCAAGGGCGGGAAGTAGCGGCGGATCCACGGTGAACGGGCCGGGCCGGCGGCGAACCTGCGGCCGCCGGCCTCGACCGTCGCCGAAGTGGTACGAGCGTGTCACGTCGACGCAGCACACGCTTAACACGCGTCCGGCACATTGATGGGTGTCGGCAGGCGGGCGGGAGCGGCTCCCCGCCCGAGCCGGCGCCGAACGTCCAAGGACCTCCGGAGCGGCTCCCGGACCTCCATGGACGCCGGACGTGAGACCTGGCCCTGACCCGGTCGACGTCCCTCGCGGGGACCGCCGTCGTCCCGCCCCCCGGTGACGGGGGTGCGGCGGTCCCCGCGCACAAATCTCCTCAGTCCTCCCAGGCGTCGTCGCCCTTGCCGGACCCGTGACGCCGGCCCCGGAACAGCCCGGGGTTGGTGCGCAGGACCTGGGCGACGTTCACGCCGACGATCCCGGCCCAGGCGGCCAGCAGTCCCGGCAGATGGGCGATACCGCCGCCGATCGCCGACAGCGGGATCGCCAGGACCAGCGAGACGATGCCGAACCCGAAGCGCTCGCCCCAGCTGTCCGTGGCCTGGGACGACCGGGCGCCCCGGGCCGCGGTCATCTGCTGCTCGGCCAGCTGCCGGCGGAGCCGGCGCTCGACCGCGCCGTCGATGCGCTGGTCGACCTTCTCCAGGAACGAGTCGACCAGCGCGGACTCGTACTCCTCGCCCAGCTCCCTGCGGGCCTGCAGCGTGGCGTCGAGTTCCTTCTTGAGCTCGGGGCCCTGCGCGTCCATTGCCGTCATACGCCCACGGTAGGGAGCGACGGGGGCCTCACGCACTGGGGACAACCCCCCTCTCGCGACGGGGGAAGCCCCGCCCGCCGTCCGGGCGGCACACGACGTACGGGCCGCGATACGAGACCTCCCTTGCCCGGCTGCATAGTGTCATGCAGAGTTCTTCCTGGCTGAATAGAGGCGTGAGGGGAGTGCTGGTCGATGGGGTCGCGGTGTGTGGACCTGCCGGGTGTACCGGCCCCCGGGCACGCCGGGCCGGTCGTCCTCGACGGGGCAGGGCTCGGCGTGGCCGACGTCGTGCTCCTCGCCGACGGCGCCGCGCGCCCGGTGCCCGCGCCCGAGGCGCTCAAGCGGGTCGAGGTGTCCTGGGACGCCGCCCGTCTCATCGCCGCGACCGGACGGGTCTACGGCCGCTCCACCGGGGTCGGCGCCAACCGCAACGAGCCCGTGCCCACGGAGGCCGCCGCCGGGCACGGGCTGCGGCTGCTGCGCAGCCACGCCGGTGCCATCGGCGCGGAGGTGCCCGCCCGGCAGGTGCGGGCCATGCTCGCCATACGCGCCAACCAGCTGCTCGCGGGCGGCGCCGGACTGCGCCCCGGCGTCGTCACCGCCCTGTGCGAGGCGCTGGAGGGCGGCGCCCACCCGGTCGTCAACGAGTTCGGCTCCGTCGGCACCGGCGACATCGCCGCCCTCGCCCAGGCCGGCCTCGCGCTCGCCGGCGAGCACCCCTGGCGCGGCCCCGGCGCCCCCGCGCCGCTGCCGCTCGACAACAACGACGCCCTCGCGTTCATCAGCAGCAACGCCCTCACCCTCGGCCAGGCCGCCCTCGCCCTGCACGAGCTGCGCGGGCTCGTCGGCGCCACCGAGGTCGTCGCCGCCCTCTCCCTGCTCGCCGTCGACGGCTCCCACGAGGCGTACGCCGCCCCCGTCCACGCCGCCCGGCCGCACCGGGGCACCGCGGAGGTGGCCCGCCGGATGCGCCGGCTCGTCGGCGCCGCCGACCGGCCGACCCCGCCGCTCGGCCGCATCCAGGACCCGTACGGCTTCCGCTGCCTGCCCCAGATCCACGGCCCGGCGCACGACGCCGCCGACGCCCTGGAGCAGGTGCTGGGGGTGGAGATGAACGCCGCCGCCGAGAACCCCCTCATCTCCCCCGAGGACATGGCCGCCTACCACCACGGCGGCTTCTACCAGGCGCAGCTCGCCCTCGCCCTCGACCACTTCCGGCTCGCGCTCATGCAGGTCGCCCGGCTGTCGACGTCCCGGCTGTCGACCCTCAACGAACCGGCGTTCACGCGCCTTCGGCCCTTCCTCGCCGACCCCGCGCCCGCAGCGTCCGGCGTGATGATCCTGGAGTACGCCGCCGCGGCCGCCCTCGGCGACCTGCGCGCGTTCTCCGCCCCCGCCTCCCTCGGACACGCTGTACTCTCCCGGGGCGTGGAGGAGCAGGCCAGCTTCGCCTCGCTCGCCGCCCGGCAGACACTGCGCGCGTGCGACGCGTACCGTCTCGTCGTCGGCTGCGAACTCGTCTCCGCCGTACGGGCGTTGCGCCAGCGCGATCTGCGGCCCGACCCCGCGCTGCCGGCGGGCCGGGCGCTGGCGCTGGCCGAGGCGGTGCTCGACGACGACCCGGCCGACCGTCCGCTGACCGGCGACGTGACCGCGGCGGCGGCCCTGCTCGACCGGTTCACCGATCTCTGGAGGGGAAGCGCGGCATGAGTGCCGACAGGAACACGACCGGGACGGACGGTCCCGCCGCGCGGCTCCAGACGCTGTTCGAGGGGCACCGGCTGACACCGACCCAGCGGCGCATCGCGCACAGCATGGTGCGCCGGGCCGCCGACGTGCCCTTCCTGTCCAGCGTGGAGCTGGCCGAACTGGCCGGTGTCAGCCAGCCGTCCGTGACCCGCTTCGCCGTCGCCCTCGGCTTCGACGGCTACCCGGCGCTGCGCCGGCACCTGCGCGAGGTCACCCCCGTCGAGCCCGCGCCGGACACCGGCTCGTACAACGAGTACCAGCAGGCCGTCGAGGCGGAGATCGAGAACCTGCGGCACCTGGCCGAGGCGCTCGCCGACCCGCGTCCCGTGCAGCGCGCCGGGCACGTCCTCGCCGCCTCCCGCCCGCTGCCCGTCCTCGGACTGCGCGCCGCGGCCGCCCAGGCGTACGGCTTCGCGTACTTCGCCGCCAAGGTGCATCCGGACGTCCGGCTGCTGGACGAGGGCGGCACCATGCTCCACGACCGGATCGACGCCGCCGTACGCGCCGGGGCGAGCGCCCTGCTCTGCTTCGCCCTGCCCCGGCACCCGCGCGAGGTCGTGGACACCCTGGCCTACGCCAAGGAGGCCGGGCTGACCGTCGTGACCGTGGCGGACTCCGCGTTCGCGCCCGTCGCCCGGGCCTCCGACCTGCTGCTGCCCGCGGCCGTCGGCACCGGCCTCGCGTTCGACACCGCGTGCGCGCCGATGCTGCTGGGCCGGGTCCTGCTGGAGGCCATGTGCGACGACCTGCCGGACGCCCAGGCGCGTCTGGAGGAGTTCGACGCACGGGCGGCGGCACGAGGGCTCTTCGTGGAGTGAACCGGTCCCCGCGCTCCCGGTGTTCTTAAGGCTCGTCTCACGTTGGCTGGCTAATCTGCCCGCCACGGATGTCTGGACGACAACGAGACGGGAGGCTGAACGTGGTGCGCGGTGGAGGACATGGGCTGGCTCGGGTGGCCGTCGTCGTACGGGCCGGGGCCGCGCCGCTGTGGTGGGCCGGGGTGTGCGCGGCCGGTGTCGGCGCGCTGGTGCCGGGTCTGACGGGGCGCCGGATCGGCGGGCTCGCCGGGGCCGCGCTGTTCCTCGTCGCCCTCGCCGTCGTCGCGTACGTCCGCCGCGGACGGTACGCCGCGCTGATCGGGCCGGCCGCGCGGGCCGCCAAGCAGGACGTGCTCCAGGACCGGGCGGTGAGCGTACGCGCCTGGCGCCGGGGTCACCGCTGGTGGCTGCTGCTCGCCTTCGTCGCCGCCCTGGCCTCCGCGTTCGCGGTGCCGGTGGCCGGCGGGCTGCTGCTGGCGGGCTGCGGGGCGGGGCTGTGGCTCAAGGCGGCCTGGCTGGGCCGCCGTGAGCTGGCCGGGGGCGTCCTGCTGTGGGTGCGGGTCGACTGGCTGGACGCCCGCGCGGGCCGACCGGCCGGCAAGGCCGTGAAGGGCTTCCGCACCACCGGCGTCGCCGCGGGCGACGCGGCCCCGGGCGGGGCCCGCCGCCGCACCGCGGCGCTCGTGTGACGCGGGTGCCCTAGACCTCCAACTCCTCCTCGATCTTCTTCAGCTGGTGCCGGGCCATGGCCAGGTTGGCGCGCTTGGCGTCGAGCACCAGGTACATGAAGAGACCGTTGCCGCCGCGCCCGGTGAGCAGCCGGATCAGGTGGTACTGGTCGTTGAGGGTGATCAGGATGTCCTCGATGCCGCCCTTGAGGCCGAGGTGCTCCATGGTGCGCATCTTGGCCCGGATGACGTCGGTGTTGCCCGCGGCGGCGACGTTGAGGTCGAAGGTCTTGCTGCCGCCGAGGGTGCCGAGGGCCATTCCGCTGGTGTAGTCGACGAGCGCGACGCCGGTCGCCCCCTCGATCGACGCGAGGCATTCCTTCAGAGCGGTCTCGGTGTTGGCCATGACGTGGTTTCCTCTCAACTTTCGGTAGTGGTGCGCGCGTTCGCGGCGGTGCGCGCGGCGCGCGTGCTTCTCGTGCGGGTGGGCATGGGTTTGGCGGGCTCCTTCGCGGAGCTCGTGGCCGGGCTCGGCTTCGGCAGCGCCGCGTCGGCGTCGACGAGTTCGCCGATGCGGGCGCCGGCGCGACGGCCCTCCAGGTGCAGCCGGCCGACGTTGACACCGTCCTCGGCGAGCAGCGTCAGCACGGCGGTGCCGCCGGCGGCGTAGGTGGCGACATAGCCGCCGGTGCCGCGCATGAGCAGTTCGCGGAAGTCGCCCCGGCCGGTCGCGTCCGTCACGCGCATCGCGACACCGAGCGCCGCCGCGGTGAGCGCGGCCAGGCCGTCCGGCTCGACGCCGGGGGTGTCGTGGGCGAGGACGAGGCCGTCGACGCCGGCCGCCAGGGCCCCGGTCAGCTGGGGCACCCGGGCTCTGAGCCGGCGGAACTCGTCGAGTAGAGCGGCCTCGGCCGCCATCAGTTTTCTCCTCTCGGCACGGGACCGCTGGGGCGGGCGGGGCAGCCCGTCCGCCGTGTCGCGGTCCTCGAAGGGTTTGCGGTCAAAGGGCCTCCAGCGCATCCCTGACCCTCTTCAGCAGCGCGACATAGGGATCGCCGGCGCCGTCGGACGGATGGTCCTGGTGGGGCGGTGTCCGCACGCAGACGAGGCCCGCCGCGGCCAGCCGCCGCAGGTGCACCAGGGTGTGGAAGGCGGGCCTGCCCAGCTCCCGCGCGATGTCCACGGCCTTGCGGACGCCGTCCACCCGGGCCAGTACGGCCGCCTGCCGGGAGGGCACCGCGGGCGCCGCGACCGGGTCCGCCCGCACCAGCGGCGCGCCGTCGATCGCCGGGTCCGGCCAGATGTGGCGCAGCAGGGCCCGGCGGCGCAGCGTCTCGCGCTCGAGGTCGTCCACCGGCACCGGGTGCACGGCGGCGAGCCAGTGCGCCCCGCCGTACCGGAAGCGGCCGGGGGTGCTGCTCGGGGCGAGCGCGAAGTACGCCGCGTCGTACAGGGCGCTGACCTGGGTCAGCTCCAGCACGCCGGGGGTGACGCCGTGCCGCAGCAGATGGGCTTCGTCGGCGGTGTCCTCGGCGTCCCGCCACGCGGTGGCGTCGAGACCGCCGTGGGCCGTCAGCAGCGTCCCGAGGCTGGGGGCGAGCGGGCTCTCCGCGTGCACCACCCGGCCGTCGACGAGGTGGAGCGTGCCGTGCTCGCGGTGCAGGACGCCGGTGGCGCGCTCGTCCGCGAGCCGGGTCAGCATCGGGGAGACGACACCCCGGGCCTCCCGGAGGGCCGCCTGCCGGTCCCGGACCGGCAGCCGGGGCGGCGGGGTGCTCGCGACGACGGTCATCCGAGCACCAGCCGTTCGGCCATCTCGCCCAGCCGGATGCGGGCCAGCGCGAGGTTGCCGTCCGAGCGGGCCAGCCACAGGTACAGGCACACGCTGCTGTCGAACGACGTCGGCACGAACCGCAGTACGTGGTAGCTGTCGCGGTTGCTGAGGATCACGTCCTCGACCGGGGGATCCGCGGCGTCGCCGCCGTCCTCCGGGCCGAACGCCTGCTGCTCGGCGGCCAGGCGGGCCAGTTCCGCCGCCTCGGCGGCCGCCGTCTCGTGGTCACCTCCCGGTGGGTCGCCCACCGTGCCCAGGGCCAGCCCGCTCGTCCAGTCCACGAGCGCCGCCCCCCGGGCACCTGGCAGTCGCATCGTCTCCAGCAAGCACTCGTCGATTCCGGGCACCGTCGCTCCCCTCCCGCCTGGGGTCCGGCTGAGTGACCGCCAAACTACGCAACGTGTGTGCGGCGAGTGAGCGTTCGCGCATTTTCCGGTGGAACATGCGCGAAGTGGCTAGGGTGGGTCGACTGAGCACCTGCACAGGGGGCTCGACTGAGCCTGCACAGAGGCCTCGACTGGGCACCTGCACAGGGGAGTTGACCTCCCCTGTTCACAGGTCTCGCCCGGGGTGCGTCAACGGCGCCCGGGCTCGCCGAGGGTGGTGAGCGCGGTGGCGTGCGCCCCTCCGGACTCGGCCACGATCTCCTCGACGGACTGCGGCTCCCGGACCGTCGCGAACGCGACCTCCCCGTCCGTGCCGGCCGCGAAGCCGTACACCCCGGGCCGGGCCAGGGAGTTGTAGGAGTAGTGGTGTGCGAAGTAGTACGCGCCGGTGTCGAGCGCCGCCGCGTGGTCCCCCTGCTCCAGCAGCGGCAGCGAGGCCCGCTCGGCCAGCAGGTCGCCGGAGAAGCAGGCCGGCCCGGCCACGTCCTGCGTCACGTCCGGCCCCTCCTTGGGGCGGCCCTTGGCGTCGTACGCGGCGATCCGCAGCGGCCAGCTGCCCGGCATGTACACCGTGCGCGCGGCCACCTGCACGCCCGCGTGCGTGATCGCGACCGGACGGCCGCCCGCGCTCTTGGCGTACTCGACCCGCGCCACGATCGTGCCGTGCTTGGCCAGCAGGGACCGGCCGAACTCGGTGACCAGGCCGTAGCGGCCGTCGAACAGCCCCGGCACCGCCTCCGCGAGCAGGCGCGCGTACTGCGCGTAGGTCGGGGTGGCCGCGTCCGAGGCGAAGTTCACGGGCAGTCCGCCGCCGAGGTCGAGGGTGTCGATCTGCCGCCGCCCGACCGCCTCGTTGATCTCCTCCGCCAGCGCGTACGCCTCCGCCACCCCCTGCGCCATCAGGGACAGCGGGATGCCCTGCGACCCGGTGTGCGTGTGCAGCCGGGTCAGCCACGGGCGGTCCCGGTACGCCTGGACGACCCAGGCGCGCGCCCCCGGATCGCGCAGCGCCACCCCGAACTTCGAGGTGGGTGTGGCGGTCGACGTGGCCCCGATGGACCCCCCGCCGACCTGCGGGTTCACCCGCAGCCCGAGCGGGGAGCGACGTGTGGCGGCGGGGGTGCCTCCCGTGCCGTCCGGGCCGCCGGCGCGCATCAGGGCGTCCAGCCGCTCCAGCTCCTGCGGATTGTCGGCGTTCACGGCGATGCCGAGGGCGAGCGCCTGGCGCAGCTCCGCCGGGGTCTTCGCGGGCGAGTCCAGGACGGTGGCCTCCGGGCGCAGCCCGGCCGCGCGGGCCAGCGCCAGCTCGCCGGGGCTGGCCACCTCCGCGCCGATCCCCTCCTCGCGCAGCAGCCGCAGCACCGGCACCAGCGGGCACGCCTTGACGGCGAAGGCGTGCAGCACCGGGGTGCCGGGAGCCGTCACGGCGTCGAAGGCCGCCCGCAGCGCCGCCGCCGACTCCCGGATGCCGGTGACGTCCAGCAGACCGACGACGGGGGAGTCCGGGCCGAGCAGCCCCTGTTCCACGGCCGCCCGCACCGCCTCGTCCCGCCGCGCCGCCCGCCGGCCGTCGTGCGCCTCGATACCCGCTGCCTCGCCCACCGCGTTCTCCGTCCCTTCGCCGTCCGTGCCCACGCATCCAGCCAAACACCGACCGGGCGCCCCTGCTGGCGCACGGATGTATTGACTAGCTCTATTCATGAAGTCAGGATGTGAATAGCAACCTCAACAATCATCGTCCTCGTCCGCTGGGAGGCAGACCATGTCAGGACCCCGCACCGTCCGAGCTCCGCGCGGTACGGAACTGAGTGCCCTGGGATGGCAGCAGGAAGCCGCCCTGCGGATGCTCCAGAACAACCTCGACCCCGAGGTCGCAGAGCACCCCGACAAGCTCGTCGTCTACGGCGGCACCGGCAAGGCCGCCCGCGACTGGCGCTCCTTCGACGCCATGGTCCGCACGCTCCGGACCCTCAAGCAGGACGAGACCATGCTGGTCCAGTCCGGCCGCCCGGTCGGCGTCATGCAGACCCACGAGTGGGCCCCGCGCGTCCTCATCGCCAACTCCAACCTGGTCGGCGACTGGGCCAACTGGGAGGAGTTCCGCCGCCTGGAGGCCCTCGGCCTCACCATGTACGGCCAGATGACCGCCGGCTCCTGGATCTACATCGGCACCCAGGGCATCCTCCAGGGCACCTACGAGACGTTCGCCGCCGTCGCCGCGAAGAAGTTCGGCGGCACCCTCGCCGGGACGATCACCCTCACCGCCGGCCTCGGCGGCATGGGCGGCGCCCAGCCGCTCGCCGTCACCATGAACGACGGTGTCGCGATCTGCGTCGACTGCGACCCGCGCGCCATCGAGCGCCGCATCGAGCACCGCTACCTCGACGTGCGCGCCGACTCCCTGGAGCACGCCCTCCAGCTCGCCACCGAGGCCCGCGACGCCCGCCGCCCGCTGTCCATCGGCCTCCTGGGCAACGCCGCCGAGCTGCTTCCGCAGATGCTCGCCGAGGGCGCCCCGATCGACATCGTCACCGACCAGACCTCGGCGCACGACCCGCTGGCCTACCTGCCGGTCGGGGTCGACTTCGACGACATGGCCTCCTACGCGGCCAAGGACCCGGCGGGCTTCACCACGCGTGCCCGTGAGTCCATGGCCCAGCACGTCGAGGCCATGGTCGGCTTCATGGACGCCGGCGCCGAGGTCTTCGACTACGGCAACTCCATCCGCGGTGAGGCCCAGCTCGCCGGGTACGACCGCGCGTTCGCCTTCCCCGGCTTCGTCCCCGCCTACATCCGCCCCCTCTTCTGCGAGGGCAAGGGCCCCTTCCGCTGGGCCGCCCTGTCCGGCGACCCGGCCGACATCGCGAAGACCGACAAGGCGATCCTCGACCTGTTCCCGGAGAACGAGTCCCTCGCCCGCTGGATCAAGATGGCCGGCGAGCGCGTCCACTTCCAGGGGCTGCCCGCCCGGATCTGCTGGCTCGGCTACGGCGAGCGCGACAAGGCCGGCGAGCGCTTCAACGACATGGTCGCGAGCGGCGAGCTGGCCGCGCCGCTGGCCATCGGGCGCGACCACCTCGACTGCGGCTCCGTCGCCTCGCCGTACCGCGAGACCGAGGCCATGCTCGACGGCTCCGACGCGATCGCCGACTGGCCGCTGCTGAACGCCATGGTGAACGTGGCCTCCGGCGCCTCCTGGGTCTCCCTGCACCACGGCGGCGGCGTCGGCATGGGCCGCTCCATCCACGCCGGGCAGGTCACGGTCGCCGACGGCACGAAGCTCGGCGGTGAGAAGATCCGCCGGGTGCTCACCAACGACCCCGGCATGGGCGTCATCCGGCACGTGGACGCCGGCTACGACATCGCGGAGTCCGTCGCCGACGAGCGGCAGGTCCGGGTGCCGATGCGCGAGGGTGACCCGGCGTGAGTGAGAACGGCAACTCCCCGGTGGGGGCGGGCGGTTCGTCGCCGTCCGCGGGTCCGGCTGTGCCCACCCTCCCCCTCGCCCCGCGGAACGACGGGCCGCAGCCTGGCGGCAGCTCGTTCCACGAGATGTGGCGCGAGCTGCGCCCCATCGGGCGGCACCCCGACTCCGGCGGCTACCGCCGCTACGCCTGGACCGGTGCCGATCTCGAGTGCCGGGACTGGTTCGAGGAGCAGGCGCGTGCCCGCGGGCTCGCCTACGAGGTGGACCGCAACGGCAACCAGTGGGCCTGGCTCGGCGACCCCGCCGCCGGAGACGCCGTCGTCACCGGGTCGCACCTGGACTCCGTGCCCGACGGCGGGGCCTTCGACGGCCCCCTCGGCGTGGTGTCCTCGTTCGCCGCGCTCGACGAACTGCGCGCCCGCGGCACGGACCTCGCCAGGCCCCTCGCCGTCGTCAACTTCGGCGACGAGGAGGGCGCCCGCTTCGGGCTGGCCTGCGTCGGCTCCCGGCTCACCGCCGGAGCGCTCACCACCGAGCAGGCGCACCGCCTGACCGACGCCGACGGCACCAGCCTCCCGCGCGCCATGGAGGCCGCCGGATACGACCCCGAGGCCCTCGGCGCCGACCCCGAACGGCTCGCCCGCATCGGGGCCTTCGTCGAGCTGCACGTCGAGCAGGGCCGCGCCCTGGACCTCACCGGCGACCCGGTCGGCATCGCCAGCGCCATCTGGCCGCACGGCCGCTGGCGGTTCGACTTCCGGGGCGAGGCCAACCACGCCGGGACCACCCGGCTCGCCGACCGGCACGACCCGATGCTCCCCTACGCCGAGACGGTGCTCGCCGCCCGCCGCGAGGCCGGGCACACCGGTGCCGTCGCCACCTTCGGCAAGATCGCCGTCGAACCCAACGGCGTCAACGCCATCCCCTCCCTGGTGCGCGGCTGGCTCGACTCCCGCGCCGAGGACCAGACGGCCCTCGACACCGTCGTCGGCGGCATCGAGAAGGCTGCCCGCGCCCACGCCGACGCGCACGGCGTCGGACTCGACGTGGTCCGCGAGTCCTTCACGCCGGTCGTCGAGTTCGACCACGGGCTGCGCGACGAACTGGCCCGCATCCTCGGCAAGGACACCGGCATCACCGTGCCCGTGCTCGGAACCGGCGCCGGACACGACGCCGGAATCCTCTCCGGGCGCATCCCGACCGCCATGCTGTTCGTACGCAACCCCACGGGCGTCTCGCACTCCCCGGCCGAGTTCGCCGCCGAGGACGACTGCGTGGCCGGGGTGCTCGCACTCGCCGACGTACTGGAAGGGCTGGCCCGCAGGTGACAGCGAAGACGTACTGGCTGGAGCACGCCTGGCTCGACACGCACGTCGAGCCGGGCGTCGCCCTGGACGTGGCCGACGGCCGCGTCACCGCCGTCCGCACCGACGTCCCCACCCCGCCGCCCGGCGCCGAGGTCCTGCGCGGACTGACCCTGCCCGGCCTCGCCAACGCGCACAGCCACGCCTTCCACCGCGCCCTGCGCGGCACCGTCCAGGTCGGCTCCGGCACCTTCTGGACCTGGCGCGAGGTCATGTACACCATCGCCGAGCGGCTGACCCCGGAGACCTACCACGCGCTGGCCCGCGCGGTGTACGCCGAGATGGCCCTCGCCGGCGTCACCGCGGTCGGCGAGTTCCACTACGTCCACCACGCGCCCGGCGGCACCCCCTACGCCGACCCCAACGCGATGGGCGAGGCCCTGATCGAGGCCGCCGCCGAGGCCGGCATCCGGATCACCCTCCTCGACACGGCCTACCTCTCTTCCGGCTTCGGCCGCCCGCCCACCGCCCACCAGCTGCGCTTCTCCGACGGGGACGCCGACGCCTGGGCCGAACGCTGTTCACTTCTCAAGGAACACGATCACGCGCGGATCGGCGCGGCCGTCCACTCCGTGCGGGCCGTGCCCGCCGACCAGCTGGCGACGGTCGCCCGCTGGGCCGAGGAGCGGCGCGCCCCGCTCCATGTGCACCTGTCCGAGCAGACCGCCGAGAACGACGCCTGCCGCGAGGCCCACGGCTGCACCCCCACCCAGCTGCTGGCCCTGCACGGCGTGCTCGGCCCGCGCACCACCGGTGTGCACAACACCCACCTGACGCCCGAGGACATCTCCCTCATCGGCGGCAGCGGCACCGGCACCTGCATGTGCCCCACCACCGAGCGCGACCTCGCCGACGGCATCGGACCGGCCGCCGCCCTCCAGAACGAGGGCTCACCGCTGTCCCTCGGCTCCGACAGCCACGCCGTCATCGACCTGCTCGAAGAGGCCCGCGCCCTGGAGCTGAACGAGCGGCTGCGCACCCGCACCCGCGGCCACTGGACGGCGTCCGCCCTGCTGCGGGCCGCCTCCGCCGACGGTCATGCCGCCCTCGGCTGGGACGGGGCGGGCACGCTCGAGCCCGGTGCGCTCGCCGACTTCACGACCGTCGCGCTGGACTCCGTCAGGACGGCAGGGCCGCTTCCGCGGCTCGGGGCCGAGACGGCCGTATTCGCCGCGTCGGCAGCGGACGTGTCGCATACGGTCGTGGCCGGCCGGCACGTCGTACGGGACGGAGTCCACACCCTGGTGCCGGACGTGCCACGAGCCCTCGCGGACGCCGTGGCCGCCCTGCGCGGATGACCCCGGGCCGCTCCGCCCCCCACCCCACCGCCGAGAAGGCAACCAAGGACGCCATGAGCAACGCGACGACCGTCAGCCCCGCCCACTCAGCGAGCACCGCCAGCACGCTCATCACCAACATCACCGCCCTGGTCACCAACGACCCCTCCCTAGGTGACGGTTCCCCCCTCGGACTGGTCCACGACGCGGCGGTCGCCGTCGAGGGCGACCGGGTCGTGTGGACCGGTGATCAAAGGAAAGCACCCGCCACTGACAACCGGGTCGACGCCGGTGGCCGGGCGGTGATCCCGGGCTTCGTCGACTCCCACTCGCACCTCGTCTTCGCGGGCGACCGCACCGAGGAGTTCAACGCCCGGATGTCCGGGCGGCCGTACAGCGCGGGCGGCATCCGCACCACCGTCGCCGCCACGCGCGCCGCGAGCGACGCCGAGCTGGAGGCGAACCTCACCCGGCACCTCGCCGAGGCCCTGCGCCAGGGCACCACGACCTTCGAGACCAAGTCCGGCTACGGCCTGACCGTCGAGGACGAGGCCCGCGCCCTGCGCGTCGCCGCCGCCCACACCGACGAGGTCACCTACCTCGGCGCCCACATCGTCTCCCCGGACCACGCCGACGACCCGGCGGCCTACGTCGACCTCGTGACCGGCCCGATGCTGGACGCCTGCGCCCCGTACGCCCGCTGGATCGACGTGTTCTGCGAGAAGGGCGCCTTCGACGGCGACCAGGCCCGCGCGATCCTCACCGCCGGCAAGGCCCGGGGCCTGCACCCGCGCGTCCACGCCAACCAGCTCTCCTACGGCCCCGGCGTCCAGCTGGCCGTCGAACTGGACGCCGCCAGCGCCGACCACTGCACGCACCTCACGGACGCCGACGTCGACGCGCTCGCCCACAGCCGTACCGTCGCCACCCTGCTGCCCGGCGCCGAGTTCTCCACCCGGGCACAGTGGCCCGACGCCCGGCGGCTGCTCGACGCCGGGGTCACCGTGGCGCTGTCCACCGACTGCAACCCGGGCTCGTCGTACACCTCGTCGGTGCCGTTCTGCGTGGCGCTCGCCGTACGGGACATGGGGATGACGCCCGACGAGGCGGTCTGGTCGGCCACGGCGGGCGGCGCGGCGGCACTGCGCCGTGACGACGTCGGCCGGCTCACCCCGGGCGCCCGCGCCGACCTGCTGCTGCTCGACGCCCCGAGCCATGTGCACCTGGCCTACCGGCCCGGTGTGCCCCTGGTCAGCCAGGTGTGGCGGCGCGGCGTCCGGGTGGCCTGATCAGGCGGCCCCCGCCCGCCAGCGCTGGCCGGCGCCCGCGCCCGCGGGCTCCAGGGACAGCCCGTCGCCCACGCCGCCGTCCGGGGTGAGGGCCGTCCCGAAGGCGATGACGGGGCGGACCAGCCCGTCCCCGTCCACGACGAACATCAGGTTCCGCCCGTTGCGGCCCTCGACGGAGTCGCAGTCCCAGATCCCGACGCCCCGGTCCGTGTCCCCCCGGCTGTCCAGGCAGAAGCCGGGGTCGGCGGCCGACTGGAGCACCCCGCGGTCCTCGTCGACCCGCCAGCGCTGGGTGCGCGACCCGGAGCAGCGGGCCGTGATCACGTCGGTCCCGTCGAAGAAGGCGCCGCCCACGTCCAGGCACAGCCCCGAAGCGGCGTTCACGACCTGCGCGAACGAGGAGGACGGCGGGCGGGCGGCGGACGCCGGCGGCCGTGCCGTCGCCGACTTCGTGGGAGACGGACTCGGGGACGGCGAGGGCGGCTTCCTGGTCCGCGAGGGCGACGGTGACGGCGGTGGGGACGACGTGGACGACGTGGACGACGTGGTCGGCCCGGTCGCCGCGGTACTCGTCACCGCAGGCGGAGGCACGCTCACCGCCGCGCCCGCCGGGTCCCCCGCGTCCGGTCCGGCCTGGGCGACCAGGAACACCACCAGCGGCAGGAGCGCCACTCCGAGCGCCGCCGACACCAGGACGAGTTGACGGCGGTCCGGCCGCGTCTCCCGCGCCCGGCCGGACCGGACCGGCGTGCCCCGGCCGGTCGTCGTCCCACCCCGTGCCGCACCGCCGGTGTACGCCGTCCCGGCCCACGGCAGCAGCCCCTCCGCCAGGGCCGCGCGCGGGGTGTCCCGCAGTGCCGCCAGCTCGGCGTGGGCGGCGGCACAGTGCGGGCAGCGCGCCATGTGAGCCTGCAGATCGGCGCTGTCGCGCGGGCTGTCAGGCCGTACGGACTCCTCGATGAGACGGCCGAAGTCCGGGCAGTCCGGGTCGTCGGAGGCGGCGAGCCGGGTGTGCAGGCAGGCACGGGCGAGCTGCTGGAGTGCCGGGCCGGTGCCGTACGCGACGTCCTCGCGGGTGAGGCCGAGCAGGGCCGCCGTGCGCTCGGGCGGCTCGCCCTCCACGATCCCGTACCAGACCAGGCCCTGGGCGCGGTCCGGCAGGGCCTGGAAGGCGGTGAGCATGGGCGGGAGCGGCCCGTCGGGGCCGGTCGTGCGCAGCAGGAGCAGCAGGGCGGGGTCGAGGCCGGCCGCCCGTTCGTCCGTCGCCCAGGTCCCGGCCGTCCGGGCGGTGAGGAGCAGGAGGTGGTGCCGCCAGGGCAGGCCGGGGTCGAGGCCGCGCGCGGCCCGGCGGGCCGCCGACGTGACGGCCCCGGCGGCCAGTTGACGGGCCAGGGCGTCGTCGGGGGCGCACAGCCGGGCGTAGGCGAGGACGTGCGGGAGGTGCCGGGCGCGCAGCTCCTGGAGCGCGGGGTACGCCGTGGTCGTGTGACCGCGCAGCAGTTCGGTCAGCCGTGCGTCGGAGGTGTCCGCGTGGATCCCGGGACCGGTGTCCCCGCGGTCGTGGCCTGTGCCGTCGGCCCCAGTCATCCCGCCGCCTCCTCGCAGCCGTGCGACCCGCGCGGAGCACGGGCTACCGGCGGGTATGACGGCTCATAGTGGAGGAAGGGGAGCCCTGGGGAAAGGGTTTCTGTCGGTAACCCCCGCGGTCGCCACGTGACCCGCACAGCAGCACTGTGCCCGGTGCCCGGCCGACTCGTTTCGGCGGGGCACCGGGCACAGTCCCGGGGGTCCGGAGGCGTGTCGTCGGCTCCGGCGGCCCGTCACTCCTCGATCGTCAGGCCCTTTCTGAGCCGGACCAGGGTCCGCGACAGCAGGCGCGAGACATGCATCTGGGAGATGCCGAGTTCCTCGCCGATCTCCGACTGGGTCATGCCGGCGACGAACCGCAGGGACAGGATCTTGCGGTCGCGCGGCGGGAGTTCGGCGATGAGCGGCTTGAGGGAGGCGACGTACTCGATGCCCTCGATGCCGTTGTCCTCGTAGCCGATCCGGTCGGCCAGCGCGCCCTCGGCGTCGTCCTCCTCGGGCTGGGCGTCCAGCGAGGAGGCGGTGTAGGCGTTCGACGCGGCCATGCCCTCGACGACCTCGTCACGGGTGAGACCGAGGCGTTCGGCGAGCTCGGCCACCGTGGGGGCGCGGTCGAGCTTCTGGGCGAGTTCGTCGCCGGCCTTGGCCAGGTCGAGCCGGAGCTCCTGCAGGCGGCGCGGCACGCGCACGGACCACGAGGTGTCCCGGAAGAAGCGCTTGATCTCGCCGATGATGGTCGGCATCGCGAAGGTGGGGAACTCCACTCCGCGGCTGAGCTCGAACCGGTCGATCGCCTTGATCAGGCCGATCGTGCCGACCTGGATGATGTCCTCCATCGGCTCGCTGCGCGAGCGGAAGCGGGAGGCGGCGAACTTGACCAGGGCGAGGTTGAGTTCGACGAGCGTGTTGCGGACGTACGAGTAGTCGTGCGTGCCTTCCTCCAGCGACTCCAGCCGCTCGAAGAGGGTCTTGGACAGGGCCCGCGCGTCCACCGGCCCCACCTCGTCGTACGGCGGGATCTCCGGAAGCCCGGCGAGTACGTCGTCGTGGGCGAGGTCCTGAGCGAAGTCCTGGCCGAGGGCCAGTTCGGCGGATACGCCGCCGCGCTCGATGGGATCCAGATGTTCCGGTCGGGATGCCGACGTCGCGACGGGGGTATGCGATGCGTCGAGCCGGGGTGACATGATGTCCTCCATCGTTCTCGGCATATGGCTGCCGAAGCCTTTGCGTGCACTGCGGTGTGCGGCGCCTCCAAAGCCGGCCGAGTCGGTTGCGTGTCTCTACTAGCCCTATCGGCTTTCCGGAGCCCACCGCAAGTGCGCTCTGTTCCGAAATGTCCGTTTGTGGGTGGATGTTCGGGTGTTGGAGGGCGTAGGGAAGGCGTAGTGTTCGTCAGCGTCAGTCAGCAGCCACGACGTCGGGAGTGAGAGACGGCATGGACCGCGGGACGGTCGGCAGCGCACAGTCTGGCCGACTTCTGGTGGAGGTTCGCGAAGAGGGCTCCAGCGCCGTCGTGACCCCGGTGGGTGAGTTGGACCACCACACCGCAGATCTGTTGCGTGAGCCACTCGAGGAGTGCCTCACGAAGGGTTTCAGCCGACTGGTGGTCGACTGTTCCCGGCTGGAGTTCTGCGACTCGACGGGGCTGAACGTGCTGCTCGGGGCGCGTCTGAAGGCGGAGGCGGCCGGTGGCGGAGTCCACCTGGCCGGAATGCAGCCCGTCGTCGCGCGCGTGTTCGAGATCACGGGCGCCGAGGCCGTCTTCACGGTCCACGACACCCTCGAGGACGCCCTCGCCGACGGGACCGCCGGCTCCGGCTGACCTCGTGTGTCGCCCTCGCAACGGACGTCACATGATTCGGCCGAAGAGAAGGGGTGTTCCTCCGCCCGGGTCGGGCAGGAGACATCCTGGAACCGTCGGCTGTGACGTCGGCCACCGGCGAGGGCCGTGACCGGCACACCGGGCACGGATCGTGTACTGGTGTACTGACTCTGCGTACAGACCGTTGAAGAGTTGAACGATGAACTGGTGAATCGGTGAGGTGAAGCGCTGATGAGCACCACCCGGCCTTTCTCGCCGGGCGACCGCGGCCCAGAGCCCAGCGGCGCTTCCGGGGTGTCCGGGGCCGCCGCTCCGGCACCGGACCACGCCTCGGGGGGGTCACCGGCCGCGGAGGCGTCCGCGGGGGGCTCCGGGGCGTCCCTGGCGTCCGTGGAGCCCGCGCAGCAGACCGCGGGGCGTCAGGTCCGCACGCTGGACTTCGCGGACCAGAGCGGCGTCGTCCCGCTCGCCCGTGACTTCGCCCGCCAGGCGCTGTACGCGTGGGGCTGGCTGCCGGCGGCCTCCGCCGACCGGCGGGCCGCCGCCGAGGACGTGCTGCTGGTGGTCTCCGAGCTCGTCACCAACGCCTGCCTGCACGCCGAGGGCCCCGACGCGCTGCTGATCGCCTACGACAACAAGGTCATCCGGGTCGAGGTGTCCGACAAGGGCACCGGTCAGCCCGCCCCCCGTACGCCGCATCGCGCGGGCCGCCCCGGCGGCCACGGCATGTTCATCGTGCAGCGCCTGTGCCTGGACTGGGGCGTCGTCCGTACGCCCGGGCAGGCCGGGAAGACCGTGTGGGCGGAGCTGGGCGCACCGGCCTGACCCGTCCGGCCGCGGGGAGAATCGGTTTTCCCGTGGCCTTTTCGTTCGCGGGGCCTGGCCCGTTCGCCGCGCGTCCCCGGCCGCTCTGCGTTCCCCGCCCGGCGTTCCTGGCTCGTCCGTCTTCCGTGCCCGTCCGTCTTCCGTGCCCGTCCGTCCCGTGTTCCCGGGGTCCCCGGGGTGTCACCCCTCCATCCAACGCGCTCACGATCGCCACAAGTCCGGCGTGCGCCGTCTCTTCCTTCCTCGAGGCCCCGGGCGTACCTTGACGGCCGATCTGATACACCGTCAGGAATGAGGGGACCGTGTCGAAGCAGAAGCGAACCGCCGCGCTCGCGACGGCCGCGGCCCTGGCCGGTTCGGCGGTGCTGCTGACCGCCCCCGCGGCCCGGGCCGAGGTCGTCGACGTCGACTACGCCTGCAAGACGCCGATCGGCGACAAGAGCGCCGTCTCGCCCATCGACATCAAGGGCGTCCGCGGCGGCACCGGTTACAAGATCACGATGTCGTGGCAGAAGGGCGTCTCGTCCAGCCCGGTCGAGCTCGGCAAGGGCGCGATGAGCCCGAGCGCCACCATCGAGCTGGGCGGAGCGGACAGCGGCACCCTGAAGGTGACCGGCCCGTCCAACCAGGATGCGATACCGGCCGACACCCCCATCAGGGTCAGTGACCTGACGGGCACTTACACGCCGGGCAGGAGCGGCAAGGTCACCTTCACCGCGGGCGTGCTCACCATCAAGGCGCTCGGCACGACGACGACCTGCACGCCCACCAACGATCCCGGGCCCTCGCTCACCCTCGACGTGACGGCGGCGGGCGGCGGGGGAGCGAGCGGCGGGGGAACCGGCGGCACCGCCACCTCGGGCGGCGGCCGGGCGGCCGGGCTGCCGCGCACCGGGCCCGAGGAGTCCGCGATCGCCCTCGGCACGCTCGGCGGCACGGTCCTGCTGGCGGGCGCGGCGGGCGCGCTGTGGCTGACGCGGCGGCACCGGCCCGCCGCCCGCTGACCGCTCGCCCCAGACGCCGGAGCCACCGATGCCGTCAGCCGTCCGCGTCCTGTGCCGGTCCCTGCCCCTGCCCCTGCTCGCGCCGGCGGCGGCCACCCCGCCGGCCGCCGCCGACACGCCCTGGTCGGCCGCGCCCTCCGGTGACGGCGTCGGGCGCCACGTCCGTCGCGTCGGCCCGCTTCGTGCCCTGGGGCCCGGTGACGGGAACGGCGGGGGGCCGGCGGCGTGGGCCGGCCTGATGGCCGTACGGCGGTGGCGGCGCGGGCCGCTGAGGCGGGGCGGGTCGGGGGGAGCGGGCGCATGAAGGGCGGGGTGCGGTGGGCGGTGCTGGTGGCGGTGCTCGCGCTGCTGCTGCTGCCCCCCGTGGCGGGGACGGCGGCGGCGGTGGACCGGCCCACGGTGCGGCTGTCCGCCTCCCAGGCGGGTACGGGCGGTTCGGTCACCGTCAGCGGCAGCGGCTGGCGGCCCCGGGCCCTGCTGATGCTTCTCGTGTGCGGGCAGGCCGTCCCGACGACCGGGGTGCGCGGCGGCACCGACTCCTGTGCCAACGCCGACGGCCGGGCCGTGACGACGGACGCCGAGGGGCGCTTCCGGCGGAAGCTGCCGGTGGCCGAGCCGCCGGTGCCGTGCCCCTGTGTCGTGCACGTGGCGACGGCGACCGGGCCGAGGGCCGAGGCCGACGCCGTCCTCCAGGTCGCCGGGCACGCCGTGGAGCCGCTGCCCGCCGAACCGCTGGGCGGACGCCTGTCCGTGCTCACTGACACCCGGCTGGACGGCTCGGACGGCCTGCTCACCTGGTTCGGCGCGCCGCCGAGACGCACGCTCGTCCTCACCGTCGGCAACGTGGGCACCTCACCGGTGCGCGACCCGGTATTCCAGGTGGGGACCTCCCACGGGGTGTTCGCCCCGCAGTGGGAGGAGCAGCGGTGGCGCGGCACGCTCCGGCCCGGCGCGAAGGCTCGTGTCGAACTGCCCGTGGAGCTCGCCGCCGGGGCGCACGGCGCCTACACGGTGTCCCTGAGGTACGGCGGACGGGTGCTGGCCGAGCAGCCCTGGGACGTGGGCCGCCCGTGGGGCGTGACCCTGTTCTGGTCGCTGGCGGCGGTGGTCGTGCCGGCCGCGGTCTTCCGCGCCGGGATGGCGGTCGTGGACCGGGTCCGGCCCCGGCGGACCGCCCGCCGCCGGCCCCGGATGCGCCTGCCCGGACCGGCCCTGCGTCTTCCCGGGCTGCGGCCCGCCGCGCGGGCACGGCACTCCTCGCGCCCGGCCTCGTCCCTGCCCTGGTTCACCCCGGACCGCGATCCGGGCGCACCGCCTGCCGACAGCCCCCCGCGTCCTGCGACCCCCACCAGGAAGGGACCCCCGTGAGCGAGCCCAGGAGAGCCACCACCCCCAGGACCCGAAGAGCGGGCGCGGCCGGCGCCGCCCTGATGCTCGGCGGCGCCGGGCTGCTGCTGGGCGTGTCCGCCGCTCCGGCGCAGGCGGCCGAGGTGTCGTACGCGACCGAGTGCGTGCCGCCCCCGATCTCCGGGCTGCCGCCGGTCCAGGGCACCACGACCGTGGCGGTCGACGCTCCCGCGCAGGCCAGGACCGGCGACGAGGTCGAGATCGTCTGGACGTTCGTCCGGGCCGCGTCGAAGAACCCGGACATCCTCGACCTGGCCGAGGACACCGTCCAGCCGACCGGCACCCTCAAGGCGGCCGGCGCGCAGACGGCGGACGTCGTCCTGCGGGGCCCCCGGGAGAACCCGCCGATCCCCAAGGGCGGCGAGATGAAGCTGTCCACGATGAAGGGCACGCTGAAGCTCACGTCGCCCGGCGAGGTCACCCTGACCCCGGACGCGTACACCATCAACGTCAACAGGCCGATCTCGACGGACACCGTGTGCACGCCGAAGGAGCCCGTGCGGCCCGCTGCGACGATCACGGTGACCGACGGCGGCGGGGACCCGGGCGGTACGACGGGCGGGGAGCCCACGGACGAGCCGACCGGGCCGACCGCCACCCCGACGGACCCGCCGACCTCGTCTCCTTCGCCGAGTGGGAGCGAACCCGGCGACGACGGAGGGCAGGACGCCGTCACCGGCGAGGAGGTCCAGGTCCCCTATGCCTGCAAGACGCCGATCGGGGACCGGAACGCCACCTCGCCGGTCCGTGTCGACGCCACGCGCGACGGCGGGAGCTTCGCCCTCACCGTCCGGTTCCGCGGCTCCGTGATGGACAGCCCCGCCGACATCCCGAAGGGCTCGGTGAAGCCGTCGATGGAGGTGGTCCTCGGCGGCGCCGACCGGGGCACGGTGCATGTGGAGGGGCCCGCGAACGCCGAGGCCATCAAGGCGGGCGACCCGATCGGGATCCCCGACCTGACGGGCACGTACCGGCCGGGCGCGAGCGGGCGCTCGACGCTGGCGCCGGGCGTGCTCACGGTCGAGGCCCTCGGCACGACGACGACCTGCACCCCGGAGAAGTCCCTGGTCTCCCTGACCCTGGACACCACGGAGCAGGAGGGCGGCGCCTCCGGCGGCGGCGCGGCCGGGGGCGCAGCGGGCGGAGGCGCCGCGGGGGGAGCGGCGGGAGGCTCCTCCGCCGTGTCCGGCGGCCTCGCGGCGACCGGCGCTGACGACCGCGGCAGCCTGAAGGCGCTCGGGCTGGTGGGGGGAACCCTCCTGCTGCTGGGCGGCGCGGTGTTCACGTTCCTGCCGGGGCGCCCGCGCTGAGCCGCCGCGTCCGGGAACGCCGGAGGGCCACCGCGCGCGTGGCGTGCGGTGGCCCTCCGGGCGGACTCGGGGACGGGCGTCAGTTGACGCTGCCCATGAGCTCCTTGACCTTCTTGCGGTACATCCAGACCGCGAACCCGGCGACCACGGCGAGCGTGGCCTCCAGCGTGACGATGCCCGTCTTGTTCAGGTCGACGCCCGCGATGGAGAGCAGACCGGTGGTGGCGTCACCCGCGGTGACGGCCAGGAACCAGACACCCATCATCTGGGAGGCGTACTTGGCCGGGGCCATCTTCGTGGTGACCGACAGGCCGACCGGGGACAGCATCAGCTCACCGACGGTCTGCACGAAGTAGATCGCCGCCAGCCACAGCGCGGCCGCCTTGTGGCCGCCGTCGGCGATCGACAGCGGGGCCAGGAAGAGGAAGAAGGACGCGCCGACCAGGATCAGGCCCATGGCGAACTTCGACGCGGTGCTCGGCTCCTTGCCGCGCTTGGCCAGCGCGAGCCACAGCCAGGCGAAGACCGGCGCCAGCGCCATGATCATGACCGGGTTGACCGACTGGTACCAGGAGACCGGGAACTCCCAGCCGAAGACCGAGTTGTCGGCCGAGGACTCGGCGAACAGGGAGACGGTCGAGCCACCCTGGTCGTAGATCATCCAGAACACGGCGGCGGCGACGAAGAACCAGATGTACGCGGTCAGCTTGGACTGCTCGCCGCGGTCGAGCTGCTTGTCGCGCTTCATCCGGCCGATGACCATGACCGGGATGACCAGACCGGCGACGGTGATCGGGACGAGCAGCCAGTTCAGCGTGTAGACGCCGGAGAAGCCGACGATCGCGTAGAACACCGCGGCGACGGCGGCCCAGAAGAACGCCTTGCGCAGGGTCGCGGCCTTCTGCTCGGCGGTCAGCGGCGTGGGGACGACGTCCGACTTGGCGCTCAGGTGGCGGCTGCCCAGCAGGAACTGGGCGAGACCCAGCGCCATGCCCAGCGCGGCGAGCGCGAAGCCCAGGTGCCAGTTGACGTTCTCACCGATGGTGCCGATGACCAGAGGGGCGGCGAAGGCGCCCAGGTTGATCCCGATGTAGAAGATCGTGAAGCCACCGTCGCGGCGCGGGTCCTCCGGGCCGTTGTAGAGGTGGCCGACCATCGTCGAGATGTTGGCCTTCAGCAGGCCGGACCCGATCGCCACCAGGCCGAGGCCGGCGAAGAAGCTGCCGGACCAGGGGAGGGCCAGCGTCAGGTGGCCGAGCATGATGACGGCACCGGCCACGGCCACCGTCTTGCGCGGGCCGAGCACGCGGTCGGCGAACCAGCCGCCGGGCAGGGCGAGCAGGTAGACGAGCGAGAGGTAGACCGAGTAGATCGCCGTGGCCGTGGTGGCACTGAGGCCGAGGCCGGCCGGAGCGACGAGGTACAGCGGGAGCAGAGCCCTCATGCCGTAGTAGGAGAAACGCTCCCACATCTCGGTCATGAAGAGAGTGGCCAGGCCGCGGGGGTGGCCGAAGAAGGTGCGATCGGAACCGGGGATTCCGGTGGGGGCCGAGTCCTTCGTCAGGCTGGACGCCATGGTCGTTCCTTGCTGTCGGGACGCGCATGCGACATGGAGCGGTCACGCGCCCGGTGGGGGGGCGGCCGGCACCGACGGACGAGACCGTCGCCCCCACGCCCTGGGGGAGTCCGTCCGGATGAGGAGCGGAAGACGGCGACCGTCGGGATCCACGCCCCCGCCATCGGAGGCCCGGCCACAGGTCATTGCTGCACGGGGCCGGGAACGGCCCCTACGCAAGAGAGACCCCCGGCGTCAAGTGGCCGGAGGTCCCCGCAGTGCTACAGGCGTAGATTCACCATACGTCACGACACCGCCCCATATGGAAGGGCTTGAGACGCGAATCACAGGTTTGGACGCAACCGTGCACACCTATTCGAAGGCCCCTCCAGGGTCGCACCTTCCACGTATGGTCTGTACCACTCCCGAAGAAGGTAAGAAGAGCGACGGAGGACGGTAAGAACCAAGGGGCCGATCCCACCCCGGCGCCCGATGCGGGCGGACTACCATCAGCTCATGACCCGAGTACTGCTCGCCGAGGACGACGCGTCCATTTCGGAGCCGCTGGCCCGCGCACTGCGCCGGGAAGGGTACGAGGTCGAGGTCCGCGAGGACGGGCCCACCGCCCTCGACGCCGGAATGCAGGGCGGCATCGACCTCGTCGTGCTGGATCTCGGGCTGCCCGGCATGGACGGCCTCGAGGTGGCCCGCCGGCTGCGGGCCGACGGTCACGCCGTGCCCATCCTGATCCTGACCGCGCGCGCCGACGAGGTCGACACCGTCGTGGGTCTCGACGCGGGCGCCGACGACTACGTCACCAAGCCGTTCCGGCTCGCCGAACTGCTCGCGCGCGTCCGGGCCCTGCTGCGGCGCGGCTCCGCCGAGCCCCAGCAGCCGCCCGCCACGCACGGCGTGCGGATCGACGTCGAGTCGCACCGCGCCTGGATGGGCGACGAGGAACTCCAGCTCACCGCCAAGGAGTTCGACCTGCTGCGGGTGCTGGTGCGCGACGCGGGCCGGGTGGTCACCCGCGACCAGCTGATGCGCGAGGTCTGGGACACCACCTGGTGGTCCTCGACCAAGACCCTCGACATGCACATCTCCTGGCTGCGTAAGAAGTTGGGCGACGACGCGGCGAACCCCCGCTACATCGCGACGGTGCGGGGCGTGGGTTTCCGCTTCGAGAAGAGCTGAGCCGCGGGCCCGCACCGGTTCCCGAGCCCGACAGGTGAGTAACACGCCATGCGCCGCCGACTGATCCAGTCCACCCTTGCCGTCGTCCTCGTCGTGATCGCCGTGTTCGGGGTGTCGCTGGTCATCGTCGAGACCCGGACGATCAGCAACACCGCGCAGGAGCGGGTGGACACCGAGGCGGTGCGGCTCGCCAGCATCGTCGACAGCCGGCTGCTCGGCGACGAGACCGTCGACGCCGCCGTGCTGCGCGACCAGATCCAGGGCGACCGCTACGCCGAGATCCGCATCCCCGGCAAGCCCGTGATCGAGGTCGGCGACCGGCCCGGCGGCGACGTCATCAGCGCGCGCGAGCGGGGCGAGGAGGGCGAGTCGGTCACCGTGCTGGAGCCGCGCTCGTCGGTGACCCGCGAGGTCGGCCGGACGCTGCTGATCATCGCCGCGGTGGCCCTGCTCGCGGTGATCGCGGCCGTCCTGCTCGCGGTGCGCCAGGCCAGCCGGCTGGCCTCACCGCTCACCGACCTCGCCGAGACGGCGGAACGGCTCGGCTCGGGCGACCCCCGCCCCCGCCACAAGCGCTACGGCGTGCCCGAGCTGGACCGGGTGGCCGACGTGCTGGACTCCTCCGCCGAGCGCATCGCGCGGATGCTGACCGCGGAGCGGCGGCTGGCCGCCGACGCCTCGCACCAGCTGCGCACGCCGCTGACCGCGCTGTCCATGCGGCTGGAGGAGATCACCCTCACCGACGACCCCGACACGGTGAAGGAGGAGGCGACCATCGCGCTGGCACAGGTGGAGCGCCTGACGGACGTGGTGGAGCGGCTGCTGACCAACTCCCGCGACCCCCGCAGCGGCTCCGCGGTCACCTTCGACCTCGACGAGGTGATCCAGCAGCAGCTCGCGGAGTGGCGCCCGGCGTACCGCAGCGCGGGGCGGGCCATCGTCAGCTCGGGCAAACGGCACCTGACGGCGGTCGGCACCCCCGGGGCGGTCGCGCAGGTGCTGGCCGCCCTGATCGAGAACTCGCTCATGCACGGCGGCGGGACGGTGGCGCTGCGCACCCGCGTCACCGGCAACCAGGCGGTCATCGAGGTCACGGACGAGGGGCCCGGCATCCCGGCCGACCTGGGGGCCCGGATCTTCGAGCGCGCCATCAGCGGCCGCAACTCCACCGGGATCGGCCTGGCGGTCGCCCGCGACCTCGCCGAGGCGGACGGGGGGCGGCTGGAGATGCTGCAGACGAACCCGCCGGTCTTCGCCCTGTTCCTGTCCCGCACGGCCCCACCGAAGAAGACCTCCGGGGACACCGAGCGCACGGTCCGCTAGGCAGTGCGCGCTCTCAGCTCACGTGCTGGCGGGAGGAGGTCTCGTCCGAGCCCGAGCGGGACTCCGGGCGCGGTTCCCCGCCGGCCACGGGGTCCTTCTGCACCGGCAGCGCACGGAACACCCACGTGCGGTACGACCAGAAGCGGAACAGCGTCGCGATGCCGATGCCGAGGAACTTGAAGATGTTGCTCTGCAGCGGGCTGTCCCAGCCGAACCCGTAGGTCGCCGTGTAGAGCACCCCGTTCTCGATGACCAGGCCCGCGACGCTGAACAGCAGGAAGAGGGTCATCTCCTTGGTGCGCCGGCTCTTGTCGCGGTCGCGGTAGGTGAAGTACCGGAAGCCGATGTAGTTGAAGATGATCGCGATGACGGTCGCGATGACGCTCGCCCGCACCACCGGCAGATCGGTGACCTGCCGTACCAGGTTGAACACGAGCAGGTTGACCAGCAGCCCCGCCCCGCCCACCGCGCCGAACTTGGCGACCTCGCGGGCCAGCCGGTCGAGGCGCTGCCGCACCGTAGTGCGCGCCGCAGGCGCCTCCTGAAGCCCCGAGGAACCACGTTCCATGGTCGTGAAGGCTCCTGTCGGTCGGTGGTCGTCAACCCACCCATGCTATCCACCCCCCTCGGTGATCGCCCGCGCGTGACGTCCCGGGTCGGGAAGAGCCCTGGAAAAGTCCGGTAAGAGGGGTGCCGCCGCGCGGCCGATACTCTAGGGGCGTGACGTTTCCGGTAGTCGGCATGGTCGGCGGGGGTCAGCTCGCTCGTATGACACACGAGGCGGGCATTCCGCTCGGCATCAGGTTCAAGCTCCTCAGTGACACTCCTCAGGATTCCGCGGCGCAGGTCGTCGGTGATGTCGTCGTAGGCGACTACCGCGACCTGGACACGCTGCGCGCGTTCGCGCAAGGGTGCGATGTGATCACCTTCGATCACGAACATGTACCCACCGAGCACCTCAG
Source organism: Streptomyces sp. NRRL WC-3605 (assembly GCF_001509795.1). Lineage (GTDB taxonomy): Bacteria > Actinomycetota > Actinomycetes > Streptomycetales > Streptomycetaceae > Streptomyces > Streptomyces viridochromogenes. The sequence continues at coordinate 49,348 of NZ_LLZN01000038.1, read as the reverse complement.
GGCCCTGGAGGCGGACGGCATCCCCGTGCGCCCCGGCCCCGACGCGCTCGTGCACGCCCAGGACAAGGGCGTGATGCGGGCGAGGCTCGATGCGATCGGGGTGCCCTGCCCCCGGCACCGCATCGTGAGCGACCCGCAGGACGTCGCCGCGTTCGCCGCCGAGGGGGACGGCTTCCCGGTCGTCCTGAAGACGGTCCGCGGCGGCTACGACGGCAAGGGCGTCTGGGTCGTCGACTCCGCCGAGGAGGCCGCCGAGCCGTTCCGCGCCGGCGTCCCGGTCCTCGCCGAGGAGAAGGTCGACTACGTCCGCGAGCTCGCCGCCAACGTCGTGCGCTCCCCGCACGGTCAGGCCGTCGCCTACCCGGTCGTCGAGTCGCAGCAGGTGAACGGCGTCTGCGACACCGTGATCGCCCCGGCCCCTGACCTGGACGAGGCCCTCGCCCTGCGGGCCGAGGAGATGGCGCTGCGGATCGCGAAGGAGCTCGGCGTCGTCGGGCACCTCGCCGTCGAGCTGTTCCAGACCCGCGACGGCCGCATCCTCGTCAACGAGCTGGCGATGCGCCCGCACAACTCCGGTCACTGGAGCCAGGACGGCGCGATCACCAGCCAGTTCGCCAATCACGTCCGGGCCGTCCTGGACCTCCCGCTCGGCGACCCGCGCCCCCGCGCGAAGTGGACCGTCATGGTCAACGTCCTCGGCGGCGACTACCCGGACATGTACTCGGCGTACCTGCACTGCATGGCCCGCGACCCCCAGCTCAAGATCCACATGTACGGCAAGGACGTGAAGCCCGGCCGCAAGGTCGGTCACGTGAACACCTACGGCGACGACCTCGACGACGTGCTGGAGCGCGCCCGTCACGCTGCCGGCTACCTGAGAGGCACGATCACCGAATGAGCCCTGTTGTTGGCATCGTCATGGGGTCGGACAGTGACTGGCCCGTCATGGAGGCCGCCGCCAAGGCCCTCGACGAGTTCGAGATCGCGTACGAGGTCGACGTCGTCTCCGCGCACCGCATGCCCCGCGAGATGATCACCTACGGTGAGCAGGCGGCCGAGCGCGGGCTGAAGGTGATCATCGCCGGGGCGGGCGGCGCCGCCCATCTGCCGGGCATGCTCGCGTCCGTCACCCCGCTGCCCGTCATCGGCGTCCCCGTCCCGCTGAAGTACCTCGACGGCATGGACTCCCTGCTGTCCATCGTGCAGATGCCGGCCGGTGTGCCCGTCGCCACCGTCTCCGTCGCCGGCGCCCGCAACGCCGGCCTGCTCGCCGCCCGCATCCTCGCCACGCACGACGAGGAACTGCTCCAGCGGATGAGCGAGTTCCAGCAGGAGCTGAACGACCAGGCGACCGAGAAGGGCAAGCGGCTGCGGTCCAAGGTCGAGGGCGCGGCCGGCTTCGGCTTCGGCGCCGGGAAGTGACGCCGATGACCTCCCTGGAGACCGCCCGGGACCTGCTGCGCGAGTTCCCGGTCGTCGACGGCCACAACGACCTGCCCTGGGCCCTGCGCGAACAGGTCCGCTACGACATCGCCGCCCGCGACATAGCCGCCGACCAGAGCGCCCACCTGCACACCGACATCCCGCGGCTGCGCGCGGGCGGTGTGGGCGCCCAGTTCTGGTCGGTGTACGTCCGCTCGGACTACGCCGGCGACCAGGCGGTCAGCGCCACGCTGGAGCAGATCGACTGCGTACGGCAGCTGCTGGCCCGCCATCCCGCCGACCTGCGCCCGGCGCTGACGGCCGCCGACATGGAGGCGGCCCGCGCCGAGGGCCGTATCGCCTCCCTGATGGGGGCCGAGGGCGGCCACTCGATCGCGGAGTCCCTGGCCACGCTGCGGGCGCTGTACGCCCTCGGCGTCCGCTACATGACGCTCACGCACAACGACAACATCGCCTGGGCCGACTCGGCGACCGACGAGCCCGGCGTGGGCGGCCTGTCCGCCTTCGGGCGCGAGGTCGTGCGGGAGATGAACCGCGAGGGCATGCTGGTCGACCTCTCGCACGTGGCGGCCACGACGATGCGCGACGCGCTCGACACCACCGCCGCCCCGGTGATCTTCTCCCACTCCTCGTCCCGCGCGGTCTGCGACCACCCGCGCAACATCCCCGACGACGTGCTGGAACGGCTCCCCGCCAACGGCGGCGTCGCGATGGTCACGTTCGTGCCGAAGTTCGTCCTCCAGGCGGCCGTCGACTGGACCGCCGCCGCGGACGAGAACATGCGGGCGCACGGCTTCCACCACCTCGACACCACCGCCGAGGCGATGAAGGTGCACCGCGCCTTCGAGGAGAGCAACCCGCGCCCGGTCGCCACCGTGGCCACGGTCGCCGACCACCTCGACCACATGCGCGAGGTCGCCGGGATCGACCACCTCGGCATCGGCGGCGACTACGACGGCACCGCGTTCACGCCCGAGGGCCTGAACGACGTCACCGGCTACCCGAACCTGATCGCCGAGCTGCTGGACCGCGGCTGGTCGAGGACCGACCTGGCCAAGCTGACCTGGCGCAACGCCGTCCGGGTGCTCGGCGCCGCCGAGGACGTGGCCCGCGACCTGCAGGCCACCCGCGGACCGTCCAACGCCACCCTCGCGGAGCTGGACGCCTGACCCGGGGGGTGGGCGGGCCGGCCGTGTCCCGCCTACCCCCGAACGCCCCACCCACCGAGAAGCGCCCGCGCCCCCGTGCGACGGTGAACCGTACCGCTGATCAGCACCGCCGATCCCGTACGGAGACCGCCATGGCAGAGCTCAAGTACGACGCCGGGGCCGAGGGCGGCGCGACGGACGATCTGCCCGCGCCGGTCATCGGGGAACACCCCGGACCCGCCCGGGAGCCCGCGGCGGCCGACCTGCTCGCACGAGCCCGCGCCCTGCTCGACGCCCACCCCGTCGCCGACGGCCACAGCGGCCTGTCCCGGGCGCTGCGCCCCCTGTCCTGGTTCGACCTGGAACTCGGCGAGAGCGCCGTCGACACCGATGTGCCGCGGCTGCGCGAGGGCCGCGTCGGGGCGCTCTTCTGGGCGCTGCACCTGCCGGACGGCATGACCGGCGACCGGGCCGTCGGCGCCACCCTGGACCAGCTCGACCTCGTCAGGACCGTCGTCCGCGCCCACCCGGACGGTCTGCGCCTGGCCGGCGCGCCCGGCCCGGTCACCGACGTCCGGCACAGCGGCCGTACCGCCGTCCTGCCCGGGCCCGCCGCGGCCGTCGCCCTCGGCGACTCGCTCGGCATCCTGCGCTGCCTGCACGGCCTCGGGCTGCGCGCCCTGACGCTCACCGGGGTGTCCTGGGCCGGCGAGACGGGACTCACCCGGTTCGGCGAGGAGGTGCTGCGCGAGATGAACCGGCTCGGTGTGCTGGCCGACCTCTCCGGCGCCGGCCCCGACACCGTCCGCCGGGCCTGCGCGGTCTCCAAGGCGCCGGTGCTGTGCACCCGCTCGGCGGCCCGCGCCCTGCGCCCGCACCCCGCCAACCTCCCCGACGACCTGCTGACCGCGCTCGGCGCCGCCAAGGGGCTGTGCATGGTGCCGCTCACCGCCGAGCAGACCGGCCCGTCCGTCCGGGACGTCGCCGACCACCTCGACCATGTGCGCGCGCTGGCCGGGGCGGACTGCGTCGGCCTGTCCGGCACCTACGACACCGGCAGCGCCCACCCCCAGGACCTGGCCGACGTCTCCGGCTACCCGCGGCTCGTCGCCGAGCTGCTGCGCCGCGACTGGTCCGAGACCGACATCGCCCAGCTGACCTGGGGGAACGTCCAGCGGGTGCTGCGCGAGGCCGACTTCGCCGCCCGCGAGGCGCAGCGCCGCCGCGCACCCTCGACGGCCACGATCACCGACCTGGACGGCTGACCGCAGCCCGGCTCAGCCCTCGTCGATCCGGCACAGGCAGAACGGATGGCCCACCGGGTCGGCGTACACCCGGAAGCCCTCCTCGTCCTGCGCCCGGAGCAGCCGCGCCCCCAGCTTCAGCACCTTCTCCTGCGCCAGGTCGACCTCCTCCCAGGTGGACCCGGCGTCGAAGTCGAGGTGGAACTGCTGCGAGTCGTGGTCGGCCCGCGGCCAGTCCGGCGGGGCGTACCCGGGCGCCCGCTGGAAGGCCAGCCGGGGCCCGTCCGGGAGCCGCAGCACGACCCAGTCCGGGTCCTCGTCCTCGGGGGTCCCGCCGCCGACGCCCGCGTAGAAGCGGGCCAGGGCGCGCGGGTCCGGGCAGTCGACGACGACGGAACGCAGACGCGCCGCGGGTGCCATGGGGGTCCTCCTCGTCAGCAGGCGCAGAGGCAGAACGGGTGCCCCGCCGGGTCCGCGTAAACCCGGAAGGTCCGCTCGCGGTCGTCGGTCTCCAGCGGCGTCGCGCCCAGCTCCAGCACCGCCTTCTCGGCCGTGTCCAGGTCCGGGACCGTCAGGTCCAGATGGAACTGCTGCGACTGCTCCGGCGAGGGCCAGCGCGGCGGCACGTAGCCGGGGGCGGCCTGGAAGGCGAGCGTCGGCCCGCCGGGCACCTTCAGGTCCACCCAGTCGCCCTCGTCCACGATCGTGCCGTCGAGCACCTTGGCGTAGAACTCGGCGAGCGCGCGCGGGTCGGGACAGTCCAGGACGACGGAGCCCACTTCGGCGATGGCCATGATCTTCTCCTCGAAGCCTCGGGGTTATCAGGCGGGGTTACCGTCAGACTGAGTCAACCGGTAACCGGGTTACCTCATGTTCCCGTACAGGGGGTAACGTCGCAAGGGGATATGCGAGAAACGGAGACAAGCGGCAGCCATGAGTGAAAGATCGCCCGCGCCCGGCGCCCTGGAACTGGTCCAGGCCCTGGTCAACACGGTGGACCTGGAGTCCGGCGCCGACGCGCTCGACACGGCCGAGGGCCGGGCGCGTTTCGGGCTGGCCGAACAGGACCTGCCCGCCGGGCGCGAGCTGCGGGAGTCCCTGCGCGTGGCCCTCCTCGCCCACGCCGGGCACCCGCCGCACCGCACGGTCACCCCGCTCGGCGACCTGCTGGCCGCCGCCCCCCTCGTGGTGGCCGTCGACCCCGCGGACGGCTCGGCCCGGCTCACCCCCGCCGGTGCCGCGTCCCTGTCCTCCCGGGTCGCCGCCGCCGTCGCCCAGAGCCTCGTGGACGGCACCTGGGCGCGCCTGAAGGCCTGCGAGGCGGCCGACTGCCACTGGGCGTACTACGACCGCAGCCCGGCGGGCCGCGGCCGCTGGTGCTCCATGCAGGTGTGCGGGTCGCGCGCCAAGATGCGCCGGTACCGTGCGAAATGAGCCACCCGGCCCACCTTTTAACAAGGTTGTTGAAGATTCATTCGGCAATGCGCGGTGGTGTGCGGCAGAATGCCAAGGACGCCGTTTCGGCCGACTGAGCCTCGGCCGAAACGGCGTCCTCCGTAAGACGTCGAGAAGCGCGGCTACGCGGTCGGCCGGCCCATCGCCCGGTACGTCCAGCCCGCGCCCCGCCACAGCTCCGGGTCCAGCGCGTTGCGGCCGTCCAGGATCAGACGCGCCGCCGCCACCTCGCCCAGCTCCCGCGGGTCCAGCTCACGGAACTCCCGCCACTCCGTCAGATGCAGCACCACGTCCGCACCCCGCACCGCCTCGACCGCGGTGTCCGCGTACCCGAGCGTCGGGAACAGCCGCCGGGCGTTCGCCATGCCCTTCGGGTCGTACACCGTGACCTGGCCGCCCTGCAGATGGATCTGCCCGGCCACGTTCAGCGCCGGCGAGTCGCGCACGTCGTCCGAGTCGGGCTTGAACGTGGCGCCCAGCACGGCGACGCGCTTGCCGAGGAACGGCCCGCCGCCCAGCGCCTCGCGGGCCAGCTCCACCATCTGACCGCGCTGGCGCATGTTGATCGAGTCGATCTCGCGCAGGAACGTCAGCGCCTGGTCCGCGCCCAGCTCGCCCGCGCGCGCCATGAACGCCCGGATGTCCTTCGGCAGGCAGCCGCCGCCGAACCCGATGCCGGCCCGCAGGAACTTCTTGCCGATCCGGTCGTCGTGCCCGATGGCCTCCGCGAGCTTCGCGACATCGCCGCCGGCCGCCTCGCACACCTCCGCCATCGCGTTGATGAAGGAGATCTTCGTGGCGAGGAACGAGTTCGCCGAGGTCTTCACCAGCTCGGCCGTCGGGAAGTCCGTCACCACGAAGGGGGAGCCGTTCGCGATCGGCGTCGCGTACACCTCGCGCAGCAGCTTCTCCGCGCGCTCGCTGCGCACCCCCACCACGATCCGGTCCGGGTGCAGCGTGTCCTGAACGGCGAAGCCCTCCCGCAGGAACTCCGGGTTCCAGGCCAGCTCCACCTCGCCGCCGCCGGGCGCCAGTTCGTGCAGCCGCGCCGCGAGGCGGTCCGCGCTGCCCACCGGCACCGTCGACTTGCCGACGACCAGGCACGGCTTGCTCAGATGCTTGGCGAGCGACTCGACCGCCGCGTCGACGTACGACATGTCGCACGCGTACTCACCGTGCTTCTGCGGCGTGTTCACGCAGACGAAGTGCACGTCGCCGAACTCGGCGACCTCCGCCCAGTCCATCGTGAACCGCAGCCGCCCGGTCGAGCCATCGATCCCGGCGACGTGCTTGCGCAGCAGGTCCTCCAGGCCCGGCTCGAACATCGGCACCTCGCCGCGGCCCAGCATCTCGATCTTCTCGGGCACCACGTCCAGACCCAGCACCTCGAACCCGAGCTCGGCCATGGCCGCGGCGTGCGTGGCGCCGAGATAGCCGGTGCCGATCACGGTGATCTTGAGGGCCATGGGGGGACTCCAGGAGTGAGGACGGGCGGTGCGCGCCCGAGCATAGTCAACGGGCCCGGCGGGCAGATTCCCCGCTGTCGCCAAGCTCACGTATCAGTCCTGAGGGGCGACCTCTAAAATTTGAGTTACTTAACGGTAATTAGCGTCGGCATCACCCTTGCCACACGAGCGTCCCTGGAGCGTGAGAGACCTTGGCCGGATCGGCTGACTTCGACCTGTACCGCCCGACCGAGGAGCACGACATGCTCCGCGACGCGATCCGCTCGCTGGCCGAGGCGAAGATCGCGCCGCACGCCACGGCGGTGGACGAGGAGGCGCGCTTCCCGCAGGAGGCGCACGACGCCCTCGTGGCCAACGACCTGCACGCCGTGCACGTCCCCGAGGAGTACGGCGGCGCGGGCGCCGACGCCCTCGCCACGGTCATCGTGATCGAGGAGGTGGCCCGCGTCTGCGCGTCCTCCTCCCTCATCCCGGCCGTGAACAAGCTCGGCTCCCTGCCGGTCATCCTCTCCGGCTCCGAGGAGCTGAAGAAGAAGTACATGGCCCCGCTCGCCAAGGGCGACGGCATGTTCTCCTACTGCCTCTCCGAGCCCGACGCGGGCTCCGACGCGGCCGGCATGAAGACCAAGGCCGTCCGCGACGGCGACCACTGGGTCCTCAACGGCGTCAAGCGCTGGATCACCAACGCGGGCGTCTCCGAGTTCTACACGGTCATGGCGGTCACCGACCCGGCCAAGCGCTCCAAGGGCATCTCGGCCTTCGTGGTCGAGAAGGGCGACGAGGGCGTCTCCTTCGGCGCTCCGGAGAAGAAGCTCGGCATCAAGGGCTCCCCGACCCGTGAGGTCTACCTCGACAACGTCCGCATCCCCGCCGACCGCATGATCGGCGAGGAGGGCACCGGCTTCGCCACCGCGATGAAGACGCTGGACCACACCCGCATCACCATCGCCGCCCAGGCCCTCGGCATCGCCCAGGGCGCCCTCGACTACGCCAAGGGCTACGTCCAGGAGCGCAAGCAGTTCGGCAAGCCCATCGCCGACTTCCAGGGCATCCAGTTCATGCTCGCCGACATGGCCATGAAGATCTCGGCCGCCCGCGCCCTGACCTACCAGGCCGCCGCCGCCTCCGAGCGCGGCGACGCCGACCTCACCTACCTCGGCGCCGCGGCCAAGTGTTTCGCCTCCGACGTCGCCATGGAGGTCACCACCGACGCCGTCCAGCTCCTCGGCGGCTACGGCTACACCCGCGACTACCCGGTGGAGCGCATGATGCGCGACGCCAAGATCACCCAGATCTACGAGGGCACGAACCAGGTCCAGCGGATCGTGATGGCACGCAACCTGCCGTAACCCCACGGGACTTGACGGAGAAGGGCGTCCGGGTACTCCGGGCGCCCTTCACTCGTTCGGGCTCGTGACGGCGGACCGGGTGGAATACGGAAGTGTGCACTGTGTGCGGCTTCTGTCGGGAAATGGTGGCGAACGCCCGATGGCGCCCCGCTCCGGGCGGGCGTAGGACGGAAGGGCACGGGGCCCGGCCCGGGCTCCCGCGTCCCCAGGAGGAGTCATGACCCAGCACGGAACCATGCCCGCCATGACCAAGGAGATGCAGGACTGCGTCGACGCCTGCATGACCTGCCACACCGTCTGCGAGGAGACCATGAGCTCCGTCATGCAGATGGGCGGCCAGGGCCAGATGCAGGTCATGCGCGCGCTGATGGACTGCGCCGAGACCACGCGCATGTGCGCCGACATGATGATGCGCCGCTCGCCGATGTCGGCGGAGATGTGCGCGATGTGCGCCAAGGCGTGCGAGATGTGCGCGGAGGCGTGTATGTCCATGCCGGACGATCCGCAGATGATGCGCTGCGCCGAGGCGTGTCGCCGCTGCGCCGCGACCTGTCGCGCGATGGCCGGCGCCACGATGTGACACCGCCCGGCAGACGGACGAGGGCACCCCGGCCGGGGTGCCCTCGCTCGTGCTTGGGTGGGCTACTTGGCCGAGACGGTCACCGTCTCGTCGTTCTTCAGCTCCTCCACCAGCTTCTTCACCTTCGCGGTGTCCCACTGGAGGTTGCCGTTGGCGGAGTTGCCCGAGATCGGCATGTTCATCGACGTGCCGTCACCGCCGCTGACGCCCTTCATCGCCCAGAACATGGACGCCAGGTCCCACAGGCCCATGTCCTCGTCGACGATCAGCGAGTCCAGGCCCGCGCCCATCGTCGGGTAGAGCTTGAAGGGGTTCAGGACCGTTCCCGGGGTCGCCACCTGGTTCGCCAGGGCCGACAGGAACTTCTGCTGGTTCTTGGTGCGGTCCAGGTCGGAGCCGGGCAGCGCGTACCGGGTGCGGACGAAGGCCAGGGACTCCTCGCCGTTCAGGGTCTGCTTGCCCTTCTTGAAGTCGGCGCCGGACTTCTTGTCCTTGATGTCCCGGGGGATGTCGATCTCGACGCCGCCGACCGAGTCCACGATGTTCGCGAAGCCGGCGAAGCCGATCTCGACGTAGTGGTCGATGTGCAGGCCGGTGTTCGCCTCGACGGTGCGCACCAGCAGCTCGGGGCCGTCCTCCGCGTAGGCGGCGTTCAGCTTCGTCTGGCGTCCGGTGCCCTGGTAGAGCTTCCCGGAGTCCGAGCCCTTGTACGACGGGATCGTGATGTTCGAGTCGCGGGGCAGCGAGATCAGCGTGGGGCTGCCGCTCCCGGTGTGCAGGATCATCATCGAGTCCGTGCGCTTGCCCTCGGCGGACCCGGTGTGCAGGTTCTTCTTCTGCTCGTCGGTCATGCCCTCACGGCTGTCGGAGCCGACGATCAGGTAGTTGGTGCCCTCGCCCGCCTCCGGCCGGTCGATGACCTTGGACAGGTCGACCTCGCGGTTGAGCTTGGAGTCGGCCCAGAAGTACGTGGCGACGCTCGTCACGACCAGCAGCGTGACCAGGGTGATCGCGGTCACCTTGATCCGGCGCCGCCAGTTCGGCGCGGGCCGGGGACCGCGGGGTCCGGCGCCGTCGTGACCGCCGCCTCCGCCGCCGTACACCTGGCCGGTGTTGTAGCCGCTGTCGTACCCGTCGTCGTAGCCGCCGGCGCCGTGACCGCCGTGACCCTGGCCGTCGACGTACGACGGCTGCCGGGGCACACCGCCGTAGCCCTGCCCGGGCTGGGCGCCCTGGCCGCGGCGGACCTGCCGCATCACACGGGCGCTCTCCGGACGCGCGCTCGCGCTGCCGCGTCCGTAACCGGTGCCGCGGTCGTCGCCATCCCATCCCTGGGGCCAGTCATTCATGCGCCCAAGTGTGCAGGGCACGACCGGGTCCCCCACAAGGTTCGAAGGAAAATAGAGGCACGGCTGTTGCGAACCCAACACAAAGTCCGCGATTCCCACCGCGGCATAAGGTGGAGGCCATGACAGACCAGGCCACCACCGCGGAAGCGGACAGCGCGGAGATCCCGGGCAAGCCGATCTCCGCGTCCCGCACCACCCTCAGCCACATCATGACCCACAGCGACACCAACCTCCTGGGCACCGTGCACGGCGGTGTGATCATGAAACTGGTGGACGACGCGGCGGGGGCGGTGGCCGGCCGGCACAGCGGCGGTCCCGCCGTCACCGCCTCCATGGACGAGATGGCCTTCCTGGAGCCGGTCCGCGTGGGCGACCTGGTCCATGTGAAGGCCCAGGTCAACTGGACCGGCCGGACCTCGATGGAGGTCGGCGTACGGGTCCTGGCCGAGCGCTGGAACGAGTCGACGCCGCCCACCCAGGTCGGCTCCGCCTACCTGGTCTTCGCCGCGGTGGACGCCGACGGCAAGCCGCGCCGGGTCCCGCCGGTGATACCGGAGACCGACCGTGACCGGCGCCGCAACCAGGAGGCGCAGATCCGCCGCACCCACCGCCTGGCCCGCCGCCGAGCCATCATGGAGCTGCGCGCGAAGCGGGCCGCGGAGGGCTTCGACGACTGACGGGGCCGACGGCGTCCGTCAGGCGCAGCCCGCCTCGTCGCCCCGCAGCACCACCGTCTCCCGCGTGGGGTCCTCGGCGCGCACCTTGCGGACCGTGCCGAAGTCCGTCCCCACGATCACCTTCAGAGTGGGGCCCAGCCCCTTGACCGCGCGCAGCTCGCTGCCGGGCAGGGCGGCGGCGAGGGACTTCGCCGAGCGGTCCCAGCCGGGGTCGTGGGCGACGACCGTCCGCTTCACCGAGCGGTCGGCCGCGTCCACCGGCTGTCCCGTCGTACGGAACCCGACGGCCGCGAGGGCCGCGTCGGCGCGCTTGCCGAGGCCCGTCCGGTGGGTGCCGTTCTCCACCTGGACGCGGATCTGCTGCGGGGCGACCTCGACGGTGACGGCCTTGCGCTTCGTGCGGTGCGCGGCCAGCGGGCGGTCCTCGCGCAGGGCGCGGAACAGCCGCTCGGCGCGTGCCGTGTCCCACTTCACCGTGGAGCCGATGCCTTTCACCAGGTAGCCGAGCTCCCCGATCGGGACGGTGGCGAACTCCGACGACGAGGGGGAGAAGTTCCGCATCGCGCGTCCCAGGTCCAGCAGCTCGCCCGTGCCGAAGCCCTTGTCGGCCCGGACCGAGCCGAGTACGGCCCGGGTCACGTCCCGGAAGCGGATGGGGTTCAGCAGGATGCCGGACGACGTGGCCCGTTCGATCAGGGCCGCCATGAAGCGCTGCTGGCGCTGGACCCGCCCCAGGTCGGCGTCGCCGTCGATGTGCCGGGCGCGGACGAACTGCAGGGCCTCGCCGCCCATCAGCTTGTGGTCGCCGGCGGGCAGGTCCAGGCCGGTGTAGGAGTCCTTCAGCGGGGCGGAGGTGCAGATCCGCACGCCGCCGAGCACGTCGACCGTCTTCATGAAGCTGGTGAAGTCGACCTCCAGATAGTGGTCGATCTTGACGTGGGTCATGTGCTCGACCGTGCGGACGGTGAGGCGGGGGCCGCCTTCCGCGTACGCCGCGTTGATCTTGATGGGGTGGGCGGGCCGTCCGTCGGCGGCGGGCACCTCGGCGTAGGAGTCGCGCGGCAGGCTCACCACGCTCGCCCGCTCCCGGTCCTCCGAGATGTGCACGAGCATGATCGTGTCGGTGCAGTGGCAGGGCGCGCCGCCCAGCCGGTACTTGCGCCGTTCCTGCGCGGTGATGCGGTCGCGGCCGTCGGTGCCGACCAGCAGGACGTTCATCCCGTGCCCGCCCTGCGGCCGGTTCTTCATGTCCCGGAACGGGTCCACGCGCGCGATCTTCGCGTCCAGGCTGGTCACCACCGCGTGCCCGATCCCGGCGGAGGCCAGGACGACGACGGAGAGCGTGGTCACCGCCCGCATGGCCCAGCGCGGCCTCCTGCGCCGGCCGGGCGCGACCGGCCGTGCCCCGCCGCGGGACGGCTGCGGGCTGCGCTGCGGGGAGCCGGAGGTGCGTCGGGGCGGCGTGGGCATGAAGGGATACCTCCGCTGGGGGCGTGCCCCTGGGGGCCGTACGTGGGATCCGTGAGCACCGTAGGCCCATACGATCTGCTGCCCGGTGCACCGGACACGGCGGGGCGCACCCGTGTCCCCCGTTCGCGGTAACGTGAGCCCCCTATGAACGCCAATCCCGACGTGCAGCTCCCCGCCGTGTCCGTCATCATGCCCGTCCTCAACGAGGAGCGGCATCTGCGCGGAGCCGTCCAAGCGATCCTCGCGCAGGAGTACGCCGGCGAGATGGAGGTCGTGATCGCCCTCGGTCCGTCCACGGACCGCACGGACGAGATCGCCGCCGAGCTCGTGGCCGAAGACCCGCGCGTTCACACCGTCCCGAACCCGACCGGCCGTACGCCCGCCGCCCTCAACGCGGCGATCAAGGCGTCCCGCCACCCGATCGTCGTCCGTGTCGACGGGCACGGCATGCTCTCGCCGAACTACATCGCGACCGCGGTGCGGCTCCTGGAGGAGACCGGCGCGCAGAACGTCGGCGGCATCATGCACGCCGAGGGCGAGAACGCCTGGGAGCAGGCCGTCGCCGCCGCGATGACGTCGAAGATCGGTGTGGGCAACGCCGCCTTCCACACGGGCGGTGAGGCGCAGGCCGCCGAGACCGTGTACCTGGGTGTCTTCCGGCGCGAGGCGCTGGAGCAGCAGGGCGGCTACAACGAGGAGTTCATCCGCGCCCAGGACTGGGAGCTGAACTTCCGCATCCGCGAGGCGGGCGGCCTGATCTGGTTCTCGCCGGAGCTGAAGGTGTCGTACCGCCCGCGGCCGAGCGTGAGGGCGCTCGCCAAGCAGTACAAGGACTACGGCCGCTGGCGTCATGTCGTCGCCCGCTACCACGCCGGCTCCATCAACCTGCGCTATCTGGCGCCGCCGACGGCGGTCTGCGCGATCGCGGCGGGTCTGGTGCTCGGCGTCGCGGTGACGCCGTGGGCGCTGGTCGTGCCCGGCGGCTACCTCGCGGCCATCGCCGCGGGCTCGGTCCCGGCCGGCAGGGGACTGCCGCTGAAGGCCCGCCTCCAGATCCCGGTGGCCCTGGCCACCATGCACATGTCCTGGGGCTACGGCTTCCTGACGAGCCCGCGCTCACTGGCACGCAAGGTCATCGCCTCGCGCCGCCCGGCGGTACGCGACGTCGACGCGGTCTCCTGACACGACACCCGGGAAACGAGCGGGGGTTGCCGCGGCGATGCCGCGACAACCCCCGTCCTCACGCGGACGTCAGCCGCAGTGGAAGTAGCCCGACGGCGGAACGTGGTCCTGCAGGAAGTTGGCGCCGCCGTTGGGGCGCCACATGTCCAGCTCGAAGTTGATACAGGTGTTCTTGCCGTTGACCTTCACGGGCCCGGCCTCGTAGCTGAAGTAGCCGTTGTCGTTGTCGTGCCCGCCGGCCTTGGTCCACAGGTCCAGGTTCATCCGGGAGCTGACACCGTAGTAGGAGCCCGCCTTGACCGACCGCGCGCAGTTGTAGGTGCCGTCCCAGTACAGGTAGGTCGTGGCGACGAGCGGGTGCGAACTGACCGTGTAGTCGTAGTGCTTGATCTGGTCGATCAGGGTTCCGCTGCAGCCGGCCTGCGCCGCGGCCTGCGCCGCGGGGGCGGTGGCCAGGGGGACCCCGACGCCCAGGCCGAGGACCATGGCCCCGGTGGTGATCCAGCGGGTGGCTGTGAACTTCACGCTCTTGTGCATCAGTTGCAGACCTCTCACGTGCGCGACGGATCGGACCCGCCCTCGCGGGCTTTGTGAGCGCAGCCCTGCGTGAACGGCTCCAAGATCGTGGCATGTTCCGGTCACTGAGTGATCGTTCGTGTTCGCCTATGACCGAAGATCGCTGCCGGTTGGCCATAAAGAAACGGGATCGCCCTCACGTCGAGGGCGATCCCGCGGGTGGACACGGCGTCCGGGGTGACTACCAGCGGTAGGGCGCGTACACCTCCATGCACGCGTCCTCGTCCGAACCGTTGATCGCGTCGGAGTCGTCCGGCAGGCTGCCCGCCGAGGGCTTGGACTGCTTCGGATACGCGGTGCCGGTACGCCAGTCGGAGCCGACGACGACCGTGACGCCCGAGACGTCGGTGGACCGGCGGACCGAACTCTCAGGAATGCCCAGCGCCTTGGCGACCTGCACCGCGTCGCCCTTGAGGTCCTCACTGGGGTACCGCACCACGGTGCGCTCCTCGGAGACCGCCGGCGACGAGTCCTGCGACGCCTGGGTGTAGCCCTTGTCCACCAGGTGCCGGGCGATCGCGTGGGCCCGGCCGGAGACGGGCGCGAGGGTGGCGGTCCTGGTCCCGTTCACCACCGAGACGCCGATCCCCCCGGGGGCGGACGTCGGGGCGGTGGTGGCCTCCTTCTCCGCGTCGCCGTCCTTGCCCTGGTCCTTCTTCTTGCCGTTCTTGTCGAACGGCACGTCCTCGCGGAGCATCTGCCACATCTTGCCGGCGCTCGCCGCCGGGACGAGGTGGTTGGCGTTCTGCGGGTCCTGGACGTTCGGCATCGTCGTCATCGTGATGCGGTCCGTGGGCACGGACTTGAGCTGCATGCCGAGGTCGTACAGCTTCTTCACGGTGCCGATCTCCTCGGAGACCGTCAGCGACTTCGTCGCCGCCTCGGCAAGGTTCATCAGGCGCCCGGTGTCCGTGAAGACGTTCTGCTTCTTCAGCGTGCGGATCATCGAGTTCATGTACATGTGCTGGGCGCGTGCCCGCAGCGGGTCGCTGCCCCACGCGTGCCGGGTGCGCAGCCACTGCAGCGCCTGCTTGCCCTCGACGTCCTTGCGGCCGGCCTTCATCTTCAGGCCGGAACCGCCGGGCACCCCCGGCAGCGGACGGTCCCACACGTTCTGCTTCACACAGACCTCGACGCCGCCGATGGCGTCCGCCATGCTCACCACGCCGGCGAAGTCGATCGTCATCCAGTGGTCGATGTAGACCCCGGTGAGGTTCTGCCAGGTGGCCAGGGTGCAGCCGGCCCCACCGCGGGCCAGGGACGTGTTGATGATGTCGTTCGTGGCCGGGTAGGTGTCGCCGGTCTCGGGATCCGTGCACTTGGGGATGTCGACCCGGGTGTCCCGCGGGATGCTGACCACCGCGGCGCTCTCACGGTCCGCCGACAGGTGGATGAGCATCTGCACGTCGCCCAGCGGCGGGTTGCCCCGGTTGTCCCGGCTGCCGCCCAGCGCGACGTTCGCGTCCGAGTTGCGGCTGTCGGAGCCGATCAGCAGGATGTTCATCGGCGTCTGGCCCGCGGCGTTCGGCTCGGCCTTCTTCGCCTTGGAGTCGCCGCTGCTGCGCTCGCCCTTCTCGATGTTGCCGTTCAGATGCCGGTAGTACAGATACCCGGCACCGGCGGTCCCGAGTATGACGACCGCCAGGATCGTCGCCGACCAGCGCAGCGCACGCCGCTTGCGGCCACCCTTGCCGGGCCCTCGGCCGCCGTCGCCTCTCCCGCCGCGCCGCCCGCCGCCGTCCTGGCCGGCCGGCGTGTCCTGACCGGGCTGCCGGGTGAGCGACATCGTGTCGTCCACAGCGGGGACCTCCCCCCGCACACCGCTCTGCGCCAACTCTCTGCCCTTCCCCACCCTTGGCCCGCACACCGTCGCTCCGCGCAGGACCTCCCTGTCCGCGGCGGAGCGAACTCCGTATCAAGCCAACCTGTCCGACACCGGTCCGCGATCTGTCAGACCACCTGGGGTCCGATCCGGGTTCGCCATGTGCCGGCAAAATCCACGCCCGGCACGGCCGCACGGCGTGCCGGGCGACACCGCCCGGCACGACCACGTCCTGTGTCAGACCAACGAGAGCCCGGCACAGTTGCGTTCCCGGCCGGAAACCGTGGTCACTTCGCGCACTCCACCTTGTCCGCGGTGGACTTCTCCACGTCGGGCGCCTTGGTCGGAGCCGTCAGGGGCACCCCCGCCCCCTTGAAGTCCTTGCCCAGCGTCAGCGTCATCGTGGGCAGGCCCTGGGCGTTGGTGACGCTCTTGCCGGGCTTCATCGCCGCGCCGGACAGCCCCATGATGGCGGCGAGCCGGCGTGCCTGGTCCGCCTGGTCCGGCGCGTACTCCAGCGTCGTCTTCGAAAGAGACGCGGGCGCGTTGCCCGCGTTCTCCGACTTGGTGACGTTCTCCTCGGTCTGCAGCCAGGACAGGGTCTCCTGCGCGCTGCCCGCCGGGGCCCCGCCGTTCATGATCCGCACCCGCACCTCGGAGGCGTCGGCCTTGGAGCCCTTGAGCCGGGCCGCCACCGCGGAGGCCTCCTTCTTCTTCTGCTGTTTGATCTCGGTGAAGGAGACGTCGTTCTGGATCGCCTGGAAGACCTCCGGCGCCTTCGACGGGTTGAGCACGACGGTCACCTTGACCTTCTCGGCCGGGTTGTCGATCACCGGGACCGTGGTGAAGGTCAGGTTCTTGACGTTGAGCTTGCCCAGCTCCAGACCGAGGTCCTTCAGCTTGTCGATGCTGTCGAGCTGGGAGTCGACGGTGAGCGCCTTGGTGCCGGCCTCGGCCAGCGTGAACATCTTCGTGGGGCTCTTGAGCGTGTCGTTCGACTTCAGCTTGCGCATCAGCGCGCTGAGGAACTGCTGCTGGAGCCCGATCCGGCTCAGGTCGCCGCCCAGGCCGACCGAGTGCCGGGTGCGGACGAAGGCGAGGGCCTGCTCGCCCTCGATGACGTGCTTGCCCTTCGGCAGGTTCAGGTGCGAGTCCGGGTCGTCGATGTCCTTGCCCAGACAGACCTCGACGCCGCCGACGGCCGACGTCAGCGTCTTCACCGCGTTGAAGTCGGCGACCATGAAGTTGTCCGGCTTGATCCCCGTCAGCTCCGTCACCGTGCGCATGGTGCAGCTGGGCGTACGGCCCGCCTGGCCGAGGCTCTTGTTGAAGCGGGTGCCGGTCTCGCCCTGGATGACCTTCCGGCTGCCGTCCTCCTGCTCGGTGGGGCAGTCGGGGATGTCCACGATCAGGTCGCGCGGGATGCTCAGCGCGGTGGCGTTCGACCGGTCCTTGGAGACGTGCAGCAGGATCGTGGTGTCGGCGTGGCCGGCGCTGCCGGAGTCGCCGTACTTCTCGTTGCCCGCGCCGGTGCGCTTGTCCGTGCCGATGAGCAGGATGTTGATGGCCTTGTCCTTGCTGAAGCCACCGGTGCTCGCGCCGTCGTCGGACACGGACTGGATGTTGTCGTTGAGGTGCTCCAGATAGAGGTAGGCCCCGGCCGCGGCGGCGACCACGACGAACGCCATCACGCCACCGGTCCACAGCACGGCCTTCTTGGCCCGGCTCTTCTTCTTGACGGGCCGGCGCGAACGGCGTCCCGGCGGCTCCTCGGGCTCCCCCCGGCGCCGGCGCTGGGCCGGGACCTCACGGCCCGGCGCGGGCCGCTGCTCAGGGGCGGCGGACCGGTCACGGGCGCCACCCCCCGGGCGCCCCGCGCCACCGGGTCCCGCGGGCCCACCGGCACGGGGGCCCGGCCTGCGCGGACCGGGAACCGGTGATTGCGGTCCGGAAGGAGTCAGTCGCAGTTCGTATTCGCCGGTGTTCGGATTGAGCACCCACTGGTCTGCGGGATCGATGTCATCCGCCCGCCCACGGCCTTGCGCGTCCACGGTTGTCTGAATCCTCCGTCGGGGCCACGCGGCGCCTACCCCCTCCAAGGCGCTCGGGTCTCTCGGTCGAACAGTGCGCGAGCCCAAGTACGGCAGGGTGCGCCAGGGCGCTCACACTATCCGCCCAGTTCAGCGTCGAGCGAGAACGGTGACAAATTCCACGTCCCTACAACTGGGCAATTCCGCCCAATCCCCTGGACAGGTCCCCTTGACTTGGGATGCGCTTTACTCGCAGCCGCTCTCGGCGGCCGTGTTGCCGCGGAACGTGGGCGCCGGGGACGCGGAACTCCCCTGCCCCGATTCGCCCCGGGAACGCGGGGATTTCCCCCGGGAATCCGCGACGGCCACCGGCCGGTCCAGGCGCAGCCGCTCGAAGAGGCGCTGCGCCTCGGGTTCCACCAACTGGTCACGATTGGCGTTGTAGACGTAGGACTCACGCGGGACCGTCAGGAATTGGACGCGTTCGGTGGGGATGTCGCGCATACCGCGGACGAGATCGTACAAACCACGCAGACTGGCCAGCGCAGGGTCGGTGGTGAGGGAGGACGTCGCCGCGTCCAGCACCGGATAGAGCCGTACCGGGTTCAGCAGGACGTCGTTGCTCTGCACCTTGTGCACCAGTGCGGCGAGGAAACGCTGCTGGCGCTCCATGCGGTCGGTGTCGCTGCCGTTGCCGAGGGACTTGCGGGCGCGGACGTAGCCGAGGGCCTGCTCGCCGTCGAGCGTCACCTTCCCGGCCGGCAGGCGGAGCTTGGCCGCCTTGTCGCGGATGGGTTTCGTCAGGCAGATCTCCACGCCGTCGACGGCGTCCACCATCTCCTTGAACCCGTGGAAGTCCACGACCATGTGGTGGTCCACCCGGATGTCGGTCATCCGCTCCACGGTGCGGATCGTGCAGGCCGAACCGCCCACCTGGAAGGCGTGGTTGAACATCGCGAACATGGGACGGCTGCGCCCTCCGCCGGCGCGCCGGCAGCCGGGGACGTCGACCATCAGGTCCCGGGGTATGGACACGGCCGTCGCGCTGCGGTGGTCGGCGGACAGGTGCAGCAGGATCGTGGTGTCGGACCGCTCGCTCCCCGAGTCGCGCCCGTAGCGCCGGTTGCCGTCGCCGGACCGCGAGTCCGAGCCGATGACGAGGATGTTCTGCGCCCCCCGCACGGCCGCGCTCGGCCGTTCCTTCTCGTACCGGGCGAGTTCGGCGGCGGCGGCCTCGTCCGGGGTGATGTTCCCGTCGAGCTTGGCGTACACCAGCCAGCCGGTCCCGGCGGCGGCGGCGAGCAGCAGTCCGGCGCCGACGGCCCCCCGCCGCACCCATGTCCTCCTGGCCGACGCCCCCCGGCGCGAGCGTGCGGTCTCGGTCACGGCTGGGTCCACCCCTCATGACATGGCGCGTGCGGTGTGGGCTGCTCCTACGACCATGGCGCCGATGCCGTCCGGGGGGCGGGTGGTGCTGCGCCGAACGGGTGACGGGGGCGGGGTGCCGGGGCCACCTCGGCGGGCGGTGGAGTGCCGGAACCGCCTCGGCGGGCCGTGTGTGATGAGGGGCGGGACCGCCTCAGCGGGCGGTGGCGGTCACCCGTTCCGCCTCGATCCGCTTGGCGAGGGCCTCGTCGTCCAGCCCGTCGGCGTTGCGGCACAGCACGACCGAGCCGCCCGTCGCCAGAGCTCCGAACAGCCCGGCGCCGAGCCCCTCCCAGGTGTCGTACGGCAGCGTGGACAGGATGCGCGAGCCCGGCCCGGTCAGGCCGAGCCCCGGCGCCTCGGCGCGGGCCCGCTCCACCACCTCGGCGGCGCTGAACTCGCGCCCGGCGACGATCAGCGCCGGCTCGTCGGGGTCGACCGGCGTGAACGGCGCGAAGCGGTCGCCCTGGCCCGGCACCTCCACCGCGTAGTCGGTGAAG
This sequence comes from Streptomyces sp. NRRL WC-3605, assembly GCF_001509795.1. Lineage (GTDB taxonomy): Bacteria > Actinomycetota > Actinomycetes > Streptomycetales > Streptomycetaceae > Streptomyces > Streptomyces viridochromogenes. The sequence continues at coordinate 29,632 of NZ_LLZN01000038.1, read as the reverse complement.
CCCTCCGGGGGCTGCGGGAAACGGCCGCCGAGCGGCCGCAGCGCCAGCGCCACCCGCTCGCCCCGGCAGGCCCGCGCGGCCTCCAGCGTGTCCGGTCCGCTCACCACCACGTCGGCGGCCGCCGGGTCACCGCCGACGTCCGCGAGCGCGCCCACCGAGGAGCAGGCCAGCAGCCACACGGCCGTCTGCCAGTGCGCGGGCAGCAGCAGGGTGACCCGATCGCCCGGACCGGCGTTCAGGTCGCCCTGGAGCAGGTTCGCGGTCTTGGCCACCCAATTGGCGAAGGTGGCCACGGACAATTCGACGCGTTCCCCGGTGGCGTCGTCGTAGAAGGTCACCAGGGGGCGTCCGGGATCCGCGGCGAGCGCGGAACGCAGCAGGTCGGCAGGGGTGCGATCGGTGGCGTTCACCCGGAAAAGGGTACGCGGGCGCCCGGAGTCGCACCCCCCGGCGGCACCAACGCCCCGACACCGGTTCGGCCGAACACCCGCCGACGCCCCGTCAAGTCCTCGATGGACAGGTTTGTATGACTATGTTCAACATCAGGGGTATGCGTGGATTCCTTGCTTCCTCGATCGGTGTCACGTGCGCGGCCGCTCTCGCTCTCCCGCTCACCCCACCCGCCGTCGCCGCGACCGGGAGACCGGTGCCCGGCGCGGAAGCGGCCACGAGCGCGGCCCTGACGGCCGGCCCGTCGGCGCGCCGGGAGAGCGCCGGGCCGAGCGCCGCCGGCAGCACCCAGTCCCTGCCCCTCACCCCTCTCACCCGCGAGCGTGCCGCGGACGACCCCGCCGAACAGGGGCTGTCCCGCCGGACCGTACGTCCCTTCTCCCTCGTCGGCGTCGTCTGGGACGACCCGGCCGCCGAACTCCTCGGCCGTGTCCAGGTCCGCACCCGGGAGGCCGCCACCGGCGTCTGGTCGGGCTGGCAGGACGTCGAGACCCACAACGCCGACCACGCGGCCGACCCGGACACCGCGGAGGGCGCCCCCGGGCGCCTGCGCGGCTCGACGGCCCCCCTCTGGGTCGGCGCGTCGAACGGCGTCGAACTACGGGTCACCCCGGAAGGCACCGACCCCGAACCCGGGAAGACCTCGGCGACCGGCGACGGCACGGCCGCGAAACCCGGCAAGACCCCGGCGACCGGCGACGGCACGGGCACGAAACCCGGGAAGACCCCGGCGACCGGCGACAGCACGAAACCCGAGAAGACCCCGGCCACCGGCGACAGCACGGTGGCCACCCCCGCGCCCGCGCCCGCCTCCGCGACGCCCCTGCCCGCCGGCCTGCGCCTGGAACTCGTCGACCCCGGCGAGGCCACCCAGGACGAGACGCTCGGCGCGGCCCGCCCCGGCGCCCTGCAGCCGGAGACCGCCGAGGCCGTCGCCGCCTCCACCGCCAACGCCGAACTCGCCGCCGCGGGCGCCACGGAGATCCCCGCCCTCGGCCGGGCCGAGACCGAGCGCGAGCTGCTGACCCTGCGCGGCAGCGAACTGACGGCGGCCCAGAAGGCGAAGCCGTACATCGGGCCGCGGCCGGGCATCGTCACCCGGCGCGGCTGGGGGGCCAACGAGCGGTGGCGGGAGAGCCGGTTCGTCTACACGAGCAAGGTGAAGGCGGCCTTCGTCCACCACACGGCCACGGGCAACAAGTACACCTGCGCGCAGGCCCCTTCGGTCATCCGCGGTATCTACCGCTACCACGTCGTGAGCATGGGCTGGCGCGACATCGGCTACAACTTCCTCGTCGACAAGTGCGGGCGGATCTACGAGGGCCGGGCCGGGGGCGTGGCGAAGGCCGTCCTGGGCGCCCACACCCGCGGGTTCAACACGAACAGCATGGGGATCGCCGTCCTCGGCACCTACGGCTCGAAGAAGCCGTCCAAGGCCGCCGTGAAGGCCGTCGCGCGCCTCACCGCCTGGAAGCTCGGCCTCTTCGGCGCCAATCCGCGCGGAAAGACATATCTGACGTCCGGCGGTGGCAATCTCTACCGAAAGGGAAAGAACGTACGACTGAATGTGATCTCCGGTCACCGGGACGGCTTCTCCACTGCGTGCCCGGGGCTCCAGCTCTACCGCAAGCTCGGCTCGACCCGCTCGACGTCCGCCCGTTACCAGGGACGCTGACCGCGGGAGAAGCCAACGGGGAAGGACGTCCAGGGAACCCGTCACGGCCGGCAGAGGTCTGACAGGGGGCCCTGGACGTCGTCCGGTCGAAGGGGGACTCATGGGGGGCCATGGGGTCGCATTCACCGCCGTCGGGGGACGAGGGGCGGGACACGAGGCACCGCACTGCCGTCGAGGGCACCGCGCAACGGTCTGCATACACTGGCCGGCCGAAAGACAGTTCGGGCCGGTCCCGGCAGGAAGCAGAGACGACAGGTGACAGAAGCGATCCTCCTGGTCGGCGGCAAGGGCACTCGGCTGCGTCCGCTCACCGTGCACACGCCGAAGCCGATGGTCCCGGCGGCCGGGGTCCCGTTCCTCACGCACCAGCTGGCGAGAGCGAGAGCGGCGGGCGTCGACCACATCGTGCTGGCGACGTCCTATCTGGCCGAGGTCTTCGAGCCGTACTTCGGCGACGGCTCCTCGCTCGGACTGCATCTGGAGTACGTGACGGAGGAGGAGCCCCTCGGCACCGGCGGCGCCATCCGCAACGTCGCCTCCCGGCTGCGCTCCGCGCCCGACGACCCGGTCCTGATCTTCAACGGCGACATCCTGACCGGCCTGGACATCCCCGCCCTGGTCCGTACGCACGAGACCACGGGCGCGGACGTCTCCCTGCACCTGACGAAGGTCACCGACCCCCGGGCCTACGGTCTGGTCCCCACCGACGACACCGGCCGCGTCACGGCGTTCCTCGAGAAGCCGCAGACCCCGGAGGAGATCGTCACCGACCAGATCAACGCGGGCGCCTACGTCTTCCGCCGCTCGGTCATCGACACCATCCCGGCGGGCCGTCCCGTCTCCGTGGAGCGCGAGACCTTCCCCGACCTGCTGTCGGCCGGCGCGCACCTGCAGGGCATGGTCGACTCCACCTACTGGCTCGACCTGGGCACGCCCGCCGCGTTCGTGCGCGGCTCCGCGGACCTCGTCCTCGGCCGGGCCCCGTCGCCCGCCGTGCCGGGACGCTGCGGCGACCGTCTCGTCCTGCCCACGGCCACGGTGGCCGCCGACGCCAAGCTGACCGGCGGCACGGTGGTCGGCGAGGGCGCGTTCGTCGCCGAGGGCGCCCGCGTCTTCGGCAGCACGATCCTGCCCGGTGCCGTCATCGAGCCCGGCGCGGTCATCACCGACTCGCTCATCGGCACCCGCGCCCGGGTGGGCGAGCGCTCGGTCCTCACCGGCACGGTCATCGGCGACGGCGCGGTGGTCGGCGCCGACAACGAACTGCGCGAGGGGGCGCGGATCTGGTGCGACGCCCGTATCCCGGCGGGCGCGGTGCGCTTCTCACCGGACCTCTAGCCAGGCGCCGGGTGACGGTGGGCCCGGCCCGCCGTCACCAGCGCCCGATGTCCACCCGCGGCATCTTCGGGTGCCGGCGCGCCGGCACCCGCCCGCTGAGCAGGATCAGCCGGGCCGCCCGGTGCCGCTGCCCCGCGTACGGCTCCAGCAGCTCCAGCATCACGGCGTCGTCCGCGTCCCGGTCCCCGGCCAGCGCGAACCCCACGATCCCCGGAAGGTGCACGTCCCCCACGGTCACCGCGTCCGCCGCGCCATGGCTGCGCTGCACGACCTCGGCCGACGTCCACGGCCCGATCCCCGGCACCAGCTCCAGCCGGGCCTGCGCCTCGGCCGGCTGCATCCGCACCGCCTCCTCCATCCGGGCGGCGACCCGCACGGCCCGCAGGACCGTCGACGCCCGCTTGTTGTCCACGCCGGCCCGGTGCCACTCCCAGGACGGGATCAGCGCCCAGGTCCGCGGGTGGGGCATGACGCACATCCGCTCGGGCGCGGGCCCCGGCGCCGGTTCGCCGTACGCGCGCACCAGCAGCCGCCACGCCCGGTACGCCTCGTCGGTCGTGACCTTCTGCTCCAGGATCGACGGGATCAGCGATTCCATCACCAGACCGGTGCGGGTCAGCCGCAGCCCGGGCCGCCGGTGCCGGGCCTGGGCGACCACCCGGTGCCGGGGCACGAAGACGGACGGGTCGTCGGCGGCGCCGAGCATGTCCGGCAGCTGTTCCAGCAGCCACTCGGCGCCCGGCCCCCACGCCTCGCCCCGCACCTCGGCCCCGCGCGCGGTGACCCGCAGCGTGCCGGGCCCGGCCGGAGTCAGCGCGGTCCGCCACACGGCGCCGTCGGGCGTCGCCCGGAACGTCGGGTCACCCGGCCCGCGCCGCAGCGGCCCCAGCACCAGACCGAGGTCGAGCGGCCCGTCCGGCGTCCAGGTCCGCACGCGCGCGGGCGCCGGCGCCTGACGCGGCACCCCCGCGGGTACGGCGACCTGCCCGCCGCGCACGGTCGTACGCGTGGGCCGCTGGGGGAATCGTCCTGCCACGGTGTCCTCGGGGTGGGGGAGGGGCGTGCGCCGAAGGGGGCGCCCTACGAGCGTAGGCGCTCCGCGGGGTGCGTCAGCGCACCTCGACGAAGGACGACGCCTCCCGCTCCGGACGGGGCCGCGGCTCCTGCGCCGGATGCCCGACCGCCACGGCACCCATCGGGTCCCAGTCCGCGGCCAGTCCGAGCACGTCGCGCACGACGTCCCGGCAGAACATCGTCGACGACACCCAGGCCGAGCCGAGCCGCTCCCCGGCCAGCGCGACCAGGAAGTTCTGCACACCGGCGCCGGCCGCGACGACGAACATCTCCCGCTCGGCGGCGTCCCGGCGCGGGTCGCCGTACGTGTGTGCGCCGTCCATCACCAGGCAGGGCACCACCAGGTACGGGGCGTGGCGCAGCACGTCGCCGCGCCGCACCCGCTTGGCGATGGACTCCTCGCTCTTGCCGTCGCGGCGCAGGTCGGCGATCCACGCCTCCTTCATGGCGTCGAGCAGCCGGGTGCGGGCGCCGGCCGACTCCAGCAGCACGAACCGCCAGGGCGTCGTGTGGTGCGGGGCGGGCGCGGTGACGGCCGCGGCGACCGCGCGGCGCACGACCCCCGGGTCGACGGGCTCGTCCGTGAACGCCCGCACGGTACGGCGCTGGGTGACGGCCTCCCGGACGGCCTCCGACGTCCCGAGCCGGAACATGTCGTCGCGCGCCTCGCGGACCAGGGCCCGCGCGCCCGTGCCGTCGTCCTCGGCCAGGGTGTGCGCGAGGCCGCGCACCACGGCGACGGGCAGCCCCGCGGCCTTGCCCTTCACCAGGTCACCGGCGGCGGCGAGTTCGTCGGCCGTCGCCACGACGGTCGCGCTCAGCGGGTTGCCGTGGGCGTCCTCGCCGCCGCGCAGGTCGTCGAGGACCCGCACGCCGGCGGCGCCGATCGCGACGTCCGTGAGCCCCGTCCGCCACGGCCGCCCGAAGGTGTCGGTGACGACGACGCCGACGTCGACGCCGAGCGCGTCGCGCAGCCCGTCGCGGATCGCCCGCGCGGAGGCGTCCGGGTCCTCGGGCAGCAGCAGCACGGTCCCGGGCCGGGTGTTGGAGGCGTCGACCCCGGCGGCCGCCATCACCAGTCCCTGCCGGTTCTCCACGATGCGCAGGGGGCCGCGGCGCGCCACGACCCGGACGGTCTCCGCGTCGATCGCGGCCTCCCGGTCGGCGGCCTCGACGATCCGGCCCTCGGCCTTGGACACGATCTTCGACGTGACCAGGAGGACGTCGCCGTCTGCGAGTCCGGGCTCGGCCGCGGCGATCAGCTTGGCGAGGTCGTCGCCCGGCCGGACCTCGGGCATCCCGGGCACGGCCCAGACGCGGAACCCCTCCGCGGACGGCCCGTTCACGCGTCCCGCACCTCCTCGGCCAGCGTCAGCGCCTCCCGGGCCATCTGCGCGGCCGCGTCCAGGTCGGTCATCATCAGCGGTACGGCCCGGCAGCGGATGCCGGCCGCCTCGACCCGCTCCACGGCCTTCTCGTCCACGGTGTCGACGAGCCAGCCGTCCAGCAGGCCCGAGCCGTAGTGCTCGGCGACCGCCGCGGCCGACGACTCCACACCGACCGCCGCGAGGACCTTGTCGGCCATCCCCCGCACCGGCGCGCCCCCGACGATGGGGGAGAGGCCCACGACCGGCACGCCCGCCTCGGCGATGGCCTCGCGGATGCCGGGAACGGCCAGGATGGTGCCGACCGAGACGACCGGGTTGGACGGCGGGAACAGCACGAGGTCCGCCTGCCCGATCGCCTCCAGGACGCCCGGCGCCGGCTTGGCCTGCTCGGCGCCGACCGGGACGATCGCCTCGGCGGGCACGGAGGCGCGCAGCCGCACCCAGTACTCCTGGAAGTGCACGGCCTTGCGCTCGCCGTCGACCTCGACGGCGACATGCGTCTCCACGCGGTCGTCCGTCATGGGGATCAGCCGCACGCCGGGCTGCCAGCGGTCGCACAGCGCCTGCGTCACGGCGCTCAGCGGGTATCCGGCGCCGATCATCTGCGTCCGCACGATGTGCGTGGCGAAGTCCCGGTCGCCGAGGCCGAACCACTCCGGGCCCACCCCGTAGGCGGCGAGCTCCTCCTTCAGATGGAAGGTCTCGTCGGCCCGGCCCCAGCCCTGCTCCTCGTTGATGCCGCCGCCGAGCGTGTACATCACCGTGTCGAGGTCCGGGCAGACCTTCAGCCCGAAGAGGTGGATGTCGTCCCCGGTGTTGCCGATGACCGTGATGTCCGCGTCCGGCGCGGCCCGCTTCAGACCACGCAGGAACCGGGCACCGCCGATGCCGCCTGCCAGAACCACAATGCGCATGGCCCAAGTCTGGCAGGCGGGTGCGACAACGCGTCAGGCGGTCACCGGGCGCGCCTCGCAGGCGGCGGGCGCCGCGGCTGCACGGAGGTGGGAGCGGGGGACCATCGGCATCTCGGTCAGGCCGGGGAAGTAGACGTGCAGGCTCACGGCGGGCTCCAGCGCGTCGTTCACCACGTCGTGGGTGTAGCCGGGCGCGAAGACGCGCTCGTCACCGGGGCGCAGCGCGCGCGTGCCGCGTTCCGTGTGCTCGGTCAGGGTGCCCTCCAGCACCGTGAGCACGCCGGAGGACGGACCGTGGTCGTGCGGGCCGCTGCCCTGTCCGGGCACCCAGGACAGCAGCCACACCTCGTAGCCGGGACCGGTGCGCAGCCGGTGGTACCAGCGGGTCGTGGCGTCGTACTGGACCAGGTGCTCCCACTGCGACCGGTCGGCGGCGAGGGAGCGGGCCAGGCCGACGAACTCCGCCACGGTGGACGGGTGCTCGCGCGGGGCCTGGAGGAGGTGCGGGACTTCGAGGATGTCGCCGGCGATCTGGAGGTCGCTGTCGCTGTTCATGGGTGCGGTGGTTCCTCGGTGAAAGAAGGTCAGAGGGAACGACAGCCGCGTAATGGTGGACGCGGCCTTCAGCCGGAGCGGGATGGGCTCAACAGCTGGGACAGCAACAGCAGCAGAACGCGCGGGCGGCACCGAGGGACCCGGCGGTGCGGGTCGAGGTGAGTGCCGGGTTCGCGAGCATGCCCACAAGGACAGCGGTTCACGCCCCCACTGTCAACTCGACGCCCGGTGATGTGGCACAGCTTTCACCCCATCCGGTTCATCTGTCTGGCGAAAGGTTTGTGCACCGGGTTGCCGGGACACATGGCGCACATCCGGGCGCACGGGCGTCGTTGTGATCCTGTGATCGGACTGTGATCCGGTTCGCATCCGCGCGTGTGTGCAACGAGATCGAACGGCTGGACGTCTCTTCCTGTACAAGCTCTGCGCGGGACGGCGTTCCCGTACGGGCCCCGTCCGGTTGTCAAGGTTTAGGACGATTTGAACACTTTCCGCTAGGCCTTGGTTCCGCAGAGTGAATAAGGGGCCCAATAGCAGATCTCGGCTTGACTCGCCCGGAGCAGCACACTTGTAATTTCACTCGTGTCGTTCAGCCGAAATCGGTAACGGCTACATCACGGGGACGCGAAAGACGGACGAGGGGCGCACATGACCGAGCTGGTGCAGCAACTGCTGGTCGACGACGCGGACGAGGAGCTCGGCTGGCAGGAGCGCGCACTGTGCGCCCAGACCGACCCCGAGTCCTTCTTCCCCGAGAAGGGCGGCTCGACCCGGGAGGCCAAGAAGGTCTGCCTCGCCTGCGAGGTCCGCTCCGAGTGCCTCGAGTACGCCCTCGCCAACGACGAGCGCTTCGGGATCTGGGGCGGCCTGTCCGAGCGCGAGCGGCGCCGGCTGAAGAAGGCGGCCGTCTGACCGCACGGCCGGCGGCCCGGCCGTGTTCCCTGCCGGAGAGCTGAGGCGGGGCGCGCCGGCGCGAAACCGTACGTACCTCCGCATCTCCCAACGTCTCGAACAGATCTCGAACGGCCCGTCGCGGGTGGGTTGTCCACAGGCGGCGGGCCGCTGTGATGCCCAGCCAGTAGTGTGGGCGCTCGTCCGAGACGTCCCGCTGTCCCCCGGGGACACAGGCGTCCACCGCAGTCCATCGAACCGGGGCCTGTACCTCGATGTCCGTGCACAGCCACACGGCAGCCCAGCACGACGCCGCTGCCACACCTGAGTTCCCGCGTCATGTGGTGACCGCGGTCCTCGTCTCCCACGACGGCGCCCGCTGGCTGCCCGACGCGCTCGCCGGGCTGCTGGGCCAGGAGCGCCCCGTCCAGTCCGCCGTCGCCGCGGACACCGGCAGCGCCGACCACTCCGCGCAGCTGCTCACCGACGCCCTCGGCGACGACCGCGTCCTGCACCTCGCCCGGCGCACCGGCTTCGGCCAGGCCGTCGAGGAGGCCAATCGCACGGCCCCCGTCCTCACCCCGGACGACCTCACCTATCTCAAGCGGCCCAGCGGCTGGGACCCCGTCACCCGCACCTGGCGCGACGACGCCTACGACCTGCCCGAACTCCCCCACGGGGAGCCGGTGCAGTGGCTGTGGCTCCTGCACGACGACTGCGCACCCGAACCCGACGCCCTGGCCCAGCTGCTGCGCGTCGTGGAGAACGAGCTCGAGCTGGGCCGCGACGACGTCGCCGTCGTCGGCCCCAAGCTGCGCGGCTGGTACGACCGCCGGGCGCTCCTGGAGGTCGGCGTCACCATCGCCAACTCCGGCCGCCGCTGGACCGGCCTGGACCGCCGCGAACAGGACCAGGGACAGCACGACCACGTACGCCCGGTCCTGTCCGTCTCCACCGCCGGCATGCTGATCCGGCGCGACGTCTTCGAGGAGCTCGGCGGCTTCGACCGGCACCTGCCCCTCATGCGGGACGACGTCGACCTGTGCTGGCGCGCCACCGCCGCCGGCCATCGCGTCCTCATCGCCCCCGAGGCCGTCGTCCGGCACGCCGAGGCCGCCTCCCGCGAGCGCCGCGCCGTCGACTGCGTGGGCCGCACCGCCGCCTCCCCGCACAAGGTCGACAAGGCCGGCGCCGTCTACACCCTCCTCGTCAACACCCGTGGCGCCGCGCTGCCCTGGGTGCTGGTGCGCCTCGTCCTCGGCACCGTCCTGCGCACCCTCGCCTACCTCGTCGGCAAGGTCCCCGGGCAGGCCCTCGACGAGATCCGCGGCCTCATGGGCACCCTGCTGCGCCCCGAGCGGATCATCGCCGGCCGGCGCCGGCGCGGCGCCCCCGTCATCGACAAGGGCGAGCTGCGCGCCCTGTTCCCCCCGCCCGGCGCGACCGTGCGGGCCACCGTCGAACAGGTCGCGAGCAGCGTCGTCGGCCGCTCCGACCCCGAAGTCGCCTCCGGCGCGGGCCGGCACGGCAGCGCGATCGAGTCCGGACCCGGCGGCGACGACGCCGACTTCCTGGAGATCGAGCAGTTCGCGCGCCTCAAGCGCATCGCCCGCAAGCCCGCCCCGGTGCTCTTCCTCGTCCTGCTGCTCGTCTCGCTGATCGCCTGCCGTGAACTCCTCGGCGGCGGCGCGCTGGCGGGCGGCGCCCTGCTGCCCGCCCCGGCCGACGCCGGCGAGCTGTGGGCGCACTACGTGGACGCCTGGCACCCCGTCGGCGCCGGCGGCACCGCCTCCGCCCCGCCGTACCTCGCGATCGTCGCGACGCTCGCCTCCCTCCTGCTCGGCTCCACCGGGTTCGCCGTCACCGTCCTGCTCGTCGGCTCGGTGCCGCTGGCCGGGCTCACCGCGTACTTCGCCTCGCGCCCGCTCGTCGAGTCCCGTCTGCTGCGCGCGTGGGCGGCCGTCGTGTACGCCTTCCTGCCCGCCGCCACCGGAGCCCTCGCCGGCGGCCGGATCGGCACCGCCGTCCTCGCCGTGCTGCTGCCGCTGATCGCGCGCGCCGGCATCGCGGCCAGCGGCCTGGCGCACCCCGACGGCACCCGCGGAAGCTGGCGCGCCACCTGGGCCTACGCCCTGCTGCTGACCGTCACCACCGCCTTCACACCGATCGTGTGGCCGATCGCGCTGGTCCTCGGTCTCGCCCTGCTCGCGGTGCGCCGCACCGACATCACCGCCTACGGGCTGCGCTTCCTCGCCCAGCTCGGCGTGCCCCTGCTGGTGCTCGCCCCCTGGTCGCTGTCGCTGCTGCCGTTCGGCTTCTTCCAGGAGGCCGGCCTGGACTTCGGCCCCTCGGCCGCGTCCGCCCTCGACCTGCTCAACGCCAGCCCCGGCGGCCCCGGCACGGTGGACGGGCTGATGCTCGTCGGGATCGTGCTGGCCGCGCTGGCCGCCCTGCTGCGCTCCGAGCGGCAGCCGGCCATCCGGACGGCGTGGGCGGTCGCGCTGCTCGGCCTCGTCTTCGCGGTCCTGTCCAACCGCTCGGCCTGGGCCGGGCCCGCCACCCTCGTGTACGGCCTCGCCCTGCTGGCCGCCGCCCTGCTCGGCGCCGACGGGGCACGCGCCCGCGTGGCCGAGCAGAGCTTCGGCTGGCGCCAGCCGGTCGCCGCCCTGGTCGCCTTCGCCGCCGCGGCGGGGCCGTTCCTGCTCGCCGCCGGCTGGATGATCCGCGGCGCCGACGGACCGCTGGAGCGACGCAACCCCGTGCAGGTGCCCGCGTTCGTCGCCGAGGAGAGCGGCACCCGCGACCAGGCCCGCACCCTCGTCCTCGACAGCGACTCCTCGGCCCGCGTCGGCTATGTCCTGGTCCGCGGCTCCGGCGCCCGCCTCGGCGACGCCGAACTCGCCCTGGCCGACGGGGAGAACACCCGGCTGGACAAGATCGTGGCCAACCTCGTCGCCGGCTCCGGCGCCGACCAGGCCGACCAGCTCGGCGCGTTCGCCGTGCGCTACGTCCTCGTCAGCAAGGGCGCGCCGCGCGAGGTCGCGCGCGTGCTGGACGCCACGCCCGGTCTGTCGCGGCTCAGCCAGCAGAAGGGCAGCGCCCTCTGGCGGATCGACCGGCAGGTCTCCCGCGCGGCGATCGTCGCCGGGTCCGGAGCCGCGTCCGCCGCGCCCGAGCCCGTCGCGGCCGGACCGGTGGACATCCACACCACGATCAAGGCGGGTGCCGAGGGCCGCGTCCTGCGCCTCGCCGACACCGCCGACGACGGCTGGACCGCCACCCTGGACGGCAGCCCGCTCACCCCGACGACCGTCGACGGCTGGGCGCAGGGCTTCGAACTGCCCGCCGCCGGCGGCACCCTGGACGTCACCTACGACGACCCCTTCACCCACACCGCCTGGCTGTGGGCGCAGGGACTCCTGGCCGTCGTCCTCGTCGTGATGGCCCTCCCGGGCCGGCGCCGCGACATCGACGACGACCTGCCCGAGGAGGAGCCCGTCCCCGCCGAGGCCATGGCCGGCGAGGGGCGGCGGGCCCGCAGGCTGCGCGCCCAGGCGGAGGCCGAGGCGGCCGCGGCCGCTCCGCAGACGGACGCCGCCGACGCCGCCGCCTCCGAGGCCGGCGCCTTCGACGCCGACGGCTTCCCGCTCCCGCCCGCACAGCCGCCGGCCCCGGCGGACATCCCGCAGCAGGGCTCCTACGGCGAGTGGGACACCCCCGGCCGCCCGAGCCCGGGCCCCGAGTACGGCGGCTACCAGGGCGACCAGTACCAGGGTGATCAGTACGAGGACGCCCAGCAGTACCAGGACGGGCAGCAGTACCAGGACGCCCAGCGGTACGAGAACGGACAGCAGTACCAGGACGCCCAGCAGTACACGGGCGGCTACGACCAGCAGTACCAGGGCGATCCGTACCAGGGCGCCCCGTACGACCCGTACGCGTACGGCGGGCAGGACCAGACCGGGGCCTACGACGCCTCCTACGGCCAGACCTACCCGCAGGGCTACGACCCCGCGTACGACCCGGCGCGGCAGGATCCGCACGGCAGCGAGCGTTCCGACGGGAGCCAGCAGTGAACCGCACCACCCTGTCCCTGATCGCCGGTGCCACCGCCCTCGCCGCCGTCACCGGGTTCGCGGCCGTCACCTCCCCGGACACGTCCGGGACCGGCACGGCCGCCGCGGCCGCCGAACTGCCCGTGGAGCGCACGAGCCTGACCTGCCCCACGCCGAGCGTCTCGGACCTGGCGGAGACGACGTACACCTCGTTCACGCCCGTCATCAAGGGGACGGGCGCCGAGGGCAAGGCCGAACTGCGCCCGGCCGCCACCGAGTCGACGGACGGCAAGCCCGGCAAGGACGGCAAGAAGGAGCCGGACAAGGACGCCAAGGACGGCAAGGACGCCAAGGGCGGGAAGGGCAAGACCGACACCGCCGCGAAGCCGGTCCTGGCGGCCAAGGAGCCGGGCAAGCCGGTCGCCGTGGAGGACTCCGGCTCGGAGTCGCCGGCGCTGGCCGGGACCGCCGACGGGAAGTTCGCGCCCGGCTGGACCGTGCAGCAGACCACCGAGGTCGCCGCGGGCACCGGCCGCGGTCTGCTCGGCGTCACCTGCACGGCACCGGACACCGACTTCTGGTTCCCGGGCGCCAGCACGGCGGCCGACCGCACGGACTACGTCCACCTGGTGAACCCGGACGACTCCGCCGCCGTCGTCGACATCGAGCTGTACGGCCGGGACGGCGCCCTGGAGACCACCGCGGGTGAGGGCATCACGGTCCCGCCGCACTCCGACGACCCGGTCCTGCTGTCCACCCTCACCACCGAGAAGCAGGACAACATGACCGTGCACGTGAGCGTGCGCAGCGGCCGTGTGGGCGCCTCGGTGCAGGCTCTGGACGACAAGCTGGGCGGCGACTGGCTGAGCGCGTCCGTCGACCCCACCGGGAGCCTCGTGATACCCGGCATCCCGAAGGACGCGACGGCGGTGCGGCTGGTCGCGTTCGCGCCCGGCGACGCGGACGCGGACCTGAAGGTGCGGCTCGCCTCGCCCTCCGGTCAGATCACCCCGGCCGGCCACGAGACGCTGCATCTGAAGGCCGGCATGACCGGCGCGGTGGACCTCGGCGACGTGATGCGCGGCGAGCCGGGCTCGCTGGTGCTGACCCCGACGGGCCGCTCGGTGCCGGTGGTCGCCGCGGTGCGCGTGGTGCGCGGCAAGGGCGCCGGGCAGGAGACGGCGTTCATACCGGCGACCCGGCCGGTCGGCACGCGGGCGACCGTCGTGGACAACCGGGCGAAGGGCACGACCCTGTCGCTGACGGCGCCGTTCGGTGCGGCCGAGGTCAAGGTCACCGCGTCCGCCGGCAGCGAGGGCGGCACGGCGGCGTCGAAGTCGTTCACGATCAAGGCGGGGACGACCCAGCAGATCGAGGCACCGGTACCGAGCGGCCTGAAGGGCACCTACGCCCTGACGGTGGAGTCGGTGTCCGGCGGCGAGGTCCACGGGGCCCGGACGCTCACCGACGGGAAGGACGGCGTCTCCGCCTTCACCGTGCAGACCCTGCCCGACGACCGCGGCCTGGTGGCCGTCCCGGACGCCGAGCAGGACCTCTCGGTGCTCCAGAAATAGGCGTTTGACCCCGGTGCCGGTCCGGCCCCGGGGTCAGTCCTCCCCGTACCGGGGGTCGACCGTCTCGGGGGTCAGTCCCAGCACCTCGGCGACCTGTTCCACGACCACCTCGTGCACGAGGGCCGCGCGCTCGTCCCGGCCCTTGGTGCGGATCTCCACCGGCCTGCGGTAGACGACCACCCGGGCCGGACGGCCGTCGCGCGCGGCGACGGTGCCGCCGAGCGGGACCGCCTCGTCGTTCCAGCTGCCGGTGCCGTCCAGGCGCGGCACCTCCAGGACGAGGAAATCGATGTCGGCGAGCTGCGGCCAGCGGCGTTCCAGGCGCTCCACGGAGTCCTGGACCAGGTCGGCGAACGCGTCGGCGCGACTGGCGGCCAGAGGGACCTGGGGTGGTGCGATCGGGCCGCGCATGCCCCGTCCGTGGCGATCACGGCGGCGGGGCCCGGGGCCGACGGCACGGGGCGGTACGGGGGTGTCCATCACTGACGAAGCGTAGTCCCCGTGGCCGCCGCACGCCGGATCTCCGTGCGCCCGTCGGGCCGGTGTGCGCCGGGCCGTACCGCATGTCGGCAGATGACCATTCCAGCCAAGCTTGGGCTCGTTTCCGTATCTCTCCCAGACCGATGACGTCGTGGTAATTGACGGGGTTTGTGGTGAGTGGTGACCACTTCCGGTCGGAGCCATTTACGGGCGCCTTCTGTCTCCGCAGGTCACAGAGGTGGGGTGAATGGGGCGTGTGGGGTGTTTCACGCCACGACACGGTGGGGTGACCTGGGGGAGAGTCGTCGCGGCCCGCTCAAGAGTGCGGTACCGTCCAACGTCGTGAGCCCTGTACGTCGCTGTTCGCGCACCGCTTGCGGCCGTCCCGCCGTAGCGACGCTGACGTACGTCTACGCCGACTCGACCGCGGTACTCGGCCCGCTCGCCACCTACGCCGAACCCCACTGCTACGACCTGTGCGCCGAGCACTCCGAGCGCCTGACCGCCCCGCGCGGGTGGGAGGTCGTACGGCTGCTGGACGGTTCCGCTCCGGCCCGCCCGAGCGGGGACGACCTGGAAGCGCTTGCCAACGCCGTGCGCGAGGCCGCCCGTCCGCAGGAGCGCGCCGCCGGGGCCGGCGGCGGCGGTGGGCGCGGGGCCGACCCGATGGAAGTCGCCCGGCGAGGTCACCTGCGCGTGCTGCGGTCGCCCGACAACTGACGTCCGGCCCTCCAGCCGCTTTCCTTCACACCTTCCCCGCGATCTCCTCGCCCCGGGTGCCGCACGCCCATTGACGCCGGGTTGTCGCGGACACGACCATTCCTACGCCGGAACGAGAAATCGCTTTCCGTATGGCGGAATCCGGGGAGGCGTCGTGTACGTGCAGGAACTCGAGCCCGTCGGCGGCTCCCTCGGTCTGTCCGCCCTGGTGGCGGCCCTGCCGCTGGTGATCGTCCTCGTCCTGCTGGGCGCGGTCCGCATGAAGGCGCACCTGGCCGGACTCACGGGGCTTCTGAGCGCCGTCCTGGTCGCCTGGCTCGCCTACGGCATGCCGCTCGACCAGACGCTCTCCAGCGCCGCCCAGGGAGCCGTCTTCGGCCTCTTCCCCATCCTGTGGATCGTCGTCAACGCCCTGTGGGTGTACCGGATGATGGTCCGCACCCGGCACTTCGACATCCTGCGCAGGTCCTTCGGCCGGCTCTCCGACGACCCGCGCATCCAGGCGCTCGTCGTCGCCTTCTGCTTCGGCGCCCTGCTGGAGGCCCTCGCCGGGTTCGGGGCCCCCGTCGCCATCTGCTCGGTCATGCTCGTGGCGCTGGGCTTCGATCCGGTCCGGGCCGCGGTCGTCGCGCTCGTCGCCAACACCGCGCCCGTGGCCTTCGGCGCGATGGGCACCCCCGTGGTCACCCTGGCCCAGGTCACCGGACTGCCGCTGGACGACGTCGCGTCCGTGGTGGGCCGTCAGACACCGCTGCTGGCCCTCGTGGTGCCGCTCCTGCTGGTCGGCCTCGTGGACGGCAGGCGGGGCCTGCGCGAGACCTGGGTGCCGGCCCTGGTGTGCGGAGTCGCCTTCGCCGTGGCCCAGTTCGCCGCCTCCAACTACGTCTCCGCCCAACTCGCCGACATCGGCGCCGCCCTCGCCGGCGCCGGCGCCCTCGTCGCCGTACCGCACGCGCGTGTGCCCGCCACCGAGGCCGTACGCGCGTCCGTGCTCACCGGGACCCGCAGCGAGGAACTGGACGAGGACGACCCGCGCGCGGAGGTCGTCCGTGCCTACGCCCCCTACGCGCTGATCGTGGTGATCTTCTCCGTCGCGCAGATCCCGCCGGTCAAGGACTGGCTGGCCCGCGCGACCCAGACCTACGACTGGCCCTTCCTCGACGTCGCCGACTCCGGCGGCACCCCGGTCGGCGCCAACGTCTTCAGCTGGCCGATCGTCTCCACCGGCGGCACGCTCGTGCTGCTCGCAGGCCTGGGCACGGCGGTCGTGCTGGGCGTGCACGCGCGCGTGGCCGTCAAGGAGTGGCTGGCGACCGTGCACGAGCTGCGGTACGCCATCCTGACCGTGACGTCCGTGCTGGCCCTCGCCTACGTCATGAACCTCTCCGGACAGGCCGCCACCATCGGCCACTTCGTCGCCGCGGCCGGCGCCGGACTCGCCTTCCTGTCACCGGCGCTGGGCTGGTTCGGCGTGGCCGTCTCGGGCTCCGACACCTCCGCCAACGCCCTCTTCGGAGCCCTGCAGGTCACCGCCGCCCGTCAATCGGGACTGTCGCCGGACCTCCTTGCCGCGGCCAACAGTTCGGGCGGTGTGCTCGGCAAGATGATCTCGCCGCAGAACCTCACCATCGCGTGCGCGGCCGTCGGTCTCGCGGGCCGCGAGGGCGACCTGCTGCGCAAGGTCCTGCCCTGGAGCCTGGGCCTGCTGCTGCTCATGTGCCTGATCGTGGTCGGCCAGAGCTCCCCCGTGCTCGGCTGGATGCTGCCCTGACCTCCCCGCCGACGGCCGGGTTACGTCTGTGGGTCCACTCGGGACCGGGCCACCCCGCTGTCGGTGCGGACGGGTAGTTTGGGGCCCCGGTGAGGACTTTCAGGAGGGTTGCCCGTGGCTGCTGATCTGTCGCAGATCGTGAAGGCGTACGACGTGCGTGGAGTGGTCCCGGACCAGTGGGACGAGCCGCTGGCCGAGCTGTTCGGCGCGGCCTTCGCGCAGGTGACCGGCGCGAGCGCGATCGTGACCGGCCACGACATGCGGCCCTCGTCGCCCGGTCTGTCCGCGGCCTTCGCGCGCGGAGCGGCCCGGCGGGGCGTGGACGTCACCGAGATCGGCCTGTGCTCCACCGACCAGCTGTACTACGCCTCGGGCGCGCTGGACCTGCCCGGCGCCATGTTCACGGCCTCGCACAACCCCGCGCAGTACAACGGCATCAAGATGTGCCGCGCCGGCGCCGCCCCGGTCGGCCAGGACACCGGCCTCGCCGACATCCGCGCCCTGGTCGAGGAGTGGACCGTCTCGGGTGCCCCCGCCCCGGCCGCCACGGCCGGCGCCGTCACCCGCCGGGACACCCTGGAGGACTACGCGGCGCACCTGCGCTCCCTCGTCGACCTCACCGCGATCCGCCCCCTGAAGGTCGTCGTCGACGCGGGCAACGGCATGGGCGGCCACACCGTCCCGACCGTCTTCGCGGGCCTCCCGCTCGACGTCGTCCCGATGTACTTCGAGCTGGACGGCACCTTCCCCAACCACGAGGCGAACCCACTGGACCCGGCGAACATCGTCGACCTGCAGCAGCGGGTCCGCGAGGAGGGCGCCGACCTCGGCATCGCCTTCGACGGCGACGCCGACCGGTGCTTCGTCGTCGACGAGCGCGGCGAGCCCGTCTCGCCGTCCGCCGTCACCGCCCTCGTCGCCGCCCGCGAACTCGCCCGCTACGGCGGGCAGGGCACGGTCATCCACAACCTGATCACCTCGTGGTCCGTCCCCGAGGTCGTCCGGGAGCACGGCGGCACGCCCGTCCGCACCCGCGTCGGACACTCCTTCATCAAGGCCGAGATGGCGAAGTCCGGCGCGATCTTCGGCGGCGAGCACTCCGCGCACTACTACTTCAAGGACTTCTGGAACGCCGACACCGGCATGCTGGCCGCCCTCCACGTCCTCGCGGCGCTCGGCGGCCAGGACGGCACCCTGTCCCGGCTGGTCGCCCAGTACGACCGTTACGCCGGCTCCGGCGAGATCAACTCCACCGTCGCCGACCAGGCGGACCG
The DNA here is from genome assembly GCF_001509795.1 of Streptomyces sp. NRRL WC-3605. Classification (GTDB taxonomy): domain Bacteria; phylum Actinomycetota; class Actinomycetes; order Streptomycetales; family Streptomycetaceae; genus Streptomyces; species Streptomyces viridochromogenes. The sequence continues at coordinate 11,473 of NZ_LLZN01000038.1, read as the reverse complement.
CCTCGCCGCGATCCGGGCCGCCTACGAGGGACAGGACGGCGTGACCCTGGACGACCTCGACGGCCTCACGGTGACGTCCGCCGACTGGTGGTTCAACGTCCGCCCGTCCAACACCGAGCCCCTCCTGCGGCTCAACGCCGAGGCCCGCGACGAGGCCACGATGGCGAAGGTGCGGGACGAGGCCCTGGCCATCATCAGAGCCTGAGCCCCGCGCGGGGCCGCCCCGGCCGCCCCGCAGGGCAGCGCCCGCGAGCCGCCCCCACCGGCGGTACGCTGACCGGGCACATCCGCACACGCGAGCACCACCGAAACGCCCCGAAGGGACCCGCCATGCCGCTGGAAGCCGGCCTCCTGGAGATCCTCGCCTGCCCGGCCTGCCACGCCCCCCTGGAGGAGCAGGACACCGAGCTGGTCTGCACCGGACAGGACTGCGGTCTGGCGTACCCCGTCCGCGACGGCATCCCCGTCCTCCTGGTCGACGAGGCCCGCCGCCCCGCGTAGCACCCACTGCACGGCCGGGGGCCGGTGGGCTCACGGCCGGCGCCGGCGGGCCCTCCAGGACCCGGCGGCACCGCACGGAGACACCCCGCACGACGACTCCGTACGAAGACACCCCGCACCAAGACCCCGCACGAAGCACCCGCACCGACGCACCGGCACGACAGAGCCGCCAGACGACCCGGCGATCGGAGGCCCTCCGCCCATGCTCGACGAATCGCTGCTCGACGCGCCGGAAGCGCTCGCGGAGGCCGACCGCCGTGCCCTGCTGCGCGGCGCGGCCGAGGCGGGCGCCCGCGTCCGCACCGCCGCCCGGCACGCCACCGAGGCAGGCGTCCACGACCTCAAGCCCGACGGACGCCCCCGCGGCATCCTGATCGCGGGGCCCGGCGCCGCCGCCATCTGCGTCGCCGACCTCCTCGGCACGCTCGCCGGCGCCACCAGCCCCGTGGCCCGCCTCGCGCCGACCGGCGTCGCACCGGCCGGAGGCGCCCTGCGCTGGGAGCTGCCGGGCTGGACCGGCTCCGTCGACCTGCTGCTGATCGCCACCCCCGACGGCAGCGAGCCGGGCCTGTCGCTGCTGGCCGAGCAGGCCTACCGGCGCGGCTGCACCGTCGTCGCCGTGTCCCCCGCCGACTCCCCGCTCGCCGAGGCCGTGCGCGACAGCCACGGCCTGTTCGTGCCGATGGCGACCGCGCCCTACGAACTGGACACCCCGCTCGCCGCCTCCTCGCCCGGCGTGCTGTGGGCGCTGCTGACCCCCCTCCTCGCGCTGCTCGACCGGACCGGGATCGTCGCGGCCCCGCCCGACGTCGTGCAGAAGGTCGCCGACCGCCTCGACCTCGTCGCCGAGCGCTGCGGACCCGCCGTCGCGACGTACAGCAACCCGGCCAAGACGCTCGCCGCCGAAATTGCCGACGCGCTCCCGCTGGTGTGGACGGAAGGCGTGTCCGCGGGCCCGGCCGGCCGCCGGTTCGCCGCCGCGCTCGCCGAGCTCTCCGGCCACCCCTCCCTCGTGGCCGAACTGCCCGAGGCCCTCTCCGCGCACAGCGCCCTGCTCGCCGGCCGGCTCGCGGCCGGCGCCGACCCCGACGACTTCTTCCGGGACCGCGTCGAGGAGCCCGCGGCCCTGCACGCGCGCGTGGTGCTGCTGCGCGACCGGCCGATCGGCGGCCTCACCGCGGCGCCCGCCGCCCGCGACCTGGCCCTCAGCCACGACACCCCGATCAGCGAGCTCGAACCGGAGCCCGGCGACGAGCTGGAGACCCTCGCGGAACTGATCGCCGTCACGGATTTCGCCGCCGTCTACCTGGCGCTCGCCTCGGGCGCCTAGACCTGTCCCGGGGCGCACCGGGCGGCCGTACGCGCGCGCATCGCCGTACGAGGGCCCGGGCGCGCCTCGTGTCCCACCGAAGACCCGCGCTCGTACGCGCCGGCACGCACGCACAGAGAGCAGGCAGAACCCGCATGGACCGCCTCGACAACACCGTCCGTCCCTACGCCTGGGGTTCCACCACCGCCCTCCCGGGCCTCCTCGGCGTCGAGCCGACCGGCGAACCGCAGGCGGAGATGTGGATGGGCGCCCACCCCGGCGCCCCCTCGCGCACGGCCCGCGGCACCCTCGTCGAGGTCATCGAGGCCGACCCCGAACGCGAACTGGGCGCGGCGACCGTCGCCAAGTTCGGCCCCCGCCTGCCCTTCCTCCTCAAGCTCCTCGCCGCCGGCGCCCCGCTCTCCCTCCAGGTCCACCCCGACCTCGCGCAGGCGAGGCAGGGGTACGAGGACGAGGAGCGCCGCGGCATCCCCGTGGACGCCGGGCACCGCAACTACAAGGACGCCAACCACAAGCCCGAACTGATCTGCGCGCTCACCGAGTTCGACGGCCTGTGCGGCTTCCGCGACCCCCTCCGGGCCGCCGCCCTGCTGGACGCCCTCGGCGTCGACTCCCTCAAGCCGTACGTCGACCTGCTGCACGCGCGCCCCGAGGAGGCGGCCCTGCGCGAGGTGCTGACCGCAATCCTCACCGCCGACCGCGACGCCATGGCCCACACCGTCGCCGAGGCCGCGGCCGCCTGCGACCGCCTCGGCGGCGAGCACGCCCCGTACGCCGGCATCGCCCACCACTACCCCGGCGACCCCGGCGTCATCGCCGCCATGCTCCTCAACCACGTCCGGCTGCAGCCCGGCGAAGCCCTGTTCCTCGGCGCCGGCATCCCGCACGCCTACTTGAACGGGCTCGGCGTCGAGCTCATGGCCAACTCCGACAACGTCCTGCGCTGCGGCCTCACCCCCAAGCACGTCGACGTCCCCGAACTCCTGCGCATCGTCCGCTTCGAGGCGGGCGACCCCGGAGTGCTGCGCCCGGAGGCCGCACCCGACGGCGAGGAGGTCTACGAGACCCCGATCGACGAGTTCCGGCTCTCCCGGTACGTCCTCCCGGAGGGCACCACCGCCCACGACCTCACCCGCGCGACCCCGCAGATCCTGCTCTGCACGTCGGGTTCCGTCCGCGCCGGGGAACACGACCTGACGCCGGGTCGGTCGGTCTTCGTCCCGGCGGGCGAGAAGGCCGAAGTGTCCGGTGCCGGCACGCTGTTCCGGGCCACGGTCGTCGCCTGACCGAGGGCATCCGGCGACCCGGCGTCCCGGGCGCCGGCCCGGCTGCGACAATGGCCCACCGGCAAAGGCCGGGCAAAGCCGACCGGGGGCAGCGAGCCCTCGCCGACGACGCCCGGACGACGCCAGGACGACGTAGACACGAAGGCTCCGAAGGCGAAGGGACAACGCGACACATGAGCGCGTCAGGCGGTACCAAGGCGATCGTGGCGGCACTCGCCGCCAACCTCGCGATCGCTGCATCGAAGTTCGTGGCGTTCGCGTTCAGCGGCTCGTCGTCGATGCTCGCCGAAGGCGTGCACTCGCTCGCCGACTCCGGCAACCAGGCCCTGCTGCTCGTCGGCGGCAAGAAGGCCCAGCGCGAGGCGACCCCCCAACACCCCTTCGGCTACGGCCGCGAGCGCTACATCTACGCCTTCCTCGTCTCGATCATCCTGTTCTCGGTCGGCGGCATGTTCGCCCTCTACGAGGGCTACGAGAAGATCAAGCACCCCCACGAGATCGAGCACTGGTACTGGCCGGTCGGCGTCCTCGTGTTCGCGATCATCGCCGAAAGCTTCTCCTTCCGGACGGCCATCAAGGAGTCCAACGTCACCCGCCGCGGGAAGTCCTGGAAGGAGTTCGTCCGCCACGCCAAGGCGCCCGAGCTCCCCGTCGTCCTCCTCGAGGACCTCGGCGCGCTGGTCGGTCTGATCCTGGCCCTCGGCGGCGTCGGCCTCGCCCTGCTGACCGGCGACGGCGTCTGGGACGGCGTCGGCACCATCTGCATCGGCGTCCTGCTCGTCCTGATCGCGGTCGTCCTGGCCATCGAGACCAAGTCGCTGCTGCTCGGCGAGTCCGCGGGCGCCGAGGAGACCAGGCGGATCGAGGCCGCCGTCGTCGACGGCGACACCGTCACCGGCATCATCCACATGCGCACGCTCCACCTCGGCCCCGAGGAACTCCTCGTCGCCGCCAAGATCGCGGTGCGGCACGACGACACGGCCGGTGAGGTCGCCGCCGCCATCAACGCCGCCGAGGCCCGCATCCGCGAGGCCGTCCCGATCGCCCGCGTCATCTACCTCGAACCCGACATCTACAGCGAGGCCGAGGCGGCCAAGGGCGCCGACCCCGAGGCGACGCCGGGCGGCCCCACCCCGCAGGACACCGCCCACTGACACCCGCTCACCCCGAGGGGCCCGCCGGAACACTTCCGGCGGGCCCCTCGGCATGTGATCCCCGCTAACCGACCTCGCGCAGCACCTCCACGACGGCCCCCTCGTCCGGCGCGGCCAGCAGCCGCTCCCTGAAGCCGGCATCCGTCAGCTTCCGCGACAGCAGCGCCAGGATGCGCAGATGCTCGTCACCCGCGGCCGCCTCCGGTACGGCGATCATGAACACCAGCCGGGCCTTCGTACCGTCCGGGGAGTCCCACTCGACGCCCTCGGCGGAGCGGGCGAAACCGACGACCGGCGCGCTCACCGCGTCCGTCTTGGCGTGCGGGACCGCGATCTCCTCACCGAGCCCGGTCGTGCCCTGCTCCTCCCGCCGCAGCGCGGTCGCCACCAACTCGTCCTCGTCCACGACCCGGCCGCTGCGCGCCAGCAGGGCGGCCATCTCGCGGATCGCGGCCGCCTTGTCCGCCGCGTCCAGCCGGACCCGCACCGTGCGCTCGGTCAGATGACCGGAGAGCACCTCCCCGGCCCCACCCGCGGACGACGCGGAGGAGGCGGGCACGGCGGCAGCGGACTCCACCGGCGCCGCGGCCCCACCGGCACCCGCACCGACCGGCACGGGCTCCGGTGCAACCGCACCCGCCCCGGCCGGCGCCACCGCGCCCCGCCGGCCGCGCTCGCTCACGTCGACCAGGGCGACCGTCGTCAACGCGGTCACCACCGACCCGATCACCACGGCCACGAAGAACATCGGCACCCCGCTCACCGCGCCCAGCACGGCCACGATCGGCCCGCCGTGCGGCACGGCGTCCTCGACCCCGGCCACTCCGGCGATCGCCCCGGCGACCGCACCGCCCAGCATGTTGGCCGGGATGACCTGCGCGGGCCGCGCCGCCGCGAACGGGATCGCGCCCTCGGAGATGCCGAAGCAGCCCATGAACAGCGCGGCGAACCCGGTCTCGCGCTCCTGTTCGGAGTACAGGCGCCTGCGCAGCAGCGTGGCCAGGCCCTGGCCCAGCGGCATCACCGGGATCGCGGCCGCGCACATGCCCATGACGGTCTGGTTCCCGGTCGCGATGAGCCCGGCGCCGAAGAGGAACGCCGTCTTGTTGACCGGCCCGCCCATGTCGAACGCGATCATCAGGCCGAGGATCGCGCCCAGCAGGACCGCGCTGGTCCCCGTCATCCCGCCGAGCCAGTCGGTCAGGTGCTCGAACACCCAGGAGATCGGCTTGCCGATGACGTGGATGAAGAACAGCCCGAGCGCCGTGGTCGCCACGATCGGGATCACGATGATCGGCATGATGGGCTGCGCGAACTTCGGGACCTTGACCTTCTTGATCCACCGCACCAGATACCCGGCGAGGAACCCGGTCACGATGGCCCCGATGAACCCGGCGCCCGCCTTGGAGTCGTACAGCTCCCCGGTGTTCGCGATCCAGCCGCCGATCATGCCCGGCACGAGCGCGGGCCGGTCGCCGATGGCATAGGCGATGTAGCCGGACAGGATCGGCACCATCAGCGTGAAGCCGATGACGCCGATGTTGTTCACGTCCATCCAGAAGGAGTCCTTCGGGATGACGAGGCCGCCCGACGGGTCCGTGTGCCCGCCCAGCGACAGCGATATCGCGATCAGCAGCCCGCCGACCACGACGAACGGGATCATGTAGCTGACCCCGTTCATCAGCGCCTTGTACCCGGCGCCACGCTCCCGGCCGCCAGCGGAGGCGGGGGCGGTGGGGGCGCCCCCTGCCACGTGCACGGGTGCCGACAGCACTCGGTCGATCAGCTGCTCGGGGTGCCGGATGCCCTCCGCCACCCCCACGGTCAGGACCCGCTTGCCCGCGAAACGGCTCAGGTCCACGTCCTTGTCGGCGGCGACGATCACCCCGTCCGCCTGGGCGACATCGTTGTCATCGAGGACGTTCTCCGCCCCGATGGATCCCTGGGTCTCCACCTTCATGTCGATGCCACGGCTCTCGGCGGCCTGCGCGAGCTTCTCGGCGGCCATGTACGTGTGGGCGATGCCGGTCGGGCACGCGGTCACGGCGAGCAACCTCACACTGCGCTGCTCGCCACCGCCGCCCGTGGGGGGAGGGCCGGCTGGACTGGTCACGTCGATCTCCTAACGCCATGTCCCGCGCGCCCACCGTCCCAGGTGCCGCGCGGGCCGATCAGGGGTCCCGATCTGCGGGGCATCCTGCACCACCACGCGGCCGACTCGAAAGAGACTGCCACCCCTCACCGCGGTCCCGCCCCCGGCCTCCGCGCGGCCTTCACCCGCTCTGCGCACGCCCCCCGGGATGGCGCGAACCGTTCGGAGGCGGGCTGGGGATCGCGGGGCATCCCGGTGTAGCTTGGAACGGAGCCAGACGTCGCTGCTGATGGCGGTCGGGCGGTCCCACCGCGGACCGGCCGAGGGAGAGAGGGCCTCCGACGACTGCGCTGCGCGCACGCGGGCACGCCTGTGCCCTCTTCGGGGCACCCCGGTGTCCGCCGCCGCGCAGACCAGCCGTACCCACCCTCGCCCCGATACCGAGGAGCAGCCCGTAATGACGACTGTCGACAGCCGACAGGACTTCAAGGTCGCCGACCTCTCCCTGGCCGCGTTCGGCCGCAAGGAGATCACCCTCGCCGAGCACGAGATGCCCGGCCTGATGGCGATCCGCAAGGAGTACGCCGAGGCGCAGCCGCTGGCCGGCGCCCGCATCACCGGCTCGCTGCACATGACCGTGCAGACGGCCGTGCTGATCGAGACCCTGGCCGCGCTCGGCGCCCAGGTCCGCTGGGCCTCCTGCAACATCTTCTCCACCCAGGACCACGCCGCCGCCGCGATCGCCGTCGGCCCGAACGGCACCCCGGAGAACCCGCAGGGCATCCCGGTCTTCGCCTGGAAGGGCGAAACGCTGGAGGAGTACTGGTGGTGCACCGAGCAGGCGCTGACCTGGCCGGACAGCCCCACCGGCGGCCCGAACATGATCCTCGACGACGGCGGTGACGCCACCCTCCTCGTCCACAAGGGCGTCGAGTACGAGAAGGACGGCAAGGTCCCGGACGTCGACACCGCCGAGTCCGACGAGCACCGCGTCATCCTCGAGCTCCTGCACCGCACCATCACGGACGGCTCGCAGAAGTGGACCCAGCTGGCGTCCGAGATCCGCGGTGTCACCGAGGAGACCACGACCGGCGTCCACCGCCTGTACGAGATGCAGCGCGACGGGGTCCTCCTGTTCCCGGCGATCAACGTGAACGACGCCGTCACCAAGTCGAAGTTCGACAACAAGTACGGCTGCCGCCACTCCCTCATCGACGGCATCAACCGCGCCACCGACGTCCTGATCGGCGGCAAGACCGCCGTCGTCTGCGGCTACGGCGACGTGGGCAAGGGCTGCGCGGAGTCCCTCCGCGGCCAGGGCGCCCGCGTGATCGTCACCGAGATCGACCCGATCTGCGCGCTGCAGGCGGCGATGGACGGCTACCAGGTCACGACCCTCGACGAGGTGATCGACAAGGCCGACATCTTCATCACCACGACCGGCAACAAGGACATCATCATGGCCTCGGACATGGCCAAGATGAAGCACCAGGCGATCGTCGGCAACATCGGCCACTTCGACAACGAGATCGACATGGCCGGCCTCGCCAAGGTCCCCGGCATCGTCAAGGACGAGGTCAAGCCGCAGGTCCACACCTGGACCTTCCCGGACGGCAAGGTGATCATCGTGCTGTCCGAGGGCCGCCTGCTGAACCTGGGCAACGCCACCGGCCACCCGTCCTTCGTGATGTCCAACTCGTTCGCGGACCAGACCCTGGCCCAGATCGAGCTGTTCACCAAGCCTGACGAGTACCCGACCGGCGTCTACACGCTGCCCAAGCACCTGGACGAGAAGGTCGCCCGTCTCCACCTGGACGCGCTCGGCGTGAAGCTGACCAAGCTCCGCCCCGAGCAGGCCGCGTACATCGGCGTCGAGGTCGACGGCCCCTTCAAGCCGGACCACTACCGCTACTGAGCGAGCACTCCGCTCCCTCGGCAGCAGCCGATCCACCGAGGCAGGCCCCCGCACCCCCGTGCCGGGGGCCTGCCCCTTTGGCCCGTACGCCCCTCGCGCGTACGCAACTCGGCCCGCGCGGCCGGACCAGCCCGTCACGACCGGACCGCTCGCGAGACCGGACCGCCCGTCAAGCCCCAGGACCCCGATGCCCCGCGGCCGTTATTCGCTCCTCGATCCGCACGATCACACCCCCCTCGCCCAAGAACACTTCCAGTGCGCCCCCGGCCCGTCCGGCTGGCGCTACGTCGCCCGGCGCACCACCCCCGCCGGCCAGGACAGCGGCTCCGTCGACCTCACCCTCGACGCGCTCGGCCGCCCCCTCCGCCTGGAACTGCACGCCGGGGACTGGCAGGTCCGCGGCGCCGCCCTCGACGGCGTCACCTGGGTGCGCACCGACCCCACGGGGACCGAGGCGACCGAAGGCAACGTGCCCGCCCACGCCTTCACCGGGACGTCCCCCGCGTTCCTCGTCGCCACCACCCGTCTGCTGCGCCTCACCCCTTCCGCCTCCGCTACCCGCGTACGCCTGGTGGCCCTCACGGACCCGGTCCTCGCCCCCCGCACCGTGGACCAGTCCTGGGCACTGGTGAACAGCGAAACACACGCCACTGACAACGGCCCCCTGACCGTGGACGAGTACGAGGTCACCGCCCTGGACACGGGCGAGCGGCACACCGTCCACATCGCCGGCGACGTGGTCCTCGCGGCCCCCGGCATCGAGCTGGAGGACCTGGACTCCCCGCCGTCGACGTTCAATTGACCGAGACCCCGGCCGAAGGGATCAGGCGGGCGGAACGAACCCGGTGGACGGCCGCGAGCCGCCGGACCGGTCCTCGGCGGGCGGGTCCTGCGGCACCGGGCGATAGGGCTCCGAGGGCTCCAGCCGATAGGGCGCGGCCTCCTGAGGCGCGGGCATTCCTGCGGGAGCGACGCTCGGACGGTCACCGCCCTGCGGTGCCGCGGCGAAGGCGCGGCGGGCCTCCCGCGTCTGCCGCTCGTGCAGCACCGCGGCGAGATAGGCGGCGGGCGGGACGCCCGGCGGCACCGGCGCGCCCGTACGGCCCGCCAGCTCCGTCGCGAGCCGCTGCGCCATGCTCCAGCCGACCTGCGGATCCAGGGTCTGCATGCGCGTGAGGTACTGCCGGACGGAGAGCCACAGCCCGTCCGGCACGGCCGACAGATCGAGCGCCGAGAACCGCCCCGCCAGCCACGGCGGAGGCGGCGGAACGAACCCCGTCCGCGCAGCAGGCACCCGTTCCCGTACGACGAGCGTCCCGGCGAAGACGTCCCCGAGCCGCCGTCCGCGCGCGGAGACGAGCGACGCGATGACGGCGATCACGCCGAGCGTCAGCAGGATCTCGATGACACCGATGAGACCCCGCACCAGGGCGTGCCGGAACCGGATCGGCCCCCCGTCGTCCCGCACCACCCGAAGCCCGCAGGCCAGCTTCCCCAGCGAGCGCCCATGGCTGAGCGTCTCGACCGCGATCGGCCCGCCGACCAGCAGCAACACGAACAGCCCGACCGACAGCGCGGCCTGCGCCGCCTCGTCCAGCGACGCCGTCGCGGCCACCACACTGATGGTCACGACGATGTACGCCACCACGGCCACCGCCAGATCCAGCAGCACGGCCAAGGCCCTGCTGGGCAGCTTCGCGGGGCGCAGCTCCAGCGCCACCGCCTCGCCCGTCACCAGCTCACTCACGCCGACCGTCCTTCCCTGACCTGCCCCTTGAGCAGCCAGTCTGCCAAGCTGAGGGCGCGTCGCGCCGCAGTACGACAAGCTGACGTCCACCAGGAACCGCCGACGAACAGCCGGGGAGCAGGAAAGCAGATGGACCTCGACGTCTTCGTCACCGCCCACCGGGCGGAGTGGGACCGCCTCGACACCCTGCTGGGCCGGCAACGCAGGCTCACGGGCGCCGAGACCGACGAACTCGTCGTCCTCTACCAGCGGGCGGCCACGCACCTGTCCCTGATCCAGTCCAGCGCACCGGATCCCCAGCTGACCGGCCGCCTCAGCCAGCTCGTGGCCCGCGCGCGCAGCGCCGTCACCGGCACCCGCCGAGCCTCCTGGCGCGACGTGACCCGCTTCTTCGCGCACAGCTTCCCCGCCGCGGTCTACCGCTGCCGCCACTGGTGGGTGCCGACCGCGCTCCTGTCCACGCTGGTGGCGGTCCTCCTCGGATGGTGGATCGGCACCCACCCCGAAGTGCAGGCCACCATCGCGGCCCCCAGTCAGCTCCGGGAACTCACCCGCCCCGGCGGCCAGTACGAGACGTACTACTCCAGCCATCCGGCGGCGTCGTTCGCGGCCCAGGTCTGGACGAACAACGCTTGGGCGGCCGCGCTCTGCCTGATCCTCGGCGTCTTCCTGGGCCTGCCCGTGCTCTGGATCCTCTTCCAGAACATGCTCAACGTCGGCGTCGGCATCGGCCTGATGTCGTCGGCAGGACGCCTGGACACCTTCCTCGGCCTGATCCTCCCGCACGGCCTGCTGGAGCTCACGGCGGTCTTCGTCGCCGCCGGCACCGGCCTCCGCCTCGGCTGGACCCTGATCGACCCCGGCCCTCGCAGCCGGCGCTCCGCCCTGGCGGAGGAAGGCCGAGCCGCCCTCGGCATGGCGATAGGCCTCGCGCTCGTCCTCTTCGTGTCCGGCGCCATCGAAGGCTTCGTGACCCCCTCGGGACTGCCCACCTGGGCACGCATCACCATCGGCGTCCTCGCCGAACTGGCCTTCCTCGTCTACGTCTATGTCGTCGGCGGCCGAGCCGCGCGTGAGGGCGATACGGGTGATGTCGAGCAGGCCGAGCGCAGCGCGGCCGTGCCGACCGCCGCTTGATGTGCGTACGGGCCTGATGAGCTGCTAGTCTCCTCTTCGCCCCGCAAGAGCCGTTGACACGGCGCGAGCGGGGAGGTAGATTAGAACAGTTGCCTGGAAGCGGACGCAGTCCGATCCGGGCGGTTGAGAACCTATCTGCTTCGGTGGAACATCGATTCCCGAGAAGCCTCTCCCGATGAATCGGAAAAGAACGGCCGGTCAGTCCGGTCCAAAACTTCTGATAAAGTCGGAACCGCCGGAAAGGGAAACGCGGAAGCGGGAACCTGGAAAGCACCGAGGAAATCGGATCGGAAAGATCTGATAGAGTCGGA
>NZ_LLZN01000037.1 GCF_001509795.1 Streptomyces sp. NRRL WC-3605 | reverse complement strand
GGTAGGCGGCGGCCGGAGCGGCGGGCTGTTGGGGCCAGGCGGAGGGCGCGGCGGCCGGCGGGGGCACGGCGGCCTGCGCGGGCGGGTGCTGGGGGGCGTGGCCGGTGAAGCGGCCGGGGTCGACGTCCTTGAGGTAGACGGTGACGGTGGCCCGGTCGGCGACGAAGATCCGTTCGTGGATGCCGGGCGGGGTGAGGACCCACACCACGGTGTCGTCGCGGCGCTGGGTGCGGCGGATGAGCGGCGGGGGGAGGGTGACCTCCTCGGTGATACCGGTGTCCGGGTTGGTCTCGGGGACCGTGATGTGATCGACGGTGCTGAAGAGACCTGCGTACGCGGCGAGTTCGTTGATGGTGGTCTCGTGCCTCACGGCGCCCCCCTTCGGGATTGTGGCCTGGGGCCTGCGGCTTCGCTCGGGACGGTAGGCGGGCTCGGGAGCGGGCGGGGCACGCGGGGCGGGCGGGTGCCGGGGTGCGGGACACGGGTTGGGGCGGCGGAAGCGCGGGACGGGAAAAACGCGTGCGGCCCCGTCCCGGACGGGTGCCGGGGTGCGGGGCCGCGAAGGGGGCGGGGTTGCTACCTGGTGGTCATGGTGAGGGCCATCCCCTCGTCGTCGTGGGTGACGTGGAGCAGGAAGCGGGTCGCGTCGTCGGGGGCGGTACGCAGCAGGTCGATCAGCTTCTGGCCGTCGGGGAGCTGTTGGGTCAGGTCGAGGGTCTCGTGGAGGTCCTCGCTGCCCAGGACGGTCGACGGGTCGGTGCCCGGCCCCCAGCGGTCGGCGTAGACGATGTGGTGCCAGCTGCCGTCCGCCGCCCGGGTGTTGGGGGTGGCGGTGATGCCGTTGCTCATGAGGTAGGTGCCGTCGCCCTTGATCCACCACAGGCGGGGGCGGGCATCCAGGTCGCCGGGGGCTCAATAGCTCAGGTTGAGTAGCCCGTACCATGGTGCCTCTTTCGGCGAGGAGGCCCCTTTACCTTTCTCCTCGCCGAAAGAGGTGCGGAACACGTCCTCAGGTCGCGAGTACCTTAACGAGACCGAACCCCACCGCCTCGCCGCACAAACCAGCAGCAGAGAGAACCCGATCGGCGACCCCCTTGCCTAGGAGCACCGAATCGACAGCACCAGGGATATCAGCACCCTCATAGAGGGCCACCGAATCCCAATCATCAGCATCCGTGAGCCCTTGAACATCGCACACCAGAGCGCGCGTCGGTGTCGGCACTTGCGAAATCGTCGACATAATCGCAGACATAAGGGTTTGCACTTCTGAAGTGTCCACCCCATCCAACCAGAAAGTCTGCACTTCGCAGCCCAATGGCTCGTGCGAGTAGGTGCTCACTACGTTAGTTTCCGCCGAGATCCACCAATTCACAGTGACGGACGGAATCCTGAGTGCAATGACCCATCCAAGCCTTTCAAAGTCGACAGCAACATCATCGCCATCAACATTGACTACGGTCACGATACCGGTGTCAGGGTGAGCGATAGTGACGCCACTCCGGTCGAATGTGGCAACCTGGCCGGAGAAGATCGAAGTTTCCCCCGACTCCCGGTACCATCGAATGAAACCGTCTCCCATCGTCACCCTTTCCGCATGTCGAAGGCGTGAACATTATCAGGGCCGAACACCTTACGCGCCTGATTGAAGGCACTTTCGGGCGTGTTGGATGCATCCAGGTAGTAATGAGCTGGAACGCCTGCCTGGTCTGCAGCATATTTGTTTATCTTGAGAGCCTTTCCGAAATCTGCAGGATTTGACGCTTTCGCTCCACCCCCTACGTAAACGGTCCCGGTCCCGGCCCCGCGAGGCGTGGCAGGGCTCGCAGTGCGGACGGACCCCGTAACGGCGAAGCGCCCGCGTGAAGGGCGAGTAGGCGCCTGCGTAGCCGAGCTGAACGATGTCGTCGAACAGGGGCGAGGCCCACAAGTGTGGGTCATCGTCGAGGCGTTGACGGCAGTAGTCCAGGAACGGCACGAACGCGTCCGGGGCCTGTCGGCGCTGCTGCGGGACGCGCTCGCCGTTCAGGTAGGCGCGGATCGTCTTGCGGTCGCGGCCCAGATGCCGGGCGATCGCCGAGATCGTCCACCCCCGACGCAGCGCGTGCGCATCGCGTCTTCCTACCACGTGAGCACTCAGTCCTCCGAAGAGGCCTAACTCGTGGCCCACGCAGGCTTGCCATCACTCCCACCGGCCATCCCGACACGCCGACCGAGATCACACCAAGGGTGAGGAGATCAACCGAGCAGGTTTGCCCCGCCTCTGAGTGCAGGGTGGGGATTTTCAAATATCGCCATCCTTTTTCTGCCTCTCCAGAGCAGTCAGCGCCCGGCACCGCCTGCAATGGAGGCGGCCCCACCATCTCTGCCGTAGCGCTCCGGCCACGGCAGCATCACCGCCCTGCATCAGCTGGCGGGGAAGCGGGAGGACGCTGGGGACCGGGAGGGAGCCGAAACCCTCGCCCGGCAAGCCACCATGAGCCCTCGTTGTTCGGCGGCTCCTCCCAGGGCTTGCCGTGTGATCCGGCGGCTCGGCCCGCTCGCGGCTCGTGCTGAAGCCGGTCCCACCATAGGCCGGCGCCTCGGACCGAATACGAATCGCGGCTGACACGCACTCGTTTACGCGGTCGCCAGTAGGTGCGAGGCCGACACCGCCACGGCTCGTTGTGCCTCCGCTCGATCGACCTGTGTCGACTCGCCGTGTGCCATGACTTGCTCACCGGCAACCCACACATCACGGATGGCACGGGAGCCTGCTGCCCAGACCAGGTTTGCGATCAGGTGCTCGTCGGAGATGTCGATCCCCGAAGCGAAGTGCGGGCCGTCTACGGCGACGTGGACCATGTCGGCCCACATTCCGCAGCTCAGCGCTCCGATGTCCGTTCGACCGAGGGCCGCAGCCCCTCCCCTAGTGGCCAGGATCAACGCGTCAGAGGCGGTTAGGGCCAGCGGATCCTCGGTACTGACTCGCGCCAGCATCATGGCCAGCCTCATCTCTTCCCAGAGGTCGAGGTCGTCGTTGCTCGCGGGACCGTCCGTGCCGAGTCCAACTGCGACTGGCGCCTTCTGCAGAGCGGTCAGTGGTGCGGTTCCCGAGGCCAACTTGGCATTGGATCCGGGGCAGTGCGCCACTCCCGCACCGTGGTCGGCCAGGAGTCGGATGTCTTGGGCAGAGAGGTGCACGGCGTGTGCCGCAAGCAACCTCCCGTCCATGAGCCCCGTCTCTTGAAGCAGCCGTGGCACCGATCCGTATCGTGCACGCTGCTCCCGGTCTTCCCCCACGGACTCGGCGACGTGTATATGGACGAGCGCTCCCCGTGCGGCAGCCGATTCGGCCGTCGCGCGCAAGGCCTTCGCCGGGAGGGTGTAGGCAGAGTGAGGGCCGTAGCCCAGCTCGATACGGTCACCAGGACCGAACCTCAAACCGTCTGTGTCGATCCACTCGTCGATCTCGCGCATAGCACTCCGCCATGGCGCTCCTGGCCCGTCGAAGTAGGCGGGGGCCAGCAGTATTCGGCTGCCCGCCGCTAGGGCCGCTTGGGCGACCGAATCGGCATGCATGTACATCTCGGCGCTGGTGGTGATCCCGTACTGGAGCATCTCTATGCATCCCAGCAGCATGCCCGCATAGGCATCGGCAGGACGCATGCGCGCCTCGGCCGGCCAGATGACTTCGTTGAGCCAGGACATCAGCGGCAAGTCTCCCCCGGCGCCACGGAGCGGCGTCATGGCGCTGTGCGCGTGGGCATTGACCAACCCGGGCATCAGGATTCCGGTCAACCGTATGAGGGTTGAACCGCTGTTGGGCGGGGCGTCGGCCCGAGGACCGCAATAGGAGATGCGGCCGCCGGCGGTGACGTCGACGACTCCGTCTCGGATCACTGAACAGGTCGGGTCCATGGGGAGGACCACAGGGGCGTAGAACCGGCGAGCAAGTGGCAAGGTCACTCCAGGATAGTTTCCACCGGCCACGCTCCTTGGGGCTCGGTTGAGTATGCGGATGTGCAAAGCCTGACGTTGGCTTGTCGTTCGTGGCCGATGGTCGCTGAGCGATGGTCTTCGGGACTGCGGGGATCAGGCATTGCGGGCTGCCATACACACTCACTGCAACGAGGCCAGCGGCGAGACTTTCGCTGGGAATGATGGCCGTCACGGTGTCAGGAGAGCAGGTTGATCCCGAGCAGGTTCTGGATGTCGGTGATCGTCGCCCGTGGCTCCTGGGCCTGGACCGTGGCCATGCCCATTGCGGCAGCTGGGGGGAGGTTGTGCGGGGAGTCATCCACGAAGACACAGGCGCTGGCGGGAAGTTCGAGCATCTTGAGCATGTGCTCATATATCGCCGCCTCGGGCTTTCTCAGCCGGTGATCCTCCGAGATCAGCACCGCGTCAAATGTGGTGTCGAGATCGCAGTCGGCGTAGAGGTCCCAGGGGTGCCTGCCTACGCTGTTCGACAGCAAACCGACCCGGATTCCTTGCCGGCGGGCGGCCATCGCCGCTTCGTACATCAACGGCTCTGGTCGCAGTCCGGAAAATATCCGCCCCAACAGGTTGCCGGGGCTGACCCCGAGACGCAAGGCTGCGACCTTGTTCCACTGTGCCTGTGTGACGGAGCCGCGTTCCAAGTCTTCGGTGAGGCGAAGGATCTCATGATCGGTGGAAAGCTGGCGCACGATGCTGCCCTGGGGAAGTCCCTCGTCACGCTCGAACTCGGTGACCGAGGTCAGCAGCGGCGTGGTGAGGACACCACCGAAGTCAAGGATGAGGCCCTTACGTTCGTTCATGTGGCAAGCTCCTGGGGTTCCTGATAGGCCGTCGCGCAATCATCTTTTAGGGCCACCTGCCGCGCACGCGCCGTCCGTGTCCGACTCGCTCCGCCACAGCGGCCGCAGGTTCACACATGGGGGCTGCGGTGACTCGGCGCCGGCGGTCGCTTGCACAGCGGCCGCCGGAGGCGGGCCGGGGGCACAGTTGCGGTACCTACTCATTACTGTGATCGCCTTCTCGTGGCGGCTCACACGGCTGAGAGCCTGCACAGTCGAACATCGGCAGTTCAGCCGCTGATGAGGTGGCCGTGGGTGGACCAAGTTTCTGGATGTCCCCGAGGGTTGCCGGGTCCGATGATCCCAATGTCCTTGGCTTGGCAAACCAGGCCTTCGGGTCGCTGAGTAGGCTAGCACGTTCTTGAACGAACGGTCGGACAATAATGGTGGACTGGTCAGCCACCCCAGGCGCGAGCCACCGCGGGCCCCTGCGGTCTCGCTGCGCCCGACTGCCCGACACCTCTCGCAGGCGAGCGAAGCACCTTCATCTCCCTGTATGCACTGCGTGTATACAGGGAGCGTATAGACGCTTCTCGCTCGACTACGACCCCGGAGGCGACATGCTCCTGACTACTGACCGTCCAACCATGGCCTCCAGGAGAACGTGTGGCGACCTAGTGATCCTTTCGGCGTTCGGCGGCCTCCTCCTTGGAGTGCTCACCAACCTCGCCCAGGGATGGCTGCCTGGTGCGTGGAACCAGATCGCGAATTCTGGTGCCGCGTGGTGCGTCGTCGCGTTTGCGACTGGGGCCCTCGTCACGCGACGAGGTTCCGTCTGGCTGGCGGTCTTTTGTGGCCTCGGAGCCGAAGTCGGCCTGGTCGTGGGCTACTACGGGTATGCGGAGCTGGGACGAGACGGCATGGGCCGCCTGTTCTTCCCCCTCGTGTGGTTGTTCATGGCGTGCATCGCCGGGCCGTTCTTCGGCGCGGCGGGCCACTGGTGGCTGCGTGGTCGGACGACGCGGCTTCGGGTCGTCGGGCTTGCCTGTGTCGCGGGAGTCTTCGGAATGGAGGCGTTGCTCTTCGGCTGGTACCTGCACTACACAACGCAGGCGTGGGCTTGCTTCGGCATCTCGGTTCTCGCCCCACTGCTTGCTCGCAGCAATCGGGAACGCGCACTCGTGTTGGCCGTAGCGGCAGCTTTCTCGTTCCTTGCGTACGGGGTGGTGGTGATGCCGCTTCAGGCGCTGTCCGGGTGATCACGTTCACCTCGCATGCACGGCGTGTCATTGCTGCTCTGGGCTCTGAGGGCCGGGCGCCGAGTCGCCTGGGCTAGGTCGTGTCCGATGGGTCGCGTGACCGGCCCCTCGGCGCGTGACCGGCCCCTCGGTGGATCGTTTCGGTCGTCGTGGGGCGGGGTGATCTTTCGGATGAGGAATGGGCTCGACTGGAACCGCATCTGCCGAGGAGCGAGGGGCGGGGCGGACGGTGGCAGTGCCACCGCCGGGTGATCAACGGGATTCTGTTCCGGCAGCGAACTGGCCTGCCCTGGCGGGACTTGCCGTCCCGTTTCGGGAAGTGGAAGACGGTTCATGACCATCTTGCCGGTATGCGGTGTATTGACGAGGCTCAAGGCATTCATGCGCATAGTCGTGACTGCATGCGTCTGATGGATCATGTGCACCATGCTGGATGGACTGATCACGCCTCCTCGCCCCGAGTGTCAGCGATCGTCGCCGTAGCGGCGGGCGGCGCAATAGGCGCCCTGGCCCGCTACGGAGTGTCCCGTATGTGGCCGAACGGCGGCGACGCCTACCTCGTCTGGCGAAGGGGGGCGGCCGCCTTCCCCTGGACAACACTGTTGATCAATGCCGTGGGCTGCTTCTTGATGGGGGTGCTCACCATTTCGCTGAAGAAGCGCTTCACCGGGGCCTCTCCCCTACTCAGCCCTCTCCTGGGCACAGGCGTCCTCGGAGGCTTCACCACGTTCTCTACCTATACAGACGACGCACGAAGGCTGTTTGAGAATGGTCAGCCCGGGACCGCGGTTGGCTACCTCGCGCTGACCGTGGGCGCATCCATGTCCGGAGTGCTTCTGGCAGTGGCCTGTGTTGCGGGCATGCTGCAGGTCCGACGCGGAGGCTCAGACACGAGTCAGGGGCGTGAGGGCTCCTGATGGTGGACTGGATCCTCGTGCTGGCTGGAGGGGCTGTTGGAGCGCCCGTCAGATACCTGATCGGCACAGCGGCAAAGGCCCGCCTGCGCTGGGCATTCCCGTGGGGTACTCTCTTGGCCAATCTGGGCGCATGCCTCCTCCTGGGCCTCTTTGTCGAGGCGGGTACGGGCGGCGCGTTGGACGCATCGGGACAGGCTTTGCTGTCGACCGGCTTCTGCGGCGCGCTGTCCACATGGTCCACCTTTTCCTACGAGCTCCTGACCTTGGCCGGTGGACGCAAGAGCATCGCGGCGGCCGGATACCTGCTGGTGAGTGTCGTACTGGGCCTGACAGCTTCCTTCGTCGGGGCGGGGGTCGCCCGAGCCCTGTGGTGAGGGCCCACCGCGCGGTACACGTGCCGAATTGCAAGACTCGCTGCTGACCCGGAGCCCCGTCGACTCGACCCACTGATGTGGTGGCGCCCCCTCCCAGATCGGCGACAGGGCCGTACACCGGGGTGCTGGTGACCGGGGCGGGTAGCGGCCTTGGAGAGGCGACCGCGAAGCGCTTGGCCGCACCGAGGACGCGGAGATCATCGTGCCGGGCGTGACCTGGCAAGGACCGAGGTGGTCACCAAGGCGAGCGAGGCTACGGGGCGGCAGCGTCACATTCGCCCGGGTGACCTCGCGACGGATGAGGCGCAAAGCGGTGCCCGCCACGGTCGCTCGCGGACCTGTCGACATTCTCGTGGACAGCGTGGGCGTCTTCGATTCGAGTGCCAGTTGGGCCAGCTCCCCTCCCGGCGTCGGACCGGGCCGGCATCTACACAATGTGCGCACCATGCGGACGATCCAGCGCTTCGTGCCCGCCATACGTGAGCGGGCCCAGTGCGGATCATCTGCATCACCGGTGAACGGCCAGCCGCCTCGCAGCCCCACTACGGGGCGTCCTACGAGTGCGCGACTTCCTCCTCAGCACCCTCAGGGCGGGAGTTGCACCCACGCCGACGTCACCTCCAACGGATTGTGGTGGGCGAATTCCCGGCGAGGGCAACCACTATCCGCTCCTGCAAGGACGCCAACGCCGCTTCTCTGCCCACGGAGAATGACCGCCCCCATGCTGTGCTCCACCTAACATGACTGATCGGTCAAGATAGATGGTACCTTCGACCTGACCATCTGGTCCGCTCAGCTGACGGCGGCCGCTCCCGAGAGCCTGAGCCGTACATCGAGACTCCCCACCTGCCGCGTCAGCCGAGCGCCTCACCCAAGCGAACGGACAGTGATCAAGCATGGATGCTGTCGAGCGTCTGAGCATCATCGAGGACCTACGTCGCCTCATGGCCCGCTACGTCTACTACGCGGACCACCATCGCTGGCAGGACCTTGCGGGCCTGTTCACGCCTACCGGCACGTTCACCCCACACAAGCCGGACGGCTCGGTGTGGCTGTACATGGAGGGGCGTGAGCAGATAGCGCAGACGGTGGGCGCGAGCGGCGGTGCGGACGACGTCCTCATCCATCACCTGTTCTCGGACGAAATCGAGGCGGTCTCGACGACCTCGGCACACGGCGTATGGGCGATGGAGGACATCATCGTCCGTGCCGAGGACGCCGCGGTGAACGAGGACTTCCCCTTCAAGGCCATGCACGGCTTCGGCCACTACCACGCGCATTTCGTCAACGTGGACGGCCGCTGGTATATCGCCGACCTCAAGCAGACCCGGCTGCGTCTGGACTTCACCTATTGAGAGAGACGAGGCCCGCCGGCCTCCGGCACTTCCTTAGAAAAGCGAGTGAGAACGTGAGTGACAGCAACAGCCGTTCGCCGGAACGGTTCACGATCGACGTGGCGCAGGACGTCCTGGACAACCTTGCGGCGCGCCTGAAAGCGACCAGGTTCTTCGACGACCTGGACAACGAGGACGAGTACTACGGCGTCAGCACGAGCTACATCAAGCCCTTGGTGGAGTACTGGGCGGACGGTTTCGACTGGCGTGCGGCCGAGAAGCGGCTGAACGCGTTCGAGCAGTTCAAGGTCGAGATCGACGGCACCCCGGTCCACTTCGTCCGCAAGGCCGGGAAGGGACCGAACCCCATCCCCCTGCTGGTCCTGCACGGATGGCCGTGGCCCGGCGAGTTCAGCTACCCCCTCATCGAGCCCCTGACCGACCCCGCCGCACACGGGGGCGACCCCGCCGATGCTTTCGACGTCATCATGCCGACCCTCCCCGGGTTCGCCTGGTCCACCCCAGTGGCCCGGGGAGATCTGAACTACTGGAAGATCGCCGACATCCTCCACACGCTCATGACCAAGGTGCTCGGCCATGCGAGGTACGGGTCGCTGGGCAGCGACTACGGCGCCCTGGTGAACAGTGCACTGGGCCACAAGTACGGCGAGAGCATCATCGCCCTGCACTACGGTCACGACCTGCCCCCGGGCATGTTCCAGCACGACCGCTACTGGGACCTCACGGGCGGGCAGCCGATCCCCGAGGACGCATCACCCGAGTTGCGGGCCGACATCATGAAGTTCCACTCCACGTACGCGTCCCATGTCGCCGTGCACATGCTGGACGCTTCGACGCTCTCCCACGGACTCAACGACTCCCCCGTGGGGATGCTGGCCTGGCTGCTCCAGCGGTGGAAGAAGTGGAGTGACAAGAACAACGACTTCGACGCGGTCTTCTCCCGCGACTTCATCCTGACCCAGGCCACCGTCTTCTGGGTGACCCAGTCGATCGGCTCCTCCATCCGCATGTACCGCAACACCATCCGTCACCCCTGGGCACCCTCCCATGACCGGCAGCCGACGGTGGAGCCCCCGGCTGGTTTCACGTTCCTGCTCGGCGACGTCTACCCGCCGGGCGTCCGCACCGTCGAGGAGCGGATCGCCGCTTTCGAGAACGGGCCCACCCGCGGTCTCTTCAACGTCGTCAACGTCAACGCCCATCACAAGGGCGGGCACTTCGGCCACTTCGAGAATCCGGCGGCTTACGTCAACGATCTCCGCGAGACGTTCCGCAAGGTCCGCTGACCCCGGAAAACACCCCGCGCACCCCTCCCGGGGCGGACGCCCGGGCCGGACAGACGCGCCGGCGATCCAGGGGTCGGACCACGAACGTATCCGCAGGCTGGGAAGCGTTGCCGTCGGGCGGCACGCAGGGCAAGGCAGGACTCGCCCGGTCGCCGATCTTGACGCAAGCAGACCGGCCAGCATTCTATACTGACCATTCGAGATATAATCGGGTGTGGTCACGGCCGACGGGTTCGGCTGCGGCCACACCCTCGGGAAAGGAAGCAGTTATGAAGGCTGTAGGAGTGTTCCGCTACGGCGGTCCCGAGGTGCTCGAGGTCGTCGACCTGCCGGTACCGGAGGTCGGTCCCGGACAGATCCGCATCCGGGTGCACGCGGCGTCGGTGAACCCGTCGGACATCCTGCTGCGCACCGGTTTCACCGACTCGATGCTCGCGGGGCGGCTGACTCCCCCGTACCGGCCCGGCATGGACGCGGCCGGCGTCGTGGACGCCATCGCCCCGGACGCGGCCACGGACCTGCACGTGGGTGACCGGGTGATGGCGATCGTCATCCCGATCGATCCGTCCGGGGGCGCCTACGCGGAGTATGTCGTCGTCGACGCGCGGCAGGTCGTACGGGCACCGGCCGGAACGACTCACGCCGAGGCTGCCACTCTCCCGATGAACGGCCTGACCGCACGCCTTGCCCTCGATGTGCTGGACCTGGCTCCCGGTGGATGGATCGCCGTCACCGGCGCCGCCGGAGCACTGGGCGGATACACCGTGCAGCTCGCCAAGGCGGACGGACTGTCCGTGGTCGCGGACGCGGCGCCCGCCGACGAGGAACTGGTCCGGTCCCTGGGCGCGGACAAGGTGGTCAGCCGGGGACCGGATGTGGCCGACCGCTTCCGCGACGTCGTCCCGCAGGGCGTCGAAGCGGTCGTGGACGCCGCTGTCATGGGACCCCAGGTTCTTGGCGCCATCCGACCCGGCGGACAGCTCGCCCTGGCGCGCAGCGTCGGAGAACCTGGCACCGTTCCCCTTGGCGACACGGGAGATGTGATCGTGAGGAACGTCTTCGTGCCCGAGTACCGCTACGCACACGACAAGCTCGACGCCCTGCGCGTGCTCACGGAGCAGGGTCGCATCACCTTGCGCGTCGCCGGTGAATACCCCGCGGACCAGGCGGCCGACGCCCATCGGCGTTTCGAGGGGGGTGGCGTGCGAGGCAGGCTGGTCTTGACGTTCTGACCACCGCGCGGCCTACGGCGCAGCCCCAGGCGTAGCGGCTGGAGGCGGCGGGTCACCGCTCCGGGCGGAGTGCGCCCACCCACTCCGCCGCCGGGAGCTCCCGGCTCTTGTGCGGGCTCGCATCGACAACCGCCGGCGCGAGCCCGTGGCACGGGAACCTTCCAGGCGCCTGTGTGGCGGCGGCCCCTTCGGCCGGGTCTCTCGCGAGCCCGGACCCGCACCCCGTGTCAGGTACCGGGGTCCCAGTTGTCGAGCGGATCCATGCGGAAGCGGGTCAGCTCCACCGAGTCGATCAACCACCGACCGTCAACCTTGCGGTAGGTCTCCCGGTACTGGCCGTAGCCGTTGTGCCCCTCGGGGGCGTCCTTCCCCGCCGGGAAGGTCAGCAGATCCTCCATCGCCCAGATCCCCGACGCCGTGTCGGGCCCGGTCATCTCGATCTCCGGCATGTGGCCGTGATGCACCGACGGCGCTAGCCCGGTCAGGTCACGGATGGTGTAGGCGAACTCCTGCGGCGACTTCCACACGATCCCGTCGGTCACGAGCTTGGCATCGGGTGTGAAGAGCGCGACAAGGTCGTCATGCTTCTTCTCGTCCACGAAACGGAAGTAGCGCGCCTTCAGTTGCTTGATGCTCTCGATCGCCTCGAGGTCGCTCAGCCGGCGACGTATCTCGTCGAGATCACTCATGATCTCGCCTCCTTGGCTGTACAACACCTGGCCTGTCCATGCCGAACCGCCAGAACCACACCGGTACATATCGGATTGGCGCGATGGGATTGACGAGGCTCGCTCGTCCCGCAGTTCGGCCCAGCATCGATCGCCCCGGCCGGTGAAGTCGGCCGGTCGAAGCGGCGGCCCGCCGTCGCCATCGGCACACCAAGGCGGTCCGAGGGCCACCGGGAAGCATGCGCCACTCCCGTTCCGCGCCGGACAGAAACGGGCTTGACTCGCGCCCCTTGGCCCCGCAGCCGCCTCGCCTCTCAACTGCGCGCGAACTCCAGCAGGTCGGCGTTGAAGGTCTCGGCGAACTTGGGCACCATCGCCAGGCCGTGCGGTGCCCCCGGGTACACCTTGTAGACCGCGTCCTTGACCAGCTTCGAGCTCTTGTCGCCCGAAGCGACGATCGGAACGATCTGGTCGTCGTCGCCGTGCACGATCAATGTGGGCACGTCGATCTTCTTGAGATCCTCGGTGAGGTCGGTCTCGGAGAAGGCCTTGACGCAGTCGTACGCGCCCTTGATCCCCACCGTCATGCTCCACAGCCAGAACTCATCACGCGTGCCCTGCGTGACAGTGGATCCGTCGCGGTTCGCGCCGTAGAAGGATGCGCTGAGGTCCTGGTAGAACTGCGACCGATCGGACTCCACCCCTTGCCGGATCCCGTCGAACACGTCGATCGGCAGCCCCTCGGGGTTCGCCTCGGTCTTCAGCATCAGCGGTGGGATCGCGCCTACCAGCACGGCCTTGGCGACCCGCTCGGAGCCGTGCCGGCCGATGTAGCGGGTGACCTCGCCGCCCCCGGTCGAGTGTCCGACAAGTATGACGTTCCTTAGGTCGAGCTGCTCGATCAGCGCCGCCAGATCATCGGCGTACGTATCGAGGTCATTGCCCTCCCAGCTCTGGCCGGAACGTCCGCCGCCTCGCCGGTCGTGGGCAATGGCCCGGTAGCCGTTGTCGGCCATCAGTTTCATCTGTGGATCCCAGGCATCGGCGATCAGAGGCCAGCCGTGGGAGAAGACCACGGGCTGACCGTCTCCCCAGTCCTTGTAGAAGATGTCTGTTCCGTCTTCGGCAGTGACAAAGGACATGAGGGGGTCCTTCCGTCTATTGCGGGAACTCCGCACAGTGGGTGGAATTCAGTGCCCGGCCCAGAATTCGGCGCGCCGAATCGTGCGCTTGCCCCTGGCGCGCCCGCGGCCGACGTATGCGTCGGCGACCTGAGTTGACCGCGCCGAGCACATCGTGGAATTCACCCTAACCGAATGGCTCAGTTTCGGCGTCCCGAGCGTCCACGTGGACCGGCAGAGCCGGGGCCGCCAAACCCGAACCGCAGGGTCCGTCCGCTCGGTGCTGCGGTCAGAATCCGAGTTCGCTGAGGTCAGGATGTTCGTCGGGCCTGCGGCCGAGCGGCCAATGGTATGCGCGCTCCGATGCGGAGATGGGCAAGTCGTTGATGGAGGCGTGCCGGACGGCCATGAGCCCGTCCGCGTTGAACTCCCAGTTCTCGTTGCCGTACGAACGCCACCAGTTGCCGTCGGTGTCGCACGACTCATAGGCGAACCGCACCGCGATGCGGTTGCCGTCGAACGCCCAAAGCTCCTTGATGAGTCGGTATTCCAGCTCCTTCTCCCATTTTCGGGTCAGGAACTCGACTATCTCCTCACGTCCCGTGACGAACTCATTGCGGTTTCGCCAGCGGGAATCCTCGGCGTAGACGAGGGAGACCTTGTGCGGATCGCGGCTGTTCCAACCGTCCTCGGCAAGACGCACCTTCTGGATTGCCGACTCCCGTGTGAAGGGGGGTACAGGCGGATGATCTGTCACGACTACTCCCAGGTGGCAGCGAACGACAATGTGCCTCGCGTCAGTGGCCGCAGCCCTCCACCGCCGCGGTCCGGCGCCCTGATCCAACGGTATAGCCCGTGTCCGCAGGCCGCTCTCCCGCTGTGACATCCGGTGCGCCCGACCCCGGCGTCCCCCTGTCAGTCACCCGCTGCCGCCCCGCGGTGGCGCCTGCGGTAGACGCTGGGAGACACACCCGTGACCCGCTTGAAAGCCGTGCTCATCGCGCTCTCGGATCCATAGCCGGTGGAGCGGGCGATCGCCGAAAGAGTTTCGTCGCTCTCCCGGAGCCTCTGCGCCGCGAGTTGGATGCGCCAACGGGTCAGGTACTCCATCGGCCCCTGGCCCATGGTGTCCTTGAAGCGTGCCGCCAGGGTGGAACGGGAGACGGCACCGGCTCGCGCCAACTCGGCCACCGTCCAGGGGTGCGCCGGGTCCGTGTGGAGCGATGTCAGCGCGGCGCGGACTGCCGGCTCGGCCAGTCCTGTCAGCAGCCCCGAGGCCGCTCGCGGTTCCCGGGCGAGGTGCAGGCGCATCACGTGGATGAGCATGACGACCGCCAGGTGCTCGGCGACGAGCGACGAAGCTGCCGGTCTCGACGTGAGTTCCTGCTCGATCACAGTCAGTGCCCATTCCACCATCTCGGCGTGCGGTGTGCCCGCCGGGACATGGATGACCGGTGGAAGGCCCGCCAGGAGCAGTTCGTGGCCAGGCTCGCCGAAGGTGAACCGCCCGCCGATGAGCAGCACGTCGTCGCCTGTGCCGGTGTGCGCCATTCCGTTCTCGACTCCGGCGAAGATGGTGCGAGCGTCGATCTCGGGGCCCGGGGGGTCGCTGCGCAGGGTGAATGGCAGGGGCCGGGTGAGCAGGTAGCAATCGCCCGGCGCCAAGGCGATCGGACCGTCCGCTTTTTCGACCTCGAGCCAGCAGTACCCCCGCCGCAGGGTGTTGAATTTCACTCCGCTCGGCGGCTCGAACCGGACGGACCACTGCCCTCCGGCGGTCAGACCCGCCGAGAGATGACTGCGCGTTCGGAGCAGGGACAGAACGTCTTCAAGCGGGTCCATTCTTCTCCTGGACGCTGGGTAATCTCTCATGGACTTCCAATGATGTTCGATGCATTCGTGGGGCCATACAGTCGAATTGAATTCGCTCCACCGATGATGAGGTTCTCATGAGCACAGAGAAGCTTTTGACCACCCCGTTCCCACCCCGGGCGACGTCCGCGGAAGTGATTTCCGGCGTCGATCTCACGGGTCGACGGGCCATAGTCACGGGCGGGGCCTCAGGTATCGGTGTCGAGACGGTCAGGCCCCTGGTCGCTGCAGGCGCCGAGGTGACCGTCGCCACCCGTCGGCCGGAATCAGCGGGGCCGCTGCTTCGCGAACTCAATGAGGTCGGGGGATCAGGAAACGCTCATCTCGCCCAGCTCCACCTCTCCGATCTCGAGTCAGTGCGGTCCTTCGTGAAGGAATGGCAAGGGCCACTCGACATCCTCGTCGCCAATGCAGGAATCATGGCGCTCCCCCAGAAGGAACTCGCGCCAAACGGCTGGGAGCTGCAGCTCGCCACGAATTTCCTCGGTCACTTCGGACTTCGAGGACCCGCAGTTCGAGCGGCGCCCGTACGATCCCTGGGTCGCCTACGGTCAGTCCAAGGCGGCGGAGGTCCTGTTCGCGGTGGGCGCTCGCAGCTGGGCCGAAGACGGCATCACCGTCACCGCCTGCAACCCGGGGTACATCCTGACCAATCTCCAGCGGCACCTCGACGACGACACCATGCGGGCGTTCGGCGTCATGGACGCTGCCGGCAATCTCACCCCTCTGCCCTACTACAAGACACCGGCTCAAGGGGCGGCGACTTCCGTGCTCTTGGCGGCCTCGCCTCTGGTGAGCGGAGTGACGGGCCGCTATTTCGATGACAATCAGGAGGCGCCGATCGCGGTGGAGGGCGCGGAGAACCCGAGCGGTGTGGCGGCACATGCGCTCGACCCGGCTTCGGCGCAGCGGCTGTGGGAGTACGCGGAGCGGGCCCTTATGCGTTGAGGCCGACTGTCGGATCCCCGGTTCCGGGTCGTGGCTCGGGACCCGGAACCGGGGTGTCGCCCGGTGGTGAGTCTCAGATCATGAGGCTCACCCGCTCCTCGACGCCGAGGAGGGACTTGCCGTAGACCTCGTACCCGACCGCCGGTACCAGGCCGGCGTGACGGGCCGCGGTGTTGGCATCCCGCCAGATGCGCTGCAGCGGGCTGGTCTCGGCGAATGCGGAGGCGCCGTGGACGTTCAGGAGGGTGGTGATCGCTGCCAGCACCTGCTGGGCCGCGTATCCCGCCTGTGCCCGCAGCCTGGTGCGGGTGGCGTAGTCGAGTGTGCCCTCGGCTGCCGACCGGTCCACTTCGTCGGCGGCGGCGTAGATGTGCAGGCGCGCTGTCTCCAGTTGCAGGGCGGCTTGCGCGATCTGTGTCTGAACGCCCACGGAGTCGGCCTGCCGCGGGTGGATCGTGAAGGACAAGGGCTTGGAGCCGGCCTGGTCGACCACGGTCTCAAGAGCGGCTTTGCCCATGCCGAGCAGAGGGCCGGCCAGACACAGCGTCAGCATGGGGCCGAAGGCTGAGGAGAAGAGGGCTCCGTCGTCAGCTGTACGCGGGTAGCTGCCCTCCGCTGCCGCCGGCACCGACAGCACGCGGTGGGCGGGGACGAAGACGGATTCCGCCGTCAACGTGTTGCTCGCCGTCGCCCGCATCCCCGCGGTGTGCCAGGTGTCCTCCACGCACAGCTCCGAGGCGGGAATCAGCACCAGTGCCTGGTCGGCGACCGCGCCCCTCTCGTCTTTCAGCAGTGCTCCCACTGCCGCCCAGGTGGCGTGTGGGGCACCGGAGTTGTACGACCACCTGCCGGTGACACGCCATCCGCCTTCGACCGGCTCACCCATGCCGGTGGGCGCGGCGACGCCCGTCACGCGCGCGTCCGGGTCTGCTCCGAAAACGTCCTGTTGGGCCTGCTCGGGGAACAGAGAGGCCAGCCAGTTGGTCACCGCGATGATCATGCCGGTCCACGCAGCCGACCCGTCGCCCTGTCCCAGGACCTCGGAGACGGAGGTCAGGGTCCTCAGATCGGTCTGGTGACCACCGAACCTCTTCGGCGTGAGCAGCCGGAAGACACCCGCTTCGGTCATGGCCGCAACTGCTTCGGGCGACACCGTGCGTTCCTGCTCGCTGAGAGCCGCCTGGGCTCGCAGCACCGCCTGGAGATCGGCGGCACGGGCGACGAGCTTCGCCCTTCGTTCTTCAGAGGACGGCGTGCTGATGCCGTCGACGGGATGTCCCACGTTCCCTCATTCTCTCAAGGTGACCGGGCCTCAGGCGGGCCCGTCGTCTACTGGGTGTCGGCCTTCCCGGCCGCCGGCCGGGAAGGCCCGGTACATAGATGGAGCGGGCCCGCACCGCTCATACCCTGCGCAACGTGCCTTCGCGGCTGGGTGGGTGGAGGGGGTTGGCCGCGCTGTTGTTCACGGACGATGCTTCCCCGCCATGTCCGGTGGCGGGAGCTGCGGGGTGGAGCCCTCGACGGGCACTGTCACCACACGGACCGGTCGAGCCAGGACAGGACGCGGTCTGCCACTTCCGCCCAGCGAGGCTCCAGGATGAGGCTGTGAGCCCGGTCGGGGAGGAACAGATAGTCGGCTCCGAAGTGATCGGCGTGCCTGCGGACCAGCTCTGCCGGTGACACGATGTCGCGGCCTCCGGCGACCATCAGTGCGGGACCGCTGATCCGCGTCCGGTCGAGCGCGATGGCCGCGCCACGCTGAGCAGCCTCCCAAACGGCCTTCGGGGACTCGTCCGGCATGAGGCTGTAGTAGCGACGTGCGTCGTCGTCCGAGCAGCCTGCGAAGAACCACTCCACGGCCATCTCGTACGGCATGGGAGGGAAGGGTTCACTCAGGTCGACCTCCAGGGGAAGAGGCGCACCCGCGGAGTCCTGCGAGGGAACCGGGGCCAGGAGCACCTGCGCGGCGACCGGGAACTGCTCTGCGTACTTCTGCACCGCAGCCGCGCCCATGCTGTGGGCGACGAGCACGGGGGTGTCGCCGACGTGCGATATGACGGTCCGCAGTTCGCGCGTGACGTCGAGCATGCTCCGTCGCACGAACTCTTCCTTGGGCAGGTTCCGCGAGTTGGTGTGGTTGTACCAGCTGAAGGCGTAGCTTTGCCGGCCGGCGGCCGCGAAGTAGGGCAGCCACTGTTCCCACAGCCAGCTTCCGTGGCTTCCGCCGTGCACGAAGACCACCGGGGGGCCCTTCGGTGCTCCCTGGGGCGCGACGTGTTCGACGAAGACGCCGTCCACCTGACAACTGTCGATCACCACAACCAACCTCCATTTACGGAAAGAGCCGACGCGGTCGATGGGGCCGGGGGCCTGCCGGGCCGGCGAGATGGACGCCGGCAACGGGTGCGCGTTGTCGGCAGAGAGATGCACGAAACCGCCGCCGTCTCGGCGCGCAGGTTGCGCACGCGGCGGAAAGCAGCGGTTCCGTGGGTATGAAGTGGGGTGTGTGAGCTCACTCGAACGTGCAGCCCACGTACCTCACTTAGCGGGGGCGGTCTGGGAAGGAGCACCCTCGGAGGCGGCGGTCTTCGGGGGGGTCCAGTTCGGAATGGGATCCATACGGAACCGGGTCAGCAGCACCGAGTCGATCAGCCACTTGCCGTCGATCTTCCGATAGGTCTCACGGTACTGCCCGTAGCCGTGGTGGCCCTGCGGCGCGTCCTTGCCGGCCGGGAACGTGAGTACGTCCTGCATCGACCAGATGCCCGACGCCGTGTTCGGACCGGTGATGGTGATCTCCGGCATCATGCCCGAGTGGGCGGAAGGTGCCTGGCCGGTCAGGTCGCGAATGGTGTAGGCGAAGTCCTTCGGGGACTTCCACGTGATCCCGTCCGTCACCAGCTTGGCGTGCGGGGTGAACAGTGCGGCCAGCTCGTCGTGCTTCTTCTCGTCCACGAAACGGAAGTAACGAGCCTTGAGCTGGTGGATGTCCTCGATGTCCTCCAGGCGCTGGACCTTCGCGGCCAGTGACCTCGACGGCTCGCCCGCCGACCGGTCGTGTGCGTTGGCCGACGGCGAGGTCAGAGCCACAGCGCCGAGACCCCCCACCACCAGCAGTGCGGCCGCCAGCGCCGACGCGCCGATACGGGAGCGCCACGCCGCCGTATTCCGGGTTTCCTGTCCGTGCATGTCGATCGTTCCTTTCGTTCCGCCCGGGCGGCCGTGGCCTCGACGGGCGACTGCCCGTGAGGCGGCGCAGAACAAGCCCGTGCGGAAGTTGAGTCTTTGCGGTCCCGGTCTTGCGGCCGCCTTGTGACGACTGCAGGGGCGGCAAGACCGGGGTGCCGGTTCCTCGTGACCCTGGTAGCGGGTGGCGCGGGAACAGTGCACAGTAGATACTAAGAGGAACGGTCAGTCAATAATTCCGTAGGCCGCCCCCCTGCGGCGTGACACGGGGCACACATACCCGGAGAGGGGTCCACCCTGCACAGGCTCACGCCGTCTCCACCGCCGACCTCGAACGATGCACAGCAGAACCGGTGCGGACGCCTGCTGCGGCCGGCCCACCCCCACTACCGCAAAGCGGACGGACGTCGTCCATTTGTGTTAGTTTTCCTCAAGCGGACGAGTATCGTCCGATTTAGAGGCTGGAGGACGGCTTCATGACGGATTACGAAGAGACCCGCGTCTGCCTGCCGGACTGCACCAGAGCCCCGCTCTTGGAGGTGGTCTGACGTGAACGCCGCTCCCTCCCCCCGCGCCGACGCTCGGGAAAACCGTCGCCGTCTGATCGAGGCCACGCGCCAAGCCATCTCCTCCCGCGGCCTGGACGTGTCGGCACTGGACATCGCACGGGCAGCAGGCCTGGGCGTCGGAACCCTCTATCGGCGCTTCGGCACCAAGGAGGCGCTCCTGGACGCCGTGGTACTCGGCCTCTACGACGAACTGTGCGACACGGCACGGGTGTATATGACGCATGCCGACGCCTGGGAGGGGCTCTGCGAGTTCGTCATCGAACTGGCCAAAGGACATCGCGACAGCCGGGGGCTTGCCGCCGTCACCGCTGCCTGTGATCAGCAGCCTTCTCCAGAGCTCGCCCAGCGCACCGCTGCGCTGCAGGAAGCTGTCGCTGATCTCACCGAGCGCGCCCGCGCCACGGGTTTGCTGCGCGCCGATGTGACCTGGCAGGACATCATCATCTGCTCCCGGGCCGCCCTGGACACGCAACACTGCCTCGGTGTCGATGCCGGGCCCGAAGGCTGGCGCCGCATCATCACCATCCTCCTCGACGGGCTTCGCGCTCCCGGGCACACCGCACTCGCGGGTCCCCCACCCCGCACCACCGGTTTCTGACCGGCCTGGTTCACGCCGCCACACGACACGACACGGAGCCTGTCCTCCCCCGAGCTCATCGGCCTGCGGGGGAAGGACCGGCTGCCGGCGAAAGGACACCATCATGCGCGTCGACATCTGGTCCGACATCTCCTGCCCGTGGTGCTTCATCGGCAAAGCCCGGTTCAAGCAAGCACTGGCCTCCTTCCCGCACCGCGGCGATGTCGAAGTCGTCCACCGCTCCTTCGAACTCGACCCGCATCTGGACGAGACCTGTCCCACGACCGGGCAAGCGCACGCGAAGAAGTACGGCATGACCCCGGCACAGGCTCGCGCGGCAGAAGAGCGCATAGCGCGCGTCGCCAGGCAGGAGGGACTCGGTTACCTCGTCGATCACCGAGACCACGGAAACACCTTCGACATGCACCGGCTCCTCCATCTCGCCGCCGCCCACGGCGTGGCGGAGGAACTGCTGTCCTTGTTTTACGAGGGCAACTTCGCGACGGCACGCACGATCTACGACGCCGAGCATCAGATCCGACTCGCCGTGCGCGCGGGTCTGGACGAGGACGAGGTGCGCGCTGTGCTGGCCGACAAGCAGGCGTACGCCGCTGCCGTGCGCAAGGACGAGGCAGAGGCGGCGCGACTGGGCGTCACGGGCGTGCCGTTCTTCGTCATCGACGGGAAGTACGGCCTGTCGGGTGCTCAGCCGACGCACGCCTTCACGGAGGCGTTGGAGCAGGCGTGGGCCGAGCAGAAGCCCAAACTGCAGGTCACCGGCGCCGTGCCCGACGGCGGGTGCGACGCAGACGGTGCGTGCGTACTGCCCCCGCCCCGGCCGTGACCCCACCCCCGCGGCGCAGCAGGCCGGACGTGACGACGAAGACGGGAGACATGCAGGTGCCGATCAGTTTCGACGGGGCGGTCGCCGATTCCGCCTATACGCACGTGCGGGGCATCCTCGAACCCGCCATTCTCAACCACAGCATCCGGGTGTGGCTGGTGGCCGAGCACCTGGGTCGCAGGCAAGGCATCGGCGACTTGGCGCGAGAGGCGCTCGCCGTGGCCTGCCTGTTCCACGACGCGGGCACGGCCGCTCCCTACGACGGACCGCAACGGTTCGAGGTCGAGGGCGCGGACGCGGCCCGAGCCTTCCTGAACGACCACGACTGGCCGGCGCCCCTGATCCAGGAGGTCTGGGAAGCTGTCGCGCTTCACACCTCTCCCGGTATCGCGGAGCGCATGGGGCTGCTGCCGCAGCTGGTGCGGCAGGCCGTCCTGGTCGACTTCGGCGGGAGCAACCTGATCGATGCAACCGACCAGGAACCGTTGCTTTCGGACCTGGCACGCTTTCCCCGCCTGGACATCGAGACCGTCCTCGGCGACGCGGTGGTCGCTCAAGCCGTCCGGTGTCCGCAGAAGGCACCGCCGTCCAGCTGGCCAGGTGGCCTGCTCGCCGCCCACCTGGCGCATCCGATGCACGGCGTCGTCAACCCCGCCTTCTGAGACGCCCGTTCCCGCGGGTGCCGGGCCGGGAAAGCTGGGATCTGGCTCGTCGCCAGGGCAAAGGAGACGGGGAGCGGACACGCTTGCCGGCGGCCGAAAGAACGGATGCGGGGAAGGGCTCGAAGCCCTTCCCCGCATCAGGCGCTGCCAGCCTGTGTGACCGCAGGTCCCCGCAGGCCACTCACGAGGCCGGCACGTGACCGAGCGCGTGACCGCACTCCGACGGGCCGGCCGACGAGGTGATCAGTAGCCCGCGGTGAGCGCGCCATCGATCGCCAGGGCGGCGCCGCTGATGAACCGGCTCTCGTCGCTCAGCAGGAAGGCGGTGAAGGCGGCGATCTCACTGACGTCGGCCGAACGCCCCATCGGCTGCTGGCTGAGGATGCTGTTCGCAGCTTCCGGGTTGCTCGCCGTGAAGCCCTGCCACAGCGGCGTGTTGACCAGACCCGTGAGGAGGGCGTTGACCCTGACACCGTCCTTTGCCGCATCCAGCGCCGTCGAGCGGGTCAGACCGACGACACCGTGCTTGGCGGCCGAGTAGGCGACGGCCGACGGGTCACCCGCCGCACCGACCACAGAGGCGTTGTTGACGATGGAACCTCCGCCACTGGCGATAATGGCCGGGATCTCGTGCTTGAGGCTGTAGAAGACGCTGGTGAGGTTCAGGGAGACCACGCTGTGCCAGAAGGCGGCGTCCACCTCACGGATCGATCCCTGGCTGTTGCCGCCGCCGGCGTTGTTGAAGGCACCGTGCAGGGCCCCGAACTCGCGGACCGTGAAGTCCACCAGGTGCGCGACGTCCTCCTCGCGGGTGACGTCCGTGGGAACGAAGACGACCTTGCCGCCGTCGGCCGAAACCTCCGCCGCGACCGCTTCGCCACGAGCCTTGTCCCGCGCCCCGATGACCACCGTCGCGCCCTCGCCAGCGAGTCGCTTCACCGTGGCCTCACCCATCCCGGAGGTGCCCCCGGTAACGATGATGACCTTGGAATTCAGGCGGTTGGACATGGGTGCTCCATTCTTGCCCCGGGGTGACACAGCCACGACTCCGGAATGTTCGAGATGACGGGCGAACGCCCTGAGCAGGCTGGAGGCTCTCCACTCCCGAGCCTGCCTCTTCATCGTACCCTATCAGGAATGAATGGTCGGTAAAGAAAAGTCGGTGCCCGTACCTCCCCGGCCGCCGCCCAGGAACGCCCGTCGGCCGACCGCGGCGACGTGGGCGCCCTCCCGTTCCGCCCGGGACGCCGAGGACGAGCCCTGCACTCGTCCGCTCTGCAAGGAGTGGGTGCTAGCCGCGGAGCTCCTCGGAACGATCCAGGTCCCACCGGGTGTGGAAGGTGCCCGGCCGGTCGTTGCGGCGGTAGGTGTGCGCTCCGAAGAAGTCCCGCTGGGCCTGCGTGAGCGCGGCCGGCAGGCGAGGGGCCCTCAGCGTGTCGTAATGGGCGAGTGCCGCGGCCATGGCGGGAACAGGCACACCGTCCCGAGTGGCATGCGACACCACCAGGCGCCAGGGCAGTTGGGCGGCGCCGAGCTCACGGGCGAAAGACGGATGCGCGAGAAGGCCCGGGAGACCCGGATGGGCCGTGAAGGAATCGCGCACGCGGTCCAGGAAGGAGGCGCGGATGATGCAGCCGGCACGCCACACGTCGGCCACGGCTGCCTGGTTCACGTTCCATCCGTAGGCCTGGCTCGCCACCTGGATCTGGTGGAAACCCTGAGCGTAGGCGACGAGCTTGGAGGCGTAGAGAGCCTGTTCGACCTGCGTGACCAGACGTTCCGCATCACGCTCGTCGAGGATCGTTCGCGCCGGCCCCGGCAACACCGATGCCGCCTCGCGCAGGGCCGTGTGAGCCGAGACCGAGCGGGCGAAGACCGCCTCGGCGATACCCGAGACAGGAACCCCAAGGTCCAGAGCAGTCTGCACGGTCCAGCGTCCGGTGCCCTTCTGTGCCGCGGCGTCGGCGAGGACGTCGATGAAGGGCAGGCCGGTGTGCGCATCACGGTGCGCCAGGATCTCCGCCGTGATCTCGATCAGGTAGGAGTTCAGCCGGCCCTCGTTCCATCGCCGGAAGACGTCGGCAATCCTGCTGGGCCCGTAGTCTGTCGAGTTGCGGAGCAAGTGGTAGGCCTCCGCGATGAGTTGCATGTCCGCGTACTCGATCCCGTTGTGCACCATCTTGACGAAGTGTCCAGCACCGTCCGGGCCGAGGTGGGCGACAGCGGGGGTGCCGTCCGGTGCGATCGCGGCGATGTCGTTCAGCACGGGAGCAAGGAGACGGTAGGCGTGGGCTGAGCCGCCCGGCATGATGCTCGGGCCCGTCAGCGCACCTTCCTCGCCTCCGGATATCCCGGTCCCCAGGAAGTGGATCCCCGCATCTCGCAGGGCGGCCTCACGGCGGCGCGTGTCGGCGAAATGGGCGTTGCCCCCATCGACGATGACGTCTCCTGGCTCCAGCAGCCGGGAGTACTCGGCGATCACGTCATCGGTCGCCTGTCCGGCCTGGACCATGACGACAAGGCGCCGGGGCCTTTCCAGCGCGGCCACCATCTCTTGCGCGCCGGCCGCGGCAACGAACGCGCCTTCATGCCCGAAGTCGCCGATGAAGGCACTGGTGCGCTCCGGCGTCCGGTTGGCGACGGCTACGGTGTAGCCGTGACGTGCCAGGTTGCGGGCGAGGTTGCGCCCCATGACGGCAAGCCCAACGACACCTATCTGAGCACTGTCATCCATGATTCTTTCCTCATCGATCGAGAGATACGGGACGCGAAGATCGATTCGCTTCCGGCGTTGAGCAGCCGAGGCTGACGGCCATCCGATGCCCAGCGGTCGCGGCCAGCACCCGCGAAGGGTGTATCCGAGCGGCGACACCGCGGTTTGCGGGCCGCCGCGGCTCCGGGGGCGTACAGACCCCGGTCGCGACACCGATGGCGGGCTTCCAGGTGCATCAGTAGACCAAATACGGAACGATCAGTCAAGATAGAACGTTCCCGACTGCAAATCTGTACCGTTCGTTCCCAATGCGCGTATACTCACGGGTATGGCACGCACCCGGGAGTTCGACACTGAGAAGGCCGTAGAGGCGGCGATGAACGCCTTCCGTCTCAACGGTTACGACGGCACGTCGATCCAGGACCTCGTCGAAGCCACTGGCGTGGGCCGTGGCTCGCTGTACGCGGCCTTCGGGAGCAAGGAAGGCCTGTACCTGGCGGCCATGGACCGCTTCCGGGCCAATTACGCGTTGCCGCTGGTCGAGCTGCTCCGGGACGGGGCCCCGGGACGGGAGCTGCTGCGGGAGGTCCTGGTGGCTGCCGTGGACGAGATCGTCTGTGACGGAAGCCGCCGGGCCTGCCTCATGGTCGGGGCGGCGGTCGGCCGGATAGCTCACGACCCCCAGGTGTCCGCCCATGTGCAGTCGACATCGGACATGCTCGAGGACGCACTGGCGCAGGTCGTGGCGGAGGCGCAGGCCGACGGCCAGTTCTCCAAGGAGAGGGACGCCCGCGTCGTGGCCCGCTACCTCGTCACGACGATGCACGGACTGCGGGTCATGGGGGCGATCAACCCCGATCGCGCATCACTCACTGAGGTCGCCGAGCTCGCTCTCGACGCGTTCGCCTCCTCGCCGGCCTCATGACCGGCAGCCCTGCCCGCCTTCGTCGCGCCGCGACGCCCGGACAGAGCTGGTTCAGGCAGTCGCTGACATATACCTCTGAACCAGACCGCGAGCTGTCTGCTCGCTGAACAGACGAGGCCACAGACACTCGACGTCATGGTGGGAATTCACCCGAGACCCACACACGTGCCCGGCCGGAAGACAGGAACCGGCCGGGCGGCAGACCATCAGCAGGGGCAGATGACATGGCGGCGCCGTCGGTGGCGGTGCCGGCAGTGCGGCCATTCACACGGCCCGAGGACGCCATCGCGATCAGCGATCCAAAAGGCGCACCCTAGCTGTCGGCGTCCGCGGTGATCAGCTCCGCCAGAGCGGTCACCATGGAAAGAAACGGGGAGTGGCCTGAAGGCAGCCGGTACAGGCGGCCGGCGCGCTGGCCCATCGACTCCTGGTACGCCGGGGGGAGCATCTCGTCGTGCTCGCAGACGATGTACCTGGAGGAGACCTTCTTCCATGCCGCCGCAGTGAGCGGTTCGCTGAAGGACCGTATGCTCTGCGGGACCAGCCGCTGCACGGCCCGATCGGCCTCCTCCGCAATGATGTCGCTGAACAGCACCTTGGCCGGGTTGTCAGGAACGGGCAGAGTCCCCGTGTCGCCGCTCGGCAACTGTCCCCCGCTCTCGCTGACCAGGGAAGCGCCCTCGTCCAGCTGGAAGCCGGCGAGATAGAGGATGCGCGACACGTTGGGCGCCGAAGCGGCAGCCTCCGTGACCGGAACGCCCCCGTACGAGTGCGCGAGGATAGTCACTGGCCCGTCGATCTCTCCCAGCCGGGCGCGGATGATGCGCGCGTCGTCGTACATACCCGCCGTCTCGTTGCTGCCCATCGACGCACTCGGCAAGTCGACCGTGAGGGTGTGCCACCCCTGGGCGGTGAGCGCCGGAACAAACTTGTCCCAACACCAGGCGCCGTGCCAGGCACCGTGGACAAGCAGAATGGTGGGTTTGCCGTGTATTGCGGTGGTCATGAATCGGCCTTCGAGCAGGAACAACCGGGGCCTTCCCCGGCAAGGACACAGAGCTGTACGCGGCTGAACCAGGGGCGTGACCACGATCGGCTCCCCGCCGACCCTAGAAGAGAGCGCGCCCGACCGGCCATGATTCAACGTCCACCACTCTTGTCCGACCGTCCGAACGCGCCGCTTGCCAAGCGGATCACCGGGTCCCAGTGCGCTCGATCGGCGCGGGGGGCCTGATCAGTGGCCTATATCGTTCACTGTCATCGATTCTGGCCCAACTTCTGTGACACGGCCACTCTGAGTGACGACGCAGCGTCTCTGGGCCGTACCCAAAGTCGCCCGAAAATGAGCTGCGGTCACACCGGTTGGCCAACAGTTCAGGGCCATCTACGAGTTCTTCAGGCACGTACGACATCTTCGTGGGGTGGGAGCTTCCCCGACGCTGCCTGTCACCGTCGAGCCTGAACCGTTCCCGTCCGCAGGGCGTCCATACGGGCACCCCGACACCGTGGAGCCCCCGCACCATGAGCACATCCGAACCGCCGCCTTGGCCGCACTGCGTACACGGTGCAGACCCTGCTGCCGACCCCGTTGGTTGCCGCGGCATCCACGTCCCCGGCCACACCGTATGCCTCGCCCACCTCGCCGCCGACGACCGCGACGCCTACCTGGCCGCCCTGACTCCCGGCGCCAGCATCGACCACCGGGGCACAAACTTCACCGAGTCCCTTCTCAATGCCCTCCTCAACGCCCTCCGCGACCCTGAAACCGGGCACCCCCGCCTCGGCCATGCCAAGTTCGAATTGGCCACCTTCGAGGGCGCTGCCTTGTTCGAGTTGGCGATCTTCGAGGACTGCGCCTTGTTCGAGTCGGCGACATTCAAGGGCGACGCCTTGTTCGAGTCGGCGACATTCAAGGGCGACAATGCCCTGTTCGACCGGGCGACCTTCAAGGGCCAAGCCGGGTTCAGCCAGGCGACCTTCAAGGGCCAAGCCGGGTTCAGCCAGGCGACTTTCAAGGACAGCGCCATGTTCGACGAGGCGACCTTCGAGGTGGGCACCGCGGGGTTCGGCTCGGCGACCTTCGAGGCGGCGACCTTCGAGAGCCGCGCCGAGTTCGGCCTGACGACCTTCGCGGGCATCGCCTTGTTCGACTCGGCGACCTTCGAGGACGACGCCGGGTTCCTCATGGCGATCTTCAAGGATATCGCTAGGTTCATCTCGGCCACCTTCCAGGGCGACGCCCTGTTCGTGGACGCGACCTTCAAGGGCAACACCTGGTTCAACTCTGCGACCTTCAAGGGCGACGCCTGGTTCGAGTCGACGACCTTCGTAGCAGCTGACCAGCTCGGACCTATGGCGTGTGCTGGACGGGTTGTGCTGTCCGGTGCGGCGTTCGGTGGCCCGGTGACTCTCTCGTTCGCTGCGCGCCGTCTGGAGTGCCGTCGTACTCGCTGGTCATCGACAGCGGAGATCCGCCTGCGTTACGCCACGGTGGACTTCGCGCATGCGGTGTTCGAGTACCCCCTCACGATCGCCGCCGAGCCGGATCCGTTCGTGCTCACCAACGGCCGACAGCTCGCCGAAGATCCCTTTCCGATCCTGCCGATCCCCCGCGACCCCAGGGTGCGGGTGGCGTCGCTGCGTGGGGTGGACGCGGCCCATCTGGTCCTCTCAGACCTCGATCTGTCGGGATGCCTGTTTGCCGGCACCGTGCACCTGGACCAACTCCGTCTGGAGGGGGCCTGCACTTTCGACACCACCCCGCCCGCCGTGTGGTGGCGCTGGCCGCCCGTGCGGTTCACCGAGCGCCGCGTCCTGGCTGAGGAACACCACTGGCGTGCCAGCCAGCCGGGAGCAGTGCAGGGCTGGAACGTGGCGGTCCTCGGCGCTGGACGCGCTGGGCCGTTGCAGCTGGCTTCGGTGTACCGGGCTCTGCGCAAGGCTTTCGAGGACGGCAAGCACGAGCCGGGGGCTGCGGACTTCTACTACGGGGAGATGGAGATGCGCCGGCACGCCGACGACATCCCCCGCAGTGAACGGAAGCTGTTGACCGCGTACTGGGCGCTGTCCGGCTACGGACTGCGCGCATCCCGAGCTCTGGCCTGGCTCGGCGCCGCCATGCTCCTCACCATCGTCTTGCTGATGGCCTTCGGCCTTGCCCAAGACACCCCGAAGCAGACCGCGACCGGCACCGTCCCGGCCGGCGGGGGCAAGGTCACCTTCGAGATCGACAAGGACGATCCGCAGAACCCCACCGGCAATCGGTTCACCGGCAAGCGCTTCGAGAACGCTCTAAACGTCACCCTCAACTCGGTGGTGTTCCGCTCCTCCGGCCAGGACCTGACCACCGCCGGCACCTACATCGAGATGACCTCCCGCCTGACCGAACCCGTCCTTCTCGGCCTGGCCGTCCTCGCCGTCCGCAACCGCGTCAAACGCTGACGGCTCTGCCCCGGGCCGGCGAATCCCTGTGAACGGTTCGACCGAACCGTTCCCGGCTACGTGCCTTACTTGCCTGCACCACCGATCATGCCTTTGAACTGCACGGAAAGCCTTCGACCCGTAGCTGCGACGTGCGCAACTCGGTGGCCCGCGCGGACACGCTCCCGGAGGTCTTCGCGCTGATCAAGCTCAGCGAGCGTCAACAACGCTCGTGATCAATACACCTAGATACTGATGCCGAGACCCCGCATGCCCGCAAGCGTCCAGCGGT
Organism: Streptomyces sp. NRRL WC-3605; assembly: GCF_001509795.1. GTDB lineage: Bacteria > Actinomycetota > Actinomycetes > Streptomycetales > Streptomycetaceae > Streptomyces > Streptomyces viridochromogenes. The sequence continues at coordinate 109,085 of NZ_LLZN01000037.1, read as the reverse complement.
TGATGAAGGAGGCCGGGTCGGCCACCTTCTCGGCCTGCAGCAGGTAGGTGACGGGCGAGTCGGCCCGGATGCGGTCGCGTTCCTTGGCCGTGACATGGTGGAGCCCGACAAGGCCGAAGCCGATCGACGTGGCGGTGACTGCGGGCCACTGCGCTGCCGCGCCGCCGATAGCTCCCAGGGCGGGCAGTTGGGTCTGCAGATTCACCAGTCCGAGTCCTGTGCCGAGCTTGAGCCCCTTGATCGCGGCCTTGAGGTCCTGAAGCGGCTGCTCAAAGCGTGTCCGGCGGATGTGCGCCACGTGGAGAGCGACGATCTGCGGGTCCTGCTCCTCCGACAGGGAGCCGGTCAGTTCGGCGGCGGCCGCGTCGAGGGCGTCGACGAAACGGTCGAACTCGGCTGCGTAGTCGGTGCGCAGCTTGACGATGTCGTCGACGCGTACGTCCGCGAGGCCCTCGGGTAGCGGGAGCTGTGCGGTCAGCAGGGCGACCGCCGATACCGGGCTCGGGCCGGGCGGGCGGTGGTCGAAGAGCTCCGCGGCGATCCGCGCCTGATCCCAGTCGTGCACCTGCTGTTGGGAGGCAGGGTTGTCGGTGATCGGTGTCAGCCCGTGGCGCCGGGACAGTTCGTCGGTCAGCGCCATCTTGTAGACCCAGGCGAACTTCGGGTCCACGGACATCCAGTCGTACTCCTCGTCGCCTGACAGGAGGGTCGGGCGGCGGGTATTGAGGCCCAGTTCGGAGTCGAGGAGTGCTTGGCGCAGGGTGGGAGCGAACTCTTCCCAGTGCACTTCGACCAGGGACGTACGCTCGTCACGCGGCCGCCAGACCTCCCCGGGGCGCCCGTAGCGGTTTACGGGCCGCCACTGCGGATCGCTGGGGTCGCTCTCGTCGATGTCGTCAGGGGACACGCCGAAGTAGCGATGCAGTTCCGCGTGATGCTCGCGGATGACACTGATGAAGTGCGGGGCGATCGCTTCCGCCGCCGGGCCCGGAGACACTTGCCGGATGAAGTCGAGCCCGTCGGCGAGGGCGCGGACGGTGTCGGAGTCGTGGACCGGGTAGTCCGCCCCGGCGACGCGGGCCAGCGCCGGCCAGTACAGCGCGGTGGCCTTCACCCACGCGGCGTCCCGGATGTGGACGTACGGGAAGTACAGACCGATGCGCGGCGCCACCGTTCCCCCTCGGCTGTCCGATGCGGAGTTCCAACACACCGACCGTACTCAAGATCTCCCCTCCTGACACCGCTCGGGGCCGACCGGGCCGCGGATACCGCCCGTCGGACTCGCGCGGTCAGCTGACGTCGATCACGACCTTCCCCACTGCGGTCCCGCTCTCCGCGGTGGCGTGGACGGCGGCGACGTCAGAAAGTGCGAAGCGCCGGCGGGGGTCGTCGGCGATGCGCTGGCGGCCGGGAGATCTCGGCGTTGGTACGCAGGCCGAGAACCTCGGTGAGGTTGGCTTGACTCTGCCCCCCACAGGGCCTGAGGGTGGCGCGGGGCGATCCGGTGACGCAGCTGTTCCAGATGAACGGCGAACAGCAGAAGTTGAGCGTAGCGGACTGCGAGCTTGTCGTACTTGGTGGAGACGGCCCGCTGTCTTTTGAGGCGGTTGATGCCGCACTTCGACCGCGTGCCTGGCCGCGTAGTCCTCCCGGTCGAACTTCGGCGGACGGCCACCGAGGGAGCCGCGCTACGGTGGCGGACGTGGTCGGCCTTGTCCGGGATGGTGCAGCGGATCCCACGTCTGCGCAGGTAGGTCCGGTTCCTGCGTGAGGCGTACGCCCTGTCGGCCCGCACCCGATCAGGGTGGACGCGCGGCCGACCCGGCCCCACTCGGGGCGCGCGGGGCTCGAACTGCGGTGAGTCCCCGCGTTGTCCTGCCGTCACCACGATCGAATGGGTTTCTGACCCTGCTCGATGGCCAGGTGGAGCTTGGTGGTGAACCCGCCGCGCGAGCATCCCAGCCCGTGATCTCCGGGCTCGGTGAACACACCGCTCGGTGGTTCCTTCTGCAGGTCGCCCTGCTTGCGGGCTCCGGCCACATGCTGTTGGGCACGGCAGACCGTGGAGTCGACGCTCAGGTCCCGGACTATTGCGCCTTTCACGTCGGCCCGGGTCTGGAGACGGGTGAGGAGCCGGTGCCAGGTCCCGTTCCGCTGCCACCGGCGGAACAGGTCGTAGATTCGGCCCCATGGCCCGTAATCGACGGGGACGTCCCGCCACGAAACACCGGTCCGGACCCGGAATCGTATGCCGTCGATCAGCCGCCGCAGAGGCCGGAAGGGCGGCCTCCCCAACCTGGCACCCTTCGGCAACAACGGATCCAGCACTGCCCACTGCTCGTCCGTGAGATCTCCCCGACCCATGAACCGTGATCATTCACAGACCACGATCGATTTTCGACACACGCCCTTGCTGGACTGGGTCGCCCTTTGCGGGGCCGGGGGTGAGGCGGGTGAAGTGCTCGGTCTGGATGATCCTGTTGCGGTCGGCTTCGGGAAGGCGGGCGAGGATGCCGGGCAGGGACCGCTCGCGTCCGACTTCGCCGCGGTGCGCGAGGATCGCAGCCCACTTCATGTCGGCCCACGGTGTGACGTCGACGCTGGTGGTCACGTACGAGTCCGGTACCGCGAGGATGGACTTGCCCACCCCTTCCAACAGCGGGCCGAGCAGGCCCACGCCGGACTCGGGGTGCGTAGCCGCGTACAGGGCGCTCGGCTGCCAGGGCGGGCCCGCTTCGGGATACAGGTGGGCGAGGCCGGCCGCTTCGACAGCGAGCAGAGTGATCTGGTGCGTGCGTACGTGGTCGGGATGGCCGGTCAGCTGGCCGACCGCGTCGTGCCCGACGACGACGTCGGGCCGGAAGGCCCGGATATGAGCGACGAGGCGGCCGACTGCTTCGTCGAGGGGAGCGTCCACGAGTCGGGGCTGGCCGGGGGCCGCCTCGGGGTTGCGGGCGTCGTTGTAGCCGAGCGGGCGTGCGGTGCCAGCGCCCAAGGCATGGAGGGCGTCTGTGAGTTCGGGAGTGCGGCGGCTGTCCGGCCCCCAGGTCGCGGTGACGACGGCGGTACGAGCGCCGGCGGCATGATGCTGAGCGAGCACGCCGCCAGCTAGGAGGCTCTCGTCGTCCGGGTGCGCGAACACTCCCAGCAGCGACGGCAGGCGCGGGACGCTCACAGTGAAAAGTCTCCTTAGGGGTGTGATTCCGGGATGGTGTCGGCCGCGCGATGTCTCCTTACGGCGGGCCGCCGGTCAGAACAGGGCCCCTGTTCCGCGTCCGGAGTCGGGGGCGGCTGGGTGGGCTGCAATCCGGCGGCCATGTCCAGCTCAAGCAGCGTGCTCGCACCGGCCGGTCGCGCACCCGTCATCCAGGAGGCGGATCAACACCTGAGCGGTGACCTCGACATCCGGCATCGCCCGGTGCCGTCCGCCAGGCTTGGGGATGCCGTAGCTCCGGCGCTGCTTCTCGGGCGGGTACGCGGCGCCGTCCAGGGACCGGCCTCCCACCGCGCTGATCACGGCGGCCCGCAGCTCCGCATCGGCGGCCACCAGACGGGGTGCGGCCGGGAGTTCGGCAAGAAGTCGGCGTTCCACCAGGTCGTGCCGCAGGCTGCCTCGCGCGCTGTCGGAGTGGGCGGCGTACGCGGCGCCCACCGAGTCGAACGTGGTCACCGCCCCCACCCCAGCTCCGTGTAGGTCCGGCTGGCCCGGATGCCCTCGATGGCCGTTCGCGTGTAGGGGACGATCGGCTCGGGGAGGTCCTTGACGCTCCACCACCGCCAGGACACGCACTTGTCGGGCTCCCGCAGCTTCGGCTCACCCTCCCAGCGGCGGGCGCGGAAGAAGAGCTGGACGCGGGGCGGTTCCGTGGGCTGTTCTCGCATGTGCACGGTGTGGACGAGCTCGACGTCGGCCAGGTCGATGACCAGTCCTGCCTCTTCGTCTGCCTCCCGCACGAGGCAGGCACTCGCGGCCTCCGCCTCGCAGTGGCCCGCCAGCACGTGCCAGGACCCGCCCGCGTACGCCGAGTCGGGATGCCGCAGGCCCAGCAGGACCTGGCCGTCCCGCTCAAGGTAGAGGTGGACACCGACCACGTTCAGCACGGTTCCGGACGGCGCCTCCGCCCGCGCGGTCCCTGCGGGCGCCGTCGGACCGTCGGCGGGCAGTGGATGATCGACGAGGTGCCGCTCCAGCAGTTCCCGGGTCGAGGGCAGCATCGTCATGTGCGGGAACTTCTCGGGCCGCACCCAGGCGAGCATCACACCCTCGGTGAGCGGCAGACGGGCCGGGTCGCCGTTCCAGAGGCCGGTGAACAGCTGGATCGGCACCCTTGTTCCGTGGGTGCCGGTGACCTGCTCAACCGCGTACGGCTCCAGGTCCGCGACCGTCAGGCCGGCCTCCTCGCGCAGCTCCCGACGAACCGTGTCCAGCAGGGTACGGTCCTGCGGCTCCCGGCCGCCGCCGAGCAGCGACCAGCACCCGGGCTCCCAGATCCACGGCTTGTTGGCGTCCCGTAGGTGCAGCAAGTACCGGCCGTTGCCGTCGTGGATGATCGCGGAAGCGTTCACCGCAACGATCACCCCGTCCAGAGCTGCGTCGCCAAGTTTCTCGCGCAGCGTCGGGGAGGACACTTCGTCGAACGGCAGCCAAGCCCGTCCCGTGACCTCCTCGGCTTGCGGCGCGAACTCGGGTGCGCCGTCTGCGAGGTAGAAGACGAAGCGCACGTCGTAGTGCCGGTGAGCCGCTTCACCTCGTGCCGGGTTGGGGTCTTTGGCGTGGACGTCGATGTCGATCGGCTCGTCCCGGAGCTCGGGCGTCAGGACGAGGGCCGAGGCTGGGATTCCGGCCTCCTCCTTGACCTCGCGCACGGCTGCGGCCAGGAGAGTGTCGTCGTCCGCCTTGACGTGCCCGCCGGGGGCGAGCAGCAGTCCTCCGCTCGCCTCGTGACGGATGTGCAGGACCCGCCGGTGCCGGTCGATCACCACCGCGCTGCACGTGATGTGGGCAGGAAGGGTGGCGCGGTTGGTCGGCTCGGCGCTGGCGTCCAGAGCCGCCAGCAGGCCGGCCAGGGCGTCTCGTTCGCCGGGATTCCGGTCAAGGTAGGAGGTGACCACGGTAAGGATGTGAGAAAGGGAGGGCGACATCAGAACCTCGGCGCTGAGGGGACGGGTGGGTCACGCGGAGCCGGCTCGGGCCGGGCACGGACATGGACGGCTCGACTGTCAGCGGTCCTGGGAGAGTTCCAGCAGTTCGGCGAAGGTGCCGCCGGCGTGGATGAGGTCGTCGTACCTGCCCTGTTCGGTGATTCGGCCGTCCTCCATCACGATGATGTGGTCGGCGATCTTGGTGTTCTCCAGGCGGTGCGTGACCACGATCGTGATGCGGTCCGCAGCGATGGCCTTGATCTGCTCGAAGATCTGGTGCTCGCCGCGGGGGTCCATCTGGGAGGTGGGCTCGTCGAGGATCAGCAGTCCCGGGCGCCTGTACAAGGCCCTTGAACAGGCGATGCGCTGCCACTGCCCGCCGGAGAGTTCCGAGCCGCCGAAGACGTCGCGAGCCAGGAGGGTGTCGAGACCGGCGGGGAGGTCCTCGACGGCCTCGCGCAGGCCTACCGCGTCGACGGCCTCCCATACAAGGGTGTCGTCGTGGGTGCGGGGCTGGCCGAGGGTGACGTTCTCGCGGACCCGCAGCGGCCACTGGGCGAAGATCTGCGGCACCAGGCCGGTGCTCGCCCACACCGTGGCGGGGTCAATCTCGGCCAAGTCGGTGCCGTTCCACGTGACCGTTCCCTTGTCGGGCAGGTAGATCCCGGTCAGCAGCCGGGTGAGCGTGGACTTCCCTGACCCGTTTGCACCGACGATCGCGAGGATCTGGCCACGCCGCAGCGCGAGCGAGACACCGTTCACGGCGGGCTTGTCCTTGCCGGGGTACTGGTATACGACCTCATGGAGCCGGATCTCCTCGGTCGGTGTGGCATGCGAGTGGGGGCCGCGCTCGGGGGCGCGGGCTGCGGCATCTTCGAGGAAGGCCTGCATGTCACTGAGAAACAGGCTGGTGTGGAAGACCGCGGCGCCGTTGATGACCACCTGGGACAGCGCGGCGAGCGTGGTCTGCACGGCGATGACCGCCGTCGCCGCGACCGCGAGCTCGACCCGGCCGGAGACCGCCAGCCACGCCAACGCCCCCCAGGTCGCGACGAGGAAGACACCGCCGACCAGGGCGGAGAGCAAGGCGATCCGCAGGGTCCGCGGCGCGGCGGCCAGGGTGCGCCGGTCGCACCGGTCGGACAGAGCCCGGTACCAGAAGATGAGGTAGTCGGTCATCGAGTTGGCGCGGACCTCGTCGCCGTACTTCGACTCGGTCGCCCACCAGCGCATCATGCCGCGCACGTTGCGGTCGGCGATGTTCGCGTAGTGGATCTCGTAGTCGACCCGGGCGGTGAGCACCGCGCCGACGCCGGCGGGCAGCACCGCGAGCAGGAGCGGTGGCAACATCCACGGGTTCAGCACCGACAGGACGCCGCTGGCGGTGACCATGCGGATCAGCGCGGACAGGAACCGCTGCGCGTCGGTGACCATGACATGCGTGCGGATCACCCCCATCTCGGCCGCCTCATGCCGATCCGAGAAGCCGTCCTCCGCGTAGGCCGAGGCCTCTACTCGGCACACCGCCTCGACCAGCGCGGTGTCCGTCTCCGTGGTCAGCCGCGGAGTGATCCGCCGCTCGGCGTACGCGGCGACCGCCACCGCCGCGCGTGCCAACGCGGCGGTGAGCGCCACCACGAGCAGCGCCGGCAGGGCGCCGTGTAGCCGCTCGCGTGCGGTGCCGTCCCCGAGGATCGGTGCCATGGCGTGGGCCGTGGCGGCCAGCAGAACGGCGGCAGAGACACCTGTGACCACCTGGCAGCCGAGCAAGAGCTGCACAGCCTGCCGGTCGGTTCGCCACGACAGCCGCGCGATCCGGCCCAGGACGGCCGGGATCTGGGCACACATCCGCCGGAAGGAGACCTCGGCGAGCGGATTGACGGAGTACTGCCCGCTGTACGTGATCTCCGCTGGCGGGGGCGGCGGAGGTACGGTCTTCCGCTGTTCGTTCATCGCGGCTGAGGTCAAGGCGGGTCCCCCTAGACAGTCGTCCGGCGTCGTCGTGAGGCTCAACGACCACACCGAGATATCGAACTGGTGTATTTGAGTCGCTTCGGATTTCCCGAAACGCAGCGGGTGCGGGCACATGGAAGATGCACGGACCCGGGCCCCACAACAGGGCTGCGCAGGGGGCGATTGGCCGAATCGCCGACAGCGGCTTCCGCGGAGGGAGATTTCGCGGCGGCAGTGCGGCTGCAGGGCGTCGGGGTGACGCCCCCCAGCCGACGGCGTGCTAATGCCGGTTCGGGATGAGCTGTCGGAGCTGGGTGTCCTGCGTCGGCGCGGTGCGCAGGCGCCGAGGAGACGAAGAGGCGACCTGCCTTTGGCATGCCGAAGGGCATCATCCTGCTGGCGACGCCCGAAGGCCGGCGCCACAGTGTGCTCGCCGTCGAAGGACGGATGCTCTGCGGGCGCCTTGCCGACGTTCCGGTCAACGCCGGCCCAGCCGAGGCACGGCCGCCGCGGCGGCCATGGTGGTGGAACTTGCACACGACTGCCACGAAGTACGCGTCGACGTGACCTGGGATCCGCCCCGGGAACCCGGGTCCTGGACCGCCCAGGTCACCGTTGCCGCGACCTGCCGAACGCATAAACGGTCGCGCCATTCGCGAGCAGGTTGAAAAGGCTCCAAGTCAGTGCCTTGCTGTTCACTTGGCCACGTGGACGCCTCAGCTCTGCGCGCCCGTCTGCACGACGCCTGGCGCGCGCCCGAATTGCACTGCCCGCTGCCCATTCATGGGGCAGGGCATGTCTGTGTGCCCAGTGACGCGGAGGATCTGACCGAGCTGGAGCGCGTCGCTGCGCACGTGGTCGACGGGGCGGGTCTGCCGGTACGTGCCTGGGTCGTCAGGGCGAGGGCGGCAGGGGGCCCGACGGTCCGCCGGTGGGCGGGGAGGGTGGGCTCCCTATCGGCGGGGAGGGCGGGCTGCTGGAGCTGCGTGGGTGGGTGCTGGCCGAGCACTGGCTCGGATTCGGCGCGACGGCCACCGCCGATGACCCGCGCCCCGTCGTGCTCCTCGCCCCGACTGTGGCACCGGCAAGTTCGTGGTGCGCCTGCTCACCGACCGCACCCCGCCGTTCGCCTTCCCGCCCTCCGCCGGACCGTAGCCCCAAATGGTGGGCCGATGCCGGGCGTCATAGGGACGATGTCACCGGTCTCGTCGACGAGACCGGTGACATCGAAGAGCGGTCCCGTGACTCTCAGCAGTGCCGCAGACCGTGTGCGCTGGGGTCGGCGTCGAACGAGCCTGTTGTGTACACCCAGTCCGCTGGGACGTAGCCCCACCCGTCGTAGCCGGGAGCGATCCAGTCGCCGAAGGTGTGGTACCAGGTGGTGTTGTTGCCTCCGTGCAGTCCGCCGCTGGTCCAGCAGTCGAACCAGCTGTACGTCGACAGCAGTTGCCCTGTGATGGGCGCCTCGTGATAGGCGCCTTGGCGCAGGATGGCCGGCGCTCCGTTTTCGCACCACAGTCGGCTGTCGCTCACCCGAACCGCGCAGTCTGCAGCCGAGGCGGCACCGGCCGTGGGAGCGGCAATCACACCACCCACCGTCAGAGCGAGAGCTGCCAGGCAGAGGGAGAGACGCTTACTGATCCTGTTCATTCCACCTATCCGATTCTCACCAATTTCCGGACTCGGCCGAAGGTGCCGTGCGGCGGTCCGGCACTTGTCCACCGTCCCCGTGCCGACGTGGACGTCACTGCTCACCGCATACCGGTACGCCGGGCAGTTGATTGTCTGGACTGCTGATGTAGATGTTGGTGACATAGCCTCCGTACTGAGGCAGGTAGGCCCACCACTGGTTGGTGTACGGGGGGACCGAGACGGTCTGGCCCTCCTTTTGGCAGCCGACCAACACCTCAACGCCGGCCGGCAGTTGGAGGAGCGCGTCAGGGTTGGTGGAGGCGCTGGGGCGGACGTTCACTCCGGAGCTCCAGGTGCCGAACCACGTCCCTGCTGGACGCACGCTGCCGGGAACGGTCAGCGAACGCGTCAGCCTGCCCAGGTCGGTGTACGCCTTGCCATAGGGGGTGCCAGTGGGATGCAGGGTGAACACGGCCACGATGGAGCGGTCGCCCGCGCCCACGGTCCCGGTCGTGTGCAGCGCCGGGTCCGTGACGTTGATGGCCGGCGCTTTGCCGCTGCGGGCCGACGTGGCGGGGCGGCACGTTCCGTTCTCACGACCGCCGAAGCCTGACCAGCCCTGCTTCACCGCCCACGGCCGGTCGAAGGCGCCTGCGATACCGAAGTGCTGGTCGAAGAGGTCTGTCGTGGAGCAGCGTGTGGATTGCCTCAGATTGCCCATGATCAGGTCGCGGACGGGGGTGGCTGCTTCGTCCAGCACATAGCGGTAGATCTTCACGGTGTCCGCAGCCGACATGGTCGTGTAGCCCCACATGCCCTCCTGGCCGGCCGGTGGGGGGTTCGTGTCGGAGAGTTTCAGCAGGCGGGACATCCGGGTGACGATCGCGCCTCCGCCATTACGTACCCAGAAGTCACTGGCTGCGCCGTCGTCACTGCTGCGGAGCATTGTGTTCAGCTGGGCGCGGTCACTGGCCGGGATCTCTTGGGCCGGGTCACGGTTGTAGAGGTAATCCAATGCGATCAGGAGCTTGACCAGGGAGGCCGACCGGAATTGCATGGTCGAGTTGAGTTGTTCGGTGAAGGTTCCGGTCTGCCGGTCGAAAACGGCCACTCCTGCCGTAACACCGGGCGGCACTGTGACGGTGGCTGCGTCACGCAGCGGGGATGACTTTGCGTGCGCCGCTGCGGTCGCCGACGGGCTCAGCATGGCCGCGATCAGGGCCACGGTCATCGCACCCAGCGCGGCTATGAGACGCCACTTGCTCCAACGGGCCATGGCTCAATGCCGGTTCGTGAGCTGGAGGATGCCGCCACACGCCATCGCCACCTCAGGATTGTTTCCGATCTCGGTGGAGGCGTAGGTGAGGTCGGCCTTGACCGCTTCGGTTGAATGCAGTGGATGCGGGGTGTGCATGGTGGATTACCCATCTTCGGAGGTGGTTGAGCTATCGGAGATGACAAGCGCCTTTGTCCGGATGGTCTTCATCGCTTCGGTCAAGATCGAGGCGAGAGCGGCCAAAATCTTCGACGGCCACACACATGTATGCGGTAGACCGCTGCGATTCCGCGGCCGAACTCGTCCGCGGGGTGGGCGTAGGTGCCACCGCACCGCGATTGGGCGAGCTCTGGCAGGGCCATACGTGCCAGGGAAGCCGTCGCCACGGGGACCCGATGTCCCGATGCCTGATCTTCAGGCGTCCGGCCAGGCATCGCAGAGCTTCTTCAGCGGCCAGAGCATGCGGTGAGTGGCTTTCACCGGTCGACCCGGCTTCTGAGCTGCGGCAGCCTGGCAGATACGTCCGTCACCCGATCGTGGCCGTTCTGAAGAAGCTCAGTGTGCGGGTGGACAAGTCGATCGAGGACGGGCAGACGAGCACACGAAGCTCTTGGCGAACCTGGGTGGTCTTGGTCGAGAACCCGTCCACCAGGAGCTTCGTCGTTGTGCAGGTCTGTCCAACTCGCCGTCATTGCCGCCAGTTCGGAGGAGCCTCACTCCTGTCAAGAACCGGATCGATGTGAGAGGAGCAGGAGAGTCCGGAGCGGTGGTCGCCCCATGCCCTGGCGAGATGTGCAGAGCAGTCAGCAGTTTCGGATGGACCAGACGGCGTCCCAGTCGATGTCGTGGATGATGCCGCCGTCAGCCGGGGCGCTGACCAGGAGATTGCCGCTCTGACCATAGATGCTTGCGGTGGCGTTGCCGGTCTGCTGGTTGTAGTAGGCACCGTCGCCGAGCCAGTTCGACACGGAGTACCGCTGGCAGGCGAAAAGAAAGAAGATCTTCCAGTCGCTCGTGGTCGGGTCCCATACTGCAGCGCAGAAGTTGCCGTCGCCGCAGCTGAAGGAGCCGCCCGCCGGTACATGCTGGGTGTTGACCGCCGGCGAGATCCCCGGTGACGCGGCGGCGAGGGACGCGCCCGCCTGGGCGTCCGACGGGGCGGGTGGGGCGATGAGGAGAGCCTGGTCGGCTACGGCGCCGGACGAGGGCGACACAGCCTGGGCGGGTCCGGCGGCAAACACGGCCGCCAGAGCCAGTATGAGGGCGCCGAGGACGCCGAGGACGGAACGCTGGGCACGCGCTGTGCGCATTCGTTGAACCCCCTGGTCGTTGGTGCGTGCCCCGAGGCTGTTCCTGCCGGCTCCTTCTGCGCCACACGCTGAAGCAGTGCCTTAAACGGAAGGCCGTACGCCGTCGAGAAGGGCGAGGCCCGTGGCAGTACCGGTGTGCAGGACATACCTGCCGCGGCGCACACTGACCAGGAGGCCGGCCTGGCGCAGGACAGCCGTGTGCTGGCTGACCGCCGCGCCGGAGACACCCAGGCGCATGGCGAGTTCACCGGTCGTCGCTCCCATGACAACGTTCTCCAGGATGGCGGCTCGGGTCCGGCCGATGAGCGCGGCCAGGGATGCGTCGCCCTCAGCGCCGGTGCTCTGCAGGGCCCAGCCGAGCGTGTGCTCGATCGGGTACACCAGGACGGGCGTGAGCGTGTCGTCGGCGACCGTGACGGGTCGGCGCAGGCAGAAGAAGGACGGCTGGAGCAGCAGTCCTCGCCCACTCAGGTACACGTTCCGTTCGACCGGGTAGTCGGCCTCCAGGATAGGCGGATGCCAGCGCAGAACCGGACGGAACCCTTCCAGCAGACCGTCGGTACCCCCGTCCAGCACCGACCGGGCCCGTATCGCCCGGTCGGCGTCCACCTGGGCCCAGATCTGGTTCCAGAACGGCGCGAGCGCGCTGTGGTGCTGAGCCTGCAGGGCAGCGCCCAGGCGGCGCAGCGCCGCGGGCTCGCCCTCTGCCAGCGCCCGAGTCGAGGGTGGCATCGGATGTAATCGGTGCGTGGAGGCGGCAAGCAGAGCCAAATCGCGACGCAACCGAAACCGGGGCGTTCCGAGTACGGTCTCGACCGCGCTCGCCAGATCGAAGAAACCTTGCAGATCAGGGGTGAGGAAGTCCGGAGAGTATCCCCTGGGAGGCAGCAGAGCGGCCAGCAGGCTGTGGGCCCGCCCCATGCGCGGCCGCACGAGCTTACGCCACTGCCCGAACAGCAGCGGCGCGTCCTTGCTGATCAGCAGTTGGAAACTATTGGTGATCTCCCACAGGGGATCGGGGGCGGCCGCGACGCGTACGCGTGTGAGGTCGTCAGCGGTGAAGTGGACCCGCAGCATGAGGTCTCCGATGGTGGTCGGTCATCGGACGGGACGAAACGATCATTACGACAGTGACCGACCGCACCGGTGCGGACAAGACAGCATTCAGACGCGCGCCGCATGATGCGGCACCCCAGGGCAGGCCCTGGCCGTCGCAGGCGAGATGGACCTTCGTGGTCAGCCCGCCGCGGTCACGTCTTCACGCAGCCGCACGAAGCGCACCGGATGTCGGTACCGCCCTCGTCGACTCCGGGCATCCCCCTGGCAATTTGGCTACGAGCTCGATCCCCGGCCGGTGCTCCAACACGCCAGAGCCGCCCCAGCCGGCAGAGAATTCCCGCCTGTGCCAGGGATGTTCGGTTCCTGCCGCCCGCAACTGGCCGGCCAGATCCCGACGGGCACCAGGAGGCAAAGGAGTGGTGCGGGCCGTTCCTTCCAGTAGTCGGGTTCGGCCGACACCGTGGCTACCCACCGCCCTACGGTGCGCAGGGTGCAGTCGAGGAAGTGTGGGCCCAGTCAACGGCGGGAGACGCCTGACAGCGGCCGTGTGACGGCTGTCCCTGGGGGTGCTTCCACCGGTCGAGCGTTGTACTGCGTCACCGTGTGGTGGCCAGCCAGAAGGTCACCGCCGCGGTGGTGGCAAGGCCGACGTTGAGTGCGATCCGGCGGTCTTCGCCGGTCAGGTGGACGGCGATCGCACCGGCCTGGAGGAGGACGAGGCCGATGGCCGCGGCCGGCGCCAGCACGGGTGCGATGCCCGTCAGCGGGGGCAGGATCAGGCCGGCCGCGCCGAGGATTTCGACCGTCCCCAGTGCCCTGAGGGCGGGCAAGGGGAGGCGGTCGACCCAGGCCATCATCGGCCGGAGCTGATCGGGGCTGTGGATCACCTTCAGCGTGCCCGCGTAGCCGTAGAAGAGGGCGAGCAGGCCCGCGACGATCCAGTAGGCGATGTTCATGGCTCCCGTTCATGGGTCAGTGGTTCACACAAGTCGTCGACTGCTTCAGGCGAGGTCGGCGGCAGGTTCGGTCGCGTAGCGGCTCATCGCCTCGATGCCGGACCGAGAGGTCGGCGGCTGGCCGCCGGCGAGGCCCTCCTGAAGGTCTCGGAAGTACTGCACGTACAGGTCGGGGGTGAAGGTGCTGAGCATGACGGCGGGCTGGTCGCTCAGGTTGGCGAAGGTGTGCGGAGTACCGGGCGGAACCATCACGAGCGTGCCTGCGGCGGCGTCGTAGGTGTCGTGGCCGACGGTGAACCGCACGGTGCCGGAGAGGATGTAGAAGCCCTCGTCGTGCCAGGCGTGGCGGTGCTGGGGCGGTCCCTGGGTGTGCGGGGCGAGGACGGACTCGGTGATCGCGAGGCGGTGCCCGGTGTGGCTGCCGTCCTCCAGGACGCGCATGCGCGTGGTGCCCAGGACGATCGTCTCGCCGTCGTCGGGACCCACCACCGATGGGGCGGGGTCGGCCTGCGGCGTGTGAGCCGCTGCTTGTTCGGTCATGCCATCAGTGCACCGCCGCTGGCCCGGCCGTGTCCAAGACCCGTCCCGCAGCGCCGATACCTCGTGGGTATCGTTGCAGTGTGGAGCTGCGAACCTTGCGCTATTTCGTGGCCGTCGCCGAGGAACTCCACTTCGGCCGGGCCGCCGCCCGCCTGCACATGAGCCAGCCGCCGCTGAGCCGGGCGATCAAGCAGTTGGAGGCCGATACCGGGGCCCTGCTGCTCGCCCGCTCACCCACCGGCGTCACGCTCACCGCGGTGGGCACGGTGCTGCTCGACGAGGCGCGGGCCCTGCTCGAGCACGCCGACCGCGTCCGTGCACGCGTGAGCGAGGCCGCCGGCGCCGCGGCCATCACCGTCGGCATCCTGGGCGACGGCACCGACCCGGGAGTGGCCAGGCTGGCCGCCGCCTACCGCCGCACCCACCCCGGCATCGACATCCGCGTCCGTGACACCGATCTGACCGACCCGACGTGCGGGCTGCGCGCCGGACTGGTCGACGTCGCCCTGACCCGGGCGCCGTTCGACGAGACCGCCCTGACGGTGCGTACGCTGCGAAGCGATCCGGTCGGCGTGGTCCTGCGCGCCGACGATCCGCTGGCTCGCCACGACCGGCTGCGGCTGGCCGAGCTGGGCCATCGCCGCTGGTTCCAGTTCCCGCAGGGCACCGATCCCCTCTGGCAGTCGTACTGGAACGGCGGCACGCCACGCGAGGGGCCGGTGGTGCGCGCCGTCCAGGAATGTCTGCACGCCGTGCTGTGGAACGGCACGGTCGGCCTGGCCCCGCTCGGGCACGACCTGCCCGCGGAGTTGGCGGTCGTACCGCTGATCGACATGGCGCCGAGCCGCGTGGTGGCGGTGTGGAACAAGGGTGACACCAACCCTCTGATCCGGTCCTTCATCAAGACCGCGACAGTTGCCTACCGCCACTGAACGTCGGCAACCCGCGCTGCCGGTTCTCTCGACCGCTGGCCATCACCGAAGGCCTGACCTTCAACTACCTGCAGAAGCAGGTGCGCGGCCACTACGGCGGCTTCCCCGAGTCCGTCTCCGAGCTGGTGCAGCCGACCTCGGCCGGCCGCCTCGACCTGGCCCCCTCATCACGGATCACATCCCGCTCGTCGAGGCCGCCGACGCATCCTCGCGACCACCCGGCAGAACCCGCCGGGGGTCCGGCCACGAGCCTCGACAGCATCGCGCAGGCGGCCGGCGTCGCCCGGCGCACCCTCTGCGGACACTTCCCCGGCCGACATCCGCTTTCGGCCGACCTGACACAGGAAGCGGAGGGTGAGCTGCGAGGGCGAGACCCGCACCATCCTGGCACCGGGCCCGCGCCGAAGCCGTCGCATCCCTACGGCGCGGTCAGCGCGCAGGCGTCTTCGCGGATCCTCTTCCAGGACTCGTCCTCGCCCGAGCGCTGGAGGCACTCATCCCGGACCACCCCTGAGGGGCATGATGCGAACTCAGCGAGACCAAGTCACGGCTGGATCGTGGGCTTCAGGGCGACCGCGTTCACCAGGGCATGCCTGCCAGCACCCGAGTCCACGACCGATCCCCTACTCGAGAGACCACTCTCATCCGGACAACCTCACAGGTGACTCAGCGGGTCGCGAGGATCAGACTCAAACCCACCATGGCGAGTCCCGCCGCAGCAATGACGCTGCCGAGAAACCTGAAGAAGAAGGGACTGAGACTTTCGGTGTCTGCCAGGCTCAGGTCACCCATGCGCCGACCCCTCACCTCCAGAGCAGCCCGTCTTCGCGCCAGCGTCGACTCAACAGCACCGCGCAGATTGAACGCCCACCTCCCTCCGAGACAGACAGCCGCAACGCCGAGGACTGCGAAGAGGATCAGGACCCCTATCGGGTCGGATGTATCTGCGGCCGAAGAGCCAGCGATCGTGATCATGGCCACAGCATCGCACCCACCTCAATCGATGTCATCTGCTGGTCGACGAGTTGGTCGGTACCGCAGACGAGAGGCAGCAGGCGTTGTCCGGCGACATCTCCGCGTAGAGCCCATCCAGTTGGTCGCGGCCCCCGGGCTCGACGGCGCGGATACGGACGGTGGTGCCGTACGTGAAGTGTGCGTGGACCGCGGGGCGGGGTGGCATGTCGTCCTTCAGGGCGGTTCTGCTTCGAGCCGCTCGGCTTCTTCGCCCTGTCGAGCGTCGGTCGCGGCCCAGGGACCGGCCGGGGGTGCCCGCGGGGCCGGTCGGCCCTGGTCTCCCGCCGGCCGTCCCGGGCGGCGGGAGACCGGGTGGTCACGCCGTGTCGGGTACGACCGCGACCGGACAGGCGGAGTGGTGCAGGAGCGTGTGCGCGACCCGGCCGAGGCGGTGCCCGAACTGCCCGGGACGCCGTCGGCCGACGACCAGCAGGTCCGCCTCGTGCGAGGCGGTCAGCAGCACTCGGCGGGCGGGTCCCTCGACCGTGTGGCGGTGCAGGCGTACGTCTGCCGGAGCGTCGGCGAGCGCGGCCTCCAGTTCCTTGGCCGCCCGTTCCTCGTGCACTCGCTCGGGCGTGCCGGCGAGCAGCGGGTGGTCGACAGTGTCGTGGGTGGGGCATCGCCATGCCCGTACCGCGTCCAGGGCGGCGCCGCGCCGCCGGGCCTCCTCGTAGGCGAAGACCACCGCCCCGGTGGGTGCGTCGGCCACGCCGACGACCAGGCGGCCGCGCCTGCCGTGAGCGGCCCGGTTGTCGTGGTTCCCGCGGATCACGATGACGGGACAGTCCGCCGTGGTGGCCACGGCCAGGCTCACGGAACCGAGCAGGAGGTCGGCGAGCTCGCCGCGCCCGCGGGTACCCACGATCACGGCGGAGGCGTGGTGCGCCTCGCGCAGGAGGACGTACTCCGGTTCTTCGGCCACCGCTTCGGTGGTGACGGCGAGGTCCGGGTTGTGACGGCGGGCGCGGCGGGTGGCGACGACGAGGATGTCGTCGGAGGTGACGTGACCGGACGGCCCGCCGAGCTCTTGGGCGAGGGAGGCTCCCTCGTAGCGGTCCCAATGGTAGGCGTGGACGATCCGCAGGGGTGCTCCGTGCAGCGCGGCCTCGTCGGCCGCCCAGTCGACGGCCCGCAGGCTCGCCTCGGAGCCGTCGACGCCGACGACCATGGGCAGGGACATCGTTCTCAGCCTCCCGCGTTGAGGTCGAACACGATCCGGGCCTTCACCTGTCCGCTGAGGACCTCGTCGGTGCACTCGTTGACGGCGGCGAGCGGCCGGGGCTCCCTGATGACCTTCGTGCGGCCCTCGGCGTGCAGTTGGAAGACCTCGGCGAGGTCCTGGCGGGTGCCGACGATGGAGCCGATGACCGAAGTTCCATTGAGGACGGTGTCGAAGATCGGGACCTGGAGGGTGCCGTGCGCCGGCAGGGCGACCATGACGAGTTTCCCGCCGCGCCGCAGACCGGAGTTGACGGCCTGGAAGGCGGCCGGGTTCACCGCGAGGGCGAGCGCGGCGTGCGCGCCGCCGTGTCGCTTCAGCTCGGCGCCGACGTCCTGGGTGCGGGCGTCGATGACGATGTCCGCGCCGAGTTCCCGGGCCAGTTGCAGCTTGTCGTCGGTCACGTCGATCGCGGCGACCCGTGCACCGGCGATCTTCGCGTACTGCACCGCGAGGTGCCCGAGTCCGCCCACACCCGAGATGGCGACGAGCTGGGCGGGCCCGACCCCGGCGACCTTCAGGGCCTTGTAGGTGGTGACGCCCGCGCAGGTGAGCGGGGCGGCGTCGAGGGCGCTGACGCCCTCGGGCACCGGTTGCGCGAAGTCGGCCCAGGCCAGCATCTTTTCGGCGTAACCGCCGTCGCAGCCGTACCCGGTGTTGATCTGGCTCTCACACAGGGTCTCCCAGCCGGACCGGCAGTGCTCGCACCGCCCGCATGCCTTGCCGAGCCAGGGCACGGCGACTCGTTGTCCGACGGCGAGGTGGGTGACGCCGTCGCCCAGCTTCTCGACCAGGCCGACGCCCTCGTGCCCGGGGACGAACGGCGGGGTGGGCTTGACCGGCCAGTCGCCGTGCGCGGCGTGGATGTCGGTGTGGCACAGCCCGGACGCCTCGACGGCCACGAGCACCTGCCCCGGGCCGGGTTCCGGATCGGGCCTGTCCTCGATGACCAGGGGCTCGCCGAACTTCCGGACGACCGCTGCCTTCATGGTGCTGCTCCTTCTTCTCCGCTTGTCCTCGGTGTGCCGCGTCAGGCGTGCGCGACGACGGCGACGGGGGTGGTGGCGTGGTGCATGACCGCGTGGGCGACGGCGCCGATGTGCACGCCGAACGGGTTGCGGCGGACGCGGCGGCCGACGACGACGAGGGACGCCTCGTGGGCCGCGTCGACGAGGTGGTTGGCGGGGCTGCCCAGTCGGGACTGTTCGGTCACCTCGACGTCCGGGTACTTCTCCCGCCACGGGAGCAGCGCTTCTGTGAGGGCGGCGGCCTGCTCGCGGATCATCTCCTCGCGGGGGTCGACGCCGACGGCCAGGCTGTAGACGTAGTAGGGCGGCAGGTTCCAGCCGGTGACGACGGTCAGCACGGCCCTTCGGCGGCGAGCCTCCTCGAACGCGAAGGTGATGACCGTGTCGTCGGGGTTCTCGATGTCGAGGCCCAGGACCACGGGCCGGAAGCCGGTGGCGGAGGACGGTATGCCGGCGGGGTCCTTGACGTGTTCGTCGGCGGCCTGTTCGCCGGCCCGGACGAGAACAACCGGCACCTCGGCACGTGCGACCACCGACTGGCCGACGGACCCGATCAGGAAGCCGGTGAGGCCGCTCAGGGCACGCGAGCCCAGCACCAGCAGTTCCGCGTCCCGAGAGGCTTCAAGCAGCACCTCCGCCGGAGCCCCGGCCCGCTGCTCGGTGATCACCTCGACACCGGGGTGCCGCAGCCTCAGCCCCTCGGCGGCGTCCCGGGGGATCCGCTCGGTCCAGTGCTGATGCGTCTCGGCGCCGAGGAGCGGTGCCTGGGCCAGCGGCTCCGGGACCGGCTGCCACACGTGAAGCAACCGTACCGGCACTTGGCGCAGCGCGGCCTCGCGGGCCGCCCACTCTGCGGCTGCCCGGCTTTCGGCCGAGCCGTCGAGTCCTACGGTGATCGTGCGGGCCATTCCGGACACCTCCTGTGTCATTGGTTCTGTTCTCAGCGTCTCTTCGGGCGTTCCCGGGGGGCAGGGGCCTGTGGTCCCGGAATGGGGCCGGCGGTCCCTACCGCCAGTGGTGTTCAGCGCAGCCATGTGTAGTCGCGGATGATCGGGAGCCTGGCCCACAGTCGGCCCAGGCCGAGCGCGTCACCGGCCGATGCCACGGCCAACGCGATCAGCACCACCGCGTACACCAGGTGGTAGTCGGCGAACGGGTTCGTCGACATGCTCGCCGACCCGTCCGACAAGTGCTTCGCCGGCGGCCACTCCGCCACCCACATCAACGCCATCATCACGCTGCCCGCCACAGCGGCCAGACGCAGCGCCACGCCCACCGTCAACGCCAACCCGATCCCCAACAGACCCAGCATGAACAGCCAGTCCGCCCACGCCGCCCCGGCCCACGAGTGGAACGTCGACTCCATCGGACCGACGGCCACATGCCCCAGGAACCCCTCCGTCGGCGAACCCCCCTCGACCCAGCCCTTCCCGGACACGGTCGCGTAGCCGAACCCGAACGTCTTGTCCAGGAACGCCCACAGGAACACGAACCCCATCAGCACCCGCGCCGAAGCGAAGACGTAAGCCCGCGCAGTGAGCACGCCGGCCTGTGAACTCGCCGCCCCCGACGCGGAATCCACGCCGTTACGGCGGAGGGACAGCAGATGGAAACCCGAACCACGGTGCGTGGACTGGTGCACGGCCATGACAGTGACTCCTTCAAAGAAGACCCGGCTGGTTCCTGACACCACTCACCCTCCCGGACTCCACCACCACGCACCCGACGCCGAAGGTCCACACCCCAGGGACTCAACAGCCCCAATCCACAGGGACCTTCGGCCACCACCGGCGATGGAACAGCCCGCCTGTACGCGGCGGTGTCTCACCCTTCGCGTACAGGCGGGCTGTCGATCGAACAGGGGATGCCTTTTGGTGGCGTTCCCTGTCCTGAGCAGTCCTTCTCGGTCAGTCGTGCGGGATCACCGCCACTGGAGCGACGGCATGGTGCAGCAGCGCCTGGGTCACCGGACCGATATGAGCGCCGACCGCCGCCCGGCGGGTCTGCCTGCCCACCACCACCAGGGCGGCGTCGTAGGAGGCGTCGACCAGGTGGCGCCCGGCGCCACCGATCGTTGCCTGCGCGTGGATCTCAACGGCGGGGTACCTGTCCTGCCACGGTCGCAGGACGTCGGACAGTTCGCTCCGTACCTGCTTGACCATGTCGTCGTTCATGTCGGGCATCAGCTCGCCGCCGTAGTAGTAGGGCGGCAGCGTCCAGCCGTGAATGATCCGCAGGCGGGCTGCGCGCCGTGAAGCCGCGTCGAACGCGAAATCGATCACCGCGTCATTGGGCTTGTGCAGATCCAGGCCCAGGACGACGTCACGGTGGCCGGAGACGGCGGCGGCCTCGCGTTCCGAGGTCGCCGGCAGTGCCTCCTCCTCGCCGTGCTCGGCAGCACGGACGATGACGACCGGCCGCTCGCACGAGGACAGAACCGCCTGGGAGACGGAGCCGAGCAGGTATCCCGCCGTCTTGCTCAGTCCCCGGGAGCCCAGTACGAGCAGTTCGGCCTCCTCAGCGGCCTTCAGCAGAGCCGCGACGGGCAGACCGGGGATCTCGTCCGTGTCGATCCGCAGCCCGGGGCGGGCTTCGCCGACGCGGGAGCGCGCTTGGGCCAGTAGGTGCTGTGCCGATGCCCGCTGGAGCTCGCTCGGCGGCACCGGCACGCCGAGTCCGGTCGCCGGTGCGAAGGCTGGGGCCTGCCACTCCCACGCGGTCACGAGCCTCAGAGGCAGGTTCCTGAACTGTGCCTCGTGCGCGGCCCAGTCCGCGGCAGCCAGGCTCGCCGGCGAGCCGTCCAGTCCGACGGTGATGGTGCGGGTCATGGAAGTCCTCCTTCAGGCTGCTGTGAGTCTTGATCCCGCCAGGCGTCGACAGCAGGGGCCACTGGTCCTTGGCCACGAGCCGACCGTCCCGCATTCCGACTCTCCGGCTCGCCGCCTGCTGCTTGTCATCCGATGGCGAGTTCGGGTCGTACGAGCCGAAGTTCCGTGGGCGACGGCGTACGCGGCGTCGAGCGCTCCGATCGCGGCCAGGCCACTGGTCCGTTCCACGAACCGGGCGGCCGCAGTCTGAGACCTCGATCCCTTTGCCGTCGGGTTGAGCTGTGCAGGGATACTGCCGTGGTGCTGTTGACGTGGATCGCTGAAGTGGCGGACGGGCCTCTGGTACTGGAGCCGGCGAACCGGCGCGTGGAGTGGGAGACCAACACCCGGTCGCTGGATGCGACTGACGAGGACAGGAGTTCGCTGTCCGTCGCCGAGGCGGTGGCCGCCTTCGAGCGGACCGCTGCGGATATCCGAGAACGCATTCGCGATCTGCGCTTCTCTGAGGTGGCGACGTTCTACATGTGGCACGACAGGCAGGCAGGACAGCTCCGGTGCTCGACGGGTTCTGTGCCCTCGGATGCGCTGCCGTTCAGCGGCACCTATGTGGCTTCCGACGACCTGGGTTCCAGGTCGATGCCGCAGAGCCGACCGGAGGCCATCGACGGCTGCCTCGCCGGCACCGACCTGGCCCTGGAGCTGTGAGCATGGGGTCGGCCGACCCGAAATTGATCGAAGCCCAAAGCTGCTGGTCAGCTAACGTGGCGGCATGACTGGCAGCCTGCCCGAGGACGTAGCCGACGTGCTTGGCCTCGTCCTGAACCCGGACGAGGCCGTTCACGTCGCCCTCCGACGGCAGGTGCCCCGACTCAGGGTGCAATCCCGCTGTGAGTGCGGTTGCGGCACTGCCTACTTCGACCTTGACGCCGACGCGGTGGAGCCCGCGCCAACGGGCCCCGGCACCGTCGTGGCTGCCGACGTGCAGCTGTTCACCGAAACCGGCGAGTGCCCTGGCGAGGTCCTGGTCTTCGCGCGAGGCGGCTACCTCTCATGGCTTGAGGTCTGTTCTTGGAGCGATGACGTCGAGGTGAATCTCACCGCAGCGCGGCGCTGGCTACAGCCATCGTCCTGAACCCGAGCCGGTAGCAGCTGGCGGTCTCGGACCCTGACGCCGTCACCACGAGACGACCGACATCACGGGTTCAAGTTCAGTAGCTGCAGGGACCCATCACCGCGGCCGAGGCGTACCGCCGGATCAGTGTCCTGTCGGCAGTCACTCGCGAGGCGACGAGGCGTTCATCATCGAGGTCGCCGAGATGCGCCCCAGGAAGTCCGAGGTGGACACTTTTAGTAGGACACCAGTGTTTCTCGAAACGATCAGAGGAGTGATCGCCATGACCGAGGAACTGGTACCTCCGCTCACGGTCGTCCGCCCAGGCGAGGGCACCGAGGGCTTCCTCGGTTCCATTGGTGTGGTCTTCAAGCTCCGGGGTGCCGATACCAACGGCGCCTTGTCGGTCGTCGAGCACCCGTTCCCGATCGGTGCGCTGGTGCCGCCCCACCTGCACACCCGCGAGGACGAGTACTCGATCGTCACCGAAGGCGAGATCGGCTTCCGCTCAGGCGACCGCGAAGCCGTGCTGGGCCCCGGCGGCTACATCACCAAACCTCGCGGCGAACTGCACGCCATGTGGAACGCCGGCTCGGTCCCTGCCCGCATGATCGAGATCATCAGCCCGGCCGGCTTCGAGAACTGCTTCCGCGAGATCGCCGAGATGCTCGCCGACGGCCCGCCCCCCTCCCCGGACGCCATCCCCGCACTCGCGTCCAAATATGGGCTCGAATTCGGTCAGCCTGACTGGCTGCCGGACGTCATCGCGCGGTTCGGGCTGACGCCGCCGCCGGGAGCGTGAGGGGATCGAAGGTCATCCACATCATCGCCACCGCGACGGGATCTGCACCATCTGCTCCAACAGGTCCCAGCCCTGCTGCTTCCGCACTCATCTCGAGTGCAGCCTATAGATCCACGCCAAGTGCCACGACATCTTGAAGACGCCGGAAACGGCCTGTGTCGGCCATGGAACGACTTGTGCCGGAAGGGGTCTCGGGCCACCGTGTGGCTTCGTGGCGCCTGGGCCAGGCGCCTGGCCCAGGGACAGACCTGGCCGTCGACTGGCATCCATCCGTTGGGTCCAGACGGTCCCCACCCCCGTGGACCTCACAGGCCCTCGCGGCGCTTCACTTCTCACCATGAGCACTATTGCCAGAAATTATGCTCACCCGTGG
This sequence comes from Streptomyces sp. NRRL WC-3605, assembly GCF_001509795.1. Lineage (GTDB taxonomy): Bacteria > Actinomycetota > Actinomycetes > Streptomycetales > Streptomycetaceae > Streptomyces > Streptomyces viridochromogenes. The sequence goes on along the minus strand of NZ_LLZN01000037.1, from coordinate 85,910 downwards.
GCCGGGCGCAGCCGGGCAGCGATGACCGCGCCGATCGAAGTGCGCACCTGGTTCGGCAGTGTCCGGTCGGTGATGATGTGCCGCAACTGCTCAGGGCTCCAGCCGGCCGGAAGTATCACGGTCACCAGGCGCGCTTGACCGGTCAGTGCCGGCCCGGTCAGAAGCAGTTCGGGACGCCTCGCCCCGGCCTGCTTCGCCGGCTGCGGAGAGGTGGACTTGGAGCACGATGTCGGCCCCGAACGCGCCACCGTGGATTCCCGATACGAAGCTGACGCGGCCGCGGCTCCATCGTCAATGTCAGCACGATGGTCGCCGACTTCGGCATGGCGGGCATGGGTCTGTACGGACCGAGCAAGGCCGCCGTGAACCTGCTGACGAAATCGTGGGCAGCCGAGTATGGCCCCGCAGGGCGTCCGGGTCAATGCCGTCAGGGTCGCTCCGAACGGACCGAGGGAACCGCCGGAATGGGCGAGGATCTGAGAGCTCTCGCCACCCAGGCCCCCGCGGGTCCGCCCGCCAGTCCGGAGGACATCGCTTCCGCTCGAGCGGCAGTGGCTCGGCTCGGGACTCCAGCCGAGCCACTGCCGTCTCGAGCCAGATCGTGGGCACGCGCGGCCTGCCCGGGTCACGATTGACTCACGACAAGCACCCTGTTACTCACGCCTTGGCGCACAGCGGATGGACAGCCCGGTCGGTCCACAGCAGGAGAGCCGAGCCCCGCCCTTCCCGGCTGGGCGCGGCGTTCCACCTGCTTTTGCCCTTCACCCGCCACGACCTGTCTAGGTCCGCGCCTCCGGCGGTCGGGACACCTCGTTGGCGCCCATGGCCGCCCGCCGCGAGTTCGATCCGCCGAGCGGCGATGTGATGCGGCAGACCGACGGACACGACGGGCAGGGCGCGACGCGCCGCGACATCAAGATCACTCATCCCAGCACCGTAGTTCCCGCCAGCACCGGCATCTCGCAGCAGACACGTTAGATTATAGGTGTAATGTAAGTGTCCGTTGTCCGCCCGCCAGGGATGTGGCTTCTTGCTCGCCCCGTGTGGGCTCGGTTCGCAAGGTCGCGATGAACCAGCGGGGAGCTGCCTGCTCAGCCTGGCGCCAAGTGACGAGGGACCCATGACCTTTGACGATCTGCTGCTGCCACGCGTTTCGCCCGCCGAAGCGGCCGAACTCGCATCGCTGGCGAGCGGTCCTGTTCTGCTGCCCGGCGACGAGGGGTACGACGCCGAGTGCCGGACCTACAACCTCAATGTCCCCTTGGAGCCGGCCCTCGTGGTCGGTGCCGACGACGCGGCCGACGTACAGGCGGCCGTCCGCTTCGCGGCCCGCCAGGGGCGGCCTGTATCGGTGAAGACCACGGGGCATCAACAGGTCCGTCCTGCCCGGGGCGGCGTGTTGATCAGCACCCGGCGGATGAAGGGCATCGCCGTCGACGCAGGCCGCAGACGCGCGAGGGTCGAGGCCGGAGTGATCTGGCAGGAGGTCATGGACCAGGCCGCCAAGGTCGGCCTGGCCCCGATGAGCGGCTCGGCTCCGCTGGTGGGCGTCACCGGCTACACCCTCGGAGGTGGACTCAGCCCGGTCTTCGGCCGGAGCCAGGGATACGCGGCGGACCATGTCCGCTCACTGGAGGTGGTGACCGCTGACGGCGAGTTGCGGCATGTCACGCCGGACAACGATCCCGAACTCTTCTGGTGCCTGCTCGGAGGAAAGGGCAATTTCGGCGTCGTCACCGCGCTGGAGTTCGACCTGTTCCCGGTGACCAGTTTCTACGGCGGCGGCATCTACTTCCCCGGCGAACGACTCGCCGAGGTGCTCCACACCTGGCGCATCTGGCAAGCAGACATGCCGGAGGAGATGTCCTCCTCGGTCGCCGTGCAACGGCTCCCTCCGCTGCCCGCATTGCCGGAGCCCCTCCGGGGGGCCTTCGTGGTGCATGTGCGCTTCGCCTATCTCGGCCCTTCGGTCGAAGGGGAACGGCTGATCGCACCTGTTCGCGCGGCCGCCCCGGCGCTCATCGACACCGTGGAGGAGACGCCCTGCACCGCCGTGGGCGCCGTCCACATGGACCCGCCGACGCCGATGCCCTATTACGATCGCACGACGCTGTTGCGCGCGTTTCCCGCCGAAGCGGCCGACAGGTTGATCGAACTGCTCGGCCCCGGGTCGGACTCCCCTCTGGCGAGTGTCGAGATTCGCATGCTCGGCGGTGCGCTCGACCGTGAGCCCGAGGTCCCCAACGCCGTGTCCAGCCGAGGGCTTCCCTTCGTCCTCTTCGGCTTCGGCGTGGGCACCTCCGAGCGGGGCGAGTTCCTGAGCGCCGAACTCGAAGAGGTGATGAACGCGATGGAGCCCTGGGCAGACAGGCGCCGGATGGTCAACTTCCTGTCCACCGAGGAGGCAACCGACAGCGAGCGGTTGAGAGAGGTCTACGGCGCTGAGCGCTACCGGCGTCTGACCGCCGCGAAGAAGGCGTACGACCCGACCAACATGTTCCGGGTGAACCACAACATTCCGCCCGGCTGACGGCATTCGGCCACCGGGCAGTGCCGTGCCGGCGCCAGGGGTCAGACTCGCTCGCCCGGTCCACAGTCCACAGGTCTCCGGACGGGCCCGTTCAAGGCGCTGCGGCCGGTGCCGTCTCCCCGCCCATGCCGGTCGCAGCGCACAGACGCCCCTTTATCTGCCTGCCAGGAAGCCGCAACCGCACGCCCACCTGCGCGTCGGCGGCGGCCTTCGACCGCTCCTCGGACATGGGCCGGGTGGACGTGGCGTGCGACGTCAGCAGCGCAGGCCGCTGTTGCCCGCCGATGCGGATCGCCGCCTTGGTGAGCGGTCCGCCCAGCCACGCGGCGCGTGATGCGAGAACAGTGTGCCGACCCCGCACTTGAGCGGCTACCAAGCCGATTCGGGCCTGTGGGGCCTGATGTCATCCTCCCCTGACCGGCGCCCCAGGGCCTGGGCCCTTCGCGGCGGTCGCCGAGCAGGTGCACCACAGGGACGCGGCCTCGCCGGTGGTCACCAACCCGCCGACTCCGCCCGTGCCGGAGGAGGCGCATGCGATCATGGCGCACCACACGCCAGATTGCGTTCACCATCTTCCATGCGGCGGGACAGCGACCATCTTCAACGAGACGGCTTTGCCTGTTCTCGCCGGTGCCGCGGATGGTCGTAGTGCCGGCCCGATCCACCACCGGCCTGCGGGCTGCCACCGGGCGTGCGCCTGTCGGCAGTGCGGGAGGCCGTCGACTGCGTCGACCGATAGACGGTGGGCGTAATCTTTAGAGTGCAGTGGATGACTTCTCGACGTCACGGAGGGTGTTGGATGAGCCGCGTCTCGCAAGCAGAAGCGCGTGCCAACCGGGAGCGCGTGGTGGCCGCGGCCGCGCGGCTGTTCCGTGAAGACGGGGTGGCGAATGTAGGCATCGCGGACGTGATGAAGTCCATCGGACTCACCCAGGGCGGCTTCTACAAGCAGTTCGCCTCCAAAGCCGCGCTGGTCGACGAAGCGGCCGCCAAGGCGTTCGCCGACAATCTGCGAGACCTCCTGGCTTTGGACCAGGAGGCCGGGGAGCATGAGGCGGCGTGGCAGTCGCTGCTCGAGTCCTACTTCTCGGTCGAGCATCGCGACAACCCTGGTACCGGTTGCCCCGCGGCCGGGTTCGCCGGCGATGTCGCGCGAGAGCCCAAACACAGGGAGACCTACGCCAAGGGCGTCCAGGAACTCGCGGAGTGGATTGCGCCCGGTGACGCCGGCCTGGCCGCTTACGCCACGCTCGTCGGCGGCATAATCCTTGCCCGCGCCACCGCGGGCACGCCTTTGTCGGAACAGATCCTGCGGGCTTCACATGCCGCGGCGACGAGGGCTGCCGACAGTACTGAGTCGGCGGACGGCTGAGGCCCCAAGCCGCCGGCCGAACCCTCGGTGCCGTACACGAGGGTCAGGGGCATGGCCATCAAGGGCGCCATGCGCCGCCGCCAAGGCCGTGGCCCACTACGCCGGCGGCGCTGCGTCCCCGGCCAACCACGCCTCTTTGGTGATGAGCCGCTCAGGTGGTGCACCGGCCGCAGTGCCGCCGCCAGACTGTGCATGCCGCACGCATACGACGTCGTGCGTTCGATGACGTAGAGGCAACCGCCCTCCCTCGGGCGGCCCGGAAGGACAACGGCCGTTACGCCTCACGTCCCCGGCCGCTCACCTGGACGGCGGCCGGGATGACGACGTTACTCAGAGGTGCCGGCCGCCCCCGCGACCGCGGCGCGCACCTCCTGGGCGAACCCCTTCACGGTGTACCCCGGGGGCAGGCTGTCGATCAGGACGAGGTCCGAGATCGCGTTGCGCACACGCAGCGGCAGGATCGCCTGATACTCGGGCGAGCGGTACCAGGCCTCCGCCGCGGCACGGTCGGGGAACTCCATCAGCACGACCAGGCCCGGCCACGCGCCCTCGATCACGTCGGGGGCGCCGTTCGCCAGCCACTTGCCGCCGAACGGCTGGACCGTGGCCTCGACCTGCTCCAGGTACGAAAGTCCCTGCTCGTTCGGGATGTCGCCAGGGATGCGGAGATGGTTGATCAGGTAGGCGCTCATGGAAGGTTCCTTTGAGGAGGCCACGCGTGCTTGGCGCGCAGCGGCGTTAGATTACCAGTATCATCTAACTCCGGAGTGACAAGTCCCGCAACTCAGGAGACGGCAGATCTCAGAGGACCCCTCGACGCCTGCGAGGCGGGGACGGTCATGACCTGTCCCGCTCCAGGCCGGCATCCACCCAGGCGCCCGCATGGCCTCCCGACACGGCCGACAGCTTAGATTGTCAGTGACATCTATCACGTGGACACTCTGCGGTGACGGCCGACATGATGGGCCCGCACATCATGCGCAACGCGCCACCTGCCTCACGAGGTCCGAATGACCCTGCCGTCGCCGGCGCCTGCAGCGTGGCTCGACCCCGAGCATCTGCAACGGGCACGACTACCACCGACCCCACACCGGCATCGACGGCCAACCCTCGCAGGAGACGTACTCTCGTGACCTGGTTCATTACGGACAAGCCAGAAGTGTTTCGCGTCGAGGCGGGGAAATTTCTCGCCGCACGTCCCGACCTGCACACCATGCTGCTGTCCGGACTGGGGACGATCGAGCAGTTGCGGGCTCAGGGTGAACCCCCGGCCTCGGTGCTGGGCTGGTGGCGGGAGCCGGATGAGGCGGCGACGACAGCCGCGTTCGTGTGGATGCCACCGCACCTGCTGACCGCGAGCCGCCTCAACCAGGCGGCGGCAACACACCTGGCCGTGTTCCTGTCCGCTCGGTCTGAGCCGTTCACACACCTCCTGGCCGACGACTCATCGGCTCGCACCTTCTCCGAAGCGTGGCGGACGGCCACCGGCTCCGCGCCGAGCAGCGGACCGCAGCTTCGCCTCCATCGTCTTGGACGTCTTGAGTGCCCTGGCGTCGTACCGCCCGGGGCGCCGCGGCCGGTGACCGACGCCGACCGGGCTCTTCTCCACGCTTGGTGCACCCGCTTCGTCGCGGAGGCCGGCTCACTCGGAGTGGATCTCGACGCATTCATCGACGAGCGGATGAGCCGGGATGGCTGGCGGTTGTGGACGGTCGGGGACGAACCAGTGGCCATGGCGGCCATGACGTCGGTCCTAGCCGGCACGGCTCGCATCACCCCCGTCTACACGCTCCCCGAACACCGGGGCCGGGGCTACGGAGCCGCTGTCACCACAGCCGTCTCCCGGGCAGCTCGCGACGCCGGTGCGGAACACGTACTTCTCTTCACCGACCTCGCCAACCCGACGAGCAACAGTATGTACAGGCGCATCGGGTACCGGCCCGTCTCCGACTATCGAATCGTGGTGGCCTGACGGAAAGCACCAATGAACCGCCGTGCCGCACAAGTTGGGCACCACGCCGCCAGAGCCCGCGAGGCGCCGGCAGTCGACTTCCGTCGCCTCGCACGGACGGCACCGGCAGGGACGTCACCCTCGTCGGCGATTCTCCCGGGGAGAACAGCCGTCATGGCCCACCAGTTCCGCGCATGATCGCGGACATCCTGAACCCAGGATCCGACCTCAGGCGCACTCATCGCTCACCATCGCTCTTCTCCCACGTCCGGCATCCCGCCGGCAGCACAGCACCTCGACAGTGGAGTTCACATGGATCACACGTCTCTCGCTTCCCAGGCCGATGCGGCAGCGTACGCTTTCGGGTCGGCCATGGAGCGGCTGGTGAGCGTCGTGCCCGGCGCCACCGGGCGCAGCGGCTCCCAGGGCACTCTCCTCGCCCTCACCCGCTCGCAGATACCCGCTCTCAACGTCGTGATGAGCACGCTGAAGAAGCCCGACGCGGAGGAGATCGCAGAACTGGCCGCCGTGGCGGCAGCGGAGGCAGGCCGCGGCGGCTTTCCCTGGAGTATCCGCTTGCGCGGCGGCCCGGACGAGGCGATGACCCGCACGGCAACCGAGTACGGGCTCACCGGCAGGTCCGAGCAGCCCTTCATGGTGCTGCCTCTGCAGGACGCCTCGGCGCTCCCGCCAAAGACCGGCCCGGTGCGGGTACGTGCTCTGAGCGGTGACGAGTACAGCGGCTTCGCCGAGGTGCTGGCCGCAGGGTTCGGCGCGCCTGCGGTGATCATCTCCAGTCTGTACACGCCGGCTGTTCTGGACGCGCAGGGGATCACCGCCTACATGGCCGAGGTGGACGGGGTCGCCGTAGCCGCGGGCCTGGGGGTCGTGGTAGATGGCCACCTCGGTGTCATCAACGTCGCCACGACACCGCAGCACCGGAGAAGGGGACACGCCCGAGTCATGGTCGAAAGGATTCTGCAGGACGGCAGGGCCTCTGGCGCACACACGGCCTACCTCCACGCCACCGATGAGGCAGCAGGTCTCTTCGAGAGCCTCGGGTTCCGCACGGCCGAAACGTGGACGTCGTTGATCGGGACCTGATCGCCATCCCTTCGGTATCCGTGAGACCGACAGCACGGGCGTCATCGACGAGACTCACGGCACCAGCCTCCGAACCCAGGAGGTGTCCGCAAGCGGGCGGACGCATGCGGCGAAGTCCCAGGCACCCACCGCGAGGCGCCGGTGAGGCTGGTCAGGGCGGTGTGTCGGTGGCGTCGCCGAGCTTCGCCACGGGAGGGGCCAGCAGGGCGACGCGCTGGGGGACGCTGGTGAGGTCGAGCCCTTCCTGAAGGGTGTGGTCGGCTGCACCGACGGGAACCAGCATGCCGAGAGGTCGGTCACCTCCGTGGGCGGGCACAGATCGAGCTGTTCGACGCTGATGGCGGTGCCGGTGACCGCGGGCCGTTTCGCCGGCGCGCTGGATCGCCTGCTCGACCCTCCGCACGTCGGCGGTGGTGGCGGCCCGCGCACTCTTCGCTCCGGCCGTCCCTCGAGGACGACTGCCGCCTGGGAGACCGACGCCCCCCCGGTCGGTATGGAAGCGGTGGCGGAGAGGGCCGCCCCCTGGTCTCGGCCGGGGGTTCGGCGGCGGTGCGCGGACTCACGACGGCCCCGGTGGCGCGATGCCCGGACGACGGGGAGCCGCGTGTCCGCGGACCACGGGTCGTGCCGCACCGTTCGGCAGTCGTCGCCGACGACGGCAGCGTCTTCGTCCACGCGGCAGAGGACGGCCTCGGGGCCGTGGTGGTCCACTCCCGGCCTTCAGACGAGCTCTCCCTGGGCCGAGAACAGCCACACGCTCCATCAACTTCGGCCAAGGCTCGACTGTTTGAGACATTGAAAGATCAATAGTGTGACCCGGGAGCACAAGCGTCTACCTCAAGGAGTCCCGTGTCCGCTGCCCCGCAGCCTCTCGACATCCTCTCCCCCGCGTTCGCGGCGGATCCCTACCCCGCCTACGCGGTGATGCGGGAGAAGGAGCCCTTGATCTGGCACGAGGCGACCCAGAGCTACATCCTCTCCCGCTACGACGACGTCGAGCGCGTCTTCAAGGACAAGAAGTCCGAGTTCACCACGGACAACTACAACTGGCAGCTGGAGCCGGTACACGGCAAGACGATCCTGCAGATGAGCGGGCGTGAGCACGCGGTGCGCCGGGCCCTCGTGGCCCCCGCCTTCCGGGGCAGCGACCTCCAGGAGAAGTTCCTGCCGGTCATCGAGCGCAACTCCCGCGAACTCATAGACGCCTTCCGCGACTCCGGGTCCGCCGACATCGTCAGCGACTACGCAACTCGATTTCCGGTCAACGTCATCGCCGACATGCTCGGGCTGGACAAGGCCGACCACGCCCGCTTCCACGGGTGGTACACGGCCGTGATCGCCTTCCTCGGCAACCTCTCGGGCGACCCGGAGGTAACGGCCGCGGGGGAACGGACCCGGGTCGAGTTCGCCGAGTACATGATCCCGATCATCCAGGAGCGGCGCGAGAAGCCGGGCGACGACCTGCTGTCGGCGCTGTGCGCCGCCGAGGTGGACGGTGTCCGGATGAGCGACGAGGACATCAAGGCGTTCTGCAGTCTGCTGCTCGCCGCCGGAGGCGAGACCACGGACAAGGCGATCGCCAGCATCCTGGCCAACCTGCTGGCGCATCCCGAGCAGCTGGCAGCGGTCAGGGAGGACCGGAGCCTGATTCCGTCGGCGTTCGCCGAGACGCTTCGCTACACCCCGCCGGTCCACATGATCATGCGCCAGTCGGCCGTGGACGTCGAGGTCAGCGGCGGGACCATCCCGGCCGGGGCCACGGTGACCTGCCTGATCGGTGCCGCCAACCGGGACGAGCGACGCTACCGCGAGCCCGACCGTTTCGACATCTTCCGCGACGACCTCAGCACGACCTCGGCGTTCTCCGCCGCCGCCGACCATCTCGCCTTCGCACTCGGCCGGCACTTCTGTGTCGGCGCCCTGCTGGCCAAGGCCGAGGTGGAGATCGGGGTCGACCAGCTGCTGGACGCCATGCCCGATCTGCGGCTCGCCGACGGGTTCGACCCGGTGGAGCAAGGCGTCTTCACCCGTGGCCCGCAGTCGCTGCCGGTGCGCTTCACGCCGGTCACCACCTGATTCCACCCGGCCGGCGCCTCGTTCCCAGGGCTGCGGTGCCCGCCGCCAGGGCCGCCGTACGCCGGGGACTTCCGGTGCCCGCGATCTCGCAGGCACCGGAGCGGCGGCCGGACCGGACGGGTGAGCGGCCTGCCTAGTGTGCGGCCGGGGTGAACTCCACGGGCAGGGACTTCAGTCCGCGCATCCAGATGGACGGGCGCCAGGCCAGCTCCTCCGGCTCGACACTCAGCACAAGGTCGGGCAGATGCTCCATGAGCGTCTCGACGGCCGTCCGCGCCATCACGTCCGCCAGGAGGGGGGCTGGGTAGGGGCAGCGGTGTTCGCCGTTGCTGAAGGACAGGTGGGCGGAGTTCTCCGCACCGACATGGGAGTCCGGCCAGATCTGCGGGTCGGTGTTGGCGGCGGCGAGGCCCAGCACGAGGCAGTCGCCCTCGCGGATGAGCCGGCCCCCCAGCTGGGTGTCACGCACGGCCCAGCGGCCGATGAAGTTCTGGGTGGGTGTGTCCAGCCACAGCACCTCGTTGAGGGCGTCGCCGACGCTGACCCGGCCGCCGGAGACGTTGACCGCGAAGCGCTCGTCGGTGAGCAGCAGACGCAGGGTGTTGCAGATCCAGTTGGCAGTGGGCTGCTGCGCGGCGGCGATGACGGAGATCAGGTCCTGGACGATCTCCTCGTCGGTGAGCCCGGCCGGATCCAGCAGCATCCGCGAGGTGACGTCGGGGCCGGGCCGGTCCCGCTTCTCCTTCACCAGCTGCATGATGCGCGCACCGACACGCCCGTAGGCGGCCACGGGGTCCTCGCCCTCACCGGCGTCGAGTGAGATGCGAAGGTCCTCGACGAGTTGCTCGGTGTCCGCGCTGCCCTGCGTCATACCGCACATCCACAGCACGGCGCGCGCCGGCAGCGCGTGGGCGTACGTGCCCATCAGCTCGGCGTGGCCCCTGCCGGAGAAGCCGGCGATGAGCTGCTCGGCGATCAGCTGGCATTCGCGGGCCAGTTCGAACTGGTCGACACCCTCCAGTGCCTGGGTGATCACCCCGGCGCGGCGCTGGTGTTCGGCACCCTCGGTGAACAGGACGGAGGGCTGGTAGCCGACGAAGGGCATCAGGGGCCAGTCCGGCGGGATGTTCGGCCACTGGTTCCAGCGCCTGGAGTCCCGGGCGAACAGTTCGTCGTGGCTCGTGACGAAGGTGACCTCGGGATAGCCGAGCACGAGCCAGGCGGGGATGTCGTTGTCGAGCAGCACCGGCGCGACGGCACCGTGTTCGCGCCGCAGGGCGCGGTACAACTGGGCGGGCGTCTGCTGGTACTCCAGGCCGCCCAGGTGCACGGCCGAGGAGTGGGCCGGACAGCCGGGCGGAGGAGTGGCCCCGGGAGCGGAGCCGTCGGTGTCGCTCATGCTGTGCTCTCCTGGGACAGTGCCAGCGCGTACAGGTGGTTCACCAGGGTGATGAGGACCTCTTTGCAGGACGATCTGAGCCGGGCGTCGCAGTCGACCATCGGTACGTGCTCGCCCAGGGCGAGCGCTTGGCGGATCTCTTCGAGCGAGAAGCGGGCGTCGTCGCCGTCGAAGCGGTTGACGGCCACCACGAACGGCGTGCCGTGGTGCTCGAGCCGGTCTATCGCGTACCAGGAGTCCTCCATGCGGCGGGTGTCGACCAGCACCACGGCGCCCAGCGTGCCGGAGAACAGGCGGTCCCACAGGAACCAGAAGCGCTCCTGGCCGGGGGCGCCGAACAGGTACAACACCATGCGCTGACTGAGACTGATGCGCCCGAAGTCGAAGGCCACGGTGGTGGTGTTCTTGTTCTCCACGCCTTTGGTCTCGTCGATGCCGTACCCGGCCTGCGTCATCACCTCCTCGGTGTTCAGGGGCCGGATCTCGCTCACCGAGCGCACCATGGTGGTCTTTCCGACACCGAAACCGCCTACGACGACGATCTTCAGGCCGGTCTCGGCGGCATCGGCCAGCGGCGTGCGCTGAGAAGGCAGCTCAGAGGTTACGGAGCCCATGGAGGACCTCCTGGAGCAGGGCGGTTTCGGGGAGGCCGGCGACGGATGCGGCGGCGCGGGGATGGCGGGCGCTGACCTTGCCCATGTCGTGCAGGTCGCCGAGCAGGATCCGCACCACGGTGACGGGCAGCGCCAGCTCGGCCGAGATCTCGACCACGGCCGTGGGATGCCGGCACATCTCCAGGATGCGGACGTGTTCGGACTGCATCCCGGAGGCGGGCTCGCTCTCGCTGACGACCAGCGTCACCAGGTCGAAGAAGTCGTCGGCCTCGCTGCGCCCACCCGTGACCATGTAGAGCCGGTCGGGATCACCGACGTCCACGGGTTTGCGGATCACGTGGTCGCACCCCTGGTGGCGGGAGTGCGGGGCTCGGCCCGCAGGTGGTCGCCGATCTGCTGGACCAGTTCGGTCATCTGGTGGCCCACCACGCCCGGGTCGGCGCTCTCGTCGGCGATGACCGCCAGGTGGGCGCCGTCACCGGCCTCCACGATGAACAGCAGGCCACCGTGGAACTCGGTCATGGCGTGCCGCACGCCGCCCGTTCCGTCGCCGAACTCCACTGAGGCGCCCTGGGACAGCGCCTGGATTCCGGAACAGATGGCGGCCAGTTGGTCGGCCTGGTCGAGCGTCATGTGCTCCGTCCAGCACAGCTTCAGTCCGTCACGGGACAGGACGAGGGCGTGGCGCGTGCCCGGCGTGCGCTCCATGAGGTTCGTCAGGAGCCAGCTCAGGCTGGTGTCAGTGGTCTCCATGGTGGGTGGGGCGGGGTGCGACCGTTCGCGGGTCACCCGGCCCGTACCTCCAATCCAACGAGGGGGGCGATCAGTACGGGAGTGGTGGGCGGGGGAGCCCGATGGGCTGGGGTGCGCGATCTACTCGTCGGGCGACGCCTCGCGCGGGTCCTCGGCACCGGCCTCCCCGGTGCCGTGCCGACCGCGGTGGAAGGCGCCGAAGCGGCTTCCCGCGTCGCGGGCCGGGCCCGGCTCCCCCTGCTGAGCGGGGGACGTGTCGGCGGCCGGCCGGGGGCGTCCCCGCTCGGCCTCGGCCATGGTGCGGCCGGGGGCCCGCACGGGCAGGCCCCCCGGAGTGGCCGGGCCGCGCCCACGAGAGCCGGTCGCGGCGGTGTCCGTGTCGGCTGATCGGGAGCGGACCGGCAGCGGCCTCTCCGTGGCCGGGGCCGGTCCGGGGGCGGGGACCGGCGCGGAGGCTGCCGCTTCCCGACCGCGGCGGGGACTCGCCGGGGCGACGGGCTCGCGCTGCTGGGCCATCAGTTGAGGCGGCAGGAGGACGACGACGCCGGTGCCGCCGCGGGAGGAGGGGCGGTAGTTGACGCTGATGCCGTACTTGGTGGCGACCCGTCCCACGACCGCCAGGCCCAGCCGGGTGCCCTGCAGCGAGGCCAGGTCGGTCACCCGGCCCGCGACGGCCTCCTCCGCGCGGTGCATGGCGGCGTCGGACATCTTCAGGCCGCTGTCCTCGATCGTGACGACAAGTCCGGCGCTGCGCTCCTCCACGTACACGTGGACCTCGTCGATGGGCGGCGAGAAATTGGCAGCGTTGTCCATGAGTTCGGCCAGCAGGTGCATCACGCCCTCGGCGGCGAAGCCCGAGATGGCGGCCTTGCTGGAGTTGTGCAGGCGCACCCGCCGGTAGGCGGCGATCCGGCCGACCGCGCCGCGCAGAACGCTCTCGACCACGATCGGCTTGTTCCAGACGCGGCTGGAACGGCCGCCCATCAGGAGGGCCAGCCGGTCGGTCATCAGGCCCAACTGCGAGGTGCTGTGGTCCAGGCGCAGCAGGTCGCCGAAGACGTCCTCACCGTGCCGCTCCTGCATGTCGCGCAGGTCGGCGAGCATGCCGACGGTCTTGGCCTGCACCCGGCTCAGAGCCTTGGCGGACGCTGCCTGCGCGGCGGCCGAACGGCGTTCGCTGTAGGCGAGTTCGCGCACGAACCACTCGGCGGGGTCGCGCAGCAGCGGACTGCGCGGCCAGTCGAACTTGGCCAGGACGGTGTCCGCGGAACTTCCTTCGCGCAGCAACGCGACGGCGGACGGCAGCGTCTCGGCGGTCAGACGCTTGAGCTCGGCGCTGCCCTGGGCCAGTTCGCCGCGCAGGGTGTCCAGTTCGGACTCGGCGTGGCCGGCTCTGCGGACCAGCCCGTCGAGCTCGGTGGCGAAGACCTCCAGCACCTGGCGCAGGTGCGGATCGGACGGCGGCGTGAGGCGAGCGAGGGCATCGGCGGTCCGGGTCCCGCCCTTCATCTGATGGACGAGGCCCGGCAGAGTGACGTTGACCAGCTGCGACGTGTCCGCGCCCTGCTGCATCGAGTGCTTGCGGGCCATCTCCAGCTCGTCGCTGCGGGATTCGGCATCCCGACGGGCGTTGCGCAGCAGACGGGCGGCGACGGCGACGAGAAGCGCCGAGCACACCCAGGCGACGACCGCGGTGCCGGTCACCCAGCCGCGGGCCTCGGCCGGGGCGACGACGATGACGGCCGCGGCGCTCACGGCAGTGACGAGGAGGGCGACAGGGAACACGGTCGGCGAGGAGCGCGCCCCTCTCGCACTCCGGCGCTGGCGGGGGCGGGCAGGCACTGACATTCCGGGGTCCCTCGGTCCTTGGCGGCAGGAGTCCTGGTGACGACTGGGGGTCGCCGTTGATCAGGGCGGCGGTGGGCGATACTCGCGACCCTTCCGGGTCAAGCACGCCGCCATGCTAGTCACCGAGCCGTGCCCGAAGGCCCGACCTGAGTGCCCTGACCCGGCACCGGTTGAATTCGTCGGGAAACATCCACTGTCACGTGCCCGTGTGATATCTGAAGTCGGCTCATCGTGACAGCTTTGGGGCGACCGTCATGCCATGATTCGGCGCCGAAGAGGCCAACTGAGGCCGCATAGGGGCCAGATGCAGCTCGGGAAACGAACATTTTGAGCCAACTAGCTGTCCCGGTTCGCTCAAGGAGCCCGCTGTGAATCAGTACAGTCTCGGCGAAGCGGTCCTTGGGACCGGACCGGCCCCAGGGATCATAAGGGCGTCGATTCAGGGGAAGCGCGGTGTGCGAGGCGGCCCGCACTCGGAAGCGGTGTGAGCGTCAACTGTGTGCTGCCTGGGCCGACATTGAGCGCCGGTGTACGGGCGATGTGGAACGACCTCTAGCCGGGCGTCGACCCCGCCGAGCAGGAACGCAAGTTCGCGGGGAAGTGGCGAGTCTCTCCACCTACCTGGCGTCGGACCGGGCAGCGGCCACCACGGGCGCCGCCTTGAGCGTCGACGGGGGACCTGTCCCTCATCATTTTTCCCTGCACCCGGGGCAGCGGGTTGAGACTGACACCGGAAGAGGTGGCCCGTCTCGCCAAGGTGAGCGCACCCGACCTCATCCGTCCGCACTGGCACGACGCCAACCTCGTGTCTTCGCCGTTCGGAGCCGCAACTGTCGCTGGACACAGTGCCGTTATCACTCATTCAGGGCCTTGCAGCCGCTCCATGACCCCTCCCAGGGTTCTCCGCAGCCAGACCAAGCTGATCAACAACAGCCGCTCCTCCCCCGCGTACACGCTGACGAAGGCACCGTTGGGCCAGGGCGTCGCCGCGAACTGGGTGAGCTGCGCGGTCAGTCCGGAGTCGTTCACGAACTGCTCAAGGAGCGGGCGGACGGCATACGGAGGTATCTCCCACGGTGCCGGGTCGAAGGGGGGACGTGGTCACAAGTCTCGGTGCCGGGGGCGCGCCCTCCGTGAAGAGACCGGCCCGGGCCCGCAGGAAGCCAACGGCAATGCACGTCTCGGAGCACCGACAGCACACATGGACCGCACCGTAACCCCCATGCCCTGCCCGGATTCGGGCAGAATTCTTGATCCTTCTCGGGCGTGACCCCTATCGTCTGTGGTCCCGCTCGCTCAGCGTCGGTCAGTTGTGCAGGATCCTCCGATTGCCCGATGCCGACGGTCCTTGAAGGGACGGACATGAGCAAAGCGCTCGGCACGATCGAGCGGATCTGGCGGTATCCCGTCAAGTCCACCGGCGGCGAGCAGTTGAGTGAGGCCGCCGTCGACGCGCGGGGCCTCGTTGGCGACAGGCTCTACGCGGTGCGGGACGCCGAGGGGAAGTTCGGTTCGGGCAAGGCCACGCGCCGGTTCCGGCGGATGCCGGGGTTGCTGCGGCTGCGGTCCCGATACCCCGGAGGAGTCGTCACCGCGGTGCCCGAGCTGCTGGGCCCGGACGGCATCCCGGTACCCGATCCCAGCGACTTCGTTCGGCGCTACCTAGACCGGAACGACGTCGAAGTGGCCCGCGAGGGCACGATCTCGCACTTCGACCAGCTGCCGCTGAGCCTTCTCACCACGGCGACCCTCGACTGGGTCCGCACGGCCGTTCCGGGCGTGCCCGTCGACGAGCGCCGGTTCCGGCCGAACCTGCTGGTGCGGACACCGCCGGGCACACCTCCGTTCGTGGAGGACACGTGGCTCGGCAGCACGGCACAGATAGGCGACGCACTGCACGTCAGGTTCGTGCGCTCCAGCGAGCGATGCGTGATGACCAACGAGGCCCAGGAGGGCCTGCCCCACTCACACCACTGATCCTCCGAGTGATCGCGCAGGCCCACGATCTGAGACTGGACGCACTGGCCACCGTCACGCGAACGGGGTGCGTGCGACTCGGCGACACCATCGAACTGATCTGACAGGCCGCCGGCACTCTGCGTCGCACGCCCTCCGTACGGCGACACAGCGTCAGCTGCCGCGCACGCGATCAGCGCCGGTCGGAGCCGCGAGGTGCAGGACCACGGCTGCCGTTCCGAGGGGCGCGATGTCGATCGGGATGGCGTGGTCCGGGTCCGGCTCGATGTCGCGCGGAGCCAGGCCCAGGTAGTTGGTGCGTACGGCCTGGGTGACGGTGAAGGGGGTGCGCAGTCGGCAGGTGACGGGGGGTGTCGGCCAGCGACTGCACCCGCACCATGAGGCTGGCGTCACCGGGGACGGTCGTACCGACGAGTCGTACGCGGGAGTCGTCCAGGGTCAGGAACTGCGTCCGGGCCGGTGGTTCGGACGAGGCCTCGCCGCCATTCGACGTCTGAAGGCTGATTACGGTGTACGGCTGATGTGCCGGTCATCTCGGAGTGGGGTGTCGCGTGATGCCGGGACCCCAGGGGCCGTAACCGCGGATGCGACGTACCGGCGCGCACCGCACTGGTGGCGGGAGTGCTGAAGGCGAGTTCCGACACGAGCGACCCGCGCTGGGTCCTCACCAGCGCGGACGCCCTCGGCGCGCATCCCTGGTACCGGGAACAACCGCTGCACCGAGGAGACCCACCACACCCAGATGTTCCAGGCCCTCCTCCTCGATGAGGGCGACGGCGGCGTCCACCAGTTCGAGCTGACGCTGCGCCTTGTGCCCCTCCCATCGGGTGGAGCGCCTGTCGATAGGGGGCTCGCCGCCGGTTCTGTCCGCCATCGGGCCAGGATGTCGGGGCCCCGGACGTCAACGACGGGCGTCGTCGCTCCTACGACCGAATGCCCGGGCCACCAGGCGTCGCTGCGCGGGTGGAAGCTTGGCAATGCCACCGCAGATGAGCGATCGTGTGCCGGTGAGTGATCCCAGTCCTGCGCAACGGCGACTCGTGGCCGGAGCCCGTAATGCGGAACGGATCCTGGCCGTCGGCGGTCTGCTCGCCGTCGCCGTCGTCCTCACCCGCCTTCTTGCGGGTGGTCAGTCCCTTCAAGTGGCCGCGGTCTCCGTGCCTGTCGATCGGATGTGGCTCGTCTTCACCGCGTTGACGGCCGCCCACGTGTTCACGGCCAGGTTCCTCGCCCTCCAGATCGAGGAGTACCTGACCGCCATGCCGTCGGCTGAGCGTGCGGGCTGGGTGTTCGACGAGATCACCACCGGTGCCAACGCTTTCGTCCACGGTTTGGTCTCGCGGGCGATTCCTCGACGCCGACCCCTGTTCGGCTATCGGATGTCGCATCGCGATCCGTCCGCCTGGGTGGCCCGGGGTGCCGGCGCCCTTCTCCTTCTTGCCGTCCCACCGTGGTGGTGGGGCACGTCGGGGATTCACTGGGGCGGCAATGGCTGGCTGGTGGCTCTCGCGTTCGTGTTGACATTGATCAACTGGTGGGCGGGCAGCAGGTGGCTGATCGGGCTGTCCCGGCTGGACGCAGTCCGGCAGACTGCGCGGACCCGGGCCCGGGGTTCGTTCACCGTACGCGAACTGTCCAGCCTCCTCCCTCCTGTGTCCTCGACCTGGCCACGCTTCGGGATGGAGGAGGTCGTCAGCGTCTACCGGCGGCTGATCGACCACCCCCTGCCGATCGAAGACGCCGCGGCTCCCCCGGCAGGAACTCGCGGTCTCCTCGACGGCGCCCCGGACAGTGCAGTGCGCTCGCTCACGGACAGCCAGCGGGCCGCCATCGGCTTCACGTACCTCTGCGTGCAGGAGTCCTTCCCCGAAGCCGACCTGCCCGCGACCCCATGGTTCGTGACCGACGATGAGCGTTCGCGGTACCAGCACAGCACCCCGCACGAACCGATCCGGATCACAGACGCACACGAGCGCCGGAGTCCGTGGTGGGAGATCTCGAACTGACCGTTCAGGCATCTCGCCGCGCGGGAAGGGGGCGGCGGTCACCCAAGCCGTTCCGGCCCGAAGCGACACCGCAGACTGCGCGCTCTCGCCAGGGGCGGCCGGGAACGCTACGGCATCGCCGACGACACCCACGCCCGCCTCGACGCCTGCCTCACCCAACGCGCCAAGAGCACCACCCGGCTCTCCCCCTGACCGCCCGGGCCGCACGCGCCTACCTCGACATCTGCTTCTTCCACCCCTTCGACGACGGCAATGCACGCGCCGCCCTCCTCACCCTCCTGTTCGTACTCGCCCGCGAAAGTGTCGCGCTCGACAGCGTGCGGTCCTGATGGGCGGCCGCGACTCCACGCTCCGACCTGCAATGCCGGGTCAAGCTGCGATGTCGGATTCGGGTCGGAGTGCGGGGCCGAGCAGCAGACCCCCGTCCAGGACGAATTCCGAGCCCGTGGCGAAGGATGCGTCCTGGGACGTGATGAAGAGCAACAGACGGGTGACGTCGGACGGTTCGGCGAGCCGGGGAATGGCGAAGGGATCGGGCGAGTAGAGGTCGGCGATGGCCGGCTGGCCTGCGACGGTGGGTTCGTGGATCAGCGGTGTGGAGACGACGCCGGGGTGGATGGAGTTGACCCGGATGTTGTCCCGCCCCAGTTCCAGCGCGGCCGTCTTGGTCAGCCCGCGCACGGCCCACTTGCTTGCGGTGTAGGGGGCGTAGAAGGCCGTGCCGACGTGGGCCATGGTCGAGGCCACGTTGACGATGCTTCCGCCACCGCCCCTGCGCATCGACGGAGCCACGGCCCTGATACCGAGGAACTGACCGGTGACGTTCACACCAAAGGTTTGCTCCCAGGCCCGGAGTTCAGTGTGTTCGACAAGGGCCGCCGGGTTCTGGATGCCCGCGTTGTTCACCAGGATGGTGATCGGCCCGAAGTGGTCTTCGACCTCTCGTACCAGTGCCGCCCAGTCGGCCTCGCTGGTGACATCCAGGTGGACGGACAGGGCTCGCTGACCGAGACGGGCAGCGAGATCGCGGCCGGCGTCGTCGTCGCGGCCGGCGATGACGACGTTCGCCCCTTCGGCGTGGTAGCCCCGCACATGGCTGCTGCCCATACCACCGCTGCCGCCGGTGACGACGACGGTCTGGCCCTCGAAGCGTTCCATGCTGCCTCCTCCTCCAGGCTCGCACAATGGTGAGCCGAGTGACTCACCTCCCTATTCACGGTAGGAGCAGGACTAGAGGCGAGTCAAGTGACTCACCTCGGAACGGAGGGCATACTGGGGGCATGACGGCACAGCCTTCGGAGTACCACCGGCGCGTGGCAGCGCAGAAGCGGACGTCCATCATCGAGGCAGCGACGAAGCTGTTCCTCGACTCCGGCTACGATGGCACCTCGCTGGCCCGCATCGCGGAGGCGGCCGGAGTGTCGAGGGCGACCCTGTTCAAGCAGTTCACCACCAAGGCGGCCCTGTTCGAGGCGATCGTCACCGAATACTGGAAAGTGGACGACGGGGAGGCGCCCCTCCCCGAGCCCGGGAACCTCCGCGCCGGACTTGAGACCATCGGACGCCGATACGTGGCCCTGCTCACCCAGCCCGGCATGGCCGCCCTCTTCCGTATCGTCATCGCCGAGGTACCGCGCTTCCCCGAACTCGGGGAGACCCAGTTCAAGCTCGGCAAGATGCCCTACTTCGAAACGGTCCGCCGCTACCTGGCAGCGGAGAACGCCGCCGGAACAGCCCGGCTCGACGATGCGGAGACGGCGGCGACCCAATTCCTCGGGATGATCTCCAACTACGTGTTCTGGCCGCGGATGCTGCTCGCCCACTGGGAGCCCGACGACACCGCCGTCGCCAACGCGGTCGACCAAGCGGTGCTGACCATGCTCGCGCGATACGGGACGCCGGATGCCCACGGCGCCTCGGACACCAGGCCCCACGGCTCTGCATAGCTGCCCCACGCCCACCTTCGCGAAGGGCCCTCCTCAGCTTCGGCAAGTTCCCGTGGAGCGCGCCTGGTGACAGCCCTCGGCAGCGGCTCGTCACCGACGCCTCTCGCAACGGCGCGAGCTCCGTAGGGACACCCGCACCGACCTGATCATCAACATGCACGGGCACAGCGTTGCGGACGGCACACACCCGCACCCGACCGACTTGGCCGAAGAAACACAGGCCGGCCCCTCCTTTGGCGACCCCGCCTTGGTCTCAGGGCTCGGTGTTGAGCCGTCCCGAGCGGAACGGTTCGACCTGGTGGGGCAGGCCGGCGAAGCCTGCGGCGGCGAGGACCTCGCCGAGTGTCGGAAGTGCCGCGGTCCGGGATACGAGCGCGGGGTCCACCTCGACCCGTGCCCGGTCGCCGAGGTCGCGGACCCGAAGGTCGGTCACCTGCAGTCCGGCCCCGGCCAGCAGAGTCCGGACGGCCGCCTCGGCGCGGTCGACGCGGGCCAGGCGGTAGGGAGTGACCTCGATGCCGTAGCGAACCCGGCTGGCGAGACATGGTGTCGCCGGTTTGTTCCAGGTGGGCAGCGACCAGAGCCGGCTGAGGCGGCGTACCTCCGCCTTGGTCAGCCCCGCGTCGAGGAGCGGGGTGCGGATGCCCCGCTCCCGGCCGGCGCGGATACCCGGCCGGTAGGGGTCCGCGGCGTCGTCCGCGTTGGTGCCCGTGGCCACCGTGTCGAAGCCGTGCTCGTGGGCCAGCGCCGCGATGGTGTCCAGCACCTCGGACTTGCAGAAGTAGCAGCGGTCGGGGCCGTTGGCCCGGTAGCCGGGGCGGGCCAACTCGTGCGTGCGCGGCGTGAGATGGGTGACCCCGAAGTCGTCGGCGAGACGCCGGGCGGCACGGACCTCCCCCTCGGCCAGGCTCTCCGACACGGCCGTGACCGCCAGGACCTGCTCGGGACCGAGTACCCGTGCGGCCGCGGCGAGGACCAGCGCGGAGTCGGCGCCGCCGGAATAGGCGACGGCCACGGGGCCGCCGAGCGCGCGCACGCGGTCCGTGAGCCGGTGCTCCAAGGTGGCGTCACCGGGCACGTTCTTCCTCCTGGCTCGTCGTCGTTCCCGCCCGGCTGAGGCGCAGTGCGCGCGCGGCGACGACGCGCAGAGGCAGGCCCAGCGCGGCGGCCGCGGCGACCACGTCGTCGTGTTCCGGCTTGGCCGCGTAGGGTCCGTGCTTGACCCGTACGGGATGCCCGTCGACCTGCACCGTCTCGAAGGCGCGCGGCAGCGTGGTGCGGGTGGCGGCGACGCGGCGGATGCCGAGGGCTCCGGTCTCGGTCAGCAACAGGTCGCGCAGCGGCCGTTCGTGGTGCGGGTGGAGGAGGACGTGCAGGATCTGCGCGGGTCTGCCCTTCTTCATCACTGCCGGAGTCGTCCAGGCGTCGAGGGCGCCGGCGTCCAGTGCCCGGGTGATGACGTGCCCGAGGAGTTCGCCGGTGACGTCGTCGAGGTTGGTCTCCAGCACGACCACGTCCTCGTCCGCCCCGCCGGGAAGGGGGGAACCGAGGCTGACGGAGACGACGTTGGGACGGTCGGACAGGCGGCGGGTGCCTGCGCCGTAGCCCGTGGTGCCCAGGGCCATGGAAGGGGGCGGGCCGTAGCGGGCTCCGGGGGCGTGCAGCAGCGCGGCGCCGGTGGGCGTCACCGTTTCGCCCGGCAGGTCGCTGCCCGTGACGGCGGCTCCCGCCAGGAGGGCGAGCGTGGCCGGTGCGGGGCAGGGCAGGACGCCGTGCGCGGCGTCGATCCGGCCCCGACCGAGGGGCAGGGGTGCGCTGACGACGTCGGTGACTTCGAGGGCGTGCAGGGCCGCGGAGCAGCCGACGATGTCGACAAGGGTGTCGTGGCCGCCGAGTTCGTGCAGGTGGACGTCGGCCGGGTCGGCGTCGTGGAGCCGCCCCTCCGCCTCGGCGATCGCGGTGACGGCGGCGGTGGCGAGGGCCGCGACGGGGCGGGGGGTCGCCCGGGTGGCCATCTCCAGCACCTCGGTGGCCCGGCGCTCGGTGTGGAGGTCGGTGACCTCGACATAAACCCGGGTGGCGGCCAGTCCGTGGTCGGTGATGCGCTCGGCGGTCAGGTTCCAGCCGGTCAGGCCGGTCGCGGCGACGGCGGACCGGATCCGGTCCAGCGGTGCCCCGGCGTCGATCAGGGCGGCCAGCAGCATGTCTCCGGCCAGTCCGGTGAACGGGTTGATCCAGCAGATCACTCGGCACCTCCGCGGTCCGCCGCCGGCCGGGCCTGGGCGATGCGGTGGACCGCCATGGCCGCGGAGAAACCGGAATCGATGTTGACCACGGTCACCCCGGCGGCGCAGGAGGCGTGCATGGCGAGCAATGCGGTGACGCCTTCCAGTGAGGCGCCGTATCCGGTGGAGACGGGCACCGCCACGACCGGGGTGCGGACCAGACCGCCGACGACGCTGGCGAGGGCGCCTTCCATGCCGGCCGCCACGATCACCGCGTCGGCTTCCTGCAGCAGACCGCGTACTTGCAGGACGCGGTCGATTCCCGCCACTCCGACGTCGTGGACGACCGTCGTGTCCAGCCCGACGGCCGAGGCCACGGCGGCGGCTTCCGCGGCCACCGGGCCGTCGGAGGTGCCGGCGGCCGCGACCACGACGGAGAACGTTCCGGTGGCGGCCGTCCGCCAGGTCAGCAGCCGGGCCTTCTCGTCGTACACGCCGCCTTCCACCTGACCCAGGACAGCCGCCGCGGTCTCGGAGGCGACACGGGTGGCGAGGACGGGACCGGTGTTGTGGCGCAGGAGCCCGGTGACGATCCCGGCGATCTGCTCCACCGTCTTGCCGGGGCCATAGACCACTTCCGGCAGCCCCTGCCGGGCCTCACGGCCGAGGTCGAGCCGGGCGTATCCCAGGTCCAGCACGTCGTTCACGGCCGCCCCCGTCCGATGTAGGGAATGGTCTGCGGGCCTTCGGGCAGGACGCACACGCGGGCGTCGGGGCCCGCGGCGGCCAGCGCCTCGGCGACGGTGGCCGAGATGTCGTGGGTCTGCCGCAGATGGGCCGTGACCAGCTCCTCGTCGCTCAGGAAGGAGGTGTGCATGATGACGCGGCTGCCCGACTGGATGCGGGCCTGGATCTGCACCTGCCACTGGTCGGGAACCGTTTCGGTGCGCGCGCCGATGTCGGCGAACAGGGCCTGGGGAGAGGGCGCGGAGGCAAGCACCCGGCGGTAGGAGCCGTGGTCGGGGAAGCCGTCACGGCACTCGGCCGCGCACACGATCGTTCCTCCGGGCCGGACCACCTGGTAGGCCGCCGACATCCCCTTGACGGCCTGGTACAGGTTCTGGTCCAGCGGGAACCCGGAGTTGGTGGTGACGACGACGTCGAACGGGGCCTCGACGGGGCGCATCGCCATCCGCTTGGCCGTGGCCGTCGCGGCCGCGTGCATGGGCAGCAGGTCACCGCCGAAGGCGGCCACGATGTCCTTGTCCCGGTTGAGCACCACGTCCAGCGCGAAGGTGACGCCGGTGGCCTCGGCGATGGCGCGCACGTCGTCGTGGACCGGGTTGCCGTGGGTGATGCCCCAGGTGGCGCGCGGGTCCCCGATGCGGGCCGCGTCGTGGAGCACCAGCACGGTCTCCAGGGCGGCGAGCCCGGGGGCGACGAGCTTCGGGCCGCCGGAGAAGCCGGCGAAGAAGTGGGGTTCGACGAAGCCGGTGGTGATGCGGACGTCCGCCTCCCACCACTCGCGGTTGAGCCACACCGGTACGCCGTTGCCGAAGGTGCCGATCCACGCCAGCTGTCCGGCGTCGCGGGCGTCGTGGTTGACGATCCGTACCCCGTCGACGATCTCGTCGCCGAACATCGCCCGCAGTTCGGCCTCGTCGTTGCCGCGATGCGTGCCGGTCGCGACGAGGACGACCACGTCCTCCCGGCGGACGACGTCCTCCAGTTCGTCCAGGACCGCCGGGATCATCAGGTGGCGGGGCTGCGGGCGGGTTCCGTCGCAGGCCGAGATGGCCACCGTCTGCCCCGGGCGGACCCGCTCGCGCAGCGGTGGCCCGGCGACCGGGTCGCGCAGCGCCGCGCGCAGGGCGGCCATCTGGTCGGTGGCTGCTTCGTGGTGGACGGGTTCGACGACCGTCGCCGTGTGCGGATCGACCTCGATGTCGAGCCCCGACCGGCCGTAGGCCAGGCGTACTTTCACCGGGCCACCCCCCGCGGGCCGTCGTCCGGGGATCGTCCCGGCTGGTCGCTTCCGGCCAGTCCGTAGGCGCGTTCCGCCGTCGTGGCGAAGACCTCGGTGCGCTCGGCGGGAGTGAGGCGGGCGGTCAGTGCCTCGGCGGCGCCGACGACCTCCGCGTAGGAGGCGGCCGGCAGGCAGACCGGCCAGTCGGAACCGAACATCACCCGCTGCGGGCCGAAGGCCTCGAGCACGACGTCGGCGTAGGGACGCAGGGCGGTCACGCTCCGGTCGTCCCGGTCGGCCTCCGTGACCATGCCGGACAACTTGCAGAACACGTGGGGCTGGGCCGCCAGTTCACGGACCAGCGAGGCCCAGGGCTCGAGTGCGCCCGTGGCGATGGGCGGCTTGGCCAGGTGGTCGAGGACGAACGTGAGTTCCGGCAGCTCCCGGACGGTGCTGATGGCGGCGGGCAGTTGGTGCGGGAGGACGAGCAGGTCGTAGGCGAGGTTCGCCCGCGCGATCGTTCGCAGGCCCCGGCGCACGTCGGGCCGGTTCAGCCAGCCGGGGTCCGGTTCGCTCTGCACCAGGTGCCGCAGGCCGACCAGACGGTCGCCGCCCGGCGCGGCCCGCAGGGCGTCCAGGGTGTCCGCGAGGCCGTCCGAGGTGAGGTCGGCCCAGCCGACGACGCCGGCGATCAGATCGTCCGCCGAGGCCAGGGACAGGAACTCGGTGGTCTCGTCGAGGTCGGGCAGGACCTGGACCAGGACCGTACGGTCGATGCCCGCCGCCCGGGCGGACGGCGCAAGGTCCGCCATCGTGAAGTCCCTGCGCAGGTCGGCCATGCCGGGCGCGTCGAGCCAGGTGTGCACCCGGCGCCGCGGGCCGGAGCCCGGGGCGGGCCCGGGGGCCGAGGCGGGCCGCCAGACGTGGTGGTGTGCGTCGACCCTGTTCATGATCCGTCCCGTTCGCGGTCGAGG
Organism: Streptomyces sp. NRRL WC-3605; assembly: GCF_001509795.1. Classification (GTDB taxonomy): domain Bacteria; phylum Actinomycetota; class Actinomycetes; order Streptomycetales; family Streptomycetaceae; genus Streptomyces; species Streptomyces viridochromogenes. The sequence goes on along the minus strand of NZ_LLZN01000037.1, from coordinate 61,169 downwards.
GCGTCGAGGTCCGCCCACAGTTCTTCCGGGATCGTCGCGCCGGCGTGTGCGATGTTGACGGTGATCTCCTGGGAACTGCGCGCTCCGACGACGACGCCGGTCACAGCGGGGTGCCGCAGCGGGAACCGCAGGGCGGCGGCGGCCAGCGCCACCCCGTGGGCGGCGCAGCGCTCGCCTAGGGCGAGGGCGTGGCGGCGCACCGCTTCGGAGGCCGGCGTGTAGTCGTAGGTGGCGTCGGGTGCGAGGTTCGCCAGGATGCCGCTGTTGAAGACACCGCCGACCAGCACGCCCACCTCGCGTTCGGCGCACGCGGGCAACAGTTCGTCGGCCGCGCTGCGGTCCAGCAGGGAGTAGCGGCCGGCCACGAGGACGCAGTCGAGATCCGTCTCGATGACGAAGCGGGTGAGCATCGCCGTCTGGTTCATCCCGACGCCGATCGCCCGGACGGCTCCCTCGGCGCGCAGCCGGGCCAGCGCCGGGTAGGCGCCGGTGAGAGCCTCCTTCCAGTGGTCGTCCGGGTCGTGGATGAGCACGATGTCGAAGGCGTCGAGGCCGGAGCGCTCCAGACTCTCGGTGAGAGAGCGGTACACGCCGTCGGCACTGTAGTCGCGGATCCTGACCAGGTCGGGGTCGCCGTGGAAGTCCTCCTCCCCCGGTGCGGGTTCTCCCGGCACGAGCAGCCGGCCGACCTTGGTGGACACGGTGCAGTCCGCGCGCGCCGGGCCGAGACCGGTCAGGAAGGCGCCGAGCCGTCGCTCGGCGAGCCCGGCACCGTAGTGCGGGGCGGTGTCGAAGTAGCGGATCCCGGCCGCCCAGGCCGCCTCCAGCGTGCCGGTGGCGTCCCGGCCGCCGACCGCGGAGTACAGACCGCCCAGCGGTGCGGTGCCCAGCCCGACGCGGCTGACGGTGACGCGGGAGCGTCCGAGGGGGACCCGTTCGGCATACCAGGGGTGCGCCGCGGTGGACATCAGGCCTGCCCGACGACGTGCCGCTGACGGCCGAGCCGGTCGATCTCGGCCTCGACCACGTCACCGGCCCGCAGGTAGGGGAAGTCGTTGGCGCCGAAGGCCACGCCCGCAGGGGTTCCCGTGTTGATCACGTCGCCGGGATCCAGCACCATGAACTGGCTCAGGTACCAGACGACATGGCGTACCCCGAAGATCATGTTCTTGGTGTGGCCGTGCTGACGCGGCTCGCCGTTGACCCAGAGCCGCAGCGCCAGGTCCTGGGGGTCCCCGGTCTCGTCGGGGGTGACCAGCCAGGGGCCGAGGGGGTTGAAGGTCTCGCACGACTTGCCCTTGTCCCACTGGCCGCCGCGTTCGTGCTGGAAGGCACGTTCGCTGACGTCGTCGGCGATGGCGTAGCCCGCCACGACGTCGTCGGCGGCGGCCGGGGAGTCCAGGTAGCGGGCGGTGCGGCCGATGACGACCGCGAGCTCGATCTCGTAGTCCGTCCGGGTGCTGGTGCGCGGTATGAGGACGGTGTCGTCGGGTCCGACCACCGTGTTGGACGCCTTCATGAAGATCACCGGCTCCGCCGGCGGCGGGGTCGCGGTCTCCTCGGCGTGATCGGCGTAGTTCAGCCCGACGCACACGACCTTGCCCGGGCGGGCCACGGGTGCGCCTGTGCGCTGCCCGCGCAGGTCGATGCGCGGCAGGCTTCCCCCGGCCAGCGCGGTGCGTGCGCGCTCCACGCCGTCACCGGACAGGAAGGCGCCATCGATGTCGGCGGTCAGCGGGGTCAGGTCGTAGGCGAGGCCGTCGGTGTCGAGGACGGCGGGACGTTCCGAGCCCGCGGGGCCCACGCGCAGAAACCTCATCGAAGTGCTCCTCACTGAGCGGACGTGCCTGGCCGTGGCCCACGGCTGTCCGGGCCGGGCACGGGGCTGGTGACGTGTGATGGAAAAGGGTGGGTGGTGCACCACCCGGTGTTCACGGCAGGTCCGGGACGGCGCTGTTCGGCTCCAGGTGCTCGCGCAGCCACTGTTCGGTGGTGCTGACGTGCAGTAGTGCGGCGGCCTGCGCCAGGCCGGCGTCGCCGGCGACCAGTGCCTGGAAGATCGCCTCGTGTTCGGCGACGGTGCGCGCGGCGGCGTTGTCGTCGACCAGACCGCGCCAGACGCGTGCGCGCACCGTCCTGCTGGAGATCCCCTCCAGCAGGGTGGCGAGGGTGGCGTTGCCGGTGGCCGCCACCACCGCCCGGTGGAACGCCGCGTCGTGTTCGGTGAGCCGCTCGATGTCCTCCCGGGCCGCCCGCATCGCGTCCAGGTGCCGCTCCACCTCGGCCAGTTCCCCGGCCGAGATGCGGGTGGCGGCCAGTCCCGTGGCGACCGGTTCGAACAGCCGGCGCACCTCGGTCAGCTCCAGCAGGGTGTCGCCGCGCAGCAGTTCCACCGCCGATCCGATGCTGCTCAGCAGCAGCTCCGGTTCCAGGCTGGTCACGTAGGTGCCGTCGCCCCGGCGGATCTCCAGGACGCGTGCGACCACCAGTGCCTTGACCGCCTCCCGCATCAGATTGCGGGACAGTCCCAGCTCCGCCGCGAGCTGCTGCTCGGGCGGCAGTTTCGCGCCCGGCGGCAGCTCGCCCGACTGGATGAGGTCCCTGATGCGGTCGATGGCCTTGTCGGTCAGTGACATGCGGCTGCTCCCTGCTCGTTGCCCAGGCGGCGGCAGCGTAGCAATACATCCCATCACTCAGGAAGAGACGGGAGGACCGAAGGAGTCCTCACTCATTCGTTCACCACAAACGAGCAGGTGAAGCGCGGGCGCTTGCATATTTCCCTCCCGAGGTATGGACACCGAGCAGGGGTGACTCTATAAATCCATCCCATGTCCAGCCTCTGCCGTAGCAGGGCGGACATCTCGTTGACACACGACGAAGGGTGGTGGCCATGGAGCCGGGACGACACCGGACCCTGCGAACCGACATTGCCGGACGCGATGAGTGAGCTCATCAGCGCGGTCGAGGCCGTGGACGTACGGTTCCCGACCTCGCGCGACCTCGACGGCTCCGACGCCATGAACCCCGAACCCGACTACTCGGCGGCGTACGTGACGCTCCGCACGAGCGCCGGCGGCCGGGGACACGGCCTCGCCTTCACCGTGGGACGCGGCAACGACGTGGAGGTCGCCGCCGTACGCGCCCTGGCTCCGCTGATCGTGGGCCTCCCGGTGGCGGAGGTGCTGGCCGATCTCGGCGCCTTCTCGCGGCGGTTGACCGGCGACAGCCAACTGCGCTGGCTCGGACCGGAGAAGGGGGCCATCCACATGGCCGCGGCGGCCATCGTCAACGCCGTCTGGGACCTGTACGGACGCCGCACCGGCAAGCCGGTCTGGCGGCTGCTGGCCGAACTCTCCCCCGAACAGCTGGTCGACCTGGTCGACTTCCGCTACCTCCAGGACGCCCTCACCCGCGACGAGGCCCTGGACATCCTGCGCCGCGCCGAGCCCGGCCGCGCCGAGCGGACCGCGCACCTGCTGGAGCACGGCTACCCCGCGTACACCACGACCCCCGGCTGGCTCGGCTACGACGACGAGAAGCTGGTGAGGCTGTCCAAGGAGGCCGTCGCCGACGGATTCGGCCAGATCAAGCTGAAGGTCGGCGCCGACCGCGAGGCGGACCGACGCCGCATGCGGCTGGCCCGCGCGGCGGTCGGCCCGGACATCAGGATCGCCGTGGACGCCAACCAGGCTTGGGGGGTCCAGCAGGCCATCGACTGGACGGCGTCGCTCGCCCCCTACGACCCGTACTGGATCGAGGAGCCCACCTCGCCGGACGACATCCTCGGCCACGCCGCCATCCGCCGGGCGGTGGCGCCGGTCAAGGTGGCCACCGGCGAACACACCCACAACCAGGTGATGTTCAAACAACTCCTCCAGGCCGAAGCCCTCGACGTCCTGCAACTCGACGCCAGTCGCACCGCCGGCGTGACCGAGAACGTCGCCATCCTGCTGCTGGCCGCCAAGTTCGGCGTCCCGGTGTGCCCGCACGCCGGCGGGGTCGGACTGTGCGAGATGGTGCAGCACCTGGCGATGTTCGACTACGTGGCCGTCAGCGGCACCACCGAGAACCGCGTCATCGAGTACGTCGACCACCTGCACGAGCACTTCACCGACCCGGTCCGCATCCGCGACGGCCGCTATCTCGCCCCGGCCGCCCCCGGCATCAGCGCCGAACTCCATCGGCAGTCCCTGGCGGACCACCGCTACCCCGACGGCCCGGTGTGGAGCGGGGAGGCCGAGGAATGAGCGCCCCCGACCTCGCGGGCCTGACCGCCCTCGTCACCGGCGGCGCCTCGGGCATCGGACTGGCCACCGCACGCCTGCTGGCCGCCCGCGGCGCCCGTGTCGCCTGCCTCGACCTCGAACCCGACGGCCTGCCCGATCCCCTGATCGGGATCCGCGCGGACGTGGCCGACGACACGGGCGTGCGGACAGCCGTCGCCGAGGCCGCGGACGTCCTCGGCGGCATCGACATCCTGGTCAACAACGCCGGCATCGGCGCCCAGGGCACCATCGAGGACAACGCCGACGACGAGTGGCACCGGGTGTTCGACGTCAACGTCGTCGGCATGGTCCGGGTGACCCGGGCCGCTCTCCCCCATCTGCGCCGCTCCGACAGCGCGGCCATCGTCAACACCTGCTCCATCGCCGCCACCGCCGGGCTGCCCGACCGGGTGCTGTACTCCGCGACCAAGGGCGCCGTCCTGGCCCTGACCCGGGCGACGGCGGCCGACCTCGTGCAGTGCGGGATCCGCGTCAACTGCGTCAACCCCGGCACCGCCGACACTCCCTGGATCGGCCGCCTCCTGGAGCGCGCCGCGGACCCCGCTGCCGAGCGCGCCGCCCTCGACGCCCGCCAGCCGATGGGACGTCTCGTCTCCGCCGACGAGGTCGCCGCGGCCATCGCCTATCTCGCAAGCCCCCTGTCCGGCTCCACCACCGGCACCGACCTCCCCGTCGACGGCGGCATGCAGGGCCTGCGCATCCGTCCGCGCACCTGACCCCGCTCCTTCCCCTCCCGTCTCGAGACCGGCACCCGCGCACCGCACGACCGGTCCCGCACCCAGCCCGTCCGCGCGACCCCGTCAGCAAGGAGAGCGAGCAATGCAGCTCAGGTTCACCAGGTACGCCTGTCTCGGCGCCCTCGCCGCCCTGTCCGTCCCCGCACTCACCGCCTGCGGGGGGTCGGGATCCGCGTCGACCTCGGGCCCAGGCGGCGGCTCCACCGTGGTCGGCGTCGACTACCCGCGCTCCGACACCGACTTCTGGAACTCGTACATCAAGTACACCCCGCAGTTCGCCAAGGAACTCGGACTCGACCTGAAGACCACCAACTCGCAGAACGACGTCGCCAAACTCACCGCCGACGTCCAGACGTTCATCAGCCAGGGCGTCAAGGGCGTCGCGATGGCACCGCAGGACACCGCCGCCATCGCGCCCACCCTCGCGCAGCTGGAGGCGAAGAAGATCCCGGTCGTCTCCGTGGACACCCGCCCCGACACCGGCAAGGTGTACATGGTCGTGCGCGCCGACAACCGCGCCTACGGCGAGAAGGCCTGCCAGTTCCTGGGGACCAAGCTGGGCGGCAAGGGCAAGGTCGTCATGCTCCAGGGCGACCTCGCCTCCGTCAACGGCCGTGACCGCACGGAGGCGTTCAACGACTGCATGAAGAAGAACTACCCGGCCATCAAGGTCTTCGGCGAAGCCACCAACTGGGACGGCGCCGTCGCGGCGCAGAAGCTCCAGACAGACCTCACCGCCCACCCCGACATCAAGGGCGTCTACATGCAGTCCAGTTTCGCGCTCTCCGGCACCCTGCAGGTGCTCAAGCAGAAGGGCCTGCTGGTCGGGCCCGAGGACAAGAAGCACGTGTTCGTGGTCTCCAACGACGGCATCCCCGAGGAGCTCAAGAACATCGCCGCGGGCAAGATCGACGCCACCGTCTCCCAGCCGGCCGACCTCTACGCCAAGTACGCCCTCCACTACCTCAAGGCGGCGATCGACGGCAAGACGTTCAAGCCCGGCAAGACCGACCACGACAGCACCATCATCCAGGTCCGCGAGGGCCTTCTGGAGGACCAGCTCTCCGCACCCCTGGTGACGGCCGACGGCGGCACCTTTGGCGGGGTCCCCAGCCTCAAGAGCGACGACAAGTCCCTCTGGGGCAACAACCTCAGCTGACCGGAAGGCGATTCGCAGAAATGTCAACGGCTGCGCCGGTCGCCCAGGCGACGGCGATAACGAAGCGGTTCGGTTCCACGGTGGCGCTGCGCGACGCCCGGATCACGATCGCACACGGCCAGACCCACGCACTCGTCGGGCGCAACGGCGCGGGCAAGTCCACGCTGGTCTCCATCCTCACCGGACTGCACGCACCGGACGAGGGCACGGTCACCTTCAACGGCGAGCCGGCGCCCCGGCTCGCGGACCGGGACGGCTGGCGGCAGCGGGTTGCGTGCGTGTACCAGAAGTCCACCATCATCCCCGAGCTGACGGTCGCCGAGAACCTCTTCCTCAACCGCCACGACCGCGGTCGCGGCGGCCTGATCAGCTGGCGGACCGTGCGCGCCAAGGCACACGAACTGCTGCGGACGTGGTCGGTCGACGTGGACGTGCGCACCCCGGCGGGGGAACTCGACGTCGAGCAGCGCCAGTTCCTGGAGATCGCCCGGGCCCTGTCCTTCGGGGCCCGCTTCATCATCCTCGACGAACCCACCGCGCAGCTGGACGGAGCAGCGATCAACCGGCTGTTCGCCCGGATCCGGGACCTGCAACGCCAGGGCGTGACCTTCCTGTTCATCAGTCATCACCTGGAGGAGATCTACGAGATCTGCGACACGGTGACGGTGTTCCGGGACGCCCGGCACATCCTGACCGCGCCGGTCGCGGAACTGCCCCGCGCCGAACTCGTCGCCGCCATGACCGGCGAGGGCGCCACCGAGGGCGCCAGGGCCCGCCGCCGCCCGGCGGACAGCACATCACCCGATGTACTCGTCGTGGAGGATGCCACGCTCGACGGGAGCTACGAGAACGTGTCCCTCAGGGTCCGCGGCGGGGAGATCGTCGGTCTCGCCGGCGCGGCGAGCAGCGGCCGTATCGACGTGGCAGAGACGATCGTCGGCCTGCGCGCCGCCGACACCGGAACGGTGCGGATCGCCGGGGCGCGTCCACGCCCCGGCAGTGTGCCCGCGGCCCTGAAGGCCGGAGTCGGCTTCGTCCCGCAGGACCGCCATCACCAGGGCTACGTACCGGAGATGTCCATCGCGGACAACGGCACCCTCACCATTCCCGAACGGCTCGGTCCGCCCGGCTTCATCGACGGACGCCGCCGGGACACCTACGCCCGCGCCATGATCGAGAACCTTGCGATCAAGACGCCGGGACCTGAAATGCCCGTCTCCGGGCTCTCCGGGGGCAACCAGCAGAAGGTCGTCATGGCCCGCGCCCTGGCCAGCGATCCGAAGGTGCTGGTCCTGATCAATCCGACCGCCGGCGTCGACGTGCGGTCCAAGGAGTTCCTCCTCGGCAAGGTCGAGGAGATCGCCGAGTCCGGCACCGGCGTGCTCATCGCCTCCGACGAACTCGACGACCTGCGCATGTGCGACCGGGTCCTGGTGATGTTCCAGGGCCGAGTAGTGGCCGAGAAGGCCCGCGGCTGGCACGACCACGAGCTCGTGGCCGCAATGGAAGGAGTGGACCTCGATGTCTGAGAGCGCGACCGCGGCCGCCGCGAAGAGGCCAGACGACGGCCTGCCCGACCCGGCGGGCGACCAGCCGGCCACCCGCAGGGCAGGCGGGCGGCGGCTGGCCTTCGCACGGCTGCGGGACCTGGCACTCATCCCCGCGATCATCGTCATGGGCATCGTCGGCCAACTGGTCAATCCGGTGTTCCTGCAGCCCGACAACCTGATCAACGTGCTGCAGACCATGTCCGAGATCGCCCTGCTGGTCCTCGCCCAGACCCTGGTGCTCATCGTCAAGAAGATGGACCTCTCCCTGGAGTCCACCGTCGGTCTCGCCCCCGGCGTCGCGGCATGGCTCACCGTCCCCGCGGGCGCGGCGCACGGCGTCGGTCTGCTGCCCGGCGCCTGGTCCATCCCCGTGACCCTGACCGTCGGGCTCCTCATCGGTGTGGTGAACGCGCTGTTCATCATCCGGTTCGGGCTCAACGGCTTCATCGTGACGCTCGGCATGCTGATCGTGCTGCGCGGCATCCTCACCGGCATCTCCGGTGGCCAGACCTTTTTCCAGCTGCCCCAGTCGATGCTGTACCTCGGCACCACCCAGTGGCTGGGCATGCCCGCCTCGGTGTGGATCTGCCTGATCCTGTTCGCCATCGGCATCGTCGTGCTCGGCTTCACCAGCTTCGGCCGCTCCCTCTACGCGATCGGCGGCAACGTCGACGCGGCGAAGGCGGCCGGCATCCGCACCGACCGTGTGCTGTGGATCGTCATCGTCACCGCGAGCGTCCTCGCCGCGACGAGCGGCCTGCTGCTCTCGGGACGCCTGGCCTCGGTGGCCTCCGCCCAGGGAAACGGCTACATCTTCACCGTGTTCGCCGCCGCCGTCATCGGCGGCATCAGCCTCAACGGCGGCAAGGGAACGGTCTTCGGGGCGTTCACCGGCATCCTGCTGCTGTTCCTGATCCAGAACGTCCTCACCCTCGGCGGTGTCCCCGCCCAGTGGATCGGCGCCCTCAACGGCGCGATCATCCTCGTCGCCCTGGCGCTGTCCCGCATCACCGGAGGCAAGGCGCAGGACTAGACACCGCCCGGCCCGCCGTTGCGCACCCGGCCCGCACCGCTCCCGGATGACCAGCCCAACCCGCACTCGAAAGGCAGGCATTCCCATGGAACGAAGAGACTTCCTCGTCACCTCCGCAGCGACGTCGGCCGCACTGGCCGTCGGTGTTCCGGCCGCCGCGGTGGCGGCCCCACAGGGCACGGCGGAGGTGGAGGACGCCGCCGCGCCGGACGCCTCGCGCCTGGCCCTGTGGTACGGCCGGCCCGCGGGCCAGTGGCTGGAGGCCCTGCCCCTCGGCAACGGCCGTCTCGGCGCCATGGTCTTCGGCGGAGTCGACGCCGACCGGCTCCAGCTCAACGAGGACACTCTGTGGGCGGGAGGTCCCTACGAACCGGCCAACCCGCAGGGCCTGGCGAACCTCCCCGAGATCCGGCGCCGGATCTTCGCCGGCCAGTGGGGCTCGGCCCAGGATCTGATCAACTCGACCTTCCTCGGCAATCCGGTCGGGGAGTTGATGTACCAGACGGTGGGCGATCTGCGCCTGACGTTCCCCGGCACGGGCGACATCGGCTCCTACCGACGGGAGTTGGACCTCGACACGGCCGTGGCCACCACGACGTACACCCGCGGCGGGGTGGCCTATCGCCGCGAGGCGTTCGCCAGCCACGCCGACCAGGTGATCGTGGTGCGACTGACCGCGGACACTCCCGGCGCCCTCTCGCTCAGCGCCGTTTTCGACAGCCCCCAGCAGACCCAGAAGTCCTCCCCCGACCTGATGACCGCGGCGCTGGAGGGCACCGGGCAGAGCCGCGAGGGCGTCACCGGCCGGGTCCGCTTCCGCGCGCTGGTCCGCGCCCGCACCGAAGGCGGCACCGTCCGCAGCGAGAACGGAACCCTCACCGTGACCGCGGCCGACGCGGTGACCCTGCTGGTGTCCGTGGGCACCAGCTACAACGACTACCGCGACGCCTCCGGCGATTACCGCGCTCGCGCGGAACGCCGGCTGAACGCCGCCGCCGACACCCCCTACGGACAGCTGCGCGCCCGCCATGTGCGCGACCACCGGGCCCTCTTCCGGCGCGTCGCGCTCGACCTCGGTGTCACGGACGCCGCCGCCGCACCGACCGACCAGCGGGTGGCCGCCTTCGCCCAGTCCGACGATCCCCATCTGGTGGCCCTGCACTACCAGTTCGGCCGCTATCTCCTCATCGCCTCCTCCCGCCCCGGCACCCAGCCCGCCAATCTGCAGGGCATCTGGAACGACCAGCTCTCCCCGCCGTGGGACTCCAAGTACACGATCAACATCAACACGGAGATGAACTACTGGCCGGCCGCGACCACCAACCTTCTGGAGTGCTGGGAGCCGATCTTCGCCCTGCTCGACGACCTCGCCCAGGCGGGACAGAAGACCGCGCGGGTGCAGTACGGCGCGAACGGCTGGGTCGCCCACCACAACACCGACGCCTGGCGCGGCACCGCGCCGGTCGACGGCGCGTTCTGGGGCATGTGGCCCACCGGTGGCGCCTGGCTGGCCACGTCGGTCTGGGAGCACTACCGCTTCACCGGTGACCGCGAGGCACTGCGCCGACGTCTGCCGGTCGTCGAGGGAGCCGTCCGCTTCTTCCTCGACGCCCTCGTCACGGACCCCGGCACCGGTCACCTGGTGACCTGCCCGTCGGTCTCTCCGGAGAACGCCCACCACTCCGGCGTGTCCGCCTGCGCGGGTCCCACCATGGACAACCAGATCCTGCGCGACCTGTTCGACGGTTACCTCGCCGCCTGCGAAGCGCTCGGCGTCGACAGCCCGTACGCCGCCCAGGTGCACCAGGCCCGAGCCCAGCTGCCGCCCATGAAGATCGGCGCGCTCGGGCAGTTGCAGGAGTGGCAGCAGGACTGGGACGCCGGCGCGCCCGAGCAACAGCACCGCCATGTCTCCCACCTGTACGGTCTGCACCCCAGCAACCAGATCTCCAAGCGTGGCACCCCCGAACTGTTCCGGGCCGCACTCAAGACGCTGGAGATGCGCGGGGACGCCGGCACCGGCTGGTCCCTCGCCTGGAAGATCAATTTCTGGGCGCGCGCGGAAGACGGATCACGGTCCTACAATCTCCTCACCGACCTCCTGACTCCCGAGCGCACCGCCCCGAACCTGTTCGACCTGCACCCGCCGTTCCAGATCGACGGCAACTTCGGCGCCACCGCGGGAGTCACCGAATGGCTGGTGCAGTCCCACACCGACGAGGTCCACCTCCTGCCGGCGCTGCCTCCGCAGCTTCCGCAGGGCCAGGTCACCGGACTCCTCGCCCGCGGTGCCCTCACCGTCGACGTCTCCTGGAGCGACGGCGCGCTGACCCACGCCCGCCTCGCGGTACGCCGGACCGGCGCGGTCCGGCTGCGCACCGCGGCACCGGTCGCGGTACACGCCCAGGGCGGTCCCCGCACTGACGTGAAGCGACCCGAGGACACCGTCGTCGCGTTCGACGCCCGGGCGGGCGAGACGTACGTGATCACGCCCCTGTGACGGCAGAAATCCTCGCGATCGAGGACACGTCGTAGTCGTCAAGCTCTCCTGTGCAGGCCCGGAGCCGGGGAGACGCCGACGCCCCGCTTCGTCCTCGGCGGACACGTCCGCGTCGGCCAAGCGGATCGTCACCTCGGTCAAGCGGATCGTCACCTCGGTTCCGGGCTCGGACTCGCCGAGGGTGGAAGGCCCGTCCGGCGAGTGCGACTGCGCTCCGTGGCCCAGCGTTGCGGGTCGGTCTCAAGAGCCTCCCTGTCCCACTTGCCGCAGTCAGCCGCGGCATCGTAGGTGCTGTGCAGGAACGCCGAGAGAGCCAGATCGGGGTCGCGTGACGTGCGTACTCTCTCGTACGGGAGGAGGAACTGGCCGAAGTCCTTGCTGTAGTAGGCCTCCGTCGGCATCACGGCCGCCTCCGCGTATCCCTCGGGCTCCGGGTAGGCGTAGGAGTAGAAGGCTCCTTCCTCGCCACCCCCGGGCCAGAACCCGCAGCTACTCAGTTCGTGCGAGTAGCCCTCGACCATGACCCAGTCACCACAATTCGGAGCTCCGCCGGCATGCTTGGGGGCCGGCTTTCCCGAGAAGCGTGTGCACGCCAGATCGAATCCACCCCAGAAAAAGTGGACCGGGCTCACCTTCCCAGTGAAGTGAGCCCTGAACCGCACAAATCCCCGGTGCGCTTGCAACAGCTGCCGCCAGAACAGGTTGGCCGCACGCGAGTCATACGCTCGAACCTGGTGATCCTCCGTGAAATCAAGTGCCTCTTCAACCTCGTTGGGCCGAGTCTGAATGGCCGTTTCCACGCCTAGAGCCGCAAGGTTCTCGACAATTCGGGTGTAGAAATCCGCCACTGACATGGTGGTCAGTTCGAATCCGCGGATGCTTCCATCGCTCCCCCGTACGGTCAGCCCGTGCTCGACGAAGTCGAATTCGATGTCGAACATGCCCTGCGGGCAGTCGATTCCTGATGTGGACAGACCTCTGGGCGTGACGTAGAGGGTGACAGCCCACCAGTGGTTGATGAGCGGCGTGCGAGACATTCGAATCTTTCCGACTATCTGTGACCACAAATGCAACGCCGTGCGGGTCTCCGTCCAGTCGTCCAACCTGAGGCGGGGCCATTCTTGTGCGATGCCGGGTGCAGTGCGTGACATCGAATTGCCTTCCCTGCGGACCAAGAAGGCGGTGCCGCCGGCTCGGCAGGCTCAGACCTCGCAGCGCTTGCTTCAGGACTCGAGGTCGAGACGGACCACGGCACCGATCTCGATCAATTGCTCGGGCAGTGCGAGTTCGGACACCCCCATGACGGTGCTGGTGGGCCGGTTCTCGCCGCAGTACTCCGCGTGCAGTCGGGCGACCGTGTCGAAGTGCTTGCGCAGCTCCTTGACGAGAACGGTTGTTTCGACTATTTGGTTGCGCGCTGCGCCGTATTGGTCGAGAACCCGGTCCAGATTCTGCAGGGTGCTCCTGACCTGGAGCTCGAAGTCGCCGGGCCCGATGAAGCTTCCTGACTCGTCGTGCGACAACTGGCCCGACACGTAGAGCGTGTTGCCCGCGCGTACAGCCTGGCTGTAGCCGAAGGCAGACTCCCACGGCACGCCGTACTCGTAACTTTCGTGGGGAACGGAGCTCATTTCCTTCCTCCTCCACTCACGGGGAAAGCGAGTCGATGCAGCGCGTGAGTTTATGGGGGTTGATGAGGCCAGAAGCGTGAGGAGAAGGCGGCTACGTATTTGGAAACGTGCGCACGCCCCACGACAGGTATTCTGCTGGCGCCGCGCATTCCTCCCCCATCGGCACAGCCGTCGCCTGTCTGTGCCGCGGTCGGACTCGCAGGCCCTCGCTCGCCCTCCGACAGGTGCTCGCGGGCCCGGCCGACCAGTCAACACGGGCGCCGGCGTCGCTCGGGACAGCAGCCAAAAGTGCGCGAACCCTGACGGATACTGATGGCAGGATCGGCTTTGACTCTTCCGGTCATGCTACGCCGCCCGAGTGAGTTGCGCCGATCGGGCGGAAATCCGACTCGTCGAGAACCGTCGATCCGTGCCTGCCGCCATCAACTGGACCTTGCTGGAGGACGCCCTGGGCACCGTGCTGACGAATACCACCATCTCCGCGGTATCCGCGAGGATCTTGTAGGAGTCCTCCACGCGTGGGCGGAGGCCGACATGTCGATCGGTCTGCCGCCGAATTCTGCGACGGCACGCTGGAGCCCTGGGCACTCCCCCCGGCGGCCCCGAAGTCACCCCCTGCTGAGCGCTTCGCCGATGTTCATACCGTGCCCCATGTGGTGAGGCGGGCGCGTCGTTCGTAGCAGCGCGAGGCAGCGCGGAGCAGCGCTCCAGGCTGGGCCGGGGACCTGAGCGGTCCGGCGCTCCTGCACCACGTCCGGAACATCTCGGTGCGCCCGCCCACCAGGCGATGTCTCGACCGGAAGAGGAGACTGGGAAGCACTGCCGCGACCCCACGAGTGACCGCGTCACGCAGCGGCCCCACCGCTTGCGCGCGTCACCAGCGATCGAAGCCGAATGTTGACGGGAGCAGGCATGAATGACACTTCACGCACCTACGACGTGGTGGTCCTCGGTGCCGGTCCCGCGGGGGAGAACGTGGCGGATCGTACGAGCGCCGCCGGACTCACCTCGGTGATCGTGGAGAACGAACTGCTCGGTGGAGAATGCTCGTTCTGGGCATGCGAGCCCAGTAAGGCACTGCTGCGTCCAGTGCTGGCGCGCGCCGACGCCCGCAAGGTCCCCGGACTGCGACGGGCCGTCCAAGGGCCGCTGGACATTCCCGCGGTCTTCGCCCACCGCGACAAGATGGCTGCGTACTGGAAGGACGACGACCAAGTCGACTGGCTCGAGTCCGTCTCCGTGGATCTGGTGCGCGGCCACGGCCGACTGGATGGTCCGCGCCAGGTCGTCGTCGATACCGGGAGCGGCGACGCCATACGGCTCACCGCCCGGCATGCCGTCTGCGTCGCCACGGGCACCGTCACGGCGTTTCCCGACCTTCCGGGGCTCGACACGGTGCGTCCCTGGACCAACCGCGACGCGACCGCCGCCCGCCATGTGCCGGAGCGCCTCGCCGTGGTAGGAGGCGGTGTGGTGGCCGTCGAGATGGCCACCGCCTTTCAGGCGCTGGGATCCCACGTCACCATGCTGGTGCGCGGGACCAAGGGCATCCTCAACCGCATGGAGCCCTTCGCCGGTGAGATGGTGACGCAGGCCCTGCGGGAAGCCGGTGCGGAGCTGCGCTTCGGGACCTCCGTCACCGGGGTCGTCCGGGAGAACGGTGCGGGAAGTCCCGTCCGGATCACCCTGGACGACGGGCAATCCCTGGTAGCCGACGAGATCCTGTTCGCGACCGGACGCGCGCCTCACACACAGGACATCGGACTGGAGACCGTCGGTCTGACCCCGGGCAGCTGGCTGGACGTGGACGACTCCTTCCGCGTGACCGACGTGACCGACGGATGGCTCTACGCGGTCGGTGACGTGAACCACCGTGCGCTGATGACCCACCAGGGGAAGTACCAGGCTCGCATCGCCGGCCCCCTGATCGCAGCGCGCGCCAGGAACGAGCCCCTCGACGACGGCAGGTGGGGCGCGCATGCCCCGACGGCCGACAGCGCCGCCGTACCCCAAGTGGTCTTCAGCGAGCCGGAGGTGGCCAGTGTGGGACTGACGACCCAGGACGCGGAGCGCACTGGACGCCACGTCGACGTCGTGGACTACGACATCGGGCGCCTGGCCGGCGCAGTCCAGTACGCCGACGGCTACAGCGGCAAGGCACGGGTGTTGATCGACACGGACCGCAACACCATCGTCGGCGTCACCTTCGTGGGTCCCGGAACTCAGGAGCTGCTGTACTCAGCCGGCGTCGCGATCACCAGTGAGATGCCGGTGGAGCGGCTGTGGCACACCGTTCCCGCCTTCCCGACGATCAGCGAGGTCTGGCTGCGCATTCTCGAGACCTACCGGGATCGCCCCGACCAGTAGCACTTCGTCACGTCAGGTGACAGGGCCGGATCACGTGCATCTTGACGACGGCCCGACCTCGGCCCCTGCGGAGGTTGCCCATGCTGATCTGGGCTTTCCGGTTCCAGCTGAGGCAGTACGCCAGGACCAGCCTGTGGATCCTGCCGGTTCTCGGCCTTGTCCTGGGAGCGCTGCTGGGCGAGGTCGCTCTCGCGGTGGACGACATGTGGGGGGTGCCGACCGGGTGGCGGTACACCGCCACCACGGCATCAGGCGTCCTGACCGCCATCGTGGGAGCCATGGTCGCCCTGCTGGGGTTCGTCGTCACCATCAGTGTCCTCGTGGTTCAGCAGGCCACCGGAACGCTGTCTCCACGCTACATGCGCCTGTGGTACCGCAACCGGTTGCAGAAGCTCGTCCTGGCCACCTTCGCGGGCACCTTCGCCTTCGCGTTCACCCTGCTCCGCAGGATCGAACCCGGGACAGTGCCCGATCTGGGCGTCACGGTCGCCGGACTGGCCGTAGCCCTCAGTCTGGTGATGCTGCTGGTCTACCTCAACCGGTTCGCTCACGACCTGCGTCCCGTAGCCATCGCCGACATGGTCTGCCGTACGGGACTCGGCGTCCTTGGCGGGTACCTGCGGGACAAGCGCCATCGCCCGCTCCTCGACGAGCCGGCTCATCCGCCCGACAGCATGCCGACGATGATCGTGCCCTGCACCGGCGGCGGTGCCGTTCAGGGGGTGGGCGTGGCCGAACTCGTCGCGATGGCCGCGCGTCACGACTGCGTCCTGGTCGTGGCCCACCGGGTGGGAGACTTCGTCCCTCCCGGCGCCGTTCTGCTGGAAGTGCACGGGACTCCTCGCGTACCGCTGGATGCGCGTCGACTCGCCGGTCTGGTGGCCCTGGGCGCCGAGCGGACCATCGAGCAGGATCCCGCGTTCGCCCTGCGCGTTCTCGTCGACATCGCCGCACGCGCCCTGTCGGCGGCCGTGAACGACCCCACGACGGCTGTGCAGGTCCTCAACCACATCGAGGTCTTCCTCCACACCGTGGGAAGGTCGGAACTGTCCGGCCGCCATGTGTTCGGAGACAAGCGGGACGTGCCCCGGGTGGTCGTACCCGGACGCGACTGGGAGGAGTACCTCGAACTCGGCGTCACCGAGATCCGTGAGTACGGAGTCGGCTCACTGCAGGTGTGCAGGCGGTTGCGGGCCATGCTGGAAGGTCTCCTGGCCGACGTGCCTCACGAACGGCGCGGTGCGGTACGCGGTCAACTCACCCTCCTCGATGCGGCTGTGGAGCGGGAGTACCCCGACGAGTCCCGCCGCGCACTGGCCCGCACCAGCGATCGCCAGGGCATCGGCAGCGGCTCGTCCGAGGGTGTGGTCATCCCGGACTGAGCCCTCGCACACGGCCCCGCACCGGGCCGGGCTCCCCCGGTTGCCCCCAGGCTCTCCCGCGCGACAATCGGATCACGTGGCGGTCTTCCTGCTCGGTCCTGGATGCCGGCCGTCGGACGGCCGGCGCCGGAACAGTGGGTGCTCCGGCGCTGTGGCGTCGCGAGACAGGTGAGGAATCCGGACTCCGGGTCAGCCGTCCGCCATTGCCGCGTCGCTACCGCGGGAGGCAGAGTGAGTGACGTTCCACCCCTCGGGGACGATCTGAGTGCCCTCGGCTGCGCCGCGCTCGTGGACGCCATGGGGCGCCTGCACCGCCACCGTGCGCACATCCTGCCACTGACGAGTCCGGATCCGGGCCGGCCCCTCTTCGGCCCGGTGGCCACCATCGCGTTCATGCCCTGGCGGGACGACCTGGAGGAGTCGTCCGGGACCTTCGCGGACTTCTTCTACCCGGCGCTCGGCAACTCGCCGCGGGGAAAGGTCCTCGTGCTCTCGAGCGGAGGTCACCCGGAGGCGTCCCACGGCGGCGGCACCAAGCTGGTGAGGGCGGTCCGGCACGGGCTGGCGGGCGTCATGGCCGACGGCCGGCTACGGGACTTCGGGCAGTTGCGCGGGTACCCCTTCTCCACCTGGTGCCGGGGTGAAGCCACACGATGGGGTGGCGACACGGTGATGCCCTACGCGGCGGACGTGGCCGTCGAGTTCGCAGGAGTGTGCGTCACTCCCGGCGACTACGCCTTCGCCGACCCCTCCGGCGCCGTGATCATCCCCGGGGGCAGCCTGAACGGAGTTCTCGACGCCGCGCGGCAGATCGAGGCCGAGGAGGCCCGCGCCGGGGAGCGCATCTCGGCGGAGGATCTCCCGCCGCTCAGCCGGCCCTGACGCCCTGGACGAAGGCGCCGCCGGCCTGGCTGCCCCGACCGGACTCAGTCGACGTAGAGGCCCCTGCGATCGGAGACGAACTGCTCGATGGTCTGCGCCGGTACGCCCGTCAGACGCGCGACGTCGTCCGTCGCCCGGTCGTAACGGTTCTCCTGGTGCAGTCGGCACATGGTGACGATGTGCTCCTCGATGTGCCGGGGCAGACCGAGCCCGGCCAGTACCTGGGTGCGCCACTGTTCGAGCGGCACGTCGGCGTAGGTGATCGGACGTCCCAGTGCCCGGGAGAACGACTCGGCCATCTCCTCCATGTCCATCGTCCGTGGTCCGGTCAGCTCGTAGACGTTGCCGATGTGTCCTCGCGGGTCCCGGAGCACGGTGGCGGCCACCCGCGCGACGTCGCTGACCGCGACGGGCGATGTTCGCCCGGCACCGAAGGGCAGGGCGAGCGTTCCGTCCCTCTTGATCGACTGTGCCGCGGCCGAGGTGAAGAGCGGGTTGTCGAGGAACGAGGTGGGCCGGATATGGATCACCGGCAGTCCCGACCAGTTCAGCACCTGCTCGGCCAGCCAGTGCAACCGTTGCTGGTGGGACTCGTCCGTGCTCGTGGCCGTCATCTGCGACACCGTCATCTGGGACATCCCGACCAGGGCGTCCAGAGTTCCGCATTCCTTGGCCACGCTCGCCACGACGGTCGCCGCCAGCAGGTGATCGCGGGACACGGGCATCGCGAAGTACATCCGCCCGACATCCCGCAGGCCGGCGGCGACGGTCTCGGGCCGGGTGAGGTCCCCCAGGACCACATCCGCGCCGAACCGTCGGAACTCGGCCGCACGGTCGTCATCACGGCGCACCATGACACGTACCGGCACGTCGTGTGTGCGCAGGTCCTCGATCACCAGTCGTCCCACGCCCCCGGCACCGGTGACGAGTACGGTCTCACGCGAAGGCATTGATCGGCCTCCCTGTGGCACGGCCGGTGCAACGCGCGCGCTGCGGCGTTCGACGCGCACCGGAGTCGGCCCCGCCGATCGATGCGGTCCGGCCGAAAGACGTCGTCGGGGCCTCTGTCAGCTTGGCACACACGGGCTTTGAGGGCCCACCCGACGAACAGCGAGGCACAGGACGCACACGGACCGTCGCAGACGCTGTCTGTACACCACCGAACACAGCCGATGGTGGCGGCTTCAGAGATGCGCTCTTCCGTTCGCTCCCCGAGCCACCCGCCCTCATCCTGGGAGAAGGAGGTCTTCCCGCGATCGGAGGGAGCGCCGATGAGAGCCGTACGAGCTCACGATCGCGAAGCGGCCGTGGACAGTTTGATCGCGGAAGATGTCCCCTATCCCTACGCCGGCGAGGGCGACGTCATCGTCAAGGTGCGCGCGGCCTGCTTCACACCCGACGAACTCGGCTGGCCTGCCAGTTGGGTCGACCGGAGCGGCAGAGACCGAGCCCCGGTCATCCCCGGGCACGAGGTGTCGGGGGAGGTCGCCGAGGTCGCCGTCGGCACCACCGGGTTGTCGGTGGGGCAGCGAGTCCTGGGACTGACCGACTGGAACCGGGACGGCACTCTCGCGGACCACGTGGCCGTGGAGGCGCGCAATCTGGCGCCGTTGCCCGCGGACATCGACCACACGCATGCGGCCGCCCTGGTGATGCCGGGCCTGACCGCCTGGCAGGGGCTGTTCGTCCACGGAAGAGTCGAGACGGGGCAGACCGTGCTGGTGCACGGAGCAAGAGGGGGGGTGGGAATGGCAGCCACCCAGCTCGCCCACGGCGCCGGGGCCCGTGTGATCGGGTCCGGGCGCGCGAGGAGCAGGGAACAGGTACTGGAGTTGGGCGCCGACGAGTTCGTAGACCTGGAACAGCCCGCGTGGCACGAAGAGGTGGACCGCGTCGATGTCGTCTTCGACGCCGTCGGCGGGGAGGTGCTCGATCGATCGGCCGCCGTCCTCAGACCCGGCGGCACCCTCGTCACCATTGCTAACCCTCCGACCCGGCGGCCCGAGGACGGTCGGGCGATGTACTTCATCGTCGAACCCAACCGTGATCATCTGGTGCAGGTCGTCCGCATCTGCCGGGAGGGGGGACTGCGTCCCCTGGTGGGGGCCGTCCGTCCGCTCGATCAGGCACCGCAGGTCTTCCGGGAGAAGAAGACGACGGCCGGGAAGACGGTCATCGACGTCGCCTGAGCGACCTACCGCCCGGCGACTCCTCATCGCCCGCGTCCGGGTTGACGACCCTCAACCACCGCAGTCCGTAGGGACGATCAGCCCGACGCGCGCCATCGAGGACGAACCGATGGCGCGGGACGAGATCCGCAACAACCGAAAGCAGTTATCCTCATGGACCTGAAACTGGAAGTCGTCGTGCTTCCCGTGTCCGACGTCGACCGAGCCAAGGCGTTCTACGAGTCCGCCGGTTTCCGCGTGGACATCGACAAGGCCGCCAGCGAGGAATGGCGGGCGGTGCACCTCACCCCGCCCGGGTCGGAGTGCTCGATCATGTTCGGCACTGGTCTGACCTCCGCCGAACCGGGCTCGGCCCAGGGCCTTTACCTCGTCGTGTCCGACATCGAGAAGGCCCGCACCGAACTCGTCGGCCGCGGCATCGATGTGAGCGACATCTTCCACGACGCCGGTGGGGTCATCTACCACGGGCACGAGGGCGGCGACATCGTGCACAACGGTCAAGGTCAGGAACGGCTGGCCGGCCTCCATCCCGATCGGACCTCCTATGCCTCATTCGCCACGTTCAGCGACCCTGACGGCAACGGCTGGGTGATCCAGGAGGTGATGCAGCGTCTGCCGGGCCGCTGACGACGAGGCAGAACCACGGCGTGTGTCTGGTCAACGCTGCCACCGCGGCCCGCGGTGGCAGCGGCTGTCGTACGTCACGCCGGTGCCGGCAACCTCAGATGATCCAGACCGGAAGCGTCGAGCCACATGTCATGGGGAGAGCGGACCATACGCAGCAGCACGCCGTCGCAGCCCGGGCAACGCAACACCGTCCCGGGGCCGCCGAGGTACGCGTGCGTCTCTGCCAGCATCATCTGCTTTCCGCAGCCGTGGCACTGTCCCGAAGCCATGGTCATGTCCGTTCCGAACAGCGACTCGAGGTCCCCGGCGGCGGCGTTCCCGTCGAGGAAGTCGGGTGTGGGTGTCATCTGGATCCCGTTTCCTTTCCTGTCACGTTCCCCGGACCTTCTCGCCGACGAGCGGTGTGCCGCGCAGCGGCGGCACGATCCTCGGCGTGTGATGCCGGGCTCGTGGTCTGCCGCCCTCAGCCGAAACGCTCGGTCCGTATGCGGCCCGGGTGGTGACCGAGGGCGACGAGCAGACCGGCCGCCGTTTCCACGAAGCCCGTGGAACCGCAGACGTAGCAGGTGGGCTCGAAGTCGGGCGGCCATCCCCCGCTCGATATGGCAGAGGCATCGATACGCCCGGCCGGCCGCGACCACTGGGGCGGTGTGGACCGGGTGTAGACGTAGGTCGTGTCGAGCCCGGGATCGCCTCTTCTCAACTCGGAAGTGAAGAGCTGGGTCTCGGGACTGCGTGCGCTGTAGATCAGACGGAAGGGCGTACGGCTGCCGACCGCCCGACGCATACGGATCATCGCCATCAACGGCACGAGACCGGATCCTCCCGCCAGGAGGAACACCGGCTCCTTCTGCTCCGGCCTCCACACGAACCAGCCCCCGACCGGCCCGCGGAGTTCCACCAGGTCGCCCACGGTGAGTTCATCCGTGAGGTAGGGGGACACTTCGCCGTCGTCGGTCCGTTGGACCGTCAGCTCGACCGTCTCACCGTCGGGCGCCGAGGCCACTGAGTAGCTGCGCTGAGTGCTGTAACCGTCCTCTGCCGTGAGCCGCACGTCCACATGCTGTCCCGCCTGATGGCCCGGCCAGCCCGGTACATCGAGAACGAGTGTCCGCGCGAGGCTGGACTCGTCCTCCCGCCGGGTCAGCCGGGCGGTCCTCCAGCGGAGTCTCTCGCCTAGTCTCCTTGGTACCGTTGCTCGCGCCATGGGTCCCCATAGGTGTGGTAGCCGACGGTCTCCCAGAAACCCCGTTCCTCCTCGTGCATCAGCACGATTTCACGAACCCACTTGGCGGACTTCCAGAAGTACAGGTGCGGGACGAGCAGCCTCGCCGGACCGCCGTGCTCCGGTGGAAGTGCCTCACCGTCGTAGCGATGAGCGATCCAGGCCTTGCCGTCGAGGAGGTCTTCCACCGGAATGTTGGTGGTGTAGTCACCGTAGGAGTGGACCAGTGCGTAGTCGGCGCTGGATTCCACGTCCTGAAGGAGAACGTCCAGGGAGACTCCCTGCCACTCCGTGTCGAACTTCGACCACTTGGTGACACAGTGCAGGTCCACCGTGGGCGTCTCGGAAGGCAGGGCCAGAAGCTGTTCCCAGGTCCACCTGCGCCCGGCCCCGGTCTCCGTACGAACGGTGAGCTCCCATTCGTCCAGTGGCACGGTCGGCGTGGGGCCCGCGGACAGAACGGGAAACCCGGTGGTCTCGTACTGGCCGGGAGGCAGTTGGTGCAGTGCGTCTCGCGCACGGCCGCGGAATCCCCGTGAGACGACGGACATGTCGGCCCCCCTTCTCCGAAGCGGGCACCTTCCATTTTTCAGGACATGAGCGGGCGAGGCATCTCGGCGCCAGGACCGCCCGGACCGCGTCTGTCATCCGTCACTCCCGCTTCTCGACCGACCGCACGTCGGTCGACCCCCTCCCGCGGCTGAGCAAGGGCAAGGCGACCAGGGGAAAGACGATGACGGACACCAGGCCCGCTGCCACCAACGCGGCCGCGTTGTCCGCCTGTATGGCGTCGAGCTTCAGGCCGATCGTTGTCGCGGCCACGATGAAGGGGAGAGACGTGGCCTGCAGGAGTCCGGCGGCCACGAGTTCCGCGCGTGAGAGTCCCACGGTCCGATAGGCCAGTACCGGCAGTCCGCGAACGAGGAGGAGCGCCGCCAGGAACAGGGGCACCCTCAGCACGGTCCCGGCGTTGGCGAACAGAGCGTCGAGATCGAACTGTATGCCGCTGGTCACGAAGAAGACCGGGACCAGAAACCCGTAGCCGAGCCCCTCCAGCTTGATGTGGAACCGAGGATGCGTTCGCTCCGCGTCGGGGTCGACCATGCGCAGCACGGCCCCCGCGATGAAGGCGCCGAGAATGGCCTCGAAGCCGAGGTGTGCGGCGACCGCTGACAGGCCGACGATCAGCACCATCGTCAAGCGGATCCGGATCTGAGCACTGGTGTCCGCCAGCCTGGCAACGGTCCGGGACAACCACATGGAACGCCCCGCCCGCATGGACGTCACCACCACAAGCGCCGTCAGACACGCGAGGCCGAGCAGCAACAGCAGCCGCGAGGCAGGGCCGGAGGCATGCTCGGAGAAGAACAGCGACAGCAGTACCACGGCGCAGAACTCGCCCGCAGAGGCTCCACCGATGATCAGTTGGCCGACCGGACGGTCGACGGCGTCGGCGTCCTTCAGGATCGGCACCAGCAACCCCAACGAGGTCGCCACGAGTGCCACGCCGACGAGCAGCGTGTTCTCGACGATCCCGGCGACTCCGAGCGCCCAACCCACCAGTACGGCAAGCACGACCGTGCCCGCCAGACCCGTGGCGACACGTCGCGCGAGCGGCCCCTGCCATCGCCCGACGTCGATCTCGAGCCCGGCGAGGAACAGCAGGAAGCTCAGTCCGATGACGGACAGAGCCTCAACAGTCTGATCGGGCCGCACCAGATCCAGCACGGCCGGCCCCAGGACGACACCGGCCACTATCTCGAGGACAGGGCCTGGAAGGTGAGCCCGCGGCACCAGGGCCAGAAGGAAGGGAACGCCCGCGGCCACTGCCAGGACGATGACCAGATTGTCGTAGTCCATAGGGACTCCCAAGCCCCGCACCAGGCTGACCGGCACCGCGGGCCACTCCCGCCGTCCGGATCAGTGCACGAGTCCGGCCACGACGGTGGCCTCGAGGCGGGCCTCCTCACCGGTGAAGCAGTCGTCCAGTGCCGCCAGATACCGCTCGGCATCCAGAGCCGCCGCGCAACCGGTACCCGCGGCGGTGACGGCCTGCCGGTACTCGTGGTCGACGACGTCACCGCACGCGAACACGCCGTCGAGATTCGTACGCGTGGAGTGGCCCTCGACCGCGATGTAGCCGGCGTGGTCCAGCGCGATCCGTCCCTTGACCAGGTCCACCCGTGGATCGAGCCCGATGGCGACGAAGACACCGCTCGTCGGCAGGTCGGTCTCCTCGCCGTTGTTCACGTCACGCACCCGCAGACCCGAGACCTTCTCCTTCCCGAGGACATCGACGACCTCCCGGTTCCACAGAAAGCGGATCTTCTCGTTGCGACCGGCCCGCTCCTGCATGATCTTCGAGGCGCGCAGGGTGTCGCGGCGGTGCACGACGGTGACCGAGCGGACGAACCGCGTCAGGAACGTGGCTTCCTCCATGGCCGAGTCCCCGCCGCCCACGACGACCACGTCCTGATCACGGAAGAAGAAGCCGTCACAGGTGGCGCACCAGCTCACACCCCGACCCGACAGCCGCTTTTCGTTCGGCACACCCAATTCGCGATAGTGCGACCCCATGGCGAGAATGACCGCCCTGGAACGGTGGGTGCCACCGGCGCTGTCGACGACTTCCTTGACCTCGTTCTCGAGATGGGCCTCCACGACGTCGTCGGCGATCAACCGGGCACCGAACTGCTCCGCCTGGGCCCGCATTCTGGTCATGAGGTCCGGTCCGAGCACCGCGTCGGGAAAACCAGGATAGTTCTCCACGTCGGTGGTGTTCATCAGGGCGCCACCCGCGGCGACCGATCCCTCGAAGAGCGTCGGCCGCAACTGAGCGCGCGCCGCGTAGATCGCAGCGGTGTATCCGGCCGGGCCGGAGCCGATGATGGTCACTTCCTGGACTGTGTCACGCACATTGATCACCTGATCGAGCTCAAGGACAGCCACGAGCGCCGCGGGCAACCGTCCGTGCCGAACGAACGCCGGTATTCCGCCCAGAACTCGGCGGCATCCGAATCGGCCGCCGGTCACTCCCGCGAAGCATCGGATGCGCCACATCACGCAGACGGCCCGGGCCGCGGACCACTCCACCATGCACACGCGGCGGGCCGCACCGCATCCCGCCGGGAGGACCCCCAGTCAGTGGCAGGGGAAAGGTCCTCACTGGCGACGCGCCTTGTCTCCCGGTGGCCGCGAGCACCGGTACAGCGATTGCCCCAATGAGATGAATTCTCAGTCATATCGCCCTTGAGTCGGCAGGTCAGGGTATGCGCAATGTCTGATACGCCTGCTCAATGCGAGAGGAAGACAGGACAGTACGCTCGTGGGTGCTGGCTGCGGATGAGCGCACCCCACCTGAGGAACCGGTGCCTTCGTGGGATTTCGGAAGTGGTTGAGTCAACTTCGCCACCAGCAGGACGGCCTACGGGGGCGGCCGACGAAGAGGACGACCCTTTCCACCCCCGAAGAGGCCGCACTTCTTTCGTCCCTCCGAAGAACATCTCCCTACGAAAGGCCCGAGCCGGCTGCGACCCTGCCGTGGGGGCTCCGCGTGGCCGCCGAGGCGGGCTGGCGCCTGCTCGTCGTCGCGGCCACCTTGTGGGTGCTGATCCGCGCCATCAGCGCGGTGCGCGTCATCGTGCTGGCCCTCGCGGCGTCCCTGCTGATCACCGCTCTTCTCCAGCCCGTCGTGGCTCGATTGCGCCGGCACAAGGTGCCGCAAGGACTCGCCACCGTCTTGACCACACTCTGCGGATTCATCGTTCTCGGCCTCGTCGGGTGGTTCGTCGTCTGGCAGGTCGTATCGAACTTGGACAACCTTTCCGACAGCCTGCAGGACGGTGTCGACGACCTCAAGCGATGGTTGCTCGACAGCCCGTTCCACATCACCGAAGAACGTATCAACGACTTCACCGAGATGCTCAACGACAGCGTCGGTACCAGCAATGACCTCACCGACGTAGGAATTCACGGCGTCAAGGTCGTCCTGGAATTCTTCACCGGTGCCCTCCTCGCGCTGTTCTCGACGCTCTCTGCTCTACGACGGTCCGCGCATCTGGAAGTGGACCCTCAAGTGGGCTCCGGCCGCGGCGCGCCCCTCCCTCGACGCCGCCGGCCCTCTCGCATGGCACACCCTGACCTCCTATGTACACGGCACGGTGATCGTGGCCCTCATCGACGCGGTATGCATCGGCCTGGGCATCTATATTCTCGGCGTGCCCCTGGCGCTTCCGTTGGCCGTCGTCGTCTTCGCCGGAGCATTCGTCCCGCTCGTCGGCGCAGTAGTGTCCGGAATTAGCGGTGGCCAACACGGTCGTGACCAGCCTTTTGCACGGCAATGACAACCGAGCGGTCGACGTGATTGATTCCGATGATCCAATCCGAGGCCAGCAACGACTTTTCTGATGATCGGTGCGACGTCACTCGCGTACACCGCACCACTCATCGACTGGCCGCGGCCGGCTGAGCCATCGGCCCGACCCAGTACGGACACCGGCTGCGTGGAGATCCGGGTGGCTATGGCTGTCCGGGCCGTCGTGTTCGCGGCGGTGCCGACGGCCAAGGGCCCGGCCACCCTCGACCAATTGACGCCGGGTCCTCCCGCCACTCCCTTCTTGCCCTGCTCCTCACGGGCGGGCACCACGGACGGGTGGACCGACAGCCAGCGTCACGACGAGCGACGGTTACGTCCGCGGGGTCAGGCCGAGGGCTTCGGCTGGTGGCCGTGTGCGCGCAGCTCCTCGTTGATGCGCTGCGCTTCTTCGAGTTGGTCTTCGAGGATGATGATGCGGCAGGCGGCCTCGATGGGGGTGCCCTGGTCGACGAGCTCGCGAGCCCGGGCGGCGATGCGCAGCTGGCAGCGGGAGTAGCGCCGGTGGCCGCCTTCGGAGCGCAGTGGAGTGATCAGGCGGTGTTCGCCGAGAGCTCGGAGGAAGCCGGGGGTGGTGCCGAGCATCTCGGCGGCCCGGCCCATCGTGTAGGCGGGGGCCACCTCGCCTCGTCCACAGCGCACGCCCGTCTCCGGCTCGTTGGCCGAAGCCCCTCAGTCGATGCGTCCAGCCACGTGCGATGAGGAGGCCGTCACAGTCCGCCCGTGCGGCCTCCCCACCATCCGAGAGCTCCTAGTCGGCCGTCAGGTTCGACCGCACGGTCGCCCCGTGTGCTGTGGAGGGGTCGAGGTGCAGGACGACGGCTGCCGTTCCGAGCGGCGGGATGTCGACCGGGACGGCGCCGTCCCGATCCTGGCTGATGTCGCGCGGATTCAGGCCCAGGTAGTTGGTGTGCACGACGCCGGCGACGGTGAAGGGCGTACGCAGGCGGCACGTGACGGGGGTGTCGGCCAGTGATTGCAGGCGCACCATGAGCCTGCCGTCGTCCGGGACGGTCACACCGACGAGCCGTACGCGGGAATCGTCCAGGGTCAGGAACTGCGTCTCGGCGGGAGGTCGGGACGGGCCTTCCGCGCGGGCGCGGACCGGGACCAGGGGGTGGCTGGTGACGGCCGCGACGCGCATGGCGAGCTCGTCCGCGCCGGCCGTGGGGTTCTCCGCGGTGGCACCGAAGCCGACGCTGTAGCGGAAGACGTGCTCGAACGCCTGCTGCGCGGGGAAATTGGTGTCCCAGATGTTGTTGTGCACCCAGGAGAAGACGGTGGCCGGCTCCTCCTGGGGCAGCGACTGGGGGTAGGGCACGTAGGGGATCGCGATCCCGCCGAGCTGGACGAGCGGGGCGTCGGCCGTCGCCAGTGCGGCGTGGCGGGTGCCGTCGCTCAGGCTGATCCAGCGGCGCACGGCGCGCATGTGGGTCGCGGAGCCCGGCACGGTCTCGCGGTCGCTGCCCAGGACTCCGCCTGTGGCCTCCGTGTGGACGACGGGGTTGTCGAGGGCGAAGGGGAAGGCGAAGAAGGCGCTCTCCTTCGTGAGGGTGGCGTCCTTGTCGATGCGGTTCTCTATATCGATGCGTGCCGCGTGGTGCGGCAGGTGGACCCGTACCCGGAGCCGACGGGTACCGGCCGGGGCGCACTCGTAGACGATGGTCTGCCCGGTGGCGTCCGTGATGCGGTCGACGAGTGCCGCGGGCGGTGCGGTACTGCGGGAGGCGAGCAGGTGCATCGAGTCGTCGGCCACGGTCTTGCTGGACTGGTGGTTGAACGCTCCGGCTGTGGCGTACTCGTCGTAGACGTAGCCGTTGAAGCCGACGGTGGCGTCCTGGCGCACCATCTCCCGGCCGGTGGCCTTGTCGACGATCGAGGAGATGGACGCCTCGCGCAGGTCGACGGTCACGCGCAGGTGGTCGTTCTCCAGGACGGTGGGGTCGTCGGGCCGCCCGGAGTCCCCGTCGACCGCCGTCGCGCGCTCGGCGGCCGGCACGATGTCCAGGCGTACGGCTCCGCAGGCCGGCACGTCCGCGACGGGCACGTGCAGGAATCGTCCGGCCGCTCGGTGACGCTCGTTGCTCTGCGCCTCCTCCACGAACGGCAGGGACGCGCCGGTGCGTGCGTCGACTACCTGGACGGCGTCGTCCAGTGCGACGGTGCTCTCGGGCAGGAAGAGCCGGGCGGTCTCCGTCCGGGCCCAGCTGCAGGTGTTCACGGTGTAGAAGGAGGCCGCCGCGCCGGCCGAGGGGGCGAACGCCTCGCCGAGGAGCGCGGAGGCGGCGTCGAGGAGTGTCTCGGCGTCGTCGTGTGCGCGCATGGCCTGGGAGTACTTCCAGTGCCATTGCTTGTCGCCGGATCCGTGACCGTGGTCGCCGTGGGTCCAGGGGTCGCCCGCGCCCCAGGTGTGCTCGTTGAACAGGGAGGCGGACCGGTAGACGTCCGGTGCGCCCCGGGTGACGGCTGTGCTCCCGGGGACGCCCATCAGGTGGGCGTATCCGGCGATGGTCTGGGCCTCGGCGAGGGCCGCCTGCCCGCGTCGTGTGGCGGCCAGCGGGACGGCGCCGGCGCCGACTCCGTCGACCCACCAGTCGCTCCAGTCGCCCCGGTGGGTCTCCAGGCGGTCCCCCACGCGCTTCTCGGCGTCCTCGAAGAAGTCCTGGTTGCGGGAGGTGCGCAGCTGCGGGTAGGCCCATTGCTCGTTCCAGCGGCGGACCGTTTCGGAGATGATGCGGCGCGGCGGGCCGTTGTCCGCGAACTTGCCCAGGACCCGCAGGTGCAGCACGTCCCACGGGTAGGGGTCGGCGGTGCCGGGCAGGTCGACGGCGGGGAAGCCGGGGATCCCGCGTCCCTGGTGGGGGTAGGGGAACTGGGCCAGGGCGCCGAGGTAGGCGGGCAGCAGGTCGTCGACGTGGTCGTAGGACTCGTCGAAGCCGAGGATCGAGCCCTCCATGTAGGCCAGGCCGTGCGGGGTGTCCGTCCTCCAGACCAGGACGCTGTTGCCGCTCGGGGTCTGCCAGCGGAAGAGGCGGGGCAGATGCTCTCCGCCGACGAGGTGGGGCACGGCGCGGCCTGCCCAGTTGTGTGCGACGGACAGGTAGCGGATGCCGTTGTCCGCGAGGACGTCGGGGAGGCCGACCACCTGGCCGGGCACGTCCGTCTGCATGGCGGTGGTGATGTCGATGCCGTGGCGGTCCCGCAACTCGGTGACGGGACGCAGGAGTTCGTGGAGTTCGTCGGTGGAGCAGGTCTCGGTGTGGAGGTTGAAGGGCATGGCGGTGAGTTCGACGCGCCCCTCCCGTACCCGGTCGAGGAAGTTCTCCACCTGCCGGCGCGGTCGGTTGGCCCGCCAGTCCTGGAAGGAGTGGAACCCTTCGACCGCCCACCGGAACCGAGCGGGCTCCGGCCAGTCGTCGGTGTCGTCGCACAGCTCGAGGAGCGAGTCGAGGTAGGCGCGGCTCTCGGCCATGACCCTGCCCTGCGGGTCGGTGTAGCCGATGTCGAGATGGGAGTGCTGCACGAGGTGCAGGGTCCAGTGGCGCTGCGGGCGCGCCTCGAAGGGGATGGACGTGCCTTCTTCGAGGTCCGGCAGCTCGATGAGCAAGGGGGTCGGGGCGTCCACCTCCGGGATCAGGAGGCGGGTGTCGCCTCCTGGTCCGGGCAGGATCCGGCTGGGGACGGGGGTGCCCCCGGCGGTGGTGACGCGGGCCCTGGTGACGCCCGGGCGGGCGGGTGCGCTCGGGGAACCGCTCACGCCGAGCCGGATGGACTGCAGCAGGCCGCCCGTGCCGTCGTGGCGCAGCAGCGGCTCTCCCGACAGCCGCACCTGCAGACCGCCAAGGCCGGCGAGGGTGGCCACGCGCTCCTTGAGGATGTCGCGCGCGATGTCGGCGTCCCACCAGGACGGCCGGGTCAGCGGGGGCTTGGGCATGGTGCGTGGGGTCCTTTGCGTCGGGGGTGCGGTGTGCGGCGTCAGGAGTTCCTGCGGCCCTGGTGGGTGGCGTCGGCGAGGGTGGCGAAGATCTGGACCATGGCCGACTGGTTGAGGGCCGCGGCCGGCGCATCCGGGTCGTAGTCGCCTCCGTTGGAGGGCTGGAAGCGGAACAGGCCGGTGGAGGCGTCCCGGTTGGACCGGTACGTGCTGTCCGCGTAGCCGCTCATGGTCTTCAGGTAGGCGGAGTCGGGGCGGACGTCGTCCAGGTCGAGCAGGTCCTTGAAGTAGAAGGCGTTGAAGACGGCGGGCTGGTCGTGCAGGCGGCTTCCCTCGGTCCAGTACGCCAGGGAGCCGCGGGCGTCGTCCACGGCCTTCTTCAGGTACGCGGCGTCACCGGTGCCGCGGTAGAGGGCGGTGGCGGTGCCGATCATGGAACCGGAGTTGTAGGTCCACAGGGTCTCGTTGACGCTGCCGTCGTCGCCGCGGTCGTTGACGTAGAGGCCGGGTGCCTTGCGCATGCAGGAGTACACCCAGCCGTACCACTGCTCGGCCTTGTCGAGGTAGGCGCGGTCGCGGGTGTGCTCGTAGAGCCGGGCGGCGAGTTGGGCGGAGAGGGCGGTGACGTTGGTGGCCCGAATGGTGTTGTTCGGTGAGTCGTACCAGTCCATGCCGCCCGGGCACGCCTTGGCCGTGTCGTCGTCCCACGCACGGGAGACGACGGGTACGACCCGTTCGGCCCGCTCCAGGTACCGTGCGTCGCCGGTCTCCTCGTACTGGTCGAGCTGGGTCAGGGCCACCACGGCGTTGTCGTCGTAGTAGATGTCGCCGCCCGTGCCCAAGGGGGCGGGCAGAGAGGACTCGTAGCCGGGGCGCTCTCCCCCGCTGAGGTAGAGCTCGGCGGTGTCGAACCGTTCGGCCGCGTCGCGACGGTAGGACGCCCCGGTGCGCGGCAGTTCCTGCATGTCCACGGCGGCCTGGGCTGCCTCGCGGAAGGGCCACAGGTAGGAGTGCTCGGGGTCGGTGGTCTGCCGGGGGGTGTGCTCCAGGTACAGGCCGTGGGCCTCGGGGCCTTCGTAGAAGTACTGCTGCAGGGTCCGGTAGGTGCTGGTGGCGCGGTCGGCCCACTCTCCGGAGGAGATCGGGCGGGTGTGGTCGGGAGTCTGGGCGTGCGCGGGGGCGGCGGTCCAGAGCAGGCCGGCGCAGACGACGGGAGCGGTGGCGCGGGTGAGCAGCGAGCGCAGCATGGATGGTTCTCCTTCGCGAGGAGGGGAGGGGGCGGAGGGCCTGCCGGGTCAGCGGGGGGCTTGAGGCTCAGCAGTGCATCCTGAGGCTCAGCGGTGGATCTTGAGGCTGCTGACGAAGAAGCGCTGGGCGGAGAAGAACAGCACCACGGTGGGCAGCGAGACCAGCAGGGCCCCGGCCAGCACGATGGGCGGTCCGACGTTGGAGTAGTTGCCCTGCAGGTCGGCGAGCGCGGCCATCACGGGACGGATGTTGCGGCTCGTGACCATGGTGATGCCGAACAGCAGGTCGTTCCAGACGGCCACGAACTGGAACACGAACACCGCGATCATGGCGGACCTGGTCAGTGGGACGTGGATCTGCCAGAACACCCGCCACCACGAGGCACCGTCCATGCGGGCGGCCTCGACGACCTCCCGCGGCAGCGTCAGGGCGTAGTTGCGCATGACGAAGAACGCGAACGGGATCGCGACCGCCGTGTAGATCAGCACGAGTCCGACCTGGGTGTCGTACAGCGAGGTGCGCGCGTAGGACAGGAACAGCGGGCGGATGAAGACCTGCAGGGGCAGCAGCGTGCCGGCGTAGATGACCCAGAACCACAGGGCCTGCCGTTTGACGGGCATGATGATCGTGGCGAATGCCGCGAGGCCGGCGATCACGGCGGCGGCCCCGGCGCTGACCACGGAGTACAGGAGGCTGTTGCCCAGCGAGGGGCCCAGGTCGGCCTTGTCCCAGGCCTGCGACATGTTGCCGAACAGTCCGAGGTCGTGGGGCAGCCAGTGCGGGCTGCCGGAGTAACTCTCCGCGGGGACCGCCGCGTTGACGAGCAGGAGCCAGGTGGGGATGAGCCACAGCAGGGCCAGTGCCGCGATGGCGGCGTTGCGCAGAACTCGGCCGAGGGACATGGTCACACGCCTTTCACGTCGAGCTGACGGCGCAGGTAGAGCCAGGAGGCCGCCAGCACGATCACGGTGAGGACGACCGCGATCGCCGCTCCGGCTCCGGGACGCAGTTCCAGGAAGGTCTCGTTGTACATGGACACGGCGAGGGTCTCGGTGGCCCGCCCGGGGCCGCCCTGGGTGAGCACCCAGATCAGGTCGAACGACTTCAGCCCGTTGACCAGGCTCATCCCGATCACGATGATCGACACCGGGCGGAGCTGGGGCAGGACGATGTGGCGGAACTGCTGCCAGGCGCCGGCGCCGTCCAGGGCGCCGGCCTCCAGGGTCTCGGGTGGGATGGACTGCAGTCCGACCAGGAAGAGGATCACGGCCACGCCGGTGGCCTGCCAGGCGTTGGCGAGGATCATCACGATCGTGTTGCCGGGCCAGGTCAGCAGCCATCCCTGGGCCAGTGAGTCGAGTCCGAGACCGGTCAGGACCTGGTTGACCGCGCCGTCCGTGGTGAGCATGAAGTTCCACACCACGGCCACCGCTGAGCCCGACAGGGCGTAGGGCAGCACGACGCACAGGCGGGCCAGGCGCGAGAAGCGGCCGGCGTTCGTCATGCAGGCGATGGCGAGACCGAGCACGAAGGGGAGCACGACCGTGCCGACCACCCACATGAGCGTGTTCTGGATGGAGCGGGACAGCGCCGGGTCGGAGGCGAACAGCGTGTAGTTGTCGAACCAGCTGAACGGTGAGGTGCGCGTGTCGCTGAAGAAGCTGCGGTAGATGGTCCACACGAACGGGGCCAGCAGGAACAGCGCGACCAGGATGACGGCCGGAGCCATGAACCCGCCGGCCAGCAGGCGCTCGCGCGTGGCGCTCCAGGTGGGGACGAGAGGGGGGCGCCGCATCGGATGCGAGGGCGCCGGCTGCCCGGCGACCGTGGTCGGCGCGTGTCGGTCGGTGGTGGGTGTGCTCATGCTTCGTCTCGCTTCCAGGCGGCCCATTCGTCGTGTGCGCGTTCCTGCATCCGGCGCAGGGTGGTGGCCGCGGAGGCCTGCCCGGCCATGAAGCCGCCGAGGTCGTCGGTGTTGCCCTGGATGAGGCTGGGCGGACTGGCCTCCCAGTAGCGCACCAGCGCCAGTCGGCGGTTGCGGGCGATGTCCCGCTGGAGTCCGGCCACCACGGGGTTGGCGGAGCGCACCTTCGGGTTGGCCGAGCTGTCCTGGAGGAAGTCGCTCCACACCCGTTGCACCGACGGGTCGAGCCAGGACCCGACGTTCGCCATGGCGGCCCGGTGCGAGGAGGCGCGGCTGGGTACGACGAAGACGCCCGACTCGGCGATCACGCTCTTCGCCGTGGAGGGACGGACCGTGGGGAGGATGAAGGCGCCGTAGTCGGTGCCCGGTTCCATGCCCGCCGCCGCCATGCCGGACGCCTGCCAGGTGCCGTGCAGGAACATGCCCACCGTCCCCTCCTTCAGTGCCCCGGGCCCGCGGGCCTGGTCGAAGTCGGGTGCGGTCATCCAGCCCTTGCGCATGAAGTCCTGCCAGATGTCCATGGCCTGGCGGGCCGGATCGTCGGTGTAGGAGGCTTCGCCTGCCACCAACCGCTGGTAGAAGCCGGGGTCGACCTTGCTGACGAGCTCCTGGAACCACTCGATCGCGGGCCAGCCGCCCACCTGGCTGGCCAGGAACGGCGTGATCTTGTTGCGTTCGAGGACCTCGGCGCAGTGCAGCAGCCCGTCCCAGGTTTCCGGAGCGGACAGGCCCAGCCTCCGGAACACGGGCTTGTTGTAGAAGAGCACGTAGTACGACTCGTACAGCGGGATGCCGTAGGTCGTGCCGCGGTAGGAGAGGGCCTGCCTCGACGTGCGACGCACCCACCCTTTGTCCGCGTACCGCTGCCAGACGCGGGTCAGGTCGGTGAGCCCGCCCGCCCGCGCCAGGCGCTTGAGCTGATAGCCGGACGCCCACTTGATCAGGTCGGAGGCCTTCGAGGTCTGCAGGGTCATCTGCACGACCTGCTGGTACGAGGTCACCGACGGGTTCGACAGCGGCCTCAGCGCGTAACCGGTGATCTTCTCCAGTTCCCGGCCGGCCGAGCGGTAGCCCTCGTCCCAGGTGGCGTTGTCGTTGGAGATGCTCGTGGTTCCCGGCTGCGCCGACGTGCTCGCTCCGCGGGCGCAGCCGCCCGCCGCCAGAGCGGCGACGCCGGCGACCGCACCGGCGAGGAGGCCGCGCCGAGCGAGCGGCGTGGCCGCGCTGCTGGTCCTGCCCGATGCTGACATTGATCACCTTCACGGAATCGGGCCACCGCGCATGGCCGGATGTGCATCACATGGCACGCCTGGCGCCGGGAGAGTCCGAAGCAGCCGAGGTTCGTGTTGCGTGGAAGTTAACGACACCATTTCCGAACTAGCAAGGGTTCATCGGGAAAAGAATCTCAACCCCGAGCCATGGATGAATAAAGAAGCAGCTCACAGCGCTCGAAGCTCAGAGAGATCTCCGACGGGACGGTCATCGACGCCTCCAGCCACGTACTGTTATCGTTAACTCATCGTGGAGCCGAGTAAGGAGCAGATGTGCCCGCGTCTCGTTCGTACGACCCCCGCCCCAGCTACCCGCCGGTCGACGGGAAGGTGCTCGCCGGCTGGGCGGCGCCTGCGGCTGAACTGCCCCAGGGCCCAGTCGTCCTGGCGGTCGACGGCCCCGCAGCCCTCGACTGGGAAGCACTGACCGACGGTCTGACCCGAGCCCTGCGTTCCGCGGACCGTGCCGTGGATCTGGTCGACGTCCGCGCCCACTACGCGCGGAACGCCGGGGCACGGATGGCCGCCCAGCCCGTCCCCTCCGACGACCCCTTCTTCACCCCCCTGTCCCAGGCGGACGTCAGGGACCTGTTCGACTCCTTTCCGCAGCCCGAGCGGCCGTCGCAGGATGGAGTCGTGATGGTGTACGGACCGGGAGCGTCGCTGTGCGAGCCGGATGTGCTGTGGTACGCCGACCTGCCGAAGCGGTACGCCGAGGCCGCCGTGGCGAACGGCGACCCGACGGTCGGCGTCAATCTGGGGCAGCCCGATGAGCCCGGCGACCTGGTGCGCCTGTTCTACACCGACTGGCCCGTACTGGACCGGCACCGCGACGCCATCGCCCACAGGGTCGACCGATGGATCGACACGCAGGACACGGACTCCCCCGCATCCCTGGCAGGCGCCGCCCTGCGCAGCACCCTGGCGCATCTGGCACGCGGTCCGGTTCGCACCCGGCCGTACTTCAACTCCACTCCATGGGGCGGCCAGTGGGCGGCCGGCGAACTGGGCTTCACCCCGCAGGCCGGCAACACGGCTCTCGGCTACGAGCTGATCGCCCCGGAAGCGGGGGTCCTGGTCGGCGAGAAGGACGGAGCACAGGTCGAGATCCCGTTCCAACTGCTGTGCGCCGAGCATCCCGAGGCCATGCTCGGCGACGACGTGCACCGCAGGTTCGGCACCTCCTTCCCCATCCGGTTCGACTACCTCGACACGATGGGCGGCGGCAACCTGTCCCTGCACCTGCACCCCCGGGAGCAGTACATGCGGGACGTCTTCGGCTGGCCGTACACCCAGCACGAGACGTACTACGTCACCGCGAGCGAGGACGGCGCCGAGGTGCTGCTCGGCCTCACCGAGGACGCCGACGTCGACACCATGCGGCGCCAGGTCGAGGACGCCATCGGCCAGGGCACGGCGATGCCGGTCCGGGACCACGTCCAGTCGCATCCGGCGACGGTGGGCCAGCTGTTCATGATCCCGGCGGGAACACCCCACGCCTCGGGGGCCGGCAACCTCGTCCTGGAGGTGAGCGCCACCCCCTACCTGTACTCCCTGCGCTTCTACGACTGGCTGCGCAAGGACTCCTCCGGCGCGTCACGTCCCCTGCCCTACGAACACGGCTTCGCCAACCTGGACACCGCCCGGCGCGGGGAGGATGTCCGGAAGGACCTGGTCCAGCACCCGCGCACGCTGCGCTCCGGCGAAGGATGGCACGAAGAGGTGATCGGCGAACTCCCCGAGATGTTCTACGCGGTGCACCGCCTCGTCCTGACGCGGAACGCCTCCGCCCCCGACGACACCGCGGGCCGCTTCCACATCCTCAACGTCGCCGCGGGCGAGGGCGCCGTGATCGAGACCCACGACGGCCGCACCCACTCCCTGGCCTTCGCCGAGACCATCACGATCCCCGCCGCGGTCGGCCCG
The DNA here is from genome assembly GCF_001509795.1 of Streptomyces sp. NRRL WC-3605. Classification (GTDB taxonomy): domain Bacteria; phylum Actinomycetota; class Actinomycetes; order Streptomycetales; family Streptomycetaceae; genus Streptomyces; species Streptomyces viridochromogenes. Next base: position 24,926 of record NZ_LLZN01000037.1, on the reverse strand, counting down.
TACCGCCTCCGCGCGGTGGGTGGCGACGAGGTGCGGATCGTCAAGGCGCTGGTGGTCGAGCCGTGACCGCGACCACCGCCCGGCCGCCCGTGCCGATCCCCGTTCTCGACGTCGGCGGCACGCACGTGACGGCCGCCCTCGTGGACCCGTCGACGAGCGTCACCCTCCCCACCACGGTGGTCCGCAGGCCGCTGAGCTCGGACGCCGCGGCCGACGACATCCTCGACGCGATTGCGCTGGCGGCCTCCGCCCTGCCGACCGGGCACAGCCTTTCCTGGGGCGTGGCCATGCCGGGCCCGTTCGACTACGCCACGGGCGTCGGCCGCTTCACCGACGTCGGGAAGTTCGAGTCGCTTCGCGGCGTCGATGTCGGAGCCGGACTGCTCGAGCGCCTGGACGGCCGCGCCGCACGGCTGCGCTTCCTCAACGACGCCGACGCCTTCGCCATCGGCGAGTACCGCGCCGGTGCCGCTGCCGGTCACCGGCGTGTCATCGGCCTGACGTTGGGCACAGGGGTGGGCTCCTCGTTCCTCGCCGGCGGCCGCCCGGTCCACACGGGCCCCTCGGTGCCGCCCAGCGGACACGTGCACCGCCTGACCGTGCACGGCGGGCCGCTGGAGGACACGGTCTCACGCCGCGGCATCCGCGCCCGCTACGCCGCTCTCCGTGCCACGCCACAGGACGGGCTCTCCCTGCTGGACGTCCATGACATCGCCGCACGTGCGATGACGGGCGACGCCGCCGCGGCGGAGGCCTTCCGCTACGCTTTCGACGCACTCGGCCGGGCCCTGGCCCCATGGATCGACCGCTTCGAAGCCGCCGCGGTGGTCATCGGTGGCTCCATGGCCCAGTCGTGGCACCTGATCCACCCTGCGCTCACCACAGGTCTGGCGTCGGCCGCCAGGTCGGACGTGCCGGTACTACCGGCCCAGCAGCCTGCGGAGGCTCCCCTGATCGGGGCCGCACACTGGGCACAGGACCGACCGGACGCCCCGTGAGGACCGGGGCGGCACCGCACACAGGCACAGGAAGGGGCACGGGCATGACCGCTCGCCGGGGCAGCGGGCCGACCATGCACGACGTCGGCAAGCTCGCACAGGTCAGCGCCATGACCGTCTCACGCGTCCTCAAGAACGACCCCGGTGTGTCCGAAGCGACCCGTGAGCGGGTCTTCGCGGCGGTCGACAAGCTGGGCTACCGCCGCAACCAGACGGCGCGCAGTCTCCGCCTCGGCGGCAGCGGGATGATCGGCCTGGTGGTCACCAACCTCGCCAACCCCTTCTACTCCCGCCTGGCACTGGGGGTCCAGGAGGTCGCGACGGAGTACGGCTTCCGGATGCTGCTCAGCAACTCCGCCGAGCAGGCCGAACGCGAGCCGGAACTCATCGACGGACTCGTCGACCACCAGGTCGAGGGCCTGATCGTCGTCCCGGCGGGCAGCCGTCAGCAGCATCTGGCCGCCGCCATGCGGCACGTCCCGGTCGTCCTGGCCGCCCGGCCTCCCGCCGGGCTGGACACCGACTGCGTCCTGGTGGAGGACTTCCACGGCGCCCGCGAGGCCACCGCCTGCCTCCTGGCCGAGGGACACACCCGCATCGCCTTCCTCGGCAACCCGCCCGCCCTCTACACCGGAGCCGAACGTCTGCGCGGCTACTGGGCAGCACACGAGGAGGTCGGCATCGAGCCGGACAACGCCCTCATCCGCCAGGGCCTGGTCGATGCGGCGACGGCGGAGCGCGCGACTCTCGAACTGCTCCAGCAGGCGGACCGGCCCGCCGCGCTGTTCTGCACCAACAACCGCATCAGCCAGGGCGCGATCCGCGCCCTCTACAAGGCGGGGATCACCCTGCCGCTCGCCGGTTTCGACGACTTCGACCTGTCCGACGTCCTCGGCCTGCCCCTGACGCTGGTCTCCTACGACGCCGACGAGATCGGCCGCCAGGCCACCCGTCTGCTGATCGACCGCCTCGAACACCGTGACACGGCCCCGCCGGCCTCCCGCCGCGTCACCGTCCCCACCCGCGTCATCCGCTACGGCTCACACTCCGAACACGGGGACGGACCGGGCCACCCGCCCGCCGGGGCCTGACACTTCACCGGACCGCCTGCCGACTCGACGGCCACCCCCGTCGTCGCTCCCCCCTCGGCGAGGCCGACCCGGGGTCCCGCCGGGAGGGTGCGCCCCGCCGCCCCTGTCTGCCGGGCGACGACGAACCAGCCGCATACCGAAGGGCTGCCCCATGCGCCATCCGCGCTTCCCCATCAGCGTCCAGGGCCACCCGGTCGTCCAGCGGGCGGTCCGGCGACTAGACGACCTCGGCGACCCGCGCTTCGGCCGGACCCTGGTGCGCTGCCTGGACGACACCTTGGCCCGCACCATCCGGCCGATGCCGGACGGCTCCGCGTTCGTCGTGACCGGAGACATCCCCGCCATGTGGCTGCGGGACTCCTCGACGCAGCTGATGCCCTATCTGGCGCTGCTGCGGGACGACATGGGCCTGCAGGAGCTGCTGCTCGCCGTGCTGCGCCGCCAGTTCCAGCAGATCGCGCACAACCCGTACGCCAACGCCTTCAACGCCGAACCGTCCGGGCACGCCCACGACCCCGGCGACCTGTGCGCGGACCCCTGGGTCTGGGAGGAGAAGTACGAGGTCGACTCCCTCGCCTTCCCCCTCCTGCTCGCTCACCGCTTCTGGGCGGCGAGCGGTCGCACCGACCACCTGCACGAGACGCTCCGCGCGGCGCGCACCGCCATCACCGTGTGGCGCACGGAGCAGGACCACGAGACCCTCTCCACATATCGTTTCGTACGCCACGGCGGCCCGCCGAGCGACACCCTCCCGAACGCGGGACGCGGAACTCCCGTCCGCCGGACGGGAATGACCTGGAGCGGGTTCAGGCCCAGCGACGACGCCTGCCACTACGGCTACAACATCCCGGCGAACCTGTGCGCAGCCGCCGCCCTCGACGGCGCGGCCGAGATGGCGCACCACGTCCACGACACGGAACTCACCGAGGACGCCTCCCGGTTGGCGGCCGAACTGCGAGCGGCCACCGTGCGGCACGGCACCGTGGAGCACCCCGAGTTCGGTTCGGTCTACGCGTACGAGGTGGACGGCAAGGGCAACGCGCTGCTGATGGACGACGCCAACATGCCCGGCCTGCTCTCCCTCCCCCTCGTCGCGAACGTCGCCTCGACCGACCCGCTCTACCTCGCCACCAGACGGTTCGCCCTCTCGCCGGCCAACCCCACCTGGTGCCGGGGAGAAGCTGCCGAAGGCATCGGCAGCCCGCACACTCCCGAGGGGCACATCTGGCCCATCGGCATCGCCGTACAGGGACTGACCAGCAACGACCCGGCAGATCGCGTCACGGCCCTGCGGACCCTGCTGGCCACCGACGCCGGTACGGGCGCCATGCACGAGTCGTTCCACAAGGACGACCCCCACCGGTTCACCCGCCCGTGGTTCTCCTGGGCCAACGCGATGTACGCCGAACTCGCCCTCGACGTGGCCGGGTTCGGCACCCGGCCGCTGTGGGACTCGGTCGCGAGGGGCACGGCGTAGGGCCGGCGGGAGCGTCGGTGAAACGGTGCCGATGACGGTGGCGTTCACCGACGCCGGGACGTCCGTCGTCAAGGCCGACGCGAGCGGGGGTCTCCGACCCGCGCCCGCGCCCGTACGGAACGGGCGCGGACCGCGGGCGAAGCGGGCGGCCTCGAGGCGGTCAGAGAACGACGGTGCCGCGAATGCAGATGTCGGTCGCTCCGCTCACCCAGACCGTGCCGTCCGTGTCGGCGCTGACCTCGATCCTCGCCGCCCGTGCCACCCTCGTCCCCTGGGAGACCCGGTAGGCGGAGGGTGCGGCGCCGGTCGAGGTGAGCCACTGCCCGATGGCGGCGTTCATGCTGCCGCACGCGGGGTCCTCGGGTACGCCGATGCCCGGGGCGAACGTACGCAGCTCGAAGGCGTACTCGGATCCCTCGGGCCAGGCGCCGATCGCGCCGACCATGGCGTCCGGGATCAGGGTCAGGTCGGGTTCGAGGGCGAGGACCTCCTCCGCGGTGGCCAGTTGGAGCACGGCCCAGCCGGGCCCGTTGTCGACCCACTGATGCGCGACGACCCGCTCCGGCGTGATGCCGAACGCGGCCACGATCCGCTTCAGCTGGCCGTCGTCGAGCTCGCCGGTGCGCACCCGGGGCGGGGCGGCGAAGGACAGTCTGTCCTCGCTCCGGCGCACGGTGACCAGGCCGGCGGCGCACTCCTGCACGAGGTGCCCGGCGTGCCGCGGGGTACCGCCGCCGTCCAGCCAGGCACGCGCGGAGCCGAGCGTGGGATGCCCGGCGAACGGCAGCTCGCCGTCGGGTGTGAAGATCCGCAGCCGGTAGTCCGCCTCGGGGACGGTCGGCGGCAGGACGAACGTGGTCTCTGACAGATTCGTCCAGCGGGCCAGCCGCTGCATCTCCTCGTCGCTCAGATCTGTCCCGTCCAGGATCACCGCGACCGGGTTGCCGGAGTAGGGGGTCGTGCCGAACACGTCGACCTGCACGAGCGAACGGGTACGTGGCATAGGGAGGAACACCTTTCGGGAGTGGCTGCGAAGAGGTCCATCTCAACGGCCACTCGTGCCTGCCGGTCGGTGGCTCGGTCGAGTTCGGCAGCGGTGAGCATACGACGCTCGGCCGGGTCGAGTTCCTGGAACGTCGTGAGCGCCGAGCGCCGCGAAGATCGGATGCGTGTGGGTGTCGTCGAAGGCGGGCGGCGCGGTCGCGGAGGGCAGGTCGTGGACCTGCGTGTCCGCGCTCACGAGGTGGTCGAGGCCGTGCGGGTCGGCGGAGACGGCGGCGATGCGGTCACCGCGCACGGCCACCGCCTGACTGGGCACCAGGCTGTGCACGGCAGCGGCGCGGATGAGCAGGTCGGCTCCCTGCACAGTCGTCGTCTTCTCCCTCGTGTCGAAGGCCCACGATCCCCGACGGATCGGCCGGGATTCGTGCCGTCGAAGGAGCGCGACCGGACACCAGGTGCCGTGTTGAGTCGACATGCCGGTGCCCCGCCGCCAGCCATGCTGCGTCTGCGCACGAGGGTCGCGCCATGACCGGCTCCCTCCCAGACAGGAGCCTGTGCCTCTCAGGGATGTCGCACCGGGTGCACTTCAGTGACCAGCGCTTCGACCTCCGTCGACGTGGAGGACCGCGCCGGTGACGAAGGGCGCGTCTTCCAGTTGGAGGACGGCGTCCACGACGTCCGTCACCTCTCCCATGCGTCCCAGCGGGCGCCTCCGGGCGAGGTCCTCGTGGTCCTCCCCCTCGTGCAGGGTGGTCCTGAACATCCGCAGGCGAGGTCAGGTGGTGACGGCACCGTCGGAGGCCGAGCCGACCGTGGCCACGTACTTGGCGAAGACACCTCGCTCCCGGGGCCGTTCGGGCCGTGACCAGACGTTGCCGCGCGCTGTCAGGACACCGGCGTCGACGAGCAGGTCCAGCGTCCCGGCCGCCGTGTCGACGACGACGCGGTCTCCGTTCTCGACCAGGGCGATCGGTCCGCCCAGGTGTGCCTCGGGTGCGACATGGCCGATGACGAGGCCGTGGGAGACCCCGCTGAAGCGTCCGTCGGTGACCAGGGCCACGGAGTCGCCGAGGCCCTGGCCGACCAGCGCACCGGTGATGGAGAGCATCTCGCGCATGCCGGGGCCGCCGACCGGGCCCTCGTACCGCACGACGACGACGTCTCCCGCCTGGACCTCGCCGGCCTGGATGGCGGCGAAGCACTCCTCCTCGGAGTCGTACACGCGAGCCGGGCCCTCACGCCGGAAGTCGGGGCGGCCGCCGAGCTTCAGGACACAGCCGTCGGGCGCGAGGGAGCCCCGCAGGACGGCCAGTGCCCCGGCGGGCTTCACCGGCTCCGCCACGGTGGCCACCACGCGCTGTCCTTCCGATTCGCGCGCGTCGTCGGCGACCTGGCGGAACGTGCGGCCGTCGACGAGCGTGACGTCCTCGCGCAGCAGTCCGGCCTCCAGCAGCCGCCGCGCCACGAGGGAGGTCCCGCCGGCCCGCCACAGGTCGGCGGCGGTGTGCGGGCCGCTCGGCTTGAGGCCGGCCACGATGGGCACCTGACGGCAGATGGCGCCGATCTCGTCGATGCGCAGCGGCAGGCCTGCCTCACGTGCGATGGCAAGGAGGTGCAGGACGGCGTTGGTGGAGCCGCCCGTGGCCGCGACGGAGACGATCGCGTTGTGCAGGGCGTCGGCCGTGATGATGTCGGAAGGACGGAGACCGCGCCGGACCGCCCGCATCGCCACCTCGCCGACGTGCTCGGCGGCGGCGCCCTTCTCCTCGGCGACGGCCGGGATGTCTCCGACGCCGAAGGGAGCGAGCCCGAGGAAGTCGACCACGGACGCCATCGTGTTCGCGGTGTACTGGGCGGCGCAGGTGCCGGCGCCAGGGCAGGCGTGCCGGGCGAGATCGTCCACGTCGGACTGGTCCATGCGTCCCACGGCGCGCTCACCGAGGGACTCCCACAGGTCCTGGATGGTGACGTCGCGTCCGCGCCAGCGGCCGGGCAGCATACTGCCGCTGTAGAGGACCACGGCGGGTACGTCGAGGCGGGCGATGGCCATGACGGCGGCCGGGACCGTCTTGTCGCAGCCCACGACGGACACGATGCCGTCGAACTGATGGGCCCTTCCCATGAGCTCGATGGAGTCGGCGATCACTTCGCGGCTCACCAGCGAGGCCCGCATGCCCGGAGTACCCATGGTGAGGTTGTCCGAGACGGCGATCGTGTTGAACTCCATGGGTGTGCCACCGGCACGGCGCACACCTGCGGCCACCTGGGCGGCGAGCTCGCGGTGTGTCAGGTTGCAGGGCATGGTGCCCGTCCAGGTGGACGCGATCCCGATGACCGGACGCCGCATGTCGTCGTCGGACAGTCCCATCGCGTAGAGGTGCGAGCGGGCCGGTGCCCTGTCGGGTTCGTCTGCGATCTTCATTCGGGGCTCTCTCGGGTCGGTCCGGTCGCCCGGACGGGGATGGGCAGCGCACCGAGGTCCCCGGCCCCGGACCCCGGGCCTCGCCTCTGTCGGGGGGTGGTCGAGGCTGCGGGGCGTGTCGCGGGCCGATGCCGTACGGAGGCGCCGTTGGACATGTCTCCCCGTCGAAGGGGGTCGCGTATCGGGAGAGGGCGGAAAAGACTGCTTCGCCTCGAAGACCATCTTCACGGTCGAGCCACCCTGCGCGGAACACATGGTGATCCATACCGGCTGGGCTGCGGACGTGTGGGACTTCTCCCCGGTCACCGAGTAGCCCGGCACGGTCGCGTTCGGCCGAGGCGCACGGTTCCCGTGCCCGGAGGAAGACCTCCGGGCACGGGAACCGGCGCAGGGTGAAAGGGCACGTGTGAGCCAGGCCAAAGCATGCGACAGATATTTGCTTCGCATAGCAATTAAAAGTACTGTGGCTTACGCCGACATGTTTCGCGTGTCGGCGCCCCGACCTCCCCTCACACCCGGAAGGAAGCCACATGCCCTCCACCATGCCTGACAGCCAGCCCGATCCCTCCTGGAGCGAGGGCGACCTCTACGTCGCCGGCACCGGCCGTCACCGCGGCCGCCGGGCGGACGGAGAGCTGTGGACCCTGGGCTCCGACACCACCGGCCACGGCCGACACCGCAGGACGACGATCGTCGTCGAGGCCTGGCCGGCGCCCGCCTCCGACCAGCCGGACAGCGAGCCGGTCCGGCAGCTCGTCCGGAGATGAGGGGCTGACCACCCGCCGGCGACGGCGACAGCGCCGCGCACGAGCGCTGAACGAACGATCCGCACAACAGACAGGACATCGACGATGCAATTCGGGATCTTCGGCGTGGGCGACGTAGCACGCGACCCGGTCTCCGGACGGACGCCCACGGAACACTCACGGATCCGCGCGATCGTGGAATACGCGAAGCTCGCCGAGGACGTGGGCCTGGACGTCTTCGCCCTGGGCGAGCACCACAACCCGCCCTTCGTACCGTCCTCCCCCACCACACTCCTCGGCTACATCGCGGCCCGCACCGAGCGGATCCTGCTGTCCACCTCGACGACGCTGATCACCACCAACGACCCGGTGAAGATCGCCGAGGACTACGCGACGCTCCAGCACCTCGCCGGCGGCCGGGTCGATCTGATGATGGGCCGGGGCAACACCGGACCGGTGTACCCCTGGTTCGGCAAGGACATCCGCGACGGCATCGCGCTGGCGGTGGAGAACTACGCCCTGCTGCGCCGGCTCTGGCGTGAGGACGTCGTCGACTGGGAGGGGAAGTTCCGCACACCGCTGCAGGGCTTCACCGCCACTCCCCGCCCACTGGACGGCGTGCCCCCGTTCGTGTGGCACGCCTCCATCCGCAGCCCCGAGATCGCCGAGCAGGCCGCCTACTACGGCGACGGGTTCTTCCACAACAACCTCTTCTGGCCGAAGGACCACGTCCGGCGCCTGGTCGAGCTCTACCGGAACCGCTTCGAGCACTACGGTCACGGTGCGGCGGACGAGGGCATCGTCGGACTGGCCGCGCACCTCTTCATCCGGCCCAACTCGCAGGACGCCGTCCGTGAGTTCCGCCCCTACTTCGCCCACTCCCTCTACGGAGGCGGTCCGTCCCTCGAGGAGACCATGGCACAGACCGCGGTGATCGCGGGCAGCCCGCAGGAGGTGGTGGAGCGCGTGCTCACCTACCGCGACCACGCGGCGGGCGACTACCAGCGCCAGCTGTTCGTCGTGGACGGCATCGGCGTCCCCCACAAGACGGTGCTCGAGCAGATCGAGCTGCTGGGCGAGGTCGTTCCGGTGCTCCGCGAGGAGTTCGCGAAGGACCGCCCGGCACAGGTCCCCGACGCCCCCGTGCACCCGCGGCTCGGCGCCGCGGACGAGGAGCGGGCGACGTCCGAGGAGGGCCGGCGATGAAACGCTCCCTGGCTGTCGTCTCAGCCGGCCTGCGGCTGCCCTCCTCCACCCGGATGCTGGCCGACCGGCTCGCGGAGGCTGCCCGGAGGGAACTGGAGGGGCAGGGCGCACAGGTCGACGTCGACGCCGTGGAGGTGGCCGAGCACGGGCAGGACCTGGTCGGCCACCTGACGACGGGCTACCCCTCGGACGGACTGCGGCGAGCGTTCGAGACGGTCACGAGGGCGGACGGACTGATCGCCGTCACCCCGACCTTCACCGCCTCGTACAGCGGGCTGTTCAAGATGTTCTTCGACTGCATCGAGGACACCGCCCTGGTGGGCAAGCCGGTGCTGATCGCGGCCACCGGTGGCACCGGACGGCACTCCCTGGTCCTGGAACACGCTCTGCGCCCGATGTTCGCCTACCTGCGCGCGGTGGTCGTGCCCACCGCCGTGTTCGCCGCTACGGAGGAATGGGGCAGCGGCGGCTCCGAGGAGCCGCTCGTGCGCCGCATCGGGCGGGCGGCCGGCGAGCTCGCCGTCGAGGTGGGACGCCGTGAGTCCCCGGAGGTGCCGGACCCCTACAGCGACCCCGTGCCCTTCGAGCGCCTGCTTGACGGCGGGTGAGGTGCGCCGGGGGTCGAGGCCACTTCATTCCCGGCGGCCGCGAGATTTACTGCGAGATGTCTCACGGTCCGGAGAGCTCCGATATTAGACAGACCTGTCTAATATGGGGTTCCCAAGCCCGACGACCGGGAAGTACCGCATGCGCTCCGCATCCCCCAGGCCTCGTTCCGTCTCGCTGAGCACGTCCAGGAGGCGGGCGCCCGCCCACGCGGCCCCGCGCCAGGCCCGACTCGGACCCACCGCCTCCATCGGCGTGCTGGCCTCGATCCTGATCTCGCTGCTGGCGGCGTCGAGCGCGCCGACCCCGCTGTACGCGATCTACCAGCAGCACTGGGGGTTCTCCCCCATCACCGTCACCGTCGTCTTCGGCATCTACGCGGTGGCCGTGCTCCTCTCGCTCCTGGTCTTCGGAAAGATCTCCGACCACGTGGGCCGGCGACCGGTGCTGCTGGTCGCCCTGCTCGGCCAGGCGCTGGCGATGGTGGTGTTCGCCGAGGCCGGCGGGGTGAACTCCCTGCTCGCCGCACGCGTCCTGCAGGGGATCAGCACCGGCGCCGCGGTCGGGGCTCTCGGTGCCGGCATGCTCGACATCGACGCGCGCCGGGGCGGCTTCCTGAACTCCCTCACGCCCACCCTCGGCACCGCGGCCGGCGCCCTGGTCTCCGCACTGCTCGTGCAGTACCTGCCGGCCCCGACCCGCCTCGTCTACCTGGTGCTGCTGGCCGTGTTCGTGCTGCAGGCGCTGGCGGTGCTCGCGATGGGCGAGACCGTCTCCCGCGCACGCGGTGCGCTGGCCAGCATGGCTCCCGAGTTCAAGCTGCCCAGGTCGGCCCGCCCGGCCGTGGCCATCGCCGCGCCGGTGATGTTCGCCGTATGGGCGCTGACCGGCCTGTACGCCGCGCTGGGCCCGGCCGTCATCCGGACACTGGTCCACTCCGACTCCGTGGTGTGGGGCGGCCTGCCCCTCTTCGTGCTCGCGACCTCCGCCGGGCTCGCCGTGCTGCTGCTGCGCGGAACGCCGACCCGCAGGGTCATGTTCACCGGCATCGCCTCACTGATCGTCGGGGTCCTGATCACTCTGGCGTCCGTCTCCTCGCACGGCGGACCCCTCGCCGTGACGACGTTCTTCGTGGGTGCGGCGATCTCCGGCTTCGGGTTCGGGGCCGGCTTCCAAGGGGGCATCCGGCTGGTCGTGCCGCTGGTCGAGCCCCACGAGAGGGCGGGCGTGCTGTCCCTGCTGTACGTCATCTGCTACGTGGGCCTCGGCGTGCCGGCCGTGATCGGCGGGTTCCTCGTGGTGCACGGCGGCGGCCTGGTGCCGACCACCCGCGAGTACGGCGGGGCGGTCGTCCTGCTGGCCCTGGTCGCACTCACCGGACTGCTGCGCGGCGGTCGCCGCGTCGAGCACACGGCAGTGGTGCGGTCCAGCGACCTCCCGGCCCAGCCGGCCCTCACCCCCGAACCGGCGCCCGCGGCACAGATGGCGCGACGGTGACTTCCCCGAAGGCACTGAACCAGACAGGACTGTCTTGTAAAGGTGACGAGACGCGACCCCTGCATCTCGCCCACCCCCCGAACCACCAAGGAACATAAAGTACAGAAATGGATACTTCCTCCCCCTTCAGAGTGGAACGACGGTCCCCGGCGTACTGGCGGGTGACCTTCGACTCTCCCCCGATCAATCTCGTCACCTTCGACACCTTCGCCGCCCTCGGCGGGCTCGTCGACGAGATGGACGCCGACGACGACGTCAAGGTGGTGGTCTTCGACAGCGCGGATCCCGACTTCTTCCTCGCCCACTTCGATCTGGTGCCGCCGAAGCAGCCCTATACGGGGCCCACGTGGCTGGACGTCGCCGCGCGCATGGCGCGCTCCAGGGTGCTCACCATCGCCTCGGTGCGGGGTCGGGCGCGGGGAGTGGGCAACGAGTTCCTCCTCGCCTGCGACATGCGATTCGCGAGCAGGGAGAGGGCCGTTCTCGGCCAACCGGAGGTCGGGGCGGGGATCACTCCGGGCGGCGGAGGCACCGAACGGCTTCCGCGGCTGGTGGGACGGGCCCGAGCCCTGGAGATCATCACGGGCGCCGACGACTTCGACGCCGAGACGGCCGAGCGGTACGGCTGGATCAACCGTGCCCTGCCCGATGCCGAGCTGGACGCCTATGTGGAGCGCCTCGCCACGCGCATCGCGTCCTTCGACCGGCGGCCGCTGGCCGAGGTGAAGGCACTGATCAATCGTTCCACCCTGCCGACCGAGGACGACCTGACGGCCGGCCAGGACACCTTCCGCGCTTCGCTGACCTGGCCGGAGGCGCAGGAGCGGATCCGCCGGCTGCTCCAGCGGGGCATGCAGCAGCGCGGCGACCTCGAGTATCGCCTCGGCGAGCACATCGCCGACAGGTGACGCCCCGAGCGCCGCGCGACCGGGGCCGACGACCCTCCAGGCGCCCCGGACCGCCGCATCGCACCGAGCGCGGTCACCGTTGTCTTCCCGAATCATTCACACGCCGCCGTCACACATACTTGCCTCAGCAAGTAATGTAGGTGTCGAACATGAGCATCACGGCCCACCCGGAGCGGATGGGGCCGGCATGGAACGACGCAACGGAGACCCATGAGTTTTCTGCTGGAGGACGTGGCACCCGACGATCCGCTGTGGAACCGGCGCGGCGCACTGTACGTGCCGTCCGGCGAGGGTCCGACCGTCTGGGCCGCGGACGACATCTACACGGTCAAGGCGACAGGCGCGCAGACCAACGGGCATCTGGGCTTCATCGAAGCCACCGTGCCCGCCGGAGGCGGCCCGATCCCGCACGCGCACACGGACGAGGACGAGACCTTCTACGTGCTGGACGGCGAGCTGGAGTTCGTCGACGGCGACCATGAGTTCACCGCCGTCGCAGGCGACTTCATCCACGTGCCGAAGGGCATCAGGCACGGTTTCAAGAACAGGCGGATCCACGCTGCCAGACTGCTGTTCATCTACACGCCCCCCGGCCTGGAACAGCTCATGCTGGACCACAGCGTCCCCGCCCGGGCGGGCGAGACTCCACCGCCCGTCGACGACGACATGGCCGCCCGTGCCGGAGAGGTCATCAGGAAGTCCAAGACGATCATGCTCCCCTGAGCCGACCGCCCCCTGCCGAGGGCGCGGCGGGCGGCAGGTCCAGTGGCCGGAGCGGACCCGACCCGAACGCCCCCTACCCCGGGGGAATCACCAGCTTCAGGGCCACCGTCTTGCCCTGGCCGTTGGGATAGCTGGTCCACTCGTCGGCCAGGGACTCCACGATGAGCATGCCGCGGCCGTGCTCGGCCTCGGGCGCCTCCTCCTCGGTCAGCGACAGCGACGAGGGGATGGGCGGGTTCGTGTCGGAGTCGCGGACCTCCAGTCGCAGATGGTCCTCGAAGATCCGCAACCGCAGGTCCACGTCGCTTCCGGCGTGGATGAGCGCGTTGGTGACGATCTCGGAGGCCGCCAGCTCCACGACGTCCGACATGTCCCCGAGGCCCCATGAGCCGAGCTGGTCGTGCACGAACGCGCGGGCCGTCCGGACGCCCCGCAGATCGCGTCGCCGGATGTGCATCCCGGCGGCCCTCGGCTCTTCCTGGCGGCCCGCCCCCTCGTACCGAGCCAGCAGCAGGGCGGCGTCGTCACGGCGCTGCTGCGGCGTGACGACCTCCGAGACGATCCTCTCGGCCAGATCCTCCAGATGCTGCGTGGGCGCGGCGTCGGTCGCACCGAGCAGTCCCCGCGCGCAGGCTTCCGGGCTCTCCGACCTCGAGGAGACGAGACCGTTGGTGTAGAGCATCAGGATCGAACCGGCCTCCAGCGTGTGCTCCCGGGCCTCGTAGGGCTGGATCATGGGCACCCCCAGGGGCACGTTGGCCGGAGCGTCCAGGGCCTCGATGCGCCCGTCGCGGCGCCGGACCAGAGGAGGGGGATGTCCCGCCAGAGCCACTTCCGTGGTGCCGTCCAGCGTGTCCAGCGCCACGACGCAGCAGGTGACGGTGAGGGCGGTGCCCAGCTCGGCGAGCACCCTTCCGGTCCGGTCGATCATCGCCGCGGGGCGATGGCCCTCGGTGGCGTACGACGCCATCGCGGTGCGGACCTGGCCCATGACGGCGGCGCTCTCCACCGCGTGACCCTCCACATCGCCGATGACCAGCACCGCGCGGTCGTCCGCGAGCCTGAACACGTCGAACCAGTCGCCGCCCACCTTGGAGGTGACATCGGCGGGCCGGTAGCGCGCCGTGGTGACCAGCCGCGGCAGGTCCGGCAGTTGTGCCGGCAGCAGGAACCGCTGCAGCAGCTGGGCCGCCTCGCGTTGCTCGGCGATCAGTTCGACGCGGTCCACGGCCGCCCCCAGCAGACCCGCCATCATGCCGAGCAGCGCCCTCTCCTCGGAGGGGAACCGGCGGTGACCGGAGAAGGCCAGACAGCACACGGCCACGACCGGGCTGCGGACGGCGAAGGGGAGATCGACGAACTGCCCGTCCCCCCTGAGCGGCAGGTACGCCTCGCTGCGGGCCTCGCCGGCGGGCGTCGCGTCGACGAGCGAGGTCCGCTCCCCGGTGACGTACAGCGGCCGGCCGCGGAACGCCGCGGCCGGCGGCGTCCGGTCGTCCATCCCGGCACCGTGGAGCCTGCGGGCGAGCTCCATGGAGTCACCGCTGTGGCCCAGCACCCACAAGCGGCCCTCACGTGCCGTGAGCAGCACCAGCGCGTCGGCGCGCAGTGACGACATCACGCAGTACCGGGCCGCCGACACGACGTCGTCCATGGTGGTGGCCCGGTTGAGCAGCTCCGCCAGACGCCTCAGCGGGAACATCATGCTCGTACCCGAGGACCCCGGAACGTCCGGCACACCCCATCCGGGTGTGCACACGCTCGTGTCCACCTCCTCCTCCGCGGGAACGAGCATCGGCACCGGTCCCGCCGCCACGCCGGCGCCCTCGTCCACGAGGTGAGCCAGGGCCGCGGCCAACCGGCGCCCGATGTCCTCCAGCACCAGCGTCTCGGCTCGGGAGAAGACGCCGGCGGTCTCCACGCGCAGCACGGTGAGGACTCCGAAGCGTCGGTCGTCCGTGGCGACGGGCGCCGAGAGGGCGATGTACGGGTAGGGGAGGACGTGTTCCTGGTCGGGGCCGGCGGGATCGGGGTCGATCAGTACGGCCGCCCGGCCCGTGGACCACGCGCGTACCGTGGCGGACGGCAGGTCGAGTGCCATCCGGCCGGGGAACGTGAAGAACGAGGGCGCGCTCCCGCCGGCCAGCGCCAGTCGCAGAGCGCCCTGGTCCTCGTCGATCAGGTAGACCGCCGCCGACACGGCGTCCAGCCCGTGCCTCGCCTCACGAGCTGCACGGTTGAGGGCCTCCGCCGGGGTGGAGCCCTGGACGACGCGGGGGCCGCCGCGCCCCTGGTCTGTTCCCGGTGTCCTGCTCGCCATGAGAGGGCTCCCTCCAGCGGTGCGTGCTGCTGGGCGTCGGCAGAAGATCCGCCGCACGCGTGGAGACGTTCCGGCGAGGCGGGCCGGCGCCTCTCCTGTCCCATCATCTCCGGTTCGGGCTCCAGGGGCACCGGCCGCACCTCCGCGGGCCCGTCCCGCAGCAGAGGGCGGGACCGCCCAGCCGGCACCGGGGCCGGCGTCGAAACGCGCGTCAGGCCGCTCAGCGCAGCACGACCGCGCTGGTCCGGTTGGTGTTGGCGTCCTGGATGCAGCCGCGCAGCCGCATCATGTCGTGCGAGGGCAGGGCGGGGCGGATGACGCCCACGTAGACGCCGTCGCGCACCTCCTTCAGGTGGGCGTCCTCGTTGAGGGCGGCGGTGGAGCGGCGGCAGGTCTGCCACAGGTCGTGCGCGGCGAGCCGGGTGTCACCGCTCAGAGTCCCGCGGGTCTCCAACTTGAAGGTGACCGTGCTGCGCGCCGCACGGGGAGCGGGCTCGGGCCTTGTCTGGGTGGCGTCGGCGAGGGCGGACCACAGGACCGGGACGAGCAGCAGACCTCCGGCGACTGCCGCGACCGCCGTCGCCCGCCTCGCCGGGTGGGCCGGCGGCACCGCGGGCCGGCTCTCCAGCGAGTCCGTCCCGGCGACCGACGGAACCGTCAGAGCCGTGAGGCGCCCGGCGAGCCGCCGCTCCGCACCTCGGCCCACCGTGGCTCCCGCGACCTTCTGGAGGATCGTCGCAAGGCCGGACAGCGCCGCGCCGGCCACCATGAGCACCGGCACGAAGACAAAGGTGCGGTGGGTTCCGCTCAGTCCGCTCGGCTCGGCGGGGGCCAGCCAGTCGAAGCGGCCCCGGACCGGATTCCTGGTCTGCTCCAGCCGACTGCGGACGTCCTCCATGCGCGAGACGGACTCGTCCAGCCGGCTGTTCAGACGGGCGAGGCGGGCGAGCAGCAGGACGGTGGCGAGGAGCACTTCGATGATCAGGAAGAGCGTGGCCGAGATCAGGGCCCGCTGCCATTCCCAGCGGGTCAGGTAGAGGACCGTGTAGTAGGCGGCATAGAGGCCGGACAGTCCGCCGAAGGCGTACCCGGCCAGTTTCAGGACCTTCATGCGGCCGGCTCCTGTCGTGTCGCGGTCGGTGCGGAGGAAGGGTGGGGCAGGCCGGGTACGGTCACGGCCCCGGTGCCGCCGTCGACGGCCAAGGGCGTGCCTGCGGGGAAGCGCGTGGTCGCGTCGGCGACGCCGACCGCAGTGGGCACCCGGTGTTCGCGTGCCAGGACGGCGAGGTGCGACAGAGGGCTCCCCGTCCGCGCCACGAGTCCGGCCAGGCCCGGCAGCAGCGGCGCCAGGGCGGGGTCCAGGAACTCCACCACCAGCACGGGCCGTTCGGGGCGCTCCCCCCGCCCGTGCCAGGCCGTGCCGGCGCCGAAGCCGCCGCCCGCGCCCTCTCCCTGGTCCGGTGCCGCCGGACGGGCCGGCCGCTCGGCGACCACGGCACCGTCGGCCAGCCGGAACGCGGCCGGCAGGACACCGCTGTCCGGGCGCGGAACTCTCTCGTCCAGCCCGGGCGGCAAGCCCTCGCCCCGGGCGACCCGTACCAGCTCGTCCCAGCGCAGCAGGGCCAGGCGGGACAGGGCCGCATCTCCCTGCTCGGGCCACAGCCGGCGAGCCAACACCGCGAGCATCCGGATCTGCATCTCCTGGACCCAGCGCACGCGCAGCCGCAATCCCTCGCGCACCGGCAGGGCGTCGACCCCCCGGGGCAGCGACGTGACGTCGTCGACCCGCGGGAGCGCCGCGCGGCCGGCGAGTGCGGGTGGCAGCAGCGACAGCAGGACCGGGTTGCGCGCGATCAGCTCGTCGTCGCCGAGCCCTCGGGCCCGGCCCTCGGCCAGCTCCGCCAGTGCCTCCCCTGCAGCCGTCGCACCGCTTCCCGCGCCGAGCAGGGCGCCGGCGAGGGATTCCTGGGCGTGCAGGGCGGACAGCGCCTGCCGGCCCCAGGCGACGGCGTCGAGGAGGCGGCCGCCCAGCATGTCACCGGGCGGCGGGAAGCCCGCCAGGGCGCGGTCGACGTCCGCCATGACGTCGACCGCCAGCAGCGGCAGCGCGGAGCGCAGCCGGCCCACGCGCCAGGCCGCGGCCGCCCGTCGCGCCCCGTTGGCGGTGTTGATCCGGTCGAGGAAGGGGTGCGCGGAGGGCGCGCTGCCCAGCAGACGCAGATCTGCCACCGCCCGGCCCTGCACCGACATCACCACGGGGACCCTGCGCAGCCGGCGCCGGGGCGCGGCACCGGCGATGTCGAGGGCCACGGTCAGGCCGTGGGACATGGGTGCCATCCACAGGTCCTCCTCGAGCGGCTGGAGCACGCCGGGGAGGGTCTCCGCGACCGGACCGGGGCCGAGCAGGCGGGCGCCACGCGGAGGACGCGGGGGCATGGCGGTGATGGGCCGGGCCTGGAACAGCCAGAGCGCGCCGTCGGGGCCGAAGCCGAACTCCATGTCCTGCGGACCGCCGAAGACCCGCTCGGCCGTCCTGGCCAGGCCCACCAGGCGCTGTCGCTGTCCCCGCGTGAGGAGCCCGGCCGCGGAGGCACCGCCCACGAGCCGGGCGCGCCGGGTGAGCTGGTACCGGACGCCCCGCGTGCTGCCGTCGACGAGCTGGTCGGGGCCGCCCCGAACCACGTTCACGAGGATGCGGTCGGTGCGCCCCTCGACCGGGTCGGCGCCGAACATCACACCGCCGACGGCCGACTTGAGCATCGGCTGCACCAGAACCGCCATGCCGTCGTCGGGCAGGTCGTGCGGTGCCGGACGCAGGGGCCTGACGCGCCGTGCGGAGGACAGGACCGTCCGCACGGCGGTGACGAAGTCGTCCCAGCCCCGTACGTCCAGCACGGAGTCGAAGCGTCCGGCCATGGAGGAGTTCTCGGTGTCCTCGTAGAGGGAGGAGGAACGGACCACGAGGGGCTCCCGGCCGTCCCCGCCGGCCAGCGTCCGCCAGGCACCGCGCAGCGCCTCGTCCCCGGTGAGGGCGCTGCGCGTGCGCGTCGCGGGCACCAGGACGAAACCGGGCAGCACGGGCAGCCCCTCGTCAGCGGCGCGCGCCAGATGGGCGGCCTTGGCCCCGGTGATGTCCGGGTCGGTGGCCCAGGGGGTGTTCATGGGCACGACGGCCCACTCCGCGGCCTCGAATCGCATCACTGTCTCTCCTGTGCGTGTGTGGGGTGGACGGTGTCCTGGCGGGGTGACCGATGCCGTGGGCCACCGGACGCCACGACGGCCGACCTGGTGGGGCGCCGTCGGCGGCGCGTCCGGAGCCGCAGGACGGCAAGGGCCGCGACGATCACGACGGCCAGCACCGCGACTCCGATCAGGCCCGCGTTGTGGAGCAGCTCGATGGCGGCGGAGCCGGCGAAGTGACCGACCAGGACCGTGCCCGTGCCCCAGACCAGTGACCCGGCGGTGCTGTAGAGGACGAAGCGCCGGTACGGCATGCCCGAGGAGCCGGCGAGGTAGGGCAGGAACGTACGGGCGAAGCCGATGAACTTGCCGGTGAACAGGGCCGCACCGCTGTGGCCGGTGAGGAAGGTCCGTAGCCGTCCGTCACGGTGGCGTCCCGGGATCCTGGGCGTCCAGCGATGGCCGGGGCGCTTCGCGCATCGGCGGCCGAGGGCGAAGCCGAGGTTGTCACCGGTGACGGCGCCCGCGACCACGACGGCCGCCAGCAGAGCGACGTCCGGACCGCCGTGGCCGCTGACCGCCGCCGCGAGCAGGACGGCCGACTCCCCCGGCACCAGCAGTCCGACGAAGGCGCTGGTCTCGGCGGCCGTCAGGGCGAACACCACGGCGTACGACCACCATCCGGCCGCCTCGATGACGGCGTCGAGGTGCATGCCTTCAGCCCGCCTGCCGGGTCGGCGCGGTGCGCCGGACGGGGCACCGGACCGGCGTCCGGGTCCGGGTCGCGGTCCGAGTCCGGGTCGGAGTTCGATGGGCGACCACCCGGCCCCGCGGGTCCCAGGCATCCGCCTGCCGTCGGCGGGGCTCCGTCCGATACCCCGGGAAGCGACCCGCGACCCACCAGGCCAGCAGCGGTACTCCGACGGCGAACAGGGCTGCGCGCAAGGGATCGGCGGAGGTCAGGACGGATGTGACGACGGCACCCGCACCCGTCGTCGCGACGGCGATCCGAGCACGGGGCGAAGGGAGGGCGACCGCCGTCGTGACGGCCGTCAGCAGGTACCAGCCGGTCAGAGCGCCCGGCAGCGCCAGGTACTCCCGGAGGAGACTGCCTTCGTGCGCCGGGAGGTCCGCGAGGGTCGTCCAGGCGGCGTGGGCGAGCCCGGCCGCGCTGGTGAGCAGCAAGGCTACCGCGGCGCGGGCGTAGAGGGCGGGGCGCTGGTTCGCGAGCCACAGCAGGACCAGCGCGGTCAGCGGCCAGGGCAGGAGCACGTAGAGGGAGGCCATCACGTCCCCTGTGCTCAGCCAGACCAGATCGGGGTACGGCTCGCCGTGGGAGAAGACGCCGAGTACGGCTGCGTGCAGCATCGCGACCGCCGCCGCACCCGTGGCCAACTGCCGCAGGACTGCGGTCAGTCGCGTGTCGCGTGCGACCTCGGCGCGCCCGTCGCGGACCGGAGGAACGGTTGCGTCGACCGCGGCGTCGCGCGTCGTGGTGGTGTGGGTGTCCACGTCGATACCCCCTCAATTTGATTGACGGAACAAGCATAATCATTACTTGCTGCGTCAAGCAAACGAGTCCGGTGCGGAGCGGCGTGGTGCACGTCCTCCCCCGGCCGGCGCGCCCGGCTCGGTCAGGCTTCGGCGGCCGTCCCGGCCTCCGGCGAAGAGGTGCCGGACGGCGCCCCCGCCTCCGTGGCCGCGTCGGCGCCCGTCCGTGGCGTGCGCGCTTCCGGCAGGGTGTGCGGAAAGCCGATGCGCAGCAGGAAGGCGGTGAGCGCCGCGGCGAGCACCACGACGGCGGCGAGGAGCAGCGCCTGGTGGTAGCCGTGTCGCACAAGAGGGCCGGCGGCCAGCGGGCCGATGATCTGCCCGACCGAGTAGCCGGCGGTCAGCAGGGCCACTGCGCGTGGGAAGCGCAGGTGCGCACCGGTTCCCAGGGCGAGTGTGCTCACGCCGATGAAAGTGGAGCCGAACAACACGGCCGAGATCAACGCGGCCGCCACTCCCCCGACCAGCGCGGGCAGGGCGATACCCACCGCCTGCACCGCGAGGGCGGCGAGCAGCAGGTCGGGCCGGGACCAACGGCGACCCAGCCCGGCCCACAGGGCCGCGGACGGGATCGCCGCCAGTCCGACCAGCACCCACGCTCCACTGCCGATCCAGCCGGGCGAGGTCTGGTTGATCGCCGCCACCAGGAACGTACCGGCGATGATGTAGCCGATGCCCTCCAGCGCGTAGGACGCGAACAGCGCGCTGAACCAGCGGTGCGTCCGCGGCCCGCCGGGATGGGTCCCCGGCTCCGACGCCGGGGACCGCACGGTGGCGGGCTCCGGACGCAAACCCCAGGCGGCGAGCGTGAGCAGCCCGGCCAGCGCCGCGGAGGCCCACCACGCGGTCCGCCACGTGCCGACCGTACGCAGCACGAGGACGAGCAGACCGGAGAGCGCTATGCCCGCCCCCACCCCGCCGAAGGCCCAGCCGGGCAGATGGGCCGGGTGCTCACGCAGGTGGCTGAGCAGCGAACTGGCGGCGATGACGAAGATCATCGCGCTGAAGGCTCCCGCACCCAGACGCAGGAGCAGCCAGACGGCGGTGCTGCGGGTCAGCGCCATCCCGGCCAGGGACGCCACCAGTGCGAGCAGACAGCCGCGCAGGACCGCCGAGGAGCGCACCAGTCGCGGGGCGAAGGTGCCGGCCAGGGCGCCGACCAGATAGCCCGCGTAGTTGACGGTCGCGAGGTTCGCTCCGGCTGCGGCGGACAGTCCGGCCCGGGCGTGCATCAGCGGGAGGATCGGGGTGTACACGAACCGTCCGACGCCCATACCGGCCGCGAGCGCGGCCGCGGCCCGCAGGACGTGCACCCACGGTGAGCGTGCGGCTTCTCCTGCCGCCTGCGCCGCACGGCCGCCGGCGGGCCGGGGCTCGACCGCCGGTTCACAGCTGGCGCCGGGAGCCGCCACGTCGGTGTTCCGCCTGCTTCCCATGCGGACAGACTGAGCCCGCCCCGGGAGCGAAGGAAGGACGGCTTTTCTTTCTACTGGGAGCCCCTTCCTCCCATGTGCACTGGTCAGGGCCGGTCGACAGCGTTGCCGACCGCAGACCTGACGTTAGTAGACGAGCGGTCGTATACTTGTGGTATGGGGCGAACAAGTGATGCAAAGGCAAAGATCCTCACCGCTGCTGGGACACTGCTCGAACAGCGCGGTTACTCGGCCCTGGGCGTTGCCGAGATCTGCAAGGCGGCCGGGGTACCGAAGGGGAGTTTCTACTACTTCTTCGAGTCCAAGGAGACCCTCGCGCTCGCGGTGATCGACGCGCACTGGGCCGCCGAGCGACACGACTGGGAACGCATTCTGCACGGCGACGGCGACCCCCTGCTGCGGCTGCGAGAGCTGCTGGAGGCCACAGAAGAAGGCCAGCGGGCCGGCCAGGGCAGTTACGGGGCGGTCCTGGGCTGCATGTTCGGGAACCTCTCGCTGGAGATGAGCAACCAGGCCGACGCCATACGCCTGCGACTGCAGGAGATCTTCGAGGCCGAGGTGGACATGGTCGACGCGGTGATCACCGAGGCTCGGGAGCGCGGCGAACTGACGCTGACCGACACCCGGGAGGCGGCCCGGTCCGTCGTCGCCCAACTCGAAGGGCAGGTTCTCTTCGCCAAGCTGTACAACAACCCCGCCCGGCTGCACAGCCTCTGGCAGAGCTGCCTGGCGCTCCTGGGGGCCGGCGACCAGACGGCACTCTCCGCAGCCGCATGACGGCCGCTCCGGAACGGCGAATCGCCGCCCGCGCCGGCGTGAGGACGGGCGGCCCTGTCCCCCCGGACCCGGTTCAACGGGAGCGGGGGCCCCGACCGGCGTGTCGCACCGGAACAGGGCCCCCAGGGGGCGGCGCCTACTCCCCGCCGTTCTCCCAGTGGTGCGTCACGGGAGTGGCCGTGACGTCGTTCGCGTAGACCAGCGCGACACGGTGGTTGTACTGGACCGTGTACATCTTCTTTCCACCGAGGACGACCGTTTGGCTGCTCTTGAAGTAGTCGTCGGTGACGGCCGGGGCCTGGGTGGCGACATACGCCTGGCCCGCCGGGACGGTGTACATGCTGAGCGGCGCCTGCTTGGACGGGCTCAGACCGGCCGGGTACTCGGCCGCGTCCGGGTAGCTCTGACCGTAGACGGCCACCGAGGCGCTGCCCGCAGGCCGGATGATCTTCACGCCGGTCGCGGTCTTGGCGTTCTTGCCATCGGGGTTGTGGAACCAGACCTTCGCCCCGCTGAACCAGATCGCGGTCCAGTCGCCCTGGACGCCTGCGACGACGAACTGCTGGCCGGCCTGGGCGGTGCTGCCCCAGTCGTTGATCCGGTTCGTGCCCGCGGCCGTCCCGTGGATGGCCTGGTCGCCGAAGAGCGGAGCGCTGTCGTCCGGCGCGGTGCGCAGGTAGACGAAGTTCGACGCCTGCTGCTTGTCCGTGCAGGCGGTGACGGCGCCGGTCGGGTCGTCCGCAGGGCAGATGTTCACGGTCTGCGAGTTGTCGGCGAACGGCGGAGCGATCGTGACGACCGAGCC
This sequence comes from Streptomyces sp. NRRL WC-3605, assembly GCF_001509795.1. Classification (GTDB taxonomy): domain Bacteria; phylum Actinomycetota; class Actinomycetes; order Streptomycetales; family Streptomycetaceae; genus Streptomyces; species Streptomyces viridochromogenes. The sequence continues at coordinate 2,184 of NZ_LLZN01000037.1, read as the reverse complement.
CGTGGTGGGAACCTCGTGCAGCCCGCTGATCGGGCGGTCGAGCAGCCGCATGAAGTGGCCCCAGTCCCAGCCGTTGCCCGGGTCCCAGTGCATGCCCGACACATAGGCGTCGGCCGGTCCGGCAACGTTGTCATGCCCCAGGATGTGCTGCCGGTCCAGGGGTATGCCGAACCGCGCCGACAGGTACTTCACCAGGTCGGCGGTGGCCTCGTACTGCGCCTCGGTGTACCAGGCGGCGCCCTGTGCGGCGTACCCCTCGTGCTCTATGCCTATGGAGTGCATGTTCGTGGAGTAGTTGCCGGCATGGAAGGCGATGTCCTTCGTCGGCACCATCTGCGTCACCGCACCGTCGGACGACCGCATCACGTAGTGCGTCGCCGCGGAATTGGTCGGCTGGGCCAGGCCGTTGACGCCCGCCTCGTAGGACGCCTCCAGGTCATGGATGACGATGGTGTCGATCCTGATGCCGTCGGCGGGTCGATCGGCGACCTGCACACCGGCCGGGGAGCCCGCTACGAACGTGCACTGCACGACGGACGGGCACTCGGTGGCGGTGGTCTTCGACACCTTGAGGTGCAGCCGCTCCAGTTGCGCGGTCCTGGGACGGACCGTGGGGTCGGCCGCCAGCCGGACCCGGTCGCCGTCGTTCGTCACCGCGGCGGCACCCTTGGCGATCGTCCTGAAGACGCGGTCGGCGAAGACCTGCGCGCCCTTCTGGTGCGTCGACTGGCTGTAACGGGCCACGGCGCCGTACCACTCGGACGCGTCGGAGGGCGTGTCGCCGGTCACCTTCGCCTGATACGAGGCGAGGAGCGCCGCCCCGCCGCGGATGTTCGCGGCGGGGTCCCGGCGGAGGGTGTCCTCCGACAGCCCGGTCAGCTTCGCCGCGGCGCGGAGGGTGTGCAGGGCCGGGTCGGCCGTCAGGGAGGCGAGATCGCCGCGCCCGGCCGCGCCCGCGTCGCCACCGGCCATCATGGCCGGGGTGACATCGGTGAGGTGCATGGGGCCGTAACCGCCCCCTGCGCTGGGATGGTCGCCATGGGCATCCCAGCCGGACTCCTGGTACGCCACGCCGAGCAGGACACCGACGGGGACGTCGTACTCGGCTGCGGCCGAGGCGAACTCCTGCTGCCTCGATGCGTCGGGGGTGTCGGCGAGTGCGGAGAAGTGCGCGGTGGCGAGGCCGCCCGCGGCCAGCGCGGCCGCCGCGATCAGGCCGGGGAGACGCAGACGTTTCCTTCTTTTGTGCAAGACGCTGATCCTTACGAGGAATCGGGGGTGGGCGGTCGTCGGTGCGTGCGTCGCGACCACATCGCCGAAGAGGGCAGAGCAGCGGGCATCACCGCGCCCGCGGGCGCAGTCACCGCGCCGCCCACGTTCGCGACCGGCGAGCGGGCCTTGCAAGGCCGCCCGTCGCAATGCGTGGGCTCCCCTCCCGGCACCGTGGCGCGACCGGCCCCGTGGCGATCCGCCTCCAGGAACGATCCCGGCACAAGCCGGGCCCGCACATCCTGCTGGTGAACAGGTGTCGCAGACCATGGTCGGCTTCCGGTTTCACGCGTACGTTACGTGAATCAACCACCGATCTCGGCCAGGCCAGGTGTCACCTACTTGCCGATATGTGTCTCGGAGGTCGCGTCGGGTCCTCCCCCGTCAGACCGACACGACCTCTCACCTGCGGTGATGCCCGGCGGTCACTCACACGTTTCCCAGCATGGGGTCGTTCGGACCGTGATGTGTGGGCCCTGTGCAGGTTGCCGTGCCGGTGAACGAAGGCCGTTCCTCACCGGCCACGGCACCTGTCTCACACTGCCCCACCGCCCGCACTGTCCGAGGGCTTCTCACCCAAGCTTGGAATGTTGCCGAGCCGGAGGACAGGGGAAAGGGCGAAGGCGTTCCCGCTAGCGACGACGCTGCCACCAGCGCCGCGGGCTCGTGGGTGCGGTGCCGAGCCCGGCCTCGGCGCGCGATTCAGCCCTGGCGCGGGGCTCGGCGTCGACCCCGGCCCGGAGTTCGGCCTCGGCGGGGAACTCGGCTTCGGCCTGGAAGCCGGACTCGGCCGCCGCCTTGAGCTTCGCCGCCATGTTCACGACGCGTTCGGCTTGGATGCGGGCGGCGGTGCGGGTGGTGTCGTCGACGGGGTTGGTGCCCTGGCCGTCGGCGTGGGAGGTGCCGTAGGGGTTG
>NZ_LLZN01000036.1 GCF_001509795.1 Streptomyces sp. NRRL WC-3605 | reverse complement strand
CGAATGAGCGAGGACGTCTTGGAGCGCCGCCGCCGCGTCCTGGGCGAAGACCACCCCGACACCCTTCACTCCGCCCAGAACCTAGCCAACATTGTGAGCAAGCTTGGAGAGCACATCGAGGCCCGCCGAATGAGCGAGGACGTCTTGGAGCGCCGCCGCCGCGTCCTGGGCGAAGACCACCCCGACACCCTTCACTCCGCC